>CAVTUX010000010.1:0-38193 GCA_963738045.1 uncultured Verrucomicrobiae bacterium | reverse complement strand
TCTGTGCCGCGCTCCGTATGATTGCAAAGAAAATCGCTCTCGGATTCGGAATCGCGGTGGTTTTTCCGATGCTGATTCACTACGGGGTCAGCACTTTTGTTCATCCGCCCAAATGGGAACAGTTCCACCTGCGCGGACGATACGACGAGACCGCTTCGCCGCTGGACATGGATGCATACAAAGCGGCTGAAAAGCGGTTTCAGGAGCACTTGTTTGCATTTGCCGTTCCTCTTGGTCTGGTCGCACTCCTGGCAGGCGCGTATTCGCGCTTGCCAGGAGTTGGTGCCGGTCTCATGTTCGGTGGTATCTTGAGCATCGGCGATGGCTACTTCACTTACTGGTCGGAGCTTGCCGACGTTCTGAAGTTTATCTCGCTCATTCTCGCTTTCCTCCTACTCCTCTTTCTCGGTTATCGCAGACTGGAGCGAAATGAGACCTAACCAGACGCTCGAGCTGACTGCGAGCCGACGTACGACCTCGGTTCCCATAGCCCGCACTCTTTCACCCGCTGGAATGCGCGCTCCCACTCGCAGCAGCTCACTTGGTCTCGTTGATATGGCTGTCGATCTGTCAAGGGGCAAAAGGAGTCTGGTGCGAGTGTTTGGATCGCTTTCATCTTAAAGAGGGAGCAGGAGCGGGTCGGAGGCGGCTCGATCAGTCGGGGTGAGTTAGTTGCCCGGCGGTTGGTTATGCTGATATGCGCGGGCTGTCCGGTCCCGCTAATGCGGGACCAGGGACCTATCCGCATTCTTTTTGTTCACCGCAGCCTTGGTCCAACAGTCTAGGTGACGCGTGCTTGGGCTGGGATTGCTCCAGCGCCTTAACGCAACGAGACATCGTGGGTTGGCTACCGTGACCGGCCGCCTCGGATCCGCTCCTGCTTTGGCTTATGTGTGTCGCTTTTCTTTGTTCGGTCTTTTCCTCCTTGTTGATTGGTTCCTACGTGACTGTTCCCCTCGAACTGCCTCCCTTTAGACAGAAGTGGCTGGCGCCTCGTAACAGGGTTGGGTGCGCAAGAGTTCCCAGATAAAACCACAGAGCTCGCGCGCGATGGCCACGATCGCCTTGTTGCGATGGAGGCGCCGCCCGAGCAGGCGGGTGTAGCGCTGGTGCAAGCGGTTCTGCGCTCGCCAACTGATGGCGCGCACCTGCCGGGGTTGCCCTTCCTGGCGCCGGCTCAACTCCTTGCTCACTTTGGGCGGGGCGGCGTAATGCTGGGCGCACTCGACCAGTAACCAGCGCACGTGAGGGTTGCCGCATTTGGTAATGTGACCCTGGCGCCGGCGGTCACTCGAAGTGTCCTCCGTGGGCACTAACCCCAGATAGGCCATGACCTGGCGCGGATGAGTAAAGCGATGCACTTCTCCCAGCTCGCTCACCAGGATCATGGCCGCCACGGTGCGAAAACCTTTCAGCGCCTGGAGGGCGCGCGACCGCCGGGGCCAGCCGCCATTGCTCCAGCAGATCACGCATCGCCGCTTCGCAGCGCTCGATCCGTTCCCCGGCCGCCGCGATCCCCTGCAGATACTCTTCCAGGATCACTTTCATGGCCGGATGAGGCAGGACCAGCTCGCGCAGGTAACGTTCATGGGCCGCGCTCCAGTTGCTCTTGCCCCGGTAACGATAACCATGGCGCAGGAGGAACCCTTTTAAGCGATGGCGCGCCCGGCGCCGGTCGTCCACCGCATCGGTCCGCGCCCGGCACAGATCCCGGATCGCTTCGTCGGTCGCTTCGGGAATGTAGACCGGGGTCAGTTCCCCGGCCCGCAGGAGCCGGGCCAGCTTGCGCGCATCGCGTTTGTCGGTCTTGATCCGCTCGCCCGGTCGCCGCGGGATCATGGAGGGAGCCACTACCTCGCACTCGATCCCCAGTTGGCGCAAACGCCGCGCGATCCCAAACCCGCACGGCCCCGCCTCGTAGCAGGCGTGCAGGCGCACTTCCTTCCCGTGCGCCTGGCGCAGCCGTGCCAGCCACTTCTCCAGCGCCTGCAGATCGTTGCTGATGACTCCGTTGTCGCGCACCTCTCCAGTGCGCCCGCTCTCGGCCACCGCGGTGGCGATCCGATCCTTGTGGACATCCAGTCCCAGATAGAGTTCTTTTTTCATTGGTGTGTTTGCTGGTTCTCTCTTGTTAAACATTGCAACGCTCCGGAACCCTCGGGTCCCGGCCGTTGCTGCGGCTCTGCTCCCCCTCAAAAGGAGGCGTAGCCCGCGAGTAAATATGAACGGCAAACACACCCTCCTTTTCAACCCCGTGCTCGCGCGCTCACCCCGCGCCCCCAGCCATAAGGTCTAGGCCGGTACCTGTATTTATGATTCCCGAGATGTATGCCATCATGATCTACGCGCGTGATACGGAGACGACGGCTCGCTTTTACCAGAGGCACTTTGGCCTTACCTCCAGGAGTAAGGCTGAGGGGCTCATCGAGCTAAGTTCAGCAAAGGGGAGCTCAATCGTCTTGATCCATCCGGCAGCAAAAAGCCTGAAATTGGGACAAGTAGCGATAAAGCTCGTCTTCGCAGTGAAGGATGTAGAGGCGTTCAAGAGAAAAAGCGCCAGGCTTGGTCTCGAGTTCGGCAGTACCCATCGAGCCAACGGCTACTTGTTTGCGAATGCGAAAGACCCGGACAAGAACTCAATTCAAATATCTAGTCGCCCCTTCCGCAGCAAAGAGCCTAACCGGACGATGCAGCCAACCACTGGCCGGCGTACGCCCAAGATTTCCATGACTCGGACCTCACCTCCCACCGCCCCGCGCGCTCTCGCCCGCAGCAGCTCAGCTTGTTCTCGTTGATATGGCTGTCGATCTGTCAAATGGCAAAAGGAGTCTGGTGCGAGTGTTGGGATCGCTTTCATTTTAAAGAGGGAGCAGGAGCGGGTCGGAGGCGGCTGATCAGTCGGGTGAGTTAGTTTCCCGGCGGTTGGTTATGCTGATATGCGCGGGCTATCCTGATCCCAGGACCTATCCGCATTCTTTTTATTCACCGCAGCCTTGGTCCAACAGTCTAGGTGACGCGTGCTCGGGTTGGATTGCTCCGGCCTTAACGCAAAGAGAACTCGTGGATTGGCTACCGTGACCCGGCCGCCTCAGATCCGCTTCTGCTGAAGTAGTGATTCTCTTTCCTGGTGTTCCTCCTTGTTCCGTCTGTTCCCCTCGAACCCTTCAACTCTTTGGTAAAACCGATCTGCCAGGCGCTTCGTAGCAGGGCTGGGTACGCAACAGTTCCCAGATAAAGCCGGAGAGCTCGCGTGCGATGGCCACGATCGCCTTGTTGCGATGCAAGCGGCGGGCGAGGAGCCGGGTGTAACGAGCGTGCAGGCGGTTCTGGACTTTCCAGCTCAGGGCGCGCACTTGGCGGGGCTGTCCTTCCTGGCGCCGGCTTAGTTCCTGGCTCACTTTGGGCGCAGTCGCGTAATGCTGGGCGCACTCGACCAGCAGCCAGCGCAGATGCGAGTTACCGCACTTGGTGATATGACCCTGGCGTCGTCTCTCACTGGAAGTGTGCTCGCCTGGGACCAGCCCGAGATAGGCCATGACTTGGCACGGATGACGAAAGCGATGGACCTCTCCCAACTCACTCACCAGGATCATGGCCGCCACGGTACGAAAACCTTTCAGGGCCATGAGGGCGCGCACCGCCGGCGCCAGCCGCCATTGTTCCAGCAGATCGCGCATCGCCCCCTCGCAACGCCACCGATCCGTTCTCCGGCCGCCGCGATTCCCTGGAGATATTCTTCCAGGATCACTTTCATGGCCGGATGGGGCAGGACCAGCTCGCGCAGGTAGCGCTCATGGGCCGCGCTCCAGTTGCTCTTGCCCTGGTAACGATACCCGTGGCGCAGGAGGAACCCTTTTAAACGATGGCGCCCGCGGCGCCGATCGTCCACCGCATCGGTCCGCGCCCGGCACAGATCGCGCATCGCTTCGTCCGTCGCTTCAGGAATGTAAACCGGCGTCAGTTCCCCGGCCCGCAGGAGCCGGGCCAGTTTGCGCGCATCGCGCCGGTCGGTCTTGATCCGCTCGCCCGGTCGCCGCGGGATCATGGAGGGAGCCACTACCTCGCACTCGATCCCCAGTTGGTGCAAACGCCGCGCGATCCCAAACCCGCACGGCCCCGCTTCGTAGCAGGCGTGCAGGCGCACTTCCTTCCCATGCCCCTTGCGCAGCCGTGCCATCCACTTCTCCAGCGCCTGCAGATCATTGCTGATGACTCCGTTGTCGCGCACCTCTCCAGTGCGCCCGCTCTCGGCCACCGCGGTGGCGATCCGATCCTTGTGGACATCCAGTCCCAGATAGAGTTCTTTTTTCATTGGTGTGTTTGCTGGTTCTCTCTTGTTAAAACTGCAACGCTCCGGATCCCTCGGGTCCCGGCCGTTGCTGCGGCTCTGCTCCCCCTCAAAAAGGAGGCGTAGCCCGCGAGTAAATATGAACGGCAAACACACCCTCCTTTTCAACCCCGTGCTCGCGCCTTCACCCCGCAACCGCAGCCATAAGGTCTAGACGATGAAGCGCTTTTCGGTTATCGCATTTATCGTGGGTGCCCTCGCGCACTTTCTTGTCACCTGCCAACTCGTGGGGCTGCTGATATCGGCTTCATACGCGATGGAGCGAGGGGAGCCGCATCATAATTCCCTTTGGCTTGCCTTGACATGGATTTGGGCGCCCCTTCCCATGCTTTTGGCACTTTATCTTAGGCCACTGAGACCGATCCACGTCTGGACGCTTGCACTCCCATGGTCGCTTTTCGTAGCATTTTGTCTTGGCTTGCTAGTGCCACGCTTGTCGCGATGGCGACACCGAGGCGTCTAACCCCTATGAAGAGTGTCAACGGGTGAGTTGGTAGTCTTACTGATTACATTGGTGTGGTTGTTTGATGGGTTCAGGTTGTCTTTGGGCACGCTTCCGCTTCTTTGTCCGCTGAAGATTCTTCAGCGGCTGATACTCCTATCCGCACCTCCGCTCTTGGCGTCGGAGTGCAATGTGACTTATGCCGTCGGGCGAAGCGGAACGTGTCCTGTGGTCAGTCCTAAGTAGAGTATCATTTTGCGCGGCCACAGAGGTCCGGAGAATATTCTTGCGGTGCCGATGGTGGACAGGAACAAAAAGCAAGGCCAAGGCAGGTCCGGATCGAAAGCCCGCCTACCTCGCGGGCGTCGAGCGCAAAGAAAGGTGCTCAGGGGGATATTCTTGCCTCGTGAAGCCGCCGCGACCGTCGGGCCGCTGACGGGAAGCGCTCGAATATTCTCCTGACCCGACCCCTGCTTTCTCACCCTCCAGGCTTGACGGCGATGTCGCAGTTCCCCCAACCTGCTTCATTCGCTCCCATTTTGTTGTCGTAGGCCGCGACAAATCGGTTCTTACTTCGCAGACAGACGCACACATGGGCAAGCTGGAGCGCGCTGCGGCATGCACTTCAACGGATTGAACAGATGAAAGTGAATTGGCTATACGTGGGGTTGGCCGCATGCCTGGCTTACGTCGGCGTGGCTGCAGTGTTTGCTGCGAAGCGGCGCTGGACCTGGGCCGCGATGGGTGTGGCCGCGACCAATTTCCTCTTCGTGCTGGTCGACCTCGTGGCCCCGTTCCGGGGTCTACTTGACCCAGAGTATAGGGGCTTCAACGCGGGTTGGTTACATATTGCCCCGGGGCCGATGGTCACTGTGGTTTCGGGAAGCATCGTCGCCGCGGCTCTCGCCAGTGCCTGCATTGCGCTGCTCAACCGACCCGGCCCCCGCATGGCATTCATCGCCTGCGTGGATACCGTGCTGTTAGTGGTATTTGGCCTGCCCGAATTGGTCAGCGGCCTGATGGCCCCAGAGAAATTCAGGATCGAACTCGGTGAGTATCTGCAGATTCCCGGGCTTATTGCGGTGCTCATTATCGGCTCGCTCTTTTGCCTGCCGCTCGTCGCAAGTATCGTCTGGAGCGCGCGGCGCATACGTCCCGCCTCATGAAGGACGGCTCGCTATTGCAACCAGCGATTTCGTCGCGATCCGCGGCACGCCATTCGAGATCAAACGCTTTCGGCCGTGGGGCTGATGCTTGGGCCGCCCTAGATGTTATGAGCGTACTTCAGATGGTAGGGATGCGCCTTCGGACGTCTCTGGGCGAAATCGCGATAGGGTCTCGCCAGGGTTCATGAACATACGCCCTGGCAGTCCCACTGATGCGAACCGGATTGCGTCGCTGATTCAAAGCTTCCAGCCAATGCTCACGCTCGACCCGACAGGCGCAGGTGCCGAGGAGTTCCTCGCGTCAGTCTCAGGCGAGGCTGAGGCTCACTACCTGAGTTCGCCGCGCTACATCTACCTCGTTGCGGAAGAGGACGGAGCACTCGTTGGATTCATCGCTCTTCGAGACAATTGTCATCTCTTTCATCTGTTTGTTGATTCGGATCGTCAACGCCAGGGTATCGCCCGGGAGCTTTGGAGCCGGGCGCGGGATAGAGCCCTTCACTCCGGTAACCCCGGCGAGTTCACGGTGAACTCGAGCCTGATCGCCGTCCCTGTATACGAGAGCTTTGGTTTTAGGCCGGTTGGCCCGGTGGTGAAGACACACGGCATTGCCTTCCTGCCCATGTGCTTGAAACTGCACGATGTCGCCTAGCCCTTTGCTCAAGCGAGCGCCCACAGAATAGGAATAGGGTTCGGGAGAATATCTTGCGGTGCCGATGGTGGGCAGGAACAAAGAGGAATGCCAGGGCGGGCTCGGATCGAGTGCGGGCCTGAGTGGGCATCTGCGGCGAAAGGCCCGCCGTTACACCGCTACTTCTTGCCCTTGATCTCGAGTTTGCGATAGAGCGTCGCCATGCTGATGCCGAGCACGCTGGCCGCCTTTTCGCGCGCGCCTTTGAATTTCGCGAGCGTCGCTTCGATGTATTCCCGCTCCTGCTCCTGGATGAATTCATCGAGCGATTTGCCGACGGGCACGGCGCCCCGCCCCTTCCGGCCCGTATTTTCGCCCGCATGCTCGATGATCTGCGGGGGAAGATCGTTGGGCATAATCAGGTTGTCTTCGCACAGGGCGCAGGCACGTTCGATGGCATTTTCGAGCTCGCGCACGTTGCCCGGGTAATCATATCGGCAAAGCAGCTCGACCGCTTTTGGATCGATCTTCCTTGGATCGCCGCCGGTCTGCCCCGCCTGCTTTTGCAGAAAATGGTTCACGAGCAGGGGCACATCCTCGAGGCGCTCGCGCAGGGGCGGAATCTCCACCGGGATGACGGCCAGCCGGTAATAAAGATCTTCGCGGAAAGAACCGTCGCGAATTTTCGGCTGGAGCGGCTCGTTCGTCGCCCCGACCACCCGGACGTTGACCGGCACGCTCTTGTTGTCGCCCACGCGGCGCACCTCGCGTTCCTGCAGGACGCGGAGCAGCTTCGTCTGGAGCGAAGTCGCCATCGAATTGATTTCGTCGAGAAAGATCGTGCCGAGGTTCGCTTCCTCAAACAGGCCGCGCTTGTCCGAGACCGCGCCGGTGAAGGCGCCCTTCTTGTGTCCGAACAGTTCCGATTCGAGCAAATTCTCGGGCAGCGCGCTGCAATTGATCGCGACGAAAGGGTGATGCTGCCGGTTGCTGTTGAAGTGCAGTCCGCGCGCGACCAGCTCCTTGCCCGTGCCGCTTTCTCCGTGGATCAAAACCGTGCTGTCGGTGTCGGCGACCTTGTTAATCAGGTTGTAGACGAGCTGCATTTTGCTGCTGGAGCCGATGATGTTTTCAAACTTGTATTTGTTCTTGAGTTCCTTGCGCAGGTAGGTGTTTTCCTGCCGGGCGGACTGGAACTCGAGGGCGCGCTGCACCGTCATCTGGAGCTCGTCGATCTTGAACGGCTTCGGCACGTAGCCGTGTGCGCCCATCTTCATCGCTTCGATCGCGGTGTCGACCGAGGCGTAGGCCGTGATCAGAATCACCAGCGTCTGCTTGTGATTTTCCTTTACGTGGCGCAGAACGTCGAACCCACTCATGGTCTCCATCTTTACGTCCGTGATGACGATCTGTGGTTCGATCGATTCCATTTGCTCGACGGCTTTGGCGGCGGAGCTGAATGGGAAAACCTGATGCCCCTTCTCGCGGCAGAGCGTGACGATGACCTCCACCATTGCCGGCTCATCGTCTATGATGATGATTTTGGCCATATTCTCAGGGCGGAGAGTATTTCAAGATTGAGAAAAGGAAAGGCAAATATGAGAATCGCCTCAGGCGTCGCGCGGCGACTCGACCCCGGCCAGCATCATCCACGGTACTTCTTTGTCCCAGGCGACCATTTTTTCGAAGACGTCGCCGGATTCACTCTCGATGGGTAACGCGATCAAGTCGGCTTGGAATCCGGCGCGGATTTTGCCCAGCGCTTGCGCCTGATTCAAGGCCCGCGCGCCGTTCACCGTCGCCATCTCCAGGATTCGTTCCTGGGCCAGCCACGGGTGCGCGTCCCGGAGGGTTTGCATTTCTGCGAAAAGGCTGAGGGAAGAGTTGCTCGCGAGACTGTCTGTCCCGAGACAGACGTTGAAGCCGAGGTCGAGCACGCGGCGAAGCGCGAAAGGCCGGTGCCTGAAGTAGCGACTGCTGCGCGGGCAATGCGCGATGTGGAAGCGCGGTCCGCCCTCGAGCCGCGCGAAGTCATCTTCCGTGAGTTCGTTCAGGTGGACGACGATCCAGTGTTCATCGAGCACCTCGCGGTCGAGCATCACTGCCAGAGGCGTTTTTCCCTTCCCGCAATCGTCCATCGGGCGGCCGAGGCTTCGCAGGAGCTCGAATAAGGTGCCGCGGCCATCGTGAAACATTTCCATTTCCGCGTGCGCCTCGGCCACGTGCATCGTGACTTGCAGCTTGTTTTGCCGAGCGACTGCCGCCGTGTGGCGCAACAATTCCGCAGAAGCCGTGTAGGGCGCGTGCGGGCTCAGCCCAAATCCGCCCAGCCATCTCTCCTTGCTCCTGAAAAGCGGCGAGTGCGCTCTCGATCATGTCCGCGGCAGACAGTCGCGGTTGCACGTCGATCAGCTCGGCAAACCACCATGTCCGCAAAGGCGGCGGCGCCATTCGTGCCAGCAGCGCCGGGACGGACTCGACATTCGCGATCGCGGTCGTGCCCCAGCGTTTGGCTTCCACGAATCCCTGCGCGATCGACGCGAGATAATCGCTCCTCGGAAAGTTCGCGGCGCAGTCCGTTGATCTGTCGAATCCAATCGGCAAACGAGCGCTGCGGCGGGATCACCCCGCGCAACGAGGTGAAATCCAGGTGGCAATGGGCGTTGATCAGGCCCGGGAGCAGCGACCACCTCGCCCGAGATCCGTCACGGCGCCGCTCGCGCGTATCGATCTCAGCGAAGCGTCCCACCGCCGCGATCCGGTCGCCCGTGATCGCGACCGCGCCGTCGTCGATCGGCGGGCCATCCATCGTGACGACGGTCCTCGCGCGATAGGTTTTCATGCCACAGAGGGCATCCTGCGTTAAAGCGGTGCAGAGTTGAAGCGTGGAAGCGCGGAGGCGGCGAAATCTTGCTTCACGCTTCGGCCTTCAACGACCGGGTCGCCCTTCACCACCTTGCGCGCCTCGGCCACGAGCAGATTGCACGCTTCCTGGCAGAGGAGCGGGATCACCTTTTCGCCCGCGGCCCGTCTGGTCGAGCGGCGCGATGAACTTGTCGAGCGGCAGCCGCAGCGAAGGCCGTGCGCCGGTCGCGTCGCGCGCCCAGAGAATCGTGCGCAAACATCCCGGCTCGCCCCGCCTTGCGAGCGGCAGAAGCGACCGACCAGCGTTTCCATCTGTTCGTCGCGATATCTTGGCCGCGGCGCGATACATGCCGGTCTGGCGATCGAGCGTCGCGCGCAGCGGCGTGGTCGTGAGGCGATTCGCTTCCCAGGCCGCCAGCGCCGCCAGCCGGCCGGGATAAAACAAGATCGAGCGCCTCTTGCAGCTCGGCGAGATCCGCCACTTCCAGGCGCCAGCCGTGGCGAAGGTTGGGCGCGGTCTTGAGCGGGCGGTAATTGCCCGTGGTCGTCGAATTTCGCCAATTCCACCGCGTCGTTAGGCGAACGATGGATCTTCAGATCCTCGCGCGCCTGCGTCCTCGCGATGAGAGAGGGCGAAACCGTTGCTCGCTTTGCCGGATCTCGATCTGCCCAATGCCGCGCGCGCCCGCGGCCAGCCATTCCGCCAGCACCCGCCTAATGCGCGGGAGCATGCTTCGTTTTCTTGGCCGCCCCGTTCTTTTTTACCGGCCGTTTTCTTCGCGCAAATCCGGCGTGCCATCACGACCGCGACATGCTCGAGAAAATCGCGATCGTCTTCAGTGAAGGCGTCGCGCCTTTCGCTCTCCACATCGATCACGCCGATGATCGTGCCCGTTCGATTCACAGAACATCGGCACCACAATCTCGGAGTTCGTCGTCCAGAAAGCCGGCAGCCAGCGCGGATCCTTGCGTCACGTCGCCAACGATTAGAGTCTGGCCTGTTTCTGCGACGGCGCCGCAGAGGCCCTGGGTTTTCGGAAAACGCGGATACGTCGGCGGCTCTTTGCCGGTCGCGGCCGCGATCACGAAGTCGCCGCGCTGGATCTTGTAGATCCCGATCCAGCGATAACCGCGTTCCGCCTGGACCATCTCGGCTGCCTTTCTTGAGCGAGCCCGGATTCTTTGGAGCAGCCAGAATAAAAGCCGCGAGGTCCTGCAAAAGCTTGGTTGAATTGTTCTTCACGGGCGCCGTTTCGCCAGAACAACCTTTATGAAATCGGGCTGAGATCAAGGGCCGCACCGTCGAAAGCTTCCGCCTGCTCGATGATGATCTCGGCAAACCGCGGCTCGGTTCCGATAGCGCTTGCGTAGTAAAGAGTCCCGTCCGTGGAGCCGATGCGGGTTCCGTCGAAAGATGTCGCGCTGGCTGGCCGCGGCCGTCGGTTCGGCTCTCGATCCCGAGCAAAACCGGGATGTCCTGGTAGCTGTGCAGCCCGTCGGAGATGAAAAACGGCACGACCACCACGTTCGGCGTTTTCGTTAGGCTTGCCCACTCGGAGATGAGCGGCGCCTCCTCCATGTAGGCGTTCTGGACCGAAGCGTAACGGCCAAGTGCGCTGATCTTTTCCACCTCGCGCTTGGCTGCGATCGCGCTGTTGTCGTTCAGCGCCGTCCCATGGCCCACGATGAGCAGACTCGTCTCCGCGTCCGGCACGTCGGGCGCGACTTCCCGCGCCCGTTGCAGGAGCAGTTCGGTGACGGCGGCGTGATTCCCGACCGGTTCGCAATATTTCCAAACCTGGCCGCCCGGCCGGGTTGTTAGGCGACTGTCCAGTTGCAGCTCGCGCGGGATGACCGTCTGGGTGAAATATCCTTCGCTGATGAAATTCGGCACGACGTAAACTTCGCGGATCTCGGGATCATCGAAGAAGAGGAGCGCATCGCGAAAGCTCGCCTCTTCCTTCCAGAAACAGCAGGCAACTTCACGGAAGAGCCCGCGCTCCCGGATCGCCACCGCCTGGGCCAGACTCGGCGCGCTTGAGTCGGGATTGACGGTCGAACCGTGGCCCACGATGAGAAGGGCGCTGGAATGAGGCGAGACCGCATGGCAGATTTGATAGTTAACTCCAGCCGTCGCCCTTTGTCATAGCGGAAAGCGGGAGAAACGGCTTGGCAGGAGATCCCGGATTTGTTAGGCGAGCGCGGCATGAAACTCCATTGACTCAGCCGCGCGGCGTGCTCTGGGTCTATTCCGATACGCAAACCTACGCCGACGATTCGACAACCTTGGCGCTGCTGCGGGTATTCGATGGCAGTGCTGGATTCAATCTCGGGTTTGATCCCCTCGGAGCGTTCGTCGCGGGAACTGCTGCTTTAAATACTTCGGCCAGCGACATCAAAGCCTCGACCTTTATCCACAGCGATAGCCAGGTCTCGAATTGTGTCGTTAGTCTGAGCTGTCCTCTTCCGCTGCTGGCTTCGTCTCTTCGCCTTTCTCGTCGTAGATCTGCCTCAGGATGCTCCCGATCATTGGCGCCGCGGCCGAGCCGCCGTGCACCTTGCTCCCGACATCGCCTTCATAAAGGGCGGCGAAAGCGTATTTGGGGTGGTCCGCCGGCACGAACCCCGCGAACCAGGCCGCCGTGCGCTCTTTCTCCTTCGGGCCCCATTGCGCCGTGCCGGTTTTCCCTGCGACCGAAACCTTGTCGAGGCTTGCCTGGTGGGCGGTGCCGGCGGGCGCGTTGACCGCGTCCACCATCGCGGTGTGAATCAGCTCCATCACGTTGGCCGAAGCGTCGATGGTTTTTTTGGCCCGAACTGAATACGCCGCCACGATTTCGTTCCCGACCGTCTGCACCTGCTCGACGAGCCGGGTCTGATAGAATGTTCCGCCATTTGCCACGATCGCCATGGCCTGCGCCATTTGGATCGGCGTGACGAGCAGGTCGCCCTGGCCGATCGACATGTTGGCGATGTCGCCATTGAGGATCTTCCGGCCGTGGGTTGCCTTCATGTATTGGTCGCTGGGCAAACGGCCCTCCGCTTCGCCTTTCAACGGGATCCCGGTTTTCGCGCCGAAGCCGAGCTTGGCCGCCCATTCCAAGATCGGCCCGGCGCCGGTCGCAATGCCGGCCTGGTAAAACCACGTATCGCACGATTCGGTCAGCGCCTGGACGAAATTGAGCGAGCCGCGGTCGCTGTGTTTCCAGTTGTGGAAGGTGGTGTTGCCGACATCCATCGCCGGCACGCATTCGTACTCGTCCTGGGGCGTGATGGTATTGCTCTCCAGCGCCGCCAGACCCACCGCTACCTTGAAGGTCGATCCGGGCGGGTAGGCGGAACGATAAGCCCGTGGCAGGAGGGGAATGTTCGGATCGCTCTGCAACGCCTTGAATTTCGCGGTCGAGATGGAGGGAATGAATTCGTTAGGGTCAAAAGTCGGCCACGAGGCGAGGGCGAGGATGTCGCCGTTGTTCGGATCCATGATAACGATTGCGCCGCGTTTCGCTTTGGCGGCGAGCGCCTTTTCCGCCAGTTCCTGGAGGCGCAAATCGAGCGTGGTGACGATGTTGTAGCCGGGCACCGGCGGTTCCACGATCCGCTCGGAAGTTTTCCGGCCGTCGCGATCGAAGGTCACCTTGTATTTGCCGTGCCGGCCGGTGAGCATGGAGTTGAAAGTCTGCTCGAGTCCCTCGCGTCCCTCCGTTTCCGGCCAAAGCACCTGGCCGTTCTCAATGATGCCGTCGGCGTTGCGACTCGTCCGCCCGGTGTAGCCGATGACCTGTCCCGCCACACTCTTGTTCGGATAGACGCGCACATACACCGGCTTGAGTGAAAGTCCGGCGGGCAGGTTGCCTTTCAGCTCCCCAAGCTCAGACTCGCTCAGATCCTGTGCGATCTCGAAGGGCAAGAATCCGCGGTTGTGATAATGCCGGAGGATGGCGCCGTCGGGAATATCGAACGAACGACCGAGCATTTTTCCGGCGGTGCGAATCCGCTCGCGCGCATAGGACGAGAGCCTGGGCATCAGAAAAATCCAGCGGGGTCGGGAAATCGATCGTTAGGTTGTAGCTCAGTTTGTTCTGGGCGAGTGGGACGCCGTTACGGTCGGTGATCTGGCCGCGTGGTGCGGGAATATCGAGGACATAAGTGCGCGCCTGTTTCTGCGTCTCCCAGGTTGGCTTGATCGTTTCCTCGAAGGGCGTGGCGGAGGGAGCAACCGGTTCCTGCGCCACGACCGCCAGTGGAAGGAAAAGAAAAAGCAGAAGAAACCGCGGATGACACGGATGAGCGCGGATTTTGGACAAGAAGGTGAAGCTCAAACTATCTCCGATCCGTTTTATCCGCGTAATCTGTGGTTCAAATTCTTCTGCTCCAGAGCGCTCAGTGCCGCTGCAGAAAGCGATGCACTTCCTCCGCCAACTTCTGGCCTATTCCTTCGGTCGATGCAATTTCTTCGACGCTCGCTTTGCGCAGGCGTTGCACCGAACCAAATTTTCGCAGGAGCAGACTTTTGCGGTTCTGGCTGACCCCGGGACAATCGTCGAGGATGCTCTCGCCGATCCGTTTCTTCATCAGGAGCTGGTGATAGGTATTGGCGAAACGATGCGCCTCATCGCGGATACGCTGGAGCAAGCGCAGCGCGCCCGAGTCCTCCGGCAGCTGGAGTGGCAGCGCTCGGCTCGGCCGATAGATTTCCTCGAACTCCTTCGCCAGTCCGATGATTGGCAACTCGTGCAACCCGAGGCGCTGGAGTTCGCGGCAGGCGGAGGAAAGCTGGCCTTTGCCGCCATCGACAATGATCAGGTCGGGGAGGCGCACGGCGACATATCTATCGTCTCGAGTCGTACAGCAGCGCGTCCACCGGGTTCTCCTGCGAAAACTCCGCTGTGTCTGGGTGCGACTCCCGTGCCTGCAACAAGACACGCGCATAGCGCCGCCTGACGACTTCCGCCATGCTGGCAAAATCATCCTGACCCTCCACCGTCCGGATGCGATAGCGCCGGTAATTGTTTTTGTCCGGCACGCCGTCGCGAAAGGCAACCATCGATGCGACCACATGCGTGGTGGAAATATTCGAGATGTCGAAGCATTCCATCACCTTCGGCAAATGCGGAAGCTGGAGCGCGTCGGCCAGCGCCTGGACATCAGCCTGCGGATCGATCGCGCTCGGCAGGCTGTGGCGCGTAAAACGCCGCATCGGCTTCGTCGTGCGCCGGAGATCCTCCAGCATGTTGCGCAGCTCGGCTGCTTTCTCGAAATCCAGTTTCTCCGCCGCTTTGCGCATCTCGTCCTCGAGTGCGTGGATCATTTCGCGCGACTGGCCCTCGAGAAATTCCGCCGCCTGCGCGACACGCTGGCGATAAGTTGCGGCGTCGATCTCGCTCAATCGCATCGGCACCTGATAGGTGGATGACTTTCAGCTCGCGCTCGGTCGGCGCTCCGCGCCCGAAGGTGAGCACGCCGAATTTCTTGCGCATGAAATTGAGCGTCTGCCGCAGCGCACCCGCATGCGCGTAGGGCCCGAAGTAGCGCGCGCCATCATCCTTCTTAAAACGCGCCAGACGAAAGCGCGGCCATTCCTCCGTCGGATCGACCTTCACGACGAGGAAGCGCTTGTCGTCGCGAAACGAGATGTTGTAACGCGGCCGGTATTCCTTGATCAGCTTGCCCTTCGAGCAGGAGCGACTCCGCTTCGCTTGCCACGGTGTGAGTTTCGAAATCCCAGACCGCCTCCAGCATGGCGCGCGTCTTGAGGTCGGCCACCGCCATTTTCGACGGCATGAAATACGAGCCGACGCGCTTGCGCAGATCGCGCGCTTTGCCGACGTAGATGACGCGGCCGAAGCGGTCGCGCATCAGGTAGACGCCGGGCTTGTGCGGCACCTCGTGCACTTTCTTGTTCAGGTCTGGCTTTTCCTTCGATAGCGGCACGTGGCTAAGAGAGTGACTAGTGTAGCGGCGGTCGTGTCGGCCGCAGCGAGAGACTAATCGAAAATGTGGGATGTCGCCATCGTAGGGAGCGGTCCGGCGGGTGCGAGCTGCGCGGCGTTTTGCGCGCGGGCTGGCCTGCGCACGCTCGTCCTGGAGCGCGCTACTTTCCCGCGGGAAAAGGTCTGTGGCGACTGTTTGAACCCAGCTTGCTGGCCGGTGCTGGAGCGCCTCGGCGTGGCGACGGAAGTGCGGGCCGCGTCGCACGGGAAGCTCTCCGCAGTTGAATTTATCGATGTCAACGGACGATCAATCAAAGCGCTGCTCCCGAACGGCGAGAACGCCGAGATCGCGATTAAGCGCAGCGTCCTCGATCAGATTCTTCTGCATCGCGCTCGGTCGTTAGGTGCGGAAGTGCGTGAAGGCGAAACGTTGGTGTCCCTTGAGCGAGGCGAGGACTGGAAGGTTCGCACCGATCATTCTAAAGAGAACGCGCGACTCCTGGTTGCGGCGGACGGACGCAATTCGAGCGTCGCGCGGTTCTGCAATCTAATGCCGCGCAGGGGGCGCGATCGTGTCGCCCTACAAACGCACATTCCGCTGCCGCGTGACTTCGGCGACCGGATTGTTCTGCAACTCTTGCCGGAAGGATATTCTGGTCAGGCGCCGGTGGGTGATGATCTGCTCAACCTCTGTCTGGTCAGTCGGCCTGGCGATCTGCCTGCGATCAAGCGCTGGGCCGAGAAAGAGTTCGCGATCTCGACCGACCACTGCTGGCGGACACTTGCGCCGCTGGCGCGCGCCGCACTGCCGTTGAATCAGCCCGGTTTGTTTCTGATCGGCGACGCGGCGCGCGTGGTCGAGCCGTTCACGGGTGAGGGGATTTCCTACGCGCTTCGTTCTGGCGAGCTGGCGGCGGAGGCGATCGCGGCTGGAAACCACCAGCAGTATCTCGGCCGCGCATCGCCGGCTTTACGCCGGCCGACTTTGGATTAACGCCCTAGCGCGCCACGCCGTCGAACATCCACGCCTGACCACGGCGCTGGTTCGTGCCTTGCCTAACGAGAAGCGCGCTCTTGGTTTTTTGACGACGAAGGTCGTGCGGCCCTGAAGAAACCGGACGCGCGGTACTGCGTTCCTCCGGAGGGACATGCTTCCGCATGTCCAGGATCTATTTCCGCAATTGTGCGGCCTTGACCGTGTTCGACATCAGCATCGCGATCGTCATCGGTCCGACGCCGCCGGGTACCGGCGTGATCGCGGCGGTTTTCGGCGCGACTTCATCGAAAGCCACATCGCCGACCAGTCGATAGCCGCGCGGTGAGGACGAGTCCTCGACGCGATTGATCCCGACGTCGATTACAACCGCGCCCTCACGCACGTGCTCAGCTACGACGAATCCGGCCTTGCCGATTGCCGCCACGACGACATCCCCGGAACGAGTAATTTCGGGGAGATTACGGGTGCGGGAATGCACCACCGTAACAGTCGCATCGATGCCTTTTCGCATGAGAAGAAGCGCCAGCGGTTTGCCGACGATCATGCTCCGGCCCAGGACGACAACGTGCGCGCCGCTGATCTCGACGCCGCTTTCCCTGAGCAAACGCAAACAGCCTAACGGTGTGCAGGGCACGAAGCCGGTCGCGTCGCCAAGGGCAAGCCTGGCAATGTTGATCGGGTGAAAGCCATCGACATCCTTGGACGGATCAAGCGCGCGGATGATGGCCGCTTCATCGATTTGTTTTGGCGGCGGCGACTGAACAAGGATTCCGTGGATGGCCGGGTCGCGATTCAACTCTGCGACGCGCGCAAGCAAATCGGCCTGGGTCGTGTCGGCCGGCAATTCGAGCTTGACCGAATGCAGCCCCAATTCCCGGCACATCTTGTCCTTCGAACGGACGTAAGCGCGCGAAGCCGGATCATCGCCGACCAGGACGACCGCGAGCCCGGGCGTGGTGCCCGCCGCCTTAAGCGATTCGATTTCGCTCCGCAGCTCCGCGTAGACCTTTTCCGCCACCGCTCGGCCATCGATCAGTTTTGTTTGGTTCGCCAAAGTAGACGTTTTGTAATGGCGCTTCGCGGTGGTCGCAAATTTTCGCTGCGCGTTGCATTTTGTTCGCTCGGTGAGTGTGGCTTTTGCGAGCCTGCTCGCACGCGCGTTTGTCATCCCGATCCGGCGAAGCACGGAGAGGAACCTCGCAGTGGCAATCCAGATCGTTACGGCGGGAGAAAGCGGCCATTGCAAGAGAGAGGTCCTTCGCCGTCTTCGCAGCTCAGGATGACAGATGAAGAGAGCCGCCGTGCCGTAATCTCCACGTCAGCGCATTTCCACCAGCTGCAACATCGCCTCCTGCAAACGCTGTCGTTCGTGTTCGAATTCTTCTTCGGTCGAGGTCTGCGCGACGCGATACGGCGGGCCGAAAATCACACGCACAGTTGAAAACGGCCGGGGCAGAATGAAGCGATCCCAACTTTTCACCCGCCAGCAGCTTGAGTATTCCATGTTAACCGGCACGACTTCAGCTCCCGATTGCTGGGCGAGAAAGATAATCCCCTGGCCGAGTTCGTAGGCCGGGCCGCGCGGACCGTCCGGGGTGATGACCACATCCCGGCCTCGCGCGATCACTTCGGCGAGCTGCCGAATAGCGCTGGCACCTCTGCGTGAGCTCGAACTCGAGCCTCGCACGACTTCGAAATCGAAGCGCTCGACCAAATCCGCCAGGATCGCGCCATCGCGGCTTGCGCTGATGAGCGCCGCGCCGCGCCGCTCAGGCAGGTAACGCCTGATCACGAAAGGCAAAAGAAGGAGGCGGTTGTGCCAGAGCGCGCCGATGTAGCGTTCGTTAGGCGGAGTGCCGACAACGCGGGCGTGATCCTCGATTTCGAAGCGGAGGGTGCGCGCCCAAACTTGCAGCAGGCGATAGCCGAAAGCGACCAACCACCGCGCGCGCCAGCCTTCGATCTTCAAGGCGTGGAAGGTCCTGCGCCCTCGTCCCTCCAGCGGTAAGCGCGTGGGTTGGGCAGGCCGATTTGATCGAGCACGCGCCAGACGACGGTGTCGGCCACGTCGCTGACCGATTGTGGCCGGCTGTAGAACGACGGGATGGCCGGGAGCACGATCGCACCCGCCTCGAGGAGCGCGACGACGTTGCGGGCGTGCACCAGACTCCATGGCGTTTCGCGCGGGACGAGGATTAACTTGCGGCGCTCTTTCAAGAAAACATCGGCGGCGCGGAGGAGAGCGCTGTCGCTCGAGCCGGAGGCGATCCGGCCCAGCGTCGCCATCGAGCAGGGGATAATGACCATCGCATCGAAGCGCGCGGAGCCGCTGACAAAGGGGACGTTCAAGTCATTCTCGGCATGTTGCGCCACGCCGCCGGGCACGACGAGCTGGTCGACCTCCTGCGCCGCGACTTGTTTCGCGTGGGTGCTCATAACGAGATGCACTTCGTTGGCCGCGGGGTCGATTTGATCGAGTAAACGCTGGAGATAAATCGTGCCGCTCGCGCCGGTAGCGCCGATAACGAGTTTCATTTCGCGCTATAGAACCACAGGTCGCGCTCTCGCTCTAGACCAGAGTGGCGCTTGAGACTGCGGGAGCTTGCGCACATCCTAGAGATATCCGCTGGTCTTCAGCTTTTTCATCAGGTCGATCTGGCGAAGAAGAAGTTCGTTGTAGAAGGTGCGCGATTCCTTGGTTGGCTCGACGCGCGTCTTTTTCTCCACGATTACGAGATCTTCGACCAGCTTCTCCAGGCTGACCGGTTTTCCCTTCACTTTGTCATAGGTCCATGCGGCTTGGATGGCTGCACCCAAGGCCGCGCCCTCGGTTACGCGCAAAGCCACGGTTGGGAATCCGAGCACGTCAGCCGCGATCTGGCGCCAGATCGCGCTCTTGCTCCCCCCGCCGGTGAGCCGGATTTCCTCGGGCACAATCCCAAGGTCTTTGAAGCGGCGGAGCCCGTAGGCGAGTCCGAGCGTCACGCCTTCCACGACCGCGCGGGCCATGAAATCGGGCTTCATGTTTTCAGTCGTTAGGCCGTGGAAAACACCGGAGCCTTTCGGCAGGTCTGGTGTTCGTTCACCCTGCAGGTAAGGGAGAAAAAGAATTCCGCCCGCACCGGCCGGGATTGCTTCAATCCGCTCCTCCATCGTCGAGAGGTCCCAGCCAAACAGATTGCGCACCTGCTCGGTCGCAGCGGCGACGTTCATCGTGCAAATGAGCGGGAGCCAGTGATCGGTGGCGTCGCAGAAGGCCGCAACTTCGCCCTTCGGATCGATCACCGGTTCCTCGGAAAAGGCACAGATCGTTCCGGATGTGCCAAGGCTCACGGTCACAACTCCGGCCCGAATATTGCCGGTGCCGATCGCGCTCATCATGTTGTCGCCGCTTCCGGCGCTGACGAGGGCGTCATCGGCCAGTCCCCATTTCTCGCGCAGGACGCTGCGCAACAATCCGGCCGGGCGTTTCGAAGAGCGGAGTGGCGGGAGGACCGATTCCAATTTCGGGTCGATGAACTCCAAAATCGGCTTGCTCCATTTCCGGGTGCGCACGTCCATCAAGCCAGTCCCGGAAGCGTCGCCGTACTCCATCTGGCGTTCACCCGTCAGCCAGAGATTCAGGTAATCATGCGGCAACATCACGCTCGTTAGGCGGCGAAAGTTCGCCGGCTCATTTTCCTTCAACCAGAGCAGCTTGGGGGCGGTATAACCCGGCAGCATCGGGTTGCCGATTCGCTCGATCAGGCCTTCGTTGCCGCCGAATTCCTTCTTGAATTTCTCGCACTGCTCCTCCGTCGAGACGTCGCACCAAAGCTTGGCCGGACGCAACGGCTCGTTCGCCTCATCGAGGGCGACGAGGCCATGTTGTTGTCCGCCGACTCCGATTGCTTTGATCTCTTCGCGGCGGTCGGCCACGATTTCGAGGCATTCCGCGACGGTTGTTTCGGCGGCATCGATCCAGGTCTGCGGATCCTGTTCCACGTGACCCGGCGGCAGACCTTCGATCGTGCCGTAGGCGCGCTGCGCCAGCGCAACCACCTCGCCCGATTCGAGATCAAGCACGATGGTTTTGGTGCTTCTGGTGCCGCTATCGATTCCGAGAGAAAGCATGATTGCTAAAACAAATCCGAAGCACGAATAACGAAATCCGAAACAAATTCGAAGAACCGAAAGTGTGAAAATTCAAAAAAGTCTGGAGGCGGCGTTGCGAATTTTGTCTCATTTCCGGTTTTTGAGATTGTTTCGGATTTTGATATTCGGATTTCGTGCTTTCCTAGCAATCATGATCAAGAAGCTTTTGCACACCCGTTATCGGGTCAGCGATCTGGAAAAGACAGTCTCATTTTATCGCGACGTCCTCGGCCTGGAGGAAGTGCGACGGCACACTTCCGGCCGCGGCTCGCAGCTTGTCTTTTTCAAAGCGCCCGGGAGCGAAGAGGAAATTGAGCTCTGCAAATATGACGAGAGCGGCCCGGTCGTGGTCGGCCCCGACCTGACTCATCTCGCTTTCGAGGTAGATAATATCGAGGAATTCGCGAAGCGGACGGCGGCGAAAGGTTACCCCCTTTCCGACGGTCCGCATCCGAACGGGCGCGGCGGCGCCATTGCGTTTATCGATGCGCCGGAGGGTTACGAGATCGAGTTGATCGAGCGTGGCGATGATCGTTAGGCTTGCGCCGGTGCGCGATTTGCTCTTAATATTACGCCGATGATTCGTCGAACCGCTCTGCAGATCAGTTATCCCCTGACGATCGCCCTGGCGTTGCTTTGCGTCGCCGCTTCCCAGCCAAACACTCCTCAGGTCCGGCGTGCTATGCCGGTGACGGACGACGACGAAGTGGCCGTCGCCTATCAGACTCGCGAGCTTAATTCGGATGTCATTCCAAGAACGCGGGCCGCTTCCGTCATCGTGGAGGATGCGCGCTCGGGCGAGGTGCTTTATGAAAAGAACGCGGACGCGGCCCGTGCCGCGGCCAGCACGCAAAAGTTGCTCACGGCGTTGATTGTCTCGGAAGAGGGCTCTCTCGATCAGATAGTGACGGTGAAATCGACCGACACCGATGCGGAACCGGTGCGATTGAATATCAAGCCGGGCGAGACCTATCAGCGGATCGATCTTCTCCGTGCCCTCCTGGTCAAAAGCCCCAACGACGTCGCGCGTTGTCTGGCGCGGGATAATGCCGGAAGCATCGAGTTGTTTGCCCAAAAAATGAACGCGAAGGCGCGGGCTCTGGGCGCAACCCATTCCAATTTCGTCAACCCAAACGGCCTGCCTATTCCTGGTCAGTATTCGACCGCGCGTGATCTGGCGATCATTGCCCGCGCCGCCTACGCCAATCCGACAATTCGCTCGATCGTCTGCCTGCCGCAGCTTGTCTTTCGTTATGCCAATGGGCGCACGCGTCAGCTCCAGAACACGAACAAGGTTCTCAAGCGCCTGCCGTATTGCAACGGAATGAAGACCGGCTACACCGAAGCGGCGGGTCATTGTCTGATCGCAAGCGGCACGATCCCGGGGCGCGACGTGATTGTCGTCGTGCTCGGCGACAGCAAGTCGGCCGTCTGGCAGGATGCTTCCGCCTTGCTTTCCTGGGGCTTGAGGAAAATGTAGTTCACGCGCCCTCGGCGCGTGAAATGAGCGATCTCTTTCAAGAGCAACTCCAGGCGCTGCGTGCCCGCTCCCTGCATCGCGAGCTGCGCGAGCTCGGCACGGCCCAGGGTCCCGAGGTGCAGATCGTCGGGCGGCAGCTGCTCAATTTTTCCTCGAACGATTACCTCGGGTTGGCGGCGGATGCGATTCTGCGCCAGGCGGCGATTGCGGCGATCGAGGAATTCGGCGTCGGGGCGGGAGCGTCGCGTTTGATCAGCGGAACGCAGTCGCCGCACATCGCGCTCGAGTCGGCGCTGGCGCGCTGGATGCGCGCGCCGGGCGCAGTCTGTTTCAGCAGTGGCTACGCCGCGGCGGTTGGCGCTTTGCCGGCGCTCGCATCCAGACAGGACGTTGTCATCCTCGACAAACTTTGCCATGCGGCCTTGATCGATGGCGCGCGCTTGAGCGGTGCGACGCTCCGCCTTTTTCCGCATAATCATCTCGGCAAACTGGAGAGCCACCTCGAATGGGCGCGTCGCGAATATCCGGAAGCGCGCATTGTCGTGGTCACCGAATCGATCTTTAGCATGGATGGCGATCGTTTACCGCTGCGCGAGCTGGTCGAGCTGAAAAAGCGTTTCCAGGCGTTGTTGCTCCTCGATGAAGCGCATGCCGTCGGCGTCCTTGGGCCGCATGGCCGCGGACTCGCGGCGGAACTTGAACTGGAATCAGAGATCGATGCGCACATGGGCACGCTCAGCAATTCGTTAGGCGTGAGCGGTGGCTACGTTTGCGGCTCGCGCAGTCTGATCGATTGGCTGATCAATCGCGCGCGCTCCTTTGTCTTTTCGAGCGCGCCACCTCCGGCCCTGGCGGCAGCGGCGACGGCAGCGGTGCATTTTCTTGTCTCCGAGGAAGGCGAAGCGCGCCGAAAGACGCTTTGGAGACGGATCGTGCAACTGAGGAAGTTGCTGCCTGGAGGCAAAGACGAATTCGGCCAGCCAGGCGCGGCGATCATCCCCTGGATGGTCGGTGACGAACAACGCGCACTCGACCTGGCGCGCGCTCTGCGCCAGGAGGGATTCTTCGTGCCCGCGATTCGTTATCCGACGGTCGCGAAAGGTGCCGCGCGTTTACGGATCACGGTTAGCGCCGCGCATTCCGCGCTGCAGATCGCTTCGTTAGGCGATGCCATCCGGCGTCTGGCCGGGCGAGGTTAGGGCGGCGGCGAAGTTGCGCAGCAGCGGTGTCGGGAAGCAAGCGGGGTTGGTAGTCACGCAGGGCGGACCTTCTGGCGGAATATCCGCTTCCGGACCTTCGCGGGGGACGCCAGTTCTCCGTGCGAGAGGGATAGGTCCAAAAAAGGACGATTGACGGAGACTATTCGAACCGGCCCAGAATCGCCCGCAGTTTTTCCCGTGTCGCCGCCGGCCAGAGCGACCGATCGGTGATGATGGCGGAATCAAGCGCGCGATGCTCTGGCCAGTTCGGCTCCGTCGGAATACGGGGAATGACAGCGGCGAGAATTTTCCTGGCCGTCTCCGCATTGGCGAGGAGGTGCTCGATGAGGATCTGAGCCGAGACTGGTTCTTCTTCGATCTTCCAGCAATCGTAGTCGGTGATCATCGCCATGGTGGCGAGGGCGATCTCCGCTTCGCGGGCCAGCTTTGCCTCCGGCACGTTAGTCATGCCGATGACATCGAAACCCTGGCGGCGATTGAATTGCGATTCCGCGCGGGTGGAAAAAGCCGGCCCATCCATGTTCACATAAGTGCCGCCGTTGTGCACCGTCACGCCTAACGACTGCGCCGTCTCCGCCAGAAGGTGGCGCAGCGGGGTAGAGATCGGCTCGGCAAAGCTGATATGGGCCGCGATCCCCCCGCCGAAAAAAGTGTGATCGGGCCGCTGGCTCGTCCGGTCGTAGAACTGCGAAGGCAGGAAGACATCGCGTGGTGCGTATTTTTCCTGCAAACTCCCGACTGCCGAGACCGAGATAATCCAGCGCACGCCTAACGAGCGCAGGGCGTAAATATTGGCGCGATGATTCAACTCGTGCGGCAGGAGACGGTGGCCGCGGGCGTGCCGGGGCAAAAAGTAGACAATGCGGCCGGCGACTTCGCCGCCCACGATGAGATCCGAGGGCTGCCCAAAGGGCGTCTGGATTTCGTGTTCCTGCGGATGGCTGAAGCCCTCGATCTCGTAGAGACCGCTTCCGCCAATGATCCCGATCGCTGGCTCGTTTCTCTTCATGCGCGTGGTGATTATTCAGAAGGAGAAAAGATTGGAAAGGGGATAATCCGCGTTGCGTGTTCATCCTGGTGCTGCCTTCATCAGGGGCATCCGATGGCGAGGGTGACCCATTTGTGTATCGTTGGGCCTTCGTCGATGCCGAAATTCTTCATCAAAACTTACGGCTGCCAGATGAACGAGCGCGACTCGGAGCAGGTCGCCCGTTCTCTGCTCGATCGCGGCTACGACGTGGCGACGAGCGAAGCGGAAGCCGACGTTGTGCTCTTCAACACTTGCAGTGTGCGCGACATGGCGGAGCAAAAGGCACTGGGCAAAATGGGCATGCTTGGTCGGATGGCGAAGCAGCGTCCGGATGTGGTCTTCGGCTTTCTCGGCTGCATGGCACAGGCTCGCGGCGAAGAGCTTCTCAAGCTGGTCCCGCACCTCGATCTCGTGGTCGGGACGCAGAAGTTTCATCGGGTGGCGGATTACGTGGAGGAGTTGGTGGAAAAAAAGCGGTCCCTCCGGATGGATGATCCGCGCTTTTCCATCGTCGACACGGCGGAGGAAGAAAATTCCCAGGAAACGATTCGGGAACATGCGCTGCGACCGCGTCAGGCGACGGCGTTTGTCTCGATCATGCAGGGCTGCAACATGCATTGCACCTTCTGCATCGTGCCGCGCACCCGCGGCGCTGAGCGCAGCCGTGTCATCGGCGAGATCGTCAGGGAAGTTGAGGAACTGGTCGGACGTGGCGTGAAGGAGGTCACGCTCCTTGGTCAGATCGTCAATCTCTATGGACGACACGAGTTCCCAAAAGTCGGAGGGAAGAGTCCCTTTGTGCAATTGCTAAAGGCTGTGCACGAAGTCACCGGGCTCGAGCGACTGCGCTTTACTTCGCCGCATCCGATCGGCTTCCGCGCCGACCTGATCGAGGCGTTTTTTGAGCTGCCGAAACTTTGCCCGCATGTCCATTTGCCGCTCCAGTCCGGTTCCGACCGGATTCTTAAGGCGATGCATCGCACGTACACCGCAGAGAACTATCTTCGTCTAGTCGACCAACTGCGCGCTGTCCGGGAAGACATTGCCCTAACGACAGACGTGATCGTCGGATTTCCCGGCGAGACGGATGAGGATTACGAAAAAACGCGTGCCCTGGTGGAACGGATCCAGTTCGATAATGCGTTTGTCTTTCGCTATTCGCAGCGAAGCAAAACGCCAGCCGCCGAAATGAGCGATCAGCTCGATGAACAGGTGAAGGAAGCGCGCAATCACGATTTGCTCGCCGTGGTTGATGCCGCGGCAAAGCGCGCCGGCGCGCGCCTGGTCGGGCAAACGGTGCAAATTCTTTGCGAGGGTCCAAGCAAGACAAACGCTGCGCGCCTGACTGGTCGCACTCCAGGCAACAAGATCGTCGTTTTCGAGGGCGCTGAGAGCGACATTGGCGAATTGATCGATCTCCAGATCACGCACTCGACCGGCTTCAGCCTGACCGGAAAAAAATCAAAGGCGGACGGGAGTTGTCATTTTCCATCGATGGAAGAACTTCAGCCGCCCATCGCTGCGATTTCATGATTTACCACCTTTCCTTGCGCACCGCCGGTTTGATCGCCGGGGCCATTCTTGTTCTGCTGAGCCTGCTCGCGATTTTTCTGCCGGCGCAAAATTTCCTTCCTCAATTTCCTCGTTCCAGGACGGCCGGTGTGGTCCTTCTCACGATCGATCTGGTCTGGAGCTTCTGGCTTTTGGCGACAATGGAGATGGGGGAGTTTTCCAATTTCCGGCGTCCGCTTCTCATTATCCTCCCGGTGGGTTTTGTCCTCGTTCTGAAATTTGTTGATGAGTTTCTGGCCGTGCGGGCGCTTGGGATTCTTTGCCTGCTCGCTGCTGAACCGCTTCTGGATGCGGCCTTCCTGCGGCCCGAAATGAGCCGACTGCTCGTGACGGTGCTCGCTTATCTGATGATCTTGCTGGGCTTGTTTTGGGTCACGATGCCCTACCTGCTGCGCGATCAGATTGGTTGGAGCACGAAGCATTCGGGCCGGTGGCGGCTGCTTTCCGGACTCGGTTTTGCTTTCGGGGCAGCGATTCTGGTCTGCGCGTTCGTGGCGTATTGAGCCGGATCCTTGTTATCCGCGGCGGCGCGATCGGCGATTTCATTCTCACTCTGCCCGCGATCAAGTTACTGCGGGATAAGTTCCCGTCCGCGCATCTCGAGATTCTGGGCTACAAACACATCGTGGTGCTCGCCGAGATGAGCGGCTACGCGGACGCCGCCCGCTCGATCGAATACGGGCCACTCTCCAGCTTCTTCAACCGCGACGGTGCGCTCGCTCCGGAACTAATCGAATACTTCGGCGGCTTTCAGCCGGTCATCAGCTACCTGTTTGATCCGGATGGAATCTTTGCAAACAATCTGCGCCACGCGGGAGTGCAAAATCTAATCACTGGCTCGCCCAAAGTTACCGGTTACGAACATGCTGCGCGGCAACTCGCACGCCCGCTCGAGCGTCTCGCGCTTTATCTTGACGATCCGGCGGCGCGGATCGTGCCTAACGAGCGGAGAAGCATCGATTCCGAATTAGTCGCGATCCATCCTGGCAGCGGGAGCGAGAACAAGAGCTGGCCGGTCGAGCGTTTTGCTGCCCTGTCGCAGTCGCTTTTGCAACGGAACGAAAAGCGGCGCTTGCTCCTTGTCGCCGGCGAGGCGGACGAGGCGCGTCTGGCGTACTTGAGGCGAGTGTTGCCTAACGAAAAGGTCCGTATTGCCGAAAATTTGCCGCTGCCGGCTCTGGCAAATCTGTTGCAGAACTGCGCGTGCTTTGTCGGTCACGACAGCGGCATCTCGCATCTGGCCGCGGCGATGGGAACTCCGTCGCTCCTGCTCTTTGGCCCGACCGACCCGGCGATTTGGGCGCCGCAAAATCCGCAGGTGCGCGTTCTGCGTTCGCCGAGCCTGACGATGGAAGGGATTCAGCTTTCGGACGTGATAACGAGCTTGCGGGACTGGTTAGAGTAGCGCGAGATTTCCACCTGGCGCCGTTCGACCCCTGCAAGCTGGACGCTTGCGCTACCTACGAGCTGATGCGCATCGGCATCAGGACGTAGAGGAACGGGCTTTGAATCTTGATTACGCCCGGGCTCATCTCATCGATCAAGTCGAGGAAGATTTCGTCCTCAGTCAGGTTCCGCAGCGGCGCCATGAGAAACTCGGGATTGAAGGCGATGGAAAACTCACGGCCCTTGTAAACGACCGGCAGCGATTCCTTGGCTTCGCCGACTTCCGGAGTATTGGCCGTGATGTCGATGTTGTTCTTGGAAAAGTTCAACTTGATCGAATTCGATTTGTCGCTGGCAAGAAGCGAGACGCGCCGCAAGGAGTTGAGGAACGTTTCCCGCTCGAGCGTAACTCGCTCCTTCATCTCGCCCGGAATGACCTGCTTGTAGTTGGGGTAATTCCCCTCGATCAATTTCGAGACGAGCAGAGTGTTGTTGAGATCGAATGCAATCTGACCGCTGCCGACGCTCACGCGCACGTCGCCCTCGTCGGTCAGAAGGCGCTGCAATTCCGTCACGGCCTTGGTCGGTACGATGATGTCGGCCTCGTGGCTGCGCGGGAATTCGAGATCGATGTCGAGCATGGCGAGGCGGCGGCCATCGGTCGCGACGAGGGTAAGCTTGTTGTCCTTGAAGCTGAAAAGAACGCCGTTCAGGACGTAGCGCGTCTCATCGGTCGAGATGGCGTAGGAAGTCTTGCGCAGCCCGTCGCGCAAATCCTTCTGCCGGATTGTGACGACCTTGGCATCGTCAAACTTGGGCAGGGGCGGAAATTCTTCCTCGGGCAAACCGAGAATCTTGAAAAAGCTTTGCCCGCTCCGAATCGAGGCGGCGTTTTTGCCGTCGACGTCGAACTGAATTTCACTCGAGGGCAGCTCGCGAATGATGTTGAAGAGGCGACGCGCCGGCAAAGTGGTGGCACCCGCTTTTTCGACATCTGCTTCGAAACTGCCGCGCACGCCGACGTTGAGATCGGTCGTTGTCAGGCGCACCTCACCGTCGTTGGTTTGCAGGAGGACGTTCGAAAGAATCGGGAGGGTGGTGCGAGTGCTGACGACGTTCTGAACCTGTTGCAGACATTCGAGAAGCTTTTCTTTCGTAACGCTAAATTTCATGAAGACGGGAAATGAGTCGTTAAGATGTAAGGCTTTCGATTTTATCCGGCAACCGCAATCTCGCAGCGCGCATTAGCGTTGCAGCGCGCTATCGATAAACGAGATGGTCTGCCGGATCTTGTCCTGCTCCTTCATCCGCCTCTTCACCTGCTTGCAGGCATGCAGGACGGTGCCGTGATCGCGCCCGCCGAAAGCTTCGCCGATTTCGTTGAGCGAGGCTTTCGTTAGTTCGCGTGCCAGATACATCGCGATCTGGCGCGGGAAGGCGATGTTGGCCGGGCGGCGTTTGCTAGTCATGTCCGCCAGGCGCACGTCGAAGTGCTCGGCGACGCGACGCTGGATCTGGTCGATCGTGACGGCACGACGCGCTTCTTCCTGCAAAATGTCCTTGAGCAAATGCTCGACGACTTCGTGGGTCAGTTCCTTGCCGCTGAGGGAAGCAAACGAGGCTACGCGCATGAGTGCGCCTTCCAACCGCCGCACGTTGGTTTTGATGCGATCAGCGAGGAATTCGAAAATCTCGTCGCGCAATTTGATGTGCAGGGTGCGCGCTTTCTTGCGCAGAATGGCGAGGCGCGTTTCAACGTCGGGCGGTTGCAGTTCCGCGGTCAGCCCCCACTCGAAGCGCGAGACGAGCCGATGCTCGAGGTTGGCGATTTCCGAGGCGGCGCGATCGCTCGAGAGGACGATTTGTTTATGGCCGTCGAAGAGCGTGTTGAAAGTGTGGAAAAATTCCTCCTGCGACCGCTCCTTGCCGCCAAGAAAATGAATGTCGTCAATCAGGAGCAGGTCAGCCTGCCGGTAGCGCTTGCGGAATTTGACGAGGTTGTTGTGCTGGATCGCGTCGATGAATTCGTTGATGAAAAGCTCGCTCGAGAGATACATCACACGGGCGTGTTTGCCGCGCACCGAGATGTATTGGCCGATCGCCTGCATGAGGTGCGTTTTGCCGAGGCCGACGCCGCCGTAGATGAAAAGTGGATTGTAGGTCTTGGCCGGCGACTGCGCGACCGCAAGGCTGGCGGCGTGAGCGATCTGATTATTCGGCCCGACGACGAAAGATTCGAAGGTGTTGCGCGGGTTCAGACCCGCTGTGTTCCCGGCTCGTCCGGCAGCGGTCTGGCTTTTTGGGGAAATGTTCGGCTCCGGCTCGGCCGCGTCGGAGCCGGCAGAAGCGTCGACCGCGCAAACAAATTTGACCGCGCGCGGACCGCCGAGCACGGAGTTGATCGCGCCTTGCAGCGCTGGCATGTGATTACTCTCGATCCAGAACTGGTAGATGTTGTTCGGGACCAGAAGCGTAACCTCATCCGCGGTCGCGCCGGTCAATTTCACGGCGGAAAACCAGCGCTTGAAAGTATCGGCGCTGACCTGCGGTTTTAGTGCGGCGGCAATCTTGGTCCAAAGGTGGGTGTATTTCTCGTCCATGGCTACTTGTTAACAGCGTTAAACAACGCCGCGAGCCCCTGGTGACCGAGACAAATAACAAGAGAAAGTGCTGCGCGGCGTAAGGCGCGGCGCGAAGATTTCCGCTTTCGACCGAGAAAGTAGTCGGTGTAAAAGTCCGTTACACGAGGGAAAAATGGCTTTTGCCGGACTGAAGGCGTGTGGCCTTGTTGCGGGAGCAACCGCCGGAGTGCCGTTCAAAAAATAATTCCGTTTTCTTTTCATACTCTCGACTCCGTTTCGGGGGGGTCGGTTTGTTCACATCTTATTCACATCCGGTCTCCGCTGCTCCCGGCCTGCGGCTTCAGATTAGAAATCGGGTTGCGACCTCACAAGAAAAAAGCGGAACTTTATTTTCTTTTTCTGCTCAAAAAACTCTTGACGAAAAAACGATTCTCGCAGGGTCGAGTTTCCCGCGGGGGAAAAGACTTCGTCTCTCAACTAGAATTCGTTAGGCGACGTTCGGTGCCGCCCGCTCTGGAACCGCTTCCAGCAAGTTTTCGATCCTCAATGACGCTCGAAAATGTTCGCCAAGCCGCGGATTTGTCCGAAATTCGTGGACTGAAAAGGGAAATGAGACCTGCGAGAAGAGAGAGCCAGACGGCACTCGGGCCACTCGCGCTGCTGTTGCTTTGGCCGGCGATTTTCCTCGCGGCCTGCAGTACGGCGCCCAGGCCGCCGCCCACCGTAACTCACGTGGTTTTGCTGTGGTTGAAGCATCCGCACCGGGCGACGGATCGCGACAAGATCGTACGCATGGCGCATTCCCTGCGCAGGATTCCGGGCGTGTTGCAGGTGGAAGCGGGGCGATCGATCGGGCTGGTCGGGCCGAATCCGCCGCGGGCGTGCCGAGGCGAGGAAGGAGCGGCGGCGTTTCGCGCGCAGCATGCGCAAGACGTCCTGGTAAGTCGGTTCGAACTGCAGTGTCTGACACCTCCGGTGTCAGACACTCGGTTGGGTGCGCCGCCACTCGCTCCGGGACGGCAGCCGCCGGCATTCGCGCGCCGCCCGGACGCACTCGATGTGTGCGTGGCGCCGTCGTGAGTGGTCGCCCTTGGGGAAGAGCAGGAGGTGGTCGCTCATCGCCTGGAGCCGGCGGTCGCAGAGCGGGCAGGTGTAGGTGGCGGGCTTGAGGTTCTGCGCGCGCCGGAGCTCCCACCAGCGCGGGTCCGCCGCGGTTACTTCTTGACGGCGGCGGGCACGGGGCACTTGAAGCCGCTCACGGACTTGATCGTGCGGCAGTTGCTCAGGATCACCTTGCCCCCCGAGCGCGCCCTGGCAACGCTGACCACGTCGCTCGAGACGCGGACGACATAGCTCTTGTCGCCCGTGCCCGTGGTCAGGTCGATTGTCAGCGGCACCGTCAACTCGCGGGCGAGCACCTTGTCGGCGACCACGAGGTCTGTGAGGTTGCTCGAGTACTTTCCGCCGGCCTCGAAGGCCGCCTTCTCTGCCTTGTCGATGCGGAGCATCGCGTCCCCGTCATCACCGCGCGGTCCTTCGAAGACAGCGTATTCGACCCGCCTTTGCGGAAGAGCTGGGGGAGGATGAAGAGGGCCGCGAAGGCGATCAGCAGGATCGGGAGGAAGCGGCGCATGTCCACGGCTCCGCAACCCTACCCGTATCCCCCCGGGAAGCCGTGGCTCAGCATCCCTTACAGGGCTCTCACGAACTCGCCGATCCGTTCGAGCGCAAGCGAGAGGTTTTCCTGCGAGTTGGCGTACGAGAGCCGGAGATTGTCCTTCCCGACCTGCCCGAAGGCGCTGCCAGCGAGCACCGCGACGCCGGCTTCGTCGAGCAGCCGCCGCGCGAATTCGTCGGCGTCGATCGGGAGCTCGCGGACACTCGGGAAGGCATAGAAAGCGCCGCGCGGGCGTTGGCAGGAGACCCCGGGCAAGGCATTGAGACCGTCGACGATGAGCTCGCGGCGGCGGGCGAATTCGGCCATCATCGCCTGCGGCTCGTCCATCGGCCCGCGCAGGGCGGCGACCCCTGCGTGCTGAACGAAGGGAGGCACGCAGGAGGTCGAGTTGGTGAAGAAGCGCGTCAGCGGGTCGACGAGCGACTCCGGGACGGCAGCGAAGCCGCACCGCCAGCCCGTCATCGAGAACGTCTTCGAGAGGCCGTCGAGCAGAATCGTCCGCTCGAGCATCTCGGGCTCGCAGGCAACGCTTGCGAACTCGCCCTCGTAGAGCATCTGCGAGTAGATCTCGTCCGACAGTACCCAGGCATCCGTGGCGGCGATCGACCGCGCCGCCGCCGCCATCTGTTCGGGGCCGATCACGGCGCCGGTCGGGTTGTTTGGCGAGTTGAGGATGACGAGCTTCGTTTTCTTGCCGAGCTTGCTCTGTAGCTCTTCCGGGTCGAAGACGAAGTCGAGCTCCTCGCGCAACGGCAGCGGCACCGGCACGGCGCCGGCGAAGCGGACAGCGGACTCGTAGATCGGGAAGCCCGGGTCGGGGAAGATCACCTCGTCACCCGGGTTGCAGGTGGCGAGGATGGTGAAGAACAGGAACGGCTTTGCACCCGTGCCGATCAGCACGCGCCCGGGCTCGATCGGGAGCCCGCGACTGGCGGCGAGGTAGTCGGCGGCCGCCTCGCGGAGCTGGGGAATCCCGGCCGACGGGCAATAGGAGGTATGCCCTGCCAGCAACGCGGCGGCGGCCGCCTCGCAGATGTGTGCGGGCGTGGGGAAGTCGGGTTCGCCGATCTCGAGGTGGACGATGTGGCGCCCCGCCCGCTCCAGCTCGTTCGCACGGGCGAGCACGGTGAACGCGGTCTCCGTTCCCAGCCGCTCGAGACTTTCCGCGAGTCCGTGACCCTCCATGCTTGCGCGCAGTTCTATCGTGGATCGAGCCGTACCAGCGGAAGAGCTACGGGCCCTTCGAATAGACCGCGTAGAGCGAGAACGCGGCGGACGAAGTCCCCGTGCTACTCCATTGCGCTGCCGGCTCGCCCTCCGATGCATAAGGCGCGGCAGCGTAGCGCTCGGCGCCGGGAATGTGGTCGAAATACTGGAACGCGCCGGTACTTCCGTACCAGTATCCGAGCCAGTACTTCCCCGGTGCCAACCGGAGCGCCGAGCGGAAGGCGAGCCGCACCCAGCTGGGACCGGCGCCCGCGGCCACCGTCGCCTCACGTGTCACGCCGGCCAGCGTCCCAGGGCGACCACCGTCATCGGCATACACGACACCCCTGAACGACGATCGCGAGCTTCCTCCCCGAACGTAGCCCATCAGAGCGCTCACGCTCACCTGGGAGGCGACGGTATAGGGCCCGGTGGCGTCGACGAAGTCGGCACCGCCGGCGGCGCTGGCGGTGCCGACCGAGGGACGTCCGAGCCCACTTGGCCAGGCGGGCGGTTTCCGGCGCGGGGCGAAGGCGACGGTCGCTGCGCGAGCGAAGCTGGTCGCGCGGACGAATCCGTCGTGGTAGATCACGGTGGGAGCCTGAACGCCCCGCGGGCTGGTGCAGCCCAGCTGGGCCGGCACCGCGCAGTAGCTCATGCGGTACATGCCCATCAGCGTGTAGATCCCCAGGGTGCCCGAGTCACTCCGGAGCAGCGTGGGCAAGCCACTCAGATCGGCGACTTTCTTGAAATCGGCCTGGCCGGCCAGACGATGCCAGACCTGGACCGCGCCCGAGTTGGAGGCCGACCAGTGGACATGAAAGACGAAGTCGTTCCAGCGCCCCGGCGAGAGCGTGCGCAGGAGCACAAGGTTTCTCGTGTACTGCCAATCGCCCTGATCGTCGACGTGACCGCTGTGGACGCTGAGCTCGAGACGATTTGCGCGCGCGTTGAACGCGAGCGCCGCCGTATCCCCTGAGGAGTGCCACTGAAGGATGTACCCCCATCCGGCTGGAGCCCGCCACGTCTTGGGAAACATCGTCGACCAGGCGTAGTAGTAGTCGTCGCCCTCGCTTTCCCGGGAGTTCCACGACACCATCGAAGACTCGTTCCAGCCGAACGGGCTGTAGCCGTGCCTGACGATGAACTTGGCCGCATAGCGTCCTTGTCGAACGGGATTGGTAACCAGCTGAAAGCTCTCCGACTGCGGGCGATCATCGGCGACCTCGACGTTCTTCCACGATGCGATTGTCCCTGACTCCCAGTCACCACGGAAGATGGGCTGCCCCGGCGCAGTTCGCGCCATCGGGCAGGCGAGAAACGAGACGGCGATTGCCACCGGCCAAGCCCAACGTCTCGAAGAGTGAACAGCGGCGCACTGTCGGACTCTGGTGGGAAGCGCACGCATGGAAGCCAGTCTACGATGGAACATGCGGGCTCGGAGACGCTGACGGAGAGCTCGAAAGCTCTCCGAGCGTCCAAGACGAGTGCCTCAAGACTAGCTTGCGTAGAGCGAGTAGGCGCTTGACGAGTTTTGGGGGGTGCCGAAGGGGCTTGGTGGGTTTCCGTCCGAGGAGTAGTCCGCGGGTGCGAAGCGCTCGCTGCCCGCGATGCTGTCGTAGTAGGCGTAAACCTGCTTGCCCCCGTACCAGTAGCCCAGCCAGTACGCGCCCGGCGCGAGCGCGAGCGGCTCGCGGAAGGTGAAATCGACCCAGCCGGGTGCGGCGCCGGCAGGTAGCGTGACCTCGCGTGTGGCGCCGACCCGTCCGCCTGGCGCGCCAGCTCTATCCGCGTAGATGACGGCGCGCAGCTTCGTGCTCGAGTTGCCACCGCTGAGGTAGCCGGCCAGCTTGCGCACTTTTGCAGCCGTCGCCAGCGTGTAGGGGCCGGAGGCGTCGAGGTAGTTCGCTCCGCTTCTGGTGCGGAGCGCGCCAATGCTCGTCGGCCCGAACAAGGTGCTGGCGCTGCTCGACACTGTCATGGCCGCCGGCGAGACGACGGGTGGGAGCGGCGGCGGCTCGGGGATCGACGCAAGCGGCGGCGACGGCTCGGGGATCGACGCAAGCAGCGGCGGCGAGAGGTTGATTCCGGCTGACGTGCTCAAGCCCGTGTAGCTCGCGTAGAGCGAGTAGGCGCATGCGGAGCTCAGCGACGCGCCGTAGGGGCTCGGTGGGTTTCCGTCCGAGGAGTAGTCCGCGGGTGCGAGGCGCTCGCTGCCCGCGATGCTGTCGTAATACGCGTAGAACTGCTTGCCCCCATACCAGTAGCCCAGCCAGTACTGGCCCGGCGCGAGCGCGAGCGGCTCGCGGAAGGTGAAATCGACCCAGCCCGGTGCGGCGCCGGCAGGTAGCGTGACCTCGCGTGTGGCGCCGACCCGTCCGCCTGGCGCGCCGGCTCTATCCGCGTAGATGACGGCGCGCAGCTTCGTGCTCGAGCTGCCGCCGCTGAGGTAGCCGGTCAGCTTGCCCACTTTCGCAGCCGTCACCAGCGTGTAGGGGCCGGAGGCGTCGAGGTAGTTCGCCCCGCCTCTGGTGCGGAGCGCGCCCACGCTTGTCTGCCCGAGCGCGGTACTTGTGCTGCTCGACGGCGACTGCGACTGCGACGTCGCCATCGCCGTCGAGGCTGACGGCAAGACCGCTGAGATCGGCGCCGGATCCGGGGTCGACGCAGGTAGCGGCGGCGAGACCGTGATGCGGCCTGCGTCGCTTGAGTCAACGTAGCTCGCGTAGAGCGAGTAGGCGCCGTGAGAACTCGCCGAGGCGCCAAAGGACGTTGCCGGCGGGCCGGTCGAAGAGTAGGAAGCGGCCGCATAGCGCTCGCTCCCGGCGATGCTGTCGAAGTACTCGTGGGCGCCCCCTCCGTACCAGTAGCCGAGCCAGTACCGGCCCGGCGCGAGCACGAGCGGAGTAGAGAGGGCGAAGTCGACCCAGCCCGGCGCGGCAGAGACCGGTAGCGTGACCTCGCGCGTGACGCCAACCAGCGCGTCGGGAGCACCGCCGCTGTCGGCGTAGATTACTGCACGCAGCCTGGCGTTCGAGGCGCCGCCGCCCAGATAGCCGGTCAGCTTGCCGACCGTCGCAGCCGCCGCCATCGTGTACGGGCCGGAGGCGTCGAGGTAGTTCGTCCCACCCGGGGCACTGAGCGCGCCCACATTCGTTCGGCCGAGCACACCGCTTTCGGTACTGGCAGCTGGAGGGGCCGGCGCCGGGGTGGCGGTCGCGCTGAGTTGCGGAAGGGGGGTATTCGCGGGCGCGTCCGCGGCCGTGCCGAGGGTGGCGTACAGGGAGTAGGAGCCGATCCGAGGCGGTGCCGCTGCCGAAGCTGGCCGGCGGATCGCCGGTCGGGGAGTAGCCGGCGGCGGCGTAGCGGCTGGTGCCGGCGACGCTGTCGTAGTACTCGAGCGCGCCTGCGCCGCCGTACCAGTAGCCGAGCCAGTACTGGCCGGCCGGCAGCCCAGCCGGGGTCGCGAGCGGGAAGTCGACCCAGGCCGGCGGCGCGGCCGGCAGCGATCGTCACCTGCTGCGAGACAGCCGACCAACGCGCCCGGAGCACCGCTACCGTTATCGGCGTAGATCGATCGCCCGGATCGGCGTCGCGGAGCCGCCGCCCTGGAGGTAGCCGGTCAGCTTCGTCACCGTCGCCGCCCCGGCCAGCGTGTACGGGCCGGAGGCAGCCATGTGATGCACCGTTCGAGCCGCCCTGGTTCGTCAACGAGTGCCGCCGATCGATGCCGTCCGCCCGCGCCGTGCCGCCGGCCGACCGCGCGCCCGATGCCGCGCCTGCACGACCTCGGTCGGATCGGAGGTCGCGCTCCCCGGAGCCGAAGCCGTTGGTCGCGGTCACCTGCACCCTGACCGTCCGGCCGACATCGGCCGCCTGCAGCACATACGTCCCACCGGTCGCGCCGCCGATCGCTGAGCAGTTCGCGCCGCCGCCGTCGCAGCTCTGCCACAGGTAGGCGAAGCTGGTCGGGCTGCTCGTCCAAGCATCCGTGCGTTGGCGATCAGCGTCTGCCCCTGCGTGGTCGTGCCGCCGATCGCCGGCAGGGCGGTGTTCGCCGGAGTGGTCACGCTGCCGCGAATCAGGGATCGCAGCGGCGGCGAAGGTGGGGCCGCGCCTGATCTCGTCCATCCAGATCGTCTCGTCTTCCGGGACGACCCGCTGGCGGTAGATGCCGAAGTACGGGTTGATCCGCCCGCTGACGACGTTGCCGGCGCCGTCGAGAGAGGTGACCAGCGTCGGCTGCGTGCTCAGCGGAACGACCTCGCGATAGACCCCGCTCTTGTTCTTCTGGATCGCCAGCCCGAACCGGCCGTTGTTGCCGTCACCCCACACCCAGTGAAAGACGAAGTCGTACCAGGCGCCCTTCGTGATCGGCTTCCAGTTGGCGGCGATCTCGGCATCGTCCGTCCAGTCCGCGCAGGCGCCGTCGTGGTCGAGGTACTTGCTCCAGCTGCCGTCGTCGTTGAAGAAGAACTCGCGACAGTTACCCCGAGTGTCGCCGGGATAGCGGGAGCCGGTCACATACATGATCAGGCGGTTGCCGCTCGTGATCGTCAGTCCCGAGTAGCGCGGCACGTGGCCGGCCAGCATCGCCGCCGCCGCCGGCGTGGAAGTTCGGTCCCGTGAACCAGTCGCGGCCGCTGTAGTTGATCTCCGAGCCCCAGAGGATGCTCATCCCCCAGTAGGCCTCGCGGCCGGGCACATCCGCGTCCTGCGGCAGCGCCGCGGCGCGACTCTCGCCGGGCCGGTAGTTGGACGTCCGCCAGGTCGGACTGCAGACCTGCCCTCCGGGCGTCGCCGTCCCGTTGCACCAGTACTGATCCTCGCTGTCGAAGTACTGGAGCCAGCTCGCGTCGATCGTGCCGTTCTGGTCGGGCAAGGTGCCGTAGCTCGCGTCCCCTTGCCGGAGGCTGATCTTGACCCCGTAATTGCCGAGCCGGACATGTGCCGGATCGGACGCGCGATTCACCAGCGTGATTCGCGGCCCGCCCGGAGCGCCCTCACGGCCTCCGTCGTAGAGCTCGCCGTACGGCCAGTTGCCGACGATGCTGGAGCTCGACGCCGGCGTCCCGATCTCGAACTGCGTCCAGTCGCCCGTCTCGAAGTCGGCCACCCACGGGCCGACCGGGCCCGGCCCGGCCGGCGACGCCGGCGTGGCCCGTGGAGCAGTGAGGAGCCCCCCCAGAGCCAGGAGCAGTACGAGGTAACGCGCGACGAATTCCAGGAGGACTCGTGGGCGGGCGAAGCGGGGCATGCGGCTCCTTTGGCGAGTGCAGTGCGCTCGTCATCGGTCGCGTGAGCCGTCCCGTGCGACCCCTCCGTCGAGTGAAATCCAGGCCCCGGCGCCCCTCGTCCGAGTGAACCTTCACTTCTCGGCCGCCGGAGCGAACGTCGAGAGCCGGAAGGACGGCTAGTACGGCTAGTGGAGCAGCAGATGGGCGAGAGCTCGGAAGCTGGGGGCCGTCGTCCAGCGGACGAACGGCACGCGGCTCGTCCAGAGCCGCCGGCACTGGAAGTGGA
>CAVTUX010000009.1:0-166959 GCA_963738045.1 uncultured Verrucomicrobiae bacterium | reverse complement strand
CCGGAAATGACCCCCCAGGATTGAGCGATCGAATCGATGCGGCATTCGGCGTTCATGGCGGAGCCGAGCGGTGTCCCATCGTCAAAGTAGGCTCTCCGGTACCACTCGCCATCCCAGGCCTCGCGTTCGAGGGACGCCTTGAGCGCGCTGACATGCAGTCGCCACATTTCGGCGCGCCGGTGCTCGCCGGCGTAGGTCGGCCAGCCGCGCAAACTCCCAGAGGTTGGTGTGAAGTTACAGCCGAGCCATACACTCTCGCCTTTTCCTGCAGATCCGACCCGGTTCATCCCATCGTTCCAGTCTCCCGTGCCGATCAATGGAAGGCCGTGGCTGCCAACCGCCAGACTACGGTCAAGAGCGCGCGCACAATGCTCGAACACAGTCCGGTTTGCGCGGACACACGTGGCTCAAAATACGACTCGTCTTGGCCAGCCGCGAGAGTCGACCCATCAAGGATTACCGTGACGTATAAGGCGATCTGAGTTTGTTGAAGGGTTAAAGCGTCGAAACGGCGGATGGGTGCCGCTTTTAACGCTTTGGCGCTTCAACCCCCAAACCCTGCGCCGTCTCCTTCTGCATCCGTTTCAGCCGGCTGCGCAGCGCCACTTTTGTCGCCGCGCTCATTCGGTCGATGAAAAGAATGCCGTTGAGATGATCGACTTCGTGTTGCAGGGCGCGCGCGAGTAGCCCGCTCGCCTCGATCTGCAACCGTTCCCCTTCGAGCGTCTCCGCGTGCATGATGACGGAAATCGCCCGCCGGATGTCGCCCGTGATCTCCGGGAAACTGAGGCAGCCTTCCACGCCGATCCCGGTCTCCTGGCCGAGGGTCAGCTCCGGATTCAAGAGCACCAGCGGCATCGACGCCTTTGGTTCCACCTCCGTGCCATTCAGCGTCATCGTGCTTTCCTGGTCCTCGGCGCCCGCGATATCGATCACGGTTAGTTGCAGCGCTTCGCCAACCTGTTGCGCAGCGAGGCCGATACCGTGCGCCTCTTGCATCGTTTCGATCATGTTCGCGGCCAGCTCGCGAACGCGCTCGTCGACCGCGGTGATGCGTTTGCCTTTGGCCCGCAGGACGGGATTGCCGTAACGCACGATCGGCAGCTTCATTTTCCGTGCGTCTGGGTGAAGGCCGGCAGATTTTTCACGCCCGCGAGTTTCAACGCGTCCATCACTTTAATAATAATGCCGAAGGACGCCTTTTCGTCCGCTTTCAGGACCAGGGTGCTCTTGCGCGCCGGCGGCAGGTTGGTAATCGCCTGCTGCAAATCGCCCACCGCGATCTCCTTCCCATCGAGTTTGAGCCCGTCGTTTGCATCCACACTCACAATCGCGTGCTCTAGCTCGGCCGGTTTGCTGGTCGAGGTTTTTGATTCCGGAAGATTGATCTCCACCTCCGGCTGGTCCTTTTTGAAGGTCGTCGAAACGACAAAAAAGATGAGCAGGATGGTCAGGATATCGACCAGCGAGACGATGATAATCGTCGGAGCGCGGCGTTTGCGGACGGCGAACTTCATGGGCAGCAGCCGGCCGCTCGTCAGGTTAGAGGCGTTGGCGCATGCGCCATCGCGGGCGTCGGCACCGTTGCGACCCGGCCAGAGATCCCTTCCGGCACGCGACCGTAATAGCATTTGCCGATCAACTCCACGACCAGCGTTTCCATTTCCACCGACATCACTTCGACCTTTTTTGAGAAATAACTGAACGCGATCAGGGTCGGAACGGCGATCGATAAGCCGAAGACGGTGGCATTGAGCGCCTCGGCGATGCCGAGCGCGATTGCCTTGGTGTCGGCCGTGCCGGCTGCTCAACCCGAGATGGGAAAAAACATGCACCAAACCCGAGACGGCGCCGATCAGCCCCAGCAATGGCGCAATGCCGGTGATGATCTCGAGCACGATGAGGCCGCGTTCGAGGATGACCATCTCATGGCGCGCACGCGTTTCGACCGATTCAACATTTTCCGAGCGTGGCGCGCGCAGATGCTGCAGGGCGACGCGCGTGATGCGGGCCAGCGCAGAGTCGTCTTCCCGCACGATGCGGGCGAGTCGCTCCGGATTTCCGCCGGGCGCAAGCCGCTCGATCTCGCTCTCGATCACGAGCGGCAGGACGTTTTTCCGGCGCAATGCCAACGTTCGCAGAATGATGACCGTCAGGGCCACGATCGAACATATAAGAAGCGGCCACATAAAGAGGCCGCCGCGGATGAGAAACGCCACCGCGGATTGCAATGGATTGGTGGCTTCGGCGAGAAGAGAGGTCATCGGTTCGGGAAAATCGAAAAGGTTTCGTCCATTGTAAAGCGGCCATCTGGTAATGTCGGGAGAAGATCGTCGGGAATGGGCGGGAACTTTGTCTCCTGAATGGAGCGCAGGGCAACGCTGGCGGAGGCTTCGTTTCCTGTATTTTCGGTTATGTGCATGTTCTGCACGCTCCCATCGGGCATGATGTCGAAAGTGACCGAACGTCGTGCCAATACTGATCAGATCGGTCTTCGCCGCGATGTAGTAGTACCAGCGCGATCCAATCGCGTCTTCGAGCAGCTTCTTATACCGTCCGAGCGGCGTTCCAACAGCATTCACCGCCGAGCGACCGCGATTGTTGATTCCGCCGCGAATAATCGTTTTCTGCTGGAGGTCGCGATAGCTCGAGGCTGGCTTTGGTGGCTGGCTAGGTTCGGGTGTTGGCGTGGGTGTCGCAGCGGGTGTGGGAATTTCAGCGTTCTCTTCCGTCTCGGGTGGAGAGGCGATCGGCGGCGGCGTCTGCGTCAGCATCGCGAGCTGGTCCGGCGCGGGCGTGGACGCGGCCGGGGTGGTGGTTTCGTTAGGCGTAGGCTCTTTCTTAGGCGGCGCGGTCGGCGAAGGTTTCGGCTGAGGGGTGGAACCGGCGCTGGCGAAGGAGTTCGCATGCTCCTCGAGGTTCATGAAGGGCCGCTCCTTGCCATCCTGGCCGGGCAACGGGTTGTCTGCCGTCGCCGCCTTCTCCGCCGCGGCAATCGAGTTTTCGTTTGCCTCGAACGTTTTCTCTTTCGGCGCCTCGGCGGATTTGCGGTCCGGATCGACCGTGGTCATGGGCGCATGTTTCGGCACGAGCGGCGGCGGGGTCGGCTCCGGCAAATCCATGATCGTCAGCTTCGGCGGCGGGACGTTCCTCCGGGAGGGTGATATCCGGCTGACTCCCGGCGAATGCGGCCAGGGAAAGGCCGATCAACAAATGGAGGGCGATGGAGGCGAGCACAGCCCACCACACCTTTCGTCGATCACGATCTGGTTCCATCATGGCAGTACCGCTCCAGAAAATTGCGCCGGTCCCTCACAGGCGCAGGTTTGGATGGCGGGCGAGTTTCTTCAGGCGCGAAATTAGTTCAGCTCGCGCGAAGTGACAACCGGCCCGCCGCAGTCTTGCGGGCGTGGTGAAAGAGGTATTGCTGGGCGTAGCCGCCGTGTTCCCCAAAGTGTCGCGCCGCGAAATCACCCAACTGTCCAGCAGTTATCCTGCGCCGCCGCGGGAAATATCGCTCGCGCAAGACCCGTTCGATCCAGACGTTGATCGGGAACGCGCGCAACCGTTCGTAGGCGAAGAGCATGACGCAGTTCGCCACTTTGCTCCCGACGCCCGGCAGCGCGCAGAGTTGCGTCCGCAGTTCGTCGTCGGGCAAATCGGCCAGACGATCGAGATTCACCTCCCTGCTGTTGATCAACCGGGCGGTGGCGAGAAGATTCTTCGCCCGATAACCGAGGGCGCAATCGCGCAACTCCTTTTCGCTCAGGGCAGCGATTCGCTCCGGGGTTGGATAAACATGAACCGTCTGCTCGCCCACGGAGCGCGGTTCGCCGAAACGCCGCCGCAGGGTGTGCGAGATCTGGCGGATGTGGGCCACCTGCTTCATCGAGGAGGTAATAAACGTGGCAAGGCATTCCCAGCGCGGCTGACGAATAATGCGCAAGCCGCGGCAATAACTGCTCGCCGCCTGCATCACGGGATCGTCAGGAAAAGAAGCGCAGATCTCCGCCAGCGGGTGATCGAGCGAAAAATAATGCGCCACAAATCCGGGGAGCGCGTGCGACCCGCCTTCGCGCACTTTCAGCATGCTGCCGTCCTGCTCCAGGTAAACCGCCCGTTCTCCGATCGTCCCAACAAACCCCGCACCCGACGGTTCCCAGTGAAACGTCTGGCCGGAATCAAGGGTGAGGCCGAGATCAAAATCAGGGCAAGGAAGCGTTTGCAGCAACGTTCTTCTCGGCACGGAGCAAGCTAGCGGCGAGAAAAATGCGGACAAGCCGGGTCTCCAAAGTGGGAGGGGCCTTTGTGCCCCGATCCGCTGTGGCTGCCACCGCTCATCGGGGGCACAAAGGCCGCTCCCACGTTGGAAATGCCTTGCGCAGCGCGCGAATTCTGGCAGCAAACAAGCCGTGGACGTGCGCCTGCTGATCGACTCCGGAGTCCTCCTCCTCTACTTCTTCACCATCATTTTCATCGGCCTCTACATGGGCCGGAAGGAGGACAACCTTGAAGACTTTGCCCTCGGCGGGCGACGCATTCCGTGGTGGGCGGTGCTCGCTTCCATCATCGCCGCCGAAACCAGCGCTGGCACGTTCTTCGGCACGCCTGGGGAAGGCTTTGCGCTCCGCAATTACACCTATCTCCAGCTCGCTCTCGGTACGATCCTCGCCCGCATCCTTGTCAGCTACATCTTCATCAAGCCCTACTACGACTACAAGGTCTTCTCGATTTACGAATACCTGACCGCGCGCTTCGGGACGCGGACGAAAAACGCCGCTTCCGCCGTCTTCATGATCACGCGCCTGCTCGCTTCGGGCGCCCGGCTTTACGTCGGCGCCATCGCCCTCGCGCTCGCCTACGAAATGATCAGCGGCGTGCGGCCCAGTCCGATGCAGACACTCCAGATTTACGTTTTTTCCACGATTGCGATCGTCATCCTGACCGCCATTTACACAACGTTAGGCGGAATTAAGGCCGTTATCTGGACCGACTTCATCCAGGCTTCGATCATGTTCGGCAGCGCGCTCGTCGCGGTCGGGTTGCTCTACTTCTCCATCCCTGGCGGGTGGAATGAAATCATCGCGCGCACCGGCGGTTTTCATTTTCACGACTTCATCACCACCGGGCTCGATCCGGGGAAACACGGCTGGCAGAAAATCGTTGGCATGTTTGGGATCGAGTACACGATTTTCGCCGGTCTCTTCGGCGCGACCTTCATCACCATGGGGACGCACGGCACCGACCAGGACATGGTGCAACGAATGCTGACCGCGCCCGATATGCGGCGGAGCCGGCGCTCGCTCATTCTCTCCGGACTGGCCGATATCCCGATCGCTTTCACCTTTCTCACGATCGGCCTGCTCCTCTGGGTCTACTACCAGGCGCATCCAGACCCGACCCTCCCGAAAACGCCTAACGAGACCTTCTGTCATTTCATCCTCTACCAGATGCCGGTCGGTCTGCGCGGCCTGCTCATTGCCGGCATCTTCGCCACCACCATGGGCTCGCTCAGCACCGCCTTGAACGCGCTCGCCACCAGCTTTACCCGCGACTGGTATCAGCCCTACATCAATCCCGATGCAACGGAAGATCAAAGCCTGCGCGCCGTGCGCTGGGCGACGGTCGGCTTCGCCATCCTCATGATCGTCGTCGCCTCCGCCACCTCCTATTGCGTAATCGTTCTGCCTAATGTTCGCATCATTCCGATCGCACTCGGCATCTTTGGTTACACCTATGGCTCGCTGCTCGGCATTTTCTTCTGCGGCATGCTCACCCGGACGCGCGGACGGGATACCACAAACCCGCTCGCGATGATCCTCGGGTTCCTCTTCGTTGCCTTGATCAGCAATCTACCTAACGAAATCGCGCGCATCTTTGGGACGAAGCTTTACACCCCGCCGCCCTGGCTCCCGATCATGGAATTTCCCTGGTGGATCTGCTTTGGAACGATCGTTACTTTTCTGGTGGCGATCTTGTTTCGGACCAGCGAAGCGCAACTGGCCGTGAACCGCCACGGCGCCGCCGCTTCAACACGTTAGGCCTGGCATGTAGGGCGCGCCATTTTGGCCGCCCGGGCGATTGACCCGGCGGCGACGTTTTCCCCCCGGCGGCGAAAATCGCCGCCCTACATCCTTGCCGCGTCGTCGGTGATTTCATTAGGGTTGCGCCATGGCTCGCCCCCCGCGCGTTCTGATGCTTCTGCCGCTCGACCAAACGGTTACGTATTTCATTACCATCTGCGTTGCTCATCGTCGTCCGACCTTAAACAATCCGGAGGTCTTCGGAACCATTCTCAAGTTCTGCGATTTGCACGAAGAATGGCAGACCCTGGCAGCGGTCGTCATGCCGGACCACATGCATGCGCTCGTTAGGCCTTTGGTCTGTCGCGACGCAAAAGTGACGCAATACTCGGCTGGACTAAAACGCTTCGTCCGACGAGAAACCAGGGCAGCGTGGAAATGGCAGGACGGCGTTTTCGATCGACTGCTGCGGCGAAACGAATTCGCCGAATCGAAGTGGATTTACATGCGAGAGAATCCCGTCCGCGCCGGGTTGGTGATTCGCTGGGAAGATTGGCCGTACGCGATCGGGTATCACATGTAGGGCGCGCCATCACGTCAAGCTAAAGAACCATCAACGCCACGGCCAGCTTGTAGGGCGGCGATCTTCGCCGCCGGAGGGAAGACGTTGCCAAAGCGCAAACGCCCGGAGCGGCCAGAATGGCGCGCCCTACACATCTTCGAGCCGAATACCGAGATCGCGCAACTGGCGCGGGTCGACCTCGGCAGGCGACTGCGACATGAGGTCCTGGCCGCGGTTGTTCTTCGGGAAGGCCATCACTTCGCGGATGCTTTCTTCGCCGCAGATCAGCATGACGAGCCGGTCGAGCCCGAGCGCGATGCCGCCGTGCGGCGGCGCGCCCAGCCGGAAAGCGCGCAACAAATGCCCAAACATGATTTGCTGGTCTTCCTCGCTTACCCCGAGAACGGCGAACATTTTCGCCTGCAATTCCGGTTCGTGAATTCGAATGCTGCCGCCGCCGATCTCGACGCCGTTGAGGACGACGTTGTAAGCCTCGGCGCGCATTTGTTTGTAGCGCTTTTCTTCGAGCAACGGCAGGTCGTCCGCGTGCGGACGGGTGAATGGATGATGGACCGCGTTCCACTTGTTTTCCGTGGCGTCGAATTGCAGAAGGGGGAATTCGGTCACCCAGAGGAAATCGAGTTGCTCCCAGCCTTTCGTTAGGCCCTGGATCTCGGCGATCCGCAGTCGAAGACGGCCGAGCACTTCGCAGGCGATCTCCCATTTGTCGGAGCCGAAGAAAACGAGGTCGCCCTCTTCAAGCGCGAGCTTCGTTTGCAGGGCGTTCTTTTCCACCTCGGAGAAGAATTTGACGATCGGCGATTTCCATTCGCCGTTCTCGATTTTGATGAAGGCAAGCCCTTTCGCGCCAAAGTTCTTTGCGATCGCGGTCATCTCGTCGACCTGGCCAATCGTGATGCCGGCAAATCCCTTGGCGTTGATCGCTTTCACCACGCCCCCGCTCTCGATCACGCTGCGGAAGAGTCTGAAACCGCTCGCGCGAAACTCCCCGGTGAAATCGACTAACTGCATACCGAAACGACGGTCGGGTTTGTCGCTCCCAAAGGTGTCGACCGCCTCGCGATAGGTCAGGCGCGGGAAGGGGGTTGGGATGTCGATCCCGCGCGTGGCTTTGAAAATCGAGGCCAGCATTCCCTCGGTCAGCGCGTAGATGTCCTCCGGCGTAACGAACGAGGCTTCGATGTCGATCTGGGTAAATTCCGGCTGGCGATCGGCGCGCAGATCTTCGTCGCGGAAACACTTCGCAATCTGGAAATATTTTTCCACTCCGCCGACCATGAGGAGCTGCTTGTATTGCTGCGGCGCCTGCGGGAGAGCGTAAAACTTTCCCGGCAACAACCGGCTTGGGACGAGAAAATCACGCGCCCCTTCCGGCGTGCTCTTGGAGAGGATCGGCGTTTCGACTTCAATAAAACCTTGCTCGTCGAGATAATCGCGGGTCGCCTTCGCCACGCGATGACGAATGCGCAGATTGCGCGACAACTGCGGACGGCGCAGGTCGAAATAACGATAGGTGAGGCGCAGATCTTCGTTGCTGACCTCCCCGTCAAGCGGGAAGGGGAGAACCTCCGCGCGATTGAGGATCGTCAGGCGCGCGGGCAGAACCTCGATCTCGCCCGTGGCGAGTTTTGGATTTTCCGTTCCCGGCAAACGCGGGGCGACGCGGCCTTCCACCTGGATGACGTCTTCGTCGCGCAAATAATGTGCAGCCTTGGCGACCTCGGTATTTTCCTCCGGACGAAAGACGACCTGAGTCAGGCCTTCGCGATCGCGCAGGTCGATGAAAATAACGCCGCCGTGGTCGCGCCGGGAATGGACCCAGCCGGCGAGTTTGACCTGCTGGCCGATATTGGCGGCGCGGAGAGCGCTGCAGTGATGGGTGCGATACATGGTGGCGAGCGGCGGAGTGTCAGTTTGGGCGAAGGGAGGAATCGCGCAAGTGCGATCCCGAGAGGACCGGAGGTGGCTTGCGAGGTCCTTCGCCGTGCTTCGCCGGCTCAGGACGACAACGCTTGCTGAACGCGGGGGAGCAATTCCTCATGCGGCACGAGCATTTCTTCGCGGGTCGCGAGCGTTTTCATTTTCACCGCGGGCCATTCGTCGCCGTAAAGGAGCGTGATCTTCGCGCCCATCGCCTCGGCGGTCTGGAATTGTTTGCCGACCTTGGCCGGCGCGAGCGGGTAGTCGACGCGCCAACCCGCGTCGCGGAGTTGTTGCAATTGCCGGACCGCATCGGGCCGGCGATCCTCCTTCGCGATGATGAGGTAAGTGTCGAGGGTGCTTTGTTTGCTCAGCACGTCCGCGAGCCGCTCGAAGACCGGCGGCGTCTCCTTGATCAGATCGCCCAAGACGACATCACCCATCGCGAATCCGATCGCCGGGAGCGAGACAGCACCGTCGCTGAGTTGGGAAATGAGGTTGTCATAACGGCCGCCGCCCGCGATGGCGCGCAGTTCTCCAGCGCGATCAAAGACCTCGAAGACCACCCCGGTGTAATAGGCGAGCCCGCGGACAATCGAGAGATCGATTTTGACGTAGTCGGCCAGCTCGCGATCCGCGAGTTGCCGGACGAGGGCTTCCAGTTTTTCGCTCCGCCCGCCGCCGTCGAGGACTTCGAAGACCGGTCCGGCGAGCGCCCCAAGTCGCTCAGTGGTTTTTTCGCGCGTCTCGCGCTCGCTCTTGTCGATCACCTGGAGCAGATCACTCCAGCGATCCTCAGGCACGTTCCGCTCGCGGAGTAGATCGGTCCAAAACTCGCGGTCGCTTAGCCTGACGACAACGTCGCTTGGGCTGAATCCAAAGGCGCGGAGCAGATCGATGGCCAGCGAAATGACCTCCACGTCGGCCGCCCCGGAGGCGTCGCCGATCAGGTCGCAGTTGAGCTGGAAATGCTCGCGCAACCGGCCGCGCTGTTGCTTTTCGTAGCGAAAACATTGGGGGATGGAGAACCACTTGAGCGGTTTGCGAAATTCCCTTTCATGCGCTGCCACGACTCGGGCGAGAGATGGGGTCAGCTCCGGCCGCATTGCGACTTCACGGTCGCCTTTGTCGGTGAAATTGAAAAGCTGCGCGACGATCTCGGGGCCGCTCTTTTTCGTGTAAAGATCGGTCGGTTCGAGAACAGGGCCATCCCATTCGACGAAACCGTAGCGGCGACAAACTTCGCGCCAACGGGCGAAAATCGCGTTCCGGAAAGCGCAATCGTCCGGCAAAAAATCTCGGAAACCGGGAAGTGGTTGCATCGTCAGGCGAAGGGCAAAGGAGTGGCGGATTCAAACACGGGAGAGAGCATCCGTTCAAGCAAAGCAAAGGACAAACATGAAACAAAGCCGCTATCTTACCGGACGTTCTGCGCAGGCAAGTGAGGGGCAACTGGTAGGGCGAGACTCCGTCGAGCCGAAGGGTTACCGTGGCCGCCGCAGGCCTTTTCCTCAGGCTCGACGGAGTCTCGCCCTACCAACAAGTGGAGTGCCACTCTAATCCTCGTAACCGTATGGGAATTTCTGGTGCCAGCGCCAGGCGCTCTCGATGATGGCGCGTAGGTTCTCGAATTGTGGTTTCCACCCCAACTCGCGTTTGATCTTGTCCGAGGCTGCGATCAAGCGCGGGGGATCGCCCGGACGGCGCGGCCTTTCAACCACGGGAATTTCCCGGCGGGTAACTTGGCGACAGACATCGATCACCTCGCGTACGCTTGCGCCGCCACCCGTGCCGAGGTTGTAAAAAGCGCTCTCTTTCGCGCCGAGGGCGAGAATATGGGCGCGGGAAAGGTCGAGGATGTGAATGTAGTCGCGGATGCAAGTGCCATCGGGCGTCTCGTAGTCGGTCCCGTAAATCTCGACCTGGGGTTTCTGGCCAAGCGCGACCTTGAGCACATTCGGGATCAAGTGCGTCTCGCAGCGATGATCCTCGCCGAATTTTTCCGTCGCGCCCGCGGCGTTGAAGTAGCGCAGCGAGACAAACTTCAGCCCGTGGATCTGGTCGTACCAGCGCAGGACCTTCTCAAACATGAGCTTGGATTCGCCATAGGGATTGATCGGCCGCTGCGGCAGCGTCTCGTCGATCGGCACACGCTCCGGCGGGCCGAAGGTGGCGCAGGTCGAGGAGAAGACAAACCGGCGCACATTTGCCTCGAGCATGGTGTCGAGAAGGTTGATTCCGGCGCAGACGTTATTCCGAAAATACTTCGACGGATTCTGCATCGATTCCCCGACGAGCGCGTTGGCGGCAAAGTGCATCACGGCTTTGGGCTTTGTTTCCTGAAGCGCACGGCCGATCTCTTCTCGTCGCGAAAGATCGCCGCCGATGAAAGCCGCGCGCTCATCGACCGCGCGCCGATGGCCCTCGCTCAGGTTGTCGAAGACGATGACCTCGTGGCCTTCATCGAGCAGGAGCTCGACGCAAATGCTCCCGATGTAGCCTGCTCCGCCGACGACAAAGATTTTCATCCGCGGAAAGTGCGGCGGTCGTCGCCACTGTCAAAAGAAAGTCCGCCTAGAACTGCCGGAGATCCGGCGTGCGCTCTTTGGAAAGGGCGAGGATCATCTGGCGGACACGAGGATTTTTCTTACGCGGCTCGAGCACTTCCAGGCTCTTCTCGGTCGAACCCCATTGGATGACGTCGATGTCGACAGAGCGAACGCCCCATTTGTTCATGGCGAGCCGATTTTTCTTGTAAAGATCGATTGTGCGGGTGCCGATGAGGGCGCTGCCGTAGTCGTCGATCTGGAAAACCTCGTCGGTATCGACGATCCGGAATTTGGTCCCGAGCGGCCAGCGCGACCAATCGGCCGCAGCGCTCATCACGTTCTTGCCGGAAAGGCGAGCGCCGACGGCGTTGTGGTTGCCGCCCGCCTCGGTGTGAGTGTAAGCGGTGGTGCGCACCTTGGCGACCCGCCTCGGCGCGCTTCGCGTGCTGGCGGTTCTTTGGGTGGCTGGCGCAACTCACCCCCAGCAGAGCGAAGGCGATGACCAATGGAAGTCTCAGTAAGGTCTTCATGTCGGCAAGCGGCCTGCTTAGCGGTTGAAGCGCGGGATGGCAAGACGATAATTTCAGAGCCGGAATCATGCCCGTCACCATTGCAGGCCGCGTCGCCATTGCTCCGAACGTGCTCGCTGGACGGCCGGTTGGCGCTCTTTCACGAGAGGGAACGATGGCTGGCGGTGGCCGATTTGCACTTTGGCTACGAACTAAGCCAGCGAGCTGCCGGACGGCTGATGCCGCTTTGGGGCATGACTCGATCGAGGCTCGTCTGGCCGGAGCTGCTCGATGAATATCGGCCCCGCCAACTGATCATCGCGGGCGATCTGGTGCACGACCGGGCTTCGTCCGCCGCTGCGGCGGATCTGCTCGGGCGGTTGGGGAAGCGCTGCGAGGTGATCGCGCTGGCCGGGAACCACGATCGCCATGTCGCGCCAGATGATCGAGTTTGTTCAGCGTTGGGAGACGCCGGAGTTCGTTTTCGAGCACGGGCACTCCGAAACAGAGGATGAAACCGGCCGGATCAGGATCATTGGCCATCACCATCCCGCGGCAAGCATCCGTGATGGGGCGGGACTGCATCTGAAATTCCCGGCGCTTATCGAACAGGAAAAGCGCTGGATTCTGCCCGCGTTTTCACCATGGGCGGGTGGCGTCATTTGGCCCGAGGACGCCGCAGAGCCGCATCTGGCTCTGCACGCCGCAGCGCGTGCTGCGAGTCGACGGAAATCGCGCTGCTGCCTAGGTGCGTGCTAATTCCGTTGTGCAATGCGGGCAGCGCGTAGCCTTGATCGGGATCGTCATCGCGCAGGCCGGGCAATCCTTCGAGACCGCCGGTGCATCCGGGGCCGGACGTTTCATTTTGTTCATCGCTCTGACGACGAGGAAAATGCAGAACGCCACGATGATGAAATTCATCACCAGGGTGATGAAGTTCCCGTAGTTCCAGGTGACCGCTCTGGCCGCCGCGGCCAGCGCCGGAGTGGCGAAATTGCTCACGCCGTCGGCGCCCGCCTTCAGCACGACGAACTTGTTGGAGAAATCCAGGCCACCGGTCAGCAGGCTGAGCGGCGGCATCAGAATATCCTTCACCAACGAAGTGACGATCCCGCCAAAGGCGGCTCCGATGATGACGCCGACCGCGAGGTCGACCGCATTTCCCTTAATCGCAAACTCTTTGAATTCCTTCAACATGGTCCCGGAGCATTCTAGGTCGCGACGACGTTGACAAGCTTCTTCTCCACCACCACGACCTTGCGAATCGTCTTGCCGGCGATGAACTCCTGAACGCGCGCGTTGGCGAGCGCGATAGCCTCGAGTTCGGCCTTCGTCGCCGTCGATCGGAACCATGACCCGGTCGCGCACCTTGCCGTTCACCTGCAGGGCGATTTCCACTTCGTCCTCGACGAGGAATTCCGCGTCGTAGTCGGGCCACGGCTGACTCGGTGATCTCGTTCGGCGTGACCGGGAATTTCTTCCCGAGCGTCTCCCAAAGTTCCGAGGTGAGATGCGGCGCGAAGGGATTAGCAAGAGCGAGCAACGTGCGCAGAGCCGAGACCGGCCGTGCCTCGGCGGTGGTGAAGGCGTTCACGAAAATCATCATCTGCGCGATCGCGGTGTTGAAAGAGAGCGCCTCGATGTCTTCGGTCGACTTTCTTGATCGTGGCGTGGATGACCTTTTGCTGCGCGCGGGTCGGCTCCGTCCTCGACCGTGCGCGAAAGGATCCATTCGCCCGCCTGGTTTTCCTCCATCACCAGGCGCCAGACGCGGGCGAGAAAGCGCGCCACGCCCTTCCACGCCGGTCATGCTCCAGGGCTTCATCTGCTCGAGCGGCCCCATAAACATCTCGTAACAGCGGAAGGCGTCGGCGCCGTATTCCGCGATGACATCGAGCGGATCGATCACGTTGCCCCAGCGCTTCGACATTTTGCGACCGTCTTCGCCGAGGATGATTCCTTGATTCACCAGGCGCTGGAACGGTTCCGCTGTCGAGAGATGCCCGAGATCGAAGAGCACCTTGTGCCAGAAGCGCGCGTACAAAAGGTGCAACACAGCGTGCTCGGTGCCCCCGACGTAAAGGTCGACGCCGCCCGGCTGTGCCGGGAATGAAGAATGACGAAATCCGAATGACGAGGGAATTTCCGAACTACGATCTTCGTCATTCGTCATTCGTATTTCGTCATTTCCGCCTCCCATCCAATAGCGCTCGGCTTCTCTCCCGACGAACCGCTCACTGTTTTCCGGATCGCAAAAGCGCAGATAATACCAACACGAGCCGGCCCATTGCGGCATCGTGTTCAACTCGCGCGTTGCGACCTCGGAGTAGCGGACCCATTCCTTCGCCCGGGCCAGCGGCGGCTCGCCCGTGCCGGTCGGTTTGAAATCATCCAGCGGCGGCGGGATCAGCGGCAGCTCCGTCTCCGGGATGGCCTCGTGTTTTCCCTCCCGCCAGACGATCGGGAACGGCTCGCCCCAGTAACGCTGCCGCGAGAAAAGCCAGTCGCGCAGTTTGTACTGCACAGTGCGCCGCCCGAAACCCTGCTCCTCCAGCCAGGCGGTGATGCGCTGTTTTGCTTCCGGCGTCGAGAGGCCGTCGATCAGCGGGGAATTTATCGCCACGCCATCGCCGATGTAACCGGTGGGCGTTTCCCCGCCCGGCGGCTGGACCACATTGATGATCGGCAAATCGAATTTGCGGGCAAACTCCAGGTCGCGCTCATCGTGCGCCGGCACGCCCATGATCGCGCCGGTGCCGTAACCCATCAGAACGTAGTCGGCGATCCAGATCGGGATGCGTTCTTTGCTCGCGGGATTGATCGCATAGGCGCCGGTGAAAACGCCGGTCTTTTCCTTCGCCAGATCGGTCCGCTCCAGGTCGCTTTTGGCGGAGACCTGGTTTCGGTAATCCGTGACCGCGTTCCGCTCTTCGTCGGTCGTCAGGCGATCGACCAGCGGGTTCTCCGGTGCCAGAACCATGTAGGTCGCGCCGTAAAGCGTGTCGGGCCGCGTTGTGAAAACACTGATAACGCCATCGCGATCCGCCAGCGCAAATTGCACCTCCGCGCCCTCGCTTTTCCCGATCCAGTTCCGCTGCAAGAGCTTGATCCCCTCCGGCCAGTCGAGCGGCTCCAGTTCATCGATCAGGCGCTCGGCGTAGGCTGTGATGCGCAACATCCATTGCCGCATCGGTCGCCTGACGACAGGAAAACCGCCCACCTCGCTCTTGCCATCGATCACCTCTTCGTTGGCCAGGACGGTGCCGAGTTCGGGGCACCAGTTCACCGGCACTTCGGCCACGTAGGCGAGCCGGACGCTGTCGGGATCGTTGCCGCCGATAAGTATTGATCGGCTCTGCCTTGCCCGTTTCCGGGTTAAACCAGGAGTTGTAAATCTGGAGAAAAATCCATTGCGTCCAGCGATAGAAACTGGGATCGGCCGTGCTGATTTCGCGCTCCCAATCGTAGGAAAAGCCGATCCTTTGCAGCTGCTTCTTGAAATGGGCGATGTTTTCGCGCGTCGTGATCTCCGGATGTTGCCCGGTGCGAATGGCATATTGTTCCGCCGGCAATCCGAACGCGTCCCAGCCGATCGGATGCAGAACGTTGAAACCGCGCAGGCGTTTGTAGCGCGCGACGATATCGGTCGCGGTGTAGCCCTCGGGATGTCCGACGTGCAGCCCGGTACCGCTCGGGTAGGGGAACATGTCCAGGACGTAGTTTTTCGGTCGGGCCGGGTCAAAGCCCGGGTCGCCGGGGTTGGGCGCGTGAAAAAGCCGGCGTTCTTCCCAGAGGGCCTGCCACTTTGGCTCCAAGATGTCGAAGGGATACGGTTTGCGGCGTTCGCTCATGGAGTGACAAGAAGTTGGACGGATCAGGAAAGCAGGCCGTAACGAACCCGCAAGGGTGAGGCTGGGCTTTCCAAGCAGGAAATGCCGGAAGGTTTACGCCGGCTCGCTCCGCTCTTTCTGCGTTTCTGATTTACTTTCCGGCGTGATCCGGCTCCTCCTCGCCACACGCAATCGGCACAAGGCGCGGGAATTTTCCGAGCTGCTGGGCGCGGAGTTTTGCCTGACGGATCTGGCGTCGCATCCGGAAATTCCGGAGGTGCCTGAGAGCGGTTGCACCTTTGCGGAGAACGCGCGGCTCAAGGCCACGACGGTCTCGCGGCTCCTGCCCGGCCTCGTGGTGGCGGACGATTCGGGCCTGGAGGTCGATTCGTTGGGCGGAGCGCCCGGCGTTTACTCCGCTCGTTACGCGGGAAAGGACACAACGGACGCGGCCAACCGCCGGAAATTGCTCGATGCCATGGCCGAGTTGCCGACGGAAGCGCCGCGCTCGGCGCGCTTCCGTTGTGTTCTTGTCCTGGCGCGCGCCGGCGAGGTGATCGCGATTTTCGACGGCATGGCGGAAGGCGAAATCGTCAGAGTCGAACGAGGCACGGCTGGTTTCGGTTACGATCCGCTTTTTCGGCCTAACGGATTCGATGAGACCTTCGCGGAACTATCGGCGGCGCAGAAGAACGCCCTCAGCCATCGCGGCGCAGCGATCGCGCAGTTACGCGAGTTTTTCAAGACCATGCGCTTCTAGGTTCGAGCGACAGAATTCGACAAGTCCGAGCCAGTGGCGGAAGACGAACGAATGCCTCGGGATATTTCGGCTGTGCCAACCCCCGACGGCGATTGCGAAGACGGTGATGAGGAAGGCGCGCCTCACTTGGAAGCAGCGTGGGCCAGATAGTAAGCGGTGACGGCGCCGACGATACGGAGACTTTCTGCGCTCAATTTGTCCATTGTGTCACCGGCGGTATGCCAGGGCGGATAATCAAAGTCGATCAGGTCGATCGTGGGAATGCCGGCTCCGTTCAGGGGCGTATGATCATCGAGCACATCATTGTTGTAATAGGTAAAATGGTTGCGCACCTGCAGGGCATCGGCAGCGGCAAAAATTCCCGGTCGCCAATTCCGGCGGCGAATCGAGCGGGAGCGTGATCGTCAGGTCGCGATCGCCTATCATGTCCCAGAGAACACCGTCCCGATAAGAGTGCTTTTCTTTTGATTCCGCGAGATGCCGGGCAAAATAGCGGCTGCCGTAAAGGCCGTCGGTGGCGCTGAATTCATCGTAGGCTTCTTCGCCATCGAAAAAAACCAGATCGATCCGTGCAGCCAGCGCCGGATGCAGGCTGAGCACCCGCGCCATCTCGAGCAACGCGCCGGTGCTGGAACCGCCGTCGTTTGCGCCGACGAAGATGATGTTATCAAAAGTCTTGGTGTCGTAGTGCGAGCAGAGGAGGAAGCGTGGCGCCTTCTCCGATCGCTCGCCGGCATAGGTCGCAATCAGGTTCACGAATGCAACCGGGCCGCGGGGAGTCTCGTCCATGAACGATTGCTCCCTAACCTTCCAGCCAACGCGCTCGAGTTCTTTCGTGATGTAGGCACGGGATTTTTTTATTGCCTCCGAACCGGCTGGACGCGGACCGAGATCGACCAGCGCCTGGACATGGGCGAGCGCTTTGGCGCCGGAAAATTCCTTCCACGGTTCGCCCGTGTTGGCCGGCTCGCGTCCCTGCACAAAAACGATGACAAGCGCGAGCAGGACCGCGCCAGCCAGCAGGAGCGCAACGCGCCCAGGCAACGATTTTTTCTCAGGCATCAGGCGGCAGGCCGAGTGCCCTAACGACTCGGTCAAGGTCGTCGTTGCCATAATACTCGATCTCAATCCGACCGCGTTTCTCGCCGGGATGAATAGTCACGTGGGTGGCGAGATGTTGTTGCAATCGATTTTCCAGATCGGTCACGGCGGCGGAACCGACGGTGGCGGACGCGTCCTTGCGCCGCCGCGGCCCGATCTTGCCGAGTTGGCGCTGGACCATTCGTTCCGTCGTGCGCACGGTCGAGCTTTGGCGCAAAACTTTCTCCGCCAGCAGCCGCTGCTCCTCGTGCCCCTTGAGACCAAGCAGGACCTTGGCGTGGCCGACCGAGAGCAGGCTCTGCACGACCCAGGTCTGGACTTGCTGATCGAGATCGAGCAGCCGCATCGAGTTGGCGACCGCCGCCCGGCTCTTCCCAACCTTTTGCGCGATCTCGTCCTGGCGCATCCCAAACTCGCCCGCGAGTCGCGCGTAGGCTTGTGCTTCTTCGATCGGGTTCAGCTCGGCGCGCTGCAAATTTTCGATCAGGGAAAGCTCGAGGACTTCGAGATCGGTCGCATGCCTGACGATGACGGGCGCTTCGGTTAGGCCGATTTCCTTGGCCGCGCGCCAGCGGCGTTCGCCGGCGATCAGCTCGAACTGGCCGTTCATTGGCCTAACGATGAGCGGTTGAATGATGCCGCGCTGCCGGATCGAGTCGACCAGTTCCTCGAGCGCTTCCCGGGCAAATTCGCGCCGCGGCTGGAGCGGGCTCGGCACGATGCTCGCGAGACTGACCTGCTGCACGCGCTCGCCCGCTTCCGGTTCGGCCGCGCGCAAGGCGGGGGAGGCACTGATCAACGCGCCGAGACCTTTGCCGAGACCGGATTTTGCCATCGCCGCTCAGGCTATCGGATGCGCCCTCGCAACGCAACCGGAAGCGACCGCTTCGATTGCGCGGCGCGCCGCGTCCGGTTAGCGTCACCGCCTATGTCGGTCCGCGGCGCGCGCGTTTTCACTCTCGGCCATTCACCCGATCCGGATGACGCCTTCATGTTTTACGCCATGGCCGAGCACAAGATCGATCTGCGGGGCTACGAGTTTGAGCACCGGCTCGAGGATATCCAGACGCTGAACGAGCGCGCCCTGCGCGGCGAACTCGACATCTCGGCGATCTCGATTCACGCCTATGCCTACGTGAGCGATCGATACGCGCTTCTCCCGTGTGGCGCGAGCATGGGCGACGGCTATGGCCCGATGCTCGTCGCGACCGATCCGGCGCACCGACTGCGACTTCGCCTGACGAGTTGCGCGACTGGCTGCGTGGCCGGTTCATTGCCGTGCCGGGCAAGATGACGAGCGCGTTTCTCAGCCTTCAGCTTTTCCTCGGCGAATTCGAGTATGTGGTGATGCCATTCGATCAGATCTTCGATGCGGTAAAAGCCGGACGCGCGGCGGTCGGCCTGATCATTCACGAAGGCCAGCTGACCTACGCGAGCGCGGGTTTTAGGAAAGTGCTCGATCTCGGTCAATGGTGGAAGGAGAGGACGGGTCTGCCGCTGCCGTTGGGCGGCAACGTTCTGCGCAAGGATCTGCCGTCGGAAGTGCAGCGCGATCTTGCCCAAATTACCCGGGAAAGCATCGATTACGGGCTTGCCCATCGCGATGCCGCAGTGCGCCATTCGCTGCCTTATGCGCGCGACATGGATGCGGCGCTGGCCGGGCAATTCATCGGCATGTATGTAAACGATTACACCCGCGACTACGGCGAGACCGGGCGCGCCGCGATTCGGGAATTTCTGCGCGCCGGGAGCGAGGGCGGCTTTGTCCCGGTTACGGGCGAGCTGGAGTTTGTTGAGTAACGACCGCCCTTAGGGGTGGTCGATCTTCTTCGGCGGCGGGTTGATCTTCTTCTCCACGAATTCGACCGCCCGGTTGAATTCCTTTTTGAACCCGGGCACAAAGTCGCTCGTCCCATATTGGAAGAGGACCACGAAGCTGAAGGTGAAGAACACGAACAGTACGAACCAAAAAAGACTTCGGATCAGGCTCACGCGACCGAAGCTAACTTAGTGGCTTGGCGCGGTCAATGACCACGACCGCCATTCGCCAGAGCGGGCCACCCATGCTTCGGTAGCGCCATGCGCGTGCCCTTGCTCGATTTGAGCGAACAATATCGAACCCTGGCGGAACCGATCCGGCAGGAGTTCGACGAAATCCTGCGCACGCAGAGTTTCATTCTCGGGCCCAAGGTCGAGGAACTGGAGCGCGCGCTGGCGGAATACTGCGGGGCGAAGCATGCCATTGGCGTTTCCTCGGGGACCGATGCGCTGCTCGAAATCCTGATGGCGCTGGAGATCGGGCCGGATGCCGCCGTGATCACCACCGCCTATACTTTTTTTGCCACCGCCGGCTGCATCGCGCGGTTGGGGGCGACGCCGGTCTTCGTCGATATCGATCCGGCGACTTTTAACATTTCGCCCGCCGCGGTTGCGCGTTTTCTGGAAAGTTGCCCACGGAACGCGAGCGGTCAGCTGGTCGATTCCGCCGGACGAATCGTGAGGGCGATCATTCCGGTGCATCTTTTCGGTTTGTGCTGCGAGATGGATGCGATCAACCAACTCGCCGAGCAATACCAACTGACGGTGATCGAAGATGCGGCGCAGGCCATCGGCGCCGAGTATCCGGCAAAAAATGGCGGTGCTCGCAAAGCTGGCACGATGAGCGCCGCCGCGTCTTTCAGCTTTTATCCATCGAAGAATTTGGGCGCGGCAGGCGACGCCGGGCTGATCATCTGCGACGACGATGAACTGGCGGAGCGCTTCCGCATTTATCGGCAGCACGGGATGGAGCCGCGTTATTTCCACCACGTCATTGGCGGCAACTTCCGGCTCGATGCGATTCAAGCCGCCATCCTCAAGGTCAAGCTCCCGCATCTCGACGATTGGTCGGCGGCGCGACGAAGGGTGGCGGATTCTTATCGGGCCGAATTCACGAAGCGCGGCCTAACGAGTCGTCTGACTCTGCCGGCTGAGCCCTACCGGGAACACAACCTGACGGATCATCACATTTATCATCAATACGTCATCCGCGCGGCGCAGCGGGACGCGCTGCAGAAGCATCTTGGCGCGCGCGGCATCGGGAATGCGATTTATTATCCGCTCGGTTTGCATGAGCAGAAATGCTTTTCCGCGCTCGGCTATCGCGCGGGAGATTTGCCTGAGACTGAACGGGCCGCGCGCGAGACGCTTGCTTTGCCGATCTATCCGGAACTCACGGCCGCGATGCAGCGCGCCGTGGTCGACGCCGTCGAAGAGTTCTTTAACTCATGACTACTGACCTGAATTTCATCCATCAATTCGTCCCTGGCTCTTCGGATCGCACGCTGCTGATCCTGCACGGTACCGGCGGAAACGAGCACGACCTGTTGCCGCTAGGCCACGAACTGGACCCGTCGGCTGCGCTCCTCAGTCCGCGCGGTCAGGTTTCGGAGAACGGCCACGCGCGATTCTTTCGCCGCCTCGCCGAAGGAGTGTTCGATCTCGAGGATTTGAAGCGACGTACCGATGACCTGGCCAATTTCATCGAAGAGGCGGCGCGATACCATGAGTTCGATCTCAACAAGCTGGTCGCGGTCGGCTACTCGAACGGCGCGAACATTGCGGCCAGTGTCCTGCTGCAACGCCCGGGCATTTTGCGAACTGCCGTTCTCCTCCGCGCGATGGTGCCGTTCGTGCCGGAGAAGCTACCGGACCTCTCCGGGGTGCGCGTCTGGATCGGCGGCGGGAAGCAGGACATGATCATTGCCCCGGCCGAAACCCAGCGTCTGGCCGACCTGCTGAGCGGCGCAGGCGCGGACGTAACAGTGCGTTTCTTCGACGCCGGTCACGGCCTGACGAACACGGAACTCGTCCTCGCTCACCGCTGGCTGGCAGGGACCTAGGGCAACTTGGCCGGCGGCTTGAGCTTCACTTCTTCGAGCGCGGCGCGGTCCCATTTCCCGAGAAGCGAGGCCGCGTCGTAGACACTTTGTGCAAACGCGAGAAGGGCGGCGTCCGGCGAAGTCGCCGTGCGCACGGCGTCGTAGGGCAGAACGAATTCGTGCAGCGGCGCGTAATAGCTCGCTTCCGCCGGTTCCACCTTCGCCTCCGCAAATCCCGGCGGCTCCGGATAAGCGTAGGAATAATAGAGCGGAGTGGGGCTGGCGGCGCTGCCCGGCCAGAACCCGACGCTGCTCACCTCCTGGGCGTAGGCTTCGCGCGTCACTGTATCGGGCAGATGCGGAATGCCGCCGGGATGCGGCGGCGCCGGACGCCCGGAGAAGCGCGTCACCGCGAGATCGAAACTGCCCCAGAAAAAATGCACCGGACTGCATTTGCCGCAGAAGCGGGAGCGGAACTTTTTTCAGAACCCGATCCGATTGCAGTAGGACGCGCCAGAAACGGTTGGCCGCCACCGGATCGTAGGCGCGATGGGTCTCGTCCTGATTGAACGGGATCGGGTCCGCGATCTCATTAGGCGTGAGGTCGATCTTCACCGGCAACTCCAGCTCGCTCAGCGCGTCATTACCGCCTGATAAAAAGTTGCGACCGACTGCGCCTGGAGCGGGAGAACGCCGGAGCGTGCCGTCACTCTTCAAAATGCGCAATTCGTGACTGATGAAATCGAACCGAATCTCGAAAGTGTGGAAGCCATGCGGGATGGGTGAAGTCGTCAGACCGCGCGAAGTCAGATAGAGAGTGACGTGCCAGGAATGATTGATCCACGGGGTGAGAGCGAGGCGAATCTTTCCTATGATCTGGGTCCACATGTGGAGCGTCTCGGCCGTGGCCTGCCATTCCAGGAACGGCAGCGATGGCCAGAATTGTTCGCGATCAACCTCGGAAAGAGCCGGAAGAGCGGGCGGCATATTCATAGTGGCGACGGCATGCTACGCCATCTGCAAAACAGTTGCGACCACGAGCGAGCGAGCCTATATCAAACGCTCGCGGCGCGGGTAGGTACCGAAGTGGCCAAACGGGGCGGACTGTAAATCCGCTGGCTTACGCCTTCAGTGGTTCGAATCCACTCCTGCCCAGTCCTCTCTGAAAAGCCGTTTCACGAGGGAAAATCGTCAAACTACGCGGTTTGGGCGGTTGCGAATGGTCATGCACGAAAACGCAACAAATCGAAGTCTATTCGTCAACTGGCCAAATACGTGCAACCACAAAAAGCCGTCAAAAAACTCGGCTTGCCTATGCCACCAGGCGCGTTGTCGACACAAGCCAAAATTTCCCGGGGCGCGCGAAAGAGCGGTCAACTCAAAATAAATCTCGCCATCTCAGGGCAAGCCTTCATATCCTTTGGTTTCCATGCCCCTCGACGACCCCGATGAACTGCACCTGCGTGCTGCTTGTGCCTATGTCGAAGAGGGCATGTTCGACGATGCCCAGGCGGAACTGGAAAAGATCGACCCGCGCTCCCGGCTGTTGCCGGAGCTTCTGGCGGCTCGCATTCCCCTTTATCGGAGTCTGGGAAAATGGGACCTGATGGCAACCGCGGCCAAAAAACTCAGCGAATGGAATCCGGAGGAGCCGGGACATTTCGTCAACTGGGCCTACGCCACCACGCGCATGGAATCAATTCAGGCCGCCCACGCGATCCTCACGCGGGCGACGGGCCTGCATCCAACCGACGGGATGATTCACTTCAACCTTGCCTGTTACGAAGCTCAGATGGGCTGCCTCGACCGAGCAAAAGCGCACCTGCAGCGAGCGACAGAGATCGACCCCAAGTTCAGACTGATGGCGCTGGAAGATCCGGACTTGGAGCCATTATGGGCGTCAATGTCGGCCGAGCGTAGTGGCCCCGTATGAAAGCAACGCAGATCGCAGCGGTCCTGATCGCCACGCTCGCAACGATCGTCAGCGGCTCAATTTCGCTGCCGGCCAAAAACAGCCGCTGCAGGCGTTGGCTGACTGGTCATGCGGGGTGTGGCATCATGGATCAAACGATCGCGGGTATCGGCCGGAAAGTCACGCGATGCTGCGGCGTTTTTTCAGCTTTTCAATCTTCAGGTCTTTCCTTATAAGCGCTGACCAGTTCTCGCTTCCACCCACCGTGCCTTCCCCGACACCCAACCCACGCTCGCGTTGCGCCTTCACACTGGTCGAGCTGCTGGCGGTGATAGCGACCGCCGTCGTCCTCGCGCGTCTTCTCGTGCCCGCGTTTACGAGCTTGAAACAGGCCGGGGACGTGACCAGCGCAGCCTATACGGTCAAAGGCGTCTTGGAACTGGGGCGTACGACTGCCATGGCCACTCACACCTACGTGTGGATCGGATTTTACGAGGAAGACGCCTCAGCGTCTTCTACGACCCCCGCGACACCGGGAAACGGCAGGCTCGTCTTGTCCATTGTAGCCTCGGTCGATGGCACGAATGTTTACGGTTCTAACACGAGCGGGCCAATCGATCCGACGAAACTGAGTCAGATTGGCAAGTTGGTAAAGGTCGATAACATTCATCTTCCGCTCTTTGCTGTTGGAACAGGGACCGGTGAGAGGTTCGAAAGCAGGCCTGCCCTGCAATTCGACCCCACTGCGGGCTACAACTACTCACGATTTGGCGAGCTAAATTCCCCGACACCAAATACGGCGCCCTATACAACACCGTTCAATTTTCAGTATCCAGTCGGTAATCCGACGCCGACAGCGCAATACACTTTCAAAAAGCTGCTTCAGTTCAGCCCGCTTGGCGAAGCACGAGTAAGCGGAAATACCTATAGCATGCGTCGATTTGTTGAAGTCGGTCTCGTGCAGACGCACGGAAACGCGGTCCCGGCTCCGACGAGTGGAGCTGGCACCTCCACCGCAACATACGCCGGGAATGTCGTTGCGCTTCAGATTACCGGCTTTGGAGGGAACGTAAAAATCTATAAGCGATGATACCTGGCTCTCCTAAATCCACCGCCTTTTCGCTTGTTGAAGTGACACTCGCACTCGGCGTCGCCGCTGTCGCGCTTCTCGCCATATTTGGGTTGCTCTCTACCGGCTTGCAGATAAATCACACCGCGACCGAGCAAGCAGCCTCAAGTGACATTCTCACTGCGGTAGCCAGCGATCTTCGAGCCACGCCGGCGACCACCGCGACCTCAGTGCAATTTACCATCGCCATTCCTCCTAATCCGGTCGTGACACCGGTTAGCACAACATTGTACTTCGATTCGACCGGACAGTCTTCGACGTTGCTAGACAGTGGTTCTCGTTATCGCCTCGTCTCGACCTTCTTGCCGAACGGAGGCGGACGCACTGCGACCCTTGTTAACCTACGCTTGACCTGGCCCGCAGCGGCCGACCCGACAGAAACGAGCACAGGTGCGGCGGAAACATTTGTCGCCTTGGACCGAAACTAACGCGATGCGACGATCTTGCAGCGCTTTTACCCTGACGGAGCTGCTTGTCTCCATCGCTGTGCTCACTCTTCTCGTGCTAATCGTCAGTGGGCTGGTTACGAGCGCCACGAACGTCACCACGCGGGATTACAAGAAAATGGATGCGGACAGTCAAGTACGGCCCGTCTTCAACCGCATGACCATTGATTTTTCTCAGATGATCAAAAGATCGGACGTTGATTACTACGTGAAATCGAACCTGAACCCTCAGGTCGGCAATGACAGAATTGCCTTTTTTTGCAATACGCCAGGCTATTATCCATCAACAGGCTCCCAAAGCCCTCTTTCACTTGTTGCCTATCGGATCAATTCCAACAGCTCCTCGGCCTCGCAAAACCGAATGGAACGCTTGGGCAAAGGGCTCGTCTGGAACGGTGTTTCGACCACAGACACACCTGTTCTTTTCGGGCTGCAGACGATTCTCAATAATTGGCCGGCAGCGACCGATCAAAGTTTAACCGATGCGGATTACGAGCTCATCGCGCCACAAATATTCCGTTTTGAGTACTTCTACCTTTTGAAAACTGGCGCAATTTCCGATTCACCCGGAGTTGCCGGCATGCAGGGTGTTGCGGCTATCTCTGTCACGGTAGCAGCGATTGACCCGAAAAGTCGCGTCCTGCTTTCAGATTCACAAATGGCTGTATTAATTGCCCGGCTGAAAGACTTTGATACGACGAAACCCGGCTATGATATGACTGTGAGCTGGCAATCCACTCTCAACGGAATCGCCGACATGCCTCGCGTCGCGATCAACGGTGTTCGCGTTTATCAACGCTACTTCTGTTTGACGTTCTCCGAAATGAACCGACTCTTCTCTTCGAATAGACAAGGCGCAGCCCTGATCATTGTCCTGGCCTTCGTCATTATTCTTGGCGGAATCGTGGTCGCATATCTTTCTCGAACAATCACAAATCGGCAGCTAGCTCATGGAGGCTTTAACGACGTCAAAGCCGACGAGTTGGCGAGGAGTGCACTCGATCTTGTTGTTGCCGATCTAAAACAAGAGATTGCGGCTGGCACGCCCATCGATAATTCCAACATTTTGCCACAAAGAAGTCCGATGCCCGCAGTCGGTGTTCTCCCTGACATCCCAAACTTGATCCGGCGCAGTGTTCGCTCAGACAGTATTCCAGCGCCTGCGGTAAGCAGTCATGCGTCCGCTGTGAATTCAACGGCCGATGCCTCCGCGAACGGACGCTCGGTCAGTCTTGCCCGCTGGAACGCTCACTACATGGTGCCGAAGGCGAATACCGGAAATAGCGGCCCGGATCCAATAACCGGGGGATTTAGCGCGCCAAATTACTGGGCGCCGGATTGGGTCCTCGTCACACGTAATGGTCCTCAGTCGTTTACGGAATGGGATGCGTCGCTAGCTGATTCGAGCCCGGCAAATACGACCTACGCAATTGGCCGCTTTGCATATGCTGTATACGACGAAGGTGGTCTTTTGGACATGAATGTTGTAGGACTTCCATCGCCGACCCCAACCGTAACCGACATCGGTCGCAAGGGCGTTATTGCGCTTGCCGATTTAACCGGCATGAAAATTACGCCCTCCGGCTCAACGCCGAGCGCCACGACCATTAGCAAGCTGGTGGCTTGGAGGAATTACGCTACGCTCCAATCCTCTGGCACCTTCCCCAACCTCTTGCCGCCAACCGATCCGACGAAATTTTTGAACTATTTCTTGGATACGGGTCGCGACTTCAGGACTGTCGCTCCGGATATCTTTTTGAACAGGACTGACCAGGCGCTTGTTAGCCGAAGAGAACTCATCCAGCTGGTTGCGGACGTGTCCGCGAGTTTCAATATGTTACAGTTTCTAGGGACTTTTTCCCGTGAAATCGATGCGCCAACGTGGAAACCAACAGGCAGCACGGTATCACTTGAGCAAAGATTCGCTCTTGGCCATCTGGCTCTCCTGAAAGATAATCCGCCGGCCGGCAATAGGGCGGACATCCAAAAGTATTTCGGTCTCGTCTGGGTGGACGGCGTTGCCGGAACAGTCACGCCACCCGTTCCGGCAGTGCCTGGCCACTGGCAGTATGTCGGTAGCTCGGGAACAATGCCACGGAGCAGCATACCAGCTTTCACGACCGATCCGGAGTTCTTCCAACTTCTCAATTACGCTGTTTATTCGATAAACGGTGATGATTCGACTCACATGGCGACAACGCTGTCGCTTGGGGCAACAATAATTGACCAGTACGACGATGATTCGTCTGCGGACACGACGACAGGGAGCACATCAACAATAATCGAGTATGGCGGAGGTTGGGTTGTCGGTATGGAAAACGTCGACCCGGCGCGCCCCTCACCGTCTCCCCAGCCATCTCCCTTTCCGGCACCGGCGGGCATGTCTCCAACCCCGCGCCCATTTGTTCCGGGATACGTAATGCTGAATCGCCCGTTTCGTAACGCGGGAGAGATCGGATACGCGCTACGTCCGGAAGCCAGCCCGGCGCCCATAACCATAGATTTTCAAACCTCGGCCAGCGCGGACGCTCCTATCCTGGACCTTTTTGGCTATAACACGGCAACGATCCGCGCCGGAGTTGTTAGTCTCAACACAAGAAACCCCGCGGTGATCGCCGCGATCCTAAAGGGGGCAATCACAAGTGAGGCGGCAGGTACGACCTTGATCACTCTGGCACCGGCGAACAATGCGGCAGCGAGTCCGACTCCTGGCCCCATGACCGTTGGGATTATTGGCAATCCGAGTCTGGGCACTTTGACAACTCCAGCGTTGAGCCGTGCCGACCTTGCTAGATTGACGGCGGCGGCAGGCAGTACCATCGATCCCTCGAGCAACGAGGCGAAGGAATCTGTGGCCCGCGCTTTGTCGGAGGTTACGCAGACAAGAACCTGGGGACTTTTGATCGACGTCATTGCCCAGTCGGGCCGGTATCCCCCTAACGCGGCCGCGTTGGGAGACATCGTCGTCGAAGGTGAAAAACGCTACTGGCTCCATATTGCGATTGATCGGTTTACTGGCGCGGTGATCGATCAGCAGCTCGAAGAAGTGAGCGAATAGACCTATCCGGAAGATTTCGATCGCCAACTAAGGCCTCTCTCTCCACGTGTTCAAGCGCGCGTTTGGGTGGTCCTTCGGCATCGCCGCCGTCCTCGTGCTGGCGAAAAATCTGGCGCGGTTACACGCTCATTCGCTTTCCTGTTGGACGGAGTCGCAACGGCTTTCGACGCTTGTCCTTGATTAGTAACCCGCGCGACAGGTCGAGGGCGAGAGCTTCCCGTTCCACAAGTACGTCGTGAACCAACTCTGCGGCCTCCACAATGCCTGATTACCTGCAAGGCGGCGCGCTCCCCCTCTGCCGCGGGATACGCGTCGCGGCAGCGAAGGTCGTGATTCCCCCGGAGACGGAAGCGACGGCGCGATTCCCTCCGAAACTCATGCCTTGAAGTGGGGTGCCTCGTTAGTTTCGCCAGAGGACGATTTATGTGCCATGATGTGCGCGTGAGCGGACTCGGCGTTTCGCTGCGTCGTCGCATTTACCTATGATCAAATTCCTGGTTGGCATCATTATTGGAATCTGCCTTGCCCTTCTGGCGGGTTATTTTTTTGTCACGCGCGGCGGCATTCAGATGTCGACCGAGGGCGGGCCGTTGCCGATGGAGCGCTATCTGGCGAACAAGGCGATATCCGCGTCGATCGGCAAAAGCGCGCAGGATCAGTCGCCGCTTCCGTCCGACGAAACCAACCTGCTCTTGGGCGCGCAGGTTTATCAACAAAACTGCGGCGGTTGTCACGGCCGCCTCGGGCAAGGCGCCTCCGGGTTGTCGAAGAGAGTTTACCCGCACATTCCGCCGCTCCTTCCGCCAGCCAAGGGCGTGACCGACGATCCGGTCGGAGAGACTCACTGGGTCGTAAAAAATGGCGTCCGGTTCAGCGCGATGCCTTCCTTTGGTGGCAAGCTGACCGATGCCGAGATATGGCAGGTCACTCTCCTTCTGCACAACGCGGATAAGTTGTCCGCCCCGGTGCAGGACGCGCTTCGGCCCAAGGAATAAGGACAAGTTCGCTCCGGCGATCTGATCCGGAAGGTTGCGCCTTCGCACATCCGCACTTCAAGGAGTGGCTATCCTGCGCGGTGCGTAATGGCGCTCGCTTTCGGTAAAGCGGCGCGCTAAATTTGGCAAAATGTTTTCCCAGGTTCCGGACAGCAACGCCAGCTTTCCGAATCCACAAGGATATCGACCGCATCGTTTGAGAAAATGGATCATTGGAGGTGCGATGGCCTTGTTCCTGGGCTTGGTCTTGCTCGCCTCCATGGGCGTCTGGTTCCTGTTTGGTCTGAATCAGGCGAGGGTGCTTTACTCGGAAGGTGCCGCGGCCGCCGGGAGAGGCGATAACCAGCAGGCGCTCACCTGCTTTAATGCCGCCTTGCAAAGTTACCTCCCACGACTAATGCGCGCGGGGGTTTATCAGTCGCGGGCTTACAGCTTACAGATGCTCGGCCGCCGCGACGAAGCACTGGCCGATTATACGCGTGCGATTCGCCTCGACCCGCGACAGGCCGTCGCCTACGCCTGGCGGGGAGTCATCCATGATGAGATGAGAAACTGGCGCGCAGCCATGGACGATTATTCTAACGCCCTGCGGCTCGACTCGAATCTGGGCGGTGTGCTCGAACGACGTGGCCGCCTCTTTTACGAGAGAAATGAATGGGACAAGGCGCTGGCCGATTACAACGAATCGATTCGCGCTCGCCCTGATGATCCCACACTCTACGCGGATCGTGCCCTGGCTTATGCGCGGGAAGGCAAGAACGAGGCGGCGGAGGCGAGCTTTGAGTCGGCCCTGCGGCTCGGATCGACTTTCGGGTGGATCTATGTTGAGAAAGGATTGTTTGATCAAGAGCAAGGCCACTTGGTGGAGGCGCTCTCGGACTTCAGTGCGGCCCTCGAACTCGACCCGAGAGATGCCCGGGCGCTGCGGTTGCGGGCCGCAGCTGATCACGCCGCCCATCAGACAACCGGGGAAATTGCCGATTTGACGGCGCTTCTCGTGCTCGACCCGCGCGACGAATTTGCTCTCGAAGCGCGGGCTCTGGCGGAAAGTGCCAGCGGTGATAACAAGGCGGCGCTCGGCGATTACGATGACTGGATCCGTTATACTCAATCGGCGAAGGCCTACGAAAGCCGATCTCGTTTGTTCGTCAGGGTGGGCGATTACGCGCGGGCGTTGGAGGATCTGCGTCAGGCGGTGACGGTTGGGTGGACCGCTCACAGCGCGGCGTATCACCTCGCCTGGCTTCTGGCGACTTGTCCCGACGCCACCCTGCGCAATGGGCCGGAGGCGGTCGAGGTGGCGACCAAGGCCTGTGAAGCGACGAACTGGCAAAATCTCCATTGTTTGGAGGCGCTGGCGGCCGCCCAGGCTGAGAGCGGAGATTTTGCCCAGGCGATTCATTTCGAAAAGCGAGCGCTGATCTTGGAAAGGAACGATCCAAGCGCGCGGACAAAGATGGAGGCCAGGCTCGCCCTCTACCGCGACAACATGGCTTGTCGCGAACCTGCGCCTGATCAGGGTAAAGGATCCTTTGAAGGAAAGCCTTGGTCGACCTTGAGCTTCCCTAAACCGCAGTAGCGCGCGCATCCGGCCGCGAAAACTCTCGGTCTCTGCTTTTTCGTCGCCTAGCTGTCGGACGGTCGCAGCAGCCAACCTCCGATATCACTCAGTTTCGCACAGCCGCATAGCAGCATCGCTTCATCGAGTTCGCGCCTCAGAATTTCCAGGATCTGCAACGCACCTGCTTCCCCGCCGACACATAATCCCCACAAGACCGGCCGGCCCAGCAGCACCGCGCGGGCCCCGAGCGCAAGTGCCTTGAGCACGTCGGCGCCGCGCCGAATCCCGCCATCGACATAGATCTCACAAAGATCGCCTACGGCCTCGACCACATATGGTAGCACCTCGCAGGTCGGGGGCGCGGTGTCGAGCTGACGTCCGCCGTGATTGGATACCACCACCGCCTTCGCGCCATTCTCCACTGCCCGGCGCGCGTCATCGCCACGGCATACGCCCTTCACCACTACCGGAAGGCGCGTCGACCGGCATAACCAATCCAGATCATCGAACCCGAGATCGGATTTGAAATTTGCCTTCACGTAGGCAGCCAGAGCGGAGCCTTGCACCTCAGGAAAATCGCCTTTGCGTAACGGCGCCAGGTTTTCCACCCCGAGCCCGTCCGGCAGGCGAAAGCTGTTGCGCGCATCGCGTTCGCGCGTGCCCAAGCCGGGCGCGTCCACCGTCAGCACAATCGCCTCCGCCCCCGCAGCCTCGGCCCGTTGCACCAGCTCGCGCGTGATGTCCCGATCCTTGTAAACGTAGAGCTGGAACCAGCGCGGACTACCCGCCTGCGCAAAGACTGATTCCATCGCGGTATTCGAGAGCGAACTGAGGATGAACAAAGTCCCGGCCGCTTTGGCCGCTCTCGCGGTCGCGATCTCTCCCGCTTCGCAGGCCAGTTTATGAAAGGCAGTCGGCGCGATTAGGATCGGCATCGAAACGGACTGACCGAGCACAGTCGTGCTCAGGTCGCGCGGGTCAATTCCGGCCAGGATGCGGTAGTAGAGTTTCAACCGCATCCAACCCTCCGTGTTCTCCCGCAGGGTCACCTCGTCCAGCGCTCCGCCTTCGTAGTAGTCAAAAGCGTCCCGCTTGAGCCTGGTCTGCGCCGCACGCGCGTAGTCGGCGATATTGAGAAGGAGACCGGTTTTCATCTTGTGTCAGCAAGAAACTAGTCTGCGGGTTCAACTTTGAAAGTCTGGCCTCGATCGGCAATACAAACTTTAGTTCGTTAGGTGCAGCAAGGTCACGACATCGCGCATCGAGCATCCTGGCGCGATTTATTGCTTTAGCTTTGAAGTCTGCGCAAGTGGACAGAGCGGTTCGGCGAGCGCGCGCAAGGTGTCGAACCTAAATCCCAACGCTTGCCAAGAGACTCGCGGCCCGACACTCTGCGCCGATGGAGAATCCTGAGGACCGGAAGTTTTTTGGACACCCGCGTGGCCTTGGTTACCTCGCCTTCACCGAGGCCTGGGAACGCTTTTCCTACTACGGAATGCAGACGCTTCTTGTCCTCTACATGGTCAACCGACTGTTGCACCCGGGACATATCGAACGCATCGCCGGGTTTGGCCCGTTTCGCCATCTGTTGGAGAGCGTTTATCGTGGACCGCTCTCGGTGGAGGCGCTTGCTTCGGCCATTTTCGGCCTTTACACGGGTCTCGTCTATCTCACACCGATCGGCGGTGGAATAATCGCCGACCGTGTGCTCGGACGCACTCGCACTGTGACTCTCGGCGCTTTGCTGATGGCGGCCGGCCACTTCCTGATGGCTTTCGACGTGACTTTCCTCCTCGCGCTGCTTTGCCTCCTCGTCGGCGTTGGTTGTTTTAAGGGAAATCTCGCCAGCCAGATCGGTGCGCTCTATGCCACGGGCGATAACCGGCGCGCCGACGCTTTTCAGATTTATTATCTGTTTATCAATGGCGGCGTGATCGCTGCACCACTCGTCGCCGGTACGCTCGGTGAAGTGTATGGCTGGCACTACGGTTTCGGCGCGGCCGGCGTCGGCATGCTCATCGGTCTGACGATCTATCTCTCTGGCCGGAGATGGCTTCCTCCCGACGCGCCAATTGTGAGAAAGAGTGAGCGGGCCGCGAAAATTTCCCTTACTCATCAGGAAAAAATGGAAATCGTCGCGCTCATCGCGCTCTTGCCGGTCCTCACGATCGGAGTCATCGGCAATCAACAAATCTTCAACGCATATCTGGTCTGGGCGCAGGACCACGCCAACCTCGTTTTCTATGGACACAAAATGCCGACGACCTGGCTCATTACGCTCGACTCGGTCGTCTCGGTTACTTTCCTTGCCGGCGCGGTCGTGTTCTGGCGAATCTGGTCGAAAAGGTTTCCTGAGCCGGCCGAAATCACCAAGATGGGAATCGGGAGTTTGGTGGCCGTGACCGGGTTCCTCTCGCTCGCGATTGGTGCGGCGATTGCCGCCCATTCCGGGACAAAAGTGTTTATCGGCTGGCTCATCGCATTTCACGTCCTGAACAGCATTGGTTTTGCCAATGTTTTCCCGGTTTCGCTTGCGCTTTACGCGCGCGTTGCGCCGGCCGCCCTCTCCGCCACGATCATCGGCATTTATTATTTGCACCTCTTTGCCGCGAACAACCTCGTCGGCTGGATCGGCGGTCTTCTCGAGAAGATGTCGGCAGCCCACTTCTGGCTTTTGCACGCCGGCTTATGCGGAGCCGCCGGCATCATCTTTCTCGTTGCCGGCCGGCTCTTTGGCCATCTCCTCGCTCCGGATGGCAACGAAAACGAGGCGACCTCGCCGCCTTGATGTTCATCTTTGGCCCCAGGCCAAAGGCTACAACATCCTCAAGGTGTAGGTCTCAGCCGATGATCGTATTCCGACATCCGAAGGAGGCTCTGGACAAAATATGAGCGCCCTCGTATAGCGTGTCCCGTGAATCCATGCACGGTCGACGTTCGGTCGTATTCGTCCCGCCTCGGTGATTTCCTGCTATTGAATGACTCTCCAAGACATCAGGCCAGGGGAGCATGCGGCTGACATTTGAGTTTATCGTTAGGCAGACATCTATGACTCTCGATCAAATCGCCGTCGTTAGTCAGATCGTCGCCGCGGTTGGGGTGATCGGGTCGCTGATTTTTGTCGGGCTCCAGGTCCGACAGTCCAACCAGATGATGCGGGACAGCGCGATCCGTCATCACGCGGAGAGGATTCAAAGTATCAGCAGGGCATTGTTCGATAGTCCTGACCTCGCCGGCATCTGGTTGAAGGGCGGCGACGACCTGGAAAAGCTTTCGCCCGAGGAGCGGGTGCGATTCATTAACCTCTACCTTTACGTCCTGCGGGTGTGGGAGCAGCTTCATCTGCAAAAAGAGATGGGGGTGATGGACCGGCAGATGTGGGATGCGAATGTGAAGATACTTCGCGACATCCATCAGTTACCGGGCGCGGCTGCTGCCTGGAGATTAAAGCGCCACCTCGTTTCACGTCGTTTCCGGGCGTTCTACGAGAACTTTGTCGCGACCGGCGAAGGGAAACCGCTCTACGACGAAGTGACCGCACAATCGAAGTCGGTGGGGAAAATGGAAACATGAGTCTTGGCGACCTGGCGAATCTTGGACAAATCATCGGGGCGATTGCCGTCGTGATTTCGTTGTTCTACGTCGCGTATCAGATTCGGCAAAACACCAACGCCGTCCGCTCTGCCACGGCCCAGTCTGTGCACGAACATTTCGCGAAGTGGTACCACCTGCTGGCCGCGGACGGCGATCTCTCGCAGATCGTGGCAAACGGATTGCACGACTATTCCTCGCTCTCCGAGCAGGAGAAGGCCCGTTTCATCGCGACCTTCATGGCGTTTCTCTCCTATTCCCAGAATGCGTTTCTCAAATGGCGCGAAGGCCTGCTCGCCAGTCCGCTTTGGATGGGTTGGGAACTGCTCATCGTGAACCTGATTTGCGCGCCGGGTGGGAGGACGTTTTGGAAAGAACGAAGCTATCTTTTTGGCGAGGAATTTCGCCAGCATGTCGAGAGCGATCTCATGAAACGGCCGCCCCATCCCGACGCGAAGCCTCGGCCCGCGCGCTGAATAAAGTTTTCGTGCGAGTCGGGCGCTGCTCGATCGGGGAGTCAGAAGCATCCGAAGGCTGCTACGGCTGGAGATAGACGACGCCGCCTTTCATGACGAACCGCACTTGCCTAACGACATCAACATCCTTGGTCGGATCGCCGGCGAGGGCGACGAGGTCGGCCAGCTGCCCATGGCGGATGGTGCCGCGATCCTTCAGTCGAAAAATTGCCGCGTTGCCGCTCGTGGCCTGACGCAATACTTCGAGCGGGGTGAAGCCGTATTCGTGGACGAGTAGTTCCATCTCCCGGGCATTGTCGCCGTGGGCGAAGACCCCGACGTCGCCGCCCATGGCAAAGGTGACACCGGCGGCGCGCGCGGCCTTCATGCTCGCGCGTTTCTCGCGAATGCGTTCGGGCTCCGGGTCGACTCCTTTTTTCCATCCGCGATATTGCATGATGGCGTCGCCTGCCGCGACCGTTGGGCAAAAGGCGACGTGGTGTTCCTTCATTAGCTTGAAGACTTCCGCTGTGCCTTCGTCGCCGTGCTCGACGGTGTCGACGCCGGCGAGAATGGCGCGTCGCATTCCCTCCGCAGTTGTAGCATGCGCGGCGACGGGTCGACCGGCATCATGCGCGGCCTTCACCGCGGCGGACATTTCTTCCTCCGAAAAAGTTGGCCGTGCTGGTTCGCCCGCGCCCCAGCGATAATCCGCATAGAGCTTTACCCAATCGGCCCCCTTGCCGATTTGTTCGCGGGCTGCCCTGACGATCTCGTCGACTCCACTGGCTTCCTGCCCGCCTTGCGGGAGATCGAGGTCGGTCGACAACTTCGGCCCGTAGCTGCCGGTCGCGACGATCGCCCGGGTAACAATGATCATCCGCGGCCCGGGTACGATGCCCAGTTCGATCGCCTTCTTTAGTCCGACATCGCCGTAGCCGGCGCCTTCCGTGCCAAGGTCCCGCACGGTGGTGAAGCCGGCAAGGAGAGTGGTACGGGCATGCGCGGTGGCCTCGGCGGTGCGGAAAGAAAGCGACTCGTTATTCACCTGGTCGTTCCATGGTGTCTCGTTGTAGGGGTGCAGGAAGAGGTGGGAATGTCCTTCGATCAAGCCGGGAATCAGGGTGTCGTTAGGCAGATCAATTGTGCGCGCGTCGCGAGGCGCATTGATCTCGGCGGCTGGACCGGCGGCTTCGATCCTGTCTCCGCCTACGAGCACGGCCCAGCCGCGGTGCAGGTCTTTTCCGTCGAAAACAGCGGCGGGACGCAGGAGGGTGGTGGCGGATGCCTCTTGTTTGGCGGCAGTGGCAAGAGGTGAGATCGACATGGCGGCGAGAAAAACGAGAGAGCGAGCGTTCACCCGGAAGACTTTACCATAAGCCGGGCAAGAGCCGCTTGGTCCTGCGCATATATTCGCGGTAGTCCGGGTAGCGCCGGAGGAGAAGATGCTCTTCGCAAATCATCCGCCCGACCGCTCCGGCGGTGGCGAGCGCGCCTAACGAGATGGAAAGAACTGACAAATGGACCAGAACTCCAGCCCAAACGAAGAGGCATATCGACGCGTAGATCGGGTGGCGGAGAAAGCGGTAGGGGCCGGTCGTAACGAGATCTCCCTGGGTTGGGTTTGCCGCAGCGTGAAAGCTGCGCAAACCGAAGATGGCGCGCGCCCAGATCATGAGCGCGATCGCGCCAACCTGGAGCCCAATCGTCCAGGGCGAGCGACCAAAGAGCGAATTCGACTGCCAGAGTGCGAAAAGCGCCATGACCATCGTGGCGAAGGCCGCCACCGAAGCCAGCTTCATCCGCGATACGTTCGCTCCGGTTGCGCTCCCGCCGCCGCCTGCCGGCGGCAAACTGCGAGGTCGCTGCCTTTGTCGGGATCCGAACCACGCAAGCTGCCGCCTCCCGAAAGCCGAAGCGAACTACTTGCCGCCGGGAATCGTCAGGACGACGTGCGCGTCGATGAAGTCAGGGTTCTGCATCGTCGCTTCCGCAGTTACAGTTTTGTATTTTCCACCGGGCGCGGGGAATGTCTTATGGACGTTCACTTCACCAACTTCGCTGGTCGTGCGCGGCGGACTGGCGACCGGCGGGCCTGGCTCAATAATGCGCACCTGCACTCCTTGAGCGGATTCCATTGGACCGTGCGGTCCGTCCCGATGGGCGGATGCCTTGGCCACGACTTCCTGCTCCTTCCCGTTCATCTTTTGCTCAACCGTCAGGACCAACGCCATGGTCGTGATCGCTTTCGGATCAATCGTGCGAAGGCCGACGCGGCGAACGATGGCAAACTTTTGTACGCTGTGTGGCCCGAGTTGGACGGTGTCGGATGCGCCCACGCGGCTGGGCACGGCGAAACAAAAAAGGGACAGAGCAGCAGTCCCTAGAAGGAAGTGCGGAAGATATTTCATAGTAGCAGTCTGGTGATGCGGACGCGCGTCGTCAACACCGTTATTTGGCGGGTTGCAATTCCGAAATTTCACCGGTAGACACAGCTAATCCTGCGGATTGTTCTCGTCCGGCTCCGTGCCCCGCTGAGGCCGTCGGCGCGCGGGATTGCGCGGCCCTCTTTTGGCCCGGGCACCTGCTTCAATTTTCTCCAACTTTGCCCGTTGCGCCTCGGTCAGGATCGGTTTCATCGCCTGTTTGGTTTCGCCCATGACCTGCCGCACGCGAGCGCCGGTTTCGACGCGAATCCGCTGCAGCTCGTTGAGAGTGTGGTCGAGGATCGGTTCGATTTTGATTACCTGGTCAGGTGTGAGATCGAGTTGCGACTTGATCCGGTCGCGCATCCGCTCGGCCACGGAATGCGAGTGGCGCGCCCAATCAGCGCGCCAATTCCGGACCTGATGGAAGGTGAAGAAAGCTCCGGTAGCGCCTCCGGCGAGGAAGGCGAGAATGAAGCCTGCGACCAACTTTCCTCTTAAGGAGGCGTTCATGGCTCGACGGCGCTGCTGATCGCGGAATCGGCGATGGCGTACTCATCGCCAAACGAATCGGAGAGCGAAAGCTCGTGATAGAAGCCGGCACTGGCGAGCGCGATCACGCCTAACGAAATGAGAATCACACGGCGGAAGAGGCGGCCGAGATCGACCAGGTCCCTTCTCGGGTCCGACCGCCAGCCGGCCAAGACCCGGGTGTCGAACCCAAAGGGCATCTCGTCAAGTGAGGCACCTCCGCCGGCAGCGACGGCGCGCAGCAAGCGGTCGAGTTGCAGGTCGGAATCTTTCATCGTTCTCCTTCTGCGCTGAATTGCGCGAGCTGCGCCTTCAATTTCTGGCGGGCACGAAAGGCGCGAACTTTGACGAGCGACGTGCCCCAGCCGGTCAGAGCCTGGATTTCGGCGACGGAACGTTGTTGCAAGTAGAGGAGATCGATGACCAGTCGCTCCGCCGGTTTCAAAGCCGTAAGGAGCCGTTCCACGAGGTCGCGCGCGGCGAAGGTTTGGTCCGGCCCCAGCTCGTCGGCGGTAGCGGCGAGATTATTCACGACCGCGACTTCTTCTTCGCTCAGATCGGCATGGCGAAATTCCGGCCGCACTTTCTCGGCTTGAATCTGGTTGAGGCAGGTATTGACCGCGATGCGCGAGACCCAGTGTTCGAGCGGTACCTTGCCGGAGAATTGCCCGAGCTTTTGAAATACCTTGATGAAAATCATCTGGCAAAGATCCTCCTCGGCGCTGCGCCGCGGTCGATGTGAGCGCACCAGTTTGAGGACGAGCGGATAGAGCTGGCGAACCAATTCGCGGGCCGCCGCCTCATCTTGCTGCCGAGCCGCCGCCACGAGGGCGCCGACATCAAGATTTTCCGCCATTTCGTCCAAACCGTCACCACACTAACGGGGATGACCGTCCTGCGCCCGTTTCGGTTACAACTTTCCTGCCTGTCTTCTTTCCGATCTCTTCAAATTGTTTTGTAACCAACCTTTTGGGCCATCGGTCATCATCTGCAACATATGAAACTCAAACTCATCACACTTACAGCCATTGGTGCTCTTTCGCTCGGCACAGCCTTTGCCCAAACGCCGGAGGCCAGCCCGCAGAGTTATCGTGGCGGCGGTCGCGGCCATCGGCACAACTCACTCGAGCAAATGACCGGAAACTTGAATCTCACGCCGGATCAAAAAGCCAAGGTCCAGCCGATCATCGACCAGGCCACGCCGCAGATTGAAAGCATTCGCCGGGAGGCGATGCAAAAGACCAGGGCGGTGATGGACAACGCGCTCGCGCAGATTCGCCCGCTCCTCACGCCTGAGCAACAGAAGCAGCTCGACGCCTCGTCGAATGGTCGTCGCGGCGGACGCCAGGGGCGTGGAGGTCGGCGCGGACAAGGTGGCCAGGGCGATCAAGGCGACCCGGGCGACCAATAGACATTGCTCGGGAACAAACGAGCGGCGGCGACCTTCCAGGAGCCGCCGTTTTTCGTTAGGCAGGTGAATCTGCCGCCCGGGCGAGATCGAAAACAAGAAGCGGCAATTCGCGGCGACGGCCGTCAATCTCGCTCGCGATGGTGCCGATCTGAACTGCGCCCAGGTGACGATAGAATGGTTCAGCGTGAGGGTCTGCTTCGATCGTCAGGCTGCGGGCTCCGCGCGCCGCCGCCCGCTCGGCTCCGTGGGTGAACAGTCTCCGGCCGATTCCCTGACCGATTCGTTCCGGCAGAACCCAGAGGTGGTCCAGGCGCGGCGTCTCGGTCGTTTCGAGCAGGGCGTAAAACGCGATCATTTGGCCGGCGATGATTGCGGCAAAGGTTTCATTCGCCGCGACGAACTCCGGCGTGATCGTGAGCTGGTCACGCCATTGTTCCATCCAATGTGCCGGATAACCCCAGTGGGCCTTGGCCGCCCAGGCGATCGAACTCAGGGTCGGCGCGTCGTCGGATTGAGCGCGGACGATTTGCACGCTGCCAAGAATCGCAATCCCAAGCAGGCGCGCAAGGTGCAACGAAGCAAGAATGCCTTTCGTTAGGCACGGCTACCGCCCGATCGAAACCTGGAGGCCGCTTCGCCTTGCCTTCGCTGCCGGAGGCAGGCCCTTGTTTCGTATTTGGCATAAACCGGGACTCTATGGAAGTTCACCGCGTTCATGAAGACGCGAAAGGCGGCGCTGGTTTTCATCCTCATCACCGTTTCCCTCGATATGATCGCGCTCGGGATCATCATCCCGGTGCTCCCGACCTTGATCCTGAATTTTCTCGGCGGCAGCGCCTCGCGCGCGGCGGCCTGGCTTGGAATTTTCGGCACCGTCTTCGCGCTCATGCAGTTTTTCTTCATGCCGGTGCTGGGCGTGGTCTCCGACCGCGTCGGGCGACGACCGGTGATCCTGCTTTCCAATCTCGGACTCGGTCTTGATTACTTTGTCATGGCGTTGGCGCCGACAATCGGTTGGCTTTTTCTCGGGCGGGTCATCTCCGGGGTCACGGCGGCTAGCATTTCCACGGCGATGGCCTACATCTCGGACGTGGTCGTTCCGGAAAAACGCGCCGGCGCCTTCGGCTTGATCGGGGCGGCGTTTGGTCTGGGATTCATTGTCGGGCCGGCGCTCGGCGGCTGGCTGGGCGCGACTGATCCGCGGCTGCCTTTTTGGGTCGCGGGCGGCCTGAGCTTGCTCAACGCAGCTTACGGTTTTCTTGTCCTGCCGGAATCACTCGCGGTCGAGAAGCGGAGGGCTTTTTCTTTTCGTCGCGCGAATCCCGTCGGCTCGCTCGTCCTCCTGCACTCGCATCCGGAATTGTTTCGCCTCTCTGCCATCCAATTCATCGGTTACACCGCGCACGAAGTGGTGCAGATCTATGTCCTCTACGCGATTTATCGTTATGCGTGGCAGGAGAAAACTGTCGGCCTTTCGCTTGCCTTCGTCGGCGTCTGCACGGTCCTCATTTCCGGTGGGATGGTGCGGCCGTTCGTGGCCCGACTGGGAGAACGCCGCACGCTTTATGTCGGCCAAATGCTCGGGGCTATCGGGATGGTGCTGATGGGCTGGGCCACGACCGGTTTTCTCTTCATGATCGGGGTTGTCGTCATGAGCATGTGGTCGCTCTCCGGGCCGGCGGCACAGGGTATGATGACCCATCGCGTGAGCGCGTCGGAACAGGGCGAATTACAGGGGGCGATCAGCAGCATGCGAGCAATTGCGATGCTCATCGGGCCGGGCCTGTTCTCCTTTACCTTCGCCTGGTTCATCAATGCGCAACGCGGTTGGGTCATGCCGGGCGCGCCATGGTATCTGGCGGCCGCCATGCTTTTTGTCGCGATGGCGTTGGCCTTCACCGTCGAGCAACCGGAGATGGGACGCGCACCGTGTGCGCTGCCTAACGACGACCGCGGGTGATCTGGAAAATGTTCCCGCCGCTGATGTCGACGATGTAAAGCTCGCCGCTGGCGTCTTCGCCTAACGACGCCGGGTTGAGCAGCGAGAAATTCCCGATCTGGGTGGGAAAGAGATCCGCCGTGATGTCCTGGAAATTGGAGGCAACCGTGCCGTCGAAATCGAGGGTGAAAATTCGCCCGGTGAAGTTGCCGCTCTCCGGCCCGAGGTAATCCGCGAAGACGTAGGTGCCGCGCAGTGGCTTGATCGTTCTGCCCCGATAGACGTAGCCGCCGATCACCGTCTGGCCGACCGAATGCGGATAATCGTAGGCCGGGTCGACCGCGCCGGGCGGAGGAGGATCGTGCGGGAATGCGGGGTTTTGGATCGAGCCTTCGCGCACTCGCCAGCCGTAGTTCTCGCCGCCGCCCGGGTTGGAGGCGGGCTGCGCGTCGATTTCTTCGCGCGAATCCTGCCCCACATCACCGATGAAAAACGTGCCGAGGAGACGATCGAAGCTGTTCCGGAACGGATTGCGCAGACCGAATTCCCAGATCTCCTGCCGATCAGTCGGCGAACCCACAAATGGGTTGTCGGCCGGAATCGAGTAGCTCCCGGCCGGATGGTTATTCGGGTGAATTCGCAGCATCTTACCAAGCAACGTCGTGGTGTTTTGCGAGTTGCCGCCCGGCTCGATGTGACCCGTTCCCTGATCGTTTGCATTCCCGCCATCCCCGGTCGCGATATAAAGATTGCCTTTGTCGCCGACGCGCGGACTGAAACCGATCCAGCCGCCGTTATGATTGGTTTGCGGCTGATCGAAGGTGAGCAGGGTGCGTTCGCTTGCCCGGTCGGCAATGTCCGGATCGGACGAAACGCGGAAGAGCGCGACGTGACTCACTCCCTGATTAAACGAACCCCCGGGAGTGACGTAATAGACGTAGAAGCGACCGTTGCTGGCATATTTCGGATCGAACGCGAGGCCGAGCAGCCCTTCCTCGCCGGACAACGCGACGACATCCGAGAGATCGAGAAATGGCGTCGGTTTCACCGTCCCAGTGGTCAGATCGATGATCCGAATCAGGCCGCCTTGCTCGACGACGAAGAGACGGTTGGTATCGCGAGGAGGCGCGGTGACGAAAAGGGGGGCATTGAATCCGCCTGCCACCCTCACGGCATCCAGTGGCGGCAGCGCCTGGGCCTGGACCGACGAGGGGGCAGCCGTCGCGGCCAGCAGTACGGTGATGGTTGCAGAAATAACGAGAACGAGTTTTGAAAAGGCAGGCTGCATGTTTTCTTGGAAAGGTCGGTAATCAGGATGACGATTAAGATTGCTTTTGTCGAGCGTTTTTCCCCGATCTGTCAGGCATCACTCGCGGCGCGACGCAAAAGAGAGCAATTGAAAGCGTAAGGCGCGCGACTACTATGAGGCGCGGTGGCCAGACGCTCTCAGCACAATGCATGGAATGAAGTTTACGCTCTCATCCTCCTCGGGACTGGGACGTTGCTCTTTCTTGCCCTGATCTCCTACGTCCCGAAGGACATTCCCACCTGGTTCCCGCTCCTTAACTCCACTTCGTCCCCGAATCATCCGGCGCAAAACTTTCTCGGTCCGTTAGGCGCGATTCTTGCCGGCATCTGCTATTTCCTGATCGGCGCGGCTTCCTACCTTCTCGCCGCGACGCTGCTCGGGTTCGGCGGGGCCAAGCTCTTTCATGGCGAGCTGAAAGTGAGTCGCCGTGTTGGCTGGATGATTCTTTTCATCGCTTCAGGCGCGTGCCTGCTCCATTTGCAGCCATGGTTCCTGCACGATTGGCGCAGGGCCTTCAAAATTGAGGGGCCGGGCGGGTGGGTCGGTTACTTCTTTGGCCGGCACATCTTTCGTTATGCGATGGGGCGGGGCTCGGTCATTGTCCTGGCTGGCATTTACCTGACGAGTCTCATTTTGATGACCGGGCTGCGCCCGATTCATCTCGTCAGGCAAAGCGTTCGCGCACTCCGCCGTGGATTTGTCGCGCTCCGTCTCTGGCTTTTGCATCGCAAAATGCGCAAGGCGGATCTGAAAGAGCAGCTCGAGATCAGCCAGCAGCAGATCGCGAAACAACAGCGCGCGCTCGAAAAAAAGCTGCGCAAAAAAGGCGCGTCCGTGTCCGAGCCAGCGGCGCCTTTCGCGACCCCGGAGGAATTTGCCAATCGCCCGGAACCGAAAGTCGTCGATACCACTGCGCTGCCGACGGAGCTCGCCCCGCCACGCAAGAAACCTTCGCTCGCGGAGCTAAAACGTGGCGGGATAAAGTCCGCGCCGGCGCCCGCCCTAACGACGGCGAAAGAATGGGACGGCGAAAATTACGAATTGCCAGGCATTGATCTGCTCGAGGAACACGATAGCGAAGGCCGCGTCGCGGCGGACCCTGCCGAGCTGGAGGATATTCAGCAGACGCTGATCGAGACGCTGGCGCAATTCGGCATCGCGGTCGCGCCCGGCGACATCACCAAGGGTCCTACGATTACGCGCTACGAAGTTTACCCCGCGAAAGGCGTGCGGGTGGACAAGATCGTTAGTCTGGAGCGCGACCTTGCCCGCGCCACGCGTGCCGAGCGGATTAACATTCTCGCCCCGATTCCGGGCAAGGACACGGTCGGCATCGAGCTGGCGAACAGTCGCAAGGTAAAAGTTACTCTGCGCGAGCTGTTGCAATCGGAGGACTGGAACGCGAGCACGGCAAAGTTGCCGATCGCGCTCGGCAAGGATGTCTACGGCAAAACGATCATCGCCGACCTCGCGCAGATGCCGCACTTGCTCGTTGCGGGCACCACCGGGAGCGGGAAGAGCGTCTGCATCAACTCGCTCATCGCGAGCATGCTTTTCCGATTCAAACCCGACGAACTCAACTTCGTCATGATCGATCCCAAGGTGGTCGAGATGCAGGTCTATAACCGCCTCCCGCATCTCGTCGTTCCGGTCGTGACCGACCCCAAGAAAGTGCTCCTCGCCTTGCGCTGGGTGATCGACGAAATGGAGAAACGCTACAAGATTTTCGCCAAGGCCGGCGTGCGCAACGTCACGGGTTTCAACGCCCGTCCAAAGAAAAAAACACAAAAGGAGCTCGACCTGGAGGGCAGCGCGCCGTCGGTGCCTGAGGAAGAAGGAAGCGACAGCGCGCTTTCCCCCGGCGATGCAATCAAAGTCCCGCGCGAAGACGAGATCATCATCCCCGAACGCATGCCCTACATCGTCGTTATCATCGACGAGCTGGCGGATTTGATGCAAACGGCACCGGCCGATGTCGAGAGCGCGATCGCACGCATCACGCAAATGGCTCGCGCAGCCGGCATTCACCTCATCGTCGCCACCCAAACGCCGCGGGCCGACGTCATCACTGGCGTGATCAAGGCCAATGTCCCGAGCCGGATCGCTTTCCAGGTCGCGAGCAAGATCGACAGCCGCGTCATTCTCGACGAGAACGGTGCCGATCGATTGTTAGGGCAGGGCGATATGCTTTATCTGCCGCCGAGCACTTCACGCCTTATCCGCGCCCAGGGCGCGCTCGTGACCGACGACGAGATCGGGCGCCTGGTTGATTTCGTTTCCGCGCAAGGTTCGCCTGCCTTCGATCTCGCGATGCACGAGCGTCTGGAATCGGCCGCCGCGCGTAACGACGACGTGACCGAGGAGGATGAAGAACTGGTCGAGAAATGCCTCGAGATCATCCGCCAGGAGAAGCGCGCCTCGACGTCGCTCCTGCAACGTCGCCTCCGCCTCGGTTACACCCGTGCCGCCCGGATCGTTGATATTCTGGAGCAGCGCGGCATATTGGCCCCCGGCGAAGGCGCCAAGCCGCGTGAGATTCTCGTCGATCTCGACGCCGCCGTCTGATCCCGCCATCCCGATGGAACCGCTCGGCAAGAAATTACAACAGGCCCGTCTCGCGAAGAAGATTTCCCTCGAGGAGGCCTCGCGGGTGACCAAGATTCGCCCCGCGCGTCTTCAGGAAATCGAGGTGGAGGATTTCTCGAGTTTCTCCAGCCTCGCCTACGCCAAGGGATTCCTCCTCATCTACGGCAAATACCTAAATGTGGATGTAACGCCGTATCTCGACGCCTTCGAAACGTCGGGCGACGTGAGCGTGGACGGTTATTCGTACCTGCAGGAGTCGCCGGGCAGTCCGCCACTCCCGCTGGTACGACGGCAGCCAATTAAACGCCCCGCGCTCTTCCCGCTCATCGTTGCCGTCGGCGTGCTCGTGCTTGGTCTCTATCTGGTCAAATTGATCCTCAATGTTCAGCGCATCACGCCGTCGCATGCGACCGCCCCGGTTGCTGTCGCCTCGGCGACCGCCACGCCCTCCCCCGTACCCACCGTCGCGCCAACTCCCGTTCCGATCGCTTCGCCTCCGGAAGAAATTGTCGCGCCGCGTGCCCTGCCGGTCGAGGGTACGCCGGCAAGTGGAGCTCTCGTCACCGTCCCGCCCGCCCCGGGCGCGATCGCACCGTCTTCGCCTTCTCCCACTGAACCGGAGGTGCGGCGCGCCCAACCGGTCCATCCGCAAGATCTTGTGCCGCCGCCTAACGAGGCGGCAACGGAGACAAACCAAGTCGAAGTCGTGCCGGTGCGTCTGACCTATGTGCGGGTGGAGGTCGATGGCGCTCTGCAGCCGTTTTTTGACGGCTGGCTCGATCCGTCGCATGCGCCGCTCACCATTCACGGTCGGCACGTGACGATGCGGGTGCTGGATCGCAGCGCGGTGCAGATTACCAAGAACGGGACGGGGCTCGCCACGAACGATGTCGACATCACCTTTGAATAACGCGCCCCGGGCGGCTGTCGGCCTAACGAAGGTCGGAATGATCAGCCTCGGTTGCGCGAAGAATCTGGTCGACGCCGAGATCATGCTCGGAAGCGTGCGCGAGCGGGGGATGCAAATCACATCCCATGCCGGGGAGGCGGACGTGCTGGTGGTGAACACCTGCGCCTTTATCGATTCGGCCAAGGAAGAATCGATCGAGGCGATCCTGGAAGCGCATCAGGAGCGTGGCCTAACGAGCCGGCCCAACCAAAAGCTGATCGTGAGCGGCTGCATGTCGCAGCGTTTCGCGGCCGAGCTGCGCGCGTCGCTGCCCGAGGTGGACGCTTTCATCGGCCTCGACCAGGTGGCCGAGCTGGGCGCGATCATTGAGCGGGTCGTGGCCGGGAACGGTGATCTCGGCCGGCGCGGTGAAAGCTTCGTCACGCCGCGCCCGGCTTATATTCCGGACTGGGACACGCCGCGCTTTCGTCTCACCCCGACGCACAGCGTTTACCTGAAAATCGCCGAGGGCTGCAATCATCCCTGCAGCTTCTGCGTCATCCCGCAAATGCGTGGGCGGCATCGCAGCCGCCCGCCCGCTTCCGTCCTTGCCGAGATGCAGCAGCTCGTGGCCGAAGGCGTGAAGGAAATCAATCTCATCAGCCAGGACACGACCTACTACGGAATGGATTTATGGGGGGCGAAAGCCGGGCCGCGCCAGCCGGTTGATTCGTCGCGCGGTCCGACGCTGACGGCTCTCCTGCGCGAGATCGAGGCAATCGAGGGCGATTTCTGGGTCCGCCTCCTTTACACACATCCGGCGCATTGGAGCGATGAGTTGATCGAAACGATCACGCAGTGCGGCAAGGTCGCGCGCTACATCGACATGCCACTGCAACACATCGACGAGGCGATGCTCGGCCGGATGCGCCGTGAAACGAGCCGCGCCCACATCGAGGACCTCATCGTTAGGCTGCGGGCCGGCATTCCGGGAATCGCCCTGCGCACGACCTTCATCGTCGGGTTTCCCGGCGAGACGGAAACGGAGTTCGAATCGTTGCTCGAGTTCATCGGGCGGGTGCGCTTTGAGCGACTTGGGATTTTCAAGTACTCGCAGGAGGAAGGTTCGCGCGCCGCGAAGATGCCGGGTCAGATTTCCGCTCCGCAAAAGAACGCGCGCTATCGCCGGGCGATGACGTTGCAACAAAAGATCGCGCGCGAAATCGCCGCGGAGAGGGTCGGTCGCGAATTGAAGTTGCTGGTCGATCAACCGCTCATTGCGCGGACCGAAGCGGATGCTCCGGAAGTCGATACCCGCGTTCTCCTGGCCGAACCTGCTCCGGTTGGCGAATTCGTCAGGCGAAAGATCCGTGGCGCGCGTGGCTACGATTTGCTGGCCTGACTGGATTGATGATTGACATCGCGGAGTTGGCTTGAGAGACACGTTGCTGCCTTAGGTCCTCGCAGAACATGATGAGGTTGTTGATATGGCCGATCTGAACGAGCCAAGAGAAGAAAGTGTCCAAATTACGCCTTCCCCGCGGACCGAAGACGCGGCTGCAAAGCGTCCACCTGCGCCCATTAGGCCGCCTGCAATTCCATCCAGCATCCCGCTTGCGCCTTCGGCCGGATTGAAGCCGCCCGTCCCGCCTCCGGCGCCAGTTCCGAAGTCGGTAGCACCTCCGCTGAAAGCGGCTTCGGCGTTGCCAGGCACCGTGCCGGTCAGCCACGGTCCGCAGGTTGGTCCAGAGAAGGAGGCGGTTCGCGCTGCTCCGTCGGGGGATTCCCCGATGAAAGCGACAGTGAAGCTGCCTCCCATCCGGACCCCGAGCGCGCCGGCGGCCGGCGTCATTCGCCCCGCACCTCCGACCTCAGTTGCCAATCTGCCGAAGCCGGGGTTAATAGAGGCGGTTCCGATGCGGTTTTGCTGGGCTCTCCTCGGCGTTTCCGCGTTGCTCCTGTTTACTCAACTCTGGACTTATTTCTCTTAGGAAAATCATGGAAAATTCCGCAACCCTAACGATCGACGAGGCAAATTTTGACAACGAAGTTATGAAGAGCCAGCAGGCTGTGCTGGTCGATTTCTGGGCCGAATGGTGCGGCCCCTGCAAAATGATTGCGCCGCTCCTGGACGAGATCGCCCGGGAAAAAGCCGGATCCGTCAAGATCGGGAAGGTGAACGTGGACCATAACCAGAGTTTGTCCGCGCGTTACAATATTCGCGCGATCCCAACCCTGCTCTTCTTCAAGGACGGACAGGTGCGCGATCAGATCACAGGTATGACGAGCAAGAAGGATTTGCTCAGCCGTCTGGATGCGCTCGCTTGAGACGTGAAGCGTTGAAACGAGATGTGCTGCTCCTTCGCCCGGTAGATGCCAATGCGGGCTTTCCGTTCGCGGCGAGCGACCGTCTCCCTCCCGGAGTCAACCGAACTGCGAATGGGTTGTTGGTCGCCACGATCTACGATTTCGACGCTCCGGTGGACAAGGAATTTACGGACTTCTTCGATGAAACCCTTCGACCGCTGCTGGTCAGTGCCGGCGCTTCGATCGTGGCCCGTTTGGTGACTGAGAGCAGCCCGAATAACTTCCCGGCGCTGCCGGTAAGAGAGGGCGAGAATGTTTATGTCTGGTTCTCGCGTTTTCCGGGAGCGGCAGCGTATGAACGCTACCTTGCCGAGCTGGCCCGATCTCCGCGTTGGGGCAACGAGATGTCGGAAGAATTGATGCGTCGTCTCAAAGGTCATCCGCAGACATTAAAGCTCGCGCCGACCGCGCGTTCACAACTCACAGCCTAACCAATTGCAGCCGACTGCGAGCCGTCGTAATACCCAGTTTCACATGACTAGAACCATTCAACCCGCAGCCGTGCGCGCTCCCGCTCGCCGCGGCTGACCTCCGTCTAGCTAGGCCCATCATATGAAGCGTCTTCTTATTACCGTCGTTGTTATTGTTGCGGTGCTGGTGGCGGCCTTTGGCCTTGTCATCGCTTTCGGTGGACCGGGTTCGCCGCCGCCGATGGCGAGCATCAATAACCCATTCGAGAAGGTGGATTTCTCCGATTTGCCGGAAGTCAGTTACTTTACGGCTCGCGATGGCGCCAAACTCGCCTTTCGGGCCTACCCGGCTGCAGGTGGCGCGGTCAAAGGCAGCGTCGTGCTCGTGCACGGCTCCTCTGCCAGTAGCAGCAGCATGCACCCGATGGCCAAGGGATTTGCCGCGGCTGGCTATGCAGCTTACGCGCTGGACATCCGCGGACACGGCAAATCAGGCACTAAAGGCCGCATCGCCTATATCGGGCAGTTGGAGGACGACATGGAGGATTTCGTCCATTCGACGAAATTGGCCCAACCTTCTACGCTGATCGGGTTCTCTTCCGGTGGTGGTTTTGTGCTTCGATTCGCGGGCAGCGGGCGCCAGAAGCTGTTCTCTAACTACCTTCTGCTCTCTCCCTTCATCAGCCTGGATGCAGCCACATCGCGCCCAGGCAGCGGCGGGTGGGTCAGCGTGGGGGTTCCGCGGATCATCGCAATCTCCGTGCTCAATGGCTTTGGGATACGTTCGTTTAACGATCTCCCGGTAACGAGGTTCGCACTCTCCGAGGAGGCGAGGGATTTTCTCACGCCGCAATATTCATTTTCCCTCGCGCAGAACTTTGGGCCCGAGCGCGACTACCAGGCTAACATCCGTGCGGTCAGGCAACCGCTGCGGGTGCTGGTCGGCCAGAATGATGAGGTGTTTTATGCCGATCAGTTCGCAAACGTTTTCAAGACGGCGGGTAAAGATGTTCCCGTGAAGGTGCTTCCCGGAATCGACCACATCTCGCTCACTCTTGATCCAGCTGCGATCCAAGCGGCAATCGCAACCGTCGAAAGCATGGATCACGAGAGGGCCTAACGGACAACGTCTTGAAACACGACACCTAACTGTTGTACCTCAACACGTTGTCCGCAGTTTTCGGGAGTCTAGAGCTAGGAGGTAAGGATTTCAAGGCAGAGTGAGGGCGGTGGAAGTTATAGTCATGAAGGTAGTGGGGGAGGAAGGTAGCCCGGTGATGACTGGAGTCATAGGAACGGGCATAGGCCCACTCGCGAGTGATGGTCTGGATGAAACGTTCGGCTTTGCCATTGGTCTGAGGTCGGTAGGGTTTGGTGAAGAGATGTTGGAGGCCGAGTTGTCGGCAGGAAGCAGCGAAGGGTTTGGAGCGATAGGTGGAGCCGCGATCTGTGAGCACTGTTGGATGATGATGCCATGAGCGGAGTAAAAGGAGAGGGCCTGGTGGAGGGCGTGGAGAACGCTCTGAGTCTTTTCGTCCGGGAGCAAACAAGCGAAGGCGAGGCGGGAGTGATCATCAATGGCGACGTGCAGGCTTCGACGCCGGCGCCGGGGTTGCGCTGAGTGCGGTCACCGGTGGCGCGGACTCCTGGGCGAGTGAAGCGGCCGAGCTTCTTGATATCGAGGTGGAGGAGCTCGCCGGGGTGGTCGCGTTCGTAACGCCGGGCGGGAGGTTTGGGAGGTTCCAGGGCCGAGAGGCGGTTGAGGTGATGGCGGCGCAGGACGCGGGAGAGGGTGGCCTTGGAGACCGGCAGAACCATCAGGATCTGGGCATAGGAACGGCGTTGGCGGCGCAGGGCGAGGATTTGGGCTTCGAGCTGGGCGCTGATCTCCGAGGCTGGGAAAGAGGCCTGGAGTGATCGTGCAAGCGCTGCGGGAACCCGGCCTGCTGGGCGCGAGCGAGCCAGCGCCGAACCGTCTTCTCGCAGACACCGTAAGCGAGGGCGGTGGTGCGCAAAGAGAAGCCGAGTTGCGAGTGTTGGAGAGCCATTGGGCTCGGGTGAGAGGAGTCAGAGTGGCATTAGCGTGCATGTTGTCCGTGGGCAAAAGCGTTGGGTTGAGTATTGATCCACCACCATCCTGCCTTACCCTTACGGTGCGGACAACGTCCTGAAACATGACACCTAACCATCCATCTGAGATAGTCCGTCAAGGATTTTAAGTCCTGCCAGTGCGTTCTTTTCGTGAACCCGTCGCGACGGTCCGGCCGCTGAGGAGAAGCGCTCGAAAATTCTCCTGACCCCGACCTCTCTCGTGCTGTCAGTTCGAGGATTGCTGCTTGACCTGGGTATCGTGGAACGGGCATTTTCAATGCCCGCCGGAGCCAGCTTGACGAGCCTCCGATGAGCCACCCACCAGGAACGAAGTTGCCGCAAGACCGTCGTCTTGCTCCCTGTGGGCAGCTTGCGGGCCTATTTTCCGTTCACGCGCAGGCGGAAGGAACGGCTGGAAGCAAAGGGGAGATCGATCAATTCAATCTTGAGTCGCTCCTGAGTTTGGAGATTAAGAACGAGCAGGCGGTAATGCGGTTTGGGGCGCGGCATGCTCCCTTCTGCCAAGCCAACGCCAACAACACCAGCCAGAAATCGAAAACGATCGTGCCCAAGAAAATGTATTCGTCCGCGCACATCCTTTCGTGTACTTCTAGTTCGGCTGCGCAACCAACGATGGAGTCAAATCTGTGAATGTGCTTGTATTCGGTGCGTCGGGTGCGACCGGGCGTGAGGTAGTCAAGCAAGCCCTTGACCGCGGGCACTCGGTTAGCGCATTCGTTCGTGACCCCGACAAGTTTGAGATCAAGCATGCCAACCTTACTCTGATGGTTGGCGACGTGACGGAGTATGCGTTGGTGGAGCGTGCCGTCCGAAGTCGGGATGCCGTCGCGAGTGCACTGGGCTCCGGCAATTCCTTAAGTTCGGACCCGGCCTTGATCGATGGCGTCCAGAACATTATTCGAGCCATGGATCACGCAGGGGTACGCCGGTTCGTCTATTTGTCGATGCTCGGAGTCGGTGACAGCGGCGAGCAACTAGGCTTCGTGGACAGGTACATCGTGGTGCCGCTCCTATTGCGCAACGTGGTGACAGATCACGCGAGAAAGGAAGGGCTCATCAAGCGAAGCGCGTTGGACTGGGTGATCGTACGTCCTCCGCGATTGACGAACGGGCCGTACACAGGGAGATATCGAAGCGGCGAGGATGTCAGGGAAAGAACGCTCTTGGCGTCAATCTCCCGTCCTGACGTAGCAGATTTCATGGTAAAGCAGTTTACGGATGATCGATATGTGCATAGAACGCCAGCGGTGCTGGGCTGACCGATCATCATGCAGTCAACGGCGCCGCCGAACATTTCAATCCAGCGGACGCTCACCCGCTACGCGGGTTCGCGCCGCTGATTTCGGGCGTTAGGTCCATCATATGAAGCGTCTTCTTATTACCGTCGTTGTTATTGTTGCGGTGCTGGTGGCGGCCTTTGGCCTTGTCATCGCTTTCGGTGGGCCGGGTTCGCCGCCGCCGATGGCGAGCATCAATAACCCATTCGAGAAGGTGGATTTCTCCGATCTGCCGGAAGTCAGTTACTTTACGGCTCGCGATGGCGCCAAACTCGCCTTTCGGGCCTACCCGGCTGCAGGTAACGCGGTCAAAGGCAGCGTGGTGCTCGTGCACGGCTCCTCTGCCAGTAGCAGCAGCATGCACCTGATGGCCAAGGGATTTGCCGCGGCTGGCTATGCAGCTTACGCGCTGGACATCCGCGGACACGGCAAATCAGGCACTAAAGGCCTCATCGCCTATATCGGGCAGTTGGAGGACGACATGGAAGATTTCGTCCATTCGACGAAATTGGCCCAACCTTCTACGCTGATCGGGTTCTCTTCCGGTGGTGGTTTTGTGCTTCGATTCGCGGGCAGCGGGCGCCAGAAGCTGTTCTCTAACTACCTTCTGCTCTCTCCCTTCATCAGCCTGGATGCAGCCACATCGCGCCCAGGCAGCGGCGGGTGGGTCAGCGTGGGGGTTCCGCGGATCATCGCAATCTCCGTGCTCAATGGCTTTGGGATACGTTCGTTTAACGATCTCCCGGTAACGAGGTTCGCACTCTCCGAGGAGGCGAGGGATTTTCTCACGCCGCAATATTCATTTTCCCTCGCGCAGAACTTTGGGCCCGAGCGCGACTACCAGGCTAACATCCGTGCGGTCAGGCAACCGCTGCGGGTGCTGGTCGGCCAGAATGATGAGGTGTTTTATGCCGATCAGTTCGCAAACGTTTTCAAGGCGGCGGGTAAAGATGTTCCCGTGAAGGTGCTTCCCGGAATCGACCACATCTCGCTCACTCTTAATCCAGCTGCGATCCAAGCGGCAATCGCAACCGTCGAAAGCATGGATCACGAGAGGCCTGGCCATCCACCTGAGTAGTCCGTCAAGGATTTTAAGTCCTGCCAGTGCGTTCTTTTCGTGAAGCCGCCGCGACAGTCCGGCCGCTGATGAGAAGCGCTCGAATATTCTCCTGACCCCGACTCTCTCGTGCTGTCAGCTCGAGGATTGCTGCTTGACCTGGGTGTCGTGGAACGGGTATTTTCAATGCCCGCCGGAGCCACCCTGGCGAGGCTTCAATGAGCCACCCACCAGGAACGAAGTTGCCGCAAGACCGTCGTCTTGCTCCCTGTGGGCAGCTTGCGGGCCCATTTCCCGATCACGCGCAGGCGGAAGGAACGGCTGGAAGCAAAGGGGAGATCGATCAATTCAATCTTGAGTCGCTCCTGCGTTTGGAGGTTGATAACCAGCAGGCGGTAATGCGGTTTGGGCCGCGGCATGCTCCCTTCTGCCAATCCAACGCCAAAAACACCAGCCAGAAATCAAAACCCCTCGTGCACAAGAAAATGTATTCGTCCGCGCACATCTTTTCGTATACTTCTAGTTAGGCCATTGCTCGCATAGTGAAAGCAGGTACCGGTTGACCTAGTTAAACAGTTTGCCAATGCTTTTTGCTTCGGACGCACCGGTTTTGCGGCCGACGAGATTCCTCAGTTTTTTGGACAGTATCAGGGCGGCGTTCCTACGGCGGCCAGCTACGAAATGGGCATCACCAAGGCTGTTTTGTTTGTCGATTGTGTTCGAACGCTTTCACCCGAGAACCAGCGCTTCGCGCTATACGATCTCTGTGATCACCCTCCAAAATCCAAGCACCCGATGCCGAATTCAGCCGCTCGGCTTCAATTACTTCAGGCGCTGGTTCAGGCCGATGGCAGATCGCCGCTTGGCGTAGAGTTGTCGTCTCTTACGATGTCGGGTGTGCGCTCTCAGTGGTTCACAGCCGCCTCGCGAATCCCGTCTAGCCCCGCGGCGGCGATTACCGCTGGTCGGGCTATGGTCGAGAGCACCTGCAAGACGATTCTCAACGAGCGCGGTGAGACACCGGATGGCTCCGGTGACCTTCCACGTCTCTACAAGCAGACTCGAAAATCGCTCGGTCTAGATCCCAGCGCTGGAACCAGCCAAAGCGTGCATCAGATCATCAGTGGCTTTGTGCAAGCCATTGATGGTCTGTCGAGCCTCAGCAACGCGGCGGGTGACAGACATGGACTCGCATCCGGACAAAAAGTGGAGGACGCCACATTCGCCGGCCTAGCTGTCCACGCAGCGGGAACTCTGTGCTTGTTCTTAGCACGTGTTCACAAACACCAACAGAGAGGAGCGTCTGTGTGAGCCAACCGTGGCCTAACAAATCGATCGACCTGACCGCGAGTCGGGGTACGGCCTCCTTTTTCATTCGTCTTTTTCCTTTCCCTGCTGCGGGCCGCGGTCTCGCTCGCGGCAGGTCATCTCCGTCTCGTTAAGATCAGCCGCGGCGAAATTTTATGCCTGACCTCAAAGTCGCAATCCCAAGACTAAGAAAATCCATCGTTGCAGTAATGAAGCTACGTCGTACTAAGCCCGAAACTGTCAAGAAAGGCAAAGTCCGCCCTGCGCAATTTGAAGTCGGCTGGGGTTCTGGATTTTGCGTGCTCACGGACAAGTATTTGGTTACCGCATTTCACGTACTCAATGGTGGCAAGCCCCGAGAACCAAGCGCTAAATACTATGCCCTGACCGTACCCGACAACGCGAACCCTCTCTTTTATTTCCCGGTCATATCTTTTCCTCTTGAAAGAGCCGATCTTGATATTGCCGTTCTTGAAATAGGAGCGTGTTCGCGCAGTGATGTTCATGTTCCTGCACTCGCGGTTACCTTCGCACCTCAAGCAGATGGCATGCAGGTGCTGACCATGGGATTTCCGGCGCCTGAAATCCAAGCCTTAAACGCAGACCCGGACGGGAACTTTCTGGGTGGACAGTTCTTTTTAAAGAGCCACGCTAACGAAGGCATTGTTGCAGCTCAGTACACCCTGGGCAGTACTCTGCCTTTCTACGAGCTCAATGTTGGCTGGCATCATGGCGAAAGCGGCGGACCGATTGCGACATCTGCTGATGAGCCGACAGCGTTTTCGCTGATGCAGCATTACCGGAACGTGCAAGGGCCGCATGGCATCCTGCCTGGTCCCAGACGGGGGATAGCTCTCTCGGCGATCAAGACTGAGTTAGAAGCTCTTGGCGTGACTGGGAGATAGATGTTCACAACTGATCTAACTAGGAGATGCAAGGAACCGCGGACTGTCCCTATGCTTGACTTGGGAGCGTGCGAACATCATTTCTAATTCGTGCGGTCGCTGATCTTGTGTCTCGTTAGACGATCAGAGACGCATGGGCAAGACACACGGGCCATACAAGATCGAGTTTCCCGAAGGCGCCTTGGTGCGCATCGCATCCCGTCCGGAGTTGGAGCGCTTTCAGACCGAATGGCACTTGCATCATCCTTTACAGCCTGAGCAGCTCGATTTCGCGGATCACATCAGCACGGTTGCGCGCACTGGAATTTACCATGGAGGCGACGAGCTTTACTGGTTCGATGACATCCCAGGGACATGGCATGAGTGTTGTTTGCGTGCCATTGCCGAGTCCACGCCAACCGTCTAACCATCCATCTGAGGTTGTCCGTCAAGGATTTTAAATCCTGCAAGGGCGTTCTTGGCTGCTCTTCGAGCAGTCATCCCGCTCGTCGCGTCACAAGCAGATAACCGACGTGCGGAATCGACGGGCGTTTGACCGTCCGGAAAGGCGCGACCGACGCATCTTGCAGTTGCGGCAGAAGTTCATCGATTTGGTTCCTGGGTACGACGAGCGCATCAAGCGCGCCGGCGTTCCACTGCTCGATCGCCTGACTAACCGGAATGAAGTGGAGCTTCTGCAGGTAGAGGAGCATCCCCTGGCTGCCGCCGCCCTTGCCCTCAATCACTTCGAAACGCCAGTGATGAGCGGCGACCTCGGCGTTCACCAGGTTGCTGAAGTTTTCCAGGTTGTCAGCGTGATCGCGATAATTTGAAACGATCTTGCTCGCCGCGTAGCCGCCGCTGAAGACGATCGAAAAAAGCAATCCGGCCACGCTCCATTTCAAGACCCGCGCGCGTGTCTCATCGTGCTGCAGGAGGTGCGCCACCTGCGCCGCGAGCAGCAGGCAGAGCGGCGGCAGGACCGGGTAGATGCGATCGACCCGCTTCGACGGGACGAGCGACATCAGGATGAGTCCTCCGATGCTCCAGAAGAGCAGCCAGAGCGTTTCGGGCGCGGTGTTGCGGAGGAAGTGACGCGCACTGCCACTGGCGCGTCGGGCGCCAAAGAAGGCGAAGACGATCATGAGCACCGACCATGGGGCGAACTTCTGTAAAAGGTGTGGCAGATAAAAGAGGAGCGGCTGCGCGCGATGGACTGTACTTTCAAAGCGGCCGAGGAATTCCTTCTCGAAGACTACGTGATAAAAAGCCGGGACGAATTTGATGCCAAGAATCGTCCAAACCAGGATGACTCCGAGCGAGGCCAGCCACGGCCACCAGCCGCACCATGCGGTCGTGCCGCTCCGCCTGGCGACGAGCAATTGAAAGAGCACGATGCCCGGCAGGATGAAGGCGAAATTCATCGGCCCTTTGATCAGCATGGAGGCGGCAAAGAGCGCGAAGATTTCCCAGCGATCGCTCCGCTCCCACGCCTGCCGGAGGCGGATCTTGTGCCAGATCAGAAGGCCGGGAAGAAAAAGGAAGAGTCCGAGCGGCATATCGGTCCGCACCAGCGTCGCGAGACGCAGACTGAGCAGGTTGAAGCAGATTGCGCCCAGAGCGACCAACGCTGGCGCCGCTCCGTAGGCGGCTCGGGCGGCGCGGAATAAGACGATCGCCATTATGACGGCGGAAAGAAAACAGGGAAGCCGCCAGGCCACGTTCCAGGAGCGGGTGACGAGAAATGTCGCGGCCGAGACCCAGCCGACGAGCGGCGGCTTCTGCGCGATCAATCCATGGGGCGTATGCTGAAAGAACCAGTGGCCACCTTTGATCATCTCAAAGGAGGTGTAGGCCTGGAGCGCCTGATCGTAATCGTCCAGGTTCCAGGGGAGATTCGTCAGGGCAAAAAAGCAGATGGCGATGCCGCCGATCAGCCATACCGTGCGCCGGCTCTCGAGGAAACTTTTGGCCCATGTTGTATCGAACGTCATCGGATTATCCTGCGCGTCGCCTGCTCGTTAGCATCGCGCTCTTTATCTCGCACGGCTAAAGTCTGCCGGAGCGGAAAATAAAAGATGTGCGGTATTGCGGGATTCACACAGCTCAAGGGGCCAGCGGTCGCCGCCGAAGAATTACTCCGGCGCATGACCGTTCCGCTGACGCCGCGCGGGCCGGACGGCGAGGGATTTTACCTTGAGCAAGGCATTGCGCTCGGTCACCGACGCCTCAGCATCATCGATCTCGAAACCGGTGGCCAGCCGATGCACAGCCGGGATGGGCGTTATCACATCATCTATAACGGCGAGATCTATAATTACGTCGAACTGCGCGCCGGGCTCGAAAAGCGCGGCTGCGTTTTCCAGACTCATTCCGACACCGAAGTGCTGCTCCAGCAATTCGTGCTCGATGGTGTGGCCGCTTTGCAGCTCTGCAACGGCATGTTCGCTTTCGCAATTTGGGACCGCGCGGAGGAGCGGCTTTTCCTGGCGCGCGACCGCATCGGAGTGAAGCCGCTCTATTATTGCGTGCGGGATGGCGAGTTGATTTTCGCCTCGGAACTCAAGGCGTTGCTGGCCCATCCGCGCGTCACGCGCCGGCTTCAGCCGCTCTCGGTCAGCAAATACTTCACCTACGGTTACGTGCCGGCGCCGCACACGATTTTTGAGGGAATCTACAAGGTCGAGGCCGGCGCCTATCTCTTCTTCGATCGCAACGGACTGCGCCTCGATCGCTATTGGGACATCCCGCTCGAGGACAATCCAATGAGCGATCGCAACGTCGATGAGTGGGCTGAGGATCTGCTCGCCATCCTGCGGGACTCGGTCAAGAAACGGCTGCGCAGCGATGTGCCGGTCGGCCTCTTTCTCTCTGGCGGAATCGATTCCAGCACTGTCACCGCGCTTGCCGCGCAACAATCCGACAGCCAACTGCACAGTTTCTCCATCGGCTTCGATGACCGGAGTCACGACGAATCGCCCTACGCGCGTCGCGTCGCGGCCATCTTTGGCACCGAGCATCACGAAGAGGTCCTGACTTTGCAGCACGCGGCGGACTTGTTTCCCAAGATCATGCAGGGCCTGCACGAGCCGCTGGCCGATGCTTCCATCATGCCTACCTATGTGCTGAGCCGGCTGGCCTCCGAGCACGTTAAGGTCGTGCTGGGCGGGGACGGCGCCGACGAACTCTTCGCGGGTTACGCCGCGTTCCAGGCACACAAGCTGGTGCAGAACCTGTCGTTTCTGCCGGCCGGCTGGCGCGATGGGTTGCGTCATGTTGTGCAGCGCCTGCCGGTCTCGCATCGTTATGCCAGCGCCGAGTTTCTCATGCAGCAGTTTGTCAAAGGTCTCGGGTTATCGCCCGAAGTGCGCTTTCTCCTCTGGATGGGGTGCTACGGGAACTCGGAAAAAAAGCAGCTTCTCTCCGCCGGCTTTCAGGAGCTCCTGCTGCGCGAGGACGCGTTCGAAGATATCACGGCAAACATTCGGCGGAGCGGATTAAAGGGCGACTTCCAGCGCCTGCAATACCTCGCCATGAAGCTGTATTTGCAGGACAACGTCCTGCTCAAGGTCGACCGGGCGAGCATGGCGCATTCGCTGGAAGTGCGCACTCCGTTCCTCGATCGGGACGTGGTCGAATACGCCTCACGCATTCGACCCGCGGACAAGCTGCGCGGCCTGACGACCAAGTATGTCTTGAAGCGGGCGGTGCGGGGCCTTTTGCCTGACGAAATTATCAACCGGCGCAAGGCCGGCTTCATGATGCCGGTGGCGCTTTGGCTAAAACAAAACATGCGCGAAACGGTCGAGGATCTTTGCTCATCGACAGCGCTCGCGCAGACCGGTCTTTTCGACCCGATTTTCGTCCGCCAAATCCTCGACGAACACTTCCAGGAACGGCGTGATCATCGGAAGCAAATCTATCCGCTCCTCTGCTTCATGGCCTGGTTTCGCAATCACGCGCCGGGTGCAGGCATCTAAAGTCGAGCTTTTCCAGAAAGCGCTACAAATTGCCAGCGGCGATATTGGTTTCGGCTTCATGTCCGGCACGAAAATCATTTGACCGCGGGGGCGGGCGCCGCTTACCAATCAAACACCTTTCTCATGACTTCTTCTGATCCCACTCCGCGCCGGACCCGTGGCGAATCGATGTTCGCCTTTAGCATCATGTTTTTTTGCGGAGCGCTCCTCTCCTTCATGCTGGGCTGGGCTGACGGGGTGCGCCACGATAAGACCGTCTTCCACATCCCCGAGACACGCAGCTTTCTCGTGGTCACCGCAATCTTTGCCGCTTGCGGATTGCTCCTCCTCTTCTGGGGCATGGCCACGAAGCGCTCGTAGGTTGCGACCGGGCCGGCGGGTTTTTCCCATCCGCGGGGCACTTGCGCTATCTTGTGATATTGGTAACATTGTCACAATGAAACAGCAACCGGCCCCGAAGAGAGTGGAGCGCGTCCAGATTGGCGCGCGGATGGAAAAGACGTTGGTGAAGGTGCTCAAGGCCCTGGCCGAGTATCTCGATCTTTCGTTAGGCGATCTGCTCGAGGGCATCACCCTCCACGCCCTGGAAGGGAAGTCCGCCTTCAGTCCCAAAACGCTCGGCCACATCAAAAAGCTGCGCACGATCTACGGCCTCGATCTGACCGCAAGCGACAGCCACCGGCTGGTGGAGGAGGATCATGTCGGGGACTGACCCGATCGGCCTCCTGACCGACTTTGAGGAGGACCGGATCGATCCCGCGCGATTTCCGCACCGTGCGCATGTGCGGGTGAGCTATGAACTGCTGGAGCGCCACGCTTTCCCTGAAGCCCTGCTCCATCTGGCGCGCGGTCTACGCCGGCTTGCGGCGAAAGCGGGGCGACCGGAGGTGTATCACGAAACCATCACGGCCGCTTTTCTCGCTCTCATCGCGGAACGCCGCCTGCGCGAGTGCCATGCGAATTGGGAAGATTTCGCGGCGCGCAATCCGGATTTGTTTCGCAAAGAATTACTCGCGGAAATCTACGAGCCCGCCGTGCTGCAATCGGACATGGCGCGACAAACGTTCATCCTACCGCGGCGGCCGCCGCATTCGTAGCATTCCCGCATTAAGCAGTTTCCCCTTAATAAAAGCGCCGCCGGCGGGTTAGAACTGGGGAAGATTTATGCGCGTGGCCGAACCAGTCCCAGCCGATGAGAATGACCTGACGGCGCTGCTCCGCCGCTTTGAACTGCCCCTCCTGCAGTATGCCACCCGCATCCTCGGCGATCGCGATCGGGCGCGCGATGTCGTGCAGGAAACCTTCGTCGAACTGGAGCGGAGCGAGCGACGCCAAACCGATCGCCGCGCCGGCCAAATGGCTCTTCACCGTCTGCCGCAATCGCGCCCTCAATATTTGCCGAAAGGAAAAGCGGATGACTTATCTCGACGAGGAAATTCTCGAAAAACAGCCCGGTCACGAACCGGCGCCTAACGAACGGATCGAGCGCGAGGAGGCGAGCAGTTTCCTCCTCCGCATCGTCGCCACCCTCCCGCCGCGGCAGCAGGAAGTGTTGCAGCTCAAATTTCAAAACGACCTCAGCTACCAGGAGATCAGCGAGATCACCAGGCTGTCGGTCAGCCATGTCGGTGTGCTGATTCACACCGCGCTCAAAACCCTGCGCGCCCGCCATGCTGAGGCGGCGCGCGACTTCATTCCCTTCAAACCACGGCTTGCCTCATGAATATGAATCTCGATGATCCGAAACTGACCGCCTACGCGCTCGACGAATTGAGCGGCGCGGAGAAAGCGGAAATGGAAACCGCGGTCGCGTCTTCGCGCGAGGCGCAGGAGTTCGTCAGGGAACTGCGCCTGCTTTCCGGCAACCTGCGCGCCGAATACGCGGCCGAACGCGCGGAGCATCCGATCGCGCACCGCAACATCTGCCGCTGGTGCAAAAGGATGAGCCGTGGAGCATTTCGCGGCGGCTTGCGCTCGCGGCGGCGATTGCGCTGTGCGCCTGTCTCGGCGCGATCGCGATCGGGACGGTGAAGCGCGGTGGGTTTGCGAACTGGGGACCGTCGAGCTTCGCCGTCGGACCTAGTGTTGCCTCCAATCCATCCATGCAGACTCCGGTCGAGGGAATCGATGAACCCGGGGCGGCCGACATGCCGAAGGGAGAAGGACCTAATTCGGAACTAAATGTTGCGAGGGATCTCGTCGTGAATGAGGCCGCCGAGCCACCGGCGCAGCCCGCTGACGAGAAAGATCTCGGGATGTTCGCGGGCGCTCCGCTTTCGAGCCAGGGCGTCGCCCCGCATGCAAGGCTGGCCGCTCCGCCGGCGACTGCGGGCTCGGTCGCGCTCGACAACTTCCGGCGCGAAGCGCAGCAGCCGTTCAACACCGCGCGTTACGGGAGGATCGAGGACAACCCGTTCCTTGCCGCGCCGACAACCCGCTCTCCACCTTCTCGATCGATGTCGATACTGCCTCGTATTCCAACATCCGGCGTTTCATCGAGAACGGCTCGCTTCCGCCGAAGGACGCGGTGCGGATCGAGGAGATGATCAACTATTTCGAGCTACGATTATCCCCAGCCTAACGATGACGCTGCCCTTCTCGGTCAACCTCGACGCCGCCTCCTGCCCCTGGGCGCCGACCCATCGGCTCGTCCGGATCGGATTGAAGGGCCGGGAAATGCCTAACGAGAAGCGGCCGGCGAGCAATCTCGTTTTTCTGCTCGATGTTTCCGGCTCGATGGAGCCGGCGAATCGGCTGCCCGCTGGTCAAACAGGCGATGCGGCTGCTGGTCGGCAAGCTGGGCGAGAACGACCGGGTCGCGATCGTGGTTTACGCGGGCGCTTCCGGTCTGGCCCTGCCTTCCACGACCGGCGATCACAAGGAGCAAATCCTGGGCGCGCTCGAAAACCTGCAGGCCGGCGGCTCGACCAACGGCGCCCAGGGGATCGAGCTCGCCTACCAGACCGCGGCCGAACATTTCATCAAAGGCGGAGTCAACCGCGTCATCCTCGCGACCGACGGCGATTTCAATGTCGGGACGACGAGCGAAGGCGATCTCGTTAGGCTGATCCAGGAGAAGGCGAAGAGCGGCGTTTTCCTCAGCGTCCTCGGGGTGGGGGACGACAATTTGAACGACTCGATGATGCAGAAACTGGCCGACAAGGGGAACGGCAACTACGCCTATCTCGACTCGGTCGAGGAGGCGAAAAAGGTGCTCGTCAGGCAAATCAACGGCACCCTGGTCACGATCGCGAAGGACGTGAAAATCCAGGTCGAATTCAACCCGGCGCGGGTCGCTTCCTATCGCCTGATCGGTTACGAAAAGCGGCTCCTGCGAAAGGAGGATTTCAACAACGATAAGATCGACGCGGGCGAGATCGGGGCCGGTCATACCGTGACCGCGCTCTACGAAGTCATCCCGGCCGGCGCGGAGCCGAATCCGGCGGCGAGCGTGCCGCCGGTCGATCCGCTCAAGTATCAGCCGAATCCGATGTCGATCGCGACATCGTTAGGCAAGGACGCTTCGCCGGAATTGCTGACCGTGAAGTTGCGCTACAAGGAGCCGGAGGGCGACACGAGCAAATTGATCGAGCGGCCGTTCGTCGATAGTGGCGCGCCAGTTCGCGAGTGCGGCGCCCGGATCTGAAATTCGCCGCCGCGGTGGCGGAGTTCGGGATGATCCTGCGCGACTCCGAGTACAAAGGGAACGGCTCGTTAGGCGCGGTGGCCGAATGGGCGCAGGAAGGCAAAGGCGCGGATGAACACGGTTACCGCGCCGGTTTCCTGGCGTTGGTGCGCAGCGCGCGCAGGAATTGAAGGCGCGGATGTAGTTCCGGCCAGGCTGGGCGCTCCCCGGAGTTTTCGTGGTGCCGCGAGTCCCAGCTCACGATGACCTGAGGTCGCTGCTCCGCCGCTTCGAATTGCCGCTGCTTCTTCGCCATGCGAGTTCGTGGCTCCGGGGAGCGCGGCCCTTGACGGCGGAGAATATCGGGCCGCGAAAATTATCGGTCGTGGCATGTGAGTGGCTGGGGGAAATAGCCTGTGTATTTCCTTTATGTGCACCCAGGTGATTTCCCAGCGGACCGATCGCTGACGGATCGCAAGATCGAAGAGCTGAGCAAATTCGCCGAGGATCCGCCGGGTATGAACTCAAGAATCCATCGTCCAACTCTTAAGCTCAAAGGTCCCGGTCATCGCCGCTGCTATGGCTGCGCTGTTCGCGGTCCCTATGGCAAATGCGGCAACAAGGGTATGGGTCGGTGGCGCAGCAGGTAACGAGACCAATTTCGACACTGCGGCGAACTGGAGTCCGAATGGCACTCCTGGAACGGCAGACGACCTTACGATCAACGGCGGAGCGGCCTTCTACCCGAATGTTACGGGCGCATCGACGGCCAAGACGATCACTATCGCCGACAGTAGTGCGAGTCTCACGATTTCCTCTGGTTCACTCACGATGGCGAATAATACGGGCATCACCAACAACGGCACGTTCAGCATCAGCGGTACCGGCAGTCTCCTCGGCAATCGCAACCTCGTGAACAATGCCGGCGGACGGATTAGCTTCGCCAGCTCCGGCTCTTCGACTGTCAGAGTCTTCACCAACAACAGCAACGTCACGGTCCCCGATGGCGTGACGATCTCGGACGGCACTGTCACGGTGTCAAACAACACAACAAATACCGGCACATTCAGAATCGCCGGGGGCACATACACGATCTCCGCAGCCAAGCTATTCACAAACGACGGAACGGTAACAATCTCCGACGGGGTGCTGCAGTGGACCGCAACCGGTGGAAATGCTGATTACAGCGGGACGGGTACTACCACGATGACGGGCGGGTTGTTAAAGATTGGTTCCGACTACCAGGCGGACCAACTGGATGCCTCGGGCGGCACGGTCGAGTTCCAATCTGCAACGGGAAGCGGCAACTTATCGGTTGGCGGAAGTTATCAGTTCTACAATCTGCAGATTGATGCCGGTAACTTCCTTTCGAACGCGACAACTTTTAACGTCGCCGGGGATTGGGATAACCGCAGTGCGGGTCTGACCTTGAACAAAGACTCAACCGCAGTCTTCAACGGCTCAATTCCACAGACCGTCGGCGGCACGCAGGCCAGCACATTTGGCAATGTGACCGTCAACAATGCGAGTGGCGTTTCGTTGTCGAACGACACAACCGTCGTGGCAACACTGCTCTTCACCGTCGGCAACATGACGACCGGCTCGAATCTGCTCACCAGTGGCAAGAACAATGGCAGCCTGGGAACTGTCGTGGCGTCCGCGGCTGGTTATATCGTGGGGAACCTGAAGAAGTTCGTCGCGAACACCACGAATCCCACGTCCTTCGAAATCGGGACCGCCTCCTTCTACACACCGATGACCATCGCCCCGATCGGGAGGATCAGTGGCGCGGGCAGCCAGTCCGCCCTCCTGGCAACCTCGACCACAGGCGAGCACCCGAGCATTTCCTCGTCAGGCATCGATTCCTCGAGAGATGTCAACAGTTATTGGTCGGTAACACCGGTAGGCGACACGACATGGACCGTTCCGTCGACCGGCTACACGGTGACCGGCGTCTTTCCGCCGGGTGATATCGACGTGGGCGCAGACACGAGTGTGTTCATCATCAGGAGATTCCTCAGTCCGAGCTGGGCCGCGAGTCCGGACGGGACGGACGTGACGAGGACGTCAACCAGCACGCAGGCGCCGGTCAGCTTCGGCGCGAGCACGAATTCCACTCTGGCCTTCGGCGACTTCGTGATCGGCGAGCCGACGCCAACACCGACTCCAACCACCCAACACCGACCCCAACACCGACGCCGACCCGACCCCGACGCCGACCCCAACCCCAACGCCAACACCGACCCCAACCCCAACGCCGACCCCAACCCCAACACCGACCCCGACGCCGACCCCGACACCAACACCAACCCCAACACCAACACCAACCCCGACACCGACGCCAACGCCAACGCCGACCCCAACCCCAACACCGACACCAACACCAACCCCGACCCCGACCCCAACCCCAACACCGACGCCAACCCCAACTCCAACCTCAACCCCGACCCCGACACCGAGTCCGACCCCCACGTCGGAATTCATCAACTGGTCGACCCGTATGCAAGTTCAGACCGGCGAAAACGTCGGCATCGGCGGCCTCATCATTACGGGAAGTAATCCCAAGCAAGTGATCATCCGGGCCATCGGACCTTCGCTGGCAGGCGATGGTATCAGCGACGCTCTGGCTGATCCTGTGCTCGAGTTGCACGGTCCCGGCGCATTTGCCGAGATCAGGAACGATAACTGGAGAGACACGCAGGAGGCCGAGATTCTGGCTACCGGCATCCCTCCGACCGATGATCGTGAGTCAGCGATCGTCGCGACGCTGGATCCCGGATCGTATACCGCGATCGTGCAAGGCAAGGGTGATACCTCGGGTGTCGCCTTGGTGGAAGTCTACGATCTCAACCAGGAATCTGCGTCGAAACTGGCCAACCTGAGCACACGCGCTCCCGTCGGTACGGGCGACAACATCGTCATCGCAGGATTGATGCTGGACGACGCGAGCGCCTCGGACAGAATCGTAGTGCGCGGTATCGGCCCCAGTCTCACGGCAGTTGGTCTGTCTAACGCGCTGCCGAATCCCGTGCTGGAACTATTCGACGGCAATGGAACGCTTCTCATCGCGAATAACGACTGGCAGGATGACCCGGTGCAAGCGGCGGAAATTAGCGCGGTGGGTCTCGCGCCATCAAATATTCTCGAATCCGCCATTGCGGCGACGTTGCCGCCGGGCCTTTACACCGCACTGCTTGCCGGCGAGAACAACGGTACTGGCGTCGGCCTGATTGAAGTTTACGACCTCGGCGGGGCGCCGTAGCACGTCCGCTCGGCCCGCCACGGGATTGCTATTTCGCCCCGCGAATGAAGCGGGCGCGGTACTCCCGAACAACGTTCGAGTGGTCAAATGTTCTCCGCCGTCTCAGCTGCGACCTGCGGCTTCACCCTGGTGGCGAGGAAGGCGCCGAAGAGCAGGATGGCTGCGCACCAGCCTTGTGCGACGGAGAACCGCTCGTGAAAAATCCAGGCGGAAAGCGCGAGTGCACCCAACGGGCTGAGCAATTGCAAGGTTTGCGAGAGCGCGACCCCGATCTCGCGGATCGCCACGTAATAGAGAACGTGTGCCATGCTGATGCAGGTGACTGCGGAGACGATGAGAATGCCGTTAACGTGCGCGCTCACGTGCAGCGGCGTGTCGAGCCGGCCGAAAATCCAGGTGAGTGGGAGGAGGATGAGCGAAGTAAGAAGGCTGATTACGCCGAAGCTTCGGATGCTGCCGAAGCGGCCCGATGGCCGTTTCACGAGCACGCCGTAAAGCGCCCAGCAAAAGCTGGCGGTGAAGCCGATGGCGAGTCCGCCTAACGAGACGGGGTGCGTCTGCCAACCCGGCTGAAACCAGAAGACGCCAACTGCGCCTAACAATCCGAGAAAGGTCCCGATCTGGAACTGCCATTGCCGGATGATCCACCTTTCCTCGGGGAAAAAAATTAGCGCAAGGAGGGCGGTTATGATGACTGAGGAGCGGATGAAGACAGCGTAAACGCCGGGCCCCATGTAATGAAGCGAGAGGACCTGGGTGATCTGATGGACGACGTTAGGCAAGGCAGGCAGGAGGCAGAGACCGAACACGTTCCAGTCGAGGCGCAGCCCGCTCCGACGAAAGCGATGGAGCGCGAGCGGCAGAATGGCAAGGCACGCGATCGAGTAGCGGTAAAAATTTTGCGCGAACGGGTCGTAAAAGCGGTTGAGGTAAAACTGGAAAAGAGAAGGCGTCGACCAGATGAGGATGGTGGCGAAGACCGCGGCGTAACCCTGGTCTTTGCGCGGGGATCGCACCTGGTGTCTGGTCTCGATCGAAGGCATGGAAAAGCCGAGATTGAGCCGCGTAATTTCCTGAGTGACAAACGAATTGTTCTTCAGATACGTTTCAAGAAAGAGAAAACCATGAACAATTTGAAGAATTCAAGAAGAGCGCTGGCAGCTGTCACGATAATTTTTTTACTGCTCTGTCCAGCGGGCTGGGCCAAGAAAAAAGCAAAAACGGACGAAGGGGCGGCGCACTTCAAGGCGGGGGTGCAGGCGGCAGATCAGCAGCAGTACGACCAGGCAGTCATCGAGTTCACCAAGGCGATCGAGATCGATCCAAAAGATATTCCCGCGCTCGAAAACCGTGCCTACATGTATCTTGCCCTGAAAAAAAATGCCGAAGCGGTGGCGGATTTCACGCAAGTAATCGAATTGGCGCCTGGGCAGACCACCTCTTATCTCGGCCGGGGCCAGGCGGAAACTGAGCTGAAACAATTTGAGCCCGCGCTGACCGATCTGAGCAAGGCAATCGAGCTCAAGCCGGACGACCCCAATGCTTATCGCTTTCGCGGCTTCGCCAATATCGGGAAAGCCGATTGGAAGGCCGCCATCGCCGACTACGACAAGGCGATCGAGCTGAATCCTCAGGACGAACAAGCGTACATTTGGCGTGCTTTCGCCAAGCGAAGCTTGCGCAACTATGAGGATGCGTTGGTCGACTACACCAAGGCGATTGAAATCAATCCCAACGACGCGGACGCGTTCGACAAACGGGGCTACTGTTATTCCTTGATCGACCAATGGGAGAAAGCGGTCGCGGATTATCAATCGGCCTTGGCGATCAAACCCAATCAACCCGATACGATCGGTCGGTTGCGTTTCGCTCAGCGGCAGATTCCCCCGCCGCCCACCGCCACGCCGACTCCAACGCCGACTCCAGAGCCGACTCCAGTTCCGCCACTCATCAGCCCAACCGGCTGGATTGGCATCGGCGTCGGGGTGGTCGTCCTGCTCCTGATCATTATCGTTTTCGTGGTCCGTGCCAAAAGGCGCCCGTCTGATTGATCAGAGCTGCGCCCGAGCGAGAAATTTCTTTGACAGCGCAGAGCGGGCGGTTAGCTTGCCGACGCTTTTTCGAAGAACGAGGAAAAGTCCCATGGTCGTTCAAGCAGTTTTGACCGGCTTTGGGACTTTCGCTTCTAATAGCGACGAGCAACCGGTTTGGCCCCCGCGATGGCGGGGCCAGCCAGAAGAATGATCAGCGGCCCACATAGCTCAGTTGGTAGAGCACGTCCTTGGTAAGGACGAGGTCACCGGTTCAAGCCCGGTTGTGGGCTCCAGAGCGGGCCCGCGACCGAAAAATAACCTAACGAAAAGACAGCACCCAAGATTAAGTAAAACCCAAGGAGAAATTCCAGATGGCTAAAGAAGCATTCAAACGCGACAAGCCGCACATCAATGTCGGCACGATCGGACACGTCGACCACGGCAAGACGACCCTGACCGCCGCGATTACCACCGTGCTCGCCAAAAAGGGCATGGCGGAAGTGCGCGGCTACGATTCGATCGACAACGCGCCGGAAGAAAAGGAGCGAGGCATCACGATCAATACCGCTCACGTCGAATATCAGAGCGAAAAGCGGCACTACGCCCACGTCGATTGCCCCGGCCACGCTGACTATGTGAAGAACATGATCACCGGTGCTGCGCAGATGGACGGCGCGATCCTCGTCGTCAGCGCTGCGGACGGTCCGATGCCGCAGACCCGCGAACACATTCTGCTCGCGCGCCAGGTCGGCGTGCCGGCGATCGTTGTTTTCCTGAATAAGGTCGACATGGTCGATGATCCGGAACTGCTCGACCTCGTCGAGATGGAAGTGCGCGATCTCCTCACCCAATACGAGTTTCCGGGCGACCAGATTCCGATCGTCAAAGGCAGCGCGCTCAAGGCGCTGAACGGCGATCCGGAACAGGAAGCACAGATCCTCGAGCTGGTAAAAGCGGTGGACGATTACATCCCCGTGCCGGACCGGCCGATCGATCAGCCTTTCCTCATGCCGGTGGAAGACGTCTTCAACATTGAAGGCCGCGGCACGGTCGCGACCGGTCGAGTCGAGCGCGGCATCCTCAAGAAGATGGAGGAAGTCGAAGTCGTTGGCATCAAGCCGACCGCCAAGACGACCGCGACCGACATCGAGATGTTTCGCAAGCTGCTCGACGAAGCGCGCGCCGGCGACAACGTGGGCGTGCTGCTGCGCGGCGTGAAGAAGGAAGACATCGAGCGCGGCCAGGTCATCGCCAAGCCGGGCACGATCAAGCCGCACAAGAAGTTCAAGGCGGAAGTCTATGTCCTGAGCAAGGAAGAAGGCGGTCGTCACACTCCGTTCTTCACCAATTACCGTCCGCAATTTTATTTCCGCACGACCGACGTGACGGGCAGCGTGAAGCTTCCGGAGGGCGTCGAAATGGTCATGCCCGGTGACAACGTGGCCGTCGAAGTGGAGCTTGGCACGCCGATCGCCATGGAGAAAACGATCCGGTTCGCCATTCGCGAAGGCGGCAAAACCGTCGGCGCGGGTCGCGTGAGCGAAATTCTGGACTAGTTTGTCGGAGGCAATTTACGCCAGTAGCTCAATTGGTAGAGTAGCGGTCTCCAAAACCGTCGGTTGGGGGTTCGAGTCCCTCCTGGCGTGGTTGGCACCGTGAAGGAAAGCGTAATTCGAGAATTGTGAATTGTTCCATCGTTAGAAGCGGCAACCGATTTACCAGTCTCGAATCTCGATTCTCGGCCTAACGATTCACCAAACCATGCTTGCTAAAACAAAAACCTTCTTCTCCGAAGTCCGGCTGGAGCTGCAAAAATGTTCCTGGCCCTGGGACCCGAAGGAGAGGGGAATGAAACGCTACAAGGAACTGACCGACTCCACCATGGTCGTCATCATTGCGATGCTGCTTCTCGGCGGCTACGTCGCGCTCTTCGATTTTATTCTCGTCAACGTGATCCACTTCCTCACCCGCCTGTAATCATGGCCCACGCTCTCGCCGCCAAAGATCAATGGTACGTCGTGCACGTGCTCTCCGGACAGGAGAACAAGGTGCGCGACAACATTGAGAAACGCGCCAAGACCGAAGAAATGGGCGACGTTGTTTTCGAGGTGCTCGTGCCGACGGAGCGCGTCTCCGAGATCAAGCGGGGGAAGAAGAGCGAGACAACCCGGAAATTTTTCCCCGGTTACCTGATCATCAACATGCACCTGCTCGATGAGGAAAATCAGCTCATCGGCCGGACGTGGTATTTCATTCGCGAAACGCCGGGTGTGATCGGCTTCGCCGGCACGAAGGATCGTCCGATCCCGATGCGTCAGTCGGAAGTCGACAACATGCTGGCGCAAATGCGGGAGCGGGAAGAGAAGGTCAAACCGAAGGTCAGTTTCGAAGTCGGCGAGACCGTCAAAGTGGCGGACGGCCCGTTCCAAAACCAGAGCGGGATCGTGGAAGAGATCGACCCCGAGCGCGGAAAACTGCGCGTCTCGGTCACGATTTTCGGTCGCGCGACCCCGGTGGAACTCGAATACTGGCAGGTCGAACGCGGATAAGTGCCCAGGTTTCAGGGTTCAGTTCTGAACCCTGTTTACTGAACCCTGAACCCTTTTTGTTATGGCTAAAGAAATCGTTGCTCACATCAAATTGCAGATCCCGGCCGGCCAGGCGAACCCCGCACCGCCCGTCGGCACCGCGCTCGGACCGCGCGGCGTCAACATCATGGCGTTCTGCAAGGAATTTAACGCCACCACCCAGAAGCAAGCCGGCGACATTCTCCCGGTCGTGATCACGGTCTACAAAGACAAATCGTTTACCTTCATCACCAAGAGCCCGCCCGCCGCGGTCCTCTTGAAAAAAGCCGCTAACATCGCCGCCGGCTCGAAGGAACCGAACAAAACGAAGGTCGGAAAAGTGACGCGCAAACAGATCATGGAAATCGTGAAAACGAAGGCCAAGGATCTGAATTCGCGCAACGACGAGGCCGGTTTCAAGATTATCGCCGGCACCGCCCGTCAGATGGGCCTCGAAGTCGTCGACTAAGGTCGACCAGCAAGGTCGTGGCCTACGTTGGAAGTCAGGCTGCTTGCCTGACTCGGAAGGTGAGCTTCCGGCTCTGCCCGAAGACGGCGTCTCGTGTTGGACGATCGGCCCATTCGCCCTTCGGCGGATGAATTTTGTCATCGGGAGTTTACCGATTTGGTAAGAGACCGCCATGGCAGAGCCTGGACATGCGGAAGCATGTCCCTCCGGAGGGACGCGCTTCCGCGCGTCCACGCCCGGGCCCGCAGCCGACGGTCTCGATTCAGTTGATACACTGCACCAGGATTGCGTCGACCGTTTCGCCTCAGCTGGTCAGGGACAACCCGCAGCTTTTTACCATTGTGGACCGGATGGTTGGACTGTAATTTCGGATATGAGCACCGCTGTTGCCGAAGGCACGAAAACCGAAACGAAACCGAGCCAGCTCGATCAACTCAAGAAGTTCACCAGGGTCGTGGCTGACACGGGTGACTTTGAATCGATCAAGGACTTCAAGCCGCAGGACGCGACGACCAACCCGAGCCTGATCTTCGCCGCTACCCAGAAGGAGCAATACGCGCATCTCTTGGAGGAAGTGGTCGCCGACCGGAAGGGCAACGGCCTGAGCGGCGCGGCGAAGATCGAGGACATTATCGATCATCTTCTGGTCCAGTTCGGTTGCGATATTCTCGAGATCGTGCCGGGCCGTGTCTCGACCGAGACCGACGCGCGGCTTTCCTTCGACACTAAGGGATCGATCAACAAGGCGCGCCATTTGATCGAGCTCTACGAAAAGCGGGGCATCGACCGCAAAAGAGTCCTGATCAAAATCGCTTCGACCTGGGAAGGGATCAACGCCGCTGAGCAGCTGCAAAAGGAAGGGATTAATTGCAACCTGACACTCCTCTTTTCGCTCCCGCAGGCGGTGCGTTGCGCGGAGGCCAGGGTGCAACTCATCTCGCCTTTCGTCGGACGGATCTACGATTGGTATAAAGCGGCGAACAAGCGCGATTATGCCGGCGCGGAAGACCCTGGCGTGCAGTCGGTCCGGGAAATTTACACCTATTACAAGAAGTTTGGATACAACACCGAGGTGATGGGCGCGAGTTTCCGCAACGTCGGGCAGATTCTCGAACTGGCCGGGTGCGATCTGCTCACGATCAGTCCGGAGTTGCTCGATAAGCTGTCGAATTCGCAGGAGCCGATCGAGCGGAAGCTCGACCCCGCGAAAGCCAAAGAGGCCGAGGTGCGACGGCTCGAACTGGATGAGAAGACCTTCCGCTATCTTCTGAACGACGACGCGATGGCGACCGAGAAAACGGCCGAAGGAATCCGGAAATTCGCGGCGGACATCGTGAAGCTGGAGAAGTTTGTCGCGTCGAAGCTGTAGCGGCGTTCTGTGACCGTCCAAGCCAGAACGAGATAGCGCGACGCGTTCGACGCTCGTAGAGCGCCGTGACAGAAGCATGTTCAACGTCGTCCTGGTCGAGCCGGAGATTCCGCCCAACACGGGCAACATCGGCCGGCTTTGCCTCGCCACCCGCTCGACCTTGCATCTCGTCGGGCCGCTCGGATTCTCGACCGACGACCGAACTCTGCGGCGCGCTGGCCTCGATTACTGGTCGGAGGTCAATCTTTTCTACTGGGATTCCTTAGGCGAATTGCAAACCGCGCAGGACCCGGCGACGCGCTATTTTTTTCTCACCACGAAATCCGATCGCCCATATCACGGGGTCCGATTCCAGCCGGGAGATTTCCTGGTTTTTGGACGTGAAACGAAGGGGCTTCCCGAGGCCCTCCTGCGGGCGAATGCCGAGCGTCTGCTCACTATTCCAATGTACGGGACGCGCAGCCTCAATCTCGCCACGGCGGTCGCGATCGTTCTTTTTGAAGCAGTTCGGCAGCAGGGTCAGAACGGTCTTCAAGGTTAAAGGGAGAGGATCGTTTTGAATAAACCCCGGGACCGCAATGTCGAATTCAGGACAAGGCAACGAAACCATGAAAAAACTCATACTCCTGATCCTCGCTCTTGCCCTGCCGTTGGCGCAGATCGCAAGGGCAGACGAAAATCAAAACCAGAAAAAGCACAAACGCACGGCCGAGGAACAACGCCGGGAGGAGGCGGCCAGGAAGGCCGCGCAGGCGCCACACCACACCGTTAACAAGGCGGTCCAACCCGTGCACCACACAGCCGCGCCCGCTCCGCACACCGCGCGAGGCGTCGTCCCACACGCCGTCGCGCCGGTGAACCGCCAGCCCGTGAAGAGCGAAGCCAGCCTCGAAGGACGCAATCACCAGCGCACAACGGTCTCCAACCAGCCCAACATCAACCGCGCGAAATCGACGACCTCAGTCCAGCGCCACGGGGGACATTACAACTATAATCGCAACAGCTATTACGTCGCGCGCCGCTATGTCGTCCGCACGCCGCACGACCGCGCCTGGTGGAGGGCCCACTATAACACGACCTACGTCCTCTTCGGTGGTGGCTATTATTACTGGTGGAATAACTATTGGTATCCGGCTTACGGCTACAACCCGTTCTACAATAACTACGTCTACAACGAGCCGATCTACGGCTATAACAATCTGGCCCCCGGCCAGGTGATTGAGAACGTCCAGCTCGCTCTTCGCGATCAGGGATATTATCCCGGCGCGATCGACGGCATAATTGGTTCGCAGACCCGCGCCGCGCTCGCTGCCTACCAGCGTGACCATGGTCTCATCGTCACCTCCGCGATCGACGAGCCGACCCTCGTCACGCTCGGCTTAGCCTAACGAAGAGCCGGTCGCAAAACTCGCCGCGCGGAGACTCCGATCCGCGCGGCTTTTTCTTCGCCCAAAATGTGGGAGCCGCCTCTGTGCGGCGATGGTTGCCCGGCGCCTCTCCCTTGCGGCCACGAATGAGTTGGCCAATGCTGCACCCCGATGTCGCATCCACAGCTTGTCGCGCGCGATTTGCGCCGCTCCTTCCAGATCGGCCCGCGCCGCATTGAGGTGCTGCGGGGCGTTTCCCTCGAGGTGGAGCGAGGCGAGAGGATTTTCCTTTGTGGCGCCTCGGGCGCAGGCAAGACCACCTTGCTTTATACCCTCGCTGGTCTCGAGCGGCCGGAATCCGGCGAAGTGGAGTTCGAAGGCCGGAAGCTGTATCGGGCCGGCGAATCGGCTCTCGCCAGGCTGCGCAACGAAAAGATGGGCTTCGTTTTTCAAGGTTACTTTTTGCTCCCGGAATTGACCGCGCTCGAGAATGTCATGCTCCCGGGGATGATCGGACGCCACGCCAGCCGGGAAGCTTGCGCCAGAAGTCTCGCGGCGGTCGGCCTCGGCGAGCGGGAGAATCATCTCCCACCGGAACTTTCCGGCGGCGAACAGCAACGAGTCGCAATCGCCCGTGCCCTGACGAATGATCCCGACATCATTTTCGCCGACGAACCGACCGGCAATCTCGACTCCAAAACGGGAGACGCGATCATGGATCTGCTCCTCGACCTGGCCCGCTCTCGCAATAAAACCCTCGTCGTCGTAACGCACGACAGCAATCTCGCGGAGCGCGGCGATCGGACCCTGCGAATCGTTGATGGATTGCTGGCCTAGTGTCCGCGGTTCGCGCGTTTCCGTTTCTCCGCTTGAATTGCCTTCTGAACCACCGGAAGTTTTTTCATGCTAACCAAAGACGCTGAAGCCACCGCCGTCGCGACGCCTCCGATCAAAACCGAGGCCGCCAAAAGGCCGCCGCGACGAAAACATCGGCGACGAAATCGCTCCAGATTTATATCGACGGAGAATTTTTCGATCAGGCCGACGCCAAGGTTTCGGTTTTCGATCACGGCCTGCTCTATGGCGACGGCGTTTTCGAAGGCATTCGCTTTTACAACGGCCGCGTCTTCCGCATGGAGGAACACATGGACCGGCTCTGGGAATCGGCCCGTTCCATCTGCCTCGAGATCCCGATCTCGCGCCCAGGAAATGGATGAGGCGCTTCTCGAGACCATCCGGCAAAACAATCTGCGCGACGGTTACGTGCGGCTGATCGTGACCCGCGGCGTCGGCAATCTCGGCCTCAACCCGGTGCAGTGTAAGCGACCGAGCGTGATCATCATCGCGTCGACCATCGCGCTTTATCCGGAGGAAATTTATCGGCGCGGCCTCACCGTCGTGACGGTGCCGACCCGGCGGATGGGCCCGGCGACTTTGAACCCGGCGATCAAGTCGCTCAATTATCTCAACAACGTCCTTGCCCGGATCGAAGCGAACCTCGCGAACGCCGACGAAGCGCTGATGTTGAACGACGCCGGCAACATCGCCGAATGCACCGCCGACAATGTCTTCGTCGTGAAGCGCGGCCAGATCATGACGCCGCCGATCACGCGCCGGCGCGCTGCGCGGAATCACGCGCTCGGTCGTGTTCGACATCGCGGCGGAACTCGGAATCAAGATCTCCGAGCCGGATCTGACCCGGCACGATCTCTACATCGCGGACGAAGCGTTTCTCACCGGCACGGCGGCGGAGGTCATTCCGATGATCAAGGTCGACGGCCGCCCGATCGGCAACGGAAAGCCGGGGGCGATCACGACGCGGACGATCGCGCGCTTCCGTGAGTTGACACGCGAAACCGGGACGCCGATTTTTTCGGAGTGATCGAGCGCGCCGTCGCAACGGAAGAGAAATGGCGCCGCCCGCGCGCACACTGCCCGTTGAATCTTTTCGCCGACTTTGTGGTCTAATTGATCAGCCATGCTGTGCGACGTTTGTAAATGCAATGATGCGTCAGTTTTTCTGACGCAGATTCTCGAGGGCAAAATGCAGAAGGTGAATCTCTGCGACGCCTGTTCGAAGGAGAAAGGCGTGCAGGATCCGACCGGTTTCGCGCTCGCCGACTTATTGTTAGGCATCGGCGCCGCGGAGGAGATCGAGAAGGGCGCGCCGACGCCAGAAATGTCCGGTCTGCGGTTTCACCCAGGCGGATTTCAAGAAGACCGGCCGGCTCGGTTGCAGCGCCTGCTACCAGACTTTTTCGGAAGGCCTCGGGTCGCTCCTCAAGGCGATGCACAAGGGGACCGAGCATGTCGGCAAACTGCCGCGAGCGCGCCTCCCGGCAGATGAAGCTGAGCGACAAGATGCGCGACGCTCACCGATCATCTCGAGAAGGCGGTGGCGGAAGAAAATTACGAAGACGGCCGCCAGCCTGCGCGATCAAATCAAGCAACTCGAACACGAGATGGCGAACTAACGATGAAATTTTCCCAGGTCATGGCGAGCGGCGGCGAATGGCTGCGCGGCGAAGGTCCGCATCACCAGATCGTCGTCAGCAGCCGGGTGCGGCTCGCGCGCAATCTGCGCCATCGCGCTTTCCCCGGCTGGGCGAAAAAAGCGGAGCGCACCCAGATTCTCGAGCAGATCAAGCCGCGCGGTGGAAGAGCTGACGGAGATGCAGGATTCGTTTTCGGAATTGCTCCAGGACCTTTCCGCGCTCGAGAAGCAGGTGCTGGTCGAGCGCCATCTCATCAGCCGCGAACACGCCGCCAAAGGCGTCGGCAGCGCGGTGATCATGAATCGCAAGCAGACCCTCAGCATCATGATCAACGAAGAGGATCATCTGCGCATGCAGTCGATTCGCTCCGGGCTGCAGTTGAAGAGCGCCTTCAAGCTGGTCGACAAAGTCGACAGCACTCTCGAAGGCAAACTCGACATCGCCTACGACCAACAACTCGGCTATCTCACCGCCTGCCCGACCAACGTCGGCACCGGCATGCGCGCCTCCGCCATGCTCCATTTGCCCGGCCTGGTCCTGAGCGATCTGATCAACCAGGTCATCCAGGCCGTGAACAAAATCGGTCTCGCGGTGCGCGGCCTCTACGGCGAAGGGACCGAGGCGATGGGCAATCTTTTCCAGATCTCGAACCAGACCACGCTGGGCGAAAAAGAGGACGAAATCATCGCCCGCCTAACGAAAGTGATCGAGACGATCATCGAGAAGGAACACGACGCCCGCCAGATGCTGATCCAGAAAAAGCCCGACACCCTCTGGGACCAGATCGGCCGGGCATACGGTGTGCTCACTTATGCGCATGCGATGACCTCGAAAGAGGCGCTCAATCTGCTTTCGGTCATGAAACTCGGCGTGGACCTCGGTGCGTTCCCGGAAGATCGGCGGTTGCCGGTCGACGAGCTCTTCATCGAAACGCAGCCGGCGCATCTGCAAAAGACCTCGCAACAGAAACTCAACGCCGAAGAACGCGACTTTCTGCGCGCCGAAATCATCCGCGGTCGTTTGAAACTCTTTCCTAAACCTGATATGGGTAAAGTGGCGCGGGAGCCCGACGGCGAACACGCCTTCCGAGCCCAACCATAATGAATAATTTTACTCCTCGGGCGCAGCAGGTCCTCGCGCTCGCCCGCAAAGAAGCCGATCGCTTCAACCATAATTACGTCGGCACCGAGCATCTCCTGCTCGGGCTGATCAAGCTCGGCCAGGGCGTCGCCGTCAACGTGCTCCAAAAGATGGGGCTCGACCTCGAGACCGTCCGCATGGAAGTCGAGAAACAGGTCGGCTCCGGCCCGGAGACGAAGATGGTCGGCAACATTCCCTACACCCCGCGGGTGAAGAAAGGTGCTCGCGCTCGCCGGCAAGGAAGCGCGCGCCCTCAATCATTCCTACGTCGGCACCGAGCACATTCTGCTCGGCCTGCTGCGCGAAGGCGAAGGCGTCGCCGCCCGGGTCCTCAAGAGTCTCGAAGTCGATATCGAGCGCACCCGCAACGAAATCCTGAAGGAGCTCGATCCGAATTTCACTCCGCCGGAAAGCGATCCGGAACTGGGCGCAACCGGCGAGCCGTCGCAAGAAAGACGTCAAGACCCCGGCCCTGCGCGCCTTCGGCCGCGACCTGACTGATCTCGCGAAAAAGAGCGAGCTCGATCCGGTCATCGGCCGGCATAACGAAATCGAGCGCGTCATCCAGGTGCTCTGCCGCCGGACGAAAAACAATCCGGTATTGTTAGGCGAAGCCGGCGTCGGCAAGACCGCGATCGTCGAAGGCCTCGCCCAGGAAATCGCGAACGGCAACGTGCCGGAGCTTTTGCGCGACAAGAAAGTCATCACCCTCGACCTCGCGCTGATGGTCGCGGGCACGAAATACCGCGGGCAATTCGAGGAGCGGATCAAGGCAGTGATGGACGAAATCCGCCGCTCGAAAAACGTCATCCTTTTCATCGACGAGCTGCACACCATCGTCGGCGCCGGTTCGGCGGAAGGCGCGATGGACGCTTCGCAACATCATCAAGCCCGCGCTCAGCCGCGGCGAGTTGCAGTGCGTCGGCGCGACGACGCTGAACGAGTATCGCAAATACATCGAGAAAGACGCCGCGCTCGAACGCCGTTTCCAGACCGTCAAAGTCGAAGCGCCGACGGTCGACGAAGCGATCCTGATTTTGAAAGGGCTGCGTCCGAAATACGAGGCGCACCACAAGGCGAAGCTGACCGACGAAGCGCTCGAGCAGGCGGTCAAACTTTCCGAGCGTTATATCACCGGCCGCTTCCTGCCCGACAAGGCGATCGACGTCATGGACGAAGCCGGCGCGCGCGCGCGCATCAACGCCATGACGCGTCCGCCCGACGTGAAGGAAATCGAGAAGGAGATCGAAGAGATCCGGGTCGACAAGGAAGCCGCGATCAAGGCGCAGGATTTCGAAAAAGCCGCCGCGCTGCGCGACAAGGAGAAGCAGGCGAAGGAAAAACTCGAGCGCATTCTCGCCGAATGGCGCGAGCAGCGCGAAGAAAAGGAAGTGCTCGTGACCGCCGAGGACATGATGCACATCATCTCGAAGGTGACCGGCGTCCCGCTCCAGAAGATGGAGCAGAAGGAAACCGCGAAGCTGCTCGCGATGGAAGCCGACATCAAGCAGCGCGTCATCGGCCAGGACGAAGCGGTCGGCGCGATCAGCAAGGCGCTGCGCCGTTCCCGCGCCGATCTGAAAGATCCGAGCCGCCCGATCGGCTCGTTCGTTTTCCTCGGCCCGACCGGTGTCGGCAAGACGTTCCTCGCCCGCACCCTGGCCGAGTTCATGTTCGGCGATTCCGACGCGCTCATCCAGATCGACATGTCGGAGTACATGGAAAAATTCACCGCCTCGCGTCTGATCGGCTCGCCTCCCGGCTACGTCGGTTACGAAGAAGGCGGCCAGCTTTCCGAAGCCGTGCGGCGGCGGCCCTATTCGGTGGTGCTCTTCGACGAAATCGAAAAAGCGCACCCCGACGTGATGCACCTGCTCCTTCAGATTCTGGAGGAAGGCAAAATCACCGACTCGTTAGGCCGGAAGATCGATTTCCGCAACACGATCATCATCATGACCTCGAACGTCGGCGCCGAGCTGATCAAGCGCCAGACGACGATGGGCTTCGGCGCGCCGCGCGACGAAGCGAACTACGACGTGATGCGGGACAAGATCCTCGAGGAAACGAAGCGCGTCTTTAAGCCGGAGTTCCTCAACCGGCTCGACGAGATCATCGTCTTCCACACCCTCGAGAAACCCGACCTGATGCAAGATCGTCGACCTCGAGGTGAACAAGGTGAAGCGCGCGTCTGCAGCTGAAGGAAATCGAGATTCGAACTCGACCAGGCGGCGCACGAGTTCGTGATCGAGAAAGGCTACGATCCGACCTACGGCGCGCGTCCGATGCGGCGCGCGGTCGAGCGTTATCTCGAGGATCCGCTCGCCGAGGAACTGCTTCGCGGGAACGTCAAAGCCGGCGATATGGTGCAGGTGACGGTCGAAAACGGCAAGCTCGTTTTCAAAGTCGCCGAGCCGCACGACAACGCGGCCGCGAACGCGAGCTAATAGCGCGGGGGACTCGCTCCCGCTGGACGCGACTCCTGACGCGCAAAAGCTCCTCCCTCCGGAGGGACCTGCTTCCGCAGGTCCAGTCTCCCGATGCCGCATTAGGCGCGGGGATGCGCCTCGGCGTAGGCCTTCTTCAGCGCTCGGTTGTGACGTGGGTGTAGATTTGCGTCGTGGAAAGACTGGCGTGGCCTAACAATGCTTGCACGCTCCGCAGATCCGCCCCGTTATCGAGCAGATGGGTGGCAAAACTGTGCCGCAGCTTGTGCGGGCTGAGCGCGATCGGGATCGAGGTGTGGCGGAGATAGCGTTTCAGAATCAACCAGATCGAGCGGGGCGAAATCCGCCGGCGCGCCTTGTTCAGGAAGAGCGGGACCGCTGTGCACATTGGCCGGCGGCCCGATAACGCGAGACCGCCTGCAAGGCCGGCGCACCAACCGGGCAGACGCGTTCCTTTCGGCCTTTTCCCATAACGCGCACCGACTCGGTGTAAATGTCGAGATCGTTCACATTGAGCGAGGCCAGTTCGGCCAGGCGCAGGCCGCTGCTGTAAAAAACTTCCATGATCGCGGCGTCGCGTTGCGGCATCCAGACCGGAGCGCTCTTCGGCTTTTTCACCTGCAGCGGCGCGGCGAGCAGTTCGCTCGATCTGCGCCTGGGTGAGGACAAGCGGGAGCTTTTTCTCCGTCTTCGGCAGTTGCACTTCGCGCACCGGATCTTTCGTTAGGCGATTTCGCGCCACCAGAAAACGGTAGAAACTGCGCAAGGCGGAAAATTGCAGCCGGATGTAGGAGCGCGCCTGTTTCCGCTTCATCAAATCGAAGAGATAATCGCGAAAGTGCTGCGGTCTGCATTTCCGCCAGTCCGGAGCGTTGGTCTGCGCGCGAAAATCGCGCAGCGCGTCCCGATAGATTCGCAAGGTGCGCGGCGAAGCATTGCGCTCGATCTCGAGGAAGCCGAGAAACTCTTCGGCCAGTTTGTCCTTCGCCGGACGCGCGTTCGTTAGGCCGGAGCAGCCCGTGCGCTACTCCGGTTTTTCGATTTGGTAGCGGTTGGCACCTGTGCCGAGGTATTGGCTCTTGAAAATTGGCCGCGGATTGGTCGAGATCAGCTCGTAACCCTTGAGAACAAACTCCGGATAAATGCTGTTGCTCGCTGGCTCGTAAACCTTCTCCCCGCTGAAATAGCCATAGAGCTTGTATTCGTAATTGTTGTCGAAGCCGAAATTCACCTGTTCGCGGTCGGGCGCGAGTTTCTGGTTTTCGTTCAACATCACGAGCTGTGCCGTGCTCCAGGGCTGGCCGGGTCGGCGGACATAGCCCCAGAAGTTGATAGTCCGGTTTGTAATAGCGCCGGCCGATGTAGTAATTGCCCGGCGGCTCCGACTGAATATGGGCCGCCATTGCCACCTGCGCCTGCTGAATGCCCTGCGGCATCGTCTCGCAGCCGGCGAGGAAACAGAGACTAACGAAAAACCACAGGTAATGGAGCGAGCGAAATTTCATTGGGCGCAGCGGACGGCTTCATTTATCGCAGCTTCTCTCATCTGGCAATGAGGTCGGCCTTCGGTGCGCGAAGATTCGTGTTTCAATTCACGTTTTGCATCGCCAGTGCGCGCTGGCTACACTCTTCCACCCACCATGATCGAACTGGAAGTTTACGCCGCCGGTGTGCGCGGCCTGAACAAGCTCCTCGAGCTGGATGAACCGACCACCATCTTCCGTGAAATCCGCGGCATTCTCATCAGACTTGGCTTCAGGCCACGGTTCGCCGGCGCACGTCCTCCCAGGTCGCGCCCGCGCTCCAAAACGCCGTCTCTGCTTGTCTGATCTGGCGCGCGCCGTGATTCGCGCTCAGGATTGAAACCTATGTTGGCCCGCTTCTTCATTGCCATCGGAGCGGTCGTCCTGTCGTTTTTCATTTATCTCGGCGAACTTGTCGTGCTCGCTGCCGAGACAATGCGCTCGGCGGTCACACACCGGCTGCGCTGGCGATTGTTCCTCCGCCAGATGGTCGACATCGGATTGCTCTCGCAGTTGGTCGTGGTCATTACCGGCGGATTCACCGGAGCGGTTTTCGCGGCCCAGACCTATTTCCAGTTTAACAAACTTGGCGTTGCCTCTGGAGTCGGCTCGGTGGTCTCGGCGGCGCTCTTCCGGGAGCTCGGTCCGGTCTTGACCGGGCTGATGGTGAGCGGCCGGGTGGGGGCCGCGATGTCGGCCGAGATCGGGACGATGAAAGTGACCGAACAGATCGACGCGCTGCGCGCCCTCGCGGTGCACCCGGTCGATTATCTGGTCGTGCCGCGGATGCTCGCCATGATGGTGTCGATGCCGCTGCTCGTGGTGGAATGCATCGGCTTCGGGCTGGTCACGTCCTATCTCGTCTCGGTCAATTTGCTCGACATCAGCGGGCCATATTACATGGCCAACATGGAGCGTTGGACGATGCTGCGCGACATCATCATGGGCCTGACCAAGGCATCCGTTTTCGCGATTTTGATCGTCTTTATCAGCTGCCATAAAGGGCTGAACAGCCGCGAAGGCGCAGTGGGTGTGGGGCGGGCGACAACCGAGGCGGTGGTCAACTCCTCGCTCGCGATTTTGATTTTCAATTTCTTCCTCACGATGATGTTGAACATCTTCTTCCCGGCCGGGTGGTAATGGCAGCCGGAGTTGAGAATGAGAATTGAGAATGAAAGTGCAGCTATGATCGAAGCCCGACCGATTCCGGCGTCCGACGAACGCGCGAGCAAGACTCGGTCTCATCCGGCGCCGATGATCGCGGTGCGGGGACTCGAAAAGCGCATCGGCGTGCAGGAAATCCTGCGGGGAGTCGATATGAGCGTGGCGGCGGGCGAGACGCTCGTCATCATCGGACGCAGCGGCGGCGGCAAGAGCGTCCTCCTGAAAAACCTGATTGGCTTAATGCAGCCTAACGAGGGTGAAATTTGGATCGATGGTCAGAGCATCATCGGGTTGAGCGAGCGTCAGCTCGCCGCTATCCGGCGCAAAGTCGGCATTCTCTTCCAGGGCAGCGCGCTCTTTGATTCGATGACTGTCGAGGAAAACATCGCCTTCCCTCTCTTCGAAGCGGGCGAGCGCGATATGCGCGTGATCGAGCGCAAGATCGCCGAGATGCTGGAGGTGATCGAACTCGAAGGACAGGAAAAGAAAATGCCGGTCAACCTGAGCGGTGGAATGAAGAAGCGTGTTGGTCTGGCACGAGCGATCATCAATCAGCCTTCCTGCATTCTCTACGACGAGCCGACGGCGGGCCTCGATCCTGTTGTCTCCGATAGCATCAATCGGCTGATTCGCAGACTGCAGGAGCGTTATCACGTCACGAGCGTGGTCGTCACCCACGACATGAAGAGCGCCTTTCATGTGGGCGATCACATCGCCTACCTGCACGAAGGTCGGATTTACTTTTACGGCACTCCGACGGAACTTCAGGCTTCGTCGGACCCGCTCATCCAGGATTTCCTGATCGGGCGCTCTACCCTCGCGGACTAAAGAAATGAACGAAGGAGATCATGGGCTGGAACTAAAGGTCGGGATTTTCGTCTTCGTCGGGCTTGCAATTCTGGCCGCGCTGGTGGTGGAGTTCGGCCGGCTCGGGGAAGGCTACAAGACCTACTACGACGTCACGGTGCACTTCGTCGACGCGAGCGGATTGCTCAAGGGTTCCGATGTCCTGATGGGCGGCGCGAAGATCGGGCGCGTCTCGGGCGCCCCGAGATTGGTGACGACGGGCCGTGGCGTAGAGGTGCCGTTGCGCATCTACGACTACGTGCATATCGCGAAGGGAAGCTCATATACGATCGGTAGCACGGGCCTGCTGGGGGATCGTTTCGTCACCATCACCCCGCCGCCCGGAAAACAGACGGCCTTTATCGCCCCGGGCACGCGGATCGAGGGAGAACGGGAGAAAGGTCTCGATGACGTCACGAAAGAAGGCGGCGCGCTGATCAAGGATCTGCGCGGGACGGTGGCGAAGGTCGACACTCTGGTCAGCCGTCTGAATGATGACGCTCTTTCCAAAACAAACATGGAACATCTCCAGCAAACTTTCGACAACCTGAGCAAGACGACCGCTGCGCTCGCCGAGTCGTCGAAAAAAATCGATGGCGTAATCGAGAAAGCCGACGGCACGATGGGCTCCGCGAAGGAAGCGGCCGACAAATTGCAGCTCGCCGCGGGCGACGCGCGCAAGACCATCCAGGCCGCCGGGCGGCTCATAAACGAAGCGACCTCCGGGAACGGTTTGCTTGCCATGTTGCTCACAAACGAGCAATTGGCTAACGATCTGCGTGCTCTCATTAGCAATCTCCGTCGCCATGGAATCCTCTTTTACCGGGACAGCGCGGCGAAAATGTCGCCTCCGCCGCCCCAGAGCACGCCGGCCCGCCGCCGCGGCACTCGTTAGGCAAGCATGACTCCGCAGCTCACGCTCAATCTTCTGCGGGTGCTCTTTGTCACCTTTTGCGGTTTGGTCGGGTCGCTTATCTCGGCCGAGGCGCAGGGTAACGTGGTTCCTGGTCTGCTGATCGGTGTCGTCTTCGGGCTCGGCCTGGTCCTGGCCGACCGGCTGCTCAAGGGGGTGTCGCTGCGCGCGTTTTCCTCCGCCACCCTTGGCTTGCTCCTTGGGCTTTTCTTCGCCAATCTGCTCCTCGCTTCCCAGGTCTTGCGCTATCAACCGGAGGAAACGCAATGGATCGCTGGCCTCGCAGTTTACTGCGCCTTCGGTTACCTCGGCACGATGCTCGCGATGCGCAGCAACCGGGATGAATTTTCGCTCATCATTCCCTACGTCCGTTTTGCGCGTGAGACGACGCAACACGAGCCGCTCGTGGTCGATACGAATGTCATTATCGACGGACGCATCGCCGATCTTTGCGCGACCGGCTTTCTTAGCCGCTCGCTCATCGTTCCACGGTTTGTCCTGAGTGAATTGCAGCTCCTGGCCGATTCGCGCGACGAGATTAAGAGGGAACGCGGCCGACGCGGGCTCGAGATTTTGAATCAACTGCAACGCTCGCGCGAGGTTGACCTGACGATTCATGATGGCGGCGTGGACGAAAGCGACATGCCGACCGATGCGCGATTGGTGCGGGTCGCCAAAGTGCTCCAGGCGCGGTTGCTGACCAACGACCAGGCGCTCTGCCAGGTGGCACGTTTGCAGCAGGTGCCGGTGCTCAACCTGAGCGATCTCTCGCAGGCATTGCGGCCGGTGGTCGTGCCGGGCGACGAGCTCGAACTCAATCTCGTAAAGGAAGGGCGCGATTCGCATCAGGCAGTCGGCTATCTGCCGGATGGGACGATGATTGTCGTGAATCACGCGCGCCCGCACATCGGGCGCGTGGCCACGGTCGTGGTTTCAAGTGCGCTGCAAACTGCGAGCGGCCGGCTGATCTTCGCCGAGTTGAAAGAAAACGCCCGCGTGCGTTCACCGCTCCAGGCGCGGGCAAGCGGTTCGGAAGTCAGCCATCCTGGCGCGTGAGTTCCAGCCGCAGCCCGCGCAGCCCGGCGCCTAACGAAGCCCGACCGCGTGCCGCACTCGCGCCATCACTCCATCCGCGATCGCGTTCGCACGTTCGGAGCCATTGGCCAGCACTTCGTCGATGTAGCCGGACTGTGCGAGAATTTCCTCTCGCCGTTTCCGCATTGGCGCGAAGAACGCCCACAGCTTTGTGAAAAGCTGTTTCTTGAAGTCACCGTAGCCGCTCCCGCCCTTCTCGAAAGCGGCGCGCATCGCCGCGGTTTCATCCGGTGAGCCAACGAGCGTGTAGAGTTGAAAGATGGTCGAGGCATCAGGATCCTTGGGCGCGTCGACCGCCGTCGAGTCGGTCACAATGCTCATGACGCGTTTCCGCATCTCTTTTTCCTCGGCGAAAATGTCGATTGTGTTGCCGTAGCTCTTGCTCATCTTCTGGCCGTCGAGGCCGGGCACGGTCGCGGTCTTCTCACGAATCCGCGGCGCCGGCACCTTCAGGATTTCGCCGTAGATTTCGTTTATCTTCGTCGCCAGATCGCGCGTCACCTCCACGTGCTGCTTTTGATCGCGCCCAACCGGCACGACATCGCTGTCATAGATCAAAATGTCCGCTGCCATCAGCACCGGGTAGGTGAACAACCCGGCAGAAGCAGCCAGGCCGCGCGCCACCTTGTCCTTGTAGGAATGGGCGCGCTCCAGCAAACCCTTCGGCGTGACCGTGCTCAGGATCCAGGCCAGCTCGGTTACCTGCGGCACATCGGACTGGCGAAAAAGTGCCGCGCGTTCCGGGTTAAGCCCACAGGCGAGGAAATCGAGCGCGACGCGCCGCGAATTTTCCCGGAGCGTTTCTGGATCACGCACACTCGTCAGGGCATGGTAATCGGCAATGAAGTAGAGCGCTTCGCCCTGCGTCTGAAGCTCGATCGCCGGACGCATCATCCCGAAATAATTTCCGATATGAAGAACGCCGCTCGGTTGAATGCCGGAAAGAATACGCATGATTTGTGCTGGAACGTTCAACGTTTGCCGGGGAAGCTTCAACCGCGAATGGCGACGCCCCCGCCCTGGCTTCGAGGAGCGTTTCGTAGAGTTAACGGCCTTGGAATAAATGACCGCGTAGCGCCAGTTGAACCAAGTGGTGTAAGAAACCGTCAACCAGCGCATCCAAGGGCTCACGTTGCCCCGGTGCGTCTGGGCCACCGGATGAAAATGATTCCCCATCAGCACCAGGAGCGAGGCTTCGAAGCGCTGGCAAGAACGGGAGAGCAAAGTCAGAAATTGACGCGACCCCCAAGGGCGATCGCCGTAACTCCCGCTCGCTCTTTTGTCCTCCCATCATGAGAAAAGACCCGTATCAAATCGCCCCTCGCTTGCGACCTATTATTTATTGGCCCGCGCGATTTCTGCGAGACGCCCCCACATTTGACATCTACTCGCGTGTGCCTGGGTGGTTTTTGACTGACCATGCAAACCTGAAGGGAATGCCGGTTTAAGGGCCGCCTTACCGCGCTACGACCGGCTCGGCGAAACCGGTGGTTTCGGCCATGACTTCGTCGGTTTGCGTGACCCGGACGACTTCTTCAATCGTTGTCTTGCCTTCCACGACACGGCGCCAGCCGTCCTGCCGGAGGGTCAACATGCCTTGATTGATGGCGCACTGTTTCAGCTCGCCGCCGTCGCGCTTTTGCATGATGAGCCGCTTGAGCGGTTCGGTCACGAGACAGATTTCGTAGATAGCGAGCCGGCCCTGGTAGCCGGTTTGCCGGCAATTTTCACAGCCTGCGCCGCGCCGGAAGGTCATCCCTTTTTCGTAGGGAAAAATGATCTCATCGAGGTATTCCTTCGGGTACTCGATTGTCTCGACGCAATCCGGGCAGATCGTGCGGACAAGTCGTTGAGCGAGGAACGCCTTGACGACCGAGGCGAGGAGGAACGGCTCCACCTCCATGTCAAGAAGACGCGTGATGCCGCCGACGGCGTCGTTTGTGTGCAGGGTGCTGAAGACGAGGTGACCCGTCATTGCGGCGCGGATCGCGATGTCGGCGGTCTCGACATCGCGAATCTCTCCGACCATGACGACGTTAGGGTCCTGGCGCAGAATGTGGCGGAGACCCTTGGCGAAGGTGAGATCGATTTCCGGTTTCACATCAATCTGTGAAACCCCGGGCAAGCGATATTCGACCGGTTCTTCGATCGTGATGATGCGGCGCTGGACGGAGTTGATGCTGCTGAGAAAGCAATAAAGCGAGGTCGATTTGCCGCAGCCAGTCGGACCGGTGATGAGGATGATTCCGTTAGGCTGGGCCAGCAGGTTGCGAATGATCGTGCTCTGCTGCGGGCTCATGTCGAGGCGGTCGAAGCCGAACTGCTGCTCGGTGCGACTGAGCAAGCGCAGGCTGATGGACTCGCCGTTGACGGTCGGGATAGTCGAAACGCGGACGTCGATTTTCTGGTCGGCGGATTCAAGGTTGATCCGGCCGTCCTGCGGGAGACGGCGCTCGGCGATGTCCATGTGTGCCATGACTTTCAAGCGCGAGATGATGGCCGATTGCAAAAGGCGCAATTGCGGAGGGACGGCGACCTCGTGCAGGATGCCATCGATGCGGTAACGAATGCGCAGATCGTTCTCGAGCGGCTCGACGTGAATGTCGGTCGCCCGCTCGTGGATCGCTTCGCGGATGATTTGGTTCACGAACTTGACGACCGACGCTTCGGGATCGTCGGCGTTGAGGTCGGTGCTCACTTCGATATCCTGGAGGGCTTCAAAGGAGCGGTTGGTCTTGAGGATTTCGTCAAAGGTTTCTGCGCCAACGCCGTAGAGCGTTTTCATGGCACGGAGGATTTGTCCGCGGGGCGCGAGGACCCATTCGGCGGGCTTGTCGAGCAGTTGTGAAACGAGCTGGCGCCCGGTCGAGTTAAAGAGATCGAAGGTCGCGAGCACGATCGATTTTTCTTTGATCTCGATCGGCAAAATCTGATGCTGGAAAACGAACCGGCTGGGGAGCACGCCTAACGTCGCCCGCTCGATGCGCTTCGAATCGACCGAGACGACCGGAACGTTGAAGAAATCACCGATCGCGTTGAGGAATTTCTGCTCATCTACCTTCCCGGAGTTGAGGACTTCCTCCGTCCATGAATTGCCATTGAGATTGGCGGTGAGCGCGGTTGCGTCTTCGCGCGAAGGCACGCCGCTGGCCAGCAGGATATCGATGAGCGATTTGCTGAGGGCCGGACTCATTGTGCCATCTAAGGTAAATGCAGTGCCCTGCGAACCGCGAGAGTCAGCGTACCGCTGACCCGCAGGGAGTAGTTCTTTTGCATCCGTGCGATCGCGTCCTGGACGCCATTAGAGAACACTCCATCGATGGGGCCGCAATAGTAGCCCCGACGGCTTAGAGCAATCTGGAGTGCGCCGACATAGCCGGGGTTGGAGATCAGGCTTGTTCCCGAATCAAAATAATAAGCGAATCGATACGAATGGCGTCGCTCGAAATCCGTCCGATTAAGCGAACGCCCCTGGTGTAGAAGGCCGTATTCATCGCGCGGAGCCAGCGGGTCCGCGTAGGGATCGTAGACGAAAAAGGGCGAGTCCGAGTCAGCCCAGGAAAAAAGCGGCAGGAGGCAAACGGAAGCAAAGGCAAGAATTAAGAGGCGTTTCATGCGGAAGCGTAACTATCTTTGGATTGGAAGATCGGGCGGCGGTAATTGTTTTCCATCGGCCAGCGGCGGGCAATCAGGACAATCGTCTTGTTCCAGTTCCGGCCCGAAATGGGTCCGGTCCTCGTTTTTTTGACGCAGGCGATACAAGTCCAATTTCGTCAGGGAGACTTCAGGTCGCATCAAGACAATCAGCTCGGTTCGCATCTTGGTTTTGGATGTACTCCGGAAAAGAGCCCCAACCACAGGAATGCGGCCTAGAATTGGGATTCCACTCCGATTGTCCTGCTTGTTGTCCATGATCAGCCCGCCCAGAACAATCGTGGAATTGTTCGGCGCCGATACGGTTGTGCGGATATAGCGGGTGGCAATATTCGGGATCGCATTGCCGGAGACCACGGTGGAACCGGCGACACTGTCCACCTTTTGCAAGATATCGAGCGAGACCTCGTTTTGGGAGTTGATCAGCGGCACCACTTCGAGCTGGAGCGCCACTTTTTTGAACTCAATATTTGATTGCTGTGCGAGCCCGGTATTGAGGATTCCGCCACCGGTCGTATTCGAAATCGTACTCGACGGGAACGGGGATCTCCGTTCCTGACGCGATAATCGCCTTCTTGTTGTTGCTCGTGAAAACCATCGGCCGGGAAATCACTTTGAATCGCCCCGTCTCATCGAGCGCATGCACAATGGCTGAGAGGTAATTGCCGGCCGCGACGTAGACGTTGGTACCGGTAGCGACGTTTTGAATAATATTATTGAAGTTAATCAGGCCACCTGGGTCAACAATTCCACCGGCGACAGGGGCGACGGACCCGACAGGGGAGGCGGCAGGAACCGGGATGGCCACGCCAGTGTTGCGCGAGATGCCGACTACTTTGTTCCGGTACTTCGCGAAATAATCGACGCCGAACTCTTCGTCGTTGTTCAAGGTCAGTTCGCCAATCACCGTGCTCAGAGCGACCTGGGGCGATTTCACATCCATTTCGTCGAGGATTTTCCCGACCTTCACCACCACCTCGCGATTGCCGAGCACAATGATCGTGTTGGCCCGCGAGTCGGCGATTAACTTCGTATTGCCGACGGTGACCGCCTGCGGTGCAGTGTCGATCGGTTCGGTGGAAAGCTCCTCGCTCACCTGTAGCGTACTCTCGCCTCCCGTTGTCCCGGTATTGGTTTGAGAGCCCGGCGTTGGATTGGCGCGCGGATTATTGCGCCCCTGCTGCTGCTGCGGGGTTACGCCTTGGCCCTGTTGGTTCTCGCTTCCCGGCTCCGTCAGTGCCTGCACCAGCACCGGCAGGACATCGCCGGCTGCGATATATTTCAAGGGTCGCACCACCGGCTTGCCGAACTCCACGTTCGCGTCGAATTCCGCGATCAGCTTCTCGATGAAGGGAAGGTTGATCGGCCGGGTGATGACCTGGATGCGATTCGTGCGCACGTCGGCCTCGAGCTTGATCTTGCCCACGATGAGCGATTCTTCCGAAAGCACTGCGCCGCCCTCTTCGTCGATGGGCTTCTGGCCGCCCGGCGGGATGATGCCGCGGACCCGGCGGACTACGCCGGGTTGCGACGTCTGGTCGTCCTTCTCAAGAATATCCTTCAGCATGTCGACGACCTTTTGTGCATCGGCGCGCTCGAGTTTAATGAACTTGCTTGTGACCGTGGCGGGCGCGACGTCGATCTGCTCGACCATCTTGACCAGCTTGCGCAACACATCCGCGCTCTGTGTAACGAGGAGGCTCGACGATTTCGGCAGGGCAAGGATCGGCGCCTGGCCACCGATGCCGGCGAGGTATTGTGCCAGGACCTGCTGCAATTCCAGTGGGTCAGCGTAATCGAGGTGAAAGAGGTAACTCACGACCGTCGCGCCTGAAGGAAGATCGGCCGGGTCGGATACGATTGGCACGGCCGCGGCCCGCGGGTTTTTGTTGATCCCGATAACCTCGATGATGTCGCCCTCTGACGGAACGAGCGAGTAGCCGTTCAAGGCCAGGTTCATCTCGATGATGCGGATGGCTTCCTCGCGCGGGATGGGCTTGGCAATGAAAATGTTTACTTTGCCCTGGACATTGTTGTCCATGACCAGCTTTTTGCCGGTGAGATTCTCGTAGAGATGCAGGACGTCGAGCACGTCGCTGTTGGGATACTGCATCGTCACCATGTCGCTGGCGGGAGTTGGCTTGCCGGGTCGCGCTTGTCCACCGACAGCGCCTGGCGGAACAAAAGGTGTCGGCCCGGAGATTTGGGCAGAGGCGGTAAAAGGGAGAACGATCAACGGAACGAGGCGAAGACAGAGGCGGCGCAACACGCGCTTTATGTAATTGGTCGGCATGTTAAGGTCAACTAGTTAGGCACAACCGAAGCTCGACGTGCGCTACAGATTGGCCCAAAGTTGGAGCGTGTTGCGTGCCTCCGTATTCCTTTTCAATCTCCTGCTCATCGTCTTCCTTCAGCCGGCGATTTTGAGAGCAGGCGGCGCGCCCGACGCCATTCGCGCCGTAATTGACGCGCAGGTCGCGGCTTGGAATCTCGGCGATATCGACGGCTTCATGGAAGGCTATGCGCGCTCGTCCCAAACGGCGTTCGTCTCGGGCGATGAAGTGACCCACGGCTGGCAAACGGTACGCGATCGTTATGCCAAAAAGTACGACAGTCGCGAAAAAATGGGCCGGCTGACCTTTTCCGACCTAACGATCACACCGCTGTGCGACGATGCCGCGGTCGTCCTCGGGAGCTGGAGTCTGGAGCGCAAAGGCGGTCATCCACAGGGGAAGTTTACGTTGCTCTTCCGCAAGCTTCCGGAGGGCTGGCGGATTGTGCTGGATCATACTTCAGCGGCTGCGCCGCCGCAGTAAGAGGTATCCGAGAATCGAGATTGGTTGGACCGTGAATCGTCTGGTATCCCTGTGACGGTCAAGGTCCCCGATTCACGATTCCTTCCGCCCATCCCCGCGCAGCCGCGCCAGCAGCTTCCCGTGGATTCCATCAAAGCCGCCGTTGCTGAAGATGGTCACGACGTCGTTAGGCTGCAAGAGCGGCAAAATCCGCTCCACGATCGCAACGGCCCCCGGTTCGTAGAACGCCATTCGGCCTGCGTCCGTGAGTGCCGCGACTACGGCTTCGGGATGGAGGCGGTCTGCGACCGGGATTTGTTCGAGGGCCGCGACCTGCGAAATGAATACGCCATCTGCGAGCTGCAGCGCCTCGGACAACTGCCGTTGAAAAACCGCGCGTCGGGTGGTGTTCGAGCGTGGCTCGAAGATCGCCCAAAGCCGCTGCCCCGGATAACGCCGCCGCAGGGCGCTCAGGGTTTCGCGGACTGCCGTCGGATGATGACCGAAATCGTCGATCACAGTCACGCCGCGCTCCACTCCGCGTAATTCCTGCCGGCGCGCGATGCCTTCGAAGCTCGTCAGGGCGGTCTGGATCACCTCCGGGGCGACGCCGTAAAAGCGTGCCGCCGCGGCCGCCATCGCCGCGTTGCGGACATTGAACTCGCCCATCAGGGGTGAGGCGAAGGGGGTCTCGCCGAGGGTGAAATGGGAACCCTGCGGCGTGTAGGAAACATCCCAGATTCGCTCGGCGCAGTTTTCCGAGAAGCCGACCTCGACGATGGGAGCGAGGCAATTGCGCGCGACCTCGACACAGTTTGGGTCGTCGCCGTTGAGCAGGATCATTCCGTTCTGTGGCACGATGTTGACCAGCCGGCGGAAGCTCAATTTCACCGCCTCGAGATCAGGGAAGATATCCGCGTGATCGAACTCGATATTGTTGATCACGAGCAGCTCCGGCAGGTAGTGAACGAACTTGGAACGCTTGTCGAAAAACGCCGTGTCATACTCGTCGCCCTCGATCACAAAATGCTTCGAATCGTTGAAGAGCGCGCCCTGCCCGAGGTTGCGTGGCAGACCGCCGATCATGTAGCCGGGCTCCAGTTCATCGACGGTCAACATCCAGGTTAGGAGCGCGGTGGTGGTTGTCTTCCCGTGCGTGCCAGTCACGACGAGATTGTGCCGTCCACGCAGGAAGTATTCCTTCAACACTTCCGGGAGCGAGAGGTAATAAAGCTTGCGATTCAGGACCGCCTCCACCTCGGGATTGCCCCGCTTGATCACGTTGCCGATTACGACCACGGCCGCGGGATCATCCGGCAAATTCTCCGCCCGGTAGGGCTCACGCAATCCGATCCCCTTAGCGCGGAGGAAATCCGACATCGGAGGATAGACCCTCTCATCCGAGCCGGTGACGTTGAAGCCGCGCTCGCGCAACGCCGCCGCGACCGAGCCCATCGCCGTGCCGCAAATTCCCAGAAAATGGAGATGTTGCGGCAGCCGATTCACGCGGCATCTCTAAGCCGAGCCCGGCAATTTTGCCAGCAAGAGACATTCTCGTTGCCTAACGTGAAGCGGCCTTGGCCGGCCGTGCTCGTGATTCATGGCGGGTCGTTCTATGGTGGTGACGCAAGCGATGCGGGCGTGATGCAGTGTGCCCCTGATTTGGCCGACGCGGGCTACTCGCGTTTGCGATCAATCATCTGCTGGCGCCCGCCGGCTCCATTCTCGGGCAGGCATCGTCAGGCAGATTTCCCGATCAATATAATCGCGGTGCAGGCAGCGCGGAATGGTCCGCCTTGCAACGGAAGGATCGGCGCCGCAGGCGCTCGGCCGGCGGGACGCATACCACGTGGATGGCGGCGACGGGAACACCCGGCGCCGATCGGATCGAGGTAAGGGTGAGCCTTTTCGGGAGCCGACGACTTCTCCGATACGCTGCTAGATATTTCCACCCGGGCCAGCGCCGGCAGCGGCGAGAGTGTTCGGGTCGATAATTCCGCGGACCGGTTTCGACCCGCCGCCGTTCCAGCGAATGAAACCGCCGAGCGACGAGCATTCGCGGCAATCGACACTCCCTAGAGTATTGGCCGGAGGTTAAAGAACGGTGTACCGCCCTTCCTCGGCTCCGTGCCGAACGGGCGCGGCGGCTAGTAGCGGCGGTCTGCTAGCGAGGCATCACGCGTGGGACCGGGAAGGGATCGGGCCCACATGAACGCCACAGCCAGCGCGCTCACGGGCGTCGTTAGGCCGGGTGGGGGAATCGCGTTGCGTGCCGCAGGCGCTCGAGCAGGCTCGCCTTGCGCAGGTTGGGATCGTCGCATCGCAGGTAGTGCTGTTCCATGAGCGGACTGCGGGCGACGATCCACCCGTCCTGGCGCACTTCTTCCACCCGCCAATACTTGTTCGTCAGGTAATAGTAAAACTCGCCGTGCCTGGCGGGATGTACATCGTAGGCGTCGCGGCTTGGACAGGTCGAGGTCTCGTTCATTCGATAAACGATCGGAGCGCCGGCCACGAGATTTCGCCGCAGAAAGCGCCGTCCAGGAAAGGGGTGGCCACCCACCAGAGCGAACCCGACCAGAGCCGGCCCGACAACCAGGAAGCCAAGGAGCGCGAGCATAGCCATGGCTCCAAATCAGCATGGGTCATGCCGGGGACAATTCTCGGCCGATCAGTTATCCCTGCTTCCGATCGTATGGGATGATGTTGTCCCACTCATCGGCGGAAGAGCGGGCCACGAAGGCCACGACTGGCTCGGCCTTGCTCAGGTTGAAGACCTCGTGCGGTACGCCGGGTTTGATGTAGATGAAGTCACCTGCCTCGTTCTCGATAGCCTGTTTCAAGCCGGGGCCGAATTCGTGCCGCACCTTTCCCTCAAGAATATAAAGGATGAGCTCGAAGCCGACGTGAATATGGGCGTAAGCCACGCCGCCTGGCGGGATGGTGGCGACATTGGCGGAGAGTTTGGTCGTGCCGACGTTCTTCGCCGACATGCCCTGCTTGTAATGAATGCCGTTCCAATCGCGGCGCGAGCCGCCGCCGCGAATGGTCAGGATGCCGTCGTGATCCTCGACGGCGCCGAGTTGAATGTTATCTTTGGTTTTTTCCATGGGTCATCCTGCAACGGTGGTGAGGTAACTAATCACCTGTGCCGCGGTGAGCAAAGTTTAAGCGGAACCGCCAAGATAGGAAGCCAGCCGGAGGAGATCGGCAAAGACTCCGCCGGCGGTGACGTCAGGCCCGGCCCCCGGACCCTGCACAATGAGCGCGTTGGTCTGGTAACGCTGAGTGGTGAAAGCGACAATGTTATCGCTGCCGCTGGTGCCGGAAAAAGCGTGGCTGCGCGGATAGCTCTTTAGCGCGACCGAGCATCGTCCGGCGGGATCGACCACGCCGACATAACGCAGCACTTCGTCGCGACCGTTGGCCTGGTCGAAACGATCCGTCATTGTCGGATCGTAACTGGACAGGGTGTCGAGAAATTCTTCCACCGTGCATTGCCGCAGTGACTCCGGCACGAGGCTCTCGATGCGGACTTCGTCGAGTTCGAGATCGAGTCCCATTTCGCGGGCGAGAATGACCAGCTTTCTCGCGACGTCCATCCCGGAAAGGTCATCGCGCGGGTCGGGTTCGGTGTAGCCTTTTTCCCGGGCATCCCGCACGATCTGCGAGAACGGCTTGGTCGCATCGAAGGTGTTGAAGATGTAGGAGAGCGTGCCAGAAAGAACGCCTTCGATTTTGTGCACGCGGTCGCCGGTGTGCACGAGGTCACGCAGGGTATTGATGATCGGAAGCCCCGCGCCCACCGTCGTTTCATAGAGATAATGGCGGTTCGTGGCCCGCGTGATCGAACGGAGCGAGCGGTAAAATTCCATCGGGCCGCTGTTCGCCTTCTTGTTAGGCGTGATGATGTGAATGCCCCGCTCGAGCCATTTTGGATACTGCCTCGTCAGCTCGGCGCTCGACGTGCAATCGAGGATGACCGCGTGCGGAAAATGATCCGCCTGAACGTGGCTGACGAAGGTTTCGAGGTCGCCGGGCTGGCCGTTCTCTCGCACCGATTCCCGCCAGTTCTCCAGTGTCCGCCCGCGCTCGCTCAACCACATCGTTCGCGAATTCAGGATCCCGCGCATCCGCAGGTCGATCTTGAACTCGTCCCGCAGCGTTCCCATCTGCGAGTTGAGTTGATCGACGAACGTGCCCCCGATCAACCCGGCCCCGATCACCCCGATCGAGATCGTTTGCGGGGAAAGATAAAAGGCGGCGTGGACCGCGCGCAGCGCTTTGCGTGAGTCGGCCCGATCGATCACCGCGGAGATATTCCTCTCGGAAGAGCCTTGCGCGATCGCGCGGATATTGACTCTCGCCTTGCCCAGCGCGCTGAAGAATTTTCCCGCGACGCCGGGGTGATCGACCATGGTGTCGCCGACCGCGGCCAGGATGCTGCAGTTTTCCGTCAGGTCGATCATCTGGATTTGACCGTGATGCAGCTCGGCAAAAAAAGCCCGCTCGACCGTCTTGCGCGCGAGCGGCGCCTGGGCTTCGGGAATGGCAAAGCAAATCGAATGTTCCGAGCTGGCCTGCGAGATCATAACGACAGAGACGCCGACTTCGGCGAGCGCGCCAAAGAGCCGGTTGGCCACGCCCGGCACGCCGATCATGCCGGTGCCTTCGACGTTGACCAGGGCCATGCCATCGACCGTGGCAAAGCCCTTGATCGCGGCGCGCGCGTGGACCCGCTCGCTGATTTTTGTCCCGGGCGCGGCGGGATTAAAAGTGTTCCGGATCCAGATCGGAATCTTCTTCTCGATCGCCGGCGCCATCGTGCTGGGGTGAACCACCTTCGCCCCAAAATAAGCCAACTCGGTTGCTTCCTGGTAGGAAACGTCTTCGAGCACGACCGCCTCGGGGACGAGGCGCGGATCGGCGCTCAGGATTCCGTCGACGTCGGTCCAGATCGTGATCGCTTCGGCATCCAGCAGCTTGCCGAAAATAGAGGCCGAATAATCGCTGCCGTTTCGCTTCAGCGTGGTCGGGATTCCTTCCGGCGTCGACGCAACGAAGCCGGTGATCACCACCCAATCGCTCGCCAGCGTCTGCAACCATTGCGCGGTCCGTGTTTCCGAGCGGGACCAATCCACACTCACCGCGGTGTCGTCGGGCTCGACCGTGAGGACGCTGCGCGCATCCAGCCAGCTCGAAGCCGTGTCCGTGGCATTGAGGTGAGCGTTCAACAGTTGGGCCGACCAAAGCTCGCCATGGCCCGCGATCAACTCGAGGGTCCGGTCCGAGTAGGTGCGGCTGAGATAAACGCCGCGCAGGATCTCGCCAATGTCCCGGAAGTCGGACTCGATCACATCCAGCAGTTCTTTACCGGAGGAAAGGAGATCGTTGACCGCTTCGGTCTGGCGCGCCTTCAGCGCCTCGGCACGCGCGAGATAATCGTCATCCCGCGCCTTGGCGAGTTCGACCAGTTCGATCAGGGCATCGGTCACCTTGTGCATAGCCGACACGACGACCGCTTTTTTCGCGCCCGGTTCGGCGTGCAGGATGGCTGCGACCTGGCGATAGCGTTCCGCACCGGCCAGACTGGTGCCGCCAAACTTGTGCACGACCCAGCGTGCGATCACGCTCGATCCTCTGGAAAATTGATGGCCGGCACGAGGCGGGAAAAAGGTTCGACCTGCCTAACGACCGCGTAAATCGCGGATGGCGGCGGCATAATTGGCCGATTTGAAAACGGAGGTCCCGGCGACGAGAACGTTGGCGCCATTTTCGAGGCACATCCGGGCCGTCTCTGCATTGATCCCGCCATCGACTTCGATGTTGTAATTTGCGCCTAACGAGTCGCGCAGTTCGCGGCCGCGCCGAACTTTTGTCATCATCTCGGGCCGAAAGGATTGTCCGCCAAAGCCGGGATGCACCGTCATGACGAGGAGCAGGTCAACGTTAGGCAAGTGCGGCTCGACCGCAGCGAAAGGCGTCGCCGGATTCAAAGTCAGGCCGGCGCGGCAGCCGTGTTCGCGAATCGCGTCGAGCGTTCTGGCGACGTCGTGCTTCGCCTCCGGCTCGACGTGCACCGTGATCGAATTCGCACCCGCCTCCGCAAAACGCGGCACGTAATGATCCGCTCGCTCGATCATCAAGTGCACGTCGAGCGGCAGAGTCGTTAGGCCACGCACCAGTTGCACAATCGCCGGGCCGAAAGAGATGTTGTCGACAAATAGGCCATCCATGATGTCGAGATGCAGCCAGTCGGCGCCCGCTTCGATTACGCGTTGCAAATCATCCGCCAGATGAGCGAAGTCCGCCGCGAGAATGGAAGGAGCGACGAGGACCTTGCGCGTAGACATGCTGGCACGATTCTCACCCCGGCAGGACTTCGCGGTCAACTCCGGCGCGTGGCGCGGGCGCCGTCAAATCCCTTGACGCGCGGTTGCGCCGTTCCAAGATACTTGGTTTTTCGCCTGTCCCGACGTGCGGCATAGCTTTCGCTTTGGAAGGGTCGGCCGGCGTTGACGCAATTCTAAGGCTTCTCTCATGTTAAACAGACTTTTCGGTTGGTTCTCCAGCGACATCGGGATCGATCTCGGTACCGCCAACACGCTCGTTTACGTCAAGGACCAGGGAATCGTTCTGCGCGAACCCTCGGTTGTGGCCGTCCAGGCCGGCACGTCCAAAGTGCTCGCAGTCGGCGACGAAGCGAAACGCATGCTCGGACGCACCCCGGCTAATATCGTCGCGGTGCGGCCGCTTAAGGATGGCGTCATTGCCGACTTCGAAGTGACCGAAGCGATGCTGCGTCACTTCATCACGAAGGTGCACAACAGTCGGGTGCGCGCCCGGCCGCGGGTTGTGATCGCGGTGCCTTCCGGCATTACCGAAGTGGAGAAACGCGCCGTTCGCGAATCGGCCACTCACGCCGGTGCGCGCGAAGTTTATCTCATCGAAGAACCGATGGCGGCGGCGATCGGCGTCGGACTTCCCGTGCAGGACCCGGCCGGCAACATGATCATCGACATCGGCGGCGGCACGACCGAGGTAGCGCTGATTTCCCTCTCCGGCATCGTCTTCAGCCGCAGTGTGCGAGTGGCGGGTGACGAGCTCGACGAAGCGATCGTGCAATATATGAAGCGCGCCTACAACCTGATGATTGGCGAACGGACCGCGGAAGAAATTAAGATCCGGATCGGTTCCGCCTATCCGAGCGACAAGGAAACGAGTGTGGAAGTCAAAGGCCGCGACCTTGTCGCCGGCCTGCCCAAGACGCTCACGATCACTTCGCAGGAAGTGCGCGAAGCGCTGCTCGAGCCGATTTCCACCATCGTGGACTCGGTCCGAATCACGCTCGAGCGCTGCCCGCCGGAGCTGTCGGCGGACCTGGTCGATCGCGGGCTCGTCCTCGCCGGCGGCGGCGCTTTGCTCCGCGGGTTCGATCGTCTTCTGAGCGAAGAAACCGGCCTGCCGGTGCACGTGGCGGAAGATCCGTTGAGCGCAGTCGCGGAAGGCACCGGCAAATGCCTGAACGAGATCAAGTTTCTCCGTCAGGTTGCGACTGCTGATCGCCAGTGGCGCCAGTGAGAGAATTGCAGATCTCAAATTTCAGATTGCAGATTAGCCGGTCGCTCAAATCTGAAATCGAAAATTTGAAATCTGAAATGGCATGAGTCGCAGTAGCATCGTCGCGATCGTTATCTTCGCCGCGGCGCTTCTCGCGTTGTTCAGCCTCGGGCCGCAGGCGACGCGGATGATCCAGGCGACGTTCTACCAATTGGTCTCGCCTTTTCTCAAGACCGGCTCTGGCCTGGAACGGCAAATCACTTCAGTACGCGCGGGTTTGAAATCGCTCGACGAGCTGGAGCGCGAAAACGCGGAACTTCAGGTCGAGAACCGTTCGCTCAAGGCGACGAACGCGGCGCTGCTCAACGTCGAGCACGAAGTCAACCGTCTCCGACACGCCCTCAATTACCGGCAGCGCTCGCTCTTCAAGCTGGTTCCGGCCGAAATAATCGCGCGCGATTCATCGACCTGGTGGCGCACCGTTACGATCAATCGCGGGGAGGAAGATGGTCTTGAACCCGAGATGCCCGTGTTGACCGATGAAGGCCTGGTCGGGCGTACCACGACCGTGAGCAAAAACGTCTCCGTCGTCCTGCTCGTCTCGGATGAAAATTGCCGGGTAGCAGTGAGCGTAGAAGGTACGCGCGAACAGGGGATCGTGACCGGCGAGCGCGTCGCAGGAAGTGTGGCCCCAATGCTCGATCTGAATTATTTGTCGAAACAGGCGCAGCTAAAGCCGGGGCAGAAGGTTTACACCTCGGGCGTCGGGGGAGTTTTTCCCTCAGGGCTTTTCGTTGGAACCGTGCGCAGCTTTCAGGTCCGGGCGCTTGACAGCCAGGCCAAGCTCGCGCCCGCGGTGGATCTGGCGAAGCTGGAAGATGTGTTTGTGGTCGTCGGAAGGAAATGACGAAATCCGAAGTGATTCCGAAGGTCCAATCTCCAATCTGCGCGCAGATTGCCGGGCAAACTGGTGATTCTGATTTCGTCCTTCGACGCTGGTCATTCTCATGCGAGCCCTGATCTTCTTCCTCCTTCTCGTCGTGCTCGTCTTTGTCGCGCAGATCGTCGAGATCTTCATTCCGCCTCTCGGCTGGATGTTTAACGCGCACGTTTACATCGTGCCGATTATCGTCTTCTACGGCGCCATGGCGCTCCCTTTTCCGCTCATGCTCGCACTTGCTTTCATCGCCGGCTTCCTCTGGGACGCCATGACTGCGCAGGTGCTCGACGCCCATGTTGAAATCTCATTCGGATGGACGATACTCCTCTACGCGGTGCTCGCCGCCATCATGCACGGTCTCAAGCCCCTGTTTAGTCGGGGTCGCTGGGAAGTGCATTGTGTCCTCAGCGGCGTTTGCACTTCTCTCATCCTCCTTTCTCAATATCTCATGATCTCGTTTCGGCGTGGCTCGATTCTCTTCAACCGCGAAGTCTGGTGGCAAATCGGCGGCCCCGGTCTGCTTGCCATGTTGATGGCGCCGCTCATTTTCTGGTCGCTCCACTGGCTTGCGCGCCTAACGAATAATCCGTATCTTCCGCAGGAGGACGATTTCAATGAATATGCGCCGCGCTAAGCCCACCCTGCGCATTCAGTTTCTCGGGTTTTGCATGCTCCTTGGTCTGAGCGCCCTTCTCCTCCGGCTGTGGTGGGTGCAGGTCGCGCGCGGTTACGAATGGACCGCGCGCATCCAGAGCAGCTCGGAAGCGACCGTCCGCATTCCCTCCGTCCGGGGCGAGATTCGCGATCGCAATGGTGTTCCTCTGGTGCAGAACCGCGCCAGTTACGAAGTCGATTTCTATCTCCCGGAAATGGTCAAGGGCTACCGGCAACGCTACGGTCGCCCGCCGGAAACGCAGTATCGCGCCACCATCAGCGGGATGCAGAAGGATCTGAAAGAGCCGGACATTGTTCGGATCGTGAACGACGGCGTGGTGCCGCGACTCGAGGAGCTCGACCTGGCGCGCGACTACAACGCGAACCAACTCCAGAGGCATTATCGCAACGACACCGAGGTTCCGTTCTCCTATATCAGGGACATCGATTTCGCGACGATGGCGAAATTCTCCGAGCATGATGTTGGTCTGCCGGGCGTCGATATCGCGATCAAACCAGTGCGCTCCTATATCTACGGCGCGCTCGCCTCCCATATCCTGGGCTACGTCGGTGCGCCCGACGACACCAATTCGGAAGAAGCACGCAAATACACCTTCTATCAGGGTGACGTGGACGGGAAATCGAACGTCGAAAAGACGATGAACGAATATCTGCGCGGCCAGCCCGGTATCCGGGTCCTGCGGCGTAATGCCAAGGGAACGATCGACGGCGTCGTTAGGGAGGAACCGCCAAAACAGGGCGCAAATGTTTACCTGACGATCGACGCCCGTATCCAGGCGATCGCCGATGAGGCCCTGCGCGTCGTCGGCCGCGGCGCCGCAGTGGTGGTCGACCCTAACAATGGCAACGTCCTCGCCATGGCCTCGGTCCCTTCCTTCGACCCGAACACTTTCATCCCCAGCATTAAGGCAAAAGATTGGAAAGAACTGTGTAACGACCCGGCTCATCCACTGATCAATCGCGCGGTCAGCGGCTTCCCGCCGGGCTCGACTTTCAAAATCGTGACTTCGCTCGCGGGCCTGAGCAAAGGCCTGGCGAAAACGAAATTTACCTGCACCGGCGGGGTGACCTACGGCGATCATTATTTCCAATGCTGGATCAACGAGAAGGGCGGTCAGCACGGCACTCTTGGCTTGAGCGATGCGATCAAGGTCTCCTGCAACGCGTTCTTCTATCAATACGGGAACGCCGCCGGGATCGACGCCATCGATGCGACCGGCGATGCGCTTGGTCTGGGCAAACCGACCGGCGTAGAACTGACCGGAGAATCGTCCGGCGTCATGCCCGGGCCGGATTGGATGCGGCTCGAACACCCTAACGAAAAATGGTCGTCGGCCTACACTGCCAACGTTTCGATCGGTCAGGGCTACGATCTCGCCACCCCGCTACAGATGGCGATGGCCTACTCGACGATTGCCAACGGCGGCATCTCTTACTACCCGCGGATCGTCGATCGCGTTCTCAACCAGGATGGCACGCCGGTCCTGAATTCCGACGGCCAGATTGCCGTCCCGCAGACGCCTAAACTGCATGCCGATTTCCGGAATACGCTCTCTCCGGAAGACATCGAACTCGTTAGGCACGGGTTTTGGAAAGTGGTCAATGAAGACGGCGGTACCGCCCGCGTGGCGCGGTTGGAAAATGTGCAGGTCGCGGGCAAGACCGGCACAGCGCAGGCGATGTTGAACGGCAAGAAGGACACCGTCTCGTGGTTTTGCTGTTTTGCGCCCTACGATCACCCGCGTTACACGATTGCGGTCATGGTGCAGGGTGGCGAACACGGCGGCTCGGTCGCGGCCCCGATTGCTACCCGTATCCTCGAGCGGACGCTCGCGATGGACGAAGGCAAATTCGAACCGCAACTTGCCTGGGTTGCCCCGGCCCACAAGGACAACCCCTTTGCGATGATCAAGTCGATCAAATTTAAGGACACGCTGTCTGACAGCGGGGACGACGAGGAGAACGGCAGCGGCAGCACCGCCCAGGTGATCGAGGGTGCCGACATGGCGAAAGCCGGTGATGCCCCCGACGTCGAACCGGAAGCGGACGCCCGGGGCAAAGTAAATAATGCACGCCCGGCCAAAGCTCTGCGTGCCGTCCCAGTCGCAACCCCTCCACCGCAACGTCCCCGCGGTTTTTTTGAGCGGATGTTTAACCGCCGTCCGCGCCCCGCCGCTCCTACGCCGCCTCCCGCGAGACGCGCGCGACCGGCTTCCTAAATGAACCCATGAAGTTAGAACCGGAATGACCGCGATGACTTCGAACAATTTGCATTTCTATGATAGAACACGTGAAACGGATTCTTGGCCTGCGTCGCAAGACCGGCAACAAGCTGATCATCAGCGTCGAAAAACTCGAGCGCCGCGTCGCCCTGCTCGAGGATGGACAGCTCGAGGAATATAGCGTTGAACGCGACGGCTCTCGCAACATCGCCGGCAGTGTCTACAAGGGCCGGGTAAAAAACATCGAGCCCGGCCTCAAGGCGATGTTTGTCGACATCGGCCTGGAAAAAAATGCCTTCCTCCACTTCTGGGATGCGATTCCGGCCGCGCTCGACAGCGGCGTTGAGGAGATTGAGCGGCCCGACAGAAAGCAGCCCAAGAAACGGCTAACGGCCAAGGACATTCCAAACATTTATCCGGTGGGCTCCGAGGTCATCGTCCAGGTGACGAAGGGACCGATCGGAACCAAGGGGCCGCGCGTTTCGACCAATCTCAGCTTTGCCGGCCGTTATCTGGTGCTCATGCCGTTCAGCGATCGCAGCGGCATCTCGCGCAAGATCGAAGAACCGAAGGAGCGCACCCGCCTGCGCAAGATTCTGCGGGAGCTCGACATTCCGGAAGGCATCGGTGTCATTATCCGGACCGTCGGGGAAGGTCAGCGCGCCCGGTATTTCGTGCGCGATCTTCGATTCCTGCTCGAACAATGGTCGCGCATCGAACAACAGATCAGGGACCTGCCCGCGCCAGCCAGAGTCTTCGAGGAACCGGATCTGGTCGAGCGCACGGTGCGCGATTTCCTGACGGACGAAATCGACGAGGTCGTCTGCGACGATCAAGCTGCGGTTGAGCGCATGGTCCAGATGGTGGGCCAGATCTCGCGTCGCGCCAAAAGCCGGATCAAATACTACGATGGCACCGCGCCGATTTTTGAAACCTTTGGCGTCCAGAAACAGATCGACGACGCGTTTCATCGCCAGGTCTGGCTGAAGATGTGGCGGCTACATTGTGATCGACGAAACCGAAGCGCTTGTTGCCGTGGACGTGAATACCGGGCGCAACAAGGGCGGGCGTGACGTGGAGAAAACGATCCTGCAAACCAACCTCGAAGCGTCGGACGAAATCGCGCGCCAGCTTCGCCTGCGCAACATCGGGGGCTTGATCATCGGCGACTTCATCGACATGAAGAACCGCCGGATCAGCAACAGGTTTACACCCGGATGCGGGAGAGGCTGAAGCGCGACAAAGCCAAGACGCACGTCCTGCCGATCTCGTCGTTAGGCCTGATGGAGATGACGCGGCAGCGCGCGCAGGAAAGCCTGAGCGATTCGATCTACCAAAACTGCCCGTATTGCGAAGGCCGCGGCCGGGTCAAAACGACCATGAGCACGAGCGTGGAAGTGCATCGGGCCTTGAACACCGTGATGCGGAAATACCAGGACACGGTTCACGACATTCGGGTGATCCTGAACCCGGACGTCCTGAAGCGGTTGAAGGAAGAGGACGAAGAATTGCTCGTCGAACTGGAGCGTCGTTATGCCGGACGTCTCATGTTCCGCGCCGACCCGACCTTTCACCACGAAAAATTCGTTGTGACCGACGCCAACACCGGCGCCGAGCTGAAAGCGTGAGGTAGACCCTTCGCTCTGCGAAGCGTCGGCCGCACGAGCGCGATCAGAAAGGGTCTGTAACCGGATCAATTCTGTCGTCGTCTTCAAATGGAAGAATGACGGCATCCGGAAGGAGACCTGCTTCCGTATCCACTTTAGCCAGCGCGCCAGAGGAACTCCGGCGCTGGAAGTAGAAGCAAAAGAGGAATGAAGAAACTCGTCGTTGGCATTTTGGCTCTGACGATCTTTGCTGTCGTCAGCCGCGCCGGACCGATGGACGAGAGCGACCAAAAAATGCAGCAGCCGGCGAGCTCTCAGGCGGCCGAGCCATGGTATCGCGATCACGAATGGAACTTCGATCTCTTTGGCACCTATGCTTTCCCCTTCCCGTCGCATGGCGGCGACCAATATCTCGGCGCCGATCACGCCTGGGGCGGCGGCCTCGGCGCCAATTACATGTTTAACCGCTATCTCGGCGCAGGCGTCGAAGGCTACGGCCTCGCGGCCGCGGATGCGATTGGACAGGCCTCGGCAAATCTGATCTTTCGCTACCCGGTTCCAGCTACTCGTTTCGCGCCCTATGCCTATGCCGGCGGCGGTGTCCTCTTCAACGGCTCGCGGATCGAGGACCTGGTTGACCGCCCCGGCGGCTGTTCGGCGCGGCGGCGATACCGAAGGGATGGGTCAGTTCGGTGCCGGCATCGAGTTCCGCCTCACGCCAAACATCGGGATTATCAACGACTTCAGTTGGAACGTGGTAAATGGTGACCACAACGACTTCGGCATCGTCCGCTCGGGCGTGCGCTTCGCCTTTTGATCGGCGCATTGTAGCCGCGGTCGATAACCGCCGAGACGCCTTCGATTTCGGCGCTTCCAGAAGGCTGCGCACAGCGGAGTTTCGTCAGTCGTTAGGCCAGAAACGAGCTGATCTCGGCCAGCGGCTTGCGCTGGATGTCGGGCACGCGCGCTCCTTCCGCCGGGTGCCCGACGACGAGGAGGAGAAACGGCTTCTCGTGCGCCGGCCGCCGCAGCAGCTTGTTCAGAAATCCCATCGGGCTCGGCGTGTGGGTGAGCGAAGCCAGCCCGCCCGGTGGATCGCCGCGACGAGAAACCCGGTCGCGATTCCGACCGATTCGGTCGCGTAATAATGCTTCAGCTTTCGGCCGTCCGGCAGAATGCGATAGGGCTGCGCGAAGATCGCGATCAGCCAGGGCGCGATCTCGAGAAAAGGCTTGTGCGCATCGGTCCCGAGCGCGGCCAGCGCCTCCAGCCACTCGTTAGGCGCGCGGTGCTCGTAGAATTCCCGCTCCTCTGCTTCTGCCGCGACTCGGATCTCATGCTTGAGCGCGGGATCGCTCACCGCCACGAAATGCCACGGCTGCAGGTTGGCCCCGTTCGGCGCGCTCCCTGCCGTGCGCAAACAGTGCTCGATCACTTCGCGTGGGACCGGTCGATCAGAGAAGTCGCGCACCGTGCGGCGCCGCGCCATTTTCTCGTGGAATTGTTTCGCGCGCGCGATCAGTTCGTCGTCCGCCAGACGATTCTCGCGGCGGCAACGGAATGAAGTTCGGTTTGCTCACGGACGAAATCCTAAACTGACGCGGGCGCAATTGCGATTCCGGCGCGAGACGCGAAATTGGCGCGATGTCTTTTGCCACCATTCTCGATCAGCTGCCGACGGCCCAATCGCCGCTCCTCCGGCGTTTCGCCGCGCTGCTTGAGCCTGACGATGACGCAGCGGTTCGAGCGCATGGCGCAGGAGGCGCGCGCTCTCACCCGGCAAAACTTCGGGCGCACGATGCGGATGTTCGCGCCGCTTTATCTGAGCAACGAGTGCATCAACAACTGTCGTTACTGCGGTTTCTCGCGCGACAACCCAATCCTGCGCGTCACCCTCACGGTCGAGCAGGTCGTGGCGGAAGCGCGCCATCTCGCGGCCCAGGGTTTTCGCCATGTGCTGCTCGTGGCCGGCGAACATCCGAAGTTCGTCAACGGAAGTTATCTGGCCGATTGCATCCGCGCGCTCGCCCCGCTTTTTCCCTCGATCTCGCTCGAGCTTGGGCCGATGGAAACGGCCGGGTACAAGCCGCTGGTCGCAGGCAGGCGCGGAAGGCCTCGTCGTTTACCAGGAAACCTACGACCGTGGGGTCTATGCGGAGATGCACACCTCGGGGCCGAAGCGGGATTTTAACTGGCGGCTCGATTGTCCGGAGCGCGCCTACGCGGCCGGTTTTCGCCGGATCGGCATTGGCGCCTTGTTTGGTCTGGCGGCCTGGCGGCCGGAAGCGATGGCGCTCGCCGCCCACCTCGAATATTTGCTCAGGCACTGCTGGCAATCCAACTCTCACCGTCAGCCTGCCGCGGCTCCGGCCGGCGGCGGGAGAATTCGTCCCGCCTTTTCGTTAGGCGAGCGGGAACTGGCGCAGCTCGATCTGTGCCTTTCGGGTTTGTTTTCCGCAGGTCGGCATCGTCCTCAGCACGCGCGAACCGGCGCCGTTGCGCGACGCCTTGGCATCGTTAGGGGTGACGATGATGAGTTCCGGCAGCCATACCGAGCCGGGCGGCTATACCGGCCAGGGGCGGCACGCGGTGCACCAGACGGTGCGCGGCCGCATTCTGCCGCCGGATGCGGGCGTCGATGCGCTTGCCACCGGCCAATTCGAGATTAGCGACGAGCGTTCCCCGGCGGAAGTCGCCAGCGTTCTGCGCCGGCGCGGGTTCGAGCCCGTCTGGAAGGACTGGGACCAGGCGCTGGTCGCGCCATGAAGATTTTCGTGAACGGCGAGCACGCCGATTGCGAGAATGGGTTCACAGTTGAAGATTTGGTTCAGCGTCACGCGCTGTCGCCGGAGACAACGCTGATCGAATTAAACGGGGTCGCGCTGCATCGCCGCGAGTGGGCCGGACAGACGTTGCGGGAAAACGACCGCCTCGAAATCCTGTGCGTCGCCGCCGGCGGATGAATGCCTAACGAACGAGGGGAAGGCGTTCGTCTGCCATCCCCGGCCGCTCAGGCAGGGAACGCGGAGCGAATCGTCCAAAACTCCGTTAGACTAACGATCGATTAGAGCAACGACAACTGCTCGTTAGGCCGGCGGAAGGCGGCGGTCGACAGCGACGGCCGTTCGCCGATGCCGGCGCGTTTGCAGCCCGCGTGAAAAGCGCGCGGATCTGCTCGGCGAAAATCCCTTCGCCGCGCATGCGCGATTTGAAACGCGGATCGTTCAACCGCTCGCCGCCGCGCAAATGGCGAATGCGCCCGAGGACCTTCTCTTTGCGATCGGGAAAATGCTCCTCCAGCCAGCGCTCGAATAGGGGCGCGACCGCGTAGGGCAGCCGGACGACGTGTAACCGGCGAATTGCGCCCCCGCCTCGGCGCCGCCTGCAGAATCGCGGGCACTTCGTGATCGTTCAGGCCGGGGATGATCGGCGCGATCATCACCCCGACCGGCACGCCGGCGGCACGCAATTGCCGCGATCGCCTCCAGCCGCGCCCGTGGCGCGGAGGTGCGCGGCTCGAGCACGCGTTGCAGTTTGGGATCGAGCGAGGTGATCGGAAATATTGACCGCCGCCGCCTGGTGCGCGGCCAGTTCCCCTAACAAATCGATATCGCGGGTCACGAGCTGGTTCTTGGTGATGATCCCGACCGGATTGCGAAATCGGGCCAGCACTTCGAGACAGCGCCGCGTGATCTGCAACCGGCGTTCGACCGGCTGATACGGATCGGTCACGCCGCTCATGACGAGCGTCTGTGGTTTCCAGCGCGGCTTCGAGAGTTCGGCTCGCGAGCAGTTCGCGGCGCGTCTTCCTTCACCATGATGCGGCTCTCGAAATCGAGTCCCGGCGGAGAATCCGAGAAATTCGTGCGTTGGCCGGGCGTAACAATAAATGCAGCCATGCTCGCAGCCGCGGTAGGGATTGACGCTCGATTCGAAACCGACATCGGGGCTGTCGTTATGCGCGATGATCGTGCGGGTGAAATCGCGGTAGTAAATGGTGCGCCGGGCCGGCCGTTCCGGGTCGTGTTCGTCTTCCGGATCGGGCTCGAGGTGGAGCGCCTCAAAACGGTTCGCCGGATTCCCGGATGCGCCTCGTCCATGGATCGGTTTTGGCTGGTTACGTTCGTCCGCGAACGTATCAGACACGTTGTCCGAACGTATGCTTTGTCCAGTCAGGATCCTCAATTTGTCATCCCGAGGCGCGCAGACGGCGAGGGACCTCACCCAAGGCGTGAAAGGTATCGAGCTGGAATGGAGCGTTCATGACCATTGGTGAGATCCCTCGGCGCGCTGCGCCAGCCTCGGGATGACAAGTCGAGTGGATGCGCGGCCGCGAGGTGCGTGTTGCTTAGCCTTTCTTCGCTTCCTTCGCCCAGGTGTCGCGCAGGGTGATGGTGCGATTGAAAACGAGCTTGCCCGGCCGCGAATCGGGATCGAGCGCGAAATAGGCCAGACGCTCGAACTGATAACGCAGCTCCGGCTTCGCTTCGCCTAACGACGGCTCGCATTTCGCGGTCACCACTTCGAGCGATTGCGGGTTGATGAATGACTTGAAGTCCCCTTCGGCGTCCGGCTCCGGAACGGTGAAGAGCCGGTCGTAAAGCCGCACTTCGGCGTCGATGCGCGTGCGGCGCGCTCACCCAGTGGATCGTGCCCTTGATCTTGCGATTGGAAGTCGCGCCGCCCGATTTGCTCTCGAGATCGGCCGTGCAACGCAGCTCGACGACTTCGCCTGACGCGTCCTTGATCACCTCGTCGCACTTGATGATGTAGGCGTATTTCAAACGCACTTCGCCGCCCGGTTTGAGCCGGAAATATTTCGGCGGCGGCGTTTCCATGAAGTCGGCGCTGCTCGATGTAAAGCTCGCGGCTGAACGGCACCTTGCGCGTTCCCGCGCGCCGGATCTTCCGGATTGTTGACCGCGTCCAGTTCCTCGGTTTTCCCCTCGGGATAATTGGTGATCACGACCTTGAGCGGATGCAGCACCGCGAGCCGGCGCAGCGCCGTCCGGTTGAACTCGTCGCGCATCGCGTATTCGAGCGCGTCCACCTCGGTGAGCGACGGATATTTCGTGATCCCGATGCGGTAGGCAAAATCGCGCAGCACGCTCGCGGTCACGCCGCGCCGGCGCATCCCGGAGATGGTCGGCAGACGCGGATCGTCCCAGCCGCTGACCAGCCCCTCATCGACCAGCTGCTTGAGCTTGCGCTTGCTCATCACGGTGTAGGTGAGATTGAGCCGCGCGAATTCGTATTGATGCGGCAGCGGCCGCGGCAGATCGAGCGCTTCCAGAATCCAATCGTAAAGCGGCCGATGCACTTCGAATTCCAGCGTGCAAAGCGAGTGCGTGATCCCCTCGAGGTAATCGCTCAGGCCATGCGCGAAATCGTAGAGTCGGATAGATGCACCATTTGTCGCCGGTCTGGTGATGGGCGGCGTGCCGGATGCGATAGAGGACCGGATCGCGCAACCAGACGTTGGGCGCCTGCATGTCGATCTTCGCGCGCAGGGTGCGGGCGCCATCGGGAAACTCGCCCGCTTTCATCCGCGCGAGCAGGTCGAGATTTTCTTCCACGGAGCGATCGCGAAAAGGTCCGTCCTTGCCGAGCCGGCGATACTCGTCGGTCTCCTCCGGCGTCATGTCGCAGACGTAGGCTTTGCCGTTGCGCACGAGCTGCTCCGCGAACTCGTAGATCTGATCGAAATAATCCGAGGCGAAAAACGGCGTGCCGTCGGTCTTCAAGTCCGAGATTCTTGTCCGCCCAGCCGTCGATCAGCCAATGGATGTCGGCCATGATCGAATCGACGAATTCGATCTCCTCCTTCTCCGGATTGGTGTCGTCCATCCGCATGTTGCAGATGCCGCCGAACTCGTGCGCGATGCCGAAGTTGAGGCAGATCGCTTTGGTGTGGCCGATGTGGAGATAGCCGTTCGGCTCGGGCGGGAAACGGGTGTGAATGAGCGTGTGCTTTCCGCTGCGCACATCTTCTGCGACGATGTCGCGGATGAAATCGGAAGGAGCGGCCTGGTCGTTGGCTGGCGTCAGACATGCGGTGGCGCGACGTTAACCACGCCGCGGCCCGCTTGTCATCCCGGCGGACGATTGCGCCATGAAAGACGTTCTACGATCTCAACGATCTGCGCGACTGGAAGAAAATGCGACGCGCGAGATCTCGCCGCCCGATCCGGCTCGGCGTGGTGGGCGACCCAGTGGCGCATTCCCTCTCGCCGCAATGCAAAATGCCGCTTTGGCAGAGACCGGCCTGGCGATGCAGTATGCGCGTTTCCAAATTGCGCCTAACGAGCTGGAAGCGGCTCTGCGACTCATGCGCGAACACGATTTTGTCGGCGTCAACCTGACCGTGCCGCACAAGATCGCGGCGCTCGCTCTGGTCGACGAGGTCGAGGAACGAGCGCGCAAGATCGGCGCGATCAACACGATCGTCTTCCGGGAGGGCAAGTCGTTAGGCTGGAATACCGATGGGCCCGGTTTCGAGCGCGCCATCCGGGAGGAGTTTTCAGTCGACCTGCGGGACCTGCGGGTGCTCCTGCTCGGAGCGGGTGGGGGAGCGGGCCGCGCGATTGCCTGGCAATGCGCTGCGGAAAATTGCGAGCGTCTCGTGCTGGTGAACCGCACCTTCGAGAAAGCGCAGGCGCTGGCGCGCGAACTGGCCGCTTACTTCAGCGGCCCGCGCGTGCTCGGTCCGGAAGCGCGGCTGGAGGCGATTCCCTGGGGCGATCCATCGCTCCGCCGGCAACTCGGCCGCACCGATCTGGTCGTCAACGCCACCACGCTCGGCCTGCATCAGTCGGATCCATCGCCTCTGCCGCACGCGTCTGCTCGCGCCGCACCTGATGGTTTACGATCTTCTTCACAAGAAGACCCCGACGCGGTTGCTCGCGGCCGCGGCCGAAGCCGGCGCGCGGGGCGCCAACGGCCTAACGATGCTCTTGCACCAGGGCGCGCTCGCCTTCGAGCTTTGGTTCGATCGCCCGGCACCGATCGCGGCGATGCGAGCCGCCCTCCAATCCAGTCGCGACTCCGGCTAGGCGGCGTTTGCGACGCCTCGGCGAGCGTGCCGCATGGAGAGAACGACATTATCTGAAAAAATCCTCGCTCCCCGGCTTTCGAGGAACTGACGTAACTCTTCTGTGTAGAGGCTGCCGTCTTTCTCCCGGTTGAAGCCGAGGCAGATCCGGCCCTGGGGCGTGAGTTGAGTCTCCAGGTCGTCGAGGAAGAATTCCCATTCCTTTACTCCCCAAAGGTTGGGCGACTTATGTCCATTGAAGCAGATCATGAAGGCGGTGATGAGATCGAACTTGTCCCCCATTTTCGGCAAGGGCACAAAAGGTTGGACCCGCCAGATAATCCGCCTGAGCCCCAGCATCTGCACGAGTTCTCCGAAAATCGGTGCTACATCGATGTCCAGACCAACCACATCGTGCCCGAGACAGCGGGAGATGAAGAGGAAATATCCTGCCCCGCAGCCGAGATCGAGGATTCGCTTGGGAGATCCGCGATCCAATTCCAGGTCCCGGACTCGCCGCAGGTTGATCGCCATCCACGTTTCCAAGTCGAGATATTTGAGCCAGGCGCTGCCCGGCTTTTCAGTTACATAGCGCCTGCGGATCTCTTCGAATCGTTCCGCGTCGATCGCTTTGATCAAGCCGTCGGGGTCCAGTCGAATACCCCGCCGCCAGTCGAGCAGCTTGCGACGGAGATGACGCTGTGCGCTCTCGAAAGCCTGCCCGCTTCTTAGTTTCCCGACCTTGTGTGATAATCGCATCGTTCCTGTTTTGCCCCGCGCAATATGATGGCGGGCGAGGCGCAGGCAACCCGGGATCGACGGTTCACGAGATCGTCATCCTCTTGTGATGATCGTGAGCGCAACCGGAGTTATCGCATCCCGCCAGGAGCCGGATGAATCATGTCGAGACAACTTCGAAATCCTTCGGTCTCTCCAAGGGTGGTCGCCGCAGCAGTTTGCGAGCTGTTTCGCGGATGCGATCGCGGAATTGCGCGGCCTCGCATTCGCGGAGCTGGCGGTGATAGCTTTCCCGGTCGGCCTCGAAACAACCCATCGTGGCGCCGTAGGCCCGGCGCGCAGCTTCGGGCGCGGCCGCTGGCAGGGGTTTGCTGGTGTCGAGTCGCGCGTAGCGTTCCACCCAGCGTGGCTCATCGCTGAGCAGCGCCGATGGCAGATGTTGATCGACGAATCGACGCCCCGGCGAACCCGGCCACAAATCGTGCACAAAGACGGCGGGCGGTTTCCTTGCCCCTAAAAGCCGGAACGCGAGTTTCAAGGCGCGAAAATCCTTCGGACCGTCAATCAGGACGACGTCGCCGGATTGGACTAACTCCGGGAGGAGAAGAAGCGAATCGCCAAAGCGACATTCCACATTCTCGCGGTCGCGCAAACGCTCCGCGGCCACCGCTACATCCGGGGAGTGCGCGTCCGACTCCAGACTAACGATCGAGGTTTCGGGAAAGAGACACGAAAGGACCAGCGTACTTTGCGCGCGGGCACGGCCTGACTCAATGATCCTTGTCGGACGCAAGGGCGCGACCAGGGAGAAAAAGAAGAACAGCTCGCTCCGTCGAATCCCCTTGCTCTCGTGCGATAATCCGCTGGTCGCCTCGAGATAGCGGGGCAGAAGAAGCTCGGCTTCGCCTAACAATCGGATCCATCTCGCATCTGTCGTGTTCATCTAGTCGGAAGCGACTTCTTCCCCGCCCCTGCGCCGCGACGGTTGACGCACTTTCCGGCGAACGATACACCCTTCGGCATGACAAAACGCAAGGCAGGCGGCGTGCGGTATGGTCCCTGGCTCGTCGGGCTCGGTGCGGCGCTTTGGGGCACTGAGAGCGCGTGGCGTATTCCGCTGAACAAGCTCTTCGATGCGGAGGTCATCGTTTTTTGGGAACACGTCCTGATTCTCATCACCTTCCTGCCGCTTCTCATTGCCCGGTTGGCGGAAATTCCGAAGATCGACCGGCGTACCTGGGGGTATCTCATTTTCTCCGGCTTTGCCGGCTCGGCGGTGGGGACGATCTTCTTCACCCTCGCGCTCAAGAATGGGAACCCGACCGTAGTCAACGTCGTCCTCAATATCCAGCCCGTGCTTTCGACCACGGCCGCCTGCCTGCTTTTCGGCGATCGGCTGGCGCGGCGATTCTTTCTCTACGCCGGCATCGCGGTTGTGGCTGGGATTTTTGTTTCCGTCGAACGTCCGTCGTTGATCGGTGTCTCCTTCAAGGAGGCGGGGCTGAATCTCGGCACGGGCTACGCGCTCATCTGCGCGCTCTTTTGGGGACTCTCGACCGTTGCCGGTCGCGGCGTGATGACTGGCATGTCGCTCCGGTTGGCCTCGAGTCTGCGGGTGGCGGTCGGGTTGGTTTGCATGACGATGATTCTTCTCGTCGCGGGCAAGCTGCATGGCGTCGCCCTCTGGCCGGCAGCCGCCCAGGCCCAGCCCGCGAAAGCGATCGGCGCGCTCGTCCTTCTCGCCACGCTCTCAGGCGGCATCCCGCTTCTGATCTACTTTGAAGGACTTCGCCTAACGAGAGCCTCCACCGCCGGTTACTTTGAAATGATGCAAACGCTGGCCGCGGTCTGCATCACCTGGGGATTCTTTCACGCCGCGCTTCATCCGCATCAGGTGGTCGCCGCGATTGTTCTCATGGGTGCAGTCGCCATGGTGCAACGGGTGCAAAGCGAGGTAAGCGACGCGCTGGCGCCGCGTTCGATCAAGAAGGGGAACCAGGCGAAAGTGGTGGGTTAGGGCACGGCAACAATCCATTCATTCCTACTGCCGGACTTCCCGAGGATTTGGCGCGGCCTCCGGTTGCACGCACAGGCGATCGGCACGTTGTTCTCGGTCACCATGAAATTGCCTCGCTGGTCGTTTGTCGTCTTTAGTCTCCTGGGATTACTCATCATCAATCTGCGTGCCGCGGAACCGAAGCCGGCGCCGGTGGCGGAGAAGAAGCCGGTCTTGAACGAATACCACGGGACCAAGGTCGAGGACGACTATCAATGGCTGGAGAACGATGACGATCCGGCGGTCAAGACCTGGTCGGATGCGGAGAACGTGCGCACCCGCGCCTATCTCGACAGTCTCCCGTCGTCACGCGGCCGTCGAGAAGCAGTTGAAGGCCTGGTACGCGAAAACGTCGCCGAGTTACTCCTCGCATCACGGCGCGACCGGGGGCGTTGTTCGCGATGAAGTTCCAGCCGCCCAAACAGCAGCCGATGCTCGTCAGGCTCGCATCAGCGAACGACTTGAAATCGGAGAAGGTGCTGGTCGATCCCAACCAGATCGACAGCAAAGGCACGACCGCGATCGATTGGTTCGAGCCTTCGCTGGATGGGAAGAAGGTGGCCGTCTCCCTCTCGAAAGGCGGGAGCGAGGATGGCACCCTGCACTTTTACGATGCGACCAACGGGAAAGAACTCGGCGACACGATCGCGCACGTCCAATATCCCACTGCCGGCGGCAGCGCGGCCTGGAACGCAGACGGGATGGGCGTCTATTACACGCGTTTCCCGCGCAAGGGCGAGCGGCCGGAGGCAGACCTGAATTTCTATCAGCAGGTCTATTTCCATAAGCTCGGCACGCCGGACAGCGCAGACACTTACTCGATCGGAAAAGATTTTCCCCGCATTGCCGAGATCCATCTCGAGTCATCCGCCGACGGCAAATATGTCCTGGCGACGGTGGCAAACGGAGACGGCGGCGATTTTGCCCATTATTTGCTAGGACCGGATGGCGCCTGGAAGCAGATCACGAAGTTCAGTGACGGGGTGAAGCTGGCGCGGCTCGGGCGCGATAACGCGCTCTATCTCCTTTCCCGCGCGGACGCGCCGCGGGGCAAGATTTTGCGTCTGCCGCTCGACACGCCGGAGTTATCGAAAGCGGTCGAGATTGTCCCGGCGAGTGAGGCGGTCGTGCAGCAAATCGAGCCGGCGGCCAAGGCGCTCTATGTCGTTGATTTGTTAGGCGGGCCATCCCAGGTGCGCCGCTTCGACCTCGATGGGAAAAACGCCACCACGATCCCAATTCCGGCGATCTCCAATGTGCAGGAATTGGTGGCGCAGGAGGATGGCTCGCTCCTCTTCCGCGACCAGAGTTACACCGAGCCGCCGGCCTGGTTTGAGGTCGGCGCCTGACCAGACCAAGCCGAAGAAGACCGCGCTCGTCAGCACTTCGCCGGTCTCGTTTTCCGATATCGAAGTGACGCGCGAGTTCGCGACCTCGAAGGACGGAACCAAGGTCCCGCTCAACATCATGCACAAGCAAGGGATGAAACTCGATGGGAACAACCCGACGCTGCTCTATGGCTACGGCGGTTACGGCATCAGCATGTCGCCGACCTTCGACTTTACCCGCCGGCTCTGGTTCGATCGCGGCGGCGTCTATGTCGTGGCCAACATCCGCGGCGGCGGCGAGTTCGGCGAGGAATGGCACAAGGCCGGCAACCTGACGAACAAACAAAACGTCTTCGACGACTTCGCGGCCGCGGCCCAGTATCTCGATCGACAAGAAATACACGAACTCGAACAAGCTCGCCCTGATGGGCGGAAGCAACGGCGGCCTGCTCATGGGCGCGATGATCACCCAGCATCCGGACCTGATGCGCGCCGTCGTCTCCGCGGTCGGCATCTACGACATGCTGCGGGTGGAGCTGGCGCCGAACGGCGCCTTTAACGTGACCGAGTTCGGCACGGTCAAGAACGCAGACCAGTTCAAGGCGCTCTACGCCTACTCGCCGTATCATCATGTTGTCGACGGCACGAAGTATCCCGCCATCCTGATGCTGACCGGCGCCAACGACGGCCGCGTCGCGCCCTACCATTCGCGCAAGATGACGGCCCGGCTGCAGGCGGCGAACAAATCCGATCATCCCGATCCTCCTGCGCACCTCGACGCAGTGCCGGCCACGGCATCGGCACCGCGCTGAGCGAACGGATCAAACAGCAGGCCGACATCTTCAGCTTCCTTTTCGCCCAGCTCGACATGAAGCCCGTGAAATAACTTTGCCCATATAGCGACGGTCTATGATCGTCGAACGCTGCGCGCGTCGCCGAGCTCCGCTGCGTCGCCATCATTGCTCGCATCGCTGCGAGTCGATGGTCACAGACCGCTGCCACAATATTAGCGCCTCTCTTCCCCAGAATCCGTGACATCCTTTTAATCCGCGGTCACGATGACGCGTATGACGCTTTCTCCGAAATTTGAACAAGCGTTGGTTTACGCGACGCGGATCCATGGTGGGCAGCTGCGCAAGAAAACCAGGATTCCTTACATCGGTCATCTCCTGGGCGTGACAGCGATCGCGCTGGAATATGGCGCGAACGAGACGGAGGCGATCGCGGCTTTGCTGCACGATGCGGTGGAAGATTGCGGCGGAGCGGAGCGGCAGCGAGAGATCGAGAAGAAATTTGGTAAGGAAGTGGGAGAAATCGTGGCCGGCTGCACCGACACCGATCAAACACCCAAGCCGCCGTGGCGGGAGCGGAAGGAGAAATACATCGCACACTTGAAAACCGCCTCCGCTTCGACGCGGCTCGTCTCGGCGTCCGATAAGCTGCATAACGCGCAGGCGATCGTGCACAACCTGCGGGAAGATGGCGACGAAGTATGGGAGCGATTCACGGCCGGCAAGGAAGGTGCGCTCTGGTATTATCGAGCGTTGGTCACCGCCTTCCGCGAGCATGGGCCAAGCGCGCTGATCGAGGAGTTGGATCGGGTCGTGACCGAGATGGAGCGGCTGGCGCGTTAGCAGACGTTGGAGAACTTCAGTTCGTGAATTCGTCCACAGATTTCACGGATTTTCACAGAAAAATCCGACGATTGCGTTCGCCGAAATCTGTTTTCACCTTTGAAAAAATACGAACCACTTCAACGCCCACCAGGGGGACCGCGATGCCTGCACTGGCTGCCGACGGTGTTGAGAAAGTCGAGACTGTCATCGCCTTCCCGGGCCAGATCGTGCCGATTGAGCAAAATTTCCGGCCAATTCTTGATTTTCAGAATTTTTATCTTGCAGCCGCGCGCGGAGCGTCATATCCGTGAGGTGTTCTGGGGGGAACAGCCGCCCTTCATATCCTTCGGATGTGGGGGGCGGTACTTTTTTTGAGACCTTCCTGGCGCGTGCCCAGACGATCTGGGTGGCGGCGCGCTTTCCACGCTCCGGTGCGATTCCCGTCCGGTCCCGCCTAACGACTGTTTTCGATCGGGCGATGTGTCGTCGGAAAATCGCTAATCGAAACGCTCAGTGCGATGGAGGAGCGTTTCCCACCAGGAGCGATGGTTGAGATACCAATCGACGGTGCTGGCGAGACCTTCGCCGAGATTGTGCTGCGGGTGCCAATCGAGTTCGCTCTTCGCCAGCGAGGAATCGATCGCATAACGACGATCGTGACCGAGCCGGTCGGTGACGAACGAGATCAGACTGTGGGGTTTGCCGAGCCGGTCGAGAATCAGCCTAACGACCTCGAGGTTCACCATCTCGCTGTCGCCTCCCAGATTGTAAATGCGGCCCGGCTTCCCTTCGAAAAGGGCGGCGACGAGCGCGGCGCAGTGGTCCTCCACGTGAATCCAATCGCGCACGTTCATCCCGTCGCCATAGACTGGCAGCGGCTGATCGCTCAGCGCCTTGATGATCATGAGCGGGATCAGTTTTTCCGGGAACTGGCAGGGCCCGTAGTTGTTTGAGCAGCGCGTGACGATGACATCCTGGCCAAAAGTGTGGTGGCAGGCGAGGGCGAGGAGATCGGCGCCGGCTTTGCTCGCGGAATAGGGAGAGCTGGGCGCGAGCGGCGATTGCTCGGTGAAGCGCCCAGTCGCGCCTAACGATCCGTAAACTTCGTCGGTCGAAACCTGGATGAAGCGCTGCACCCCGTGGCGGCGGGCGGCCTCGAGCAGCACGCTCGTGCCGACGACGTTGGTGTGGATGAAATTTTGCGGCGAATTGATGCTCCGGTCGACGTGCGATTCGGCCGCGAAATTGATGATGGCGTAAAATTGTTCCTCGTGCAGAAGCGTGTCCATCTGGTCGGCATTGGCGATGTCGGCTTGGAAAAATTCGTAGCGATCGCCGTGCTGCTCGACGATGCCGTCGAGGTTGGCGAGGTTGCCGGCGTAGGTGAGGGCGTCGACGTTTGTAATGAACGTCGGCTTGTAATGTTGCAGAATGTAACGAATAAAGTTACTCCCGATGAATCCACAGCCGCCCGTCACCAAGATGCGCATCGGAGCGCTACCTAACAGCGGAGAGGAAGCCGCGCGAGGAGAAATTGAGACGCCAACGCCCCCGCTCGGGGAGCGGCTCGCCCGGCTCGACTGGACTTTCTGGGGGATCATCGCACTGGGTGCCTTTCTCCGCTTCCTCCTCCTGAGCATGAAGCCGCCGCACTTCGACGAGGGGATCAACGGCTGGTTCGTCGACCAGATGATGAAGACCGGATTCTACCGCTATGATCCGACCAATTACCATGGGCCGCTCCATTTCTACATTCTCTTTCTCTCGCAGGCGCTCTTCGGCCGCCACATCTGGGCGCTGCGAATGCCGGTGGTGCTGGCGGGCATCGGGTCGATTTTTGTCACGCTGAAATTTGAGCCGCTGGTCGGTCGCCGGGTCAGCCGGATCGCCGCGCTGGCGATGGCGATTTCCCCCGGTTTCATTTTCTACGGGCGCTACTCGATCCATGAAGTGTGGCTCCTGCTCTTCTCGATGCTCTTCGTCCTCGGCCTGCTCGGCCTCTGGCGCTTCGGGACGCGCGGCTACCTCTGGTGTTTCGGGCTTGGCATCGCGGGAATGATCCTGACCAAGGAGACCTACATCATCCATATCGGGTGCGCGGTGATCGCCGCGGGCGTGCTCTGGGTTTCGCATCGCCTGACGCCGATGCCGGAAGTGAAGCGGGCGCGTCAGCAATGGGATCTTGCGGATCTCGCGATCGTGGCCGGCACCGGCATCTTCTTCATCGTCTTCTTTTACTCCGGCACTTTCCTCCACTGGTCGGGCGTGAAAGGGCTCTACCTGACTTTTGCGACTTGGTACCAGACGGGCTCGAAGGGCAACGGCCACGAAAAGCCGTGGCCGTATTGGCTCGAGCTGGTCATGCGCTACGAATGGCCGGTCTTCATCGGGCTGATGCTTTGCCTGGTCTGTCAATTCTTCCGGAACTACGTCATCCGTTATCTCGCGATCTATGGCGTGGGGATCTTTGCCGCTTACAGCATCATTCATTACAAGACGCCGTGGATCATCATCAGCATCGTCTGGCCGCTGCTCTTCGTTTTCGCCGCGGGTGCGGCCGCACGCAAGATTCCGCGTAAGGCCTTTAATGTGGTCAGCCTCGGTCTGGCGGGATTTGGCCTGGGCGCGGTCTTTAGTTACCTGATTCAGGCCGACGCCGTGCATCAGCTTTGTTCGTGGGGGAGTTACCTGGGCGGAGCGGTGAAAATCACGCTCGCCGCCGCCAGCACCAGCGCAACCTGCGGCGACATGGGCTGGCGTTTGTTTGGCTGCGCCGTGGCTGGCACTCTCCTCGGCGCCGGGGTCGGGCTCTGGCTGGGCGATTCGTCGGGGCCGAGCGAGAGGGTGATGCGCGGGACACAGCGCGGCGCGGTCGGTCTGGCTCTCCTTGTGTCGTTAGGCATGGCGATCTGGTTGAATTATTTCCACTGCTCGACTGATACCGAGCCTTATGTCTACGTGCAGACCTACAACGACATCGAGAAGCTGATGAAGCCGGTCATGCGGCTGGTGCGGAGGAATCCGCTGAACTATCGCATGACGGGTAGCTTCATTCGTACCAGCACCTATCCCTTTCCATGGCTGCTGGGCGATTTCCCAAATATTGGCTATTACGAGTCGAACAATTCCCCCGCAAAGATGGACGCGGATTTCCTCGTCGTGCAATAGGACCGCATCGCCGAGGTGGAAAAGAAGTTGCATGAAAAATATTTCACCGCGCCCATGACAATCCGGCCCTACCAGGACCCCTCGAGGCTCTATCTCAATGTCAAAACCTTTCGCAAGGTCTTTCCTGGCAGGAGACCGGACTTCGTCGGGCAACCGGCTCCGACTCCAGCGCCACCGCAATGAAGTGGTTCTCGGCGGGGCTGACTTTCGTCAACGTCGCGACGATCGCCGGCTTGATCCTCGGCATCCTCGGCGGCGGGCTCGATGGAGGCTTTGCCGGACTCGCGCTGGTCCTCGGGACGGCGGCCGCGATCTGGGCCTGGATTGGAACCTCAACCTTTTCCGCGCGGAAGAAGGTTTTGATTCCATCGGCTGCTGCAGTGCCGAAATCGAAACGCGCACGGCGCCGGCTCAAACTGGAGGCGCAGCCCGTCGCATTGTCTCCGGTGTCGCCACGGCGCTGGCATTTTTGGACCTGGGCGGTGGGCATTGTCTTTGCGCTGTTCGCGGTGCGCTCGTTCTGCTGGGTCCTGTGGGTGGATGGAAATAATCTCAAGATCCAGTCGCCTAACAATCTCGGCGATCTCGCGCTCCATATCACCTACATCAAGTATCTTCGCCAACGGCGTCGCGCTTTGGCCGGACAACCCGATCTACGTTTTCAGCAAGCTACGCTACCCGGCCGGGATCGATCTTTTCAACTCGCTCTGCGTCTTGCAGCACATCGATCTGGTTCGCGCACTCGTCTGGACCGGCTTGCTCGGCTCGGCCGCGACCTTCTACGGTTTCTATCGCTGGGGTGGCCCGTTCGGAGTTGCCGGATTTCTTTTTAACGGCGGCCTCGCCGGCTTCGAGTTCTTCCGCCACTTCCAATTTGCCGATTACCAAGGCGAAAAGATCGCGTGGAAAAGCATTCCACTCACGATGTTCGTCACGCAGCGCGGGTTGCTCTATGCGATTCCCGCTGGCCTCCTGCTGTTGCTGCATTGGCGACGAAAATATTATCCCGGGAAGGGCGATGAACCCGTCGGCGGCCAACGCGGACTCGTGCCCTGGTGGGTGGAGTGGTCGATCTACGCGACCATGCCGCTTTTCCATGTGCACACCTTTCTTGCGCTCTCGGCCGTGCTGGCCTTCTGGCTGATCATCGGCACGTGGGAAATGCGGAAGCAGATCGCGATTCTCCTCACCGCCGCCTTTCTCCCTGCGACCGCAATCGTGTGGATGATCACCGATCATTTTCAGGCGAAATCGATTCTCGCCTGGGCGCCTGGTTGGTTGCAAAGCGATCCGGGGTTCGCTGTTCCGTCGCTTGATTTCTGGTTCGTCAAAATCCCCGCAGCGCTCGGTTTCTGGATTTACAATTTTGGCCTGATGTTGCCCCTCATGATCGCGCTCGTCGCGCTCGTGAGTTGGCGTTGCTGGAAAGTAGTTACGGACGGCAAAGACTGGAAATCGCAGGTGCCGATTCTTCTTCCGCCGGTGCTGATCGCTCTTTTCTTCGCGATCTTTGTGCTGGCCGATCACTGGGGTTGGAATGTTTGGCATCGTTCTCTGTGGGTTGTTATCCCCGTCCTGGCGGTCGTTGCCGGGCTCGTCTGGCGAACGATCAGAGCGTTACAACCGTTTCGGAATGCAATTTCCAGCGCTTTCGCCTTTGTTATTCCCGCTGCCGGAATTTTTCTCCTCGCACTCTTTGTGAAGACCGCACCCTGGGGATGGGACAACACCAAACTCATCATCTGGGCTTACTTTATCTGCCTGCCTTTCCTGTGGCGGGAGCTGATCGCGAAATTTCTCATCTTCGAGCGCATCGGCGTTTGCTTCCTCCTTTTCGCCTCCGGGTTCGTCTGTCTGATCAGTGGACTCAAGGTCGGCTCGCCGGGTTTTGATATCGCCGATCGCACGGAGATCAACGCCGTCGCGACCGTCTTGCGCGACATCCCGATTAAGGAACGCTTCGCGGCCTTCCCGACCTTCAATCATCCGCTCCTCCTCGACGGTCGCAAGGTTGTGCTCGGTTATCCCGGCCATCTCTGGACCCAGGGCTTCGGCGATTATGGGAAGGTCGAGCAACAGTTGCGGGCCCTCATGCTCGGCGCGCCCGACTGGCGAGAGCGAGCGCGGGCTTTGCATGCGCGCTACATTTTTTGGGGCCGCGAGGAGAACCGCGCCTACGCATCAAGCTCGCAACCGTGGCGGGGGAAAGCAGCGGTTGTGGCGAGCGGGTTGTGGGGCACGATTTACGATCTGGAAAGCGCCGCGCCCCCGGCGCGCCAATAGCTGCGGGCGCGAGTCGTCAGGCCCGGGCGATCGATCGAGGATCATCTGCCGCAGCGATGTTTTTTGCGCCACGTAAGCGGCGACTTCCGGCGGGTTAATCATGATGTCGTCCGGCAGAAAAACGAGCAGCTTTGTGTCCGGATGCTCGTGCGTGAAGCGGACAATGTTTTCTGCGATGATCTGCTCCGCTGCGAGGTGAGCGCGGTAAAGACGCGAGGGGCGGTAGCGCCGGAGTCGCGGCGAAGTCGAGACGCGATCGGCGAAGTCGTCGTAGGCCGCCGGACGCGGCGGATGGTAATCCCGCGGAAGGAACGCGCGCTCCTCGGCCGAGAGTGTTTCACCCGTGCGGATCCTATGCAAAAGATCTCGCGGTGCGCCGAGTGCGACCTGGAGAAGGTCCGGCCGCAGTGCCTGGCGCAGCCAATTGTCGCGTGACGACACCGCGAGGTGGTCGAGGAGTTCAGACGCGGAGATCTCCTGACGCTGCCACTGATCGAGGAGTGGTTGCTGAGTCGCCGGTAGCTCGGCCCAGCCCAGCGCGACCCGGTCGGCGTGGCTTTGCAGGGTCTCGACGACGACACGCCAGGCGGACGAACTGTTGGCGGCTGACCTTTTCGTTAGGCCAAAATAAATCACGTCGGCCTGCTGCAGCCGGACGGCGGATGCTTCCTCGGCGGTGGGTGGGCGGGGTGCGACGCTAGCCGCAAACCTGGGCAAGGGCGGTTTGCCGGGCGTCCCGCAGCCGCTCGTCAGGGCGGCGGTTAGCAGCAACGACCACCGCTTCACGCTTCGCGGCGACGGCTGCTCTGCGGACGGGCAAAAACCGGCGGGGTCATGACCAGCGGCGGTCGAAGATTTCGCCGCGTGCGCCAGCCCGCAGCGACGATCTGGCAGCCGATCGCGAAGGTGCGCCGCCAGGACACTCCGGAAACTTTTTGCCGGCCGGCGATCCGTCGGCGCTCTGTCACCGGCATTTCACAGATCGCGGCGCCGAGTCTGGCCGCGATGATCTGCGCTTCGATCGTCCAACCGAAGGTCATTTCCTGCGGGGCAATTTTTTCGAACAAGCTACGACTCATAACGCGCAGCGGACCGAGATCGCTGAAGAACCGGCCGCCCAGGCATCCGGCCCAAAGTCCGAGGCCCGCGTTTGCGATCACATGTTGCAGCGTCATCGCGCGCCAGTTGCGCAGCCGCCGCGTGCGGCTGCCGAGCACGAGATCGTAGTCCTGCTCGAACGCGATCGTGAGTGCGCGCAAATCCCGCGGATCGGTCGCACCGTCGCCTGCGCAAAAGATGTAGGCGCGAATCGACGGGAAAAGATTCTTCGTCAGGTCGATCGCCGCCTGGCAACCGTGACCGTAGCCGCGCCGCTCGGTTTCGGCGACGAGCACGGGACGTTCGCGCGCTACTTCCGCCGTGCGATCCGTGGTGCTGTTCACGCCCACCGCGATGACGAATTTCTCCGGATCGACCAGCCCGAGAAATTCATCGAGCACCGGCCCGATGCAGGCGGCCTCGTCGCAGGCTGGAATGATGATGGCGAACTCGGGCAGCCGCATCGCGTCGATTTTCAAGTCCTAAGAGTAGCGCAAGCCGGTGCTATTCCAATGCGCGGTCAGAAGATTCCGGCGCACGGCCGAGCACGATCTGGCCTTCCGCTACCGTTTGCCCGCGCACGCTCGCGCTGACCTTGAACTGCCACAGCTTGCCCACCTGCGCGAGCCTCTCGGCCCGGAGCAAGATCTCCTCCTCCGGCCGGACAGCCGCGAGAAATTTCATCGCTCGAATCGCGGAGAGCAGAAAGAGCGGACGCGCATTCTCCGGGAAGCCGGAGGCGGCGGCAATGCCGGCAGTTTGCGCGAGCGCCTCGGTCAGAATTACGCCGGGGACAAGCGGATTGCCGGGAAAATGCCCGGCAAACATTGGATCGTCGCTCGGGAAAAGGGCGGAGCACTCGGCGCGCCGGCCCGGCTCACAGTGGAGCAATTGCCTGACGAACACGAATGGCGGTCGATGAGGCAGCTGGGCGAGGTGATCGTCGATAGGTCACAAGTGAATCCTTCGGTCCGTGGTGCGACTATTCACCGCTCACGGATCGCCATTCACGTCCTCCTAGCCATTGACGAAGTAAACAAATTTCCAACTCCCATTCACTCGCCGGAATCCGGCGCGGTAGCCGGTGTAATCAGCGCTCGGATTGGCGAATTGTGGCGGAGCCACCATAAACGAATCCTTGGGCACGAAACGCTCCGAGAGAATCCCGTCGAGTTCCATCCAGAGACCGTTGTCATCCCAGTATTTGAAGACGCCGGGGCCCTGCCGATCTTCGGCCGCGGTCGCACCGAGGACGTAAGCGAAGTCCGGCGTCATCATCGAGGCGATCGTGTTCATGTCGTGTGCCTTGACCGCTTTGCGCAGCCGTCCGATGAACGCCTGGAAATCAGCGTTTGCATTTTCTTCCGGTTGCGACTCCGCGGTGGTCGCCGGCTTCTTGGGATTTTTCTTCGGGTGGGTCGTCGGGCAAGCGGTAAAGGCCAGGGCAGTGAGCAGGAGAAGGCAGCCGGAGATTCGCGTTTTCATCGTCAGGAAATCAGTCTGTAGACCTGACATAATCAGGCCCGCGGAACAAGTGAAGCCTCATGTTGACAGTCCGGCACCCGGTGAGAGCGGAGGCGTTTCCGGAGCGGATGTTTGATGAAGACGAAATAGAAAACGTTGAAGAGATCGCGCCAGCTCGAGGACGGACTCGTTAGGCGAAGCGGCCCGGCGCGCAAGGCCTGGAGCACGGCCTCGACCGTCAGCTCGCGCGGGCGCGGCATGCTGGTGTAATGGCTGCCAAAGGCCCGGAGCCGGTGCGCGTCCGAGGTGGCAAGGAGCGGTTTGTCAAAAATTGCCGCCACTTTGCGGGCGCGCCGATTGAGGTCGAACCAGCCCTTGTGAAAATGGCAGATCTCAATCGCATCGAAGCAATCGATCTCTTTGAAGAGGCGTTCGCCAATCGAAGCGCCCAGGACGAAGAATGGATGCGGGACGAAACAAAAGAGCGAGTCGCCGCGGCGGGCGCGCAGGGCGCGGAGATCGGCAAACGTGCGCACGTTGGCGACTTCGTTAGGCCGGGTATTGAGCAGGACCACATCCGCACCTTCCAGGCGCAGCTCGGTCGCCGGGATCAGCAAAATGCCCATTTCCGCGGCCTGAGCGAAGACCTCCGCGCGATCAAAGACCTTGTCGTGCAGGGTAATCGCGAGCGCTCCGAAGCCGAGCTCGCAAGCGCGTTCGAGCAACTGCTGGGCGGAATAATCAAGATGATCTCGCGGGTCATCGAGGGTGTGAATATGCAAATCGACCTTCATCCACTCCCGCCGGGTTTCCTGTTCCTGCTCTGGTCGCGCCCTCCGCATTGGCAGAATGCTATACGCAGATTTCGCGCCTTGCCTGTGACTTCTTTATTACAATCGCAGGAAGAAAGGAGCAGGGAGACACGCGGCTTGCTTTCCGCCGCGGCCTATTCAACGTTCCTCACCGCGCTCGGGTGGTGAAATGGCAGACACGTACGTTTGAGGGGCGTATGCCGAAAGGCATGGGGGTTCAAGTCCCCCCCCGAGCATTCTCTTCGTCCTCCTGCTCGTCCTCGAGGATCGCGCCTAACCGGTCTTTGCCGTCCCATGTTTCACCGCCTGCTCGCGGCCTGCCAGTCTGACGACGACGAGAAACCAGAGCAGAGCGAGAGGAAGAAAGGTCGGCAGCCAGAGCCGGTCGCGCGCGAGAAAGGCCAGGGCTATCAACATGTAGCCAGCGCTGAAAATGATCGCGCCGAGGACGAGATTCGTTTTCGAGATCATCCAGACAAAAGAACCGAGCAGCGCCGCCGCGAGAGTGATGATCCAGCCGATCGCAGTCGGCGCAGGATGCACGTAGGCGTTGTTTTGAATTGTTGCGATCGCGGTCGAGAAAATATTCGGGGGCTGCAGCGGATCTTCCGGGATGCGCACAAGGACGATTTGTCCTTTCAGGTTCTGCACCGTGCTTGAGATCGGGCGATTCTTCTCGTGATCCTGCGCGGCGAGGAGCAGCTCGTTCAACGTCAGGTGGTGCACACCTTGCCAGGCGGCCGGATTGATCGTCATCGTCCCATCGGGATGGAGCGGGATTTGCCATCCGTTAGGCAGACTGATTCGCGCGCCAAGTTCGACCCTCACGTCCGCCGGGGTGGCCCGAAGCCAGAGCATGATCGCCTGGAGGACAAATGAGGGCACAATTTCACCGCGATATTCAAAGAGCATCGGAACCCGGAGACGGTTGCTCAGTTCGTTAGGCAAGTTGATGAATCCCGGCGTCGAGATGAGTCGGATGTCGTCGTCCGGCCCCCGGCTGACGCCTGTGAATGGCGGGAGTTCGCCGCGATTTCCCGTCACGTTTGGCAGGGCGCCAAGGTCTTCTGGCTCGGGGTCGTGCTCGCCCCTTCCCCCCAGCTCGAGGCCGACAAGGAGCTTGGGCACACGCATCGCCTGGTCGATGAAAACCTGCTCCTGCGCCTTGTCGCGCTTGCGCCAGATCAGGATCGGCTCGATCCCGATCACGGCTGGCTGAAATTCGAGGATCGCCTGGAGAAAAAGTGCGTACTCGAGCGGCGAAAGCGAGCGGCGCACCGCCGCGCCTTTAGGGATTGGTTTTAACTCGTCGGGCGGCGTAAGGCGTAGAATGTCGTCGCGCCCGAGTTCGACCAGGGTCACCTGCGCGGTAGGCAGCACAGGCTCCGCATGCTGCAGGAACCAGTCGAGAAAGATGCCCTCCACCTGTTGCAGGCGAGGGTCGCGCAGGATGAACGCGCCGAGCAGGATGACCACGAGGAGAAGCCACGGCGAAGGACGGCGCATTTGGCGCAGAAGCTAGGGAGCACCTGCCGCAAAAACAACTGAAATTGCGGTGCATGCGCTGCGGTGGTGGGCGAGTTTCAGGAACAATCTTTAGGCAAAATGAGAGCTTGGAATTTCCTTGAGCTGGTGTCGTCGCTGCGCTCAGGCTCGGGCCATGATCGCTCGATTCCTTTGCAGCCTCGCGTTTCTCGGTCTGGTGCCTTTCGCTTCCGGTGAAAAACCGGCCGCGACCCCGTCACGATCGGCCCATTCTGCCGCCCCGACCGAGTTTGATTCGTTTATGGTCGTCCTGCTGGTGCGGCCGCCGAACCCTCCGCAGTTCGCGAGGGCCGAACTCGATCAGCTCCAGGAAAAGCATCTCGCGAATATTCGCCGTCTGGCGGAGGAAGGGAAGATTTTCAAGGCCGGACCGTTCGAAGACTATTCCGGTCGCAACGTCCGCGGCATGTTCATTCTCAAGACCGATTCGCTTGAGGAAGCGCGCGCCTGGGTCGCGACCGATCCGCTGGTCAAGGTCGGACGGCTCGTACCCGAATATCTCAAGTGGTATGTCGAGAAAGGCAGCCTGAAGTAAAATGCTCGTTAGGCGCTTTCCTTTTCGTTGAAGAAAGGAACGAGTACCGAGAAGGCCGGTTCCTGGTTCATAAAATGAGAGTCAGCGCGGCGGATCATCCCGACTCCAAACCTGTACGCGCGGCCGGGTGGGCTTCCACGCCCTTCCCGCTGACGATCTCGCGCGCTGACGCCCGCGGGAGAGCGAGGTAAAATTCCGTCCAATCGGGACGGGCATCCGCGAGGATGACGTTGCCGCGATGGGCACGGGCGATCTCGCGCGCAATGCTCAGGCCGAGTCCGTGCCCGGGTGTCTCGTCGCTGTGCGAAGGATCGCCCCGGTAGAAGCGCTCAAAAATCTCTTCGCCAGCCTCGCGCGGAAGACCGCGGCCGGTGTTGCCCACTCGCAGGATGGCCTGCTCTTTGTCGGTCGAGACGCCGATGGTCACGCGGCCGCCGGGCTCGTTATGTTTGATCGCGTTATCGATCAGGTTCATGATCGCGCGCGCCAGCAGCCGGCGATCGCCGACGACGGTCACTTCGTCGGATAGCGCGGTTTCCAAAGTCAGTTTTGCCGGCTCGGCCAGGATCTCCGCGTCCTCCATCAGCTCGCGCACCAGCCTAACGAGATCGAAGCGCGTCTGTTCGAGGGCGAGGTGGCGATCGTCAGCGCGCGAGAGAAGGAGCAAGCCATCGACGATGAGCGAGAGCCGGGAGCATTGCTCGCCGAGATTATCGAGCAGTTCGCGCGACTCGGCGGAGAGAGAATGGGACTCGAGCGCGCTCTCCACTTCCGTCCGCATCAAAGCGAGCGGTGTTTTCAATTCGTGCGAAGCATCGGAAGTGAAACGCGTGACCTGTTCGAAGCTGCGCTGGAGGCGATCGAACATCGCGTTGAGGACTAGCGTAAGGTGGCCGATCTCATCCTGCGCCGGCGCGTCGGGAAGGCGCTGATTTAAGTCCGAGGCAGAAATGTTACCGGCGCGAACGGCGATGGTTTTGATGGGCGCGACCGCGCGATCCGCGATCAACCATCCACCCGCGCCGATCGCGAGGACGACGAGCGGGAGCGCGATAAGGTAGGAGCGCAGCAGACCCGCGAGTGCTTCCTCGACGCTGTGTAGATCCTTGCCCACGGCGTAGGTGATTCCGCCACGGTGAAAAAGCGCGAAGCGCATCGGCTGGCTGTTGACCTTCAATTCGTAAGGTTGTGTCGGATCGGAAACCGGAATGACTTCGATTTTACCTAGAGCCGGCGCGCGGTAGAGAAGACGCCGGCCAGCGCCGATCACTTCGACGTACAGGAAACGCGGCCGATCTTCTCCCAAAAACGTCATCGTCTTCTCGCTTGCGCTCGACTCGACCTGCATCTCGTCCATTTCCGCCGCGAAGTCGGCCCCTTCGTCTTGAATCTGCCGATCGAGATTTTCCACCAGCTCGCGGCGAAGATTCCAAGCCGTCGCGACGCCGAAAAGAACCAGCGCGGCTGTTGCCACTGCGGCACTCCAGAGTGCGATCCGGCCGCGAAGGGTTTTCGGTTTCATCCCGCACCTCGCAGTGAGTAACCGGTTCCGCGTACGGTCTGGAGCAGCTTGTGCGCATGACCTTCATCGAGTTTGCGCCGCAGCCGCTGCATGCAGACCTCGACGACGTTGGTGCCGGTATCGAAATGATGTTCCCACACGTGCTCGCAGAGCGTCGTCTTCGTCACGACCCGGCCGGCGTGCGCCATCAGATATTCGAGGAGCGCGAACTCCCGATTCGTTAGGTCAACTTTTTTCCCGGCGCGCGTGGCCTCGCGTGTGACGACGTTGAGCGAGAGATCGTCCACCTGCATCATCGTGGCGTGCTCGCCCGACGCGCGTCGGAGGAGAGCCCGCACCCGCGCCACCACTTCGGTGATCGAGAACGGCTTGGGCAGGTAATCATCTGCTCCAAGGTTTAACCCTTCGACGCGTTCATTGACGTTTCCGCGCGCGGAAAGGAGGAGCACCGGCGTGTTGATATGCTGCCGCCGCATTTCCTGGAGAACGCTCAGTCCGTCGCGCCCCGGCAGCATGATGTCGAGGACGATGACGTCATAAGGGCGCGTCAGAATTTGCTCGAGCGCCGCGGCGCCATCGTGCAACAGATCGACCGTGAGATTCTCTTCGTTCAGGCCCTTGCGCAGAAAGGCTGCGAGCTTCTTCTCATCCTCGACCACCAGCACGCGCATGACTCGAAATTAACCGGCCAGACCGTCCGGAGCGAGAGCGGCAACGCAGATAACAGATTTGTAACGGGAGAAATGGCGCCGTCGACAGCTCCGCGTCGTAGGTTGGAAAATGAAAAACAATTATCGAAATAAAGGAATGGTCGTCGCGCTTCTGCTCGCCGGCCTAACGACCACCAGCCTCTTTGCCGCCGGGGAAACCGACGCGCAACTCATGGCCCAGGCAAAGATCAGCAAGACGCAGGCGGAACACATCGCGATAGCGAAAGTGCCGAATGCAAAAATTCAAAGTGCGGAGATCGAGAACGAGCACAATGCGCTTGTCTGGTCGTTCGACATGGTGAAGACCGGGAGCAAGAACGTGACTGAGGTGCTGGTCGACGCGAAGACGGGTCGGATCATTTCCGTGAGCACGGAAACGCCGGTCGACCAGGCGAAGGAGCATGCCGCGGACAAGGCAAACGGACAGAAGTAATCGCTCAGCCGGCGCATGAGAGTTTCGGTTTCTGAATAGCCGCAGCGCACTATCTTCCGCCTCATGCGCCGGACGCCGTTCGCCCTTTTCGTTAGTCTGTGCTTGGGCGGCTGCGCCGTTTATCGCGCGGCGCCACTTGATCGTGGCGCCGTCGCGCACGCGCTTCATCCTCCGTCGTTAGGCAAACTCCAGGTCGCGGCGAATAAGATCAAGCATCCGCTCCTCGCGCCGGTGAAGTTCACGCCGCACAGGGGACTCACTCCCGATCAGGCCGCGGTCCTCGCGGTCCTCGTCAATCCCTCGCTTCGCGCCGAGCGTGACCGCCGTGGAGTGGCGGCGGCGGAGCTTCTTGTGGCCGGCATTCTGCCTAACCCCCAGGTCTCCGGGAGTCTCGATTTCGTTACCGGCGGCACAATCACTCCGGATCTCGTGACGGGTTACGGTGCCGGCCTGAGCTGGGACCTGCAGGCGCTCGTGCAACTCGGGGCGAAGCGCGCCGCCGCCCGCGCTAACCTGCAATCGGTTGATCTCGATATCGCATGGGCCGAATGGCAGATCGCGCAGGGAGCAAAGCTGGCCGTCTATCGGGTCGTGGCCAATGAAGAGCAACTTACTCGCGCCCGCGAGGTCGATGCGCGATTGAAGGAGAATCTCGATGTCGTCAGGCAGGCGACCCAGGCGCATGAGCAGACCGAGGTCGATCTCGCCTCGGCCGAATCGGCCAGCCAGGATGCACACGCGATCGCTTTGGGATTGGAGAAGGACCTGGCGGATCAGCGTCTGGCGATGAAGAAGGCGATCGGGTTGCCTCCTGATGCCACCGTGCGCTTGCGCGCGGGAATTTCACTCCCGTCCCAGGTCTTGACGCCATCGTATGCGGAACTGATGTCCAATCTCGAGGAACGCCGGCTCGATTTGGTCGCCTTGAAGAAAGGATACGAGAGCCAGGAGGAAAAGTTGCGCGCCGCGATCCTGTCGCAGTTCCCGAGAATCAACCTCGGGTTGAACGGCGCGAGCGACACTTCTAATGTGCACACGCTGGGTCCGGCCCTCACAATCGACCTGCCGATTTTTGATCGCGGCCAGGGCAGCATTGCGCTGGAACGGGCGACGCGGGAGAAGCTGCGGGACGAATATTTCAGCCGCATCTTCGAAGCGCGCTCCGATCTGGCAACAGGCCTGTCCGATATTCACGCGTTGGAAAAGCAGATTGCCGCAGCCGAGGCGGCGATCCCGGTGTTGAAGCACCTCGTCGAAGTCTATCGTGTCGCAATCGGGCAGGGGAACGTAAATGCCTTCGAATATTATTCGGCCCAGAATAATCTGAACCAGAAAGCGATTCAGATTCTGAAATTGAAACAGCAACTGATCGAAACACGGATTGCGCTCGAACTGGCCTCCGGACGTTATCTGCCATCGCCACCTAACGAATGAACTGGAAACCCTGGATCCGGCCTTTGTTGATTGGTTTGATCGCGCTCGGGATCGGCTATTGGCTGGGCCATCGTTCGGGCGGAACCCCGGCCGCCGACGAGAGCGAAAACAGCGACGGACCAGTCGCGTCGGTCACGCTGGCGCCGATCAAACAGAAATCGATCACAGATGTAGTCACAGCCTATGGCAGTGTGATTACGCAGCCGGGGAAATCGCACGCTGTTTCCGTCGCCTACGAAACGCGCGTGCGCCATGTCCTGGTCGCGCCCGGGCAGCCGGTGACGAAGGGGCAGCCGTTGGTGGAGATTGATCCAAGCCCGCAAACGCAACTGCAACTCGCGCAGGCGCGGAGCGCAGCGGACGCGGCCCAGAAGGAGCTCGACCAAACACAACAGAAGTTCAACCTCAAGCTGGCGACCAACCAGGACCTGAACCAGGCGAAGAAGAATGCCGAGAACGCCCAGCTCCAGTTGCAAACTTTGGAGCAGCAGGGCGCCGCCTCCGCGCAAGTCGTGAAAGCCGAGATGGACGGTCTGGTCGGCAAGGTCGACGTGCAGGATGGGCAGATCGTTCAGCCCGGCAGCCCGCTCGTGGAATTGGTCCAGGAAAACGAGATCGAGGTGAAACTCGGGGTCGAGCCGGAAGACGCCGTGCACGTTGCGGTCGGTCAGCCGGTGGCGCTTTTCCGCGTCCACACGACGGGCACGCCGCCCATCACGGGCAGGGTGCGTTTGATTACACAGCGGGTCGATCCGGATACCCGGCTGGTGGATGTGTATGTCTCCTTGCCTGACGAAAAGGAGCTGTGGCTCGATTCTTATTTTCGCGGCGAGCTCAAGACGCAGACGCATGACGCGCTCGTCGTGCCCCGGTCGGCGGTCCTGCCCGCGGGCGACGGCTATGTCCTCTACACGGTCAAGGATCAACGTGCCGTCGCACATCAGGTACAGATCGGGATTCAAAACGCCAAGGAGACCGAGATCATCGCAAGCGACCTGAAAGCGGGTGAGCCGGTTGTCGTGAGGGGAAATTATGAACTGAGCGACGGAATGGCAGTGACCACGGGAAAGAAATCATGACCGTCACGGGCTGGCTGCACGGCCACGCGCGCTCGCTCGTTTTTCTCCTCGCGATCCTGATCGTGGCCGGAATCTTTGGCGGTTTTTCGCTGCCGGTCGCGCTCTTCCCACAGGTTAGCTTCCCGCGCGTGCGGGTTACTTTGGATGCCGGCGATCGTCCAGCCGAGCGGATGGCCGTCGAGGTGACTTACAAGGTCGAGGAAGCGGTCCGCGCCATCCCCGGAGTGCGCGGTGTTCGTTCCACCACGAGTCGTGGGAGCGCGGAGGTCTCGGTCAACTTCGATTGGGGCCAGGACATGATTGCCGCGATGTTGCAGGTGGAATCGGAGGTGAACAAGATCGTTCCGGAACTGCCGCCGGGGACGACGTTCGAGGTTGAGCGAATGGATCCGACGGTCTTCCCGGTCATCGCTTACAGCCTGACCTCGGCGACCCATTCGCTTTCGGAACTACACGACATCGCGATGTATCAATTGCGGCCTGCGCTCTCGACTATTACCGGCGTGGCACGCGTAACCGTGCAAGGGGGTGCAATCGAAGAATACCGCGTTGTCGTCGATCCCGGGAAGCTGCAGTCGTTCAACATAAGTCTCGGCGATGTGGCGAAGGCCCTCTCCGCCTCCAATGTGCTCGTTGCCGTCGGTCGGATCGAAGACCACGACAAGCTGTATCTGATCGTCTCCGACACTCGCGTACGGAACGCAGGCGACATCGAGAACGCGGTCCTGCGGTCCGGCAGCAACGGCGTTGTCCTCGTCGAGGATGTCGCCACGGTCGAGAAATCGACCGAACCGCAATGGATTCGGGTGACCGCCGACGGACGCGACGCCGTCCTTTTCCAAGTCTATCAGCAACCGGGCGGCAATACGGTGCAGATCGCACAGGGGATCAAGCAAAAGCTGCGGGAGGAGGAGAAACGTCTCCCTAACGATCTCGAGATTCGCAACTGGTATGATCAGAGCGATCTCATTGTCTCCTCGGAGCACAGCACGCGCGACGCGGTCCTGATCGGCATCGTCCTGGCCGCGATCGTGCTCCTGGTTTTCCTGCGCAATCGGAAGGTGACCCTGATTGCGATCATGGCCGTGCCCGCCTCGCTCGCGGCCACCATGCTGCTGCTTTTCGTCGCGCAGATGAGTCTCAACATCATGACTCTCGGCGGCATGGCAGCGGCCGTTGGCCTCGTTATCGACGACGCGATCGTCATGGCGGAACACATCATGCGGCGACTGGCGCACGGCGGCGGCAATGAGTCGGAACGGGTGCGGAGGGCCGCCGACGAATTTACTTCGCCGCTCTTTGGGTCTTCCGCCGCCACCATCATTATTTTCCTCCCTCTGGCGTTTCTGAGCGGCGTGACCGGCGCCTTTTTTAAAGCTCTAAGCCTCACAATGGCTTGCGCGCTCTTCGTTTCTTTCCTCATCGCCTGGATTGCATTGCCGATTCTTTGTGCGCGCGTCCTCGGGAAAGACGATGCCGAGTCGCAGGAACCGCGCGGTTTCATGATCGAGGTGACCCACGCCTACGAGCGGGTGATGGGGCGCTTCCTCGGGCACATTTGGCTGCTCCTTTTCGCGATTGTTCTGCCGCTGCTCCTGCTCGGATACCTTGCCTTCAAGAACGTCGGCTCCGGTTTCATGCCGACGATGGACGAAGGCGGTTTCATTCTCGATTACAAGAGCCGAACCGGGAACATCCCTTGCTGAGACCGACCGACTCCTGCGTGAGGTCGAAAAAGTCCTGCAAACAACGCCTGAGGTGCAGACCTATTCGCGCCGCACCGGATTGCAGCTCGGTGGTGGGATTACCGAGGCGAACACAGGCGACTTCTTCGTCAGGCTAAAACCGCCTCCGCGCCGCGGCATCGAAGCCGTGATGGACGACGTTCGCATCCGGATTGAGCGGCACATTCCCGGCCTCGAAATCGAAACCGCGCAATTGATGGAAGACTTGATCGGCGACCTGACTTCCGTGCCGCAACCGATCGAGATCAAGCTTTATTCCGACAACGAAAAGACGCTCCGGGAGCGGCTACGAAAGTGCAGCAGGCGATCGAAAAGGTGAACGGAGTCGTTGAAGTGAAAAGCGGGATCGTGCTCGCGGGTGATGCCCTCAATATTGAGGTCGATCGGGTCAAGGCTGCACTTGAGGGCATGGATCCGGATTCAATCACGACCATGCTGGATAGCTATCTGAGCGGCAGCGTTACCACTTACATGCAGCAGGGGCCGAAGTTGGTCGGGGTGCGGGTTTGGCTGCCAGCGCGCACGCGGCAGACCCTGCAGGACGTGGGCAACCTGCTCTTGCGCGCGCCAGATGGCCATCTCTTTCCGTTGAAACGAGTCGCGAGAATCTTGCCGGTCACCGGCCAGCCGGAGATTCAGCGGGACGACCTAAAGCGAATGGTTGCGGTGACGGGACGGATCAGCGGGCGCGATCTCGGGTCGACGGTCCGGGAGATCAAGACAAAAATCCTCGACCGGCCGGGGTTCCTGCCGAAGTCTGTGCCCTATTCGTTAGGCGGCCTCTACGAACAACAACAAATCGCCTTTCGAGGTCTTACGATCGTGCTCGTGGCGGCGATCCTGCTCGTCTTCACCCTGTTGCTTTTTCTCTACGAAAGCTTTCGGGTGGCGATCGCGATGCTGGCCATCCCGTTGCTCGCCGTCGCGGCCGTCTTCATTGGTCTCTGGGTCACAGGGACGGAATTCAACATCACTTCACGCATGGGCATGACCATGATCGTGGGCATTGTCACTGAGGTTGCGATTTTCTATTACTCCGAATTTCACGACCTGAAGGACGAGCACGATCGCCGGGTGCGTTTCATCGCGGCCGGAAGCAATCGGATGCGGCCGATTGCAATGACCACGTTCGCTGCGATTCTCGCGCTCCTGCCCCTTGCGCTTGGAATTGGGCAGGGATCCGCCATGCAGCAACCCCTCGCCATTGCCATCATTGCCGGATTGATTGCGCAGCTTCCGCTCGTCCTACTGATTCTGCCCGTGCTGCTCTTCTCGCTAGGCATCGGCCGGCGAGAATCCGCGAATGCAGGCGCAGCGTGATCGGCTGTGGCGGGAGCACGCCTGCATCTCGCGGAAACTCTGTTAGCGTGGCCCAATGCGTTTTCGTAATTTGCTGTTGATCGCCGCATGCGGCTGTGCTCTGCAAAACTTGGCTGGCGCGGAGGCGGGGCGGCCCTATCGATTTCTAAAGGAAATTCCGATTGGCGGGGAGGGTGGTTGGGATATCCTCACGATCGATTCCGCAGCCTACCGCCTTTATCTCTCGCACTCGACGAAGGTGATCGTGGTGGATTTGAAGAAGAACGCAGTCGTCGCCGAGATCCTCGACACGCCGGGCGTGCACGGTTTTGTGGCCGTGCCGGAATTGGGGCGTGGCTTTTCCACCAACGGCAAGGAATCGAAGGCGAGCGTAGTCAACTTAACGACGCTCCAGACGATCACCAAAATTGAGACAGGAGAGAATCCTGACGCGCTGGTCTACGATCCGGGCCGCGGTGAGGTTTATGTTTTCAATCACGCCGGCAACTCCGCGACCGTGATCGACGCGAAGACGGCCAAAGTGGTGAGCACGATTCCGCTCGGCGGCAGCCCGGAGTTCGCCGCGGTCGATCGCGCGGCCGGGCGTGTTTATTGCAACATCGAGGACAAGAACGAAGTCGTCGCGATCGATATCACGAAGCATGAGGTGACGGCGCGCTGGCCGGTCGCGCCGGGCGAAGAGCCGGGCGGCATTGCGTTCGATCCGGCGCATCATCGCCTGTTCGCCGCTTGCCACAACAAGATGATGGTGATGCTCGACACAGAGAGCGGCAAGGTTGTCGGGAGCGTTCCGATCGGTTCCGGAGCCGATGGCTGCGCTTTTGATGAAGCGACCAGGCTTGCCTTTGCTTCCTGCGGTGAGGGCACGACTACGATCGCAGAAGAGGAGACGTCGGAGAAGCTAACGGTCGTGCAAACGCTCCAGACCGCGCGAGGCGCGCGCACCATGGCGCTCGATCCTTCGACGCATCGGATTTATCTGCCGTCGGCGAAGTTTGAGCCGGCGCCGCTCGCATCGCCCGGCGCGACTCCGCAGCGTCCGAAGATCGTGCCCGGCAGTCTTAAACTACTGGTCTACGGCCCGGAGGAATCCGCAACTCGTTAGGCAAGACGCGGCGTGGTGGTGTGTGCGCTCTAATCTTCCCAGTTCCCCTCCGCCATCGAGCCTTCCACTCCCGGGTGTTGACCGGCTTCACGCGAAGAAAAAAGAATCGCCACGACAATAAAGAGCGCGATGACGAGCGACGACTCGATGCGCCCAAAATGGAGTCCGCCGTGAGAGACCGGCTTGGTGAGCAAATCCCCGAGCGTGGCCCCGAGCGGACGCGTGAGAATGAAGGCCGACCAAAAGAGAGCAGTGTGCGAAATCTTGCTCCAGAAGTAAGCTGCCGCGACCAACGCCAGAGCGCCGAAAAAAACCAGGGCGCCACCCTCATATCCGAGGCCGGTGGTATCGGCGACGCAGTCGCGCAGCGCCGTGCCAAGCGTGTTGGAGAAAAGGATGGCCGTCCAATAAAAGCACTCCGCTTTGCGATTGGTGATTCGATTCACCGAGACGCTGCCGAGGGTGAAATGCCACACCGCGAGAACGATTAGCACCATCGCGAAAAGCAGGACGGAGGACCAGAAATAGCCCAATCCCTCGCTGCGGGCGAGATAGTCTGACATGGTCGTGCCGACCATCGTCGTCGTAACAATGACCGCCCATTACCGAAACCGGTGATACGAATGCGCCGCCACGTGCGCCGCCGCGGTGACGAGGAAAATCGCGAAAAAAATACCAGTGCTCGCTACATATCCGAACTTCAGTGTCATCGAGAGCGCGTCGCCGCCGGTTTCGCCGAGTGTCGTCGCGCAAATTTTGATCAACCAGAAGATGAAAGTGACCTGTGGAACCTTGCTCAGCAGCTCGGCGCGCCTCAAATCTCGCTCCAAATGCATTCGCTATTCTCGCGAAAAAGCCTCGTCTGTCATTCGATTCACCGGGGTGGAGCGGCAACCGCGCTCTTTTTTGCAGTTTTCGGCAGCTTTCTCTTGTCAGAGTGGATCCGCTGGTTCATGATTCGATTGTTCTGGGGGGAACAGCCGCCCTTCATGCCCTTCGGGCGTGGGGGGCGGTAATTTTTTTGAGGTTTCCCGATCACTGCCGGCGTTTGGTCTGCGCTTGGTTTTGCAAGATTTTAGCAAGATGCTGATGTCATGTCGCTGATCGCAATCACCCGTGAGGTGAGCTCGAGCATCAATCATTGCGAGCTCTCGTTTCATGCGCGGCAGCCAATCGACGTCGCTCGGGCGATCGCGCAGCATCAGGCGTATCAGGCTTGTCTCGCCGAACTGGGCGCGCAGGTGGTTTCTCTTCCCGCCGAGCCTGGACTTCCGGACGCAGTTTTCGTCGAGGATCCGGCGGTCGTTGTGGACGAGGTTGCAGTCATCTCCAATATGGGCGCGCCAAGCCGGCGCCCGGAGGCTCAAAGCCTGGCCCGGGCGCTGGCAAAATACCGGCCACTCAAATCTCTGACCGAACCGGCAACATTGGACGGAGGAGACGTGCTGCGTGCAGGCCGCCGGCTATTCGTCGGCCTATCCCAACGCACCAACCGGGAGGGCGTCGATCAACTCAGCGATGTGCTTGAGAGTTATGACTACCAGGTGCGATCGGTCAAGCTAAGAGACTGCCTCCATCTTAAGAGCGCCTGCTCTTACCTCGGCAACGAGGCGCTGCTGGTGAATCGAGACTGGATCGATATCCGGCCGCTGAGGGAATTTGAGTTGCTCGACGTTGCCGAGGATGAACCGGCCGCCGCAAATGTACTCCTGCTGGGGAACGAGCTGATAATGCCAGCTTCCTTTCCGAAGACCCGCGTCGCACTTGAAGCGCACGGGTTTCGCGTTCGAACAATCGATGTGTCGGAACTGCAAAAAGCTGAGGCCGGCGTGACTTGCTGTAGTCTGATCCTACAATGACAAAATGATGACGTGAAGCGACACCCGCCAAAGGATGGCTTGACTTTCCCAGGCGTCAGGTGGATCAAAGCAGGCGCTGTTTTATGACTGGGGAACCGACTTTCGCTGTTGTGGTTCCGTTCTTCAATGAGCGGAGCAACGTCGAGGCCGTTTGTTTGGAGTTGAAAACAGTCGTCGAGAAAGAATTGCCAGGTTGCGAGGTAGTCCTGGTGGATGATGGGAGTAGCGACGGGACGGCTGCGGCGCTCGATGATCTGGCGCGGCATTGGCCCAACTGCCGGGTCTATCACTTGGAAGAGAACCAGGGGCAATCAGCGGCGTTGCTTTTCGGCTTCGGAAAAACAACTGCGTCCTTCATTGTGACCCTGGATGGCGATGGCCAGAATGATCCGCATGATATTCCAAAGCTTCTCGCACGACTGGACGAGGTCGACATGGTGATAGGTGCTCGCGTCTCCCGACAGGACTCCTGGGGACGACGTGTTGTCTCTCGGATAGCGAATCGCATTCGGTCGCGTTGGCTGGGTGACGGCGTTTCTGATGCGGGCTGTGCCTTAAAGATTTTCCGGCGCGAAGTAGCAAACGCTTTCATCCCAATCCGCACGCTTTACTCCTTCATGCCGGCGCTAGCCGTCGCGGGGGGGTTTCGCGTCGCCGAGGTACCGGTCGCCCATCGTCCACGTGAGCATGGTAACTCCAGGTATACTTTGCGTAGTTTCCTCTTTTTACCCATTGTGGACTTCATTGGGCTTACTTGGTTCAAGACCCGGCGCTGCAAAGCAAAATCATATCGCGAGTTGAATGGTGATGACACGGGATTGATCGAAGCGTTTGACAGAAGTGCCATGCGCAAGGCGTTGGCCATCACTTCCGTCCTGGCTCTGCTGGGGATATTGCTGGCTTCACGGCTCCCTTCACGAACTGTCCCATCCGGCCCTGAATCGGACCGCGTTAGCCTGGCTCGAGCAGAGCGCATCGCATTACGCCAGGTGCGACACGGGCAGCTGACCGCCATGGAGTTGCGCCAGGAGGAAGGTAGATTGATCTGGCAGGTTGATGTTCGGCGACCCAAGTCTGCAAACACAACTGAGATTGATATTGACGCCGTGACCGGTTTGATGATCGCCACGCGAACCGAGTCTCCGGAGGAAGAACAACGCGAGTTAGTCGCTGAAGATGCCCCGGCTCGTTCGGGTCGCCATCTTCCATGACGGTCGACGCCTCCGAGCGTGCCTACGCTCGAGCCGCGCTGCTTCTGGTGCTGGTGGGAACCGCGCTGCACCTGACCTACAGCACCCACCTTGAACTGGTGGGTGACGAAGCCTATTACTGGCTCTGGTCGCGCCGTCCGGATATTTCCTATGTGGACAAAGGCCCGATGGTGGCTTGGTTCATTCGAGCCGGTACGAGTCTGTTCGGTCAGACGGTGTTTGGAGTCCGGTTCTTTGCGGCCATGCTCGCCGGCGGAACAGGGGTTGGTCTTTATTGGTTAGGCAAGGAGCTTTTTTCTCCCCGGGTTGGATTTTGGGCGATCGTCGTGGCGAGCGTGATGCCCTTGTTCTTCGTCGGCGCATCACTCATGACCATTGACACAGTTTATGTCTTTTTTTGGACCTGGGCTGCGTGGGCATTCTGGCACGCCAAGGACGAGACCCGACTCCGGTGGTGGGTGCTTACGGGTGCGCTGGTCGGCCTTGGACTACTGTCGAAGTACACGGCCGTCCTGGAGCTTTTCTCCTTTGCCGCTTTTTGCCTTTGGCATCGGCCGAGTCGCGACCATTTTCGACGTCCTACCTTTTGGATCATGACTGTTGTGGCCTTGGTTTTCCTCATTCCGGCACTCGTTTGGAATATCAGAGAAGGCTGGCCGACGACTCACTGGCTCATGCAACGCGGCGCCTTGAACGAACATTTTTCCCTTCATCCTTCCTATGTGCTTTCCTTTCTCGGGAACCAGGCTGGAATCGCATCGCCGCTTCTGTTTCTTGCTTTGATCTTTATCCTTTGTCGACCCGGGCTGCTGTGCACCGGCCAGCCTGCCTACGGTTACACAGTCGCGCTCTTCCTGCCACTCTTCGGACTTTATCTGCTGCTCAGTATTCATTATTTGGAGCCGCCTAATTGGCCGGCTGCAGCCTACATAGGGGGAGTCATTCTACTGGCAGCAAAGGGAACCGAGTTGTCCGACAATCATCGCTGGATAAAGTGGATCGCGGTGGCTGTCATGGGTCTTGCCATCGTTGAGAGCGGTGCGCTGCTGGAAACCCGCTGGCTGCACCTTCCCGCTCGGGTGGACCCCCTTAATCGCGCTCGCGGCTCCAAAAATCTCGCCGCCTCGGTGGCGAAGATCAAACAGCGAACGGCTGCGGACTTTATCATCGCGGATAACTATATGACGGCCGCCCTGCTCTCCTTCTATCTGCCAGGACAACCGGAGGTCTTTGTTCCGATCACCGAACATCCATTGAATCAGATCGAGGTCTGGCCGAACTACGAGCAGATTCACCCTTCCGGCAACGCGCTTTTTGTGACCAAGCGAAGGCGAGTACCGCGGTCCGTAAAATCGCGTTCGACCTGGATTCAACCTCTCGGAGTCACGACCGTAACCGATCACGGTCGAGCCATTGCGCGCTACCATCTTTTCCTGTGCGGGAGACCAGCCGTAAAAACAGGAACGATGTGACGAGGCCAGCCCAGCCGGTTCGCCTCATTTCTTCGTCTCATCTTTCGCTGGCACTTTTGTCGCCTGCCAGCTCACAGCCTGCCATTTCCCGTCTCGTTTGAGAAAGGTGCCGGTATTGAGGTAGTTCGTGACCTCGGTCTTCTCTCCCTTCTTGGTCGTGCCGACGAGGCGAAAAGCGATGATGGCGGTCGTGCCGTACTGTTGGATGCGAATGTCTTCAGCGCTGAAGATCGTCGTTTCGTCGCCTGGTTTGGGCGGGCCTTCCTGGCGCACGCCGCGCAGGATGTCCGCTTTGCCCATCCGGCTGCCATTCGAAGAAGTGTAGACAAGATCGTCGGCCCAGAAACGATCGTGCGTAGCGATGTCGTTGCGCGAGGCGCCGGCCAGGAAGTCTTGCAGCAGCTTGGTGAGCTCGGGGGCGTCCGGCGCGTTCTGCGCATGGAGGCCGCAGGAAAGGGTGAGGAAGAATGTGGCAACGAGTAAGGTTGTTTTCATGGTTCCACGTCGGGCGAGTTACTGTTCATGTAATGGCGACTCGGTTCGCGCGGAATCGGCCATTCGCCGGCGCGCTTCGCGGCGGGCGAGCCAGAGGCAGAAGAGGGCGAAGGCAATCATCGCCACGCCCCAGATGAGATTGATGTTGATGCCTAACGACCGCGCATCGTTGGCCGGTGAGGCGCGCAGCCCGGCGACGACGAGGAGCAAGCCGACAATGGCAAAGAGCCAGCCCAATGGAAGACGGAGATCAAAGAAGCGCATGCTGATTACCAGAAGATGATGTTCAAGATCAAAGCGAGGAAAAGGACAAACCCGCCGAAGGCGGCGGGACGCTTGTACCAGGCGATGTCTTCCTCGGTCGTGCGCGGGGTGAGAGAAGAGACCAGGCCACGAAGTTGTTCTTCCGATTTCTGCTGGCGCGTGCCTAACGAAACAACAATCGTCACCACGAAGCAGGTCGTCCAGGCGAAGATCGCGGTCCAGAAATTCTGCGCCATTTCGCTTGGATAAATATGCAGCACGTGCCCGAGCCAGCCGCCCTTGGCCAGGGTGATGGCGCCGTGCGGCTGGGTCAGGCCATGGTGGAGTGCGGCGGCGAGAATGCCGCTGACCAGGCCGAAGAAGGCGCCATGTCCGGTTGCCCGCCGCCAGAACATCCCAAGCAAAAAGGTGGCGAAAAGTGGCGCATTGACGAAAGCGAAAACGAGTTGGAGCAAATCCATGATGTTGTTGAAGTGGGCGGCGAAATAGGCGGCGGCGACACTGACTGCGATGCCGACAACGGTTGCCGCCCGCCCCATCCAAAGGAGCGCGGAATCACTCGCGTTGGGTCGCAGATAGGCATCGTAGATATCGTAGGTCCAGACGGTGTTGAAGGCGGTCACGTTGCCCGCCATCCCCGACATGAAGGAAGCCATCAAAGCCGTCAGCCCAAGGCCGAGAATGCCGGAAGGGAAGTAGTGCCCAAGCATCATCGGGATGACGAGGTCGTAATTGGGCGACCCATCCGGTTTCGCGGGCAGGGTAAAACCGCTCGCGCCATGGCGCTGAGTGAGCGCGATGGCGATCATCCCGGGCAGTATGACGAGGAAAGGAAAGAACATTTTCGGAACGGCGGCGACCAGCGGCGTGCGACGGGCGGCGGTCATCGACTCCGCGGCCATCGCACGCTGCATGACAAGGAAGTCCGTGCACCAATAGCCAAAGGAAAGGACAAAGCCGAGCCCCATCAACATGGTAAACCATTCTACGCCCATCGGATTATCCGCGGCGCTACCCATGAACTTCCACGAATTCGTAAAAGCGCCCGGGGCGAAGCCTTGCGCAGTCGAAACCTCGGCGAGACGGGTTTGCAACCCGCTCCAACCGCCGACATCGCGCAGCCCGAGAAAGACGAGCGGAGCGAAACCGGCCACGATGAGAAAGAACTGCATCACCTCGTTATAGATGGCGGAGGTCAAGCCGCCTAACGAGATATAGAGCAGCACGATGCTGGCGGTCAGCCAGATGCTGAGGTTGAAATCCCACCCGAGGAGCAAATTCAAAAGCAGCGCCATTGCGTACATCGAAATGCCCGAGGAAAAAATGGTCATGACCGCGAAGGTGCAGGCGTTGAGCGCGCGCGTTTTTTCATCGAAGCGCATCTTGAGATACTCCGGCACGGAGCGCGCTTTCGAGCCGTAGTAGAATGGCATCATGAAGACGGCGACGAAGACCATCGCCGGAATCGCGCCGACCCAATAGAAGTGACTCGTCATAATGCCGTATTTCGCGCCGGAAGCGGCCATGCCAATGACCTCCTGCGCGCCGAGATTGGCGGAGAGAAAAGCGAGGCCGGCCACCCAGGTCGGAATCAAGCGGCCGGAGAGAAAAAAATCTGTGCTCGTGCGCATGTAGCGTTTGAGCACGAACCCGATGCCGAGAACAAAGGCGAAATAAATAATAAGAATCGCGCCGTCGATCAGGCCAAGATGGATCGGTTGCATCAGAAATCAGAAGGGACGCAATTCCGCGTCCAGTGTTCTCCGAGGTGGATCATCCCGTGCATTCTGATCAACTCGGGAGGAAGGCGCACGATCAAAGTTTTGACTGGTCAGCCCGAGGGGCGGCCGCTACTCACGGTCGTTCTTTTAGCTCGTTCATGACTTCAGCCGGAGTCCAGCCATTGCCGCGCCAGATTTTCGCGATTTTCCCGTCGCGATCGATCAGGGCGGTCGCGAGACTGTGTGAGATGGTTCCGCCCTCCGGTTGGACGAAAATGGAAAACGCTTTTGTCAGCTTCTGAATCTCGGCTGGAGTGCCAGTCGCGAATGTCCAGATGGCAAAATCTGCGCCGTCGTGTTGCGCATATTGCTTGAGCACTTCCGGCGTGTCGTGCTCGGGATCGAATGAGATACTGAGCAGGCGAGTTGCTGCCAGCGACTCGGGAGAAGCCTGAATCGCCTTTTGCAGTTCGGCGAAATTTTGTGACATCCGCGGGCAGAAGTTTGGCAGCGGGCAGCGTGTGAAGATGAAGGTCAGGACGAACGGGTGACCGTGAAACGTTTTCCGAGTGACGGTTTTTCCTTCCTCGTCGCTCAACGTGAACTCGGGCATCGGATCGCCTTCATGCAAACGCGGCTGTGCGTCGGCTTGGGATGACGGCGGAGCGTGCGGAACGGCCGCGGGCAGGTGCAGTTGCCCGGCGTCGATTTTCTGAATTCGGTCGATCCACGAGTCTCGATTGGTCACGTTCAGGCGGAAGGAAATCGCGTTACCGAGCCTCAGATTGGCGGCCTCCTTCGCATCACGCACTTCGAATGGCATCGTCATCGACGGCATGAATCCAGGAATATCTTCGTGTTCGATCTCGATCGTTTTGTGATCGGGCGGGAGTCCGCGGATCAGGCCCCGCACTTCGTATTGATAAGTCGGCTTTCCAGCGGGCACTGATTTCTTCCCGCACCCGCTGCCAAGCAACGCCGCGCAGAGGAGCAACGCAATTCTTGCCCCGTCAAACCGAAGATCAGAAGAACGCCGGAAAAATCGCGTGATATCCATGGCCGCAATATGGCCGCAAAAATCACCTCGAACCTTGATTTGGATCAAGGCTGAACAAGCTGCGCCGCCTAAAGATTCAGCCTTATGAAAACCAAGTTTAGCGTTTCGCTCCCAATCATCGCTCTCGGTTGCGGCATCCTTCTGTTTGCTATCAACAGCTGTTCGCGTGCGCCGGAAGCGCCGCCAAGAACAGTCGCGATCAATGCCGATGACAAGATGAAATATGACCTGACGGCCTTCGAGGTGAAACCGGGCCAGAAGGTGATTGTCAATTTCAAGAATGTGGGCACGACGCCCAAGTTTTCGATGGGGCACAATTTTGTCCTGCTGGATCATTCGGTAAACACCGGCAACGTGCAGACTTTTCTGGACAAGGCGTCGACGGAGGCGTCGCACGATTACGTTCCGCCGGATCGCGAAGGAAGTGCATCGCGCATTCGAAACTGCTCGGGTCCCGGGGAAAGCGACACGGTGACCTTCAACGCACCCTTTGTTCCCGGCGACTACCTCTATCTCTGCTCATTCCCGGGACATTACGCACAGGGCACCAAGGGCATCATGACGGTGAAGCAATGATTTCCACAACCCAGGAGAAACCAAACAACATGAAAACCTACACTCTGAAATTACTACCAGTCGTCATCCTCGCCCTGCTCGCCCTCTTGCCGAGCGCCTGCAACAAGAACGGCAGCAACGGCGGGGCGCAGATGAGCAGCGAGGATGCAAAAAATGCGCAGGCCTCCTATGTCCCGCCGGGGCAGAAGGACGAGTATTATCTCTTCTACTCGGGAGGTCACTCGGGACAGGTGTTTGTCGCCGGCATTCCATCGATGCGGCATATTGCGACCATCCCCGTCTTCTCGCCCTACTCGGGAACGGGTTGGGGTTACGATGTCGCATCGAAAAAGATGATGGGCGATTACACCTGGGGTGATGTCCACCATCCCGGTCTTTCGCAAACCGACAGCGAATACGACGGCCGCTGGCTCTTTGTGAACGACAACGCCAACAACCGCGTTGCGCGGATCGATCTGCGCGACTTCAAGACGAAGGAAATTCTCGGGCCGATCCCGAACTCGATGGGCAACCATGGCTCATCGTTCGTGACCGAGAACACGGAATACGTCCTGGTCGCGACCCGTTTCTCGGTGCCGCTGCCGAAAGGGCGCGTGGCCGATCCGAAGGATTACGCCAGCCAATTCAACGGCATGGTGAGCGGGATCAAAGTCGATCCCGAAGACCGGCAACATGTCGGTCGGCTGGCAGATTCTCACCCCGCCGTTCGATTGGGATCTGGGCTCGACCGGCAAAGGCCCGAGCAGCGGCTGGGCGTTCTGGACTTCCTACAACACGGAAATGGCGCACAACCAACTCGAGACCAATGCCTCGCAACTTGATCGCGACCTCTGCGCGGTCGTGAACTGGCGCGCGGCGGAAAAGGCAGTGGCTGATGGCAAGGCGACGATGATGGCGGGCGTGCCGGTGATCGATCCGGCGAAAGTGCCGGGCGTGCTCTACTTCGTCGCGATCGCCAAGTCACCGCACGGAATGGATGTCGATCCGACCGGGAAATGGGTCGTCGCCGGCGGGAAACTGCAGCCGACCACGACCGTGATCAATTTGAGAAACTCAAGGACGCGATCGCGAAGAAGGATTTCGACGGAGATTTTCGCGGCATTCCAATCGTGAAACACGACGACGTGGTGGAAGGCGAAGTGCCCGTCGGTCTCGGACCGTTGCACACGCAGTATGACGGGCTGGGCAACGCCTACACCTCGCTCTTCATCGATTCGCAGGTCGCGAAATGGAAACTGCCGCCGTGGACGGATGAGGAAAAGAAAGACCTGTCGAAAGTCGTGCTCGATAAAATCCCGGTGCATTGGAGCATTGGTCACCTCGTGGTGGCCGGGAGCGACACCAAACATCCCTACGGGAAATGGCTCGTCGCGATGAACAAGCTCTCGAAAGGCCGCCACCTCAGCGTCGGACCCGCCCAGCCGGAAGACAGCGAGCTGATCGATATCACCGGCGCGAAAATGAAGACTGGTCTACGAGACCTTCACCGAGCCGGAGCCGCACTTCGCGCAAATCCTGAAGGCGGACAAAATCCAGCCGATCGAAGTTTATCCGAAGGACGAAAACAAGGATCCCAACGCGATCTGGGATGCGTCACAGGCCGGCCAGACGCGCAACGGCAACGAGGTCGACGCGAAAATCATCGCCATCCGCAGCCGCTTCATCCCCGATCGGCTCGATGCGAAAGTCGGCGACACGCTCACCGTGCACGTGACCAACATCGAGCAGTCGCCCGACATGATTCACGGTTTCGGGCTGGTCGAGAACAATCTCAACATCACGATCGATCCCGGGCGAGACGCGCACCTTCCAGGTGAAGCTGACCAAGCCGGGCGTGTTCCCGTTTTATTGCACGAACTTCTGCTCCGCGCTCCACCAGGAGATGCAGGGCTATCTGGTGGTGAAGAATGAAGGCGCGACCGAGCCGGGAGCCGAAGAGGTCAATCCGGCGAAGCTGGAGGCGCCGCCGAAGACCGACGCGGTCGATGGCGAACGCGCGGTGCCGGCGAACTCCCTGCCCGAGGTGCCGGGAGTCAAGCCGCCCGTTCTGCCGAAAGAGGCACCAACCGCCCACGCCCTAGGTCCGCACCGGTGGGCGCGGCTCGCCGCGCCCACGACCAAGCTTAGAAAGGTCAAGAATGGTGAAAAAGTTCCTAACGTCGGGAATTCCGGTTCCTGCACAAGTCGCTCAACGTCTGGTCGCGGCTGTTCCTGCTGGCGGCCGCGCTCATCGTAGCGGCTTCCGTCTTCTTCCCGCTCTGGAAACTGCGCCTCGTCGCCCCGCAGTACGCCAACGGCCTGACGATGCAGATCTACGCCTACAAGATCCAGGGCGGCGGGATTGAAGGCAACGACATCAACGAGATCAACAATCTCAATCACTACATCGGGATGAAGAAGATCCAGCAGGCCGACTTCACCGAGATGCAGCTCATGCCCTTCATGTTCGGCGTCTTCATCCTGCTCGCGCTGCGCGCAGTCGTCTTCGGGGAGATGAAAGGCGTGATCGATCTCTTCGTGCTCGCCTCCTACTTCGGCACGTTCTCGATCGCGGCGTTTTTTTACCGGCTCTATTGGTACGGGCACAATCTCGATCCGCACGCGCCGATGCACATCAAGCCGTTTACGCCGCTCATTTTCGGAACGCAGAAGATCGCGAATTTTACCCAATCGAGTTACCCGGAACTCGGCACGTATCTCCTCTGGGTTTTCATGGCGCTGCTCATCCTCGCGATCTGGTTTTCGCGCAAGGAGGAGGTGCCAGCGTGAAGCGTGGCCGCGGAGCTCTGGGGAGCGCGTGCGCCTCGCACGCTGGCGATGGCGCCCCCGCCATCGCGAGCTTTTCTCCAGCGACGCTTCGATTGAAGAGAAAAGCCTGTTGCGGCGGGGCGCCGCAACCAGCGTGCGAGGCGCACGCGCTCCCCAGATCCTGGCGCTGGCGTTTTGGGGCCTAACGAGCGCAGTTTCTGCCGCCACACTCCAGCAAGAGATCGATGCGGCCTCGCCTAACGATTCCATCCTGGTCGAACCCGGCATTCACGCCGGCCCCATCTTGATCAACAAACCGCTCCAGCTCATCGGACAACCCGGCGCCGAGATTCGCGGCAACGGCACCGGCAACGTCGTCAAGATCACGGCGGACGACGTGACCGTGCGCGGCTTTCGCATCAGCGGCTCCGGCCTGCGGCTCTCGGATGATAACGCCGCCGTCTTTGTCGCCGGCAACCGGGCCACGATCGAGAACAACGTGATCGAGAATTCCCTCCACGGCGTTTACCTGAAGAAGGTTCGAGACGGCCGCGTTATCGGGAATCGCATTCGCGGCAAAACCACGCTGCTCACCTCGATCAAACCCATCGAACAAACCCTCATCGCCGGGATCGGCGAACTCTGCGAAGTGCCGCTCGACCAGAACGAGCGCGGCAACGGAATCCATCAGTGGAATTGCGAGAACAACTTCATCTCCGGGAACGAGGTGAGCGACACGCGCGACGGCATCTACTTCTCCTTCACGAATCATTCGCGGACCGAAAACAACTATGTGCACAATGTGCGCTACGGCCTGCACTACATGTATTCCGACGACAACGTTTTCGAGAACAACGTCTTCGCGCAAAACGCCGCCGGCGCCGCAGTCATGTTCTCGCGCAACATCGTCATTCGCGGAAATCAATTCATCGATAACCGCGGCTCGCGCGCCTATGGCATTCTTTTCCAGTCCGACGAAAACGTGCGGGTCGAGCACAACGTCATCCGCAACAACGCGGTCGGGCTTTCCTTCCAGCAGGCGATCGGTTTCGTCGTGAAAGCGAACGACATCAGCAATAACTACATCGGACTGCGTTTCCAGGGGAACTCGGACAACGATTCCTTCACTGAAAACCGCTTTACGCAAAACCTGCATCCAGTCGATGCTGACGGCGCCGGTACGAACAACCACTGGGCCACCAATGGGGTCGGCAATTACTGGGGCGACGAGGAAACGTTCGATTTGAACGGCGACGGGATCGGCGATCTGCCGCATCGCGAGCTCAACCTCTTCGGAGCCTTGCGTCGCGATCTTCCGGAAATCGCATTTCTCTCCGGCAGTCCGGTCGTCAGGTTGCTGCGTTTTGCCAACGAGCGTGCCGCTTTGCCCGGCCTGGCCGCGATCGAGGATCCCGCGCCGTTGACCGCGAATTTTTGGGCCATCCGTGCGCAGCACGCGCTTTTGGGAAAGCAACCTGAGAGCAACCGATGAGCGAATTTTCCCACACGATCCGGCGCGGTGATTGCCCGGATATGATCGCGACCGAGAATTTGCAGAAGAGTTTTGGACGAAAGGAAGTCCTGCGCGGCCTGACCCTGCAGGCGCGCTCGGGCGAGATCACGATGCTGGTCGGCGCCAATGGCGCGGGTAAAAGCACGACTATGAAAATATTGGCCGGTCTCATCGCGGCCGACGGCGGCAACGCCTTCATCGCCGGGCACGATGTGTTGCACGCGAGGCGCGGGGCACAGCGCGCCCTCAGTTATCTTCCGCAAAATCCCGAGTTCCATCCGCGGCTCAGCTGCCTTCAGGTGCTGAACTTTTATGCCCGCCTGCGCGGCGTGGACCGGGCCCGGAACCACGGAAATGCTCGAACTCCTTGGCCTGACGAGCGCGGCGCACGAGCGCACCGGCGCGCTTTCCGGTGGGATGCGCCAGCGACTTGGGATCGCGCTTCTCTTTTTGCCGGACGCGCCCGTCCTTCTGCTCGACGAACCCGGGCTCAGCCTTGATCCCGGCTGGCGCAAGCGACTCCAGGAAATGCTCAACGCCGAAGCAGCGCGCGGTAAAACCGTGCTCATGGCCACGCACTTGATCGCGGAATGGAATGGCGTCGCGCAGCGCTGCCTGCTCTGTCACCGCGGCCGAATCGAACGCGAACTCGATCCCGCCGATCTGCCCGCATGACTTCGACGATTTCGAGGACGCGGTGATTCAGCCTCCGGGGAGCGCACGCGCCTCGCGTGCTGGTTTCAGCGCCTCGCCGAAGCGAACTTTGAGAAATACGGAAGGAAAGTCCGCGAAGGCAAGGGTGCCTTCGCTAGCACGCGAGGACGCGTGCGCTCCCCAATCGCCATGACTACCGTCGCTCTGGTCTCGGATGCTGCTCCGCTGCAGGCGCGTCATCGCGCGCGAGTTGCAGGCCGCGGTCCTGAACCGCTACCTGCAGGTCTTTTGCGTGCTCGCGCTCGCCGGTGGAATTGGCGCCGCGCTTCTGGCCGACTCGGCCGATGCCGCGCCGATGCTGATCCTGCAACTGGCCCTCTATTTTGTCTCGCTCTTCGCGCTCCTCATCGGGACGAGCAGCGCGCGGGCCGAAAGCTCGGAATGGCCGCTCCTCTTTGCCCAGCCGATCGCGCGCTCGGCCTTTTTGCTGGGGAAATTTCTCGCGCTCACCTTCATGTTCGCCGGGCTCCTCGCGCTGCTTTTTCTGCCCACGGTTTTCGTCCGCCCGCCGGATGCGACGCTTCTCCTGCTCTACGGCCGTACCCTCACGCTTGCCGCGGTCTTCGTGGCCCTCGGACTGTGCGCCGGCTTCCTTTCGCGGGATCGGGTGCAGGGCCTGGTCCTCGGTGTAAGCGCGTGGCTCCTCTTTCTTTTCGGTCTGGATCTGGTCGCGCTCCTTGCGGCGCGATGGTCTTGGCTCCAGCAGGCCCCGGACGTTTGGTCTTCGATCCTGATGTTGAATCCGCTCGACGCTTTCCGGATCGACGCGCTTTTCGCAATGGAACGTATTCCAGCCGAGGCTGCGAGCCAAACGGGTCTGACCAGTTGGTGGCTCGCCCACAGCGGGCTCTGGTTCGTCCTGATTTCGGTGGCTGGATATCCGCTCTGCTCGGCGTCACCGCGCGTCGCCTCGCACGCTGGGAGGAATAGGCGATGCCGATTGTCTTCAAGCGACTGGATGTGCGCCCCCTGATCGCAAAGGGCACCGAGCCTTTCGCCACTATCCGCGCGCGGGTCGCGACGTTGAAAACGGGGGAGGGACTCACAATCGTCGCGCCGTTTCTTCCCTCGCCGCTGATTGAGAAATTGGGCAGCGAAGGATTTCGCTCCAGCGCCCAGCATCAGCCGGACGGCGCCTGGGCGGTGAATTTTTGGCGGGACGAATAAACCGGATGCCGCTACTTGTTGGGCGTGCCGTTGGAGCGCGGAAAATTCAAGCAGCTCGTGATCGAGAACGCGCTGCGAAGTTGCCAGCTCTTTCTTGGGCTGCCCGCCGCCGATATTTCAGCGATTGCAGCCTGTGCGATTCCGAAGCAAATGGCCAAAGGCGAGTATCTCTTTCGCGAAGGCTCGCCCTCGGAGGGTTTTTACATCGTGCAGCGCGGCGGGATCAACGTGCATCGCGTCAGCGCGGCGGGGAAGGAACAGGTCATTCATCTCTTTCAGCCGATGGAATCCTTTGCCGAAGCGACGCTCGCGACCGAGGGCGGCTATCCGGCGGATGCGCGCGCGACAATTGAAAGCTCCTGTCCTGCTCATTCCGAAACGCGATTTCATCGAGTTGCTGCGTCGCCGCCCGGAACTTGCCCTGCGGATGCTCGGCTCGATGAGCCAGCACCTGCGTGTGTTGGTTGGTTTGCTTGATGATCTGACCCTGAAGGACATGGAGACGCGCCTCGCCAACTGGCTCCTGAAACGATGCCCGCGCCCTTTGCCTGACGCGCCAGTGATTGTGCAACTCGATCGCACCAAGCGCGTCCTCGCCGCGGAGATGGGTCGACGAGTGAAACGCTCTCGCGCACCCTCGCAAAATTTCGCGAGCAAAAACTGGTGCGGGTAAAGGGAAACACGATCATGCTGACCCGGCCGCGAATCCTGCAAAAGCTCCTGCAGAAGAATCTGGGCGAACTCTAAATGCTCTCTTCTGGGTCGGCGACCGCCACTTTCGGCAGCACTTTCACCATCCAGATCACGACGCCAGCGATCCAGAACAGCGCGGCGGCGACGAGATGAACGTTACGCACCGCGGGGGCCGTGTCGGCAACATAGCGCGAAACCATGGCGAGGAAGATCAAAACGCCCACGACGATAAAAAAGGGCAGCCGCTTTTTGAAAAGGTGCGAGTTGCCGCTGTGGCCGAAGACCACGCGGATCGCGACCGTCAACGACGATGAAATTGAATCCGCTGATGAAAAGGATGTGGTGTCCAGCGCTGACGCTATATTGCGGCCGGCAGCGCCTCGGCCGCGAAGCCTGACGACGATCGCCGGCCATGCCAACGCGCAAACAATCGGCCAGAAACTGTTCGGCCGCGGACGGGCATGCGCATTGCGACGTAAAGCAGCACCGCGCCCGCGCGCAGCCAGCGAGCCGCGGTAGACCAGCCGAATATTTCCATCGACGAACGTCGCGATCGATGAGTCAGACCGATCAGTCAGGGCAAAAGCGGCACGTGGCAGCCAGCCCGGCGGCAAAAGCGCGCGACTCCGGCAGGCATCGAGCCGCGCGAGATGTCGAGCAAGCGTGCGATGAGAAAGGGAGCGACACCCAGCATCGGGCAGGAGAACGAAACCCTGCATCGAGCAACGCGCGCCGATGCTGGTAAGCACGCGGATAGAGCGCTGTTTCCGCATAGATCGCAATCGAGGCCGGCCCCAACGACTCCGCTGACCAGGTCCGAGAGCCACGAGCACAAAATTCGGCGGCGGAGAATCCCGGCGTTGTCGAAACCGCTTTACGAGCCGATGATGAAACGCGCAGACAAAAGAGGAAACAGAAAATCCCCGGCTCGGTGCGGAGCCGCCGAAGTGCAAACCAGCGGCGAAAAGATCGAGGGTAAAGATGCTCAGGCAGCTTCCGGCGACGAGAAAGGCGGCGTCGGAAGTGAGTCTGGGACCGGCCGTGCCGAGAAATCCGAAGATGAAAGAGGCCATGAAGCCTTCGATCATGAGCCGCGCGTGCAGTACATTGCGGATAGGGAATGCCAAGCGTCGGCGTAGTAGAGAGCCCAAAGCGAAACGCCGACGCGTGCGAGCAGCACACCGATTGGGAAGAAGATGCGGAACGGCTCTTCGCAGCAATTAATCGGCGGGCGGTGGTTCTTGGCCGGCATGCGGGCAACCGTCGCGCCCGAAGCGCCGCGGCGCCACCGCGCGATATCAGTTATAGTTCCCTCGCTCAGTCGAGGCGTCGTCAAGCGCGCGCCGGCCCTGCGGCATCGCCTTCCGTCGAAACCGTGACTTCGCCCGAGTTTTGCCGCAGCGCCTCCTCCAGTGCGCGCCAGGCAAGCATGGCGCACTTGACCCGTTGTGGAAATTTTCGTACCCCACGCAGCAGGCGAAGATCGCCCAAGGTCGGCGCTCCCTCATCGCCTTTGCCGGCGACCAGATCGTGGAAAGCGCGCAGCATTTCCTCGGCGGCGGCGCGCGATTTCCCTTTCAGTTTCATCGTCATCATGGAAGCGGAGGCCTGGCTGATGGCGCAGCCGTGCCCGCTGAATTTGATCTCCGCCAAACTTCCATCCGGACCGAATTTCACCCCAAGATCAATCTCGTCGCCGCATGACGGATTGTCGCCGTGCACATGGACCGAAGCGTCAGTGAGCTCGCCGAAGTTTCGCGGTTTTCGCGAATGATCGAGAATCACTTCCTGATACAGCTCTTCGAGTTCGTTCATGCAAAGAAACGGACCGCGGCGCGCAGGATTTCCATCATGCGATCGATCTCGGCCATGGTGTTGTAAAAATAAAAACTCGCCCGGGTCGTGCCGGGCAAACCGAACTTGCGCATCAGGGGTTGATTGCAGTGATGCCCGCCGCGCAGGGCCAGGCCATGCTGATCGGCGAAGGTCGTGAGATCGTGCGGGTGGACGCCTTCCATGACGAAACCGACCAGCGCGCCGCGCTCGCGTTGCGGCCCAAGCACGCGCATTCCCGGCAGTTCCGCGAGCTGCTCCGCAGCATAAGCGGCCAGCTCCGAGTCGTGCGCAAAAATCGCCGGGCGCCCGAGGCTTTCAAGATAATCGACCGCCGCGGCCAACCCGATCGCTCCGGCGATATTGGGCGTGCCGGCTTCGAAGCGGTGCGGCGTTTTTTTGAAGGTGCTCTTCTCCAAAGTGACGCTGACGATCATTTCGCCGCCGCCCTGCCACGGTGGCATCTTATCGAGAATTTCCGCGCGGCCGTAGAGCACGCCGATCCCGGTCGGTCCACACATCTTGTGTCCGGAAAAGGCGAGGAAATCGCAGCCCAACTCCCGCACATCGATCGGCAAATGACCGGCGCTTTGCGCGGCATCAACCAGCGTGATGGCGCCGACGGCGCGCGCCTGCCGGCAAAGATCGGCCACCGGATTGATCGTGCCTAACGAGTTGGAGACATGGGTGAAGGCGAATAGCTTTACCTCCGGCGTGAGCAATTGTGGAAGCTGATCGAGCGCGAGGGTGCCGTCCGCACGTACGGGCACAAAGCGGAGTCGCACGCCGGTTCGTTCTGCCACCAGCTGCCACGGCACAAGATTGCTGTGATGCTCCATCTCGGTGAGCAGAATGACGTCGCCGGCCTTGAGAGATTTTCCGCCCCACGCCTGCGCCACGAGGTTGATGCTCTCGGTCGTTCCACGGGTGAAAATTATTTCGTCCGCGCTCGTCGCGCCGAGATAATCGGCGACGACCTGCCGCGCGTTCTCGTAGGCGTCGGTCGCACGCGAACTCAGTTCGTGCAGGCCGCGATGCACATTGGCGTTGTCGTGCTCGTAGTAACGCCGGAGGGCATCGACCACCGCACGCGGCTTCTGCGAGGTAGCCGCGTTATCGAAATAGATCAGGGGCTGGCCGTGTATCGTTTCGCCCAGGATCGGGAAATCCTGACGGACTGCGGGCCAGTCGACGGAAGCGCGGAAAATTTCGTGCACCACCTAATCTGCGATGGCAGTCGTGGTTCGCCACTTCATTTCGCGCCGTGCGGTCGGCCGGAAAGACTCTGCACTCCCCGGTGCATCCGGTCTCCTGCAGCTGGACTTCGGTTGCGGATGAAGTTGTCTTTCGGCGGCAAAATCCGCCGCATCTTTGCCAAACGACGATGAGTCGAGCCGCTCGGACGCGACCACAATTCGCCATGAAGCGAATCATGCTTAAGGCAGAGCGTCCGACGGCAACAACATCCAACGGGAGAGCCGCCTACAGGCAACTCAAGAACAGGATCCCGCCCAGTCATTCGTTTCCGGCCACGATGCCGCTAGGCGAGTTTCTCTTCGAATATCTTCATCGTTGCGGCGTTCGCCATAGTTTCGGTGTCCCGGGTGACTTTGCGCTGCCGACTTTTGCCTGGCTCGAGAAATCGAAAATTGAAAGTGTGACCATGACGCACGAGCCCGGCGCCGGGTTCGCGGCCGACGCCTACTCGCGCATCAACGGCGTTGGCCTGGTCTGTGTGACCTACTGCGTGGGCGGGCTCAATGTCTTGAACGCCATCGCTGGCGCATATGCGGAAAAATCACCTGTCGTCGTGATCAGCGGCGCGCCGGGTCGGAAGGATCGCGAAAAAGATCCGCTGCTCCATCACAAGGTGAAGACCTTCGAAACTCAGCGGCGCGTCTACGATGAGGTCACGGTCGCCAGCACAGTGCTGCTCGATGAAGAACGCGCCGCGGCGGAAATCGTGCGCTGCGTCGATGCCTGCCTGCGTTACAAGCGTCCGGTATACATCGAAGTGCCCCACGACATGGCGGGGCGGCAAATTCCCATCGCGCTCGCGCCGGCAGCGGCCGCCGAGACCTCCGATCCGCCGGCGCTGGCCGAAGCGGTGGAGGAAACGCTCGCGCTCCTGCGCACGGCCAGGCGCCCGGTCATTCTGGCGGGAGTCGAACTGGCCCGCTATCGCCTCGCGCAACTCGTCGTGCAGATCGCGGAACGGATCAATATCCCGATCGCGACCGATCTTCTCAGCAAGAGTGCGATCCCGGAAAACCATCCCCTTTACCTTGGTGTTTACGGCGGCGCGATGAGCAGTGACGAGCACGTGCGGAAGTATCTGGAATCTTCCGACCTCGTTCTCATGCTCGGCACCTTTATCACCGACATGAGCATGGGCTTCTACACAGCGAAACTGGATCGCGAGCGAACCGTGCTCGCGACCACGGAACGAGTCAGCGTGCAATATCATCGCTACGAATCGATCCTGTTCCGCGATTTTCTCGAGGCTCTGGCGACGGCAAAAATTCGCTCAAAAGCGTTCAGTCACCCCAATCCGCACGCCGCGCCCAAACCGCTGCAAAACAGGGAACGCTCCCAGTCGCTCACGGTCGTCGATTTTTTTCGCATTCTCTCGCTTCATCTCGATGAGAACTGTTGCGTCATTGCCGATATCGGAGATGCGATTTTTGGCGCGGTCGGGGTTAGCAGTGAACGACAGGCGCAATTCATCGCTCCTGCGTATTACATGTCGATGGGTTTTGCCGTGCCCGCGAGCATCGGGGTGGCGCTGGCCGCGAAAAAACTTCGCCCCTACGTTGTGGTCGGCGACGGCGCTTTTCAGATGACCGGCACCGAGATTTCGACCGCCGTTCGTCTCGGACTGAACCCGATCGTTTTCGTCCTGAACAACGACGGCTATGGCACGATGCGCCGAATCCACGAGGGGAGTTTCAACGTCATTACCCAATGGGATTATCGCAAAATCTGCGAGCTGATCGGCGGCGGAGCGGCGGTCCTTGCGAACACCAAAGGCGAGCTGGACGAAGCCATCCGTCGCGCGCAAGATTCCGGCGAATTAACCGTAATCGAAGTCAAGGTTCCCCGCGATGACATCAGCCCCCAGCTCGCGAGGATTGGCCTGGAAGTGGCCAAACTACGCGGTTGGAAGGTGCCAGCGCGAGCCGCAAGCGATGGCAGCGGTGCGTAGCTTCCACGCGCGAAAGTGGGGAGGCGGCGCTGTTAGCCACGGGAATCCCCAACCGCCGGGAGCATCGGCAGCGCGCCGATCTCAACCCGCGCGATCAGTCGTGCAAGTAAGGGGCCGTCTTGGCCGAAATACTGGCCAGTCTTTGCGCCTGTGGCGGGGTCATCTTTGCCGCTTCCTGCTGGAGCTTCGCGGAGCCGTCGCGGGTGCGTTTCTCCAGGTCGATGTAACGGATGGTGACGCTGAGGTCGCCCTCCTTCATCTGCTTCGCTACATGGACCAATTCGTTCGAGACTTTTTCATAGTCGTTGAGCTTGTTGTCGACTTCGTTAGGAGGGGCGGCTGGAACGGTGGCCTCGCTCGATAGCTTACCGCAGCTGCTCAGCTCGACTGCGAGCAGAATATTGAGAGCGAGGGATGCGAAGATTGGTAATGTTCGTTTCACAAGTTTCTCTACGGCACTAGAAATTCTACCTCACGGGGCCTCGGTGGCGCAACATTCTTGGGTTCCAAGGCGGCCGATTTGTCTGGGATTGAAGGAAAAAAGTCAGGAATTGCCGGGATAATCGAAGAAATCGCTCGGCAAGTTTGACGAGATTGCCATCCGATCGCTCAATCGCTAGTTCGGTGGCGAATGAGGTGAATTCCATATTGTCGGATTGGAATCAGGAAAGCAGGAAGAAATCCGGGAAGCGTGCTGTTTTACTTTTCCTGCTTCGATTTTTTCTTTCCTGGATTCATGGTTTCCAGATAACCAGACGCGTCCGATCGCGCCATTTTTTCCTTCGCCTTTCAACGGACGTGGGCGCATTTTATCGCATTACCAAAATTGAGCAGACCTATGAAAACAAAACTTTCTCCTTCTCGGAAAAATCGTGTCAGGGGCAACGGCGCTCATCGCGTCGAGCAAAGCGTCTCGAGCAAAGCGCGACGCATGCTGATCAACGGCCAGTGGGTCGAGGCGGCTTCGGGCGAAACCTTTGCCACTTTTGATCCGGCCACAGGCGATGTGATTTGCGAGGTCGCGGCCGGTGATAAGAGAGACGTTGACCGTGCGGTCAAGGCTGCACGCGCGGCCTTTGAGTCCGGGCCGTGGCGCAGAATGACGGCGTCCGAACGCGGGCGGGCAATTTGGAAGCTGGCCGATTTGCTGGAGAAGAATCTGGAGGAGTTTGCCCGGCTCGAATCCTTGGACAACGGCAAACCGCTCACTGTCGCACGCGTGGCCGACGTTCCGCTCGCCATCGACTTGTTCCGCTACATGGCGGGGTGGACGACCAAAATTCACGGCAACACGTTTCCAGTTTCCGTTCCCTACGCGCCCGGCGCGCGGTTTTTCAGTTACACTTTGCGCGAGCCGATCGGCGTCGTCGGGCAGATCATCCCCTGGAATTTCCCGCTGCTCATGGCGGCCTGGAAACTCGGCCCGGCGTTGGCGACCGGCTGCACGGTGGTGCTCAAACCCGCCGAGCAGACGCCACTCACGGCACTTCGGCTCGGTGAATTGATCCAGGAAGCCGGCATTCCCGATGGCGTCGTGAACGTCGTAACTGGTCTTGGCGAGACCGCCGGCGCCGCGCTCGCTGCCCATCCCGGTATCGACAAGATTGCCTTCACCGGTTCGACCGAGGTCGGCAAGCTGATCGTTAGGGCGGCAGCCAACGACCTGAAAAAAGTCTCCCTCGAGTTGGGCGGCAAATCGCCCAACATCGTCTTCGAGGACGCGGATCTGGAAACAGCGATTCCCGGCGCGGCCAACGCAATCTTCTTCAACCACGGCCAGTGCTGTTGCGCAGGCTCGTTGCTTTATGTGCACAAGAAGCATTTCGACAAAGTCGTGAGCGGCGTTTCCGCGGCGGCGAAAAAAATCAAACTCGGTCCCGGCCACGAACCCGACACCGAAATGGGTCCGCTCGTTTCCGAGGAACAACTGTATCGGGTGATGGGCTACCTCGATTCTGGGCGGGACGAAGGCGCCAAGCCGATCGTGGGCGGCGACCGTGCCGGAAAGCGTGGGTATTTTGTCCAGCCCACCGTGCTGGTGAACACGAAGCCCAACATGAAGGTGATCCAGGAAGAGATCTTTGGCCCGGTTGTCTGCGCGGTCCCGTTCACCGATCCGATGGAAGTGGTGCAGGCGACCAACCGCGGCATCTACGGACTCGCTTCCGCAATCTGGACCCGTGACCTTTCGAAAGCGCACCGGCTCGCGGCCGAGCTGCGCGCCGGGACCGTCTGGGTGAACTGCTACAACATTTTTGACGCCGCGCTGCCCTTTGGCGGCTACCGCCAATCCGGCTGGGGCCGCGAGATGGGCGCCGAAGCCCTCGAGCTCTACACCGAGACGAAAGCGGTCTGCATGCAGTTGTAGGCCTTCGTGGGAATGGCTGGGCTGGAGAGTTTTAGCCTTCACAGGGCAACCTCGTTCGCCGCAGCCGATTGAACTCGGAACAACGACGGAGAAAGATTTCGCATTGTCCAAAGTCCGGGGCTTCACCTTGGCACGGAATTCGCAGCATGAATCTGTATGCTGGGAGAAGTCGGAACGGCGTGGCGTCGTGCAGTGGAAAAAACGATTCGGGTTGTTGGGGAAGCTTTGTCCCTTACGATCATGTTGGTCCTCGGCTTCGCTCCGGCTGCAGCGGCCATTGCGGTCGGCTGCCTGATCAGGAGTGGGCTAGCGGCGCCCGCGCTCCTGGCGGCCGCCGGCCTGGTTGCCTTCTTAGTCTGGCGTCTCCGTTACATCCGCGATCGCCGAACTGATCGCGCCGGGCGCGAGCGATCGATTGAGCGCAGCGAAGCGGTGGCCCCGCCTGTCATCGCCGCGACGATGACTCCGGTCACGAATGATCTTCTCACTTTTCACGACTTCAACCCGGCGCGGCGGCGATTTGATCACTGGTGAAGCCGTGATCGGTGCCGTAACGCAGCCCTGCAGTCGCAGGGCGAGGCCGGGCTTTCTATCGTAGCGTAACGCCGAGCCCGCAGCCGGAGGCGAGACAACGCTGAGAGTTCGGAAGGCCTACTATACACGAGGCGGACTCGCTCGTAGACCATCTGCATGGCGCAGCGGTTGCCGATTGGAATGAAGGCGCTCGGTGGTGTTCTTTGCCTTCGGAGCCTGCGCTTGCACGATCACCGTCGCGGCTCTGCTTTTGCCGGGCGGTCTGCTCGATGTCGTCTGGCGATTGAATCCAGAGGCGCAGATCGGATTTCAGAAAATCGGGCTGCGATTCTCTGTCTCGTTCATGCTGCTCGTCGGGACGGTATGCGCGTGCGCCGCTGCGGGGCTGGCGCTCCAAAAATCGTGGGGCCGACAACTGGTTATCGGGATATTGATTGTGAATCTTCTCGGCGACTCAGTAAGTGCTCTGGCGCGGCATGACCCGAGAACGTTGATCGGGCTTCCGATTGGGGGGGCGATGCTTTGGTATCTCGGGCGAAGTAAAGCCTCGCTCTGACGAGGTGCTTCAGTCGCAGGGTAGGCCGCGGTTGGTCGCTGGCACGCCAGAGGATGGCTGCCGCTATTTGTTTCGGAGACCGAGAGGCAGCACGGTTTTGCCGAAGACTTCGTTGATGACCTGGGCTACGCCGGCATAGAAGGCGGAGAGACCGCAAAAGATTCCTTCGTAGCCCGTGCCGTGTTTGAAGGCGGCACTGACGTCGGCCAATTCGCCGATCGCGAGCAGGAAGAAGAGAAGGGTGAGCGATCCGAAAACGACCTGAAGGGCTCGGTTCAGGCGCAGGGTCCCGATGAACATCATGAAGGTGAATAATCCCCACAGGGCCAGATAGGCGCCCATGGCGGTTGCATTGGACGCGGTCGCGACGCCGGTCTTTGGCAACAGGACGAGGACGACGAGTGACCACCAAAAGAATCCGTAAGAGAGGAAGGCGGTGGCGGCAAAAGTGTTTCCTTTCTTCCATTCCATGATGCCGGCGACGATCTGCGCCGCGCCGCCGTAACAGATTCCCATCGCCAGGATCATGCTGTTGAGCTCGAAGAACCCGGCATTGTGCAGATTCAGCAGGACGGTTGTCATGCCGAAGCCGAGCAACCCGAGAGGAGCCGGGTTGCCGGTCGTGTCGCGAACTTGGGTGACGGTTTCGTTCATGGGCAAAGAAGAGCGCAAAGCTGAAACCGTGAAAAGCTCATTCGCGCCACGTCCATTGGTGGCAATCAGAAATCCGATGCCCAAGGACGTATGCTCGACTTCCGCATCCCAACCAGAGATAGTTCAGCATGCTTCAAAATCTGTATCCGCATTTGCTTGCACTTCATGGGTTGCTTCGCTGGGTTGCTCTGGCGGCGGCGCTTGCCGCGATTTTCGTTGCGTTCTCCGGCTGGAGCGGAACGAAGGCAGCAGGGACGAATCTCCGAAAGTTCAGCGTCATCTTTGTCATCGTGATGGATCTCCAGCTGCTTCTCGGGTTGCTCCTGTTCGCCGTCAGCCCGATTACGCGCGCGGCACTGTCCAACCTCGGCGAGGCGATGAAAAATCACGAGTCCCGTTTTTTTACGGTGGAGCACACGACGCTCATGCTGCTGGCAGTCATCTTCGCGCACGTCGGCGCGGCTCTGTCGCGCAAGGGGCGCACCGATCTCTTGAAGTATCGCGGCGCGGCCATGGCCTACACGCTCTCCTTGCTCCTGATGCTCGGCGGGATTCCGTGGTTTCGGCCACTGTTCAGGTTTTGACTCAAAACCTGAAAATTAAGAGGGATGAAGGAAGAATTAAGAAACGGAGTCCATTCGGCAAGCTGGTCAGGTTTTGCAGATCCGGTTCTTCTTTCTGCATTCTTACTTCTTACTTTGCTGATTACTTTCGCGCTTCCGGCGTGACGGTGATGGTGACGCGCTGGCCGTTGCGTTCGACGATCATTTTCACCGGCTTCCCGATTTTCACCGCGTCGAGGGCGTAGGTGTAATCGTAGATGTTGGCGATATTCTGGCCGGCGAACTCGACGATGATGTCGCCGCCTTTCAAGCCCGCCTTTTCCGCCGGCCCGCCGGCTCGGACACCGCTCAGTTTTACCCCTCTCACCTCGGTGGTGTAATCCGGGATCGTGCCGAGATAGGTGCGGAGCATTTCTCGCCCACCGCCAACCGGGCCGCTTCTTTCGACCTTCGCGAGGTCGGGACGCTCCGGACTCTGCGCTAGATCGAGGACGATCTGGTCCGCGAACTTCGCGATCCGCTCGAGGCCGTCGTAACTCAGTTTGTCCGCGGTATCGGTCGGCCGGTGATAATCTTCGTGCGCCCCGGTGAAGAAGTTCAAGGCCGGGACATTCTTGCCGTAGAGGCTGGTCGTGTCGGTCGGGAGATAAGGGTCGTCCTGCAAGGTGAGATTGAAACCCGCGCCGACATTCCGTTTTTCGAGCATCCGGCGCCAGACATGGGAGGAACCGACCCCTTGGACTGTGAGTTTGTTGTCGCGCATACGGCCCACCATGTCGGCGTTGAGGTAGGCGACGATTTTGTTCAACGGCACCGGCGGATGCTCGCAAAACGCGGCCGAGCCGATGAGGCCGATTTCCTCGCCCGACCAGCAGGCGAAAATCACGCCGCGCTTGAATTTTTCCGGATGCTCGGCCCGTTCCTGGGCGAGCGCGCCGGCCTGTTCCATCACCCAGGCGACGCCGGACGCGTTGTCGTCGGCGCCGGGATGAATTTTGCCTTCCTCGCCGGCGCGATCGAGCGAGCTGTTGCCGCCGTGCCCGAGGTGATCGTAATGCGCCCCGACGAGGACATACTCGTCGCTGCTGCCCGGCAAATATCCGACGATGTCGCGGTCGCTTTTCTTAATGTGCTCCACGCCGCATTCGAGGTTCACTTTCACCTTGGGCAAAATGAAACCGTGTTCCGCGTGCGGATTTTCATCGTCGAGCGCGGTCTGGAGCTGCTTCAAGGTTTTGCCGCTGGGCGCGAGCAGGGTCTCGGCCGTCTTGCCGCTGATTGAGGCGGCTACGATGCCGCTGCCGGCGGCCGTGCCGTCATTCGTTAGGGGAAGAAGCTTCGCCGGCGTTCGGCGAATTCGGTCCGGTGACGACGAGGACGGCTTTTGCGCCGCGTTCGCGCGCCAGCATCGCCTTGTAGCGCAGGCCGGAATATCGATTGAGGTACGCGCGCCGGGCAGGCTCCACGCCTTCCGGCACATAGCGCAGGAGAAGCACGATCTTGTCCTTCACGTCGAGGCCGTCGTAGGAATTGTAGGGCGCGCCGCCGTTTCCTCCCGGCACGACCAGGCCGTAGCCCGCGAACACGACCTCGCCCTCGGCGCTTCCATTTTCGCTGAAAGCGAGCGGCCGGAAATCGCTGTTCGAGCGTTCGTGTTGACGGCTGGCTTTCCGTCGATCGCGATTTCGCAGCGAGTCTTATCCGGCAGGACGCGTTCGCCGGAAGTGAATTCGAACGGCAACCCGTAATCTTTGCCGAATGATTTAAGGCCGATTTTTTGAAAATAATCCGCCAGCCAATTGCCCGCCGCTCGCGCGCCCGCGCTGCCGGTCATCCTCCCGCCGCGTTTGGCGTCCGCCAGCCACTCCACCTCATGTTCTAAATCGGTCTTACTGATCGCGGACGAAAATGTTGCCGCCCCCTGATTCTTCTCGCCGCCGCGCGCCGGCGACTGCGCGATCGCCTGTTGCGCGGCTTCGTCGTTCCAATCGGCCAGGAAGAGCTGCGCTTTGCCATCGCTCGTTCGTCCGCTCGTCCAGCACAGTTTTTTCCCATCCGGCGAAAAGACCGGCAGCCCATCGAACCCCTTGGTGAAGGTGACCCGCACCGGCTCGTGCGCGCCGGCGGTGTCGACCATGAAGAGCTCGAAGTTCTCGAAGCCGAATTTGTTCGAGGTAAAAATGATGTATTTGCCGCTCGGATGAAAATACGGCGCCCACGACATCGACTTGAAATCGGTGATGCGCCGTTTGTCCGTGCCATCGGTCTTCATTGTCCAGATGTCGGCGATCACTCCGTTCTCCTCGAAATGGCGCCAGACGATGCGCTGGCCATCGGGCGAAAAGAACGGACCGCCATCGTAACCCGGCTCATTCGTCAGGCGGCGCACGTTCGAGCCGTCGCGCATTCATCAGGTAGATGTCGCCGAACCAGGACGGGTCCTTCTGGTAGCGATCGCGCAGTTGGGTGAGAGTTTGTCGAGCGGAAAGGCCGCGCGCAGCGAACAGAAAACGATCTGCTTTCCATCCGGAGAGAACGAACCCTCGGCATCGTAGCCGGGCGATCGGGTGAGATTCTTGAGGTCAGTGCCGTCTTCCTTGGCGGAGTAGATGTCGAAGTTTTCGTCGTAGTCCCAGGAGTAACGGCGCGCCTTGCCGCTGGCGCGGAAATCCAACTCCGCTTTTTGTTTCGCCACAGCCTCGGGTCGCCGTGGGTTGAGGCGAAGATGACCCGATCGGTGCCCGGTTGAAAAAAGGAGCAGGTCGTCTTGCCCGTGCCCGGCGAAACGCGCCGCGTATCGCCGGTTTGGAAATCGAGCGTGTAGATCTGGTAAAAGGGATTCCCCGGCTCGCGCTCGCTCTGGAAGATGAGCTTGCTTGCCATCGGGCGAGAAATAGCCTTCGCCGCTCCGGCGGCCTTCGAAAATCAATTGCCGCGTATTGGTGAGGAATCGCGCCTCCTGGGCGGCATCGTCCGCGGCAAATATGGGCGAAGCCGCGAGCGCCAGCGCTAATATGAAAATCGAAATCTTGAAGTTTTTGTTCACAATGTTTGGTCGACGATGCACGGAGTGGTCGAGCCCTTCAATCATGCCGGCTCGGTAACCCAAAAAATGCGCAGTGATTCCCAAGCCATGCGCAGGTTGTCGTGCTCGATTGTGCAAAGATCGCCCAGAGAACCATGGCGAACGAAAGCGAACCGGACAGCACCGCATCACAACCGGGCAATGCATGGCCCGCAAAACATAACTGGCGTTACATCGACGCGGGAAATGCCGGCGAAACGCCAGGTTTCGGAGCGCATCTGCGACTTCGACGAAATCTACGGCCTGTTTGATGAAGCAACCGCCCGCGAGCAAGCCAGCCGTTGCATTAATTGCCCCGACCCGCCGTGCGCCCAGACCTGTCCGCTCGGCAACCGCATTCCGGTCTGGCTTGCCCTCGTCGCGGACGGTCGTTTTCTCGAAGCGGCGGAGGTTTCGCGCTCGACCAGCAACCTGCCCGAAATCTGCGGCCGGGTTTGTCCGCAGGAACGATTGTGCGAAGGCGCCTGCATCCTGAACGCGCGCTCCGAACCGGTTGCGATTGGCGCGCTGGAGAAGTTTCTTAATGAATACGCCTTCGCCCATGGCGGCGTGGATGCCGTTCCGGTTAGCCTAACGGATTGAAGGTCGCGATCGTTGGGAGCGGCCCGGGTGGAATGGCCTGCGCGGATGAACTGGCGAAGCGCGGCTATGCCGTCACCGTCTTCGAAGCGCAAAGCCGTCCCGGTGGTCTTTTGGTCAACGGCATTCCCTCCTTCAAGCTCGAGAAGTCGATCGTCGAACGGCGACTCGATCTGCTGCGGAAGCGCGGCGTTACTTTCCGCTGCGGAGTCAAAGTCGGTCGCGACATTTCCCTCTCGGCCCTGCGCGACCAATTCGACGCGGTCTACCTCGCGATCGGCGCGCAAAAACCAAAGGAACTGAAAATTCCCGGCGCCGATCTGCGCGGAGTCTTCGATGCCTTGCCCTTCCTGATTCAAAAGAATCTCGAAGCGCCCGACGAGCCGCTGATCGATGTGAGGGGAAAGCGCGTCGCCGTGCTGGGTGGCGGCGACACCGCGATGGATTGTCTGCGCACCGCGATTCGGTCCGGGGCGCGCGAAGTCGTCTGCATTTATCGTCGCGACCTCGAGAACATGCCCGGCAGCCGGCGCGAATA
>CAVTUX010000008.1:0-51901 GCA_963738045.1 uncultured Verrucomicrobiae bacterium | reverse complement strand
CTGCACCGCTACCTGCGGGTGCGGAAACCGGACTACGATTTCGACCGGTATTTCGGCGGGGCGTTTTACATTTTTTTGCGCGGGATTGATCCCGGGCAACCGGAGCAATCGGTCTATTTCCGGCGTCCGGGCCGCGCGTTCGTCGAAAACCTCAGCCGGATTTTGGAATCGTGAACGAAGAAGAAAATTTCAGCGCGCTCGATCGCCAGTTCGGCGATTTCCTGGAGCGCCTCGCGCCATATCCGGGCCAGAGGTGCGAGCGGCCGCCATGCATGCCAGCCGGGCCCGCGCCGAGGGTCACATTTGTGTTCCGCTCGAACAAGTAGCGGCCGACTCAACTGCGAAAGCCCTTCGCAAAAACCTGCGTGCGAGCGGCGTGGTCGGCGCTCCGGGAGATTTCACCCCGCTTGTCCTCGACGAGAAGGATCGGCTCTACCTGCGCCGTTATTGGGAATACGAGCAGCAACTCGCGGCCGCCATCCGTCTCCGCGCCGCTGCTTCTCGTCCCGCCAAGGGAACCGATCTTCAACTAGTCGCCGCGAAGAAAGCCGTGCGAAGCCATTTCACCGTCATCACCGGCGGCCCCGGCACGGGGAAAACCTGGACCGTGATGAAAATTCTCGAACTTCTCTTCGCCCAGCCCGACAAAAAAAATTTGCGCGTCGCACTGGCCGCTCCAACCGGCAAAGCGGCCGCGCGACTGACCGATGCGGCGCGCGAAGCGGGATTAGATTTGAAGGCGAGCACGATCCACCGCCTGCTCGGATATTTGCCCGATTCGCCCTATTTTCGGCATAACGCCGAGAACCCGCTCGCCCTCGATGTGGTGATTGTCGATGAAGCTTCGATGGTCGACCTGGCACTGATGGCCAAGCTGGTTTCGGCGGTGCCACCCTCCGCGCGGCTCATCCTGCTCGGCGATCGCGATCAGCTCGCCTCGGTCGAGGCCGGCAACGTTCTGGCCGACATTTGCGCCGCGGCGGAAGCGGCCGCGCCTAACGAACCGCTCCACGGCAGCGTCGTCGCCCTGACCCGCAATTATCGCTTTAAGGAAACCGGCGGCATTTATCGTATGAGCAGCGCGATCAACGCCGGCGAGACCGAGGCGGCGATCGCGGCTTTGCGCGACAGCGCGGACGAGGAGGCGCAATGGCAACCGTTGCCTTCCACGACCAATCTGGGGAGCGCGTTGCACGAGGGCGTGGTGTCCGGTTTCCGCGACTACCTCCAAGCCACCGAGCCATCCGACGCCCTCGCGCAGTTGCAAAGGTTCCGCATTCTCTGCGCGCTCCGCCACGGACCTTTCGGGGTCGAAAATCTGAACACGATCGCTGTGGAAATCCTGGCCGAGGCCGGCCTGCTCCAGCCCCGCCCCGGTTGGTACCGAGGTCAGCCGCTCATCATCACGCGCAACGATTACAACCTCTCCCTCTTCAACGGCGACAGCGGGATCGTTTTGCCCGATCCGGATGCGGGTGGCGAGTTGCGCGCGTTCTTTCTTTCGGCGGAAGGCAAATTGCGCCGGTTCCTCCCCTCGCGTCTGCCGGTGCACGAGACTGCCTTCGCCATCACGGTGCACAAGAGCCAGGGATCCGAGTTTGCAAAAGTGCTGCTCATCCTGCCGGAAAAGGATGCGCCGATCCTGACCCGCGAACTGCTTTACACCGGCCTAACGAGAGCGCGAGAAGGGGTCGAGCTTTGGGCGGCGGAGCCGACCTTGCGGGCGGCGATCGGGCGGAGGGTCAGCCGTATATCGGGCTTGCGCGACGCGCTGGCTGGCCCGGCAAAGAAACGCCGGCAATCAAGCTCGCACGAATGAACTGCTAATTGCAGAGCATGGGTCAATCAGTCTTGCGTTCAACCCAAATCGGGTGGCTTGGGAAAGCCATCTTCGACCTCGATATCGAAAGCGAAGACCATGTAGGTCATGAGGGCATAAAGGCCGCAGAGAGCGACCACCTCGACGACGCCGGCGACGCCGTGAGCGGCCACGATGCGCTGCTGCACGTCATCGGGGATCGATTGTTTGGCGACCACCGCATCGACCGCTTGCAGCACCGCCTGCGACGCATCGGGCAGACTCGGCGGCAGTTTGCCCGCCGTCAGCTCGTCGATCACCTCCTGGCTGATCCCGGCCTGGCGCGCCGGGCGTTGGTGATGCGACCACTCGTATCCAGCGCCCAGTCGGACGGAATAACGCAGGATGACCAGTTCGCGCACCGCGTCGGGCAGGGTGGCGTGAAAGCGCAGGTACTCGCCGAGAGCCCCAACCTTGGTCGCGACGCCGGGATTGTTGAACATGCGCACATAGACTTCGCCCAGTCGGGCGCGCCCATCCGCATGGGCACGGGCCGAAGCCATGTGCTCGAAGGTTGTGCGATCTGCCTCTTGCAGCGTTTCGCTGGGATCGGGTAGCTTGGCCATCAGTCGGTATCCTCCCATTCTTTCTGGCGTTCACGCCATCGGCCCACCGGCGTGGGGTATTTCTTGTCCACATGAAGGTCCAACAGGTAGGGGCCTTTGGCGGCGCCTGCCCGGGCGACGGCCCCGCGAATATCTTCGGGATGGTCGATGCGTTCGCCATGCCACCCATCGACTTGGCGAAACCGACCCAATCAATGCCAGGAATGTCGGTCAGGTGTTCGGGACCCGGCCCCATCTTCGACGCGCGAAAATAAATGTTCCCATAGGACTGATTGTTCATGACGGCGACGATCATCGGAATCCCTTCGCGCGCGGCGGTGTGAAACTCCATCCCGTGCATCAGCATGCAACCGTCGCCGGTCGCGACCATAAGCGGTCGCTCCGGCCGGGCGAGCTTGGCGCCGATACCCAAAGGAATCGCGCCGCCCATCGGCCCCAGATTGGTCAGGGAGAAATGCGAAGCCGGTTTCCGAATATCCCAATACTCCGCGAACCAGGCCCGGTGCGCACCAGAATCGACGCAAAGCACCCCATCATCCGGGAAGGCCGCGCGCAGTTCCGCGACGACGCGCGCCGGATGCATCGGGATCGCATCGCTCTGCATGTCCTCGCAGTTGAAGCGACGTGGCCCCGCCGCGCGAATTTTTTCCATGAAGGCCCGTCGGCTGGCGCGCCCCGCTTCCAGGCCCGCGGACTCATCGATGCGGGCGAGCCGCTCCAGGGCCACCGCCGCGTTGCCGACCACCGGCACATCGCTTGCCCAAGTCCGACCGATGATCAGCGGATCGCTCTCGATGTGAATGAGCGCTTTTGACGGCAGCATTCGCGGATCCCATTGCATGGTATCGCGTTGCGAAAGTCCCGACCCAATGACCAACAGTACCTCGACTTCATCAGAACAAATGGCGTCGATCGCCCAACGCGATCCGCCATAGCCGAAGACCCCCAGCGACAGAGGATGGTCGTCGGGAATTAGCCCCTTGCCCGAGAGCGTTGTCGCCACCGGAATGTCGAAGCGCTCGGCAAATGTGCGAAGCGCTTCGATCCCGTGGGCATGCTGCACACCCGGTCCGGCGAGGATGATGATGTTGTGGTGTTCCGCGCTGTCGAGCAGGTCGAGAGCGTGGCTCAATGCTTCCTCGTCGATCACCTTGTTCGCCACCAACGATTGACTCACCGGCTGCCAGTCGGCATCGATTTGGGCTTTCTGAACGTCGACCGGAACCGACAGGTGTGCCGGTTTGCGACGAGTCAAGGCATAGGTAATCGCATGGCGTAGATGGTGCGGTACGACCGCAGGCGATGACATGGACAGCGACAGGCCGGTGACCCGCCGTAGCGCATCGATATCGTCGATCGCAGCGCCTGAGGCATCCTGAAATCCACCCATGCCTTCCCAGCTTCGGGCAACTTCGCCACTGATCGCCAGGACCGGACTCCGGTCGGCGCGGGCAGCAGTGAGCGCGGTCGTCATGTTGAGCACGCCAGGTCCGCCAATACCAAAACAGACTCCGAGTCCACCGGAAGCTCTGGCATAACCGTCCGCCATGTATGCTGCGCCTCCCTCGAACGCGGCAACCACAGTTTTCAGGCCCTCGGTCCCGGTCAGCGGCGGCATGAAGTTATCGTTCAACCCGCCGAGGTCGATGAAGCAGTGGTCGATCCCCTGGTCGCGCAGCGCCCGCACGATGTATTCGCTCACCAGCGCCACGTCGTCTCCTTCTGCAGATTCAATTTAGGAAAGGCGATGGAGACCATAATTATCGAAGGTCATGACTGGAGCCGGCAATCGGGCTCGAACCGATGACCTGCTGATTACAAATCAGCTGCTCTACCAACTGAGCTATGCCGGCAAATGACGCTGCTACGGTAACGCGCTGCTCCGTGGCGACAAGTTCGTCACTCCGATTGGATTCGCGTAGGCCGACAACGGATCGGCGGTCTCAAGATTTTTGATCACCGTGCTGAGATAGACCGACTCGGGATAAAAAGCGCGATACTTCGTGATCTCCGCCCGGTTCATGACCCGGAAGCCGTAACGCTCGAACATCTTCTCGCCGCGCCGGCTTTCGAAGGTGACGATCTGCCCGTAGACCTGCTTTTCGCCGCAGCGGTAGAGATAACTCAAATAAGCACTCATGAGCGCGCGGGTGGTGGACATTTTGCGCGCTTCGGGGAGCAGATTGATGTGGAAATGCGGCGTGCGAGCAGGTGCGGCCGGCACTTCGCGCCAGCCATTCACGATCATCCAGCGGATGAAGCGCCGCGAGCGCGCGTTGTAGCGCGGATAACGCAGGAGCGAGCGCAGGAAAAGCACGATATTTTGCTGAAAGGAATAGAGCTGGTTGAGGAGCGGCTTGCGCGAGCCGAGGAGGTAACCTTTTAGTTCTCCGTCCACTTCGAGGACGAACGACGATTCCGGCTCGTGATCGGTGTAATAGGTGGTGAGGAAATCCGCGAAAAGCTCGCGATCTTCGTAAACCGGATCGATCGGCGAACCGAGAAAGCCGGTCTGGCAACAGAGACGCCGCACCGCGGCGCGATCCGAGGCGCGAAAGCTGCGAATCGTGTAGGCCGGGTCAGTTTTCATGTTCGATGCTGCCTAATGTGCCGATCGCTTCTCACAAGGCAAATGCCTCTGCATCGTGCATGCCACAGCGCGTTTCAACCGGCGTGATACCCGGCGCGCACAGCGTGCGTAGAGCTGAAACAATTGCGCAAAAACCACCGGCCAGGCGTAATGCTCGCGCACGCTCTCCGCCGCCGCCAGACCGGTCTCGCGCAGCTCGCCCCCGCCGCAGCAGCCGCGACCGCATCCGCCAGCGCCGTCGCGGAATTTTCTCGCGCCCAATGTTCCTGGCTCGCCAAAAATGATCCGGTCCATGTAGCTCCCGCGAATCCCGACCACCGGCGTGCCGCAAGCCTGGCTCTCCAGCGCCGTGAGGCCAAAAGTTTCCTGCACGCCCGGATGAACGAGCAATTCCGCCGCCCGGTAATAGCGCGCCAATTCCTCGGAGTCGGTGCAATACTGCCACCAGGTCACGTTCCCCGTCCGCTCCTGCAGTTTGCGCAGCTCCGCGCGCTGCAGCCCGTCGCCCGACGATCAGGAGGTGATAACGCCGGGGTTCGCGCCTAACGAGTGCCGCAAAGGCGGCAAACAAGGTCTGGGTGTTCTTTTCCTGGGCGAGCCGCCCGACATAAAGCAGCAGGCATTGCTCCGGCGGAATGCCTAACGACGTCGCGAGTCGCCGCCGCGTCCTCCGGGTCCGGGCGGAAAATCTCCGACGTCCACCCCGAGATCGACCGCGTGCACATTCTGCACGCCCCAGGCCGTCAAGAGCTTCCCCAGACGCGCCGACGGAACCAGCGTCGCTTCGAATTGATTGTAAATCTTGCGCACGTAGCGCCGGGCGAGATCCATCATGAATTCCGTCGCGGTCCGGCCGAGAAAGCGCGCCGTCGTCCGCAGGTAAGCCTCCGGAAAATGCGAATGATAAAAGCCAACCACCGGGATGCGCAGAGCGGACCCGGAGGCAATCGCTTTCCACGCCACCTGATAGGGGTCGCCCGATTCGATCAGGTCCGGTCGTTCCCGTTCCAGAATTTCCTCGATCGCACGCAGATTGAGGAGAGCGCGATAACGCGAAGTGCGGGAGAGCAAGCGGTGAGCGGATCGAGTAGATGCGCGAGCGTTCGGCTTCGATCCGTCTCCGTCTTCGGCGCCCGGAATGACGAGCACGTGCTCGTCGTTAGGCGTGGACTGGATGTAGCGGATCTTCTCGTGCACGTAGCGCTTCACCCCGCCGCTCAGCGGCGAATAGAACTGCGTCAGATCACAAAGCTTCAAGAGACATGCGGCGGGCCGCCGCCGGGCGTCCTGCGGTTTTAGATCAAACCGCGTGCTCGCTTAAATATCTTTCCGCCTCGATCGCGGCCGCGCAGCCCGAGCCGGCAGCGGTGACCGCCTGTCGATAGACGCGGTCGGCCACGTCGCCGGCGATGAAAATTCCCGGATGTTTGCTCTCGGCCAAATGCCTAACGAGCAGGTAGCCGTCCGGATCGGTCTCCAGCTTGCCGGCAAACGCTTTCGTGTTCGGGATCGTGCCCGATCGCGACGAAGACGCAGGCGACCGGCAGGATCCTTTCTTCCTTCGTCACGACATTGCGCAGCTCGACCGCGCTCATCTCGCCTTTGTCGTCCGGAATGTATTTCACGACCACGGTGTTCCAGATCGGCTCGATTTTTTCGCAGGCCATGACGCGGTCGGCCATGATTTTCGAAGCGCGTAATTGGTCGCGTCGATGAATCAAATAAACCTTCGAGGCAAAGCGGGTGAGAAAGAGCGCCTCCTCGGCCGCGGAGTCGCCGCCGCCGACGACGCAGACCGGCACATTGCGGTAGAACGCTCCATCGCAGGTCGCGCAACTCGTTAGGCCGTGGCCGATCACTTTCTCCTCATTTTCCAGCCCGAGGTAGCGGGCGGAGGCGCCGCTCGCGATGATGAGCGCCTGGGTTTCGAGCCATTCGTCATCCGCCCGCAGGCGAAGATAGTCACCGGCCATTTCCAAATCCGTCGCTTCCGCATAGGAAAAGCGGGCGCCAAACTTTTCCGCCTGCTTGTGCATGTTGAGAATCAATTGCGGTCCATCAATCCCTTCGGGAAAGCCGGGAAAATTTTCGACCAGGGTGGTGGTGGAGAGCTGGCCACCGGGCTGGCCGCCTTCCAGCACGAGCGGGCTCAGGTTCGCGCGGGCGGCGTAAATTGCCGCCGTCAGGCCGGCGCAACCGCTTCCGACGATGATGACTTTTTCCATGCGCGCCAAGGGTAGCATGGAGGCCACGACCGATCTAATCTCCGCCCATGCCGGAGCTGGCCGAGGTCGAATATTTTCGGAAACGATGGGACGCCGGGATCGGAAAGAACGTCCTCGCGGTTCAATTGCACGGCGAGAACCGCATTTTTCGCGGAGCGACGTCCGTCAATTGGAGCACCAGCCTCGTCAGGCAACGCCTTCTCCGCTCTGTCGCCCGCGGCAAACAAATGCTGTTCGTCTTCTCCAGCGACAACTGGCTCGGCATTCATCTCGGAATGAGTGGCAACCTGCGCGCTGAGCCGAGTGAGTTTCGAACCAGGAAAACACGATCACCTCGTGCTCGAGCAAAAATTGCACGCGCTGGTCTTTCGCGACGCGCGGCAGTTTGGTCGGGTTCGTTTCCATCACGGAAAAAAGGCGCCGGAGTGGTGGACGGAAAGCGCGCCGGAAATTCATTCGCCGGAATTCACCAAGCGCATAATGGGCGAGTTCGTTAGGCGACACGCCCGGGCGCCGATCAAGGCTGTGCTTCTCCTGCAAAGCGGATTTCCCGGGATTGGAAACTGGATGGCGGATGAAATTCTCTGGCAGTCACGGGTCGCGCCGTGGCGAAAAGCCGGCGCCTTGAACACGCAGGAACTGGCGCTGCTTTGGAGGAGGCTCCGCTTTATCTCGCGTGCTTCTTTGCGGACGATAGGTCGCGACAACTCCGATCCGCCAAGAGATTGGCTGCTGCATGAGCGCTGGAGGGACAGCGGGAAATGTCCGCGTCATGGAACAAAGTTACGCCGCGCGACGATCGGTGGCCGCACCACGGCCTGGTGCCCGCGCTGCCAGCGGTAGCTATTACCTGCCGCGCCCGGTGCCTGCCGGGCAGAAGGCATTATTCAACCGTTGAAATGAAGGGTCGCCTCTGGCCAAATCCTTTCGCGCCCTTCATGCGCAATCAAATTGCGGAGAAATCCTCGAGTTGCAGGGGCAATGTTTTGCGCCGTCAGTTCGTCACGTCCGAGGAGCTCATCGCAGAGGCGATGCAAGCTGGCACGATCATCAACATCGAAACTGGCTGCCAGCAAGTGAACAGGAAGCTTTAGTTCTACAGACCGGCTCATGGTCTGTTTGAGCACCCGGTCGGTGCTCCAATCAATTTCTGCGAACATCCTGTGGTGCGCTTTCTTCAAGCCAATTAAGTAATATCCACCGTCGTTAGAGGGCCCAAGGACCACACCATCCTTAGGCCAGGACAAGATTCTCGCCGCCTCGGCGAAGACAGCGGCCGGCACCGTCGGGCTGTCGGAAGCAATCAGGCAAACAGAGCCAAAACCAACCGAGAACAAATCATTCGTGGCCTGGACCATGCGGTCTTCAAGCGAGCCGGTGCACTGCACAAGAAGCTGGAAGTTATCGGGAAGAATGCGGCGATACGATTCCTCCGCGCCTACCGGAGTGTAGCAGGCAATTCCCTGCGCACCGTGGCCCACCATGGTGATGGCTGTCGCTATATCGCGCAGGAAACAGCTGTTCAGCGCAGCCGCTTCCTCAGAGGTGAGCGGCGGAGTGAGCCGGGTTTTGACCTTCCCGGCACGTGGCACTTTTGTCATGATGGCGAGCGCGCATTTGCCACGCGCGGCCGCATCTTGCTGGTTAGGATTGAGGATGCGCCAAGACTTTTCCACAACTTGATTTAGAGTTTTATTCTAGCTGCAAAAGACTTCTTCATCTTCTCGTTCTGAATAACTGCCGCTCCTCGGGATATTGTCCGTAAGGAGACGTGAGAAATTCCGCTGTGAATAAGCACGGCGTGCCGCCACTGAATTGTCTGGATGAGCGTCGCTTATTACAATCCGTTGGCGCTTGTTCGAAGTTATTGACTTCCTCTTGCGCAAGGATTTCAACAGGAGGCAAGGATGCTGTCACGGGCGCTGCTTGCGGGTTGAGCATTGACCGGGCGGCTGACCGGCGGTAAGCGCACAAACGATGGACCTCCTCGACGAACTAGAAAGCCATTTGATCTGCGGCGACGGTGCGATGGGCACCATGCTGCTCGAAGAGGGCATTCCGTTTGAACGCTGCCTGGAGGAGCTTTGCTTGAGTGAGCCGGAGCGGGTGCGCAACATTCACGACGCGTACGTTGCAGCGGGCGCGCGGGTGATCGAAACGAATACGTTCGGCGCGAACGCGGTGCGGTTGGAACGCTTTGGTTTTGGTGAACGGACACATGAAATCAATGCCGTTGCCGCCGGTCTCGCGAAAGAGGCTGCGCGTGGAAAAGATGTTTGCGTGGCGGGCAGCATCGGCCCACTCGGAATCACTGCAGATGAAGCGAAGACACGAGCGATAGATCGTGCCGCGATTTTTGCCGAGCAGGTGTGCGGTCTCCTCGATGGCGGCGCAGACGCAATTTTTTTTGAGACGTTTCTCGACTACGAAGAGCTAGAGCTTGCTTTGAAAGCAAAGCTGGAAGTATCCAAGGGACTGACAATTTGTTCGCTGGCCTGTGAGCAGGAGGGACGTCTCCCCTCGGGGGTGACGCTGGTGGAGGCGTTTCGAAAGTTAACCGCGCTGGGCGCGGATGTCGTGGGAATCAATTGCCTGAATGGCCCGCAGGCAACGGTCCACCTTCTGGAGCGCGTTCCGCTTGAGTTCCTGCTCTCGGCGTACCCGAATGCAGGTTACCCGAAGTACCATGAGGGACGATTCATCTACTATTCGTCGCCCGATTATTTCTCCAAGCTTGCTCGGGAAATGGTGGCTCAGGGAGCACGGTTAATCGGGGGCTGCTGTGGAACCACACCACGCACGATCGCGGCGATCGCAGCAACTCTTTCCCAACTCCAACCGGCACGGAGCAAGGCAGTCGGGGTGATAATTGAGCCAGCACCGCCGGTTCCGGCGAAGCGCATCGTCCCGGGCGAGGAAAGCTTGCTCGACAAGATCGTCGCGGGGCAACGGGTGATTATTTGTGAACTCGATCCGCCGAAGACACTAGCTTTGGAGAAGTATTTCGCCGGCGCGCAGGCTTTGGTGAAGGCCGGGTGCGACGCAATTACGTTAGCCGATAATTCCCTGGCCATCCTGCGGGTCAGCAATCTGGCGATCGGCGCGATGTTGAAGGAGCGGTTCGGAATCACTCCACTTCTCCACATGAGCTGCCGCGATCGCAATGTGCTCGGATTGCAGAGTGCACTGCTCGGCATGGCGGCACTCGGCATGCGACATGTGCTGCCGCTGACCGGCGATCCGGCGCGCGTGGGCGACCATCCAGGGGCGGCGTCGGTCTTCGATGTGAATTCGGTCCAGTTGATCGGGATTGTGAAGCGGATGAACGAGGGTTTCAATCACGCTGGCAAATCACTTAGTGCAGCGACGCAGTTTGTGATTGGGTGCACCTTCAATCCGAACTCGAAGAATCTCGACGCGCAGCTCTCGCGCCTGGAGAGGAAGATCGCCGCCGGTGCGCAGTATGTGATGACTCAACCGGTGTTTGACGTGCGCGTGCTCGATGAAATGATAAATAGGACGAGCGGGTTTGGCGTACCGATTTTCACCGGTGTCTGGCCGCTGCTGAGTGGGCGCCAGGCTGAATTCCTCCACAATGAAGTGCCGGGTGTTTTGGTGCCGGACGAGGTCCGCAAAAAGATGGCCGGCATCGAAGGGGACGAAGGCGCAGCGCGAGGACTTGATATCGCACGAGAAATTTCGCGAGCGGCGCTGGAACGTTTCCCGGGGGTTTATCTCATTACACCGTTTCTGAAATACTCTGTCACCGTGGAACTGGCGACGTTTGCGCGCGAGCTCTGAACCGGTCAAGTTGCGTTGATGTCCAAGGTGCGGCGTGCGGTCTATCTTCAAGTCGGCGGGCTGATTCTGGCCATAACAGTGTTTGTCATCGCCAGCCGCTTTTTCCCAATCGCAGATTGGGTTGCGCAAGTGCAGCAAAAAGTGATGCATCTTGGCGCATGGAGCGCCGTGTGGTACCCGCTTCTCTATGCGGGCTGCAATGTGCTCCTACTGCCTGGCGGCGTCCTCAGCATGGGTGGCGGATTCTTCTTCGGGCTTTGGTGGGGGTTCTTGATCGTGCTGGTAGGAAACGTGATGGGCGCTGCGATTTCGTTCGTTATCAGCCGTTGGATCGGTCGCCGTTGGCTGCGGCGGAAGCTTTCCCGCAATCCGACTTTGGCTGCGCTGGAGCCTGCGGTTGAACGCGAAGGATGGAAGATCATCCTCCTCAGCCAGTTACATCCACTGTTTCCCACCAGCCTTTTGAATTATCTCTATGGCCTAACGACTATCCGCTTCCGAACCTGCATTCTGTGGGTGGCGATCGGACAGGCGCCGGGTTTGTTTTTGTATGCTTACATCGGCACTTTGGGGCAGCTTGGATTAAACTTAATGAGAGGAAAAAGTCACCCACAGATGGTGGAATACTGGATTTGGGGCGGTGGATTGATCCTTTCTCTAGCTGTCCTGATGCTACTTGGCCGCGTTTCGCTGCGACTCTTGCAGCGAGTGGAGCCGGGAACGTCCGGTGGAAAGATTCATTTGCTGCAAGTATTTCATAGAAAGGTTCTTGAATCTGAAGAGTGCACGCTGAAATAGGCTTGCCCGAGCCTTTGGATAGCATTTCGAGACTGTAGGAGCGCTTTCCATATGGAACATTTTTTTTTGGCGAAAAGTTATGACGTAGTTGTTGTGGGAGCGGGTCACGCCGGAATCGAAGCGGCTTTGGCTGCCTCGCGCCTTGGTGCCGAAACACTTCTCTTGACCCAGAATCTAGACACCGTCGGGCAGATGTCGTGCAACCCTGCCATTGGAGGACTGGGCAAGGGACACATGGTTCGGGAAGTCGACGCGTTGGGGGGTGCCATGGGGATCAACGCCGACGCAACCGGGATTCAGTTTCGCATACTCAATAGCACAAAGGGGCCGAGTGTTCGTGCCCTCCGGGTGCAGTGCGATAAGAAGGCCTACCAATTCCGGATTAAGGCGATTCTAGAACGGCAACCAGGGCTCGACCTAAAACAGGGCGGAGTCGTGAGAATCTTGACAGAGCAGGGTCGAGTAGTGGGAGTTCAGTCTGATTTCGGCCTGTCCGTCCGAGCGGCGAGTGTTATTATCACGGCCGGAACCTTTCTGCGAGGCCTGCTGCACGTGGGGGATCGGAGCCACCCTGGAGGACGCATGGCTGATAGTCCGTCACCGCTGAGTGATAATCTGAGAGAATTGGGGTTCAAAACCGGACGGTTCAAGACGGGAACGCCCTGCCGCATCAACGCTCGATCCATCGATTTTTCGCTCTGTCGTGAACAGTTGGGGGACGATCCGCCAAGTCGATTTAGCTATCTACCAGCGGAAGAGGAATTCGGCGATGAAGGGTTTTTAACTCTAAATCGAATCAAGAATGGCAGATTCCACGTGGAACAATTGCCGTGTTGGATCACAACAACCACCGCCGAGACCCATGAGATTATCCGCCGTAACCTTCATAGGTCGCCTCTTTTCAGTGGCAGGATTGAAGGCACCGGACCCAGGTATTGCCCCTCAATCGAAGACAAAGTAGTCAAATTTGTCGAGAAATTGCAGCACCAGGTCTTCCTCGAGCCGGAGGGAAGACAGACAGAAGAATTCTACATTAACGGGATCTCCACCAGCCTGCCCTACGAGGTACAAATTGAATTCGTTCGATCGATTCCAGGCTTGCGAGATGCCCAAATCACGCGGCCAGGCTATGCCGTTGAGTACGACTATTTCCCTCCAACACAGCTTCATGCGACTCTCGAAACCAAGCTGCTTCGTGGACTGTATTTTGCCGGGCAAATTAACGGCACTTCAGGGTATGAAGAAGCTGCGGCTCAGGGACTCATCGCAGGCGCGAACGCTGCGCTGAAAATTGCCGGCAGACCGCCGCTTATCCTTGGCAGAAGCGAAGCCTACATAGGGGTGCTGATCGACGATCTTGTCACACAAGGGACGCAGGAGCCCTATCGGATGTTTACCAGCCGTGCCGAGCACCGCCTTCTTCTGCGTCAAGATAACGCTGATCAAAGATTGACGTTAAAGGCTGCATCGCTGGGACTCGTTGCCGAAATGAGGGTGCGGCTGCTCGAAAAAAAATTACGCCAACTGCAGAAGGCGAGGCAGATCTCCCGCTCATTCCGTTTCGAAGGGGAGCTGCTCGCGCATACCATGAAGAAATCGGAGTTTCACGGTAGCATGGTGCCGGCAGAACTACGCCGGGAAATCGAGCCTGAGATTTGGGAGCTTCTTGAGACCGAACTCAAGATACGAGGGCTACATCCGTCGCCACAACGAACAGTTGCAATCGATTCGCTCGGCTGAATCGTTTACGATACCGTCGGAAGTCGATTATGCGCTGATACCAGGACTTCGCAACGAAGCGCGCCAGAAGTTATCTAGTCTCCGCCCAGATAGTGTCGGCCAGGCCGGCCGCATCAGCGGCGTGACCCCCAGCGATATCGGCATCCTCACCATTTGGCTCCGAAGCAGACGGCCAAAGCGAATATATTAAGTGCATGCTCAACAGATATTTATCTATGTCACTGTGGTGGTGGCCGGATATTTTCTAGGTTCATGTCCAAACGGACTTCTCGTCTCGCGGGCTCAAGGCATTGATATCAGAAGGCATGGTAGCGGTAATATCGGCGCTACGAATGTGCTTCGAGTAATCGGCAAGAAGTGGGGTTATGTCGTTTTCGCACTGGACGCGCTGAAAGGCCTTTTAGCTGTGGAACTTGCGTTCTGGATAGCAAATTTTCTCCATGGGACGCCTCGACACGAACTCGTCGGTATCGCCGCTGGCGTCGCTTGCATCCTCGGCCATACCTTTCCGGTCTGGCTCCGATTCCGAGGCGGAAAAGGAGTCGCGACCTCAGCCGGCGTTCTGCTTGGACTGATGCCAATTGCAGTTGTCTCAGTCTTCTTAGTTTGGCTTCTTCTTTTCAAAGCGACGCGTTATGTGTCCGTTGCTTCAATCGGCGGGGCAGTTTCACTCCCGCTGCTTGTGATGTTATATCTGCGTTTCAACATGCTAACCGGCGCAAGCTTGCTTCCATTTTCAGTCCTCATCGCTGGCGTCGTCGTTTGGCGGCACCGCTCCAACATCCATCGCCTTTTGCACGGGCAGGAAGAACGCTTCAGTCGAAGATGATCGTTAGGCGAACCGCCATTCTGGGAACCGGCGGCTGGGGTACCGCGCTCGCCGTCCTCTGGGCCTCCGCCGGCAATGAAATCACCTTGTGGGGCCACACGCCGGAACGGGTCGAGCAAATTTCGCGTAGTCGCCGCAACCCCGATTATCTTCCGGGAACCGAGTTGCCGCCTAACGTTTGCCTAACGAGCCAACTGGTCGATTGTGCGGGAGCGGATCTGATCGTCTTCGTCACCCCGTCTGTGGCATTGCGGGAAGTAGCATCGCGGCTTCGCGAAGAGATGGATAACCGATCCGCGATCCTGATGAGCTGCACCAAAGGGATCGAGCACGGCACAGGAATGCGCATGAGTGAAATCCTCGCCGAAAAATTCCCGGGTAATCCCATTGCTGTTCTCTCCGGGCCCAACCTTGCGGTCGAGATCGCGCGCGGCCTGCCGAGCGCGACGGTTCTCGGCTGCTGCGACTGCGCGGTCGGCGAACAACTTCAGGCCATGCTCGGAAGCGCCCGGTTCCGAGTTTACACCAGCGACGAAATTGTCGGGATCGAGCTTGGCGGAGCTTTGAAGAACATCTTCGCGATCCCCGCCGGCGTGAGCGATGGCTTCGGTTTCGGAGACAACTCCAAGGCGGCGCTCGTCACCCGCTCCCTGGCGGAGCTTCTTCGTTTGGGCGTGGCGATGGGAGGCGACGCGCGAACCTTTCAGGGCTTGAGCGGCGCGGGGGATTTGATCGCGACCTGCTTCAGCCGCTACAGCCGCAACAGGCAACTCGGGGAGCAACTGGGGCGGGGAAAGAGCCTCGAGGAGATCACGCGCGGGATGAAATCCGTCGCCGAAGGAATCCCCACCGCGCGAAGCGCCTTCGAATGCGCACGCAAACTCGGGGTCGAGACACCGATCATCGACCAGGTCTATGCCGTCCTGCACGAGGGCAAATCGCCGGCGCAGGCGATGCAGGAATTGTTAGGCCGCGACCAAAAATCCGAGCGCGGATAATTTCCTGCGATCGGGATCTTCGCCGCCAGTTGCCGCGATCACGGCCGGAAAAAGTTCTCGCTCGGCCAGTTGAATTCGTTCGTGCAGGATCGACGGCGTGTCGTTAGGCAAGATCAGCACCTCTTGTTGCGCGATGATTTCGCCGCTGTCGACGCCTGCATCGACGTAATGGACGGTGCAGCCCGTCACCTTTTCGCCCGCCGCCAGTGCCTGCGCCCAGGCTTCGCGCCCGGGAAATTTCGGCAGAAGCGAAGGATGCAAATTGATGATGCGACGCGGAAACGCCTCCAGCATCGGCGCCTTGAGGACGCGCATGAATCCCGCCAGGACCACCAGTTCCACCCCCGCATCGCGCAAAAGCCTAACGAGTTGCTCTTCTGCTTCCGGTTCGAGCTTGGTTCGGAATTTTCCTGGCGGGAAAAAAACTCCGGGCACGCCGAACTCGCGCGCGATCGCGAGAATGCCGGCGTCCGCCACGTCCGAGATGACGATCCGGCAATCCGCCGCGCAACTTGCCGGAACGAATCTGCTCGAGGATGGCGCGGCAGTTCGAGCCCTTGCCTGATCCGAGTATCCCGAGAGCCAGCCGATGCATTCGCATCACGTGCCGGATCCGCTCGATCAGGCGCGAAGTCGATTTTCCGGGAACCAACGGCAGCGTCCTGATTTCGGCGCCCGCCTTTTTGAGCGCAGCCACTTCTTCCGGATCCAGACTCTCCAGGGTGTAATCGCCGCCTTTCACATAGATCGCAGGCCGCACCGCCTCGATTACCTCGCGTCGCCCGCACCGCCGGGAAAACTCGTGACGAAATCGACACACTCCAACGCGGCCAGGACTTCCGCGCGATCCTCCTCGGAATTTAGCGGACGCCCGGGCCCCTTCAGCGCGCGGACCGACTCGTCGCCGTTCACCGCCACGGCGAGGAAATCGCCCAGTTCCGCCGCCTGCTGCAAATAGCGCACGTGTCCGACATGCAGCAGATCGAAACAGCCATTGGTCAGAACCAAGCGCTGGCCGCCCTGCGCGCGGATCTCCTCCGCGCGCGCCGTCAGCTCCGCCAAAGTCAGAATCTTCGATTTGTTTTCGGCATCGGATCGGGTTCATTCTCGCCGACTCGAAACAGGCGGTCAATCCAACGGTTTTCGTTAGGCAAAAAGGGCCGTCCGCCTAACGAAACGCTGCGACTCTTCGCAGGACCCGCACTTCCGGTTGCGCGAAGGCAGGTCCGTCTTCGCCGCCGAAACGCGCCTTCATTACTGGAAAGAACACGTTGCCAGGTCCGCTTACTCGTCGAGCGGGGGCATGTCATGGCCGCCCGCTAAATCCGCCAGGACCAGCCATTGTTCCGCTCCCGGTTTTCCGAAAACCAAGCGCACGATTCCGTCGAGTGGCGGCAGGATCTGAAAATTGCCGCGCGATCGATTGCGCAAGACAGCAGATTCACGCCGCAGATGCAGGAACTCGCGATAGAGCCGCAGCATCACCGCATGCCGCTCCTCCCGCACTTCGTTCCAGTCGAGCTTTGACCGCAAAAATGTTTCCTCCGCCTGTGGGTCCGGAATTCTTTCCCGCGCTGCCGGATCACGAAAGGCGGAGAATGCACGGAATTCCTCGCGCCGTCCCTCAGTCACCTTGCGACCCAGTTCCAGATTCGTGGTCTGTGAAATAGAGAAACGGCGTAGAGGCGGCCCATTCCTGTCCCATGAAAATCAGCGGCGTGTAGGGAACGAGGCAGAGCAGCGCCGAGGCGGCGCGAAAGGCCGGCGGCTGAGATCAATTGATTGAGCCGCAGGCCCGAAAGCGTGATTCCCGATCTGGTCGTGATTGGTGATGCAGAAGATGAACTTGCTCCGGCGACAACTCCGTCCGCTTCTCCCGGCTGGCCCAGGACTGCGCGCGCGCGTTCCTCGCCCGCCAGGAGCCAGCCATGCTCGAGTGTCGCGGCCAGTTCGTCGACCGTTCCTCGATACGATTTGAAATAACCCTCGCGCATCCCGGTCAGCATCACGCGCACGACGTGATGAAAATCGTCCGCCCAGATCGCGTCCAAACCCATCCCGCCTCTCGCCCGCGGGCTTGCAGCAGTTGCGCTTCGTTCCGCTCGTCCTCCGCGATGACGAATCCGCCTAACGACTGCACATGCTCCGCGATCTCGGCCAGGACATGTTTCTCCGAGGCGTCGGCGATGGCGTGGGTCGCATCGAGCCGGAAGCCGTCGATATGAAATTCCCGCCGCCAGTAGACGGTATTCTCGACAAAAAAATCCCGCACGGGCTGGAGCTCAAAATTGAAACCATCACCCCAGGGAGTCTTGTGAGTCGGATTGAAATAATCGCGGCTGTAACGGCCGAGATAATTGCCGTCCGGCCCGAGATGGTTGTAGACCACGTCGAGAATCACAGCGAGGCCGCGCGCATGGGCGGCGTCGACCAGCGCCCGCAAGTCGTTAGGCGCGCCGTAGGCGCGGGCCGGCGCGTAGAGCAAGACCCCGTCGTAACCCCAATTGCGATCTCCCGGAAAATCCGCCACCGGCATGATCTCGATCGCGGTCACGCCGAGATCGACGAGATGATCCAGCTTCTCGACCGCAGCCTGAAAAGTTCCCGCCGGCGTAAAAGTGCCGATGTGCAGCTCGTAAATGACCAGCTCGGAAAGCTTGCGGCGCGACCCAGCCTTCATCCCCCCAGGTGTAGTCGCGCGGATCGATCACCTGCGCCGGGCCGTGCACGCCTTCCGGATTGAAGCGCGAAGCGGGATCGGGCCAATCATTTCCATCGAACCGGTATTTGTAACGATCGCCCGGCTGCCGTGGGATCGATCCCGCTCCAGTAACCACCCGGCTCTGCCCCTAACGAGACCTCGCGCACCGCGCCGCCTGCCGCGTCCGAGATAACGACCGCGACCTTCTTCCCCGGCGCCCAGGTTCGATAGCGCACTCCGCCACCGGCCAAGACATCAGCACCTTGGGATCGATGGGTTAGTCTCATTTGCATCCGTCGCACCGCCAGCCACCGGAACCGGAAGCACACCGGTTCGTTAGTCGTTAGGCCGAGAGAAAAATGCCGTCAGCGGGCTGGTCGCCGACGCGGCCGAGCGCGCTTCTGCCAGGCCGATCTCGCACGCTTCGCGGCCGGCCTCGACCGCTTTGCGGAAGGCGTGCGCCATTCGCACCGGGTCGGAGGCGATCGCGATGGCGGTGTTGACCAGAACCGCGTCCGCGCCCATCTCGAGCGCTTCCGCCGCCTGGCTCGGCGCACCAAGGCCCGCGTCCACCACTACGGGAACGGTCGCCTGTTCGATGATGATTTCGATCTGGGCTCGAGTTTCGATTCCGCGATTGCTGCCGATGGGCGAGCCGAGCGGCATCACCGTCGCCGTCCCCACGTCCTGCAATCGTTTCGCCAGAACCGGGTCGGCGTTAATGTAGGGCAGGACGGTGAAGCCTTCCCTAACGAGTATCTCCGCCGCGGCCAGCGTCTCGACCGGATCGGGCAGGAGGTAGCGGGGATCGGGATGAATCTCCAGTTTCACCCAGGAAGGCAACCCGGCGCTGACCGCGAGCCGCGCCAGCCTGACGGCTTCCTCGGCATTTCGCGCGCCGCTTGTATTCGGCAGAAGAAGGAAGCGCTTCGGGTCGATGAAATCGAGGATGTTGGCGAAGGGATCGCCGCGGCCGGAGAGATCGGCGCGCCGCAGCGCGACCGTCACCAGCTCCGTGCCGCTGGCTTCCAGCGCGTCGCGCATCAACTCGTTGGAGGCGAACTTTCCCGTGCCAACGAGCAGTCGCGAAGTGAATTCGCGGTCGGCGATTTTGAGTTTCGAGGGTTTGTCCGACATCGAGTTAAGAAATCCAAAACGGCGCATGTTGCGCCCGGTAACATATCATTGAAGTCTGGGCATGTTCGCTGATCTTTTTTGAATGCAAACTGTAACACTCGCTCCCAGTGAAATTGAAATCTTGGATCGGCAAGATCCGGTGACCGAAAGTGATGGAGGCTTCCAAGGACTTCTCGTGGACCTTCAGAATTCGCTCAACAGAGAAACCGGCGCGCTGGTCCTGAGCAACGAACACGAAGAAAAGATTCCCCGTTACGCCTTTGACTACAAAAATGGCGGCTGGGAAGATCGGCTAAAAGATATCTTTGCTCGCACGCTTGGGCCAAACCTCGGCCGCTAGTTTCCAGTTGTACTTTTTTGGTTTGGTACGACTTTGGGTTCGACCATGGTTCGAATCCGAGAGCCAAAAGCTCAAGAACTGTTTGATTTTTTTGCCCACGATTTTCGCCTCGGCGACTGCGTGGCGGGCATGTCTCAGCTCGCTGATAGCTGCATCGACATAACGGTTACGTCACCTCCGTATAATCTGGGAATCAAATATGGAAAATACTCGGACAAAGAAGATCGTGAATTGTATTTAGCGTGGTGCGAAAAGTGGGCCGCGGAGGTTAAGCGAGTATTAAGGACCGAAGGGTCATTTTTCCTTAACATTGGGTCCGCGCCGTCAAACCCGATGTTACCCCATGAGCTCGTCTTGCGATTACGCGAGATGTTCGTTTTACAGAACGTAATTCATTGGATCAAGGCAATCACGCTGCCGGACGAGGCCGGCAGAGAGATTTCGCGTGGTCATTTCAAGCCGATCAGCTCGAAGCGATTTTTAAACGATTGCCACGAATATGTTTTTCACTTCACGAAAACCGGTCGCGTGGAAATCGATCGCCTCGCACTCGGAGTGCCGTATCAGGACAAGAGTAATATCGCGCGCTGGTCGCACACGCGCGGCACCGACCGCCGTTGCCGAGGAAATACCTGGTTCATCCCCTACGAGACGATCCAGAGCCGCGCAAAAGAGCGACCGCACCCGGCAACCTTTCCTGTAAAGCTCGCCGAGTGGTGTATCAAATTGCATGGCGTTGCGCGCGTTCGCACCGTGCTCGATCCATTTCTCGGTATCGGGAACTCCGCCATCGCCGCGCAGAGATGTGGCGTGAAGGAATTCATCGGCTTCGAGATTGATGAGCAATATCTTGCTGAGGCGAAGCGGAGGGTCGCTCTCCTGTGACCGTAGCGTCCCTTATTCGCCGGAGGGCGACGGCCGCGGGCCGCCGCTACGGCTGGGAATCGAACTTTTCCAGCGGCTGCACCAGGTTTCCCGGCAACGGGCGCACTCGCTCGAAAATCCGCGGCGCGAGCCGCTTCGCGATCGGATAGCCGGCGAAGATCATTTCGAGACGCGCATCGAGATTGTCGATGTAATGAAGGGCGATCGCTTCGGGCGTCTTCGGGTAAACTGGCGAACCGAGCTGCATCTCGCCGTGATGGGCCGCGATGAGATGGAGGAGATGCATTCGCACATCGTCGTTCGCCGGGCGCAACCGCGACCACTCATGCGCGCGGTCTTCGCCTTGAATTTTTCGCCAGAGTGAATTGACCAGCTCGAGCCCGATCGAAATGTGGCCGACCAGCTCGCCCAGTTCATCATACGGCATGCTGAAGCCAGTCTCAGGCAGATGGTTTTCCCAGAGCTTGCCGGAGTCGTGAAAAAGAACCCCGGCAATGAGCAGATCGTGGTTCAATCCAGGATAAAGCTGCGCCACCTGTTGCGCGACCCGCATCATCTGGGCGGTGTGCTCGACCAGGCCGCCGCGCCGGGCGTGATGATAATTGCGGGCCGCGGCGGTGTGGCGGAAGCGCTCGCCATACTCGGCGATGAATTCGGCGCACAGGGCGCTTAGTCGGGGATCGTGAATGGCCGAGGTCGCGGCGACAATAAAGTCCCAATCGGATTTCTGTTTCTCCCGCAGCTCCGGGGGACCCTGCAAAAGTTGCGCCTTTTCCTCGTTCGTCAGGGCGCGAACCTGCCAACGGCGGACATCGAGGCCGAACTGCTGATGCTGATAGAATTCGCCCGTCAGCTCGATAAAGTCGCCCGCGCCTAACGAGTCGCAAGCCTTGAATTGCGGGTTGTCGCTCCACACGCGCAGCATCATGCGATCGGCCGCGTCTGCCAGGGCCAGCTCGCAATACGGTTTCCGGTCGCGAGTCGTTTTTGCCGCAGCCGCTTCCAGTTGCACATGGACGCGCGCTTCCACGGGACCGGTCTGAACCGCCTGGCGAATTTTCTGCAAGGTTAACAATTCAGTCACAGGGGGAAATTCGCACAGTTCACCGTTGCTTGGATAGACGAAACCATCGCTACGGTTTCCACATTCGAACTCGTCAGGGTTTGGAACGTCTCCACTGCATCAAAGCCCATCTCTTCGAAAAGCTCCTTCAGTTGGCTCACGGGCGGACGCCGTTTGCCCAGATTGATCCCGCGAAGAAAAGCAACGTAGCGCTGACAGGTATGCCACCATTCCCGCCACTTCCTCGACCGTTCGATAGCGTGGCCCGGCCAAGAACGACTTCAGTGTCTCGGCAAACTCGCCATCTGCCGGATTGAGATCTGTATCGATCGGCCCCGGCTGAACGTTGTTGACCGTGATTCCGCCCGACCCAAGATCCCGCGCGCCTTTCAGCAGGTCATTCATAGGCAGACTCTGCTGGTGGAGCGAGACTCTGTCGAGCCTGAGGTGGCGCTTGCCCCGGCTCGACAGAGTCTCGCCCCACCGCGGATCCATTGAACAGATCCGAAGCAAAAACCGAGATCGACAGAAACCCTGCCGTCGTCCTAGCGTGCACACATGGACACCTACACGCTCGTGCACGTCATCCTGAGTCTCATCGGGATCGTCTCCGGCCTCATTGTCCTCTTCGGGCTTCTCCGCTCCAACCTGATGAATGGCTGGACGCTCCTCTTTCTCGTCACCACCGTGGCGACCTCTGTCACCGGCTTCGGCTTCCCGTTTCACGGGGTCACGCCAGCCATTATCGTCGGCATTCTCTCCCTCATCATCCTCGCGCTGGCGATCGCGGCCCGTTACACCTTCCATCTCGCCGGCGCCTGGCGCTGGATCTTTGTCGTCAGCGCCGTCGTCGCCCTCTACTTCAACTGCTTCGTCCTCGTTGTGCAATCCTTCCTCCACATCCCGGTTTTGCACGTCCTCGCGCCGCACGGCTCCGAACCACCCTTCGCCATCGCCCAGGGAATCGTCCTGCTTGTTTTCCTATGGGGCGGAATCCTGGCCGTGAAGCGCTTTCATCCCGTTGTTGCTTTGAAATGACGTGACCCCTTTCGCCGAGATGTTCCGCCGCCTTCGGGCGGTCCCGGAACAAAGCCGGGCGGCCAAAACCGTCGAGCTTTACGGCTGGCTTCTCCTCCTTGAAGGCGGCGTGATTCTGATCTTCCCGCACTTTGTCGCTTCGCTTCTCCGCTTTGCGCCTCTGCAGCCGGATGCCTCCAATTTTTTGCGCCTGGCCGGGGTTCTTGTCGCCGGAATTGGAATGCTCTACACGATCAGCGGCCGCCTCAACGCGGAAGGTTTCGTCTTCGCCAGTTTGCTCGATCGACCTGTCGTCCCGCCAGTCGCCGGCCTGCTTTGGTATCTCGGTTTCCTGCCCGGGCCGCTCGCGCTCCTTTTTGCACTGGAAGATTTTAGCACCTGGCTCTGGACCCTCCTGACCTGGCGCGCCGACATGCGCCGCGGTCGGTAGGGTGAACCTGGGTCGCCTTCGTTAGGCCAGCGTTCCCAAGTGTGCCCGAGCCCAGCCGAGGCTGCGCCAGGCTTGCACCGTGGCAGCCAGATACCAGAGACCGACGAACGGTCCGATGTCGAACAACCCGGCCTCGGCGGGCGGGATTGGGAAGGTGTAAAGGTTGAGCGCGACGACGAGGAATCCGACGACGAACCCGGGAAGAGCGAACGGCCAGCGGAAGCGCGGATGACCGAGCATTGACCAGGCAAAGAAGAGAGTGCCAAGACCGATGTAAACATCCCACGCAACGTCAAGGCCAAGCCAAACGCCAGTCAGGTTGCGCGGCAGGGCGGAGTTCGGGCTGGCGTGGCGAACCGCGAGCTGGATCAGCGCCATGGCGGTGAAGAGGGCGCCCGCTACGAGGTTAATGATGCTTCCGAGGGACGCGGCCACTGACTCGCCCTGCAATCGGATGAGCTGACGAAGACCGAGGCTGCCAACCCCAATCGCGGGCCCGAGCAACGCGGCCGCCGCGGCGGTCGCGGCCAGCGGCAGAGGCGCGAAAAGAAGGACCGGATAGAGAACACTGGAGCAGAGGCCGGCCACGATGCCGCACTCGATCCAACGGATTTCAGGTGGGTCTTCCAAAGTCTTATCCCCAGTCTGCCTGAAGGAAATAACATCCCCGAGCTATCGGGAGCGAGCATTAAGAGAAGTCAGAGGTCACGGTGTCGCCTGTACCTCTGCGGCCCAGGCGCGCACCTGAGAATGGTGTGGCGACCAGGCTTGCCAGACAGACTGCGCCCAACTCTGAACGGCGCGGGCGTGTTGATCCGACGTGCGCGCCGCGACGATGGCCGTGACGTTGCGCTCGCCGCGATCACGCGGTGGCTCGAGCCATACGAAACGCATCCGGTCCGCGCTGCGCTGCATCAACTGCGTTGCCGCACGATGGGGAAGCTGTTCCTCAAGCACGACATAGAGTGAGATGAGGTGAACCCCTACCGACTGAATCGACTGCGGCGACGGACGTCCCGGATGCTGAACAGCGTATGCATCTACCGTGAGCCGGTGAGCAGCCATGAACGCGGGATCATTGTACTCGCGCGCCAGGACCTCGCCATAGGCAGCCCAGCAACTGGGCGAAGATTCCATGTAGCGGTGCACCGGGCCGGCGAAAGCCGGCAACTCCACGCCGCAGCCGGGACATCGCTCAACCTCCATCGTCCGGGGCGAGGGCGGCTCTCAGACCGGTTTGATGTTCTGATTCATCCGGAAGAAATTCGTCGGGTCGTACTTCTTCTTGAGCTCCACCAACCGGTTGTACATCGGGCCGTAGGCGAAGGCGATGCGGTCGGTCTCTTCCTGGGTCATGAAGTTAATGTAGGCGCCCGCGCTGGCGAACGGCTTCGACTTGGCGAAGAATTCGCGTGCCCAGGTGATAACCGCCTGGTCTTCGGCGGCTGATTCCCAGCGGCCGTGCACATTCATAACGTAGTTGGCGTCCCGGCTCGAGTAGGCCATCGCATCGGGTGCAACCCGAGCCGTCTGGCCGCCGATCGTGCCGACAAAGATCTCGCAATAGGGCGACGGTAGCTTGGCGGCATACTCGATGATGGCATCGATCGCGCCATCGCTCAGCCGCGTGAAATTATGCGACTTCCAGTAGTTGCGCGCACCCTTTGCCAGAAGCGGATCGAAGGCCTGCTGCCAGGCGACATACGGCTGCACGCCAATGTGCTCGCCGTAGGCCGTGCCGAACCCTCGCAGCGGTTCGATCAGTTTCTCGCCCTCACTCGGGTCACCCGCATAGCACACAGCGAGCGCGACCATCTCTTTTCCGTGCACGTCCGCCGGCAGAAAGGGCAGAGGAGGCGCTTTGCGAGTGACCATCCAGACATTCAGCTCGTCCGGCATCGTCTCGGTGAAACGGGCAAACTGCGTGATGACGGATTTCGCCTGGTCGAATGGAAAGACGATAAGCCCGCTCAGCACGTTCGGGCCGACAGGGTGAAGCTGGAACTCGAAGCTGGTGACGATACCAAAGTTTCCACCACCACCACGCAGCCCCCAGAAAAGGTCGGCATTTTCCGTTTCGCTGGCGCGAAGCTGTTTGCCGTCAGCGGTGACGACATTCGCAGAGAGCAGGTTGTCGATCGTCATGCCGTACTTCCGGCTCAACCAGCCAAAACCGCCACCGAGCGTCAGTCCGGCCACGCCCGTGGTCGAATTGATGCCCAAAGGCGTCGCGAGGCCGTGTTCCTGAGCGACCGCGTCGAAATCGGCAAGGGTGCATCCGGGCTCGACCGTCGCGCGGCGCGCCTTCGGATCTACCTGGACGCCCTTCATCAGCGAGAGGTCGATCATGAGGCCGTCGTCGCAAACGGCGTTGCCCGCGATGTTGTGTCCGCCGCCCCGGATCGAGACGAGCAGATCATTCTGATGCGCGAACTTGACGGCCTGAACGACATCATCAGCCGATGCGCAGCGAGCGATAATCGCGGGCTTGCGGTCGATCATGGCGTTCCAAATCGCGCGCACCTCGTCGTAACTCGCGTCTCCGGGAAGGACCACCTCCCCGCGGAATTGTGCTTTGAACTCTTCGATTCTAGCTCCTTCTAATTGCTTCATGCTTTGCTCCTTTGCCGTTGAGTTGGGTTGTGGATTTTTGATACGTCGTTCATGCGAATTGGAATTGAGAAGGCGGCACTGTCAAACGAACAAGCACCGGGATCCAACGAATGAATATTCGTAGTATTGCTCACTTCGTACCGCGGCGTCGAGCGCTCTTCGCCCAAGTCGATGAATGATCGACCGCACCGCGTACCGCAAGTTTTGCTACCCCGGTCTGTCGACGCCGCTCAGCACGACAGTCCTATTCCACCGATATGACTACTTTGCCTCGAGCGTGGCCTTGTTCCAAATACCCGATCGCCTCAGGCACCCCGCTCAGGGTGTAATGTCTATCGATGACCGGTGTCACCTTTCCGGCTCGCATAAGATTGCCCAGGGCATTCAGGTCCTTCTGGTTCAGGTCGGCCATGAACATGACAAACTTCTGGCTCATGAACGGCGACAACAGAAGCGCTTTGACCGGACGCGCCAGCGGCCCAATCCATCGCCCCTCGTTTGGTCCTCCGCCTCCAATCAGGACACAGATACCCTTGGGCTTAAGGACACGCTTAAATCCCAACAACGGCTGCGTTCCGACATTATCGAGGATCAGATCGTAGCGTTGCCCACTCCGGGTGAAATCCTGCTTCGTGTAATCAATCACGTGGTCTGCCCCGAGCGATCGGACCAGATCCAAATTTCTTGTGCTGCAAACCCCGGTCACATCGGCGCCGAACGACTTGGCGATCTGGACCGCGAACGTCCCGACGCCCCCCGACGCGCCGTTGATCAGGACCTTCTGTCCCGGCTTGAGTTGGCCCTTGTCGCGCAAACCTTGCAGGGCCGTGACCGCCGCGATGGGAACGCCGGCCGCCTGTTCAAAAGTGATGTTGGCTGGTTTGAGCGCGATGGCGCGATCCGCCCGAACACAAACATACTCGGCGAAGGCGCCGTTCCTCCCGCCGAACACCTCGTCGCCGGGCTTGAACTGCGTCACGTTCCTGCCGACTGCTTCGACCGTGCCCGCATAGTCAACGCCCAACCGCATGTCCTTTGGTTTGCGCAGCCCGACCTCCAAACGCATGACGTAGGGCGTGCCTTGCATGAAATGCCAGTCGAGCGGATTAACGGACGTGGCACGAACCTTAACCAGTACCTGATCGTCATTCGGAACGGGCTTCGCGATCTCCTGAAGCTTGAGAACATCGGGCGAACCGTAGTCGCAGTAGACAATGGCTTTCATCGTGTTGCCTCCCGCGGTGGTGTTCCGACCGCAGTCGTTGTCTGACCTCCAGTAGGCGATAAAGAGCGCCAGGATCGCCAGCCCGACCACGCTCGAAATCGCGACTGCGATCCATTTTAGAATACGTTTGAGTTTCATAAGCCTAACGAGTTACCGGATCGAGAACCGGAGTTTGCACGCCTTTGATGAGGAGCCAAAGACTAAGCGTCATTTCGAAAATCGTCATCGGCGAATCGAACCAATACGCATTAACCGGTCGGGCGAGGGCCGGATAAACGAGAAAAGGAAAGCGCAGAGCACGCACCAAGCGGACGAGATCAGGCCGAAGCCGGCCAGCAATCGAGGGACGTAGCCCGCCTTCAGCCACAGATAGCTACAAACCGTGGAAGCCAGGGCAAAAAATGGCAGGCTGACGTAGTAGTCGTCGAAATTCGCGGCGAGGTGCAGCCGCTCCAGAGCTTGCAATTGATCGGGCTCGAAGACTTCCAGGTAAGTTGCGCCATGCACGAGCCGCAGTGCGCTTAGCAGATTGAGTGTCGTGAGAAGCCACAACAAGGCAAAGACGAAACGAAAGAGTGCTCCGGCCAGGGCGAGGCCGTGGTTTACCGGCTTAAGAATCACGTAGAGCGCCGCGAGGAGAACAAAAACGCTCGCGCTGTAAGTGAGGAAGCAGACGATAATGACGTGGAATTGCGTGTCGTGCGCCATGATGTTCCGAGCGGTTTCCGTGGCGTAGCCCGGAACGATCAGCGGATTGAGCAGCGCATAGTTGGCGAACACCACGATCGCAACCGCAAAGAGTCCACTGAATCCCGCGACTTTTGCTGCCGTGCGTTGTGCCGGGTCTATTGCGTGGGTTGTCATTCGACTTTGATGACGGTTTTGCCGCGGGCGTGGCCTTGATCGAGAAGGCGGAGAGCGTCGGGGGCTTCACTTAATTTGTAAGTCCGCTCGATGACTGGCCTGACCTTTCCCGTCTCAAGGAGGTCGCCCAGCATGGCGAGATCTGGCTTGCTCAGCTTAGTGATGTACTGGGCGAACTTTTGCTCGGTGAATGATGACAATCCATGCGCGATGAGATTTCCAGCGATGCGTCCGATCAACTCGCCTCCTTTGGCTGAGGTTCCGCCAATACCGACCAAAACACAGATCCCTTTGGGAGTTAACACGCGACGGCGCGCGGCGAAGGAATGGTTGCCAACGTTATCGAAGATCATGTCGTAACGCTGATCGCTCTTGGTGAAATCCGTTTTGGTGTAATCGATCACGTGGTCAGCGCCAATGGATCGGACAAGATCGACATTCCGGGTGCTACAAACAGCCGTGACCTCTGCGCCAAAAGATTTGGCAATCTGCACGGCGAACGTTCCTACCCCTCCGGTCGCGCCGTTGATCAACACCTTCTGCCCAGGCTGAATCTTTCCCTCGCGCAGGCCCTGCAGCGCAGTTTGTCCGGCCAACGGGACGGAGGCGGCTTGCTCAAACGAAACGTTCGGCGGCTTCATGACCAGCGCTCGTTCGGGAGTAACTGCATACTCGGCGAGCGAGCCCGAACAGATGCCGAACACTTCGTCGCCCACTTTGAATTGCGTCACATTCTTACCGACAACTTCCACCTGGCCGGCAACATCGCGCCCGAGCCGTGTGTCTCTTGGTTTGCGCAACCCGAAAAACAAGCGACCAAGCCACGTGTCGCGGATCATGAAGACATCAAGCGAGTTGAGCGAAGCCGCCCGAACTTTAACCAGGACCTCGTTGTCCTTAGGCACAGGTTTCTCAACGTTATTAAGCTTCACGACACCGTATTCGCAGTAACGAATTGCTTTCATCGGATGGACCGGAGAAGGCCTGGTGTCGCAATCATTGGTCGATCTCCAATAAGCGATGAATCCCACCAGGAAAGCCAATATGAGCGCCCCCAGGATTGCGCGCGCGCTCCATTTTAGAATACGCTTCATATTGGTTTCTCCTTTATGTGAGTGATTGAATCGAATGTGAGGATCAGAGCGGTCCTCGATAACGGCGCAGACGCACTGCGGCAGCGACGAAGGCCACGGAGAAGACGAACCCGATCCAAAGACCGGGCGCGCTGATAAATTTCAACGGAGCGAGCTGGCTGAGTCGATCGATTACGGGAATGACTGCATGATGCGGCAGCGACATGACGACGAACGCGTCCTGGTAGCTGCCAAAGACGCGGTGCCCGAGCAGGTGGAGGAAGTGCGCCGAGTCGAACGCGATCTTTTCCACGATGCAGATCGCTAGCCACGGGAGCACCGCCCATAGGAAGGTCGCGCGCCGCGCCCAGGCGGAAACGAGCAGCAGCCAGCCATAGACCGGCACCCCCCAAAGGACGGACGTGACGATGCCGTAGAGGAGAATGACCGAGAGTTGGAAAAACGGCAGCCGTTCCCATGTCGTGGCGCCGAGGCCGAAGGGCAAGAGGGTGAGAGTGCTGAGTAAGAGGATGATCAGCCGCGTGACTTCGATGAGTGCGAAGGTGATCAGGGGCAGAATCAGCATCGGAACGCACAGCTTGGCGAGCACACTCGTTAGGTCGGATACCGGGAGCGATTTCCAAAAGAGGATGCTGCGATCGCGGCGTTCGCCGTGGAGCGCGTCGAGGCAATAAAAAATGCCGACAAGAAACGCCGTCAGCGTGAGCATCAGGGCCGCGGCATTGTAGGGCTGTTCGATGATCGCCCGTTGCCGGACCGGGTCGAGCAGGAGAAGCGCGCGCCGGCGATGCGGCAAGCCGATCGCGCTGATGGCGTAGCCGAACAACACGAAGCCGGCGACGATCAGCGGCGCGATGTAAATCGAACGGTTCTCCCACAACTCACGACGGATCGACCAATAAAATGGCCGAGTCGGCGACATTACCGCTCGCGCGGTTGGCTGCGGGTCGAACGGAGATTCGGGTACCACGTTCGATGAAGTATTCATCTGGCTCCTTTTTCTGCCTGGCCGGTCTTGTTACCCATCACGGCAACGAACAAGTCGGCGATGCTGGGTCTGCGCACTTCGCCGAGCGCGGCGAGTTGGTCGCGATCGGCGTGATCGAAAAACAGCACGCTGCGGCCGAAGACCGGTCGCTCGTGAATCGGCTTGAGCGCGCGCGCCACCTCGAGCTGCTCGGGATGCACCATTACTTCGAGATAGCGCGAGTCGAATTCCTCCATGCTGCACTCGAGCACGATGCGGCCGCGATCGATGAACATGAGGTCGGTCAGAACGTCCTGGATCTCGTCCACCTGATGAGTCGTCACCACGATGGTACGACTGCCATCGAAGTAATCGTTGAGGAGGGAGTCGTAGAACTGTTTCCGATAAAGGATGTCGAGACCCAGCGTCGGTTCATCGAGCACGAGCAATTTCGCGTCCACTGCCATGACCAGCGCGAGGTGGAGTTGCGCCACCATGCCCTTCGATAATTGCCCGACTTTGCTGCGGCGTTTGATCGTCGTCCTGGCCAGAAAAGCTTCCGCCTTCGCGCGATTGAATCTCGGATGAACCCCGGCGACGTAGTCGAAGACCTGCGACACTCGGATCCAGCGCGGGAGGACGGCGACATCAGCGATGAAGGAGACGTCGTTCATGAGCCGTTCGCGCGCGGCCCACGGATTGCGTCCGAGCACCTTCAGCTCTCCCTCGTAGGAGGTGAGGCCGAGAATGGCGTTGAGCGCGGTGGTCTTGCCGGCACCGTTGGGTCCGATGAGCCCGAGAATGCGGCCTTCTTCGACCCGCAAATTGATGCCGTCCAGGGCGACGGTTGTTCCGAAGGCCTTGCGCAGGCCGCGTGCTTCTATGCAGGTCATGGGGTTAGCGTTTCTCCTTTCCTGTCTTGCGCGATGGCGCGCGCGCGGCGGCGGCATCGAGTTCTTTCTCGGTGAGGCCGAGTCGCTGAATCGTGGCTGCGACCCGCGGCCATTCCTCGGCGAGGAATTTTTCGCGTTCGCCTTTGAGCAAGAGATCGCGCGCGCCCGCCTTGACGAACATGCCGAGCCCGCGCTTCATCTCGACCAGCTGCTCATCTACCAGTTGCTGATAGGCCTTCAGGACCGTGAGCGGATTGACCCGATATTCGGCGGCCACATTTCGCACCGAGGGCAGCGGATCACCTTCCTTGAGGACGCCATCGAGGATCATATGGACGCCGCGGTCGCGCAGCTGGCGGTAAATTGGCTGACTGTCATTCCATTCACGGCTCATTCGGTGTCGCAGATCGCGCGATTGGCGGGCGCTGGCTCCTGCTCCAATCGATCGTTGTTCCTCATGTAGTGTTATAGTTAACTATAACACCATTGCACTGCCACTCTTTTTTTTGGAATTTTTTGGTGCGACGAGAACCGCGCCCCCGTTTACTCCGCCCTCAGAGCCTCGATCGGGTTGATCCGCGCGGCGCGGCGAGCGGGGAGCCAGCAGGCAATGAGGGCGAAGGCGACGAGGAGGAGCGTCGTGCCGATCAAGACCGCCGGGCTGTTGAGCTGCATGCCGGGGTAACCGGCGGCGAGGAGTCGGGAAACGCCGAGGGCACCGAGCAGACCGAGGGCAGAACCGATGAGGGCTAATTTCACTCCGGAGGTCAGAGCGATGCGAGTCACGGGTTGGATGCCGAGGGTGGAAAAGAGATTCGCAAATACCAGGTCGAAGGCCGCGAAATACGGTTTCGCCTTTCCTGTCTGTAGACGGGCGGTTTTGGTCAATGCGTGGCGATTTTGAAAATGGTACCCGAGGTTGCGGCCGACACGGCCGCCTCTACAGGTTCACTATTCATTTGCCTTGCTCTGCCCGGCACCGGCATATTGTCCGACTCGCGGGATCGCGTTCTTATGGCCCTTGATTTACCCGAAACGACTTCCAAGATCAGCGGACCGCTGGTGAAACAGTTCTCCGTTTTCCTGCCGAACAAGGTGGGCGCAATGCTCGACATCGTGAAGTTGCTCAGCACCCGCAATACCCATGTGGTCGCGCTCAGCATCGCGGAACAAACCGATTCGGCGATCGCCCGCATCGTGGTGAGCGATCCCGAGACGGTGGAAAATATTTTTCACGAACACGATGTCGCGTTCGGCGTTTGCGAGATGGTGGTGGTGGAGTTGCGGGAGGTGGCGACGGAGCTTTCGAAGCTGCTCGCCGCCCTGTTGATGGCGGAAGTGAACATGCACTTCAGCTATCCGCTGCTCACCCGCCCGCATGGAGTCGCAGCCCTCGCGTTGCACGTGGACGACGCGGAATGCGCCTGCTCGGTGCTCCAGGGCGAAGGATTCAAGATCCTGAGCCAGGCCGACATCTCGCGCTGATTTATCAGCCCAGGGCGGCTCTCGGATTGAGCCAACACCCGTGCAAGCAATCAAATTATCCGCTCCCGCTTCCTCTCCTGTTGTTTCTCTCAACCTGCCTCCGCAGCCGCACCGACCGGCGGCATGAGACTCGCTTTTCTGCGGGGGACGAGCCCCGGCCCGGTCAGGGTATAATTGACACTTTCCGGCGGGTTCGTTTAGAGAACGATTTCCGAATGCACGCGCTCTCCCTTCCTCATGGCAGCCGGGCACAAAGAACGTTCGCGATCGCGATGGCCCTGCTCGGCGCGGTCGCGGCGGCGCAGATTCTCGCTGCACTTTATTTCTCCACTCGAGGCTCGCCCGAGTCACAAACGCCCTTCCGATTCAAAGCGGTGGACGCGCGCCTTTCCCGGCACGCGAAAGTCGCGAGCACTCCCGCCGCCGTGACGCGTATTCCGGCGGCGACCGTTCAGCGGGAGGAAGCTCCGCCTAAGTCGGTCACCGAAGCGCTCCTCCAGGCGGCCAAAGGTTTTCGCGGACGCGGCGATACGACGAATGCGATTGCGAAACTCCAGCAGGCGACGGCACTCGACCCGGGCAACCCCGAGGTCCTGGCGGAGCTGGCCCTGACTTATGAATCGATGCAACTCTTCGATCGTTCGAATGAAGTCTGGCGCCGCCTGCAATCGTTAGGCGCGGGGGCCGGTCCGCTTTATGAGCTGGCGGAATTGAAGCTGAGTGTCGGCGTTCCAGCCCGAGGCAACCTGAACGCAGCCGGCAGCCCTGTCCCGGACAACGGCGTTGCGGGAATTCCTGACGGCTCAACCTTTGGCATCTCGGAGGTGAACCTGCGGCAGGAAAATGACCCCGATGCGGAGACCAAACTGCTCCTGCGCGTGGGAGTGAAGGTGCGGCCGGACACGGCGATTGATCATACCAAGGTCAAGATCCAGGTTTTCTTTTACGACATGGTGAACAACGACCAGGTCGTGCTGACCAATGCAGACGTAAGTTACGAATGGGTCACTCCGGGGCACGACTGGCGCGATACCGGCACCGAGGTGCTGGAAGTGACTTATCTCCGCCCCAGGCGCAATGACCCCGCGCCCGGCTCCTCGCTGGCCAGCCAGCCGATGGAAGTGCCGGATTCCGTCGAGAAAGCCAACCTCGCCGCGCGCAAACCCGCCACGGCCGCCGCCCTTCCGCCGACGAGCGAGAGCGGCCCGCGCCAGTTTCTGGGCTACATCGTGCGAGTCTATTACCAGGATCAGCTCCAGGCGGTGCGGGCCGATCCGGCTCGATTGCTCAATCTCTTCCCGCCGCCTGTGACCATTCCGCCGCAGTGATACACCTTATTGAGTCGGGGCCGCTGCCGCTTGTCGCGCCTCCGAAAACCGCCGTGCTCGAGAAGGTGAAACCCTCGGGAAAACGCGGCTGATTCCGCGGCCCACCTTTCATCTCCCGCGAGTTGCGTTATTTTACGCGCCAATGATCCGCTCCCTCGCCTGTATCGTGCTTTGTCTCGTCGCCATCTCGGCTGATGGGCAGATCCGGGTCGATTTGAAATTCAAACGTCTGCAATATATCGCCTACGAGCCGGTCATCGCCACGGTCACGATTACCAATCTCGCCGGACGCGCCGTCGAACTGCGCAACGACAACGATCAAGTCTGGTATGGTTTTGAAGTGACCGGCCATGAAGGCCGCACGCTCGCCCCACTCCCGCACACGCTGGAGTCGCCGCTCAAGATCGCCGCTGGCTCTTCCGTCACCCGCAGGGTCAATCTCACCTCTCTTTTCCCAATCGGCGACCCCGGCGTTTACCACGTCCGTGCGAATGTGTTTTTCGCGGACCTGAAGAAATTCTTCTACGCGCCCGCCAAGGTCTTCGAGGTCACCAACGCGCGTCCGATCTGGCAGCAGACGGTGGGCGACCCCGGCGGCGCCGGAGTGCGCACCTTCTCGCTCATGACGAATCGCTTTCCCGATCACACCTCGCTCTATGTGCGGGTGGAGGACAAGGAGAAGAATCTCGTTTATGCCACCTATTCGTTAGGCCGAGTCATTTCCTTTGATGAGCCGCACGCCGAAGTCGATCGCAAGAATCAGCTCCACGTTTTGCAATGCTCCGCGCCCCGCGTCTGGTCGTACTCGGTCGTTAGCCCCGATGGACACCTGTTGAAACACGCCACCTATTCGCAGACCAGAAGCATGCCGCGCCTCCGTCGCGCGAACGACGGAAATGTCGCCGTCAGCGGGGGAATGCTTGATGCGCCGATCGCGCCGGGCGGGTCCAAATCGGCGGCGGCAAGATTATCGGATCGGCCCGTCAACCTGCCGCCCGAAGATTAATCATCCATGGCGGCAATCTCCCACCGCGCCGGGCGGCGCGCTTCACTTCGGAATTTTTTCGCGCTCACCCTCGCGCTCATCGCTCTTCTCCCTCTGCCGATCTGGTCGGCGAGCCGGAGACCTTCCACGGTCGTGATCGACGCCGGACATGGCGGATTTGATCGCGGAGGAATTCCCGGCCAGCGCGTCGCGGAGAAAACCATGGCGCTCGACGTCGCGCAACGGCTCGCGGCAAGACTGCGCAAGGCCGGCTACCGCGTGATCATGACGCGCGACAGCGACGTCTTCGTCACCCTGGGCAATCGCGTGCGGATCGCGAACTCTTATCCCAACGCGATCTTCGTTTGCATCCATTTCAACTCCGCCACCCGAGCGGGCGCGAACGGGATCGAGACGTATTACTACCGCAACAACAGCGCGGCGCTGGCGGCGAATATTCATCGCCAGGTCGTTTCGGGCACCACCACCGATAATCGCGGCATCCGCCGGCGCGGTTACTACGTGCTGCGGAACACGAGGATTCCGGCCGTCCTCGTGGAATGCGGGTTTCTTACCAACCCGATGGAAGCGCGACTCGCACTGCAAAGCAGTTACCGGCAGGAACTGGCCAACCGGATCGCCGATGGCGTGATGGGAAAACCGGTGTCGCGCTATCGCCCGGTCGTGGCCGGTCTGACACATGTCAGCCCGCCCATCCGGCAGTCGATTGATTATCATGATTTTGTCCGCGCCGACGTGGAACGTCGGCCGACTCATCGCACCGGTCGCTCGAGGCGGAAGCGGAGCAGAAAATCGTCTTCCAGCTCAAAGAAGAAAAGCTCGAGCAGCAGCAAAAAGAAAAAGAGTTCGACCAGCGCGTCGAAGAAGAAGAAAAAAACGACGGACTCCGACGAATAACTTGCACTCACCCATCATCACTCCGGCGCAAATGCGCGCGACCGAGGAAGCGGCCTTCGCCCGCGGCATCTCGGCGGACGCGCTGATGGAGAAGGCGGGCGAAGGCATCGCGCGCGCCGTCACGAAATTCTTTCCGACCGCCGGGAGGTGCATCGTTTTTGCCGGAAAAGGGCACAACGCGGGCGACGCGTTTGTCGCGGCACGCTGGCTGGCGCAGGCGGGTTGGGAAATCGAGACGCGGCTGGTCTTTCCCGAGAAAGAGCTCAGCGCCCTGACGAGTGAGAAATTACGCGGACTGCGCGAGCAACAGGCTGCTGCCCAAGGTGGGAGGGACCTTGGCGCCGCGAATGTTGCCACGCCGGGGATCGGGGCGCCAAGGCCCCTCCCACATTTCCAGACGATCATCCTCGACGGGCTGCTCGGGCTTGGATCGCATCCGCCGTTGCGCGAGCCGATCCGCAGCGCCTGCCGCGAAATCAATTCGCTAGGCAAACGAGCCGCTTATGTGGTCGCGGTCGATCTGCCTTCGGGCCTCGACGGTGAATCGGGCGCGGCGGACGACGATTGCGTGGTAGCCGACTTCACGATCACAGTCGGCTGCGCGAAAAGCGGGCTGGTCGCGGATGACGCGCTCGATTTTGTCGGACGACTCGAGGTGGTCCCGCTCGCCGAGTTGCAGCCGAAGGAAGCGGGCGGTGCGGAGCTGGCGATCCCGGAATCCCTGTGCCATCTGCTTCCACGCCGGAAATTCTCCGCCTACAAGAACCAGTTTGGCCGCATCGGGATCGTGGCTGGCTCGCGCGGGTTTACGGGAGCGTCGATTATGTCTTCGTTAGGCGCGCTCCGCGCCGGCGCGGGCCTGGTCGAGCTTTTCGTGCCAGAAGAGATTTACGAAATCGTCGCCTCGGCCGCTGCGCCCGAGGTGATGGTCAAGCCGGTAAAATCCTACGCCGGCCTGCTCGAGGAGCCGATCGATGTCTGGGCTGTCGGGCCCGGGCTCGGGCAGACGCGCGCGGCGGAAATTCTGAAACTGATTCGCGAAGCTGAAGCGCCCATGGTGGTGGACGCCGATGGCCTCAACATCTTGTCATCGAAAATCGAGACGCTGCAGGCGGTGAAAGGTCCGCGCCTGCTCACACCGCATCCGGGCGAAATGAAGCGCCTTTTCCCTAACGAACAGGGTTCGCGGGCCGAGATCGCGACCCGGTTTTGCGATGACTGCAGGGTGACTCTGCTCCTGAAAGGCAGTCGCACGATTGTGGCCGAAGCCGGCCGGCCGCTCAGTTACAACACGACGGGCAATCCCGGCATGGCGACGGGCGGGATGGGCGATGTGCTCACCGGTGTGTGCGCGGCCCTCCTCGGGGCAAAGCTCTTGCCTAACGACGCCGCGCGGCTCGGCGCCTGGCTCTGCGGACGCGCCGCGGAGCTGGCCATTTTCAACGGCATGGCGAGCGAAGAATCGCTCCTCCCGCGGGACGTGCTCGATCATTTGGGCGGCGCATTCCGCGACCTTCGGTCCGGTTACGAGGTTGTCGCTTAGGCAGGTGAAAAATATTATTGTCGCCGGGTATCCGAAGAGCGGCTGCACCTGGGCGACGCGACTGGTGGCGGAACTGGTTGGTTGTCCGGTGGCCGGATTTTGGCGAAGGGACAAGGACGAAATCGCGGTCGAAGGCGAGGAGCGGGCCTCGGATTATCGCTGCTACAAATCGCACCACCAACTCGCCGAGCTGGGGGTTCAGCCTAAGGACTCGGCAAACTGGATCATCTATATCCTGCGCGACCCGCGCGATATCGCGATCTCGGCCGCGAGTCATTTTCAGTTCGATCGTTTTCCGAAGCTGGCCGCGCTCTTCCGGCGCGTGCGCCGCGGCGAGAAGCTATATCGCCACACCCTTTATCCGCTTCTCGTTAGGCAAGACTACCGACTTGAGCGCATGACCGAAGCGTTGCTAGACGGATCGGCCGAAGTGAACAACTGGCTGCGCGTTTCCTGGAAGGATCATTGGCGGCCCTATTACGAGGCAGGCCTGCCGATCATTCGCTACGAGGATTTACTCGTTAGGCCGGAGGCGGAGGCGGAGCGCATTCTGCATCATCTCGGAATCCAGCGAACGCCGGGTGAGATCGCGCGCGCGGTGCAAAACCAATCGTTCGAGCGCAAGAAAGAAACGCTTCTGCGCCGCGGCGAAACCGGACGGGCCAAATTTCTGCGCGTCGGGAAAAGCGGCCAATGGCACGCGAAACTCCCGGTGACTTTGCAGGCGCGCTTCAGCAACGAACTGGGCGCAGAACTCGAGCAATGGGGTTATTCCACCTAACGATCAGGCGCTCGAAGAAAAACTTATCTACGCTCGCTCGGTTCGAAAAAGCACACAGCAAAATTCGTGAACACCACCTGGCGCGCTTTGGCCTTTGCAGCCCCTTCAAGCCGACGCAATTCCCGAGGTCGGCTCGCTCGAATAAAGCGCCGGATCCTGCCGAAAAAAGCGCTGCAATTCACCATACAAGCGCGGACGCCGCTGGCGCAAGGCGAGCGGTCGCTCGAAAAACGCTTCCGTTGCCACGGCGAAGAACTCCGCAGGGTTGGTAGCGCCATAGCCGTCGAGCAAAGTCGGGATGCCGGTTTCATCGGCTGCCCGGAGCGCCGCGAATTCAATCTTCATCACTTCGGACCAGGAACGCTTGTCCTCTCGCGAACCGAGCGCCGGCACGCCGTCGGCCGCGAAATCCTCGAAGTCGAGCTGATGCGCAAACTCATGCAGCACGAGGTTTTTTCCGTCCGACGGATCGAGCGCGCCACGTTTCGCAGCGTCCCACGCGAGGACCATCGATCCCATTTGCCTTCCGGTCTCGCCGAGGCGTCCCTCTTTTCCCTCCTGCCAGATCTCGCCTTCGAGCGGCCGGGGTTGGTCAACGATGAAACCCGACGGATAAACCAGGATTGTAAGTAGTCGCGGATAGTAATCGGTCTTGCGATGCAAGAGGAGCAGACCCGCCTGAGTCGCGATCGTCACCCGCATTTCGTCCGTCAATTCCAATCCGGCGCAGCCTTCAAAGCGCTTCTCGGCCAGCAACACCTGTGTATGGCCGAGCAACTCTTTCTGGTCGGCCTCGGAGAGCCGGGCAAAGAACGGGAGGTTGCGCCCGATGATGGCACGCCATCCCTGTGGGACCGGCTGCTCGCGCAGCCGGCGTCGGCGTCGCTCTTTCAAAACTCGAAACATCAGCTTCGAGTTTAAGCGCGGCCCGCCGCCTGCCCAAAACAGAATTTTTGGCGGAGGGGCTTCAGCCTAACGAATCAGGGAACGGATCAGCGTCCTCCGAAAGCAAGCCATGAAATGGAGCGCGCGACCGGAAACCTGCCGATTGGAAGAGAACGCGGATTCAGATTTCCGGGAGCGCACGCGACCCGCGTGCTGGCGCTGGCGAGTCCCCAGCGCGCGAACTTGGCCCAGTGTTCGCGGCCGACCAGTTTCTCGCCCTTCGATCCGGTTTCGTGGCGGCGAGTCGCCGCCACCGACACGCAAGTCGCGTGCGCTCCCCAGATGCCGGGAACGCGTTTCAGGTAAGTGCGTTCAATTCTTCTGCTAAGCTAGCCGGAAAATCCCATGCCAGAATCGGTCGGAATCATTGGAGCCGGGGTCTCGGGCCTGACCTGCGGTGTGCTCTTCGCCGAAGAGGGTTATCGCACCCGCATCTTCGCCGAGGAAACCGGACCACGCATCACCTCCGCCGCCGCGGGCGCAATCTGGTTTCCCTACGACGCGGAACCGGTCGAGGCGGTTATCCCCTGGTCGCTCGAGACCTTCGACGTCCTGCGGGAATTGAGTGCCGCGCCAGAGAGCGGGGTTTCGATGATCGAGCTGCGCTCTTTCTCCCGGACCGGCGAAATTGAAATTCCGCCGTGGTCCATCTCGTTAGGCGCGCGACAGCTTCCCGCTTCCGCCGTGCCGCAATGCTTCACAAGCGGATTCGCGCTCGAGGTTCCGCTCACGGACACGACACGCTATCTCGATTATCTAGCTGCGCGCTTCCAGCGCGCGGGCGGTGAGATTCACACCGGGCTTAAGTTCGAAAAGCTTGAGGACGTGGAGCGCGATTGCACGTTGCTGGTCAATTGCACCGGCGTCGGCGCGAAGACACTCGTGCCCGATCCCGAAGTCGAGCCCCATCGCGGCCAGGTGGTGATTGTTCCAAAAATGCCGCACGACTACGCAGTGGTTTGCGACGATCCGCCCCTCATGTACGCAATCCCGCGAGCGAACGATTGCGTTTTTGGCGGAACCAATGCGGCGAGCGCGGATCGCAACCCTGATCCGGCGCAAACCGCCGAGATTCTCGCCGAGTGCAGCCGTGTGCTGGAGATCGAGCCGCCAAAAATCCTGGCCGAACGCGTTGGACTGCGACCGTTCCGACACGCGGGAGTTTGCCTGCGCGCGGACCAATTGCTCGACGGCCGCCGCGTCATTCACAACTACGGCCACGGCGGCTCGGGCTTTACTCTTTCATGGGGTTGCGCCCGCGCTCGTTCTCGCCCTCGCCCGCGCTCGTTAGGGCGGAGGGACCTGCTTCTGCACGTCCATGGACGAGAGAAGCTCGTCCCTCCGAGCCGCTCGTCAGGCGAGATGTTTCGCGATTAGTTTTCGGATGCTCGTTATGTTTCGCATCGACGAGCTGGGCAACCGGAGCGCTTTGATCTCCGGCAGAGTCCACACCTTGGAATCGGGAGTGCGCACCCGGCACAGCCAATGGTATTCGCGGCCGCCGGCTCGAAACTCGTCCTCGGCCGTCCGCACCGCGCTCAGCTTGCGCGCCACCGCCGGCGCAAGCTCGTCGTGCAGGAAGCCAACGTGAATCGTCACACCCGGCTCGCCATCCTCGGGAAACATCTTCGCTTTCCCGATCGCGACCACTTCCTCCGCCGTGCGAACAAAGGTATCGACGGCGTAGCCTAACGAATCTTCGAGCTGCTGCGCGATCCGCGCTTCCAGCTCACTTCTCGTTCTTTGCTTGCTCGAGAAAAGGACATTCCCGCTTGCGATGAACGTCTCCACCTCATCAAAGCCCATCTCTTCGAAAAGCTCCTTCAGTTGGCTCATGGGCGGACGCCGTTTACCGAGATTGATCCCGCGAAGAAAAGCAACAAAGCGCTCCATGGCGTCCCCACTCTGCGCTGGTCGTGCTCTTCTCGCGAAGCAAAAACCGGGATCGACAGCAATTCTCCCGCGGACCTGCCGTGCGGCCAGGCTTTGCACGTCCTCGCGCCGCACGGCTCCAAGCCTCCCTTCGCCATCGCCCAGGTGATTGTCCTGCTTCTCTTCCTATGGGGCGGAATGCTGGCCGTGAGACGCTTTCATCCCGCGGCAACCTGGCGCGCGCTCGGATTCTCTCAGGCTTCAGGCGCAGAGGCTTACCGCTCGCTGCCAAACCCCAACTCAATCTCGCTCGAGCCGCCTGAGTCACCCGCCAATAACTTCACTCAAACTCCTTGAGGGACTACCTCAGATGTATGGTTAGGTCGGATTTCTCACTTGCTCTTCCAGCGGCGCCTGTCACGTAATGTCTTTACCACGATTCCGTCCATTAAGCGACCATCGTCAGCCTCCGAGATGCGACTGCCGACAGCGAGAACAGCATTGATTGCCGCTCGAGAGAATACCTTGGAATTGATATTCAATTCCTTCGCAACGCCGTCCTTCCGAGGCTCGATGATCAGCCGCCATGGACCTCGCGTGCTGCTTCCAGGGTTCCATGCAAGGCGCACCTTCTTAATGTCGCTATGGAGGATACTCTGCCGCCCCCCAAATAGACTACGAAACACGACTTCCGTGGGCGTTAGTGTGATGCGAAAACTTAAAAGCCATGCGAAAACAAACACTGATATTGCGGCTGCAATCAGAACGGTTGTGACGTCTACGCTGCCGTGCCGACTACTTGTCCATACGGCCAACCACGGCACAGATGAAACAATACTGAACAAGACCCACGCTGGAAGATCTGCTCTGTAGTGCTCGATCACACGCTCCACGACCTAGACCTTATGGCTGCGGGCGCGGGGTGAAGGCGCGAGCACGGGGTTGAAAAGGAGGGTGTGTTTGCCGTTCATATTTACTCGCGGGCTACTCCTCCTTTTTGAGGGGGAGCAGAGCCGCAGCAACGGCCGGGACCCGAGGGTTCCGGAGCGTTGCAGTTTTAACAACAGAGAACCAGCAAACACACCAATGAAAAAAGAACTCTATCTGGGACTGGATGTCCACAAGGATCGGATCGCCACCGCGGTGGCCGAGAGCGGGCGCACTGGAGAGGTGCGCGACCACGGAGTCATCAGCAACGATCTGCAGGCGCTGGAGAAGTGGCTGGGGCGGCTGCGCCAGGCGCACGGGAAGGAAGTGCGCCTGCACGCCTGCTACGAAGCGGGGCCGTGCGGGTTTGGGATCGCGCGGCGTTTACGCCAACTGGGGATCGAGTGCGTGGTGGTGGCTCCCTCCATGATCCCGCGGCGACCGGGCGAGCGGATCAAGACCGACCGGCGCGATGCGCGCAAACTGGCCCGGCTCCTGCGGGCCGGGGAACTGACCGCCGGTTTACATTCCTGAAGCGACCGACGAAGCGATCCGGGACTTGTGCCGGGCGCGGACCGATGCGGTGGACGATCGGCGCCGGGGGCGCCATCGTTTAAAAGGGTTCCTCCTGCGCCACGGGTATCGTTACCGGGGCAAGAGCAACTGGAGCGCGGCCCATGAGCGCTACCTGCGCGAACTGGTCCTGCCCCATCCAGCTATGAAAGTGATCCTGGAAGAATATCTCCAGGGAATCGGGGCAGCGGGGGAACGGATCGAGCGTTGCGAAGCGGCGATGCGCGCTCTGCTGGAGCCGTGGCGACTGGCGCCGGCCGTCGCCGCCCTTCAGGCACTGAAAGGTTTTCGCACCGTGGCGGCCCTGATCCTGGCGAGCGAACTGGGGGAAGTGCATCGCTTTGCTCATCCGCGCCAGGTCATGGCCTATCTGGGGTTAGTGCCCACGGAGAACACTTCGAGTGAGCGCCGGCGCCAGGGTCACATTACCAAATGCGGTAACTCGCACGTGCGCTGGTTACTCGTCGAGTGCGCCCAGCACTACGCCGCCCCGCCCAAAGTGAGCAAGGAGTTGAGCCGGCGCCAGGAAGGGCAATCCCCGGCGGTGCGCGCGCTCAGCTGGCGGGCCCAGAACCGCCTGCACGCTCGTTACACCCGTCTGCTGGCGCGCCGCCTCCATCGCAACAAGGCGATCGTCGCGATCGCGCGCGAGCTCTGTGGTTTTATCTGGGAACTCTTGCGCACCCAGCCCTGTTACGAGGCGTCAGCCACTTCTGTCTAAAAGAGATGGTTCGAGGGGAACAGTCACGAAGGAACCAATCGACAAGGAGGAAAGAGCGAGCAAAGAACAGCGACACACATAAGCCAAAAGCAGGAGCGGATCCGAGGCGGCCGGTCACGGTAGCCAGCCCACGATGTCTCGTTGCGTTAAGGCCGGAGCAATCCAACCCGAGCACGCGTCACCTAGACTGTTGGACCAAGGCTGCGGTGAATAAAAAGAATGCGGATAGGTCCTGGCCCCGCGCACAGGCGGGACCGGACAGCCCGCGCATATCAGCATAACCAACCGCCGGGAAACTAACTCACCCCGACTGATCAGCCGCCTCCGACCCGCTCCTACTCCCTCTTTAAAATGAAAGCGATGAAAACACTCGCACCAGACTCCTTTTGCCCCTTGACAGATCGACAGCCATATCAACGAGAACAAGCTGAGCTGCTGCGAGCGAGTGCGCGCGTGGCTGCGGGTGAAAGAGTGTAGGTCATGTGAAAGCGAGGTCGTACACCCGGCTCGCGGTCAGCTCCAGCGTCCTGGTTAGGCCTAATTTGGCCGCGGCCGAGATCTTCATAGCCGGAAGAGAAGTATCCAAGCGGGATTTGTCAGGACGGCCGCGGCAAACGCGATTTTCCAACTCAATGATTTCGACACAGACCATCGCTTGCGCAGAAACCACAGCGCCAAACCTCCGACTGCGATTGCGGAGCAAATTAGGTTGCCAGCGAGAATCGAATAACCAAAAACCCCTACCGAGTCCGCGCTGACTCGACGAAACAAACGGTGAGACAATGGCGGCGATTGGCACGTGCGACGAAAGATACCCACGATCGATCCAACCCTTTCTGCGACCTGGCCCAATACCGTCACAGACCACCAAACCGATTGCAACGGTCTTCGCCTGAACAGATGCCAGCCAAACTGCGGGGACGCCGATCACCGCGAAATTCAAGACGTAGTTCACGATCATTATAAGCGCGAGCATGGCCGCAAACGTTGGCCCACGAATGATCGGAGACTGTCGAGGCAGACGAAGATATCCTGAGTCCAGACCGTCCGCATGTGCAGGCGACGGCTGATGGCGAGACGAAACAGCGCCACGGATTCAATCGTGCTCGGCTAACGGTGCGCATGAGGCCTAGACTTTATGGCTGTGGGCGGGGTGTGAACGCGCGAACAGTCGGTTGAAAAAGAGGGTGTGTTTGCCGTTCATATTTTCTCGCGGGTTACCCCGCCTTTTTGAGGTGGAGCAGAGCCGCACCAACGGCCGGGGCTTCGAGGGATCCCGGAGCATTGCAGTTTAATAACTCGAACAGCAAACACACCAATGAAAATGAAACTCTATCTCGGACTCGATGTCCACCACGAATCCATCACCGTCGCGATCGCCGAGGGCGGGCGCAACGGCGAGGTCCGCCTCCACGGGACGATCAGCAACGACCTGCACGCGCTCGAAAAACGCTATCACAAACTCCGCAAGGCTCATGCCGGAGCAAGCGCCTGGAAGTCTGCTACGAAGCGGGTCCGTGCGGGTTTGGGCTCGCCCGGCGGCTGGCGCCAGCTGAAGATACCCTGCACGGTGGTCGCGCCCTCGCTGATCCCGCGCCGACCCGGGGAGCGGGTCAAGACCGACAAGCGCGATGCGCTCAAACTGGCCCGGCTGCTGCGGGCCGGCGACCTGACCCCGATCTACATTCCCGAAGCCACCGACGAAGCGATCCGCGACCTGTGCCGGGCGCGGACCGATGCGGTGGACGATCAGCGCCGGGCGCGCCATCGCCTCAAAGGCTTCCTCCTGCGCCATGGATATCGTTACCAGGGCAAGAGCAACTGGACGCGGCCCATGTGCGTTACCTGCGCGAGCTGGTCCTGCCCCATCCGGCCATGAAGATTATCCTGGAGGAGTATCTGCAAGGGATCGCGGCGGCCGGGGAACGGATCGAGCGCTGCGAAGCGGCGATGCGTGATCTGCTGGAGCCTGGCGGCTGCGACCCAGCGGTGCGCGCCCTGATGGCGTTCAAGGCTTTCAACTCGTCGCCGCCATGATCCCGGTGAGCGAACTCGGAGATATCCATCGCTTTGCCCATCCCCGCCAGCTGATGGCCTATCTGGGATTAGTCCCAACCGAGGACACTGAGCGACAAACGGCGCCAGGGGCGCATTACCAAATGCGGTAACTCGCACCTGCGCTGGCTACTGGTCGAATGCGCCCAACATTACGCCACCCCGCCCAAAGTACAGCGCAACTTAGCCGGCGCCAGGAAGGTCAATCCCGCGAAGTGCTCACGTTCAGCTGGAGGGCGCAAAACCGCTTGCACCATCGCTTCACGCGGCTGCTCGGGCGCCGCCTCCAGCGAAACAAGGCGCTGGTCGCCATCGCGCGCGAGCTCTGCGGTTTTATCTGGGAGCTCCTGCGCACCCAATCCTGTTACCAGGCCCAATCTCCATCTCTCTGACAGAGTTATTCGAGGGGAACACGTAACCAAAGGAGGAACCAACCCGGGAATTCGATCACAGACAAACCATAAACCACGGAAGCGGATCTGAGGCGGCCGGGTCACGGTAGCCAACCCACGATGTCTCGTTGCGTTAGGGCTATGAAGGAGCAATCCCAAGAGCCCAAGCACGCGTCACCTAGACTGTTGGAAGAGGGCTGCGGTGAAAGAAAAGAATGCGGATAGGTCCTTTTGGTCGCAAGACCCAGGGGATAGCCCGCGAATATCAGCATACCAGCCGCCGGGAACCTAATTCACCCCGACTGACCCGAGCCGTCTCACACCCGCTTCTGGGACCCTTATTATATGAACGCGATCCGAACACAGACTTCTTCTGTCCACTTGACAAATCCACAGCCATATCAACGAGAAAGAAGTGAGCTACCGCCACCGAGAGCGAGCGTTGCTCGAAGTGAAGAGGCTTTAGTCATCTGAAAGCATGTGCGTACACCGGGTGGTGGTTAGCTCCACTGACTGGTTAGATGGTTGGCGTACATCAGGCAGAGTGTGGTGGACGAGTCTTCTTCGCAACGGGCCAGCGGATCACCACGAGGAACGCGAGGACTGCAACGATAGCACCTATGGCCCATGCTCCGGTCGGGACATCTGTGAAAAACTGGTTGATCAAATCTGGTCCAACGGTTGCATCACGGTATGGTGTGTGCGCGAGCTGAGCAGGCCAAAATGCAAAGCGAACACAGCCGAACGCAACCACCCCAGCGACTATTCCGACCAATACTCGCGCTCGAGATGTCATGTGGAATGATGGCACCATCTAGACCTTATGGCTGCGGTCGCGGGGTGAACGCGCGAGCACGGGGTTGAAAGAGAGGGTGTGTTTGCCGTTCATATTTACTCGCGGGCTACGCCTCCTTTTTGAGGGGGAGCAGAGCCGCACCAACGGCCGGGAGCCCGAGGGTTCCGGAGCGTTGCAGTTTTAACAACAGAGAACCAGCAAACACACCAATGAAAAAAGAACTCTATCTGGGACTGGATGTCCACAAGGATCGGATCGCCACTGCGGTGGCCGAGAGCGGGCGCACTGGAGAGGTGCGCGACAACGGAGTCATCAGCAACGATCTGCAGGCGCTGGAGAAGTGGATGGCACGGCTGCGCAAGGGGCATGGGAAGGAAGTGCGCCTGCGGGCCTGCTACGAAGCGGGGCCGTGCGGGTTTGGGATCGCGCGCCGCTTGCGCCAACTGGGGATCGACTGCGTGGTGGTGGCCCCCTCCCTGATCCCGCGGCGGCCGGGGGAGCGGATCAAGACCGACCGACGCGATGCGCGCAAGCTGGCCCGGCTCCTGCGGGCCGGGGAACTGACCCCGGTCTACATTCCCGAAGCGACCGACGAAGCGATCCGGGATCTGTGCCGGGCGCGGACCGATGCAGTGGACGACCGGCGCCGGGCGCGCCATCGCCTCAAAGGCTTCCTCCTGCGCCATGGTTATCGTTACCAGGGCAAGAGCAACTGGAGCGCGGCCCATGAGCGCTACCTGCGCGAACTGGTCCTGCCCCATCCGGCCATGAAAGTGATCCTGGAAGAATATCTCCAGGGAATCGGGGCAGCGGGGGAACGGATCGAGCGCTGCGAGGTGGCGATGCGCGATCTGCTGGAGAAATGGCGGCTGGCCCCGGCCGTCGCCGCCCTTCAGGCACTGAAAGGTTTTCGCACCGTGGCGGCCCTGATCCTGGCGAGCGAACTGGGGGAAGTGCATCGCTTTGCTCATCCGCGCCAGGTCATGGCCTATCTGGGGTTAGTGCCCACGGAGAACACTTCGAGTGACCGCCGGCGCCAGGGTCACATTACCAAATGCGGTAACTCGCACGTGCGCTGGTTACTCGTCGAGTGCGCCCAGCACTACGCCGCCCCGCCCAAAGTGAGCAAGGAGTTGAGCCGGCGCCAGGAAGGGCAATCCCCGGCGGTGCGCGCGCTCAGCTGGCGGGCCCAGAACCGCCTGCACGCTCGTTACACCCGTCTGCTGGCGCGCCGCCTCCATCGCAACAAGGCGATCGTCGCGATCGCGCGGGAGCTCTGTGGTTTTATCTGGGAACTCTTGCGCACCCAACCCTGTTACGAGGCGCCAGCCACTTCTGTCTAAAGGGAGAAGAGTTCGAGGGGAACAGTCACGAAGGAACCAATCAACAAGGAGGAAAGAGCGAACAAAGAAAAGCGACACACATAAGCCAAAGCAGGAGCGGATCCGAGGCGGCCGGTCACGGTAGCCAACCCACGATGTCTCGTTGCGTTAAGGGCGCTGGAGCAATCCCAGCCCGAGCACGCGTCACCTAGACTGTTGGACCAAGGCTGCGGTGAACAAAAAGAATGCGGATAGGTCCTGGCCCCGCCTTGGCGGGACCGGGATAGCCCGCGCATATCAGCATAACCAACCGCAGGGAAACTAAATCACCCCGACTGATCAGCCGCCTCCGACCCGCTCCTACTCCCTCTTTAAAATGAAAGCGATGAAAACACTCGCACCAGACTCCTTTTGCCACTTGACAGATCGACAGCCATATCAACGAGAACAAGATGAGCGACGGCGGATGAGGTCGCGCGTCGCTCGGAGTGGAAATGACGAAGTCATATAAAGATCAGTGTGTACGGCGGTCCGCCGTTCGCTCCATCGCATTGTTAGGCGCGGGGAAATTGCGACGCTTGCCATACATTCAAATCGGGGGGCAAGAAACCGAGTGGTGAAACGATAGCGCAGGCCATGATGCGACTCTCAGTGAAAGCTGAAAGGTAATCGTGAAAAAAATTGAGGTGAAGAGAAAGTGTGTGGACAAGCGTCGAAAACGGTATCGGCCAAGTCCGAATATGCGGACTACTCCAGCGGGTGTGCGTAGCGGGGTCGTCGACCCACGCCCCGCCCAAGATGGTGTATGGAATCTCCGGAAAGAACTCTTCGAAACGCGCGCCGCTATCCGGCGTAAGTCCATGGAGATGTGGATCGAGCGAGTGACGGAGCCTTCCTGCGTGATGCGGCGATTCGGGTAGTGTCCGCGACGAATAACGGTGTACCCATGAGCGATGGCGAAGGCCTCCAGAGGAGCATCAATCGCCGCCAAATGCTTCCCCAATCGTTCATAGTCTTCGACAGAGTCCAGAGGCATTGGCTGCAGGAATGCGCCGTTTAGGCCTAACGAGAAGTGGGCCGGAAAATCCCGCCTTTTATTGCGGGAAAATTCGGCCTAATCCGGGCTTGCTTATGGTGGCGGGGAACGAAAAAAGCCGAATTCATGAATCCCAGCTTTGTAAAGCCGGCACCCGGCAGTCGGCAAGGAAAAATTTTGTCCGATCAGATGCGCGACGGTGACGCTCGAGGGCCGCGTTCCCGCCCGCAGCAATGTCTGCGCACAGTGCACGGCAGGCGTGAACAGTGTCGCAAGAAAAACGAGTCGCCAGAAGTGCGGGGTCAGGCGGCGCGCAGCCGGATGTCGATTTCGGACTTGAGAGTGCGGTGGACCGGGCATTTTCCGGCTATCTCCATCAACTTCGCGTGTTGTTCTGGAGTGATCGGGCCGGTCAGTTGTATGTCGAGATCGATTCGGTCGAGCAGTCCGGCCTTGGTTGCGCATTCCGCACAGTCCTGCGCGTGGATGCGCGAATGGCGCAGTGAGACGGTGACATTCTCGAGCGGGATCGTGTGATGACGCGCGTACCAACCCACGGTCATGGAGGTGCAGGACCCGAGCGCTGTGAGCAGGTAATCGTAGGGATCGGGCGCTGATTCGGTGCCGCCAGCGCCGAGCGGTTCGTCCACGCGCAAAGTGTATTTGCCGGCGGTGACTTCCTGCGCGAAACCGCTGGCACTGCCGCGGACAACGACGCGCGGCGTGGGTGTGTCGCGTGATGACACAGAACTGCTGGTTGAGGTGGTCATGGTAGGAGTATAGCGGGAGCAGGGGCGAGTGGCGAGGGGGCGCAAAAATATTGTAACCGTTCATGCTCGAAGGCGATCATTGGTGGTGTGAAAAATTGTTCCTGTCTCTGGGTGCTGATCCTGTTCCTCTCCTCCGCTCAGCTTCACGCGGCGGGTTACGATCCCCTGGCGGTTGACCCGAATTTCAAAGCCCGCGACTTGGAGTTAACCGCGCGTGATGGCAAAGGCGGGCGCGACCTGCCGTTGCGCGTTTATCTCCCGGCTGCGACCAACCCGGCGCCGGTGGTAATGTTCAGTCATGGTCTTGGCGGAACGCGGAATGGCGACGCTTTTCTTGGTCAGCATTGGGCGGCGCGGGGTTATGTCGCGGTCTTCATTCAGCATCCCGGGAGTGATGACTCCGTCTGGCGTGACCAGCCGGTCGGGCAAAGGATGGAGGCGATGCAGCAGGCGGCGTCACTCAGCAACTTCATGGATCGCGCCCGGGATGTGCATGCGGTGCTCGATGTTTTGACGGCGTGGAATGGCGAAGCGCAACATCCGCTGGCCGGTCGGCTCGATATGCAGGCGATCGGGATGTCAGGTCATTCCTTTGGCGCGGTGACAACCGAGGCGGTCAGTGGTGAGACCTTTCCAATGCTGGGACAAGAGCTGACCGATTCTCGGATCAGGGCGGCGATTGCGTTCAGCCCGAGCGCGCCGAAGCATGGCAATGCCGAACAGGCCTTCGGGTCGGTCAGAATTCCGTGGCTGCTCATGACGGGCACCAAAGACACGTCTCCGATCGGAAGGACGGACGTGCAATCACGGTTAGCCGTTTATCCGGCGCTAAGGGGCGCGCCGAAGTACGAGGTCGTTTTGAACAACGCCGAGCATTCTGCTTTTACCGATCGGGCTCTGCCCGGCGATCACGAGCCGCGTAATCCGAATCACCATCGCGTCATGCTGGCAGTGACGACCGCCTTCTGGGATAGCTATCTGCGCCATGATGCAGACGCGCTCGCCTGGCTAAATGGCGCCGGGCCGCGCTCGGTCCTTGAGCCGGCCGATGATTGGAAGGCGGCGGTGAAGTGAGCGAATGGCGAGGGACGATCGCGCTAAGACTTGCGGCGCGATGTGCTACCGAGTTCTGCATGGCGCGGACAGGTGACGAGGTGATCGTTCACCATGCCGGTCGCCTGCATGAAGGCGTAACAGATGGTCGAGCCGACGAACTTGAATCCGCGCTGCAGCAGGTCCCGGCTCATGGCGTCGGATTCGGCGGTGCGGGCCGGCACCTGCGCCAGAGCTGCGCCAGCGATTCTGCTTCGGCTTTCCGCCGACAAAGTCCAGAGATAGCGTCGAAGCTGCCGAACTCCTCCTGCACTTGAGAAACGCCTGCGCGTTCTGGATCGTGGCTGCGATCTTGAGGCGATTGCGGACGATACCCGGATCGGCCAGCAATCGCTTTACCTCGCGCGCGCCGTATCGAGCGATTTTCTCGGAGCGGAAATTTGCGAAGGCTTTTCGATAGTTTTCGCGCTTCTTCAGAATCGTGATCCAACTCAGCCCGGCCTGCGCGCCTTCCAGAATGAGGAACTCGAAGAGCAGCCGGTCGTTATGCACCGGCACGCCCCATTCTTCGTCGTGGTAAGTGATGGAGGGCTCGGTCGTAGCCCAGGAACAACGTGGCATGTGCTCGCTCAGGCCTTGCCTCCGAACGTGACGAAGTCGTCCAGGTCGAGCAGGTCGAACCAGGTCTTAACGTCCTCGCGCGTTTTGTTGAAGCGACCGATGCGCTCGGCAAACATCTCGAGCGTTTCCACGTCGCTATCCGGGCCGCGCTCGGAAAAGTAGGCGCTCCATTGCTGGATCTCCCATGGGCTATGTTTGTTAGGCGCGTTCTCTTGAATCCAGGTCAGCATCTCACCGTCGCCTTTTCCCGTGGCGAGTTCGGCTTTGAGGGCTTCGGGCGTGATCCCGGTAAACCGGAACCAGTGATAATCACCCGGGTTATTGTATTTGAATTCGCCGGCCGTGCCCGCCAGTTCGGCCCGGCCTTTGTCGAGGATGCGGCCGAGAACAACGTAGCCGCCGAGCCGAACCCGCGGGCTGCGGGGCGGGCGCTTGGTGAGGTCGGGAGCGTGATCCAGTTTTGATTCATGCCAGAAATTATCAGCGTGGCGAACAAATGCAGGCAGGTTTTCGCGCCGCGCCTGGTCGCCGAGTCTGGTTGCGAAACCAAATTCGATCTTGCCGTTCCCCGCATCATTGATCATAACTGTGAGAAACGCTCTCTGAGCAAACCGAAAGGACACACGCCATGACAGTCAACACCACGCCTCAGATAATCGTTACCCGACGCCGTTTGCGCTGCTGCCTTGCGGTGATCGCAGCGTGCACGTTGTGTTTTGCCGGGTCGAGCCGCGCCCTGGGCGGCGAAGCCAAGGGCACACTGAATTTCAAAGGCACGACTCTTGTCCTGAAGTTTGCCTATCTCGTCAAAGGCCCGGACGCCGTCGATCCCAGCAACAAGATTCGGCGCCTGATCTTTTCCGGGACCGATCTGGGCCCGAAGCTGAAGGCCTGCACCAAGATGAGGTGTACCGACAGTGCGGTAACCGAAGGCATGACGGTGGACCTAAACGGCGGACCGCGGATCAACTACTGGGTCGTACTCAAGGGCGGCTTGGTGCAGTATTCCGGCACCGTCGAGCCTTCAGCCTTGAAAACGAAAACCGACGAGCCGGCGAAGCTCGCCGGGACCCTGACCATCGACGACGCTGCCGCCGATGGCGCGAAGGTCGAAGTCGAGTTC
>CAVTUX010000007.1:0-18914 GCA_963738045.1 uncultured Verrucomicrobiae bacterium | reverse complement strand
GCCGAAGGCTCCGAAGTGATTGGGGGATGCCGCTGATGTAGGGCGCGCCATCCTGGCCGCCTGACATGAATCCCGACGTACCCTGGGCGGCCAGGATGGCGCGCCCTACATCGCGCCTGTAACCTGCGCTCATGAAATTTCTGGTCACGAACGACGACGGAATCGATGCCCCGGGCCTCGCGGCGCTCATCGGTGCCGCGGGCACTCTGGGCGAACCGGTCGTGGTCGCGCCGGCCGGTCGCGCAATCCGGCGTCAGCCACGCCGTCACCTGGCAGCGAAGGCGTTCGGATCGAGCCCCGCGGCGAGAATCGTTTCGCGATTCACGGCACTCCCGCCGATTGCACCCGGCTCGGTCTGCTTCACGCCGTGCCGGAGGCGCAAATGGATCCTGAGCGGGATCAATCACGGCGCGAACCTGGGCGCTGATGTCTACTATTCCGGCACGGTTGCAGCGGTGCGCGAAGGCGCTCCTGCACGGCTGGCCCGGGATCGCCTTCTCGCACTACCGCAAGAGCGGCGGTCGAGTTCGATTGGGCGCGCGCGACCGCGCTGGATCACGCCGCTGCTCGCCGATCTTCTCGCCAGGCCGATCGAGACCGGGAGTTTTCTACAACGTCAACCTGCCGCTGCTCCCGCCGGATGCGCCCGATCCGGAAGTCGTCTGGTGTCCGCTCGATCCAAAACCGCTTCCGCTCAACTACCGGCACGAGGAAGAAAGCGGCCTTTATTTTGCCGGCGATTACAACCTGCGGCACCGCACTCCGGGCGCCGACGTTGAACGTCTGCTCCGCCGGCAACATCGCGCTCACTGCCGTCCGACTGCTCTAAGGTGTGTAGCGATCTCGCTGGTTGCCCCGCGAGCATTGCACCAGCCAGAGCCGGTTGTGTCACGCTGAGAAACCTTAAGAGCGTATCGATTCGAGAATTGTCGGCGCGTCCTAGATGAAACTCCTCACCGAATTCAAGCGCCCCAAGGCGACAAACGTGACAACCGGTCAAGCCGCGAGTGGGTCCACCACGCGGACGAAGGAGAAGCGGTGAAAGTCACTGTCGCGGGTAATGATGCGCTGGATGCCATGTTCGCGCATCAACACCGCTGTGCTGGCATCGTGCAGGATGTTGCCGCGCAAGTGCGGAAACTCGGCCAAAGTTTCGCGCAAGACTTCGGCGTGCCGATCGCCGGGCAGCAGCACCGAGGCGGTCGGCGCGGCCAGGACCGCCTCCAAAAACTGCCACGCATTGGTGAGCGACCACGGTTTGCGGAATACTCTTGGATGCGTGCTCACGCGCAGGAACTCGTAGCAGATGCTCCAGGTCAGATACCAGGGCGAGCTTTGCCGGCGCCACTGCTCGAGCAAGGTCCGGCAGGGCGGGTGAAACTCCGAGTCCTGATCGGCCGCGTAAATCAGCACATTGGTATCGACCACGAACATTCAGCTTTCGTCCATCGCCTGGAGGGTGCGTCTCGATCGGCCACGTCGACGCGGTGACCGCCGCTCCGCAGTTTCGGCAAGGGCGGCAGCTTCGGCGCCGGCCCGGAGCTCCCGGTTTGAAAGAGCAGGCGCAGCCCGGCTTCGACCAGCTCGGACATGGTTCGCCGACGCCGGGCCGCTTCCCGGCGCAGGCGTGCCATCACGGTATCGTCGATGTTCAGAGTGGTCTTTATATGGAAAGCCATATCCTCGATATGGCAATAAGTCAACGCCCGCCAGAGACCGCCGACGGCCCAAGGGGAATGCGATGAACCTTTTCACCGAACTAAAACGCCGCAACGTCATCCGCATGGCCGGGATTTTTTTTTTTTTTTTTTTTTTTTTTTTTTTTTTTTTTTTTTTTTTTTTTTTTTTTTTTTTTTTTTTTTTTTTTTTTTTTTTTTTTTTTTTTTTTTTTTTTTTTTTTTTTTTTTTTTTTTTTTTTTTTTTTTTTTTTTCGATCGCCGTCCTGCCCTTTGAAAACCTGAGCGAAGACAAGGCGAACGCTTATTTCGCGGATGGAATGCAGGATGAAATCATCACGCGCCTGGCGAAGATCGGCGAGTTAAAGGTCATCTCACGCAGTTCAACCGAACGCTACCGAAGCAAAGCCGAGAACGTAAACGAGATCCACGGCAATTGGGCGTGGCCAGCCTCGTCGAGGGTAGCGTGCAGAAAGTGGGTGACCGCGTCCGGATCAATGCCCGATTGAACGCCGCAGAGAAGGACGAGCACCTCTCCGCCGAGCTTTATGATCGCAACCTGCCGGACATCTTCGCGGTGCAAAGCGAGCTGGCGACGCGCATCGCGGAATCATTGCCAGCGACAGTTGCGCGGCGCCGAGCGCAAGGCCGTCACGGAAAAGCCGACGGGTTATCTCACCGCCTACGACGCCTACCTGCGCGGGATCGATCTCTTTTCGCGGCCGGGCCAAACGGAGGAGAATGAAAGGAAGGCGGCCGATGCTTACACCGAAGCGGTGCGGTTGGATCCGCAGTTTGCCCAAGCCTGGGCCGCGCTCTCCCGCGCCGATGCGAGCCTTTATTTCCTCCAATTCGATACCAGCGCAGCCCGCAAAGAAGCGGCCCGTTCCGCCGCCGAGACCGCGACGCGCTTCAATCCGTCATCGCTCCGAGACGCTCCTCGCTAACGCCTACTTTCGTTACCACGTCGAGCGTGATTACGAGGGCGCCCGTCTCCTCTTTGAAAAAATTCAGCGCGCCGCTCCGAGCAACAGCGAGGCTTTGACTGCCCTCGCGCGGATCGCGCCCCGGCAACGCCACTGGCGGGAAAGTTTGCGCCTTTACGAGCAAGCCGCGCAATTAAATCCGCGCGACCCCTATCTCTGCATGGATCACGCTGGACTTTTTCCATGCTGCGACAATACGCCGCCACTGGCGACATGATCGCGCGTGCCCTCGAGATCAATCCTCAGGACCCAGAAGTGTTGGTAAACAAGGTCAAGCACCTGCAAATAATCGGCGACCTGCCGGCCGCGCGCGCGGTCCTGGAACGCCTCCTGCCGGACTCCGTGGGTGGACAGACGGAAAGCCTCCTATTCGTGCAATTGCTCAGGGGAACGGCGTTTCGACGAGGCCGCCCGGCTGATGGAAACCCGAATCGCCAAAGAGAAATCCGAGTTGTCGGAGGACGCCACAAGTTTCCAGGTGCTTTTGGGCGACGCCCGTCATTAGGCGGATACAAAGAAGCCGCGCGGCGCGCTTATTTGGCGGCAAAAAGAGGTTTTGCAACGCTGCGACAGGAGCAGCCGGAAAGCCCATTCTTCACCGCCAACCTTCTTCGCCAGAAGCGGGACTTGGGCACAAAGAGGCCGCGCTGCGCGAGGCGGGACGGGCGGTCTCGCTCTTGCCGGCCTCAGAAGATCCCGGTCTTGAGCCGGCCGTGGAAGAAGCCCTCGCGGGCGTCGAGGCGCAGGTGGGCGAAAGCGAGCGCGCGATCACGCGGATCGAGTTTTTTTTTTTTTTTTTATGAACCCGCGCAACCTCTTCACCGAACTGAAACGCCGCAACGTCTTCGCATGGCCGGGCTCTATCTGGTGGGCGCGTGGCTGCTCGTGCAGGTGGCGGGACGCTGTTGCCGGTCTTCGACGCGCCGGCCTGGGTCATGAAGACGCTTGTCGGCGTGCTCGCAGTCGGGCTCGTGCCTGCGCTCATCTTCTCCTGGGTCTTCGAGCTGACGCCACACGGATTGAAGCGCGACGAAGACGTGAAACCCGAGGAATCGATTGCGCCGCAGACCGCGCACCGCATGAATCGCCTGATCATCGCCGTGCTCGTGCTCGCGCTCGGATATTTCGCGGTCGACAAGTTCGTCCTCGCGCCCCGGCGGGCGGCCGCGCCTAACGAATCGTCTTCCGGTGTCAGCGCCAAGTCGATCGCGGTTCTGCCCTTCGAGAACCTGAGCGAAGACAAAGCGAACGCTTACTTCGCGGAGGGCATGCAGGATGAAATCCTGACCCGGCTGGCGAAAATTGCGGACCTGAAAGTGATCTCGCGCACTTCGACGCAGCATTTCAAAAGTTCGCCCGAGAACCTTCCCGAAATCGCGAACCAGCTCGGGGTGGCGCACATCCTCGAGGGCAGCGTGCAGAAAGCAACGACCAGGTGCGGGTCAATGTCCAGCTGATCAAGGCGTCGACCGACGCGCACCTGTGGGCCGACACCTACGATCGGAAGCTGACCGACATTTTCGCCGTCGAGACCGAGATCGCGCAAACCATCGCCGATAAATTGCAGGCGAAGCTGACCGGTTTGAGAAAACCTCGCTCGCGAAAAAGCCCACATCGAATCCGGAAGCCTACGAGCTCTATCTCAAAGGCCGCTTTTTCTGGAACAAGCGCACGGCGGCTGATCTGCGGAAATCGATCGACTACTTCAACCAGGCGATCGCGAAAGACCCGATTACGCTCTGGCCTACGCGATGCTGGCCCAGGCCTGGATCCTGATGCCGCACTACGCCGGCGCTTCTCCGAAGGATTGCAGTCCGCCCGCCGAGGCCGCGATTCAAAAAGCGCTGGCTTTGGACGAAACCTGTTCGGAAGCGCACGTGGCTCTGGGGTCCTTTCGTGCAAGTTTCCAGTTCAATTTCTCGGCCGCGAGGGCGGAATACGAGCGAGCGCTGCAGTTGAACCCGAATGACGCAACGGCTTATCACTGGTTTTCCCTCGATGCTCGAGCCCCTGGGCGAGAGCGCTCGGGGGGTCGCGGAGATGCGGCGCGCAGTGGAAGTCGATCCTCTCTCGCTCATCATCAATGAAACCCTGGGCGAGGCCTTGATGCGGGCCGGGCGCCTCGATGAGGCAATCGTCCAGTTGCGCAAGACGATCGAGATGGACGCTGGATTTCCTATGCCCGCCGCACTTTGGGGCAGGCGTTCGAGCTCAAAGGTCAGATGCCGGAAGCCATGGCCGAGTATCAGAAGGCGGTCGCGTTAGGCGAAGATCCTCGGGGCTTGGCTTGTGGGTCATTTGTACGGCACGATCGGACGCAAGGAGGAAGCGACAAAAATTCTCGGGCAACTCCAGGCTATCCGCGAACGGCGTTACTTCGATCCTTACAACCTCGCGATTGTTTATCTTGGCCTGGGCGACCGCGAGCAGGCGCTGACCGCGCTTGAGCAATCCTATGACGACCGCAACGGGACTCAGCTTGAATACATCAGGATTGTTCCCTTTCTCGATCCGCTGCGGGGTGATCCGCGTTTCGAAGCGCTGGCCGAGAAAATTGTGCCAGCGCGTGAGTTCGCAAAAGCAGCGGCGACATCAAAATGAACGAATTCCTGACGCCTGAACCGAGCGCAATCTTCGGCTCAAGATCGGCCATGTCTTGTTCATCGACATCGTCGGCTATTCCAAGCTCCTGATCGAGGATCAGAAGGAGCGTTTGCATCAGCTTACCGAGCTCGTGCTGGCGACTTCGCAGGTCGCCAAGTCAACCGACGAGCAACTCGTCAGGCTGCCGACTGGCGACGGGATGGCGCTGGTCTTTCGCAACAGTTCGGAGGAACCGGCCCGCTGCGCGCTCGAGATTGCCGAAGCGCTCAAGAAATACCCGGAATTCCTGTCCGGATGGGAATTCACAGTGGGCCGGTGAGCGAAGTGACCGATGTGAGCGGGCGGACCAACATTGCCGGCGCCGGCATTAACATGGCGCAACGGGTCATGGATTGCGGCGATGGCGGACATATCCTGCTCTCGAAACGGGTCGCGGAGGATTTGGAGTCCTACCGGCAATGGGCGCCGCACCTGCATTCGTTAGGCGAATGCGAAGTGAAGCACGGTGTGCGCATTCATCTCGTCAATTTTTATACCGACGAAATGGGCAACGCTCAGCTGCCAGAGAAAGTTCGTCGAGCTCGCTGAGAAAAAAGCCGCGCCGGTCGTCTCCCGGCGTGATGAGGAACTCAGGATCGCCGTTCTTCCATTTAAGAGCGGGTGACGCCGAGACGGAATCTTTCGCGGAAGGTCTGGCCGATGATGTGACCACCGGTCTTTCGCGGTTTGGATATCTCTCGGTCGTGGCCAGCGCCTCGGACGCGCGCTATGTCCTGAAAGGGAGCATTCGCAAAGGAGGGTCAAGCATTCGGGTCATTGCGCAGTTGGTCGACACTCGGACCGGCACGCAGTTTTGGGCCGAGACTTATAATCGGGACCTGCAGGCGTTGACGATCTTTGACGCCCAGGAAGACATCGCCGCGCGCATCGTCGCGACGGTGGCCGACAGCTACGGCGTGCTGGTTCACTCGATGAGAGAGGCGAGCGAACAGAAGGACGACGCCGACTTCACTCCGGCGGAGTGGCAGTTCCAGTATTTCGCATACCGGGAACAGATCACACCGGCTGCTCATGGCGCGCTTCGAAGCCGGCTGGAACGCGCGGCCAAGTTGGACAATCGGCCTTCGGACTTGTGGGCTTGTCTGGCGCAGGTCTATGTCGACGAATACGCGTTTGGCTTTCCCGGCGATGACGGGAAGTCGCTCGATCGGGCTCTGGCCGCGGCCCGGCGTGGCGTCGAGTTGGATCGGGCGAACCAGTTCGCGATGGTCGCGCTGGCGCAAACGCACTTCTTCCGCCAGGACCTCGCCGCGTTTGGTCCGGCGGCCGAGCGCGCGATGGCCCTCAATCCGCTCAACACCGACGCGCTCGGGATTCTGGGACTGGAAATCGTCCACACCGGTGAGTTCGAGCGCGGTACGGCCATCGTTAGGCGAGCGATGGAGTTGAATCCCAATCATGCCGGATGGATGCATTTCGCTCCGCTCTGGGATCACTTCCACAAAGGCGAATACGAGGAGGCCCTCAAGTGCGCGAATCGGGTCGATGTACCCGGACTGTTCTGGCCATTCCTTGTCATGGCATCCGCCTGTGGACACCTCGGCTGGCGCGCTGAAGCCGCGGCCGCAGTCCGGGATCTGCTGGCGCTCGATTCGGAGTTTGCGGCGCATGCGCGCTCGAACGTCGCTACCTGGCACTTCGCGAGCGGCTTGATGAATCCTATTCTCGAAGGATTGCGCAAAGCAGGGCTCTCAATTGCCGATAGCGATGACTCGTCCGATTTGCCGAGCCGGACCGAGCCGGTCACAGCAAGAGCAGAACGGGCAAAGTCGGGCACGCCCGCGGGCCCTGCCCGGGCTGACGAGGGCTTCTGGGTCGCGGTGCTGCCATTTAAGCATAGCGGTAGCAACTCCGATCTCGCGGCCCTGGCCGAGGGAATGACGGAGGAAATCGTCACCGGACTTTCCCACTTCTCGTATCTGCGCGTCATCGCGCTCGGCTCCACCGGTCGCTATGCCAACCAAGCCGTGGATGTGCGCTCGGCCGGGAAAGAACTCGGCGCCCGCTATGTCATGGAAGGAAGTCTGCGGCAGGCTGGAGCCAGGCTACGCGTTGCGGTGCAACTGATCGACACCGCTTCCGGTGCACACCTTTGGGCAGAGACCTACGATCGCGCCTTCGTCCCGGAAGAAATCTTCTCGCTGCAGGACGATCTAGTCCCGCGCATTGTCTCCACGGTCGCCGACATGCATGGTGTTTTGCCGCGCAGTATGAGCGAAGTGGTGCGGCTGAAGGCGGCCGATCAAATGAGCCCCTACGAAGCGTTGCTGCGCAGCTTCGGTTACAACGAGCGCTTCACTCCCGAGGACCTTGCCGAAGTGCGGACCTGTCTGGAACGGGCCGTGCAACGGGCCCCCGGTAATGCGGAGTGTTGGGCCATGCTGTCGTTGATGTACGCCAACGAGTACGGGCACTGGGACAATGCAGAGTCGGATTCCCTCGACCGGTCACTGCGAGCCGCACGGAAAGCGGTCGAAGCCGCGCCCCTGCATTCTCTGCCTTACTACGCGCTGGCCCAGGCTCTCTTCTTCAAGCGAGCGATTCCGGATTTCCGAGTTGCGGCGGAACGGGCGGTTTCACTCAACCTCATGGACGGAGCCACGGCCGCCTTCATGGGTATGCTCATTGCCTACGCCGGAGATTGGGAGCGCGGGTGTGCTCTATCGGATAGAGGTTGCCAACTCAATCCCAATCACCCGGGATGGTATCGCTACCCCGCGTGGCACGATGCCTACCGACAGAAAGACTACCGCAAAGCGCTGGATGTAGCGCTCCGCCTCAACGCTCCCCAGAACTACTACACGCATGCGGTCTTGGCCATTTGCTACGCGCAACTCGGCCGGATGGAGGAAGCGCACAAGGCGCTCCGGGATATGCTCGCGCTGAAACCGAACTACGCTGAAGTCGCGCGTGAGTTACATGGGAGATGGATCGAGACGGATTTGGTGGAGCAGTTGATGGATGGGTTGCGCAAAGCTGGGCTGGAGATTGCTCCGAAGGAGGGAGCGCAAGCCTCGGCGGCCGGTCGCACCGGTTCTTTCCCGCTCAACTCAGGCGCGGTTCGTGCCGAAGAAGGATTCTGGGTGGCGGTGTTGCCATTTAAATACACTGGCAGCAATGCCGATCTGACAGCCCTGGCCGAGGGATTAACCGAGGAGATCGTGACCGGCCTGTCACGCTTCTCTTATCTCGAAGTCATAGCTCGCGGTGCGACCTCACGTTACGCCCAGGAGTCAGTTGACGTTCGTTCCGTCGGCAAAGAGTTAGGCGCCCGCTATGTCATGGAAGGTAGCGTGCGGCAGGCTGGACCGAGACTGCGCGTTGCCGTGCAGCTGGTCGACACCGTTTCCGGCACCCACCTCTGGGCGGAGACATATGATCGCGCCTTCGTGCCGGAAGACCTGTTTACGCTGCAGGATGATTTGGTTCCCCGCATCGTCTCAACGGTGGCAGATCAGAACGGCGTCCTGACTCGTAGGATGAGCGAAACGCTGCGCAGCAAGAGTGAAGACGCCCTAACGCCGCATGAGGCCGCGCTCCGGGCCTTTACCTATTTCGAGCGCGTGACTCCCGAGGAGCACGCTGTCGTAAGACGAATTCTGGAGCGCGCCGTGCGCGGGGCGCCAGACCACGCCGACTGCTGGGCGATGCTCTCCATCATGTATAGCGTCGAGTTCGCCGATGACTTCAATCCCGAACCCAATTCTCTCGACCGCGCCCTAGCCGCGGCGGATCGCGCCGTGCATCTCGCCGCCACTCATGCTCTCGGCCACTACGCACTGGCCTTCGTTTACTTCCTCCGCAAAGAGACTGCTTCCTTCCGGGCCGAAGCAGAAAAGGCCCTGGCTCTCAATCCCATGGATGGATCGATCATGGGCATCCTCGGCGTGCTCATTAATTGCGCCGGCGAGTTAGAGCGGGGTTGTCAGATGGCGGAAGCTGCCATGCAGCTCAATCCCAATCATTCGGCCTTGCTTCGCTGGGCCGCGTTCACGAATGCCTATGCTCAGGGTAAATACGCGGAGGCGCTTGAGTGCGCGGTTCGCATTAACATGCCCAATTACTTCTACGCCTATTCGGCGCGGGCGGCGGCGCTCGGCCAGCTCGGCCGGCGCGAAGCGGCGGAGAAAGAGCTGCGGGAATTGCTCGCCCTCCGTCCCGACTTCGCCACCGCGGCGCGCCGGGAATATGCCAAATGGCATGACTCCGCGACGGTTGAGCACATGATCGACGGCCTGCGCAAAGCGGGGCTGGCCGTGAACTAGAAGAAATATGGCGGCTGAACCTGAAAGCAATCTGCGCCTCGAGATCGGTCACGTCCTGTTTATCGACCTGGTTGGCTATTCAAAGCTGTTGATCGAAGAGCAGAAGGAGCGATTGCGTCAGCTCACTGAGATTGTGCTCGCGACAGCGCAGGTTCGTGAGTCGACCAACGAGCAACTCGTCAGGCTACCGACCGGCGACGGGATGGCGCTGGTCTTTCGCAACAGCTCGGAGGAGCCGGCGCGCTGCGCGCTCGAAATTGCCCAAGCGCTCAAGGCGCACCCGGAAGTCCTCGTCCGCATGGGCATTCACAGCGGGCCAGTAAGCGAAGTGGCCGATGTGAGCGGGCGGACCAACATTGCCGGCGCGGGCATTAACATGGCGCAGCGGGTCATGGATTGCGGCGATGCCGGTCACATTTTGCTCTCCAAACGTGTGGCGGAAGATTTGGAGCAATACGGCCATTGGAAAGCGCGCCTGCACGACCTCGACGAATGCGAAGTGAAACACGGCGTGCGGCTGGAGGTGGTCAATCTCTGCGGGGATGGTGTGGGCAATCCGCAGCTCCCGAAAAGGCTCAAAGCGCTTAAGCAGCACCGGAACCGGATCCGTTGGACCGGTATCGCTGCGGCGCTCCTGCTGGCAATTGGCGGCGGCTTCGTCTGGCACTTCGCCGGTGCTTCGCACGCACGGGGCGTTACGTCCGCTGCCGCGCCTGCTCTGGCCGCGACACCGGTTGTCTCCCCGGCGTCGATCCCGGAAAAGTCGATCGCAGTTCTTCCCTTCGAGAATCTGAGTGATGAAAAATCGAACGCCTACTTCGCCGATGGCGTGCAGGACGAGATCCTCACTGACCTGGCCAAGATCGCGGACCTAAAAGTGATCAGCCGCACGAGCGTGATGCAGTATCGGGACACGGCGGCGCGCAACCTCCGTGAGATCGGGCAACAACTCGGCGTCGCCCACGTCCTCGAAGGAACCGTGCAGCGCGCGGCGGACAAAGTCCGCGTCAATACGCAGTTGATCAACGCCCGCACGGATGCGCACGAGTGGGCCGAGAATTACGATCGGCCGCTGACGGATGTTTTCGCGATTCAAAGCGAGATCGCGCAGGCCATCGCCGACCAGTTGCAGGCGCAACTGTCCCCGGGGGAGAAAGCCGCGATCGCGAAGGCGCCAACCAATGACGTGATCGCGAACGATCTCTACGTCCGGGCTGCCGCATTCGACGACATGTCGAACGATCCCGGCGCCAAGGGCTACCTGCTCCAGGGAGTGAGCCTTCTCGAAGAAGCGTTGCGCCGCGACCCGAACTTCCTCCTTGCGCAATGCCTGCTCAGTGAGATCCACAGCGACCTCTACTGGTTCGGATTTGATCACACTCCGGCGCGCCTGGAAGAATCCCACAAGGCTTTGCAAGAGGCGGAGCGCATCCAGCCGGATGCAGGCGAAGTGCACCTGCAAAAAGGGGTCTATGCCTACCACGGTTTCCGCGATTACGACCAGGCGCTGGCCGAGTTCGAGCTGGCCCGGAAAAGTCTGCCTAACTCCTCGAGACTTTATCTCTATCTCGGCGTGATCGATCGAAGACAGTCGCGTTGGGACGATGCGATCAGGAACATGAATCGGGCAGTCGAGCTTGATCCGCGCAATTTTCTTATCCTCGAGGAAGCCGCCTTTACCCTGGGAGGTGTGGGCCATGCGGCCGAGGCAACCAGGCTCCTGCAGAGAGCGATTGAATTAAGTCCCAAAGACTACTTTGCCCGAATGCAACTCGCCATGACCCCGTATTTCGAGCGAGGCGACCTTGAGCCTTTGCGCACCCAGTTGGACGTTTTTGAAAAGGAGGGAGCGGAAGCGACCGCCAATGCGTCGCAGAGTTTCGTGATTTACGCGCTGGCGAAGCGTGATCCCGTGGCGGCGGCGAAAGCACTCACTTACATACCGGCGGAAGGTTCCATCTTTGAAAACACAAACTTTCTCATGCCGCGAGATTGGTTTGTCGGGCTGGTCGCCCGAACCTTCGGCGACGCGAAGGAAGCCGAGCGCGCATTTACTGCGGCCCGGACGATCGCGGCTAAGACGGTGCAGGAACAACCGGATTATGCGCCGGCCTGGAGCCTGCTCGGGATGATCGATGCCGGCCTCGGTCGCAAAGCCGACGCGATCACCGAAGGCAAGCGGGCTTGTGAGTTACTGCCCATTTCCAAGGATTCCTGGGAAGGACCGATCTACGTCACTAACCTCGCTCTCATCTATCTCTGGGTGGGCGAAAGGGATCTCGCCCTGGAACAACTCGCCAGCTCCGTCAAAACTCCCGGCGGTATCACTTATGGCGAACTCAAACTGGATCCGACATGGGACCCGCTGCGCCAGGACCCGCGATTCCAGGAGCTGCTGAAATCGGCGGCGGCCAGCCAGAAGAGCGCCGCGCTATGACCGAATTCCTGCAACGCCTGAAAGAGCGCAAGCTCGTGCAATGGACGGTGGCCTATGTCGCAGCGGCGTTCGCGCTCCTTCAGGGCATCGATATCGTCGCGCAGCGGTTTGACTGGCCCGAACAAACATGCGCTTCGTCATCATCGCGCTCAGCGTCGGCCTCTTCGTCACTCTCGTCCTGGCCTGGTATCACGGGGAACGCGGCGCGCAGCGTGTGACCGGGACCGAACTGCTGATTCTGGCGCTCCTGCTGGCGATTGGCGGCGGATTCCTCTGGCGGTTCTCCGGCACTTCTCGAGAGCCGATCGTTACCGACAACTGACTCCGCCGCCGTGGCGATCCCAGAGAAATCGATCGCGGTCCTGCCTTTCGAGAACCTGAGCCGCGATCCGGATAACGCTTATTTCGTCGATGGCATCCAGGATGAGATCCTTACGCGACTGGCCAAGATCAGCGCGCTCAAGGTCATTTCGCGCACCTCGACCATGCGCTATGCGAGCAAGCCGGATAACTTGCGCGAAATCGCCCAAAGAACTCGGCGTCGCCAACGTCCTCGAAGGAAGCGTGCAAAGAGCCGCCGGCACCATGCGAGTCAACGTCCAGTTGATCGAGGCGGAGAGTGACTCGCATCTCTGGGACGAGACCTACGATCGCGAGATCAAGAACATCTTTTCGGTCGAAAGCGAAGTGGCGCAGGCTGTCGCCGATGCCCTTAAGGCCAGGCTGCTGCCGGCGGAGTCGGCGCGGATCGCGAAGGTGCCGACGAATAACCCCGCCGCCTACGACTTCTTTCTCAAAGGCCAGTATCTCTTTAATCAGCTCCATTACAGCGCATCCAAGGATCCGGTGGCAGACGGTAAGGCGGCCACAGAAATGTACCGGCGGGCGGTTGCGGCCGATCCTGATTTTGCGCTGGCCTATGCTCGCTTGTCCTATCTCCAGAGCTACCTGCACTGGTACGGCGTGGACAACAGCAGCGCGGTGGTGGACGACGCGCGCGCGAACGCCGAGCAGGCCCTGGCCTTGCAGCCGGACTTGCCCGAAGCGCATCTCGCGATGGGCTATGTCCACTACTGGTGCCATCGCGACTATGCGGCGGCGTTGCGCGAATTCGGCATCGCGCGCGCGGCCCTGCCTAACGACGCCGAGGTCCTCGCCGGGATCGGCTATGTGCATCGTCGGCAAGGCATCCTTTGACCGTGGAGTTCCGGAATTGCAGCAGGCGATGGTGCTCGATCCGCGCGAATCAGCCCTGCCGCGCGAAGTCGCCAATTCCTACACCGCCCTCCGCCGTTACGCGGCGGCCGAAGCGGCTTATGCGCGCTCGTTGGCGATTTTTCCGGACGACATCGAGGCGCAGGAACAACGCGCCGCCAGCACCATGTACAGCGGTGACATGGCAGGGGCCGCGCGCATCCTGGATAAAATTCCCGCGGACACCGATCCGCAGGGTTCCGTCTCGCTTCTTCGCTACAAACTGGCGATGACCCAGCGCCAGCCGGACGCCGCCTTGGCGGCGATCGCGCATTCGCCGGACTGGCTTATGACTCGTTGGGAGCACAGCGTCGCGCCACTCAGCCTGCTGCGGGGCGAGGCGTTGGCGCTGAAGGGCGATGCCAGCGCGGCCCGTTCTGCGTTTCTCGAGGCGGAAAAGCAATTGCAAGGCTTGCTCGACAAAGGCCAGCAGGTCGCCGATGCGCAGAGCTATCTGGGACTGATCTATGCCGGGCTCGGGCAAAAGGAGGCGGCGTTGAAAGCGGGCCGCGCTGCCGTTGAACTCCTGCCGATGTCGCGTGATGTCATCGTCGGGGCGTTCCATCTCGAGCGGCTGGCTCGAGCCGAGGCGCAGGTCGGCGAAACCCAGGCCGCGATCGACCATCTCGAGGAACTCCTCTCCTCCTCGGGTGGGGAGACGGTCTCGGTCGCAACCTTGCGGATCGACCCGTCTGGGATCCGCTGCGCAAAGATCCGCGTTTCCAGAAACTGATCGCCGATGGAGAAGCGGCACAGGCACAGGCGCAGGTCAAGCCATGAGCAAAGGGCCTTCGTTTTTCGCTGAGCTGAAACGGCGCAACGTTTACAAGGTGGCGATCGCGTATGCCGTCACCGGCTGGGCGTTGGCCGAGGGCGCATCGCAGATTTTTCCTGTTTTCGATATTCCGAACTGGGCCGTCCGCCTCGTCGTGCTCGCGATCGTGATCGGATTCCCCATTGCCCTCGTGATCGCATGGGCATATGAATTGACGCCGGAGGGACTGAAACGAACCGAAGATGCCGATCGCACACCGTCGGACCACCGACCAGCAAAGCGCGCCTGGATTTTTGTTGTCGTCATTGCCGGCGGGATTTCGCTCGGTCTGTTCTTTCTCGGCCGCTTCACGGTGCGCACCAGCAGCAGTGCGTCTTCTGGCGAGTTGCCGGCAAAATCGATCGCGGTCTTGCCCTTCGTCAACATGAGCGGGAAAGCGGGCAACGATGATTTTAGCGATGGCATTACCGAGGAAATCCTGAATGCGCTGGCCCAGATTTCCGACTTGAAAGTGGTCGCGCGAACGTCGGCGTTCCAGTTTAAAGGCAAGAACGTTGATCTGCGGCAGGTTGGTGAGACGCTGGGTGTTGCCTACGTCCTGGAAGGCAGCGTGCAACGCGCGGGCGACGAAGTCCGCATTACCGCGCAGTTAATCGATGCCCGTAGCGGCTATCATCGATGGTCCGAGAAATATGACCGCAAGCTGACCAGCATCTTTGCGATCGAGGATGAAATCTCGAAGGCCATCGCCGGGCAAATGCAGGTAGCGCTGGGCAATGGTCGGGAGCAACCGTTGGTCAAGACCGCGACGACTAATCCCAAAGCGCATGAATCTTACCTCAAGGGTCTGGCGCGAATCACGGAGCGCGGGTCAGCGCTGAGCGATGCAGTAAACTCTTTCCAGGAAGCGATCGCGCTTGATCCAGATTACGCCGCCGCCTGGGCTGGTCTCGGCCAGGCATACGAATTATTCCCGTGGTACAAGCTGGGCACCTGGAACGCGTCCCTTGCCGAGGCCGAGAAGGCGGCACGTCGAGCCTAAGCATCGATCCGCAACTGGCCGAAGCGCATGCCGCACTGGCCAATGTCCTGCGCGACCGGCGCGATTTTGCCGGCGCGACGAAAGAGTATCGGACGGCGCTGGAACGCAATCCCGGTTCGGCTGAAACGCTCAATCAGTATGCTCAAATGCTCTCGCGCATGGGTCAGCTCGAGGAATCCGTTAAACAGGAGCGAGCGGCGGTGGCACTCGATCCCCTCGCGCCAAATCCTCGCTACCAACTCGGCGCAACCCTGGGCTATCTGCATCGTTACGACGAAGGCATGGCGGAACTGAAATTGGTTGTCACCAGGAACCCGAATTACACTTATGCGCGTTCTGGCGTATCTTCTTCTCTACACGGGAAATTATCCCGAGGCCGAGAAGCAGGCGCGAACGGCTGCTGCCCAGGTGAACGAGGATCCGGAGATAATTGCCGCGCTCGTGCGCGCCGTGGCCGATCCATCCCAACGAGCAAGCGCATTAGAATTGGTGCGTGAGGGTAAGGTCGGGCAGTACGAGCTGCTTCAACTTACGGATGCTTTTTGGTATAGCATGCTGGGAGCGAACGAAAAGGCCCTTGAGAGTCTGGAGCAATGGGCGGCAAGTCCCCATGAGGAAGGAGTAATATTTGCCACTAACCAGCTGCTATGGGCCCCGGCTTTCGATCCAATTCGCAGCGATCAACGTTTCCAGGCGATAATGAAGTCGGTCGGCCCCGCCCCCGCGACTCCGGTCCAGCCGGCCCCATGAACCCGCGCAACTTCTCGCTGAGCTAAAGCGGCGCAATGTCTACAAGGTCGCGGTCGCTGGTGGCTGGCTGATCATGCAGGTCGCGACGCAGGTCTTTCCCTTCTTCGATATCCCAAGTGGGCCATTAGGCTGGTCGTGTTTGTGATCGTGGATTGGATTTCCAATCGCGCTCGTGATCGCGTCGGCCGTCCGCCGCGGTTTGACCTGACCGCGCGATTGACAGAAAACCCGTTTTCTGGACATCTGGGCGATGAAACCACTCTTGATTTGCCGGACGATCTCATGCGTGAGGTCAAGATTCGCGCTGTCCATGAACATAAGAAACTCAAGGACGCGATCGCGGAGTTTCTGCGCAAAGGATGGCCGCTGGCAAAACCGGCCGGGCAAAGTCCGAACCGGTCAAGCTGCGCGGCGGGTTCACACCCACCACTAAAGACATCGAAGCGGCGATTGCTCCGCCTCGCCACTCATCGCGACCCTTTGCAATGCTCCTGGTCGATACCAATATCGATCGCGCCGCTTTACCTGCGGAGTGCGCGAGCGAAGCGGTCGCGCAGTTATTTGCGCGCGATGCCGTCTGCCGAACCGAACCTTTGGCGCTGATTGAATTTAGCGATATCTGGCACATATCAGCGGTTGCGCTACATCACCGCCGCCACGGCGCATGACTGCCTCAACCGAGCCACCGCGTTTCCCAACCTTATTTCTTTTCTGTGAGCCACGAAGCGGCCTTGGAAGCCGCGCTCCGTTATCGCACGACGGCTTATGACGCTCGGTTCCTCGCTCTGGCAACTCAACTCGGCATCCCGCTCGTGACCGAGGACGCACAGCAGCGCGCCGCCGCCCCGAAGCTGACCCGATCTCTGGCTGAAGCGCTCGCCGGAAGTTGGCCATGGCCCCCGAATCCGAGCCCAATCTCCGGCTGGAGATCGGGCATGTCCTGTTCATCGACATCGTCGGTTACTCGAAGCTGCTGATCGAGGAACAGAAGGAGCGCCTGCACCAGCTCACCGAGATCGTGCTCGCGACGGCGCAGGTGCGCGAATCGACCGACGAACAACTCGTTAGGCTGCCGACCGGCGATGGGATGGCGCTGGTCTTCCACCACAGCGCGGAAGAACCGGCCCGCTGCGCGCTGGAGATCGCCGAAGCGCTGCGGAAGCATCCGGAAATTCCGGTGCGGATGGGCATTCACAGCGGGCCGGTGAGCGAAGTGACCGATGTGAGCGGGCGCACCAACATCGCCGGGGCCGGCATCAACATGGCGCAGCGGGTGATGGATTGCGGCGACGCCGGGCACATCCTTCTCTCGCAACACGTGGCCGATGATCTGGTGCAATACCGGCAATGGGCGCCGCGCCTGCACGACCTCGGCGAATGCGAGGTCAAGCACGGCGTCCGGCTCCATTTGGTCAATCTCTATGCCGAGCCACTGGGCAACGCCGCGCTCGCCGCAGAAATTTCAGCAGACTGCCGCGGCAAAGCCGGCGGCCGAAAAGCCGGCACGGCAAGCGCGCAGCAATGCCGTGGCTTGAGTCGCTGCTCGCGGTGTCGCTCCTCGCGGCCGGGGCGGGATATTATTCTTCTCCATCGACCAGCGACGAAGGCGCCGCCATTCCCGAAAAATCGATCGCCGTCCTGCCGCTGGTCAATTCCACCGGCGACCCGGCGAACGAGTATTTCTCCGACGGCATGTCGGAAGAATTCATCTCCTCGCTCTCGCGTTTGCAGCGACCTCAAGGTCATCGGGCGCACCTCGTCGTTTCAGTTCAAAGGCAAGACGGAGGACAGCAAGACGATCGGCGAAAAACTCGGCGTCTATTATCTGCTCGAAGGCAGCGTGCGGAAATCGGCCGATCGGGTGCGCATCGCGGTGGCGCTGGTCAAATCGGCCGATGGCGCCAATGTCTGGTCGGAAACCTACGACCGGGAACTGAAGGACATCTTCGCGGTGCAATCGGAGATTGCCGGCGCGGTGGCGAAGCAGCTCAAGGTCGCGCTGCTCGGCAACAACGGGCAGACCGCGCAGTTGGCCACCGCGGCCACGCCTTCGAACCAGAATGTCGAGGCCTACAACGCCCTCTTGCAGGGAAATTTCTACTGCGAGCGCCGCACCGCGGAGGATACCCGCAAAGCGATCGGCTACTACGAGGAGGCGATCCGGCTCGACCCGCGTTACGCGCTGGCCTATGCGAAGCTCTCGATCGCGGCGGAGACTCTGGCCAGCAACTACACCGGCAGTATTGCGACGAAAGAAAGACAAGAGGCGATCGCAAAAGCCCGGGCCGCGGCGGAGCGCGCGCTCGAATCTGGACCCGAATCTCGCCGAAGCGCATTGGCCCAAGGCAGGATCCTGCAGCGATCTCGATTTCAATTTCGCCGGCGCCGAAGCGGAATTCCGCCGCGCCCTGGAGCTCGCGCCGCAGGATCCGAGCGTGACGGCGAATCTCGCCAGCCTGCTGTCCAGACTTGGCCGGCTCGACGAAGCCGTTGCGCTCACGCAACGGGCGATTGTGCTCGATCCGTTACGCAGCGCAGCCCACTTCAACCTCGCGATCTATCTCATCGCGCTCGGCCGCTACGACGAGGCCGAGGCGGCGGTGCGCAAGGCCATCGCGCTGCAGCCGCAGTCCGCCCAGAACTACGCGCAGCTGGCGATCATTCAGATTCTGCGCGGCCAACCCGGCGCCGCGGTGGAATTGGCGAAACAGGAAACCGATCCGTTCTGGCGCACCTATGCCCTGGCGCTGGCCCACTTTGCCAACGGCGACCGGGCCGAGGCCGACGCGGAGCTGAAAAAACTGATCGACGAAGACGCGGACGACGCCGGCAGCCAGATCGCCGAAGTCTATGCCCTGCGCAAGGAGCCGGAGAAGATGTTCGAGTGGCTGGAGCACGCCTGGACCACGCACGACGCGGGTGTGACGGATTGCTTTCGATCCTTTCCTGCGCGCCTACAAGGACGACCCGCGCTTCATCGCCTTCGCGCAAAAGATCGGGGTCATGCCGAAAGCCGCCGCCCAGCCATGAGCGGGCGAGTCTGGAGAACCGGTCGATTCGAAGTT
>CAVTUX010000006.1:0-27514 GCA_963738045.1 uncultured Verrucomicrobiae bacterium | reverse complement strand
GCGAACGACGGACGTATGAAAAAACCAGGTAAGCAAATCGATCCCGACATCCAGCCGGAATACGATTTCGCCGACGGTACGCCTGGCAAATACGCTCGGCGTTATGCGCAAGGAACCAACGTTGTCGTGCTGGAACCCGACGTCGCCCGCGCCTTCCCGAGCGCCAAAGCGGTAAATGGGTCACTACGAGCGCTGGCGAAGATCATCCGCGAGCAGAAATCTGCTGCCGGCAGATAGACGGTCTTCAGCGCTCGAACGATCTGACCGTCAGGCCCACTTCCAAACTCACTCCCGCTCGAAGACCGTCGCCGAGCCTTGTCCTACCCCGACGCAGAGCGACGCGATGCCGCGCGAGGCGCCGGTGCGAGCCATCGCCGATTCGCATGAAACTTCTCAGCGATCGCCGAGCGCGCCCACGAGGAGCGCGACCGAGCGAAGATTCAGAAATTCACCGGGCGTGGCTATGCGCACGCTTTGAAATTGTTTCCGATCGAAATGTCCCGCAGCAGTGTTGACCGTAATGACGTAGGCCGCGTCCGCCGCGAAGGCGCATTCCAAGAACCGGTTGTCCGGCTCGTGACGAATGATGCGCAGTTCGGTCAGCGGATGGCAAAGCCGACAACTCTCCACAACTTCGGCAACGAAATCCGGCCGATCTTCGAGGACGTGCGCATATTCCTCAAAAATCGCGGGGCTGGCCCACGGTTCGATCAAGCCGGCCCGTGCAAGCTCAAAGATAAGCGCTGAGGCGTTGTTCTCGGCCGGGAACGTGGCCAGCTTGAGCACGCACGTATCAAGAACGACTCTCAAGATAGGGTTGCGCACGGCGCAAGGTGCGCGCGCGCCGCTTGGCTTCCACGAACGCGATCGCTTTTCGTTCGGTCATCCGTTTGCCAATGTTCTCACGATGCGCGCGAGCGAGCGCCGGAGACAGCTTGAAGCGGACGACCTTTCCTTCCACTATCGCTGTCGCTTGCATGACTCGCAGAATACCTCGAATGGCCCGGTCCGACAAGGTTGATAAGAAAAGAAATAGCCAAGCGGGCGCTCGAACGATCTGACAGTCAGGCCCACTTCCAAACTCACTCCCGTTCGAAGACCGTCGCCAAGCCTTGTCCTACCCCGACGCAGAGCGACGCGATGCCGCGCGAGGCGCCGGTGCGAGCCATCTGGTGGATCAGCGTCGTGGCCAGGCGGGCGCCGCTGCAACCAAGCGGGTGACCGATCGCAATCGCGCCGCCGTTGACGTTCAATTTTGCGTTGTCGATGCCCAGCTCGCGCTGGCAGGCGAGGGCCTGCGCGGCGAACGCCTCGTTCAACTCGAACAGGTCGATGCGGTCGAGCGTCAGTTTCGCGCGCAGCAGTGCCTTGCGAATCGCGGGGTGTCGCAAGCTTCACCGCTCATCGCCCAGGCGGGACCTCTGCTACGAGCGCGAGGATGGCGTCCACTCTCGTCCTCGACCCGGGCAGCGCTCGGAAATTGCAGGCCGATGTGGCGAGTGGTCGAGTGTCGCGACAAGCGAGTAGGCAATCAGAGCATCAGCTGTCATGTGCTCGCGCTCGGCTGCTCGCGCGCTTGCGCGGCCAGTGACCGGGAAGCTTGTTCGTGGAGCGACATGACGTAACGAGCATGGCTGAAAACGCCGCGGAGGCAACACTTCGATGCCGAGGGAGCGTGCGGGCGCGAGGTCGCGCTGTTGTGCGGAATGCGCCGTGCGCCGCGTGCGTCGCCGCGCCCATGTGCAGGAGTCGAGATCTCCACAGTCCGTTCCCTTGGAGGCCCGAACAAAAGACTTGTTTTAGTCTGTGAATGGACTAAAAACAGACATGCCTGCAACGGTGTCGATCAGCGAAGCGAAGCAACGGCTCGGGGAAATCGCCGACCGCGCGCCTCGAAGGCGAGCAGATCGTGATCGTCCGCAAATCAAAGCTTCTCGTTCTAACGAAGCTCGAAATTCCCGAGCCGGTTCCTATGCGTCCGCACGGATATTTTGAGGATTGCTACGGGAAGCAAGAGGCGAAGGAATCGAACAAGCTCGCCGCTCGCTCGGCGCGGAAGCTCGTGAAGTGAGGCAGTGGGAGATTTATCTCTTCCCGTTCGAGGAGGAGAAGCCGCATCCCGCCGTTATCATCTCCAATGATGAACGGTGTCTAAATAGTGATCTCGAGTATGTGAACGCTCTGATCTGCACGTCAGCGAAGGTCAATCGCGATGCAAAAAAGAACGAGGTTATCCTGAATGGCGCAGATGGACTCGACTGGAAAACAGCGGTTCGTTGCGATGTGATTTATCTGCTGCCGAAAGCGGAGTTCGAAGAGCGGCGCGGAAAGGTGACCGGGCCGCGGCGCATCGCGATCGGGCGCAAGATCGCCGAAACTTTGCGGCTGCAAATGCACTGATTCGTGCCTCAGCGTCACGTTCTGAAAACGAACCTCACGAAACGACGGTTTAAAGCTCCAAAGCGAGTCCTGCGCGCTATGCGAGCAGGCGCGAACGACGGACGTATGAAAAAACCAGGTAAGCAAATCGATCCCGACACTCCAGCCGGAATACGATTTCGCGGACGGTACGCGTGGCAAATACGCTGGGCGTTATGCGCAAGGAACCAACGTTGTCGTGCTGGAACCCGACGTCGCCCGCGCCTTCCCGAGCGCCAAAGCGGTAAATGGGTCACTGCGAGCGCTGGCGAAGATCATCCGCGAGGAGAAATCTGCTGCCGGGAGATAGACGGTCTTCAGCGCTCGAACGATCTGACCGTCAGGCCCACTTCCAAACTCACTCCCGTTCGAAGACCGTCGCCAAGCCTTGTCCTACCCCGACGCAGAGCGACGCGATGCCGCGCGAGGCGCCGGTGCGAGCCATCTGGTGGATCAGCGTCGTGGCCAGGCGGGCGCCGCTGCAACCAAGCGGGTGACCGATCGCAATCGCGCCGCCGTTGACGTTCAATTTTGCGTTGTCGATGCCCAGCTCGCGCTGGCAGGCGAGGGCCTGCGCGGCGAACGCTCGTCAAGCGGAAGTTGTTGTCCTCCTTCAAGCCTCCGATCCAAATACCAGACGATCAAGTCGCCTGGCGTTTGCCAAGCGCGCAGTAGTCGCTTCGCCAATGCGAACGGACCAGACGTTTCTTCCGAGCGGCTTAAACATCATCGATCGGTAGAAAGGATCGCCGCTCGAGCCGATACTTCTCGCGGGCGAGCGCCTGCGCATCCGCGGGTACGATTCAAAGAGACGCGCAGAAGCGCGCTTCTGTCCGTCGAAATCACGGCGTTTCGTCGCAGCCGCCCAGCGTGGACATTCTTCGATCCACTTGCGCGCACGAATCTGGTCGAGCTTGCCAGAAGCGATGTCGGCTTTCATTCTGCGCGTCCCATTCGTCGTCAGCACCAGCCGTGAAACCACGCCGCTAGCTCAGCCCGTTCCTCCAGGGACAACTCTGCGATCGCGGACTTGATTTGTTCGACGCTCATCGCACTCGATTCTAGCTTTTTTCACCGTGGGCCGCAATCTTCCTGCTCGGCTACAAACGATCTGACCGTCAGGCCCATTTCCAAGCTCACTCCCGTTCGAAGACCGTCGCCAAGCCTTGTCCGACCCCGACGCAGAGCGACGCGATGCCGCGCGAGGCGCCGGTGCGAGCCATCTGGTGGATCAGCGTCGTGGCCAGGCGGGCGCCGCTGCAACCAAGCGGGTGACCGATCGCAATCGCGCCGCCGTCGACTGTTCAATTTTGCGTTGTCGATGCCCGAGGACGAGTCCGTCATGCAAATTCCACTCGAATGCGCCTCCCACTGATGGAAGCTGACGTTCGGAGGGATGACCATTCGCGGTGCCGAATCGGAAATTGAGGTCTTGAGCGGTGTCGCGAGCTTCACCGCTCATCACCTGCCTCGGGCGGGACCTCGGCTACACGCGCGAGGATGGCGTCCACTCTCGCCCAATCGACCCGAGCAGCGCGCTCGGAAATTGCAGGCCGATGTGGCGAGTGGTCGAGTGTCGCGACAAGCGAGGAGGCAATCAGAGCATCTACTGTCGTGTGCTCGCGCTCGGCAAGCTCGCGCGCTTGCGCGGCCAGTGATTCGGGAAGCTTGACGTGGAGCGTCATGACGTAACGAGCATCGGCTGAAAACGCGCGCGGAGGCAACACTTCGATGCCGAGGGAGCGTGCGGGCGCGAGGTCGCGCTCGGTTGTGTGTGATGATGCGCCGTGCGCCGGAGTCGTAGGCAAGTTGCACTAGCGGTTCGTCGTCGAGGGTCAGCGAAAGTGCGCATCTGCAAGCCTGATGTCGCGAGGCTATGCCATTCTTCAGCCGTGGCGACGCATCGCGTCGAGGACAGTGTCAATATCAGCATTCGCAAATATTCACACGGATGCGACGCGCCGATCACCTGAGTGTCCTCGTGTGCGGACGGAGGGATTACTGCAGAATATGCGCGCCAGCGGTCGTTGTCGCAGGGCCGACAAAGACCGCTAAGGTCGCACCGAGGCGCGAGCAGTCTGAGCGTGGAGCTAGCGTCGCCGTCGCGGGCGCTCGAACGATCTGACCGTCAGGCCCACTTCCAAACTCACTCCCGTTCGAAGACCGTCGCCAAGCCTTGTCCTACCCCGACGCAGAGCGACGCGATGCCGCGCGAGGCGCCGGTGCGAGCCATCTGGTGGATCAGCGTCGTGGCCAGGCGGGCGCCGCTGCAACCAAGCGGGTGACCGATCGCAATCGCGCCGCCGTTGACGTTCAATTTTGCGTTGTCGATGCCCAGCTCGCGCTGGCAGGCGAGGGCCTGCGCGGCGAACGCCTCGTTCAACTCGAACAGGTCGATGCGGTCGAGCGTCAGTTTCGCGCGCAGAAGCGCCTTGCGAATCGCGGGCACGGGTCCGAGCCCCATGAACGCGGGATCGACGCCGGCCGCGGCGCTCGGACCGATGAAGGCGATCGGCTGAAGACCCAGCGATTTGGCCAGCCCGGCTTCAACGATCAGCAATGCCGCCGCGCCGTCGTTGATACCCGACGAATTGCCCGCGGTCACCGTGCCTTGGTCGTCTTTGGAGAATGCGGGTTTCAGCTTGGCGAGTTTCTCCAGCGTCGTGTCCGGCCTCGGGTGCTCGTCCACGCTGACGAGGGTCGGAGCGCCCTTGCGCTGCGGAATCTCGACGGGCACGATCTCCTCGGCGAACAGCCCGCGTTGGTGCGCCGCCGACCACCGTTGCTGGCTCTGCAGCGCGAACTGATCCTGATCCGCCCGGCTGATCTTGTGCTTGCGGGCGACATTCTCGGCGGTCTCGCCCATGGAGAAGGGGTGATGCAGCGCCGCCATGCGAGGATTGACCAGGCGCCAGCCGATCGAAGTGTCGAAGATCTGCTGCGACCGGTCGAACGCGGATTCCGCCTTGCTGAGCACATAAGGTGCACGGCTCATCGACTCGACGCCGCCCGCGATGAACACATCGCCGTGACTCGCCTCGATCATGCGCGCCGCGATGTTGACGGCTTCCAGCCCCGACGCACAGAGGCGATTCACCGTCGAACCCGGCACGGACGCGGGGAGGCCCGCCAGCAGCGCGGCCATGCGCGCGACGTTGCGGTTGTCCTCGCCGGCCTGGTTGGTGGCGCCGAAGTAGACATCCTCGATCAAGGCGGGGTCGATGCCGGATCGCGCCACGACGGCCTTGATGACGTGGGCGGCAAGATCGTCGGGGCGAACCGACGCCAATGCGCCCGCGTGCCGGCCGACAGGTGTTCGGAGAGCCGTGATGATCGCCGCTCGCCTTTGCATCTAGATTTGATCGCGTCGCTGCACGAGCAATCTACTAGGGGAACTATCTGCCCAAGTCTAGGAGACTGTTGAAATACTGGAGTGGCCCGCGTTGCTGTCGATTTTGGCGCTGGCCAAGGCGCGAGCACAGCGCCGATAGCTCGAAGTGGCGCAGGCCGTCGCCGATCACGCGACCGCGTAGGTCAGGCGCTCGAGTGGCTGGCGATCAGCCCATTGAGCCAGCGGGCAAAATCTTCCGAGAAGCTGGGGCCAATATCGTCCCAGACTTCTCGGAATCCCGGCGATCCGACGTAGCCCGACATGTAGCGCGCATACCCGCGCCAGTGGGTGTCGGGCATGAGTCCCAGTTCGTGATGATGAAAATAGGTCTCGGCGTGCAGGAGGAGTTGGACATGACTCCAGTATTGGAAGTAACGATCTCCCGCGGTGAGTTCCACGCCGCTTTCAAGCTTGGCAAATCGATCGGCGTGCTCGGCTCGAAAAATGGAAACGCGCAGGATGAACTCGGAGAGAGAATGACGCGCCTGAGCGCTCGCGACCTTCGTGCTGCCCCGAATTTGAAGAGCGAGGTAAACGAGTGTGATGATGACGCCGATCGCTCCCACGACCTGTCCGAGATTAGCGAGGTCTGCGAGGTTCATGCCGCTGTCATGGCTCGTCCGCCCCGTGCTCGAGCTGGCGTTCATATTCCGCATGATCGAAGTGGCCTTTCGACTCCGCGATCAATCCGTTCTGGTCGATCGTCCAAAGTTCATAGCCGCTGATGCGCACCTTTTTTCCCGGGCCGCCCGGTCCCGTGTTGGTTCCGGTTAACGTCCAGTGAAACGCGTTCGCTCTCCTTGCCGCTCAAGCTTGTCGAACGTCACGATCATGTCCGGGAAAGCGCGCATGAATCCTCGCGCGGTTTCCGCGATTGCCGCGCGTCCGATCGCAGGCGCTGCGTCATTCACGCGGAGCGATCCGTTCTCGGCGAAGAACGCCGCCACACTCTCGGGATTCTGGCTGCACCACGCCTCTGCGTAGCGATTCGCGAAAGTGGTAAGCTCAGCGAAATCACTCATGCTCGTTAGGCGTAGTCATTGACTCCCGCCGCCCGGCGGGTGAAATGGCGACGCTACGGCGTGGCGGAAAGATCGGAATTCCAGCAATCGGCGGTGCACTTCCAGCTCCCGTCGGCCTGCTTCTGGAAGACCTCGAGATATTTGCCGTGATCCGTCACCTTCTTGCCGCTGGCGTCTTTCGAGACCCAGTGAAGGTGCCGCTCACCCAGGCCATGTCGCCCGACTTCGCGACTTCCACCCGGGTCGCTTTCCAGCTTCCGCTGATCATGTCGAGATGTCTTTTTCCAGCGCGCGGAATCGCCTCCTTGGTCTTCGCGGCCGGCGCGTTGGGCGGGAGCACGACAGCGTCGTCCGCGTAATACGAGATCGTCTTCTCGACGTTCTTGGCGGAGGCCGCGGCCGACCATTCGGCGTCCAGTTTGCGCAGAGCCTTGGCGATGGCGGTCTGCTCTTTGGTCATGGCCTTCTGGGCGTGGGCCGGGCTCGCCGTGAAGAGGGCGAGGCAACCGACGACCATGAGGGCGACCGCTGATTTTCTTGTGGGCTGATTGATTTTCATAATGACCTTTCAGGTATTGGGTTTAACGAACCGACATTGAGGGAAGATGATGCCTCGCCCGTCTGGGCGCGGGCAATCCCAATTTGCGGTGGTTTACGGCACTGGGGCGATCACTGTTCTGATGTGATCGGTGGATTTCTCAACCGCATCCAGCGCTGCGTTGATCTGCGCGGCGTCAAGACCGACCGTGCGCAGCGTTTCCGGCGGAAAACGGAGTTTCCCGCTGCGCGCGAATTCCATCAGCGATGGCAGTTCCGCCGCCAGATGATCGGAAACCCCGATGATCTCCGCTTCCTTGTTGATGAGCTCGGTGTAGGGAAGAACGGACATTGACTCCGCGGTCAGGCCAACGAGTGCAGCGCGGCCGAAAATCCCCAGGCACCGGACTGCCTGCCCCATCGTAATGGCAGAGCCAACCAGTTCGATCGAGACGTCGACTCCTTTTCCGCCGGTCGCTTCTCGAATCTGCTCGAACGGGATCGCCCGCGGTCGCATCGATCGCGATGCCTCCCAAGGCCGCGACTGGAGGCGAGTTTGGCAGGGTTGATATCGACGACGTAGATCTCTCGGCAGCCGAAGGCTCTGGCTAGTTGGAGGGCAGAAAATCCCAATCCGCCGAAGCCGAAAATTGCTACGGAATCGCCACTTTTCAGACGGGCTTTGTTCAAGGCATGAAGGGCCGTTGCCGAGGAACACATCATGATCGCGCCGTGCTCGAAGGGAATCTCATCTGGAAGCAGCATAACACGTTTCGACCGGGCACTTTGATGAACTCGGCGTAGCCGCCGTCGCGATGCTTTCCGATCATTTGCCCTTCGACGCAGAATTGCTCGTGACCGCGGAGGCAGAAAACGCAGCGAGCCGCAGCTTACCAGATAGTGCACATAGACGCGGTCTTCGGCTGAGATGTGGATCGACTTCTTCGCCGACTGCTTCCACCCGCCCCGCGACTTCGTGCCCGAGGGTCAACGGCAAACGATCGATCGCCGAAATGCCGGCGCGATAGTGCGCGTCGGAATGGCAAATCCCGCACGCGGCGACCCGGACCAGAACCTCGGACGCCCCGATCTTTGGAAGAGCAATCTCTGCATCTTCCAGCGGTTGGCCGATCTGCACGAGTTGGACAGCCTTCATAAATTAGTTATCCGGCGCCTGCTCTCTTACACCATCGCGGAATGGGCCTGCGCCCTGAAATACGAGGACCTGTCGCCGGAGGCAATTCAAGCGGCGAAATTGTTCTGGTTCGATTCCATCGGCTGCGCACTGGGCGGCAGCCAACAGGATGACGCGAAGATTTTGCTCAAGCATTATCGCGCCATGTCCGCCGCGGCGGACTCGTCCGGTGGCGAGGGCGGCGGCAACGGCAGCGCGACCACTTTCGTTTCCGGGTTCAAGACCAACCCGGTCGACGCCTCGTTTCGCTGCGCGCGGCGGCAAACAATTTGCGGATCGAATGGCCGAGCTGCCCGGCCTGCTCGGCCGAAAGCCCGCACGAGCCTGCGGCCTCCTTCACGTCCGAATCGAGCGGACCAGCGGTTACATCGCAGGCGATGCGTCGGGTCGACGCCGCGCGTTCTTGGATTCCCGTTCCGCCGCCGGGCGAGAAAATGATGATGGGCGCGCGGGTCGCGTCATCGATCGCGAAGGAAAGAAAAAACTCCCGCTCGATCGCGATCTTCTCTTCCACGAGCACCGTCTCGACCGGGAACTGGCCCACTTTCATGGCCAGCATCCGCTCGGCATGGGCGCGCGCTTCCTCCGGTTTCTTCGCAAAGGCGACGCCGCCAATGCCGGCGCGACCGGTGGTCCAGGCCTGGATCTTGATCACGACTTCGCCGCCGAGTTCTTTGGCCGCGGCTACGGCTTCATCGGGAGTGTTGGCCGGCCGGCCGCGCGGAATCTTGAATCCATTGGCGGCGAGAATTTCCTTTCCCCTGATATTCGTGCAGTCGAGCCATGCGGCTATTTCCACGATCCCAGCCAAATTTCAAAGCCGGATAATGTCGGAGGCCGCGGGAATTGCCCGGCCCCATAAATATGGTCGACTCGTGCTCGTGAAAACCACGCTGGAGATTCCCGAGCCGCTTTTCCGCAAGGCCAAGGCCACCGCTGCCCAGAGGGGCCAGACCTTGAAGCAATTCGTGACGGAAGCTTTGCACGACAAGCTGGGCCGCGCGACGCGCGGCCAGAAAGCAGTCGGCTGGCTCGTGGCGCTCGGGCAGCTGACACCGGCGTTGAAAAAGGCGGCGCGCGAGGTCGATGCGATCATCAATGCGCCAGGCTTCCGGACGATCGACCCCAACGATCGGAAATGATCCGCGACACCAATGCGGTCTCCGCGCTGGCGATGGCGGACGCCGGAATCATTCAAGTTCTAGCTGGTCGCGAGCGTCCACAACGAATCAACGAAAGGCTTCGGGTGTTGATCGAAGGCCGCAATTGCAGATTGACCGGGACCTGAATTTCTGACGAAAACAGTCGTAAATGCTCCCGGTGTGTACGACAAAGCTCTCATGTTCGGACGTGAGATATTTGTGTCAGCCGCGGTGGGATTCGTGGTGCTTCTCGGCGTCGTGACTTTCGCCGGCACATCGTCGCCGTCGCCCGACCCGGATGCTGCGGCGCTCGGTTTGCAGGTCGACCGGCTTGAGCGAGTTGGCCGATATTCTGAAGCCGCGCCACTAGCCGCCAAGCTTTTGGGCCAGTGTAAAAAGCTTATGGGAGACCAGCACCCGGCCTGTGCCGTGATTCTTGTGAGATTGGCTAAGCTGCATGATGCAGCAGGTGAATATGCCCAGGCTGAGCCGCTCTTTAAGAAAGCGTTGGAAATCTTCGAAAAGAAATTAGGGGCGGACAACACGCACACGGCCGCCACTCTCAACGATTTGGCGGAACTCTATCGACACATGGGTGCCTACACGAAAGCTGAGCCATTTTACGAGCGCGCCGCGAAAATCGATGAGAAGAATCCAACCCTCAATGCGTGCGAAGCTTCCGCCGCTCTAACCAATCTGGCATCCGTTTATGTCGCCGAAGGCAGGTATGGAAAAGCCGAAGCGATTTTCAGAAGGACCCTAGCCATTTGCGAAAAAACACTCGGTTCCGAACACCCGGACGTGGCGACGGTTTGTAATCAGCTCGCCGGGCTGTACTCAGACACTGGGGACTACACTAAAGCGGAGCCGCTGTACCTGCGCGCGTTGGAAATTGATGAAAAAGCACATGGTCCTGATCACCCTCGGATCGCGCTGTTCCTAAGCGGTCTTGGAAGGCTTTATGAGCAGACAGGTGATGCTGCCAAGGCGGAAGCGGTGTTTCAGAGAGCATTAACGATTTCCGAGAAGACCTCTGGGCGCAAACATCCAAACACAGCGCAATGCCTTAATAATTTGGCCGCGCTCTACAATAAGATCGGCGACTACAGCGATGCTCAGCCGCTCTATGAGCAAGCTTTGCAAATTCGCGAAGAGGTTCTTGGCGAAGACAGCCCCGATACGGCCACCTCCCTTAGTAATCTAGGAGGCCTTTGCAATATTCTCGGTGATTATGGCAGAGCTGAATCTCTTTTTCAGCGGGCGGTAAGAATTTACGAAAAGGCTTTCGGGCCCTCGCATCCCCGTGTCGCCCTCGCCCTGAATAATCTCGCGGAGGTTTACCGAGATGTCGGCGCTTATTCACAAGCCGAACCTCTTTATCAACGCGCGCTGAAAATCAACGAACTGGCACTTGGGGTCGATCATCCCGAGACTGCTGTAATCGTCAATAATTTGGCATGGCTTTACAATCAACGAGGGGACTATAAACGGGCTCAGTCTTTCTATTATCGCGCGATTCGAATTACCGAAAAGGCGCTCGGCCCCGACCACGTCTGGACCGCTACCGCTCGGAGGAATCTGGCATATTGCTATCTCGACGACGACAAGGCCCCGAAGGCTGCAGAGCTGGTCTCGCACGTGGCTCAAGCCGATGGGCGCGCCGCCGAGAATGTCTTGTCATTTACATCCGAGCGTCAGCGACTGGCTTTCCAGCAAGCCGCCAATCCTTACTCGCTCCCTGCCAGGCTAAATATGCCTGATTTGCTCGCGCAGATTGTCCTCCGCTTCAAGGGCATCGTGCTTGATTCTTTGCTTGAAGATCGCGCTGTTGCGCAAGCCAGCACTGACGCTGAGTTCCGAAAAGTCATCGCTGAGATAACTGGCATCAAACAACGTCTTCTGCAGGTCTCACTCGAGTTACCGAAAGACCCTTCGAGAGACGCGAAGGAGCGGCGCGATACTGAGAAGGAAGAGCTTTCGCGGCGACTCGAAAAGCTGGAGGGCAAGCTCGCGCGCCAGGTTGATGGAGTAGGAAAAACGCGCCGTGCCCTGAGCGTTACGGTCAAACAAGTGCAAGCGGCACTTCCGTCGGACTTTGCTTTGGTAGAACTGCTTCGATTTAATGATTATCGCGGCAGGAATAGATGGGAGTGGCGTTACGGCGCTGTTGTAATTGCCTCCAGCAGCGAGCCAAAATGGATTCGTCTCGGCACCGCCACCGAAATCGAAAGAAGCGTCAGATTGTATCAACAATGTACCTCGCGGCGAAGGGGACGAACGGACTCTGATGGGTGTGCTGCGCGCCTTGCATGAGCAAGTTTGGGCGCCGATTGAAAAGGTTCTTCCAGGCGGAGTCACGACAATCGCTGTCAGTCCAGATGGCGAACTGAATTTTGTCTCCTTCGCCACGCTCGTAGGTACGGAGGACAAATTTCTCGCAGAACAATATTCGTTTCGTTATTTGGCGAGTGGACGCGATTTGCTCAGAGACACGAAATCCGGTGGCGACGCAGCGACGGTTATTTTTGCAAATCCGGACTTTGAAGGAAATATCCCGAATCCCAGCTCGACGTCGGTCGGAATTGACGCGGTCACATTGCGTTCAATGGAGATCCGAGACCTGCAAACCCTCTCGCTCCATCCGCTGCCGGGTACGGCGGCAGAGGCCGCTGCGGTGGAAACGCTCGCGAAAAGCTCGAACAGAAAAGTCGAAGTCTTTCTTGGTTCTGATGCCACGGAAGGGGAACTCCGGCAGGTCAATTCTCCCTATATCCTTCACCTTGCCACTCACGGCTTTTTCTTGCCCGAGACCGAGATAGGCAAAGAAGCGGATCCACTTCATCTCTTCAACCCTGTGCCGCCCCGAATGCTCCTCAATCCGATGCACCGAAGCGGACTTGCGCTGGCCGGGGCACAGAAAACTTTCCGGGCGTGGAGTCGCGGCGATATTCCTCCGACAGAGAACGATGGCATACTGACCGCTGAGGAGGTAGGCGGACTCAAGCTGGATGGAACGTGGCTGGTAGTTCTGTCGGCTTGCGACACCGGTTCAGGCGAAGCACGTGCCGGGGAAGGAGTAATGGGACTGCGACGCGGATTCATTCAGGCCGGTGCGCAGAATCTGTTGATGACGTTGTGGCCGATCGGCGACAAGACGACCGTCCAGATTATGGTTGATTTCTACGAGGCCGCGGAAAAGAGCAAGAACGCTCCGCAAGCCTTGGCCGACGTTCAACGCGATTGGCTGGTAAGACTGCGCAAGGAGCGCGGGCTGGAAGTCGCGGTCAGACTCGCCGGGCCGTTTATCATGAGCTCTCAAGGTCGCCCTTAGGCTCGGCCCTTTCTCGGTCGACGTCTCTTGGCCTTCAGGTGGCGCAGCTCTCGGACCAGTTCACGGTGGTGTTTGAAGTGCTCGTAAAGCTCGTGAATCAGCACGCCAGTGAGCACGGGGATGAAATTCGCCCAGTACGCCAACGACGAGAATGCGAAAAAGCTTGATGCCATTGCCAGCAGCGGTACCGCCATTATTCGCAGCGTTATGGCACTCCATCCTTTCGAAAAGAAGTGCCACGCCGTCAGGAGATATCCCCCAATTAATTCAAAGATCACCATCAGCACCTCGTTTACGGTCGTGATTGGGCGGCCCTGCAACTCGGTTTCGATTGCATCGGAAAACAACTGGACACCCGCTCTGGTGCCTAGCGGCGTCTTGTAGGATACGTCACCCGAGAGCGCGAACGTGCCCCCTAGCATTACGATTCCGTCGCGAAACGTGGGATTATTTTTCCAGCCATCGTCGGCTGCCGTGTGCAAAACTTCAGAGGCCGACAGAATATGCACCTCGGTATGTGGTGGTTCGGAAAAAGTCAAGAGCAGCGGGCGCTGATATTTCTTCATCCGCTCGGAATCGAGGATCTTCTGGCATCGCACTTTGAGACCCGATGCGGCACTCTCGTCCCCCACAATTGTTCGGCAAAACGCTTTTGTTACCGCCCACGGCAAAGAATCGACTTCAGCCCTCAGCGACGGGAATTTTGCGTTCGTAGCGCCGCACCGCTCCGTCCGGATCAGCGGGCATAGCAGAAATGCCACGTTCACTCGCCGGCGGCTGGGGCTGTTCATTTGCCAAGACCGGAAGCATTGCCCGCTCAGCGACGTCTTCAGCCGACGTTACGCGCTGCCCCCAAACTATCGGAACCCCTGTTTCCGGTCGAACATCTTTTTAGAATCGGTCGTATCCACATCGACGCCGATTACGCGCGGCTTCAACATCGCCACCGCCGAAATCAGCTCACGTAAACGCTGGGGATCAAGTGGACTGGTCTTCTTAAAAAGTCTCGGGTCCGCGTAATCCTGATCAGTGATGGCAACGAGCCAGACGTATTTCGGCTTCACCGGCTCGCGCAGCCGCACGAGAAAATCTAGTGAAGTCGTCTCGAGCGGATTGAGCCAGCCGAAGTGATGCAGGAAGAACGTCGCGACCGTGACTCCGAGAATCAGCCAAGTCGCGGACCTCAAATGCGCCCACAAATTTCTTTTTTGCACCAGCGCCCCTTTTTTCGATCGAACGTTGCGGCGCGCCTTCTGGCCCGAATGGGGCGTGCTCATTTATCCGATTGCTGCGCGAGGACATCGAGCGCCGCACGCAGAAAACTGTGCACCTCGCCAGAGTCGACTTTCTCGCCCCATTTTTTGGACAGCGCCACCACTTGATCAAACGAACCGGCCACCTTTTCGTACCTGCCCGGCGCGCAAATTAGAGCCCACGCATCGACTCCCCGCGGCCGTTCGTCTTCGGGCTGCAGCAGACTGATCCGCCAAAGTCCGGGCTGCAATCCTGGAATCGCCACGCGCCGTTTGCTATCGGGTTTCCAATCGAATGCCAAAGACTGGGGCATTGCGTTCCCTGCGCTGGATGCTTCCGCTCCGACAAAATGCAGACGCACGAGATACCTGCCGGGTGGCGCTTCTGTGAAAACCGGGGCGAGGTCGATCTTGCCGGCGTCGAGTTTCAGAACTACTTCATTCAGTCGCAGCGAACCTGAGCCGCGCACCGTCGTGATTAGATACTTCTCAGAGTGTGCTGAAAAAAGGCCACCCATCGCGCGCAGCAAACGTTCGGTGCGCGACTTCTGTTTCCCCAATGATCTGGGCAACACGATCGGCGTCGCAAAATTCGCTGGCTGCTCGAACGAACGTTCTTCTCGTTTGCCATTAAAGAGGATGATGACTATCCCGGCGGTTTTCGGTGGCGCCTGCTTGCCAGCGGTGTCCAGGGTGATGACCGCACCTGCGTAAACCGGATCACCGCTCTTGTGAGCGAACCGGGCGCCGTCCTGCACCCAATCGCCCGTCGAATCAAAGACGTATCCAATGGATTCACGCTCTCTGTCCGCCGCCACCTTACTGCTTGGCACGGCAGCAAGCGCCGCGGCGAAGGCCAAAAGAAATGTGATCTGACGCTGACCTCCGCAGAGCATAAATTGACATCGTTAGCAAAAATCCGCGAGCCGCGAAAGCGAATAACGGGTGACCTTTTGGTGAGCGTTGTCCTATTCGCGACCGGGGGTTGGAACTGGGGAAAGGTTAGAAGGAATGCCCCGGCGTTTGATCGAGACGGGGTGGCGCTCTTGCCGGGATGACAGCGCGCCATCCGTGGCTTAACTTCGCGCCGCTATGAACGAACCAGTTTACATCCTCGGCGCAGGCCGAACCGATTTTAAGAGAAACCTCAAAAAAGAAGGCAAAGCACTCCGCGACGTGATTAAGGAAGCGGGCCGCAAAGCGATCGACGATGCCAAGATCGATCCGGGCGAAATCGAGGCGGCGGCGGTGGGAAATTTCAATGCCGGCCAGTTCACCAAGCAGCTCCATCTCGGCGCCTTCATTCCCGAGATTGACCCGAAACTGCACGGCATCCCGACGATGCACACCGAAGCGGCCTGCGCGTCCGGCGCGCTCTCCGTCCTGCTCGGCGCGCAATGGATCATGGGCGGATTTCACGATGCGGTCCTCGTCGTCGGCGCGGAACAGCAGAAGACGATGTCGTCGCGCGACGGCGGCGACGTCCTCGGAGCGGCGGCGGATTTCGACGTCGAGCGGCCGGAATATGGCGACTTCATGTTCCCGAAATTGTTCGGGCGCATCGCGCAGATTTACATCGATAAATATGGCGCCAGTCCGGACGCGCTCGCTGCGGTTGCCTTCAAAAACTACGCGCACGCGCGCCTCAACCCGCTCGCGCAGATGCGCGATTCGACGCTCACTTTCAGCGATGCGCAGCAGGTCTCGGAAAATAATCCGAGCGTGGCTGAGCCGCTGCGCCTGACCGATTGCTCGCAGATTACGGATGGCGCCGCGGCGGTCGTTCTCGTCTCGGGCAAATACCTCGACAAACATGGGATCGATAAGTCGAAGCTGCCCCGACTGCTCGGCTATGGGCTCACGACCGATTATCTCGCGCTAGAGAAAAAGGACGCGCCCACTTTCAGCACGGCGCGCAAGGCTGCGAGCAACGCCTTCGGAATGGCCAACCTCAAGCCGCGCGACATGCACGGCGTGGAAGTGCACGATTGTTTCTCGATCACCGAAATCGTCGCCTACGAAATCCTCGGTCTGGCCGAGCCGGGCAAGGGCGCGGAGCTGGCGAAGAGCGGCGCAACCGCGCTCCCGCAGGTGCGGGGCGAACATGTCAGCGGCAAGATCGACTTCGAGATCCCGGTCAACGCCGGCGGCGGCTTGATCGGCGATGGCCATCCGGTGGGCGCGACCGGCGTGCGACAGGTGGTCGACGCTTATCAGCAACTGACCGAACAATCAGGCGCGCACCAGATCAAGGGCGCGAAAAAATTCCTCACCTTCAACATGGGCGGCAGCCTAACGACTTCCGTCGCCATGATCTGGGGCGTGGAGTAGGGTTGTGGACGCCTCCCTGTGGGAGGCGCGAGAGTGGTTCACGCTCGCGGGATCATTCTGCGAATCACGCCTGCCCCCGCGTTGGAAAGCCCGGCCGTTGCTTCGCATCCGTTACGGCGCACAGCGAAACGTCTACATCGGGGTGTAGCTTACTTCGCCGGTTTTGCCGTCGACATGCGCGGTGCCGATCTTTTGCGGCGGGACCGCGACCTTATAGACGACGAGGTCGACATCCTCCTGCGGAAATTCCTGCCCCATCTCGGTCATAACTTTGCGCATCAGGTCAGGCACCGTGTCCAGCGCGACGCGCGAGTAGAGCACAACGCTGAGCTGATTTTGATCGTTCAACATCGTGCGATGGATCGCGCTGTTATAAGCGTCGTCCTGGCGGATGCGGTTGAGAAAGGTCCAATGGCGTTGCATCGACTCCGGCACTTCAGCGGCGCGCTCCGCCCGCTGTTGTTGCACGGAAGGGGTGGCCGGTTCAGCGGCCTCTTTTGATCGATGGCAGGCCGGCAGGAATAACAAGGCGACCAGCAGCAGCGTCCTCATTCCCTTAACCTATTAATTTTTTCCTGTTTCGCGAGCCCGATCGCGCTTACATCGTCTAAACAATGAGCGCCCAGGATGCCGATGCCACGATGGCCGTCTTTCTCGATTTGGAAAACATCGCCCTCGGGGCGCACGACGCGCAGTTTCCGTCCTTCGACGTGCGCAAGGTGCTCGAGCGTCTGCTCCTCAAGGGCCACATCGTGGTGAAGAAGGCCTATTGCGATTTCGAACGCTACAAGTCGTTCAAGCGCGGCCTGCACGAAGCCGCCTTCGAGATGATCGAAATCCCGCACGTCCGGCAGTCGGGCAAAAATTCCGCCGACATCCGGATGGTGGTCGACGCGCTCGACCTTTGTTACACGAAAAGTCACGTCGACACGTTCGCCATCATCAGCGGCGACTCGGATTTCTCGCCGCTCGTGAGCAAGCTGCGCGAGAACGACAAGACCGTCATCGGCGTCGGGGTGAAACAGTCCACCTCCGATCTTTTCATCACGAACTGCGACGAGTTCATTTACTACGACGACCTGGTGCGAGCTGAGCCGGCGCGGAAGCGACCAGGCGCCGCTTCGGCCCGGACGCCCGCGAAGAGCGCCCCGGAAAAGAATCAGGGACCGCCGATCGACGAAGCGCTCGATCTCCTGACCAACACGCTCGATGCCTTGCGCGCCGAGCGTGGTGAAGACTATGCGGTCCACGGCTCGCGCGTGAAACAGGCGATCAAGCGTCAGCACCCGGGCTTCAACGAGCGCGCCTACGGCTTTCGCACTTTCAGCGATCTGCTCCTCGAAGCGCAGAAGCGCGGTCTACTCAAACTCGAGAGCGACAAGAACGCGGGCGGCTACTTTCTCCATTCGGAGGATTAGACCGGATCGTTAGGCCGAGGAGGATGCTTCGACTAACGATTCCTGCCTGACGAGCCCGCGCAGAACGCCGGCGGCGATCTCAAACGAACGCAGGCGCGCGGCGTGATCGTAGATTTGGGCGGTGGCGATGATTTCGTCCGCCGCGGTTTTCTCGAGCATCTCTTGCAGACGGCGCTTTATCGTTTCCGGCGAGCCCACCGCAGAATAGCGCGTCCGTTGCAGCACGGCGGCCGCTTCCGGCGCGCTCCAGAGCCCTTCCATGGTCTCGACCGGCGGCGGGAGTTTGCCCGGCCGGCCGCGCACCATCTTGAGGAACTGGAGCTGCGCGGACGTGAAGAGACGTTGCGCTTCCGCGTCCGTTTCGGCGGCGAAGATGCCGGCGCCGATCATGGCATGTGGCTCGGCGAGGGCGGCGGATGGTTTGAAATTGCGGCGATAAAGGGCGAGCGCGACCTCCAGATATTCCGGCGCGAAATGCGAGGCGAAGGCGAAGGGCAAACCGAGCTCAGCCGCGAGCCGCGCACTGAAATCGCTCGAGCCTAACAAATAGAGAGAAATGTTCGCGCCCGCCCCCGGGACGGCCTGCAACGCCTGGTCGGGCTCGGCGGGCGCGAAGTAGGATTGTAGTTCGAGCACGTCCTGCGGAAAGGTGTCGCCGCTGCTCCCGAGATTGCGGCGCAGGGCGCGCGCCGTGAGTTGATCGCTCCCCGGCGCGCGGCCGAGCCCGAGATCAATCCGGCCCGGATAAAGCGCGTCGAGCGTCCCAAACTGTTCCGCGATGACGAGCGGGGAATGGTTAGGCAACATGATCCCGCCCGCGCCGACGCGGATGTGCTTCGTCCCGCCGGCGACATGGCCGATCACGACCGAGGTGGCGGCGCTGGCGATCCCGGGAAGGTTGTGATGTTCCGCCAGCCAAAAGCGGTGGTAACCCCATCCCTCGGCGTGCTGCGCGAGATCGAGCGTGTTGCGGAAGGCGAGTGCCGCATCGCCCCCTTCGATGATGGGCGAGAGATCGAGCAGAGAAAAATATTTCATGGGCAGAAGCAATCTAATGCGGAGCGGTTCCGCGTCACCCCGCGCTTTGTCATCCCGAGCCGGCGCAGCGCGGCGAGGGACCTCACTTTGGAGTCCGCGTTTTCTTCGCTTGGAAGCGCGGGTTCCAATTGTGAGGTCCCTCGCCGTCTGCGCGGCTCGGGATGACAGGACAAGGGGGCGCGTGCGTTACTCGTGTATATTTCTCGATGGAATACACCCGACTCGGAAAATCCGGCCTCAAAGTCTCGCGTCTCTGCCTCGGTTGCATGACCTACGGCGTCCCGGATCGCGGCAGCCATCCCTGGTCGCTCGACGAAGAGCAGAGCCGCCCGTTCATCGCCCGCGCCCTCGAGCTCGGGATTAATTTCTTCGACACCGCGAATTTCTATTCCGCCGGGACGAGCGAAGAGATCGTGGGTCGCGCTTTGCGCGAGATGGGGCGGCGCGATGAGCTGGTCGTGGCGACCAAGGTTTTCTTTCCCTGGCGCGAGGCGCCCAACACCGGTGGCCTCTCGCGCAAAGCGATCATGACGGCGATCGACGACAGCCTGCAGCGGCTCGGGATGGATTACGTCGATCTGTATCAAATTCACCGCTGGGATTACGAGACGCCGATCGAGGAAACGCTCGAAGCGCTGCACGATGTCGTGAAGGCGGGCAAGGCGCGCTACCTCGGCGCTTCGTCGATGTGGGCCTGGCAACTTTGCCAGTCGCTCTACCTCGCCGACCGCCACGGCTGGACGCGCTTCGTCTCGATGCAGCCGCATTACAACCTGCTCTACCGCGAAGAAGAGCGGGAGATATTGCCCTTGTGCGAAGCGGAGGGGCTCGGCGTGATCCCGTGGAGCCCGCTCGCGCGTGGCCGGCTCGCCCGTCCCTGGGGTGACGCGGGTGGCGGACGCGCCGCGGGCGATGAATACGGCCAGAAACTTTACCAGCAAACCGAAGACTCCGATCGCACGGTGGTCGAGCGCGTGAACCAGATGGCGGCCGCGAAAAACGTCCCGCCCGCGCAGCTCGCGCTCGCCTGGATGCTGCACAAGAGTGCCGTCACCGCCCCGATCGTCGGCGCGACCAAACCGCATCATCTCGACGACGCCGTCGCGGCGCTGGAAGTGAAACTCGAGCCTAACGAGATCGGAGCGCTCGAGGAACCCTACGTCCCGCACCCGGTGCTCGGATTTTCCTGACGGTTGTTTCCCAGGCAAAAAACGCAGCGCAAATAGCGCTTTCCGCGCCTCTCCCGCCTTCGTAACTTCTCGGCATGGAATCTCTTTATTTCCTCTTCGTCGCGGTGCTGGGCGTCATCGCCCTCGTCCTCGCGGTCGTGCTCTTCAATTTCTTTGGCCTCTGGCTCCGGGCGCGGGTCGCGAACGCGCCCGTCGGGATCGGCAAGATGGTCGCCATGCGCCTCCGCAAGGTGCCGGTCGGTTTGATCGTCGACAATCGCATCACTGCGGTGAAGGCCGGACTCGACATCCCGAGCGATCCGCTCGAAGCGCATTACCTCGCCGGCGGCGACGTCGCGCACGTCATCCTCGCGTTGATCGCGGCCGATAAATCCGGCATCTCGCTCGATTTCAATCGCGCCTGCGCAATCGATCTCGCGACCAAAGGCACCGGCAAAACCGTGCTCGAAGCCGTCCGCACCAGCATCAATCCAAAAATCATCGACGTCCCGAGCGCGGCGATGGGCCGGACTACGATCGACGGCGTGGCCAAGGACGGCATCGGGGTGAAAGTGAAAGCGCGCGTTACGGTGCGTTCGCATCTCGATCGCTTCGTCGGCGGCGCGACCGAGGAGACGATTATCGCGCGGGTGGGCGAGGGGATCGTGACCTCGATCGGCTCGGCCGACACCTATAAGGACGTGCTCGAAAATCCCGACCGCATTTCCAAGCTCGTGCTTCAGAAAGGACTCGATAGCGGGACGGCTTTTGAGATTCTCTCGATCGACATCGCCGACGTCGATATCGGCGACAACATCGGCGCCAAACTGCAAACCGAGCAGGCCGATGCGGACAAGCGCGTCGCCCAGGCGAAGGCCGAAGTGCGCCGCGCTGCGGCCGTCGCCGTCGAGCAGGAAATGCGCGCCCGCACCCAGGAGATGCGAGCCAAGGTCGTGGAAGCCGAATCGCTCGTGCCCCAGGCGATGGCCGATGCCTTCCGCTCGGGCAACCTCGGGATCATGGATTACGTCCGAATGAAAAACGTCCAGGCCGACACCACGATGCGCGAATCGATCGGCGCCGCGGAAAAACCGACAACCGAAGGCGCCTGACGGAATGCTGCGAGCCTCTCAACTCTCAACTAACAACTCTCAGCTTCCGGCGTGAACGACACCCTCATCTTCCTCGTCCTCGCCGGGCTGGCGCTCGTCTTCAAATGGCTCACCAGCCACGGCTCGGGCGACGGAGAAAAACCGGAGCCCCCTCCGCCTAACGAAAGGGCGGCGCGCCGATCGCCACCGGAGAGCGAAGAGGAACGGGTGCGGCGTTTTCTCGAAGCCCTCGGCATGCCGCAGGGCACGCCCCCGCCCCCTCCGGTGCAACGGCGCCGTGTCGTTACCCCCGCGCCGCGGGCGGCAGAGAAACCCAAAGTGAAACGCAGTTGGGTCCAGCCATTGCCCCCCATCGTCACGGCGCCGCCCGAGATTTTGCCTCCGCCGCTTCCGACCGAACCAGTCCCGGAAGTCGTTGTGCAGCGCGAAGAGGTTGTCATTCCTCCGCCGGTTCCCGTGCCAGTGATGCAAAAACCTCTGGCCCGCCGGCCTGCTCCTGTCACGTCGTTAGGCGCAATGCTCCGTTCCCGGAGGAGCATTCGGCAGGCGATTATCCTGCGCGAAATTCTCGGGCCACCGCGCGGCTTGCAAGCCCTCGACGTTCTCCGTAGCTTCTGACCCGCTCGAAAAGCCGGCGTGGCGGAACTGGCAGACGCGCCAGACTCAAAATCTGGTACTCGCAAGGGTGTGTGGGTTCGATCCCCTCCGCCGGCATTTTTCTCTCCCTGGTCGGTAGGTTGACCGAATCCTTGAGCTCTTTATTTCGGGGCTGAGCGTTTGCTTGTCCCCGAACCTCATTCTCACGGTCGCTGGAAGATCCAGGTGAAACGACGCCGCAGAGACCACACGATGAGGCCTGCCGCCAGCGCAGTCGCAAACCAAGTCCCCGCATTGGGAGGAGCCCATTCTGGGACGGTGAATGCGTTCACGGGGTCCAAAGCAATCTGCATCGGTGCAAGGCCGGGAGCGCCCGCCCTCGAAACGATGGGCTCGTTGATTGGCGGCATCTTCGTCGGCCCGAATGACGGGTCAGCAATTCCCGGATTAAGCGCGCGCGCGGCAGGCGAATCATTAGGTAATCGCTGACTAAATTCCGAAACAGAATCGAACCTGGAATACGAACGAAACGTGAGTGCGTCTCGCGTTTCAGGGTGGTTAAGGGGGTAATCTGAGCTGCTTCCGTTGCTCATGGCAGTCTGTTCGCGAGTCCCGAAAATCAGCGTCCCTGCCGAGGTTGCCTCCCGATCGATTCGCCTTGCGGTCGACGGCACCGGGCCCCCAGACACTGCGGTAACCACAACCAACAGAGCTACGCAGATGACCGCTCCGAGCCAAAAGGCCTTCTCTGGTCCGAAGGCCTCGATCCTTGCCACAAATTTTTTCTCCCTCACAGGGTTACCTAAAGCAGTGCCCGTGCACGGCTCGCGCTTGCGAATGCGTATTTTCGTTTGCGTAAACTACCGAGGCGCCTCGGCCACTGGAGGTGGATCGGCAATGGAACCTTACAGTGCCGCGAATCTTATCCGCTCCCGAGTGGTTGAAACGACCCGGTGCCGAAGGCGCTGCGGCATGACTTGGATGGGGTGATTTTGTCCGGCTCCATTCTGCGTCGCCCAGAACTGGACACCCGCGCCAATCCGGCCCGTCGTCGGAAGCGGGTCGCAGAAGACTACAGGGGCATTACGAGCCGGCTGCGCAATTCTTTTACTTCGAGCAAAGCTGCTTCCAACTGTCTGACTCGATCAGAGAGCGCGTCTTGCAAATGGATGACGCGGAGGCCGGCGTGAATGCGCGCAAGCAATTCGCTCTTGTCGAACGGCTTCACCAGATAATCATCCGCACCGCTTTCAAGACCCTGGACCAGATTTTCCTTGGCTCCACGCGCCGTGAGCAAGATGATGTGCGCCAGCTTGCCCATCTGGCGAACGCGACGGCAGACTTCCAAGCCATCCATCCCGGGCATCATCCAGTCGAGAATCGCCAAGACCGGACCTGGCTCGGCCCGAATCGCTGCCATCGCCTCATGTCCGTCCTGCGTAACGACGCTGCGAAAACCCCATTTGCTGACGAGGGTCGAGAGCAGGTCGCGTGAAACCGGATCATCTTCGGCGATAATGATTGCGATTGCGCGGCCATCACCTTCTGCCGAAGCCTGCACCGGTTCGCTCTGCGCTTTCGGAGCAGAACCCCACGTCGGCGTGAATTTTATCAACTCGGGATTGGCTTGGTTCATCGCTCTAGGAAATAACCAGCGCGGGATGACTTTGCCCTTTCGCGTCAGTGAGGTCGGTCGCCGGAAGCAAGGGCAGTGTCTCTTTGAACAGCCAGATCAACGCCTTAACCGCCAATTCACCAGGAAGGAAAGGTTTGGTGATGAAATCGTTGCCACCACGCAAGCTCGATTGTGCCCAGCTATCGAAATCAGAATGGCCCGTGACAAAGACCACCGGCGTGGCGCGATTCGTGGCCATCGTCCGGATGCTGGCGCAAAGATCCAATCCGCTTTGTCCCGGCATCTCGATGTCCAGAAAGATCAGATCGAAACGGGTTTGCTTCAGGAGTTCCTCAGCTTTCATCGGATCGTCCAGGCTTACGGTGGCAAAGCCGGTTCTTTCAATCGCAGAACAAATCGTCTCGCGTGAAATGACCTCGTCGTCCACGACCAGAATCGCTGGCGAAATCGATATTTCCGAGTCCGGGCCAGTAGCGAGGTTGCATAGGCTGTCCAGTAAGTCTACGGATTGCGCGACCGTCCGGATGGCCGAAGGCGTGATGCTCGCCGGCTTGCCGTGCAGTTGAAAGAGAAGCGCTTCCAAGGCGCCCGCTAGTTGCGCGATCTTACGAAAGCCGGCGATGGCAGCGGCGGCCGCCAACAACCGAGCCTGCTGTTGCATTTCCAAGAGTTGAACCAGACGGAGGTCTTCCTTCTGGCTCTGATTGAAAAGTTGATGACCCGCGCGCAGTCTCCCGAGTTTTTGCGGTGCGTGGGCGTGAAAGTCCGCGACCAGACTTGCTTGATACTCTATCTCAAGTCCCGCTGACTCCGCTGAACGTATCCCGCTGCTTTCAGCAACAGGCAGGGTGACTGCAGTCGTCGAGGCTGCTGCAAGACTGGGTGTGACGATGGCCGGGAGCGCGCCCGCGGCGAACACTTCCCGCACGATCGTCGACATTTCATTCGGCGTGCAATCACTTTTCCTGACACGTCGAATCGCACCTCTCTGCGAGGCGACCTGGCTCAAAGCGGGCGGGTAACCGTTCGAAAGAACGATGATCGGCGATTCCTGGGCGAGAGACTGGGAATAAATGGTGTCGAGAAAACCCACCCCATTCATTTCGGACAGCGAGAGATCGAGAATCACGAGGTCGAAGCGCTCCATCTCGAGCATTCTAAGGGCGTGTCTGATATCGCAAGCTATCTCTACATCGTATCGATCCTTCTCCAATTTGTGCTGGTAAACGCTCGCCACGAGCGGATCGTCGCCCACGATAAGGATCCTCTTGCGTTTCGTAGGAGAATAAATTCTTTTCATAGCTTATGGATCGGACGCGGGGACGGTTTCTAGAAATTGCTCGAAGGTCCTCCGCACTTGCGGAAATTTGTGACGGACATCGTCGAATAACGCGTTTGCCTGGGAGAGATCGCCTCCGCGGCCAAGTTGCTCCAGTTCGCGCAGTGGGTGCGTGAATGCCTCAACCCCGCACGAGATGCTGGACCCAACCAATTTGTGGGCGAGGCGCGCGACCTCCTGGTTTGAATTGCTCTGGATGGCTGCTCCCAGTTCATCCAGCATCGGAGCGGCCTGGGTCAGATAAAGATCGATCAGTCGCCTTATCCTGGCCGGCTCATTGTCTGTGACATCGCGCAAGTGATCGGTGTCGAGCAATCGGGCGGCGATCGTGGATTTGTCGGGCGAATGCGGAGGTCTTTCGGGTTGAGTCGGGGCTGCTGGCGTAGTGGAGGGTCGAGTGGACGTAGTTGTGCTCCATCGCTCCAGCGCCGCTTTCAGCTCGTTAAGGCGCACCGGTTTGCTCAGGTAATCGTTCATTCCGGTCGCCAGACATTTTTCCCGGTCGCCTTGCATGGCGTGCGCGGTCATCGCGATGATGCAGACAGGCGCCTTCCAGTCAAAGGGCGCCGTGCGCTCTTGCTCCAATTGCCGGATGCGACGGGTTGCGTCATAGCCGTCGAGCTCAGGCATCTGGCAGTCCATCAAAACGACGTCGTAACGAATGCGTTGCAACGCTTCCAATACTTCATTGCCGTCCGCTACGGCGTCGGCACGATAACCGAGCTTGCGCAGCAATCCCTGGGCAACTTCCTGGTTCACAATGTTATCCTCAGCCAGCAGGATGCGAAATTCGTGGTTCACGGGGGCAGGCAAAGGCGGGACGGGCGAAACTTTTCTTGCTATCGGGGCCGGCCCGGTGGCCGCGCCGCCGATCAGCGTGGCCAGACAATCAAAGAGGAGGGATTGTTTGATCGGTTTCGCCAGACAATCGTCAATGCCCGCGGCTTTCAGTTCCTCCGCGTTGAGCTTGCCTCCCATGGACGAGAGAAGCACGAGTTGAATATCGGCCAGCGCGCTTTCCGCTCTGACGCTTTTCGCTAGTGCCAATCCATCCGTTCCTGGCATGTGAAGATCAAGCAGAGCGAGCTCGTACGGGTCGCCCGCTGCATGGGCTCTCTGCAACTCATCGAGTGCCTCGGTCGCACTCACTACCGCATGGCTGCGCATCTTCCATGCCTGTGTTTGATGCTCCAGAATTTCCCGATTCGTCTCGTTGTCGTCCACGATGAGGACATGCAAATTAAACAGGTCACCTTTAGTAACAGAGGGGCTCTGCGTGCCTTCGGGCTGCCGGGCTAGTCTGGCCGTAAACCAAAAGACCGAGCCTTCACCTGGAGTACCTGTTGATTCCGATCTGGCCCTGCATCAGCTCGACCAGTTGCTTGGAGATGGCGAGGCCCAGGCCGGTACCGCCGTACTTCCGGGTGGTGGAGCCATCTGCCTGACTGAAGGGCTGAAAGAGCCGCTTTTGCGCCTCGGCCGAGATTCCAATCCCGGTGTCCTTGACCTCAAAACGCAGCAGGACATCCGCATCGGTCCGGCTTTCCAGCGAGACCTTTACCACGACTTCGCCGCGCTCGGTGAACTTGATGGCATTGCCAACCAAATTGGTGAGCACCTGACGCAAACGGCCGGGGTCGCCCCGGAGTTGCGCCGGCACGTTGGACTCGACCAGGCTCGCAAGTTCCAGCCCCTTACTCTGCGCGCGCTGAGCCAGCAGGTCCAGGCAACCCTCTACCGCTTCACACAAATCGAAGTTGAGTGTCTCAAACGAAAGTTTGCCTGCTTCAATCTTGGAAAAATCGAGGATGTCATTGATGATCGACAACAACGCTTCACCACTCCCGGAGATCGCTTCGGCATAATGGCGTTGGTCGTCGGATAGGTTTGAATCGAGCAGCAAGTTCGACATGCCTATGAGGCCGTTCATGGGAGTGCGGACTTCGTGGCTCACGCTGGCGAGAAAGTCACTCTTGGCCCGGGTGGCGGCCTCCGCTCCTTCCCGGGCATGACGCAATTCTTCTTCGAACTGCTTTTGCCTCGTGATATCACGAAACGTCCAAATTCGGCCGTAGCGTTCCCCGTTCTCGCCCCGGACGGGCGACGAGTAGCGATCGAGAACCGTTCCGTCAATCAGGTCAATTTCATCACGGCTGATCTCCTCGGGCCGCGAGTAAAGATAGGCCACCTTCTCGCGAAACTGCTTGGGTTCTTTGTCTGATTAGTGACAAACTCAAGGGTCTTTGAGTCATCCACAGCTTCGGCGAGGTGGCGGGGGATCTTCCAGAGGGTGTTGAATCGCTCGTTTTTTAAAATCTGCTTGCCCTGACTATCGACCACCAATATGCCGTCGAGAGTGCAGTCTACCTGGGCCTTAAGAAGGCGTTTTTACTGGCCAGTTCGACGGTGCGCTCGGCCACTGCTTTTTCCAACTCAGTCACCGTTCTTTTCGAGGCCTGAAAGAGACGCCATTTTTCTGTCAGCCCGTGGGCTAACTGGAGCGCTTCGACCGCATCAAATGGTTTCTTGAGAACGAACAACCCATCGTGCTGCCCAAGCTTTTCAAACATCTCATCCCACGAGTA
>CAVTUX010000005.1:0-763823 GCA_963738045.1 uncultured Verrucomicrobiae bacterium | reverse complement strand
CGAGCGCGCGAGATCCTCATAGCGAAGACGCATATAGCGGTCGGGATGAGCGCGGCCGAACCGTTCGCAAGCGAGGTTTGCGACCCACCAGCCGAGCGCAGCGGACGTAGAGCGCAGCGCCACCAGAGGGCGGCCGCCCCGCCGCCCGGATTTCTTCACCGCCGACCAGGAGACGGCGCGCGGATCCCGCACCAGATGCACGAGCCGGAAGTCGTCACCAAGCGCACGGGCAAGACGGAAGGGAGCGGCGGCCGAGCGCCACGCGGTCTTGGAGGAATCAACCAGGATGGCGTGCGCGCCGCGATCCTGCGCCACCAAGGTGAGCGCCAAGTCTTCATGGGTCATGCCATCGAGGGTTTCGGGCGAGGCGAGCCGCGGCCCCCAGACCGAACAGTCCTCGATTTTGCGCCTGCAGGTGCATTTGGCCTTGCGCCCGCGCTCGCGCAGCACGCTCACCACTTCGCCGCAGGCGACGACCTCAGGGCTTCCCGCCAGGAGATATTCGAGTAGCGTGCTGCCGCTGTGACCATAACCTCCGATGTAGACAAGCTTGGTCACGCAGGTCCCTGGGCCAGAGTACGCGCTGTCGCAGCGGCAAAAAGGAAGGATGAAGCGGCGCCCGCTTATGTCATTTTCGGCGCCAAAACGCGAGTCTCCGCGCCAGTTTGGACCGGCACCGTTCCACCGGGCTCAGCCGGCAAGCTGGCGTTGTCGCACCCCTTGGCCTACAAGCTCGCAACCGAAATGGGGAACGAGGCTCGGATGTCGTCAAGCGCTGCCGGTGATAACCGACGCACCTTCCGCGGCGGCCCGTTCATTCCCATCCTGTTCTTCATCACCCCGCTGCTTACCGGGGCATCGCCTCGGCTCGCGCCCTTCCTGCTTCCGGTTGTCGCGGGCGTGCTGATCATTGCGGCGTTGCGCCGCGGCTTTCCCTGGCGTGAGCTATTGCAGCCGAACGCCGCGCTCATTGCCCTCATCGCGGTCGCCGCCTACGCGGCCTTGAGCGCAATCTGGGCGGCGGACCCCGAGGAGGCGCTCGCCAAAGGCGCGCTCCTCTTCACCACGACGCTCGTGGTGTTTGCCGCCTCGGCGGCGATCCCCAGGCTCGATGAGGGACAGCTCCGCCGCGCCACGATCGCCTTCGTCGCCGGCGCATTTTGTGCTGCGGGCTTCGTGCTTACCGAGCTTCTCACCGATGGAGCGCTGACCCGCTGGACGATGAACACGATATCGGCGTTCAGGCCCGAGCGTGCCAAGCACGTGACCATCCGTAATGGCCTGGTCACCAAGATGAACCTGTCTGAGTTCAATCAGAATGTGGCCATGCTGGCATTTCAATTCTGGCCTGGGCTGCTCGCGCTCCGCGCACTGCTCAGCCCGCGCCGGGCGTTGGTCACCGTGTTGTTTATTCTTGCCTTGGGGGTGCCGATCGCCATCTCGGAGCATGACTCATCGCAGATCGGCCTGGTCGCCTCGTTGCTCATCCTGCTGCTCGCCTGGGTCCTCCCTCGCGCCGTGGTGCGCGGGCTTGCCTTCGCCTGGTGCCTCGGCTTCGTGCTCGTGATCCCGCTCGACTTCCTTGCCTTCAAGGCCGACCTGCATCAGGCGGAGTGGCTGCCCACATCGGCGCGGGCAAGGATCATCATCTGGGAGTACACGGCCGAGCGCGTGTTGGAGAAGCCTTGGCTCGGCATCGGCGCCGACTCGACACCGACCATGAAGGCGAAGGCCGAGACGCCGCCGGATCAACCGAAGGGTTTTGTCTTCCGGCGCACCACAGGGCAGCACGCGCACAATCTGTTCCTGCAAACTTGGTACGAGCTCGGAGTCTTTGGCGTGATCCTGGTGGCGATCGCAGGCGCCGCCGTCGCCTTGCGCATTCTGCTGTTGCCGTTCGCGGCGCAACCCTATGGCGCCGCTTGTTTCACGATGTTTGCCGTCATCGCCGCGTTCGCCTGGGGCATGTGGCAGGTGTGGCTGGTATGCGCCGTCGGGCTGCTGCCGCTCTATCTCCTCATGCCGGCGGCACTCCGGCGCCATGCTGGCAAGAGCAAGACCGCGCCCGCGTCTCCGTGACTCGGAAAAATCGGCAGTTTATAAAGGGATGCATGGGTGTAGGTAACAACCGTAGGTAACTGAAGCTATGAGCGAGGCTTGCCGAGGTCCTTGGCGGCTTTCATCAGAGCCGCCCCTTCCATCAGGGTGAAGTTGATCTTCTTCTCCAGATGGGCACGGCCCCTGTGCTTGGCCTTGAAGTCGGCGTGGGCCATCCTGTTGAACGTCTCACGCCGGACGAGATCACTCCAAGTGGAACATCCTGTCCAAGATCGGACTGCTAGCCCTCGCTATCACCCTCACCCTCACTGGGGTTGTTTATGGTGCCGACAAGATCGGCCTCGATTGCTCGGGAACTGCCTTCCTCAGAGTTCCTTGCGGGAGGCGCCCAGAGATCATCCCCCTTGCTTGATGTGGCCTCGATACGCGGCGTCAACTCGTGGCTGACGCCAACGCCGCTAACAATGGTGCCTTGATCCAGTTTGGGTTGGGATTGATGCAGCCGAGACAGACGCCGGGGACGTGGTAGCCCATGAGCAAAGAGCACGGCAAATACGATCCGCAGACATTGCTTCGCATGTTCCGCATGGCAGCAAGGCTGCGTCAGCAAATGATAAGCGCGGGCTTCACAGACAATGGAGGTGCGATTCACAGTGCTGAGCGATTTTAGACATTCTTGGCCAAAGGCTGAATTATCCGACTCTACGTCATAGGAACAGTCTGAGGCATCATAAGAAGGCGACCTTTTCGAAGAATGCTCGCCTCGCACACGATAGACGAGAGGCATGTTGAACATTTATCGCCACTGAGGGCACTTACACGGAAAGCTATCAAGCAGGCAGTTTCCGATAAGGCCGATGAACCTCTCATAGCAATGGTGAAGAAGCACTATCGGCTTGTGCTGTTGAACTCCAGGAGAGAGGACAAATCTCGACAAACAAAATCGCTCCAAGATGAATCGGAAGCGTCTTAGCTTGGCTGGTATCAAAATCCATCGAAAGCGAGTCGTGTCGAACCTCTATGCGGCGCTTCCCTCCACCATGGACCGTTCAGGCGCTAGACGGCGGCGGTTTCAAAATCGTGGACGCGAATGGACAGAACCTTGCCTACGTCTATGGTCATGCTGACGCGCGCGATGCACAAACCGCTAATGGCTTGACTCTCGATGAGGCAAGGCGCATCGCGGTGAACGTTGCAAAGCTGCCGGTGTTGCTAGGGCACGCACGACCTGACGACAGTGAAGCCGAAAGCAATCTCTCGGACGAGCCTCACGAAGCCGAAGACGCCACGCCCAGAGGATGAGCCATATTCGTCGCTTGGTGGTGAGGCTGGTTAAGTGTCTTCGCTGCGCTGGCGCGGCGTCGGCGGAAGATACCCCGATCGCCTTAGCGCTATTAGGCCTTGCACTATGAGCACTGGCCACATCATCAGCGCGATTATGCCAAACGCCGTCATCATTGGGTGCACAACGCTACCGGCGGCGCCAAGGTTCCGCTCGGGGATTGCTGGGACTGGGCTGGCAGGGCTGGCCGATTTGGACGAATAGTCCTAGTCGCGCTTACTGCCACCCTTGCCGGTGTACTTGAATTGAGATGCGCCGAAGGTGCGGCTGAAGACCCTAAGGGCGATTGGAGTGACGATTTGGCAAGTGCCACAGCGCAAGGGCGAGGGGCGTGGCTGGGCGAAGATGGACAAGGTGACAATACCTCTACCGGCAAGGGCGGCAGCAAGCGCGACTAAAGATAAAGGGCGGTTGACCTGACTGCCAACCGCCCCTTCCGCACGGAGACGGATGTCGATGCCACGACGAGATCGACGCCGAGCTCGATCGCGGCGATCAGCAGCATGAGGCAGCAATCGCCTGCCGCTCCCGCCATCGTCGTCGATAGCAGTCTATGGAGCAGGACCGTTACCTAGACCTGAAGCGGCATATGGAGCAGGACCGTTACATCGACCTGAAGCGGCAGCCAAAAACTCCATCGCTTTACTTACCGCAGATGTAACCGTTACTTACCGCGGATGTAACCGTTACTTACTATCACGCCCCGAATCCGAGCTTTACGATTTGGTCGGGCGTGATGGCCCGCGTTCGCTTTTCTGGAATTGGCAGAAACCCAACAACCATCGGGAGGAGTCAATGAAACGATGTCAAAGACTGTCCACCACACTCATGCTTTTGTCCGTCACTGCTCTCGCTAGCGCGGCGGTCGCTTCAGCTCCTGCGTTAGCACAAACCGCTCAGGGCAATCAGGGCAATCAGGGCAATCAGGGCGGCGGCGGCCACGGTCAGAACCTGGTTGTGTCAACCAACTCGGGTTCAGTCCGGGGCAAGGTCTCGGATGACGGCAATGTTCTCATCTTCCGAGGTATTCCTTACGCAGCTCCCCCTGTGGGACAGCTGCGTTGGGCGGCGCCGCAGCCTCCGGCATCCTGGTCGGGAGTCCTAGATGCTACCGGTCCGGCAAAAACCCCGTGTCCGCAAAACGGCCAATACGCCAGCCTCAATGAGGATTGCTTGTATTTGAATGTCTTCGTTCCGGTGAGGAAAGCGAATAACAAGCTTCCGGTGATGGTGTGGGTCCACCCTGGCGGCCAAACTAGTTCCGCAGCGAATGACTACAACCCAGAAAGGTTGATCACGCATGGCACACCCGTCATCTTTGTTTCTTTCAATTTTCGCCTCAACATTTTCGCCTTCTTCGCGCACAAGGCTCTGACGGCTGAGCTTCCTCAGCTCGGTTCCGGAAACTATGCGGGGTTGGACCAGCAGCAGGTGCTAAAATGGGTTCGCGCCAATATTGCGAACTTCGGTGGCGATCCCGGTAATGTTACGATCTTCGGACAATCCGGTGGGGCGCAAGGTGTCTGCGTGCTTCTCGCGTCGCCGCCGGCCAAGGGTCTCTTCCACAAAGCTATTTCGCAAAGCGGCTCGTGTCAGTGGGAGTTTTATCCCTCGCTCACTGCGTCTGAGAACAAAGGGGCCCAAATTGCCACCGACCTTGGCTGCGCGGGCTCGAACCCGCTGCCATGTCTACGGGCTCTGCCGACAAGTGCCATTCTAGCGAAGCAAGCGAGCGGCGCAGATCAATCATCCGGTCAGCCCGCCTGGGGTAGTGGCGCCTTTCCTCTTCCCATGAGAGAGACAATGTCTACGGGCCAGTTTAATAAAGTGCCGCTGATGCAGGGGGGAACCAGTAACGAGGGATTGTTCCAACTCGGGCCTCGCTATGATGGAGCTGGTATGCCAATAACCGCAATTCAGTATCCCGACCTGCTGCAGCAGAATTTTGGGGCATCTCGGGTGGCAGCTATCCAGGAACAATACCCGCTCTCAGATTACCCCACGCCCAGCTATGCATTTATCCAGGCAATGAGTGATTCTGCGCAATCGGGCAACAATCGAACCGGGGCTTGCAATGTGCTTCTGGCTAATCAAATCGATTCACTACATGGTGTGCCGCTATATGCCTACGACTTCGGCGATGTAACCGCAAAGTTCCCGGCCCCTATCTACAATCCCCCGATCGGCAATTTAGTGCCCGGCGGCGGGCACACCACTGAGCTCTCCTACCTGTTCGACAATGTGCCTATAACGGATGCCCAGATGCTCACCGCGAACACGTTGATCGGTTACTGGACGAACTTTGCGGCGACCGGCAATCCAAACGGCAAGGGTCTGCCGAAGTGGCCCGAGTACAAGCCTACGGAGCAGAACGTGTTGTACATTACCGCCAACAACATTGCCTCAGATACAGAATTCTCTAAGCGGCACAAATGCAAGTTCTGGGCGGAGCAAGGTTATGACATCCTCGCGGGTCCATATCCGACCCCAACTGCGACCGGACCTGTAAATCAGTGAGTAACGAAGGCCCATCGGCGCCTATCGCGCCGGTGGGCCGACGCCGACATGATGAGCCTCCCGCACCGAGGTATTTCCACGAGCACTGAACGGTCTGACGATGGCCCTTATCAGTGTGCTTTGGGTTCTGACCTTACTCGCTCTATCGGCGATTACATTTTCGTGGGAAAGCCGGATCAACCTTCGGGCGGCGCACAACCTTGCAGAGAGCGCAACGGCGAGCGCGGCCGCAGATGCAGGCGTTCAACGGGCGCTAATGGATCTACCGGCTTCCGCCGTTGGTGGGCAGGTACAATATCGTTGGCGCTTCGGAGACAGTAGCGTCCTCATATCGATTAAGGATGAGGCCACCAAACTCGACCTGAACACCGCTTCCGTTTCGGAAATCATCGACTTATTGCTATCAGTGGGCGTTGAACCCCGAAAGGCAACGTCCTTGGCAGATGCAATTGCTGATTTCGCCGATCCTGATGATTTTTCGCGCCCGACAGGAGCGGAAGAGGCAGACTACCGGAGCTTGGGTCTGCACTGGGGACCGAAGAACGCGCCGTTCGAGGTCGTAGAGGAGTTGCAGCAGGTGCTGGGCATGACCCCAGAGATCTTTCGCAGAATCACTCCCCTTGTAACGGCGTATTCCGTCGCACCGCCCACGTCCGAGGCGTCGATCACGGTGGTCCATTGGTCGACAGCGGCGCCAGCTCTGCGAGGCGCCGTCTATTCCATCAGATCGGAGGCACGCCGGGCAAGCGGCGCCAGGTTCGTTCGCGAGGTTATCGCGCAACCCAATCCGGGCAAAGATCCGTGGATTTTGTCATGGCGTCGAGGGTTCTAACGAACTATCGCCGAAGTTGCGGCGGTTTCACCCTGATCGAAATACTCGTAGCTTTGGTGCTTTTTAGCCTTGTGTTTCTCCTCCTAGGGGAGGGATTGCGATTTGTCACGAACATAGATCATAAGGAAGCCATTGACGACACGAATGTCGCTCACACAGAGATTTTTCTCGCGAACTTAATCAGCCAAGCACGACCCGCGTTGGTGCGTGATCGTCAATCCGTGACAGGAGAAAGTGTAGCCTTCACTGGGGCTGCGACGCGTTTTGAATTATTGACTTCGGCCCCCAACACCGTAACCGTAGGAGGATTGTACAAGGTCAGCGTTCTCTTCGACCAAACGAGTAAGGAAGTCGAAATCTTATGGGGACTTTATCGTCCTCCCGGTCGCGTCTACGAGGAAAAATCTATCCTCCTCGATCACGTATCCGATTCACATACTTTGGCGAAGTGCAGAACCAACTCGGGTGGCATACCTCCTGGCAGCATGCTCTGTCTTTGCCACTCCTCGTGCGTGTACGGCTGACCTTCTCAAATAACAAGCAGCATTGGCCGGACCTAATCGTTTCACCCAAGATCACATCACATAGACCGGTCCCGAGCGCCGAATCGCCTTAACTCGTGAAAAGTGCGCGGCACGGATCGCGCCACTCGACGAACCCATCTAACGATCCAGGCCCCGACGAAGTAAACTTTCCGCCAGCAGGTCCGTTCGGCGGTTCACAGAGGCGGTTATTCGGGGCTGCATCGCTGCTCGGCGCGGCGCAAGAAAATACTTTCGTACCCCCCCGATCATCGGGGGTGCTCTCCCAGGCAGTGCTCAAGCACCCGTGGCTCACGCCGAAAATGGCAGCCGCGAGCGGGGGCCTCAGCGGCATCGTACTGATTGTCGCCGGTCTTTATCAGTGGACGCCGCTCAAAGAGGTCTGCCTGCGGCAATGCCGGGGTCGACTGTTCAATCCAGTCCGGCGGCACCAGCATTTACGGTGGAGGGGCCAGAGGGTGCCGGTCTCGGGCTAACCAGGGGCTAAATAAGGGCGCTGGCGGGCTAAAGGGCTGGGGGCAAGGGCCATCAGCGGGGCTCGCTTGATTTCGTAGCGCGCCATGAAGAGCGACAGGCTGATCCTCAAGATTAGCTCTCACCCTTGCGCGACCACTCAAACCCAAGCACATCGAGACGCGCCTTTCGCTCTACGGATCGGACTCCTTTTTTTGTCGTTGACGCTGATTGGCTATCCAACTCCCCAATTGCGGATTCTCCTCCCATGATTGAGGGACGTTGCAGTGCCCGAAGCGCTCCTTGTATCGCCTCAGTTCGACGAGCATAGTCTCCCACGCAATGTCTTTAGGTCCCCAAATGAACCCTAGTTCATCGAGGCGGGCTTCGCGCGTGCCAATAACATTGCCTAAAGAATGGAGTGACGCCGTAAAGACGTCACTCCATCAGCGTCCGGTAACTTACGTTGTTGGGTACCCAGAGAATCGGGTTCCAGAAGCCGCACTTATGATCGGTATAGAATTGAGCTGCGCTGTACGTAGACGAAGTGAGGTTCTGCGATAAGAACGTCTGTGAGCCCGTTGCGAACACCTGCCAGACGGGAGCCCCCGCACCGTTCGGATTGCCGGTTTTGGCGAAGTTCGTCCAAGCCGCCACCAGCTGATTAGACAGCCCAATCTCCGACCCTTGCAGTTCGCGCGGTTGACCGGTGGTTTGGTCCAAATTCACGCCCAAATTTCCACCGTCATAACCAGTAAACAGGAACTGGATATCGATGGTGTGGGCTGCGAGAGGTTGGAAAAAACCCGCCGCCGGACCGGTTGTATTAGATACATTCGGCATCTGCGGGAAATAGTACGGCGCATTCTGATATTTGAACTCATATGTGTACGTAGGCACCTGCGGGGCCAACAATTGTGCAACTCGCAGTGTGGTGCAAGCAATTGGATCGGTGTTGATCCTATCCTGGGCCAGTTGCGGATTGTTGCCGTAGTCGCCAAGCGGATACGCACTCTGCACATTAGCCGGGTTGTTCATATATTGCGCCACCGTCCAGGCCACCTGAGGGGGACCCGAAAAATACTCGGTAATGCTCAAGCCGAAATTTCCCTCGTCGTGAACGAACCCCGCCATAATTGGCATTTTGTGGAATTGACCCGTGGTCCAAGCGTCGCCCGGCTGAAGGGGCACGATAGTGCCATCCGGGAACACCTGTTGGGCTAATGGACTATTTGCGTTAGGCGTTCCCTGCAGCTGAAGGATCCGTTCAGTCGACAAGCCACGCAGACACGCGGCTGTCGAACAGTTGGCGGCAGTGTTGAAGTTTGTGCCGCGGGTCAGCATCTGCGCGGCGGTGACCCACGAGGTTTCCGGATAGCTCTGTAAGATGGCCCGGCTGAACAGCCCCGCGGCCGTTGGCGACATCAAGTTCGCGGTCGTGTCTCGCGCGCCAGCGGACTGGCCACCAAGTGTCACGTTTGTGGGGTCGCCGCCGAAGGCTGCAATATTAGCTTGCACCCAGCGGAGTGCGGCTTGTTGATCCAGAATGCCATAGTTGCCCCAGGGATGACCCTCCGCGTTTATGATAGGATTGGAAAAGAAGCCAAACAGGCCCAAGCGATAATTTATGGTTACGACCACTGTGGGGCTGCTTGGCGACGTGGCGAGCTTGCTCCCGTCGTAGTCGTTGGTTTCACCGTCGACATTTCCGCCTCCGTGAATCCAGACAATCACCGGCTTTTTCGGGCTGGTCCCTGTGGTGAAGACGTTGAGATAGAGGCAGTCCTCGGTGGTACTGGACGGGCCAGCAAACGCCCCGAGTTCAGTCACCTGCGGGCAGGTATTGGCAAATTCCGTAGCATCGAGCAGGGCGTGATGCGCAGCAGGTGCCGGCGGCTTCCAGCGCAAAGCGCCAACCGGGGGCGCTGCATAGGGGATGCCCAAGAATTGGTTCACCCCGTTCTTGACCATTCCGCGCACAGGCCCGTCTGTTGTGTTAACGGTTGGTCCACCGCCGTTTCCTCCCTGGTTGTTTCCTCCCTGGTTGTTTCCTCCCTGGTTGTTTCCTCCCTGGTTGTTTCCTCCCTGGTTGTTTCCTCCCTGGTTAGCCGCTAACGCAGGAGCTGAAGCGATCGCCAAGCCAGCGAGAGCAGTGGCGGACAAAAGCATGAGCGCGGCAGACACTCTTTGATATCGTGTCATTGAGTTTCCTCCCAATGTTCTACCGACCCCAAAAAACGAAGGTCGTCCATCATGGCCAACCAAATTATGAAAGCTCGCGTGTCGGTGTGGTAGTGCGTAACCGTAAGTAACTTGGCCGTGTAACGTTACGCTTCCGCTGACCTCGTCCAGTTGAGTTGCTTACGCTCCCCCTCCACGAGTTGAGCTGCTTTTGAGCGTTGTCTCCCCTATCACCTTGGGGTCCTTCCTTAGCTCGCGACCTTTGCGGGTGGTGCCTCCCGGAATTTCGCTCGCTGCAAGATCGCGCTGAGGGGGTTAAGTCTTGATCGATGGCGCGTTCGCCACGCACAATCCTCAAGTTGGGCGGACCATCCGCTTGCCACAGGTCTCGCCGCCGAAGGCGGACCGTTCCTCTCATGGCCGACACAGCGGGGAATTGCCCACGCCCGGCGCGGGCTGAGAGAAAACCACGGCAGACTGCCCCGCTCGCATCACCTGCGGAAGGTACATAGGTAGATTCCTTCTTGGGACTTGCTGGTCTACCTATCTAGCCACGGGGGGGTCTAGCGGAAGGGGAGAACTGCGCCTTGCCGCCCTTATTAAGGGATACGGCATAGGGAAGTTATCTAAGCAAAGGGCCTTCCCAAGGAATTACCTACTTTCCCTCTGTCGCCTTGATCTCAAAATCGTCGCGAGGTGCCTCGTACCCTGGTGGTTCGACCCGCCCATTCACCCGCAGGATCGACTTATCGGTGGTCTCGATTTCACCCTCGACCAGCGTGCCCTTTAGGATCGTAACGCATTCGCCGTACATCTGCTTCTCAACCAAAGCCGCCTGCAATGCTTTTTGGTCGGAGCGAACCTTTTGCAGTTGAGAGACGACGTCGATCGAAGTACAGCCAAAGGTCGTGACCTTGGCCTCATAATACGTCATCTGCGACGCAGCGAGAGCCACAGCAAGGATCGCTTTCACGAACCAAAATCATTCATTTGGGATCAGGAACCCAGCCTCGATAAAAAGCCTCCCTGCCAACGTGGCGGGGAGGCCCTTTGCGCTTGATGCACGTCACTTGATTTTCACCTGCTGACTGATCCCATTACAGACCACGTGAAGAGGCCCAATCGATAATGATTTGGGCGATCTGCTGGTTGTTGTTATCCAGCATCATCATGTGTTCGTTACCGTAAATGGGACCTGGCGAACCTCGATAAAGGGAACCGGGGGTTAGGGACGGCAGCCGCGCGAAGCGCATGTCACCACCCGCTCCATTGATCTGTCCCAACTCCGTCGTGCAATCCGCCGGCGTCGTCGGCGAGGTGTAATCACCAATTATGACGAGGATCGGGATATGCTTGAGAGTGTCGATCATCGGGCCGGTAAGATTGCCGTAGCAACCGGTCTCGATCTGGACGATGCCCTTAACCTTACAAGCTTTCGCCGATGTCCAGGGATAGCAGCCCGAGGTTGATTGGAGCGCGGCGCTCGTCGGGAACCCGCTCGATTGTGAGTGACCCATCAAGATCATACCGCCCACTTCGCTCGCGAGCTTCCCCATTTGGGAGGGAGAGTTATAAAAGGTGGAAGGGTCAGGCGGCGTGCAAAGCGCACTGGCGCAAGGCGGGTTATACGCACCGCTCAAAGTCCCGTTCATGTCAGAAATCACCATGTTGAAGAATTGTAGGTTGGACCCTCCATTACCCACCCCCACGGTGTTCATTGGCAACCGAATGTCCGGATGAGGAGTTGTTGTGGCGTAGCATGGCGATACTGTGCAAGGAGTTGTTCCCCAACGAAACCCGTTCCAGGCAAACTGATCAGTAGCGATCAGGATAGCGGGTAGTTCCAAGCACCCGTTAGGTCCAGTAGTCGAATCCTGATGGCATGTCAGTTCGCCAGTCCGCACCATGTTGTATGCTGTACCATCGAAGCTCGAACGGGCACGACCAACCTGATCGATCAGGTAGGTGTCGAAGCCCTGACGGACGAAGTATTCGTCCCAACCCATCCGTCCATCGGGCGTGGTCTGCCACGACTTTGAACTCAAGCAGCAGCCATGCACGATGCCGATTGAATAATGCTTTTTGCCGTTTTGAGCCTGGGGCAACATGTACTGCACGTGCATCTGGTTGATCATCGAGAGCCCAGGCGTTGCGGGGAACCCTCCCCTTGCAGTGTTCGTATCGATAAGGTGGGTGTTTCCTTGGATAAAGAACGTGCCGTATCCTCTGAGGTGGAGATTGCCGTTGGACTTGAGATCAGAGAATTCTTGCGCCGTGGCGATCGTAGGCGTCAGTGCAAGTGCAAGAAGCGCTACACCCGCTATGCCAATGAGTTTACGCATGTGATTCCTCCCTGGGGGTTCTGCCGACCCCAAAGCGAGTGCCACCCATCATGACCGATCCTAAATTATGGAAGCTCGGCGGGGTGTGAAAGTGTGTAACGGTAAGTAACGTTGGGCGGGCAGTACCCCTGTAACGGTTACCTAACTGTTACATATCGGTTCCGTCGGCTGCTAGAGTGCGATTTCGTTAGGGTCATCTCACCGAAAAAACTCATCATGGAGCTTATGGAGCACGATCTAGAAGGACTAAACGGAGTGGAGGCGAGATCGGCTAAACGACTTCGGCGAGATCGCCGGCCTTTGCCGCCGAGTACTTTGTGGCGCAGAGCGCGTCCACTCATAAGTGCTCGGTCACGTCGAAGAAGCCTGACGGCAAGTCGATGATGGTGGTCGGCACCGACACCTACAAGAGCAAGCCCGACGCCATGAAGGCGATGAAGGGCATGGCTGAGTGCAAGGCCTAAGTCTAGGGTACCCTTTGCGGAACGCGGACGCCCGGTCCTGAGCCCCGAGCGCCCGGTCCGCTGGAAACCGCCTCAAGACCTGGCTGTCAGACGCTCTAAGGTCTTGAGGCGGCCCCTAGCCTATCAGCTCTCAAACCCCTGTGAAGCGGGGTAAAGCCGGTAGCGCCGGGGGCGAAACGAGACTTTTCCTGCGAAATTGAGAGCGAGATCGGCGGGAAGCTCGATCTCGATGCGATCCCTCCTCGATCCCACTTCGATGTCGGCGCGGCGCAAACCGGCGTGGCGCCGCAACACCGTCAAGTCACCGGAGATGGCGCCGGACTCATGGTCGACGATGTCGACATCGTGCGGCCGCAAGAACAGTCGCGCCGGGCCGTTGGGAATGTCGTCGGCGGAAAGGTCGAGCGGCTTCTCGTCGAGCCACACTCTCCCCTGATCGACCCGCACCGGCAGCACGCTCGATTCCCCAATGAAGGAGAACACGAACGGAGAGTTCGGCGTGTCGTAGACCTCGTCGGGCGTGCCGATCTGCTCAATCCTGCCTTGGCTCATCACCACCACGCGGTCGGCAAGTTCGAGCGCTTCTTCCTGGTCGTGGGTGACGAACACGGTGGTATGTCCGGTCTCGTCGTGAATCTCGCGGAGCCAGCGGCGTAGGTCGCGCCGCACCTTTGCATCGAGCGCGCCGAAGGGCTCGTCGAGTAGAAGCACGCGCGGCTCGATGGCGAGAGCCCTGGCGAAGGCGACGCGCTGGCGCTGGCCGCCGGAGAGCTGCGCCGGAAAGCGCTTCTCCAATCCCGACAGCTGTACAAGGTCGAGCAGCTCGACCGTCCGCTTGCGAATCTCCTTGCGGCTCCGGCGGCGCGCCCAGGGGCGCACGCGCAAGCCGAAGCCGATATTGTCGAGCACCGTCATGTGGCGGAACAGCGCGTAGTTCTGGAACACGAGGCCTACATTGCGCTGCTGCACGGTGAGCCTCAGCGCGTCCTCGCCGTCGAACAGCACGCGGCCCGCGGTCGGGATGTCGAGGCCGGCGAGAATCCTGAGCAACGTGGTCTTACCCGAGCCCGACGGTCCAAGCAGCGCCACGAGCTCTCCTGACTCGATCGCAAGCGACACGCCGTGCAGCGCCGGCGTCGCGCCGAATGTCCTCACGACATTTTCGATCGATACGTCCACCGGCCTGTCCCAACGCGAAGCAGCTTGCACGTGCCCCCAGGCAGAACCGCGATAATTCACCCCAGTTGGCGCCCGAGCGTCCATGGTTTTCTCCTAATGGCGGCGTGAAGCGGCGATCTGGTCGGCGTAGCGCCATTCCAGCGAAATCTTGATGAGAAGCGTGACGAGAGCGAGCAGCGCAAGCAGCGAAGCCACGGCCAAGGCCGCGGCAAAGTTGTACTCGTTGTACAGAATCTCGACATGCAGCGGCATGGTGTTGGTCTTGCCCTTGATATGGCCGGACACCACCGACACGGCGCCGAACTCGCCCATGGCACGGGCATTGCACAGCACCACGCCGTAAAGCAGCGCCCAGCGTATGTTGGGCAGCGTTACTCTGAAGAACGTTTGCCAGCCGCTCGCGCCGAGCGACAGCGCCGCCTCCTCGTCCTGCGTTCCCTGCTCCTGCATCAGCGGCACGAGCTCGCGGGCGACGAAGGGGAAGGTGACGAAAATGGTGGCGAGCACGGTGCCGGGCAGCGCGAAGATGATCTGGATATTCTGGCTTTGCAGATAGGGCCCGAGGTACCCCTGGGCGCCGAACACCAGCACATAGATGAGTCCGGAGATCACCGGAGACACCGAGAAGGGAAGATCGATCAGCGTGTTCAGCACGCTCTTGCCCTTGAACTCGAACTTGGCGATGGCCCAGGAGGCGGCAAGGCCGAACACGATGTTGGCGGGCACGGCGATTGCCGCGACGAGAAGCGTGAGCTTGATGGCGGCGGCGGCGTTAGCCTCGGTGATGGCGGCGACATAGGCGCCGAGGCCCGCGCGCAGCGCTTCGACGAACACCGCCGCGAGCGGCAGCAGCAAGAACAGCACGAGGAAGACCACGGCGACCGCGATCAGGAGAAACCGGGTCGGGTAGCGCTCGGTGGTGACGGCAAAGCCCGCTGCCGGCTCGTCGATGAGGAGCGGGGCGATGGCGGCATCAGTCATGGGCCGAACCTCCGCCTTTGCCAGGCCTGCACCAGGTGTACGAAGAGCAGAAGCGCGAAGGAGATTATCAGCATCGCCGTGCCTATGGCCGCGGCCTGCGGGTAGCTAAACTCCTCGAGCCTGATGATGACGAGGAGCGGCGCAATCTCGGAGATGTAGGGCATGTTGCCGGCGATGAAGATCACCGACCCGTATTCGCCAACGGCGCGGGCGAGCGCGAGCGCAAAGCCGGTGAGGATCGCGGGCAATAGCGTCGGCAGAATCACGCGGAACACGGTCTGGCGCCGGTTGGCGCCAAGCGTGGCGGAAGCTTCCTCGAGTTCGCGGTCGAACTCGTCGAGCACCGGCTGCACGGTGCGAACCACGAAGGGAAGACCGATGAAGATGAGCGCCACGGCAATGCCGAGCGGCGTATAGGCCACCTTGATGCCGAGCGGAGCAAGCAAGCTACCGATCCACCCGTTCGGCGCGTAGAGCGCGGTGAGCGCGATGCCGGCGACGGCGGTGGGAAGCGCGAAGGGTAGATCGACAAAAGCGTCGAGCAGGCGCCGTCCGGGAAATCGGTAGCGAACCAGCGCCCAGGCGATGACGGTGCCGAACACGGCGTTGACGGTTGCGGCGAACAAAGAGGTGAGGAAGCTCAAGCGGAGCGCGGCGAGCGTGCGCGGCCCGGTCACGACCTCCCAAAAGCCGGCAAGCCCGAGCGTCGCCGATTTGAGCACGAGGGCAGCGAGCGGAATGAGGACGATCAGGCTGAGATAGGTCAACGTGAAACCGAGCGCCAACCCGAAGCCCGGGATGGCGCTCGGCCGTTTCAGCCCGAGGCCGTAGGCAGCGGCCATGGATCGGCTCAGTTCGTCGACTTCGGCTGATAGATCTGGTCGAAAGTGCCGCCCTCGGCGAAGTGCTTGGGCTGCCCCTTCACCCAGCCGCCGAACAGAGGATCGTCGATCGAGACGAGCTTCACATCGGGAAAGCGCGCGAGATCCTTGGGATCGGCAGATTTCGGGTCAGACGGGCGATAGTAGTTGTGGGCGATGAGCTTCTGGGCTTCCGGCGAGTAGAGGAACTTCAGATAGGCTTCCGCGACTTTGCGCGTGCCCTTGGCATCGACCACCTGGTCGACCACCGCAACCGGAGGCTCGGCCTTGATGGAGAGCGACGGCACGACAATCTCGAATTTGTCGGCACCGAGCTCAACGAGAGCGAGGAAGGCCTCGTTCTCCCAGGCGAGCAGCACGTCGCCGATGCCGCGCTGAGCAAAGGTGGTGGTGGAGCCGCGTGCCCCGGTGTCGAGCACCGGCACATTGGCGTAGAGCTTCTTGACGAACTCTTTGTCCTTCTCCTCGTCATGCCCGTATTTGCCGTCGGCAAAGGCCCAGGCCGCGAGATAGTTCCAGCGCGCGCCGCCGGAGGTCTTCGGGTTCGGCGTGATCACCTGGACGCCGTCCTTGGTAAGATCGTCCCAGTCCTTGATGCCCTTGGGATTTCCTTTGCGCACCAGGAAGACAATGGTCGACGTGTAGGGCGACGAATTGTTGCCGAGGCGCCGCTGCCAATCGGGGTTGATCTTGCCGGCTTTGGCGATCTGGTCGATGTCGCCGTGAAGGGCGAGCGTGACCACGTCGGCCTGCAGCCCGTCGATGACGGCTCTCGCCTGCTTGCCGGAACCGCCGTGCGACTGCTCGATCGTTACGCTCTCGCCGGTCTTGGCCTTCCATTCCTTGGCGAAGGCCTCGTTCACGGCTTTGTAGAGCTCACGGGTGGGGTCGTAGCTCACATTGAGCAGGGTGGTGTCGGCAAAGGCAGAGCTTGCGGCGACAGCTGCAAATCCGACCGCGGCCACCGCGCCGAGGGTGTTTCGAATTCTCCTCATGGATGCGTTCTCCTTCTTTGAAACACCCAAAACTCTATCTAGTCTGTAGACATTATCAAGACCGCCCCTTGCCAGTTTTTACGATGAATGAAGACCCCGTCCGCTACCAAACGGTCAGGGCTTGGAATTTGTTTTCGATGGGAAGTTAGACGGGCGCCGTTAGAGCCGGGCCATTGCGCGGCCGGTGTCCTCGGCCTCATCGGCGGGAAGCGGGGCGTTGAGCGAATCGGCGATCGTGGTGCGGTCGAGGACCTCCCTCGGCAAATTCGGCGACCCTGGCGAAAACCCGGCGGATTTCGCAAGCCTCCTCGGTCGTGCAATCAATGCAGCGCCGATAGGCGATGCGGCTGAGACATGGCAAGGGTGCGATCGGGCCGTCGATAATGCGCAAGACCTGCCCGAAGGTGATCTTGTCCGCCGGCATGAGCAGGCTATAGCCGCCGAGCTTGCCGCGACGGCTATGCACGATGCCGTGGCGTTTCATCTCGAGCAGAATTTGCTCGAGGAACTTGCGTGGGATGTTCTTGCGGGCGGCGATCTCGCCGATCATGAGCGAGTTGCCTTCCCTGGCGAGCGCCACGAGCGCGCGGAGAGCATATTTTGCCTTTTGCGAGATCACCGGCGAGACCGCTATGCTAAAGCCTATATGATGAGTTGAGTATATAGCCCTTCCCTCGCCGCCAAACAACTACGGCCCCGACTCTGCGTCTTTATGAGGAGGGCCTTCTCCGGGCGCGGCTCTTGACGAGAGGCGCTCCAGTGCCGCACCAACAGACAATGGCGAAAGCGCCCCAGAAGCTGCACATCAAGACCTTCGGCTGCCAGATGAACGCCTACGACTCCGAACGCATGGCGGAAGCGCTCGCAGGTCATGGCTACGCATCGACCGAAGATCCGGCAGACGCAGACCTGGTCATTCTCAACACCTGCCATATTCGCGAGAAGGCCGCCGAAAAGGTCTATTCCGAGCTTGGCCGGATACGCGCGCTGAAGCAGGCGCGGCATGTCCGCGGGCTCGACACCATGATCGCTGTCGCAGGCTGCGTGGCGCAGGCCGAAGGGCAAGAGATCCTGCAACGCGCGTCCGTCGTCGATCTCGTGGTCGGGCCGCAAAGCTATCACGAGCTTCCAGCGCTGATCGGGCGGGTGCGGATTCGCGCCGAGCGCGTGGTCGCCACCGACTTTCCGGCCGAGGACAAGTTCCTCTCGCTTCCCGATCGGCCTGCCTCACGCACCCAGCCTTCTGCCTTCGTCACCGTGCAGGAAGGCTGCGACAAGTTCTGCACCTTCTGCGTCGTGCCTTACACGCGCGGCGCCGAATATTCGCGCCCCTCTGCAGCCATCATCGCCGAGGCCGAGAGACTCGCTCGTTCCGGCGCGCGCGAGATCACGCTGCTCGGCCAGAATGTGAACGCCTATCGTGGGGAAGGCCCGGATGGCCGCGACTGGTCGCTCGCCAAATTGCTCAAGGGTCTCGCGCGCATCTCAGAGATCGAGCGGCTGCGTTACACCACGAGCCATCCGCGCGACATGGACGACGACTTGATCGCCCTTCATGGCGATGAGCCGAAGCTCATGCCCTATCTGCATCTGCCGTTTCAGGCGGGCTCCAACCGCATCCTCCACGCCATGAACCGCAAGCACACCGCCGCCGATTATGCCGAGCTCGTGGACCGCATCCGCGCGGCCCGACCGGACATCGCCATGTCCACCGACATCATCGTGGGGTTCCCTGGCGAGACCGACGCGGATTTCGAGGAGACCTTGGCGCTCGTCCGCTCGATCGGCTTTGCCCGCGCGTTCTCCTTCAAATATAGCGCCCGTCCCGGCACCCCGGCAGCAAACTTGCCGCATCAGGTGCCTGACAAAGTTGCCCGCGAGCGCCTGCACCTCTTGCAACGCCTGATCGAGGAGGAAGCGAGCGCCTTCGATGCCGCCACCGTCGGGCGCAGGCTCGAGGTGCTGTTCGAGCGGCGCGGGCGGAAACCTGGACAGATCGCCGGGCGTTCTCCCTATCTCCAGGCCGTGCATGGGAACGGAGCTGAGCACCTGATCGGGCAAATCGTGGATGTTGACATTGTGAGCGCAGGGCCGAACAGTCTCACCGGTGTCATCAAATCGGAGTTTGAATGGCGCGAACCAGTTCAGGCGGCCGTGTGACCGGCAAGGCCAGCGGACGGAGACCGCCATTGACGCGAGGGCGCAAGACCGCGTCTGACAAGCGCGCGAGCGCCTCGTCTGCCAATGGCCGGGAAGAGCCCCTCGTGGTGTTCTTCGACGACATCAGGCTCGTGCGCGATCTCCTTGGAGACTATGACGCCAATCTCGCAGTGCTCGAAGACCGGCTCGGCATCCAGGCCGTGGTCAACGGCAATGTGGTTTCCCTGCGCGGCCCTGAGCATTCACGCGAGACCGCGAAATCGGTGCTCGAGCAGCTTTACGGCCGGCTCGCGCAAGGCGAGATGATCGGCGTCGGCGAAGTGGTCGGCGCCATCCGCCATGCGCGCACGCCCGAGCCTGCCGTCGAGGCGGAAGCCGAGCAGCATGATAGGAAGGTCCCCGCCGCACAGCAAATTCGTACGCGAAAGCGCCTGATCACCGCGCGCACGCCGGTGCAGAGCGCCTATCTCTCGGCCATGCAGGCCCATGACCTCGTCTTCGCCACCGGCCCTGCCGGCACGGGCAAGACCTATTTGGCCGTCGCCTTCGCCGCCTTATGCCTGGAGAGCGGCAAATGCGACCGGCTGATCCTGTCGCGCCCCGCGGTCGAGGCCGGAGAGCGGCTCGGCTTCCTGCCCGGCGATATGCGCGAGAAGGTCGATCCCTATTTGCGGCCGCTCTACGATGCGCTTTACGATGTGCTGGCGCCTGAGCGGGTCGAGCGCGGGCTTGCCACCGGCATGATCGAGATCGCGCCGCTCGCCTTCATGCGCGGGCGCACCCTGTCGCATGCCATGATCATTCTCGATGAGGCGCAGAACACCACGCCGATGCAGATGAAGATGTTCCTCACGCGTATCGGCGAGGGAAGCAAGATGGTGGTGACCGGCGATCCGACCCAGGTCGATCTGCCGACCGGCAAGGATTCCGGGCTGCTCGAAGCCATCTCCATTCTCGAAGGCATCGATGATATCGCCCACATCGCCTTCACCGGCCGCGACGTGGTTCGCCGGGAGCTCGTCGGCAAGATCGTCGACGCCTATGAGGCGGCGCCCAAGCGGGGTGAGCGCCATGGCTGACCCAGGCCCCAGTAGCAGCGGCCTTCCGCTCGAGGTCGAGATCATACGCCATGCGGAGATCTGGAACCGCATCGCGGTGAGCGACGCGGCTCTCATCGGCGCGGCTCGTGCCGCCTTCGCCGCGGCCTCGCCGGCGCGCGGCGCGACTTGTGAAGCGACCCTCGTGCTCACCGACGATCATGAGATGCGCGCCTTGAACCTCACCTGGCGCGGCAAGGACTCTTCCACCAACGTGCTGTCGTTTCCCGCGGGCGAAGCTGTCGGCGTGATTGCAGGAGAGCCCCTGCCCCTCGGCGATGTGGTGCTCGCCGGCGAAACCGTGCTCACCGAGGCCGCCGATAGAGGCGTCCCGGCCGCAGATCACGCGGCCCATCTCGTGGTGCATGGCATGCTGCATCTCCTCGGCTTCGATCACGAACGAGAGCAAGACGCAGAGGCGATGGAGGCATTTGAGACCAAGGTGCTGTCCGGACTTGGCATCGCCGATCCCTACGCAGAGGACGCATTGGCAAATCCCGCGGAGGTCGTGCCATGAGCAACGCCCCGCTCTCCGAAGGCGATATTCCTCCGATCGACGATCCGATCGCCGACGAAGAGCCATCTTGGCTCGAGCGCCTGCTTGCCCGCTTCGGTCTCGGCGAGGAGCCGGACCTGCGCGAGGTGATCGAGGACGCGCTGACCCGCAGCAAGGGCGCCGGCGACAACACCTTCAGCGGGCAAGAGCGCGCCATGCTGCTCAAGATGCTCCGCTTCGGCAAGCTGACAGTCGAAGACGTCATGGTGCCGCGCGCCGACATCATCGCCGTCGAGGAATCAACCACCGTTGCCGAGCTGATGGGCGTGTTCCGCGAGGCTGAGCATTCGCGGCTTCCGGTGTATCGCCAGACGCTCGACGATCCGCGCGGCATGATCCATATCCGCGATCTCATGTCGTGGATCACCACGGCGGCGGAGAAGAGCGACAGCGCTAGCCTCGATCTCGGAGCGGTCGATCTCGGCAGCACCGTCGGCACCATCGACCTCATCCGCGAAATTCTCTACGTGCCGCCGTCAATGCCGGTGCTCGATCTCCTGCTCCGCATGCAGCTGTCGCGGCGGCACCTGGCGCTGGTCGTCGACGAATATGGCGGGACCGACGGCCTCGTTTCCATCGAGGACCTGGTCGAGGAAGTCGTGGGCGAGATCGAGGACGAGCATGACGTCGCCGAGGAAGCGATGATCCGCGAGGATGCGCGTCTCGGCCTCATCGCCGATGCGCGCACGCCGATCGAGATGTTGGAGCGGCATCTCGGCGTAGAGCTCGCCACGCCGGAGCAGGAAGAGGAGCTCGACACGATCGGCGGCTTGGTATTCTCACTCGCGGGCCGCATCCCGGCGCGCGGCGAGCTTGTGCGCCACCCGAGCGGCATCGAGTTCGAGGTGCTGGAGGCCGATCCGCGCCGCATCAAGAAACTGCGCATCCATAAGCCGAGGCAGAGCCCCACCGAAACAGTGCCCGAGAGCGGCTGAGTGCTTCTAACGTCCGTGCAGGCGGCAGCCGATTGGGTCGCGACGCAGACCGGCGCCAAGCGCGCTTTGCTCGCGGTCTTCGCCGGCGGCATCTCCGTGCTGGCCTTCGCGCCGGTCCATGCCTGGCCGGTGCTGTTCGTGACCTTCGGCCTGCTCGTGTGGTTGCTCGACGGCTGTCATGCGCGCCATGCAGCACTTGGCGAGCGGTTAAAATGCGCTGCGCTGACCGGCTTCTGGTTCGGCTTCGGCTATTTCCTCACCGGTCTTTATTGGACCGCAGAGGCATTTCTGGTCGAGCCCTGGCGTCACGGTTGGCTCATTCCCTTCGTCCTGACCTTCCTGCCTGGCGGCATGGCACTGTTCTATGCCGCCGCCGCGGTGTTAGCCATGCTGCTGTGGCGCCCTGGCGCGGCAAGGGTCTTCGCGCTCGCAATAGCCTTCGGGCTCGCCGAATTCGCCCGCGGCCATGTGTTCACCGGGCTGCCCTGGAACCTCGTGGGTTACGGGCTCGCCGCCACGCTTCCCACGATGCAGATGGCCTCGATCTTCGGTGTCTACGCGCTCAGCCTTCTCGCCGTTCTGCTCTTCGCAAGCCTCTTCGCTATTTGGGCGCAGCAAGGATCAAGGCTCGCACGGCCGCAAAGCACCGCGCTCGTCGCGCTTCTCTTCTCGGTTGGGTTCGCGCTCGGCGCGGCCTGGGGAGAGGCGCGCCTCGCGAGCGCCGATAGCGCGTCCACCGGCGTGAGGCTGCGCATCGTCCAGGCCAATATCGATCAAGCCAACAAATGGCGTCCTGAGAACAGCCTCGAGATCTTCAACACCTATCTCGATCTCACCAAATCCGGCGGCAGCAACGGAGGGCTCGACGGCATCACTCTCGTGGTCTGGCCGGAGACCGCAGTCCCCTTCCTGCTCGCGGACTCCTCGGAGGCGCTCGGCGAGATCGGCGACGTGCTGCCCGACGGGACGAGCCTGCTCGTCGGGTCAGGAAGAACCGTGGACGGGCGCGACGCGCAAGGGCGGCTCACCTCCGAGCGCGTCTACAACAGTCTGCTCGTGGTCGGCGACAAGGGCGAGATCCTCGGCAGCTACGACAAGATCCATCTCGTGCCGTTCGGCGAATATCTGCCGTTTCAAAATTTGATGGAGCGCTTCGGCTTCCTACAGCTCACCGGCATACGCGGCGGCTTCACCGCCGGAACCGGACCTCGGCTGCTCTCGATCCCCGGCGCTCCGCTGGCACGGCCGCTCATCTGCTACGAGATCATCTTTCCCGACGAAGTTGCCGACACGCCGCAAAGACCAGGCTGGCTTCTCAACATCACCAACGATGCGTGGTTCGGCACCAGCGCCGGCCCTTATCAGCACTTTCACCAGGCAGAGCTACGCGCCGTCGAGCAAGGCTTGCCGGTGGTGCGCGCCGCCAACACCGGCATCTCGGCGGTTATCGATCCTTACGGGCGCGTGCTTGCGGAGCTCGGTCTAAACAAAGAAGGCGTGGTCGACGGCACGTTGCCGCAGGTGTTGCCGCCAACGCCCTTCCTGCGCTTCGGGCGCCGGATCGAACTCGCGGTACTGGCCTTTGCGCTGCTCGGCTGGGCGGTAATTTTTTTGTTCGCCGGTAACCAAAGTGGGCCCACCCACAATGAAGGAATTCGCGGGCACTTGAAACCGAGTTTGCAAATGCCTCTTAAGGCGAGGAGTGCAACATGCCGCGCCTAAGTGCTTGACGGACTTGGGAACCACCCCTAATTAAATTCCTTATCTCAGGGACTGCACAAGCGTCGGAAAGTTGTCCAACCCATCATGACATTGGTGAGCGAACGAATGGCAGGCAAGAAGCCTAACCCGGTGGATCAGCACGTGGGGAGCCGGGTCCGTTTACGCCGAATGCTTCTTGGCATGAGTCAAGAGCGCCTCGGCGAAAGCATGGGACTCACATTCCAGCAAGTGCAGAAATACGAAAAGGGCGTGAACCGCATCGGCGCGAGCCGACTGTTCCAGATCTCCAAGATTCTCGATGTCCCTGTTCAATTCTTCTTCGAGGAAGCTCCGCATGTCGACGGTCGATCGACGCTTGGTATGAGAGAAGCCGACTCGGAAGCGTTCATCCTCGAATTCCTCAACAGCCGCGAGGGACTCGAACTCAACCGCGCTTTCGTCAAGATCTCCGATCCGAAAGTGCGCAAGAGCGTGGTCGATCTCGTCCGAGCCCTGGGCGCGAGCAGCGATTAGCGACTTCGATTAAATCAGGCAGCTTGACCGCCTGCCCTCTTGTTGTATTAAGCCGGCGCGGGAACAGTCCCGTCCTCCACCGTCGGTTTCAATAGAGGGTCATGTGGCGAACAGGCGAAACTATCTCTTCACTAGCGAGTCCGTGTCGGAAGGTCACCCCGACAAGGTGTGCGACCGCATCTCCGATGCCGTGGTCGATCTCTACATGGCCGCCGATCCGCATTCGCGGGTGGCGATCGAAACACTGGTAACCACCAACCGCATCGTCATGGCGGGAGAGGTGCGCGGGCCTGAGTTCGTGACTTCGGAATTGATCGAGGATGCCGCCCGGCGCGCCGTGCGCGAGATCGGCTACGAGCAGAAGGGCTTTCACTGGAAGAACGCCGAGTTCGAATTCTACGTGCATGAGCAGTCCGCCGACATCGCGCTTGGCGTCGACCCCAATGCCGAGAAGCAGAAGGAAGAGGGTGCCGGCGACCAAGGCATCATGTTCGGTTATGCCTGCCGCGAGACCGAGCCCTTGATGCCGGCGCCGATCTACTACGCCCACCGCATCCTGCACGAGATGGCGAAGGCGCGGCATACCGGCCGGGCGCCGGAGCTTGGACCTGACGCCAAAAGCCAGGTCACCCTTGCCTACGAAGACGGGAAGCCCGTGCGCGCCGACTCGATCGTGGTGTCGACCCAACATGGCGAAGAGGTGAGCCAGGAGCGGGTGCAGGAGATCGTGCGCGGCGTCGTCGACGAGGTGATGCCGCAAGGCTGGGTCGGCCGCGACACCAAGTTCTATGTGAACCCCACCGGACGATTCGTCATCGGCGGACCCGACGGCGACGCCGGTCTGACCGGGCGCAAGATCATCGTCGATACGTATGGCGGCGCCGCGCCGCATGGCGGCGGCGCCTTCTCGGGCAAGGATCCGACCAAGGTCGATCGTTCGGCTGCCTACGCCGCCCGCTACCTCGCCAAGAATGTGGTGGCGGCGGGTCTTGCCGACCGCTGCACGCTGCAAGTCTGCTACGCCATCGGCGTATCGGAGCCACTCGCGCTCTATGTCGACCTGCACGGCACCGGCAATGTCGATGAGTCCGAGCTCGAGCAGGCGCTCAGGCGCGTCATGGATCTGAGCCCGCGCGGCATCAGGGAGCATCTCGGCCTTGGCCGCCCGATCTACGAGCGCACCGCGGCCTACGGACATTTCGGCAGGCAACCGGACAATGACGGCGGCTTTTCCTGGGAGCGCCTTGACCTGATCGAGCCGATCCGCGCCGAGCTTTCTTAGATAACCTTGAGCCGGCCGGCCCTCACCCCGAGACGGGCCTTCGGCCCACCTCAGGATGAGGATAACCTCGTCATGCTGAGGGGCGCTGCGACGCGGCGCGTCTCGAAGCATGAGGCGAGCACCGTGAGCGAGCGAACGCATCTCAGGTCCTATGGCCGGCGCAAGGCGCGGCCCTTAAGCGAGCGGAAAGACCGACTGCTCAACGCGCTACTGCCGAGCTTGCGCCTTCCTCTCGCCGAGCCTGCCTCCTCTCCGTTCAACAGCCTGTTCGCGCCGCCGGTCGAGCAAGTCTGGCTCGAAATTGGCTTCGGCTCGGGCGAGCATCTGGTTTGGCAGGCCGCGCATCATCCCGCCATTGGCTTCATCGGCTGCGAGCCCTTTATCAACGGCGTGGCAAGCCTGCTCGGGAAGATCGAAGACGCAGGCCTCGCCGCGATCCGTGTCCATGACGGCGACGCCCGCGACGTGCTCGCCTGGCTGCCGGCACGCTCGATAGCCCGCGTCTTCGTGCTGTTCCCGGACCCCTGGCCGAAGAAGCGCCATCAGAAGCGCAGGCTGATCGCCCCTGACTCGGTTGCCGACCTCGCCCGCGTGTTGCAACCCGGCGGCGAGCTCAGATTTGCGAGCGACAGCGGCGAATATGCCGGAGAGGCACTACGGATCGTCCTCGCGGGTGGCGATTTCGACTGGACGGCGGAAAATGCCGAGGATTGGCGGCTGCGGCCTTTCGACTGGCCGGAGACCCGTTACGAGCGGAAAGCCTTGAGTGAGGGACGTAAACCGGCCTATCTCATTTTTCGTCGCCTCTGATCATCAATGCCTCTGCCGGAGAGGAATTCCATGCGCGCGTCTCTTCTTGTGCTGTTGCTCCTGTCGACGCCGGCGCTTGCGCTCGATCAAGGCCAAATCCGAAGCGCCTGCTACACCGACTGCGAGAAGGAAACCAGCTCCAACCCCGACTACAAGGCCTGCCTGGCTCGCGCCGCCGACACCGCAGACGCGCTGCTCAACGAGGAATTCACCGCGCTGCAAGGGGCGGTCAAAGCCGCGGCCTCCGAGATGGGCGTGCGGCCGGAACCCCAGCTCGACATGCTGAAGGACGCGCAGAGGAAATGGATCGGCTTTCGCGACGATGCTTGCAATTTCGAGGACAGCCTTGCCTTCGGCGCCACCGCCACCGGCGGTTATCTCTCCTCCTGCCTTTGTGCCCTAAGCTACGAGCGGATCAACGATTTCGACCGTACCCGGCAGTCGGTCCTCGGGCGATAATGAGCGCGCAAGGCTGCTTGAATCCTTTGAAAAACACCGTATATTAGCCTCGAACTCATGATTGGTTTTGATCAGGAGTGGGCCTTTCGCCCGCTCCTTTTTGTTAGGCATCCCGCTTCCTGAGCGGGGGGTCGTGGCCTTACCGATGTCGAGCCGCTCATCCAGCGCTGATCGCCGCTTCGCCAGGGAGACTGGGGCCGAGCGCGAAATTGCCGATCTCGCCGAGCCGCTGCTCGAAGAGCTTGGTTTGCGCCTGGTGCGGGTAAAGGTTTCGGGCCGCGACGGCGGAACCGTGCAGGTCATGGCGGAGAGAGCGGAAGGGCAGACGACGGTCGATGATTGCGCGCAGATCAGCCGGAGGCTGTCGCCGCTGCTCGATGCGCTCGATCCAATGCCCGGCGGCTACCGGCTTGAGGTGTCGACCCCGGGAATCGACCGGCCCCTGGTGCGGCCAAGCGATTTCGCGTCGTTCACCGGTCATGAGGCGAGGGTAGAGCTGAAGGAGCTGGTCGACGGCAGAAAGCGCTTCAGAGGCCGCATCGAAGGCGTGGCCAATGGCGAGGCGCTGATCCAGATCGAGCTTCCCGGCGAGGAGGAGCCGCAAGTGATCGGCATCCCGTTCTCGCTGATCTCGGAAGCTAAGCTCGTCGCCGGCAAGGAGGCCTTCCGGGCCGATCTCGCGGCCAAGAAGGCCATTAGAGGAATTTCGCGGAACCCCTGTTCCGCTCGTTGAGATTTAACGGAGGCAAGAGGCACATGGCTCAGGCAGGCGTCAGCGCAAACAGGCTCGAGCTTCTGCAGATCGCGGACGCGGTCGCGCGCGAGAAATCGATCGAGCGCGAGATCGTGATCGGCGCGATGGAGGAGGCGATCCAGCGTGCCGCGCGCTCGCGCTACGGCCTGCGAGAACGAGATCCGCGCCGAGATCGACCCCAAGACCGGCGAGATCAATCTCGTGCGCCTGCTGCAGGTCGTCGAGAAGGTCGAGAACGACTCGACGCAGATCTCGATCACGGAAGCGCGAGCGCCGCAACCCGGCTGCGCAAGTCGGCGACTTCATCGCCGAGCCGCTGCCGCCGTTCGAGTTCGGCCGCATCGCCGCGCAGATCCGCCAAGCAGGTGATCGTGCAGAAGGTGCGCGATGCCGAGCGCCAGCGCCAATTTGAGGAGTTCAAGGACCGCGTCGGCGAGATCGTGCACGGCGTGGTCAAGCGCGTCGAATACGGCAATGTCGTCATCGATCTCGGCCGCGGCGAAGCGATCATCCGGCGCGACCAGCTGCTGCCGCGCGAGACCTTCCGCAACGGCGACCGCGTGCGCGCCTATATCTACGACGTGCGCCGCGAGACGCGCGGGCCGCAGATCTTCCTGTCGCGCACCTCGCCCGACTTCATGGCGCGCCTGTTCGCGCAGGAAGTGCCGGAGGTCTATGACGGCGTCGTCGAGATCAGGCGGTGGCGCGCGATCCCGGCAGCCGCGCCAAGATCGCGGTGATCTCCAACGATTCCTCGATCGATCCGGTCGGCGCCTGCGTCGGCATGCGCGGCAGCCGCGTGCAGGCCGTGGTGAACGAGCTGCAGGGCGAGAAGATCGACATCATCCCGTGGTCGCCCGACCCCGCGACCTTCATCGTCAATGCGCTGGCGCCGGCCGAAGTGACCAAGGTCGTGCTCGACGAAGACGCCGAGCGCATCGAGGTGGTCGTGCCCGACGAGCAGCTGTCGCTCGCCATCGGCCGGCGCGGCCAGAATGTGCGGCTCGCCTCGCAGCTCACCGGCTGGGACATCGACATCTTGACCGAGAAGGAAGAGAGCGAGCGGCGCCAGGAAGAGTTCAAGGCCGAGCGCCAGCATGTTCATGGACACGCTCGACGTCGATGAGGTGATCGCGCAGCTGCTCGTCTCCGAAGGCTTCACCGAGATCGAAGAGGTCGCCTATGTCGATCTGCACGAGCTTGCCGCAGATCGAAGGCTTCGACGAGGAGACCGCCGAAGAGCTGCAGGCGCGCGCGCGCGAATATCTCGACAAGAAGCGCGAAGAGCAGGACCAGGAGCGCAAGTCGCTCGGCGTCACCGACGACGTGGCCGCGAATCGAAGGCTTGACCCCGCGCGATGCTGGTGGCGCTCGGCGAGAGAACGGCATCAAGACGGTCGAGGACTTCGCCGGTTGCGCCAGCGACGAACTCCTCGGCGGTAGGAACGACGAACTCCGAAGAGCAGAGTATTGAGCAAATGAGCGGCGCCGACGGCACCGACCAGTCCGACTCCGACGCTGATCGCGACCAGCAGCATCGCCTGGCCGACAATGAGCCGAAAGATGGAAGACTGCGCTGCGCCCAGCGCGATGCGGATCCCGATCTCGCTTGTTCGCTGCGCGACGGAATACGCCATCACGCCGTAGATCCCGATGGCAGTGAGAAGGAGCGCGGTGCCGGCGAAAATGGAGAGAAGAAGGGCGTTGAAACGCGGCTGGGCGAGCGAACGAGAGATGTAATCCTCAAAGAGCCTTACACTCGTTAGGGGAATTCCTGGATCGACCGCCGCAAGCTGCGCGCGAATCGCCCCGGTCAGGCTGGCAGGATCCGCGACTCTTGTGTGCACGACGAGGGTCATGCGGTGGATCGGAATCTGCGTCCGCGGCAGATACATTTCAGGTGTGTCTTCATTGCGCAGCGAGCGGTGTTTCACATTGCCGACCACGCCGATGATTTCGCGCATTTTCGGTTTCTCATCGTCGGCGCTAAAACCGGGCGTGATCTGTTTGCCAATCGCGTTTTGCCCGGGGAAATACTTGTTCGCGAAAAGTTCGTTCACGATCACGACCGGTGCGCTGTCGAAGGCGTCGTGCGCGTTGAAGACGCGGCCGTGCCGCACCGGAATGCCCATCGTCCTGAAGTAATCCGTCCCGGCGATCCGCGCCGGCGCGGCGGGCCGTTGGCCTTCTGGCAGCGGATGATCCGCGAGGTCGAAACCCGTCACTATGTTGCTCGAGCTCAAGGGCAGCGGCATGATCATGCTCGCGGTTTCCACGCCCGGGAGGGCGCGAATCTTCGGCATCAACTGTTGGAAAAACGCGATGATGTTTTCGTTCTTTGGATAGGCCGATTCTGGCAGTTCCAAGCGCGCGGTCAAAAGACGGTCCGGGCGCAAGCCCGTTGGCACCTGGTCGAGCCGGGTGAAACTTTGAATGAGCAATCCGGCGCAGATCAAAAGGACGAGTGCGAGGGCCACTTCCGCCATGACGAGCGCGTTGCGCACCCGGCCCTTGTGTCCGCCATCGCCGCTCGTGCGCAGGCCACTTTTGAGCGCGCTGTTGAGATCGATGTGCGAGGCCTGCCAGGCCGGAACGAGTCCGAAAATGACGCCGGTGGCGAGGGAGACGAAAAGGGTGAAGGCGAGGACCGCGCCATCAAGCCGGATGTCGCCGATGCGCGGAATATTTTGCGGGACCGCGTGGATCAATCCGGCAGTTCCCCACTGCGCGACAAGCAACCCCAGGCCACCGCCGAGCGCGGAGAGCACGACGCTTTCCGTGAGCAGCTGGCGTACGATGCGCCCACGGCTCGCGCCTAACGCCGCGCGCAAGGCAATCTCCCTGCCGCGGACCGAGGCGCGGGCGAGGAGCAGGTTGGCGACGTTCGCATTCGCGATGAGGAGGACGCAGAGGACAGCGCCGAACAGGACATAGAGCGCGGTGCGGACATCGCTGATCAGCTCCTCGCGCAAAGGTTTCACGAGCGCGCCGACATAGGAATTGGTGTCGGGATATTGCTTTTCGAGATTGGCAGCGATGGTCGAGAGATCGGCCTGCGCCTGCGTAGGCGAAACGCCGGGCTTGAGTCGCGCGATCGCTTCGAGAGAGTGGCTGCCTCGCTCTTCCGTAACCGGCTTTGATCCGTCCGAGTTCGAGGTGTCTTCGGCGATCGTCACATAAAAATCGATTGGTTCGGTCTGGATCGGGAACTGAAAGCGGGCCGGCATCACGCCGACGACGGTGTAGGGCCGACGATTGAGTTCGACCGTGCGCCCGAGCACATTCTTGTCGCCGCCGAAATGCTTCTGCCAAAAGTCATGGCTCAGAATGACCTTGAACCCGCCCGGACCGCCGCCGGACTGCTCGTCGGTCCGGAGAAATCCGCGGCCGATCGCTGGCTTGATCCCGAGGACGTTCGAAGAATTCGGCGCTGCACTTCACTTCGAGGAAACTTTGCGCGCCGCCGGCATCGATGAACGTGACCGGCAGTGCACGATAAACCGCGCTGCTGGCCAGGGTGCGATTCTGTTTCCGGAAATCGAAGTAGTCGGGGTAACAGAGCGAGTTGAGTTGATCGGGCGGCGTGCCGTCGTGCGTTTTGGTGCTGCCGACGGCGATCAATTGTTCGGGCGCGGGAAAGGGCAGCGGCTTGAGGAGGACGGCGTTGACGACGCTGAAGATGGCAGTGTTCGCGCCGATCCCGAGCGTGAGAGTGAGGACAGCGACGAAAGTGAAGCCAGGCGACTTACACAGTTGGCGAAAGGCGTAGCGGAGATCGTTCATCATGTAACGCAAGCTTCCAGCTGACGTGGTTTGTATTGGAAATTCGTTAGGCGGGGACGCAAGCGCGGACACAAATCCGTAAGCTGGAAGCTCGCGCTACCTTGCCGAAGCATTCGCGCGATGATGATGTCCCGTTCCCTCATTTCATTCAGCCCGCAGGGCGGTAAGCGGATTGACACCGGCGGCGCGCTGGGCCGGGAGCCAGCATGCGAGCAGGGCGATAAAGGCGAGCAGGAGCGCGACCGCGCCGAAGGTTATCCCGTCGAACGGACCCACCCCGTAAAGCAGATTGCCGAGCAGTTTCGTTAGGCCAAAAGCCGCCACCACTCCGATGGCAACGCCCAATGCGGTCAGCCGCATCCCGCCACCCACGACGAGCCGCAGGACATCGCCCTTTTGCGCGCCGAGCGCCATACGAATGCCGATCTCCTGGCGGCGTTGGGCGACTGAGTAAGCCATCACGCCGTAGATGCCGATGGCGGTGAGGAGAAGCGCGACCCCGGCAAAGATGGAAAGCAGGAGCGCGTTGAAACGCGGCCGGGCGAGAGAGCGTGACAGAAGGCTGTCAAGGGTGCGCACCCGCACCAGAGGCACGTCGGGATCGATCCGGCTGACGACGCCGCGGATGGAATTCGTCAGGGAATCTGGCCGGCCGGTTTCGCTGCGAACAACGAGCGAAAAGAAGGTGAGAGGAAATTGCGTCGTCGGGATATACATCTCCGGGGTGAAATCAGCCTGGAGCGACTGGTGTTTCACGTTCCCGACCACGCCGATGATTTCCCGCATCGGGCCGTCTTTCTCGGTCAGGGAAAGACCGGGCTGGATGCGTTTGCCGATCGGGTTTTCCCCGGGGAAAAAGCGCTGGACGAAGCGCTGGTTCACGATCACGACCGGTTTGGAATTAAATCGATCCTGATCGCTGAAAAGACGGCCCTTGAGCAGGGGGATGCCCATTGTCTGGAAGTAATCGATGCCCGCGAGGCGGAAGGGACAACTGTCCTGTTGCCCGTCCGGCTTGGGTCGTTCCTCGAGATTGACCGAGCTGGCGAAATTGCTCCCACTCAGCGGAAGCGGTGTCACCAGGCTCGCCTCGCGGACGCCGGGGAGCGCACGCACCCCTTCGAGCAGTTCGCGTTGGAACTGGATGATCTTCTCCGGCGTCGGATAGGCGGTGTCGGAGAGACTGATCCCCGCGGTGAGCAAGTTCTTCGGTTGCACGCCGGGATTCACCTCGCTGAGACGGGCGAAACTCTGGAGGAGAAGGCCGGCACCGGTGAGGAGAACGAGGGCGAGAGCGACTTCGAAGATCACGAGGGCGTGACGCAGACGGTGATGCTGCCCGCTGCTCGAACCGCGCGCGCTTTCGTTGAGCGCTTCGCGCAAATCGAGCCGTGAGGTTTGCAGAGCGGGCGCGAGACCGAAGACGATTCCCGTGCCTAACGACGCCAGGAAAGTGAAGCCGAGAACCACTCCGTCGAGACCGATGCTTTGCGCACGCGGAATACTTTCCGGGACTAACGACACCAGAAACTCAGTACCCCAGGCAGCGAAAACGAGACCAAGCAAGCCGCCGAGACCGGCGAGGAGCACGCTTTCGGTGAGCAACTGGCGCAGGATGCGCGTCCGGCTGGCGCCGAGCGCGGCGCGGAGAGCGATCTCCTTCTGGCGCACGGTGGCGCGAGCGAGAAGAAGGTTGGCCACGTTCGCGCTCGCGATCAGGAGCACGCAGACGACAGCGCCGAAGAGGACGTAGAGCCCGCGCGCAACTCCGACGACCAGCGTCTCGCGCAGCGGCGCGGCCCCGGCACTGAAATGGGTGTTGGTATCCGGATATTGCTTCGTTAGCGCGGCAGCTATCGTTTTCAGTTCGGCGTTCGCGGCCGCCACCGTCACGCCCGGTTTGAGGCGTCCGATGCCGCTGATCATGTGATTCCCGCGCTGCTCCGTTTGTGGCTTGGAGCCGTCGGCATTCACCGCGTCCTTGGCGATCGTGATGAAGACATCCGAGGCATCGTCGTCGAGCGGGAAAACGAAACCGGGCGGCATGATTCCGATGACGGTGTAGAGCTGGCCATCGAGACGGATCGACTTGCCGAGGACGGCTTTGTTGCCGCCAAATTGCTTCATCCAAAACGCCTGGCCCAGGACGACCCCGAGACCCTGCGGGCCGCCGCCGGGCTGCTCCTCGGCCAGGGTAAAAGTGCGACCGAGCAGGGGATGAACACCGAGAGCTTTAAAGAATTCACCCGAGACAACCGCCCCGCGCAGACTCTGGGCAGCGCCTTCGCCGGAGAGCGCGAGACTCCGTTCCAAGTAGGTGGCCAGGTAGGCAAAGCTCTTATTCTGTTTCCGGAAATCGAAGAAATCGGGATAGCTCGCCGAGCGGAAACCCTCCTGCTGCGGCACGCGGCTATCGATCGAACCCCAGGCGACGAGCTGTTGTGGCTGCGGAAACGGCAGCGGCTTGAGCAGAACCGCGTTGACTACGCTGAAGATGGCGGTGTTCGCACCGATGCCGATGGCGAGTGCGAGCACCGCGACGATGGTGAAGCGCGGCTCCTTAAAGAGTTGGCGGAGGGCAAAGCGGAGATCGTTCATAGGATTGCTGATTGCTGATTTCTGAGTGCGGATTGTTGCAGCGGCGGGCCGTGGCGCCCGCAGGTCCAGCACGCTGTGAAACATCCCGCGTCTCGCGGCCGAGACGGCGCATTACATCGAGCAGTATCATTGCTGTGCGGTTTTTTTGTCGGCCGAGACGATCTTGATCGAGCCGGCGCTGCTCCGCAGAACGAGTTTGGTGCCGCCGCCGTTCAAAGTTCCCTTGAGCGAATCGCTGTCGGAGCTGCTCCGAGAAATCGGCAAATCGCTCCGCACGCTGCCGGCGCTGGTTTCGGCGTCGATCGTTAGGGCGGCATTTGGCGGGGTAAGCACCGTGATGCTGCCGCCGGAGGTTTCCAGTCTGCACATCGCCGGCCACGGGCGAGGGCAGAATGGCGGAAACCGATCCGCCGGAGGTTTCGGCGCTCAGTTTTCCGCTGATGTTGCCGAGCCGCAGTTTCCCGCCGCTGCTCTCGACTTTCGTGTCGCCGACGCGGTTCAGGACCGTGACGTTGCCGCCCGAAGTATCGACGTTCAATTTGCCGCGGCCACCGGTGACCTCGATCCGGCCACCGCTCGTGTCGAGATCGGTTGTGCCGTCGCAATCCTTCGCCGTGATATCGCCGCCGCTCGTGTCGGCATGAATGTCGCCGTGGATCCTGCCGAAATTCAGGTCGCCTCCGCTGGTGTCGACCTTGACGCTGCCGGTGAGGCCGTTCGCGGATATGTCGCCGCCCGAGGTGTCGAGATCGAGCGTTAAAATTAGACGGCACTTTGATGACGTAATGGCCCTTCGGTGCGGGTGTGGCCGATCATGCGCCAGAGCTGCCTGCCTAACGATTCGTGCTTTTGAATGGCGCGCACGATGACCTTGTCGCCCTCGGTCGTGATCGTGATCGGAGCCGCCTTGAGGTATTCCTCCTCCTTCTCCTTGGAGGAGGCTTCGATTTTGCGATGGGCGTCGATCACGACCTTGTCGTTGTCGCCGGGGGCGACGTCGATCGAGCCGAAATCGACGTCGACGACCAGTGTGCCGCCGGGTTTGGCCGGTGCGGGTTTCGTGTTTGTTTTCCTCGGTCGCCGCGAAGGCGGTGAGGACGGTGAGACTAACGAGTGTCAGGACTGTGAGTAGTGTTTTCATAAAGGGAATTCAGCTTTGCGATTTGGAGCTTGCGACGACTTGGGATTTTCATTCGCAGCGCAATGCGACCATTGGATCGACCCGGGTGGCGCGACGCGCGGGCAGGAAACAGGACAAGGCGGCGACGAGCGTGAGCAATCCCGTAACCGCGAAGTAGATCGTGGGGTCGAGCGGATTGACCTTGAAGAGAATGTTCTTGAGCGCGGCGGCCGCGACCACCCCAAGGAGGAGCGCGACGCCACCGGCGCCGAGCACCAGACCGATCGCGAGTTGCCACGCGCCCTGGCTCATGACCATGCGCAAAATGCGAACGGCATCCGCGCCCAGCGCCATTCGAATGCCGAACTCCTGGGTGCGCTGATTGACCGAAAAACTCATCACGCCGTAGAGGCCGACGCCGGAAAGGATGAAGGCGACGAGGCCGAAGATGGTGAAGAGCGTGGCGATGACGCGACTGCCGGAGAGGATGTCGTTGTGAAACTGCGCGGGCGTGCCGGGGAAATAGATCGGCAGATTGGAGTCGAGTTCGGTCACCGCCTTGCTCAGGACCGGTCCGAGGGTGTCGGCGCGGACTCCGGCGCGCGGCCTAACGACTACGGTCGCAAACTGCGTGGCGGGCGATGCGCCGAGCAGCGGCATGTAGAATCCGTCCGCTTCGGTTTGCTGATCGAACGGGCCCTGCATCAAGGTGTCGGGCACGACGCCGACGATGGTGCGCCACGGCTGTTCCTTGCCGGGATTGAAGATGCGCACCTGATGGCCGAGCGCGCTCTGGCCGGGCCAATGTTTGCGCGCAAAGCTCGCGTTTACGATCGCGACCGGCTGCTTCGAGTCGGTGTCGTCGATCGTGAAATCGCGGCCCTCGAGAATCTTCAGGCCGAGGGTGGCGAAGTAGCCGTCGGAGACGGATTCGAAATTGCAGCGCGGACGATCGCGATCGGTCAGATAATTTTGGCCATCGACCTCATATTGCCCGCGCGGGCGCGAAGGTCATGCGGAAGCGATCGGTCATGGCCGCGGCTTCGAACTGCGGATTGGCGCGCAGCGCGCGAACGGCGCGGGTGAAAAATTGGCGGCGCGAATCTTCGCGTCGGATAGGTGCCTTCCATCAACGCGAGGCGCGCGGCATAGAGGCCATTCTCGTCGTAGCCGTAATCGAGCTTCGTTTGGTTGCGGATCGATTTGATCTGCAACGACGCGGCGATGAGGAGCGCGGCGGTCAGCGCGATTTGGCCAACCACGAGCACGCGCGTGATGACGTTAACGAGACGACTGCTGTTGCCGCGCCCGCCTTCCTTCATGACCTCCGCCGGGTTGCCGCGGGAGCTGAGAAATGCCGGGAGCAAACCGGAGACGACGGTCGCGACAAGGGTGATCGCGAGAGTGAAGAGAAGGACGCGCCCGTCGATCGTGAAACGCCACCAGTAGGGCGGCGGGAACGGCGCGGCCTGCACCACTTTGTCGAACATGTCGACGCCCCAATAGGCGAGGAGCGTCCCACCGATCGCGCCGAAGAAGGCGACGACCAGACTCTCGGTGAGCATTTGCCTGACGAGTCGCCCACGCGTCGCGCCGAGCGCGCCGCGAATCGCAAGTTCTTTCGCGCGCAAAGCGGCGCGGCCGAACTGCATGTTCATCACGTTCACGCACGCGATGAGCAGAACGAGGATGACCGCGCCGAGCATCGCCCAGACGATCTGGCGCAGTTGCACGCCGGTGAAGGCATTGATCAGCGGCATCACGCTGGCCGAGGTGAAATTTTGATTCGTCTTCGGGTTATCGGCCGCAATGTTGCGCGCGATCGTGATCATCTCCGCGTTCGCCTGGTCGAGGGTGACGCCCGGCTTGAGCCGGCCCATGACCGCCGGCGCGTTGTTGTTGGCGCCGAGGCGAAGCTCGCCGCGCGGCGTCGGCGGCCATTCGTTGTAAAGCGGTGTCCAAAGTTCCTCCGAAATCGGGAACTTAAACCCACGCGGCATAACGCCGATGATGGTGGCCGCTTTGCCGTTAATCGTGACGTTCTGGCCGACGATTTTCGGGTCGGCATTGAAATCGCGGCGCCAGATTTCGTCGCCGAGAATCGCGGTTTTCGGTGAGCCCGGCTTGTTATCCTCGGCGTTGAAATCGCGGCCGAGCGCTGGCGAGACGCCGAGGATTTTGAACATCTCGTCCGTTACATACGCGCCGGTGTAACGCTGCGGATTGTTTTTGTAGGTGACGTTGATGGTCGAGCCGCTGAGATAGCCCGCCATCATCGCGAACGATTGCTGCGCCGCCTTGATGTCCTCGTAATCCTGCGTGGCTGGAATGTTGCCGTTGCCGAAGTTGTTGTTCTGATCGCTCGCTTTGGGATCGATTAACCCGACGCTGACGAGCTGTTCCGGATGCGGAAACGAAAACCCGCGAAGCACAATCGCGTTGACGACCGTGAACTGTGTCATCGCGCCGCCGATGCCGAGCGCGAGCACAAGAATGGCGAGAAGACAAAAGACTTTGTCCTTCAAAAGGACGCGGAGTCCGACACGGATGTCCTGCGTGAACGATTCGAGAATCATGACGATTTCCCACTGTTGCCGTCGACGATCCAGCCGTCGCGCAGTTGGATGGTGCGGTTGCCGTAGGCGGCGTTGGTTTCCGAATGCGTGACCTGAATGATGGTCGTGCCCTCAGCGTTGAGCCTTTTGAAGAGCTGCATGATTTCCTCGGCCTGGCTGGAATGGAGGTTGCCGGTTGGCTCGTCGGCGAGAATGAGCTTCGGCTTCGCGATGATCGCGCGGGCGATGCTGACGAGTTGTTGCTGTCCGCCCGAGAGTTGGCGCGGGTAAAGGTCCTTTTTCCCGACGATTGAGAAGCGATCGAGCGTGTCGGCGACGAGGGCGGTCCGCTCCGATTTGCTGTAACGCCGGTAGGAGAGGGGGATGTCGAGATTCTCGTAAACCGTCAGGTCGTCGAGCAGATTGTAGTTTTGGAAAACGAAACCGATCTGCTCGTTGCGCAGAATGGTGCGCTCTTTCGGCTTGAGACGATGGACGGCGGTTTCATCGAGGTAATATTCGCCAGTCCAGCCGAAGTCGTGCATGCCTAACAAATGGAGGAGAGTGGACTTGCCGGCGCCGGAAGGCCCCATCACGGAAACGAAATCGCCTTCCTCGACCTCGAGATTGATGTCGCGCAGGACGTAGAAAAACTGCTGCTTGCCTAACGGATAGCAGCGCTCGATGTGATTCAGTTTGATTAGTGGAGCGAGCATAAGGTCATCCTTTCCAAGCAACGCGGGCGCCTCGCCCGCTCTTTTTGGCGTCCCGCCGAAAAGCTCTTCGCGCGCAGAAAGTGTCCCGCGAGGCGCGTGACACAGCGGGCGGGGCGCCCGCGCTCCCGGGAGAAGAATTGCGCGCGATTGTGTTTCTTCATCGTTAACCTCGACCCGAGCGCGATCATGGGATCAGCCCGCGTGGCGCGCCGGGCCGGGATGTAACTCGCGATCAGCGCCACGAGCGCGAGAATCGTGAGTGACAAAGAGGAATGTGGAGAGATCGAGTGCGCTCACTTCGTAAAGGACGGAGCGCAGAGCCGAGGTGCTAAGAACGGCGACGATCAAACCAAGGATCGTGCCAGCGGCGATCAACGCTCCGGCATGCGCGATGATCAGGCGCAGAACATCCGAGCGTTGCGCGCCGAGGGCCATGCGAACGCCGATCTCGTGCGTCCGTTGCACAACGAGGAACGACATCACGCCATAAATGCCGACCGAGGCAAGGATGAGGGCGACGACGGCGAAGACGGCCAGGAGCATGACCGAGAGCCGGCGCGGCGCGATCGAGTCGGCGATCACGTGTTCGAGGGTGCGGACGTGTGCGATCGGGAGGGTGGGATCGATCGCCTGCACCTCGTGCCGGATCGCGTTCGTCAGGCTGGTCGGATCCTGCGCGCTGCGGACGGCGAGTATGACGGCGGGATAAGGAGCTTGGGTGAGGGGCACGTAGAATTCCGGTTTCACCGGCTGATCAAGCCCGCGATGATGCAGATCGCCCACGATGCCGACGATCGTGGCCCAGACCGGTCCCTCCCGCGTGGGAAGCTGCATCCGTTTGCCGAGCGCGTTCTCGTTAGGCCAATAGCGTTCGGCCAGCGCGTGATTGATGATCACGACTGGCGGCGCGTCGAGGTTGTCCGCCTTGGTAAAGAAGCGGCCTTGGAGGAGAGGGATCTCCAGAGTTCGAAAATAATCCGCGGAAACGAGGCGAATTTCCTCGTCCGGACCGGGATGGGCGTCGTCGACTGGCCGGCCTTCGATCATGAAGGAGGAGTCGCTGTTGATGCCGCTCATCGGCAAAATAATGGTTAGGCCAACATTCTTCACGCCGGGCAGATTCGCGACCCGCCGCTCGAGTTCGGTGAGGAAATTAACCTGGGATTTCTTGTCCGGATAACGCAGTGCAGGCAACGAAATCTCGGCGGTCAGGACGTTGCGCGGATTGAAGCCGGGATTGACGTTTTCCAGCCTAACGAAACTCTTGAGGAGCAGACCCGCGCCGGTCAGGAGAACGAGCGCGAGGGCAACCTCCGCGATGACGAGCGCGTTGCGCAATCGGTTGTGGCGCCGGCCCGAAGTGGAACCGCGCCCGCCTTCCTTGAGCGACTCGGTCAGGTCCGGTTTGCCGCTCGCCAGCCCGGGGACGAGGCCAAAGATGAGTCCGGTTGCGATCGCGATGGCGAGGGTGACGAGAAGGACGGTGCCGTCCAGGTGCACTTCGCTCAGTCGCGGGATGGTTTGGGTGCCGATCGATTTCACGAGATCGATCGCCCAGATCGCGAACAAGACTCCGACTCCCGCGCCGCAGATCGCCAGCACCACACTTTCCGTCAGGGCCTGACGCAACAGCCGGCTGCGGCTGGCACCGACCGCGACGCGAATGGCCATCTCACGTTCGCGCGCCGTGGCGCGGGCGAGCAGCATGGTCGCGAGATTGGCACAGGCGATGAGGAGGACGAGCGCGACCGCGCCGAGCAGAATCAAGAGGAGCGGTTTCATTCCGCCGATGACCTGTTCTTTGAGCGGGTAGATGGTGGCGCCGAAGCTGTCAGTCTGCGGATAATTATCCTTGAACCGGGCGCGCATCCCCGCCACGACAGTCTCGAGTTCAGCCTGCGCCTGCTGCGGCGAAACGCCGGGCGCGAGGCGGCCAATCACCCCGTAACTGCGCGAGCCGCGCCGTTTCATTTCCTTGTCGGTGAAGCCAAGCGGCTCCCAGATATCGGCCCGCTCGCCGAATTGCGCACCGGTGATGTTAAAGAGCGGTAGTGGGAATTCGAAGCTGGCCGGCATGATGCCGACAACGGTGAAGGCGCGGCCGTCGGCCATCAGCTTGCTCCCGAGGACGCGCGGATCGCGATCGAATTTGCGCCGCCAGAGTCGTTCGCTGATCACGACGACATCGTCGCGGCCGACGGCGTTTTCTTCCGGGCGAAAAGTGCGGCCGCGAATCGGCTGGACGCCTAACAATGGGAAAAGATCGGCCGAGACCTTTGCTCCGAAGACGCGCTCCGGCAGCTCGCCTTCGGTGAGATTGAAGGTCGCGGTATCGAAAGCGGCGAGTTTGTCGAAGCTGCGGACCTGCGCCTTGTATTCGAGAAATTCGGGCGGCGAAACCGGGATGGTGTCGAGATGCTGATCCCTGAAGTGTTCGAAGAGCAAAACGAGGCGCGCCGGATCTTTGTAGGGCAGCGGCTTGATGAGAAGCGCGTTGACGAGAGTGAAAACCGCGGTCGTTGCCCCGATGCCGAGGGCCAGTGTCAAAATGCCGACAAGGGTGAAGAGCGGGTTTTTGACTAGCAGGCGGAAGGCGTGCCGAATTTCCTGGAACATGGCTCTGATTGATCGTTAGGGCTGGAGTGAATTCGGGAGCACACGCGCCTCGCGTGCTCCGTTCGGCGTCTCGCCGAGTGGCTCGGTGGCGTGCATACCGGGGAAGTTTTCGGCCAGGGCGCCGAAAACACCACGCGAGGCGCGTCCGCTCTCCGGAGGCGGCGCATCCTGGTGGCGGTGAGAGAAGGCAACCGCGATATTGGCGAAGAGCAGGCCGAAGATGAGGAGCGTTTTGATCGATCCGTCGCTGAGATCGTTCAAACGCATCGTTCAGTTCCTTCGTTAGGCGGCGATTTTGTCCTCGACGACCCGGCCGTCGAACAAATGGATGGTGCGATCGGCGTGCTGCGCGAAGCGCGCGTCGTGTGTGACCATGCAGATGGTCGCGCCGCCGGCATGCAGTTCCTTCAAAAGATCCATCACCGCTTCGCCGTTGCGCGAGTCGAGGTTGCCGGTTGGCTCGTCGGCCAGGAGGATGGCCGGCTTGCCCGCGAGGGCGCGCGCTACCGCGACCCGCTGCTGCTGTCCGCCGGAAAGCTGGCTCGGGAGATGTTTTGCCCTATGGCCCATGCCGACCCGCTCGAGCGCTTCTGTGACGAACGCTTTGCGTTCACTCGCGGCCATTCCTCGATAGGTCAACGGCAGCTCGACGTTTTCATAAACTGTCAGGTCGCCGATGAGGTTGAAGCTCTGGAAAATGAAGCCAATCTCGCGGTTGCGGATCCGGGCGCGCTCCGGGAAAGAGAGGTTTGCGACCTCGCCGCCCTTGAGGGAGTAGCTGCCGTCCGACGGAGTGTCGAGCAACCCAAGGATGGAGAGCAACGTCGATTTTCCACAACCGGACGGGCCGGCGATGGAGACATATTCGCCGGTGCGAATGTCGAGGTGTATGCCCGAAAGCGCATGCGTTTCGACTTCGTCAGTGAGGAAGACTTTGGTCACGCTATCGAGGTGGATCAGGGTGTGGTTTCCGTTGTTCATGATTTGATTTCTGATTGGTGATTTCTGATTGCTGATTTTGCGAAGGTGCCGCGTTGTCCGTTCGCGTTGCTCCGGGCAGAGATGAAGGAGGCGGCCATGATGGCCACCAGTTCGTTGGCTTCGTCGAGGAGAGAGGTGATCTTTTTGTCAGGCAGAATTTTATCGGCGATAATCAGTTCGAGCCAGAGAACCGTTTCGTCGGCTTCTTCTTCGGCGACGCCGATCCTGGCCACGAATTCGGCCCGTGATCGGGCGCGGCAGGCAGCGCGATAATTCGCGGCGACACTGGTACCGCTCCGGACAAGCTGATTGGCGATTGCTCGCGCCTTGATCGAATTCGGAAGCGCGTCGACCAGACGCATCACCCGGAGCGCGAATTCCTTTGTTCGTTCCTTAAGCTCTTCGGCGTTCATTATTAAAAATCAGCAATCAGCAATCAGAAGTCAGCAATCATCAATTCAGTCTGATCCGATCATGCGAATCGTAGGCGCTGGTGTCGGACAAGATGACCTGATCGCCTTCCTTCAGGCCGCTCAGAATTTCGATGGTGTTGACCGAGCTGCGGCCGAAATGCACCGGGCTGCGAACGGCTTCGCCGTTGGAGGTCAGTTTAAAGACGCCGACGGTTGCTCCGTCCTGCGCAAAGGCTGGGCGGCCGACGTAGAGGACGTTGTTGAGGCGCTCGAGCTCGATCGTGCCGTCCACGCTAAGATCGGGTCGCGCGCCTTTGGGCAGCGGACCATCGAGCGCCACGTCGACCGTGACGGTGCCCTGCTCGACCGCAGGATCGACGCGGATGACGTGACCGGGGATGATTCCGTTGCGCGTGTCAATTGAGGCGGGCTGGTTTATCTGAATGTCCTTTGCCTGGGTTTCGGCGATTTTGATCTGCGCCTTTAGTTTTGTCGGATCGGCGACGCGGGCAATGTTGGTCCCCGGGGTAACGCGCTGGCCGACTTCGACCGGCAACTGTTGCAGCACGCCCGCCATGCCGGCGCGGACGTGCAAGTTTTTGACCTCGTTCTCGCGCAATTCGGCGGATGCTTTCAATTGTTCGACTTCGGCCTGCTTTGCGGCCAGTTGCGGGTCGATCGAACTACGGGCAAAGGAGAGCCGCTTGGCCTCAATCGTATCGCGATTGGCGAGTTCATCCCGTTTAATAATCGATGTCTTGTAGGCGAGTTCTGCAATGAGGCCGTTCTTGATTAGACTGTCGTTTGTTTCGGCTTCCATCTTGGCCTGCAGATATTCCGAGTGTACCTGGGCGGTGGTCGATTCCTGGTTGAGCAACTCACGCTGGAGCGTTGCACGAAGCGTAGTCAGCTCGGCTTCCGCGCCCTTCGCCTTAAGTTCAGCATCGAGTGCGGCCTGCTGGAGATCCGGGCTGGAGAGCTCCACGATCAGCGTGTCGGGCTCGATGTGGGCGCCTGGCCTAACGACAATCTTTTCGACCCGGCCTTCCTTGGCCGCCGCGATCCAGCGAATGTCCTCCGGCACAAGCGTGCCGAGCCCGCGCACCTGCCGAAGCATCGGGCCGCGCTTCACCGTGTCGATCCAGACCGACGCTCGATCCACGCTCACGGCCGCCGGTTTTAAGCGCGAGACCACCACCGTGATGACGATAAGGCCGAGCACCGAAGCCGCGGCAATAATCAGCCGCCGCCTCCGTTTTTGTCGGGCGACGTGCGGGCGCGGGACATCCATGGATGAAGTGACCGGTGTGAAGCCCGGAGCGCGCGCGGGCTCGGCACCGCTGATCACTTCGAAGCTTCTTTGCATGATGGCGTATTCCGGCGTCTAAAGCACGCCGAGATGATGGATGAGGGTCGCGACTGCCTGGACGCTGTTCACGATCGGCAAAAGCGCGGTCAGCATGAGGGCCGCGAAGACGCCGGCGTCCACGGCAAAGCTGCGCTGCGCTTCTTCCGCGAAATACTGGTTGCTCATCCGGAAGAATGGAATTCCGCCGCGGAACTTCACCGGCGTCCCGCAGGTTCCGTGCAAGGTCGCGCTCTGATAGTTTTGGTTGATCTGCGGGAAGCTTCGGCCGCTGCGCTCAGCGCGCGGGTTCGCGTCATGCCGCTGACTCAGGTCTTGGATTTGATGTGTAGTATTCATGTTCTTACTGGCTGTTACTTGTGAGATGCATTCGGTCTCACATTTGGATTCAGGAATTTTTTCCCGAAGTCAGCGCTCCTATTGCAATGCCCGTGCCATGTCGTTTCGATTTTTCGTAAATGGCTGGACGATAGTTCATTGTGCTCACACTAGGATTTTTGAAGGCGGTCGTTTTGCCTCGACGCTGGGACTGAGATGTCCCGATTGCGGGACGCACGCATAAGAGTGCCGCGTCTGCTTGTCGTTAGGCTGCAAGCGGCAGGCGCAGCAGGGCCTCACAACCGGAGCGGTCAATCCGGTTCGTCAGATTGAGCGATCCACCGTGCGCCTCGGCAATCTGCCGGCTGAGAGTCAATCCGATTCCCGAGCCGCCTGGCTTGGTCGTGAAAAACGGAACGAACAAGTTGCTTGGATTCATGATTCCGGGTCCTTCGTCGCGCACGAAAACCTCCGCCCGATCAGCCTGGACGCGCCAGCCCGCGGTCACATTGCCACCGGTTTCGAGCGCGGCGTCGACCGCGTTGTGCAGGATGTTGATTAGCAGTTGCTCAATTTGCGCCGCGTCAGCTCCGAGCATGACCGCTGGGCCTTCGACGAGTCGCACTGCCATGCGGGTTTCCAGGCCGACTACTCGCCTGACGAGTTCGCCGAGGTCGATCTGCTCCTTCTGTGGCGGTGGGAGACGGGCGAGGCGGGCGTAGGCCTGCATGAAACGACTGAGCGATTCCGCCCGGGTCGCGATCACGGTCAAGCCGCTCCGCGCATCATCGCGCCAATCGGGCGGCAGCGGATCGCGCCGGAGCAGGCTCTCGAGGCTGCCCGCGATCGATTTGATCGGTGCGAGCGAGTTGTTCATTTCGTGGCCAAGCACCCGCACGATTCGCTGCCAGGCCTGACGCTCTTCCTCGCGGAGGGTTCGACTCAGATCGGTCAGGACGAGCAGTTCATGCGGCAAACCGTGCTCGCGAAAATTGCTCTTCCGCACGCCCCACCGGCCGGAAGCACCCGGGAAGGTCAGCGTCAGCGGCGCGTCTTCATCGGCATCGAGACAGACGGCCAGGCCGAGATCGCTCGCGCGGCGCCCGAGCAATTTGTCTATCGGTCGGCGGAGCAGATTTTCTCCTGCTCGATTGACCAAACGAAGCCGCCGGTCGGGATCGAAAGTGAAGACCGCGACATCGATCTCCGCCATGATGGTGCGCAAGAGCGCGGTCGCTTCGAACGCGCCGAGCCGCTGGACGCGCAAGGTCTCGCCGAGCTGATTGATTTCGAGCAGCACCTCACCGAGAGCGTCATCAGTGCGCGCGCCGCGGGCGCGAATCGAATAATCGCCCTCGCGCAGAGCCGCGAGGAGGTTGCTCATCGTTTGGAGCGGACGCACGACGTGTTCTCGCGCACTGGCAAGAAAACCGAGCGCGCAACCCACGATGATCAGGGTCAGCGTCCAATCGACCTTCGCGCTGAAATCGCCGAACAGGAGCAGCGCGAAGACAATGATCGCGGCAGGCGCGCCCGCGGCGATCGTGAGCCATGTCAGGCGCCCTTCGTGGGAGAGGCGGCGGTGGAATTTTCGATGGCCGATTGCTGATTTCTGATTTGTCGGGTTGGCCACGTTTTCTCCCAATCAGCCCTCAGAAATCAGCAATCAAAGATCTCAAAGTCCGTGGTGCTGGAGGCGCCGGTAGAACGCGCTCCGGCTCAGGCCCAATGCCTCGGCGGCCTTGCGCGCGTTACCATCATTCCGGGCGAGCGCCTTCTTGATCAGGAACGCTTCCACTTCGTCCAGGCTCATCTCCTCCATTCTTGGAGAACCGTCCGACGCATTCGTCAGGCCAAGATCGTTCGCCTTGATTTGCGCGCCCTGCGACATGAGCACCGCGCGCTCGATCACGTGATCCAGCTCGCGCACGTTGCCGGGAAATTCATGGCGCATGAGCGCTTCGTGTGCGGACGGTTCGAAGCCGGTGAGCTTCTTTCGGTAACGCTCGGCGTGCTGGCGCAGGAAGTGAGCGGCGAGCGGCGCGATATCTTCGCGTCGTTCGCGGAGTGGCGGGAGCGCGATCTCGATCGTGTTCAGGCGAAAGAGCAGATCCTGCCGGAATCGTCCGGCCGCGACTTCTTCGTGCAGGTTGGAATTAGTCGCGGAAATGATCCGCACGTTCGGCATGCAAGGTGCGCGAGGAGCCGACCCGCTCAAACTCGCCTGTCTCGATCACGCGCAGCAATTTCGCCTGCTGACTCATTGGCAGGTTGGCGATCTCGTCGAGGAAGAGCGTGCTCTCGTCGGCCAGCTCGAACCGGCCGGCGCGATCCGTTTTCGCGTCGGTGAAGGCGCCTTTGACGTGACCGAAAAGTTCGCTCTCAAAAACGCCCTCGGAGAGTCCGCCCATATTGACCGTGATCATCAACTTGCTCGCGCGCGGCGAGAGCGAATGCAGCGCCTGCGCGATCAATCCCTTGCCCGTGCCGTTTTCGCCCGTGATCAAGACGTTTGCATCCGATGGCGCGACGCGCGTAACCAGCTCGATCACCGGCCGCATCCGGGGCGAATCGGAAATGATATTCGGCATCTTGCCCCGGAGCAGCTCGTTCTTGGCCTCGAGTTGCTGGCTTTTGCGGAGCGCGTTGCCGAGCGCGATCTGGGTGCGGACGATGGCGAGAAGGCGATCGTTATCCCACGGTTTGGTGACGAAATCGCGCGCCCCGAGTTTCATCGCCTCGACCGCGAGATCGACCGTCGCCCAGGCCGTCATGACCACGATCGGCAGCGTATCGTCGAGCGCCTGGATGCGCGGGATGACCTCGAGCCCTTCCTGTCCCGAGGTTGTGTCGCGGGTGTAATTGAGGTCCATCATGAGAAGCGCGTAGCTTTTCTTCTCGAGCGAATTCATGACCGCGCCTAACGACGTGACCGCGTCGGTCTGGTGACCCTCGCCCTTGAGCAGGATGCGGAGAGCCTCGAGGACATCGGGCTGGTCATCGGCGATCAAGATACGGCTCACGGGATAACGATGAACCGCATTTCCGGCGGCGCGTCAATTCCAGCGCGGAGAATTGGTCGTCACCGCGCGTTGTGTTCGACGGATGTCGTGTTGTCACGACGGTGTTGGACCGTTTCACTAACGCTGGTGGAGACTGAGACCACCTCGGCTCGCGAAGTCGCTAGGCGTTTCCGCCCTAAAACACGTTGAAGTGCATCGGCACGCGGACCTTGCGCGGTCACCGGGTGACCATTTTTCATCGCCGGGGCCCACTTCCATTTCGCGATCGCGCGGACCGCCTCGTAGGCAAAAGCCGGATCCGTCATCTGCTCGATCTCGAACTCGGTTGCCTTGCCATCGACGCCGATCGTGCAGATGATGCTGACGAAGCCTTTCTCCCGATTGTCGGCTTCCGGCTGGGGATATTCTGGGCCGGTAGCCCTCCAGGACTTTGGGCGGGACATCAAACGCATCCGATTTGCCATGCATGACCGACACCATTGGCTTAAGCGGAGTGCGTGCCCGGTCCTGGTAATGTCCGCGCAACCGGCGAGCAGAGGAGCGCGAGGAGAAGAAATTCTTTCCCGCTGCCGAGGCGAAAGCTGCTAGTCTTCATCGATTTGCTCCCTCCGCTAAGAGCGGCGATGCTTCGAGGATGCCGTCTGCATCAATCTTAATCTAAGACCACGGAAAACGGCGCGGCGCAACGACGCGAAAGCGGCGATTTCGCGGTTGTGATTCGCACCGTTGTCGGCGAGAAATGCCCCGGCTTGAACTGGGCAGCGCCATGAGTCTTGCACACGCTTCATCTGATCATCGTCTTCGCACTCGTGGTGGGTGTCTTCATCGCCTTCGTGCGGGAATGGCTCTCGCCCGATCTCGTCGCGCTGAGCGCGCTCGGCGTGCTCCTCTTCACCGGGATTCTGAGCAGCGATGAGACGCTCAAAGTCTTCAGCAACAGCGCACCGATCACGATCGGCTGCATGTTCGTCCTGAGCGCCGCGCTGGAGCGGACCGGCGCGATCGATGCGCTGGCGCGCGTCTTTCTGCGGCTGGCGGGCACGAGCGAGTTGCGCGCCCTGGTCGCGCTGGCGGTCTTTACCGTGCCGCTCTCCGCCTTCATGAATAACACGCCGGTGGTAGTAGTCTTCATGCCGGTCGTTCTGGCGCTCGCGCGGCATACCGATCTGAAGGCTTCGCGGCTCCTCATTCCGCTCTCTTATTTCGCCATCCTCGGCGGCACCTGCACCCTCATCGGCACCTCCACCAATCTGCTCGTCGACGGCATTACACGGCAGCATGGCCTGACGCCGTTTGGAATTTTCGAAATCACGCCGCTCGGCATCATCTACGCGGGCATTGGCGCGACCTATTTGTTCTTTGTCGGAAGAAACTACTGCCGCGCCGTGAGACCCTCGCGGCCCTGATCGGGAGCGGGATGGCGCAGCAATTTCTGATGCAGGCGGTGATCAGTCGCGAGTCGCCGCTCGTCGGAAAAACCCTCGCCGGAGACGCCGCTCGTGCGTTTGCGCGAAGCACGCATCATCGATGTGATGCGCGATGGCCAGCGGCTCGAGACGCCGTTGGATGAATTGCGCTTTGCCGCGGGCGATCTGTTGCTCCTCGAGACGCCGGTGGCCGGGGTGAAAGGAATCAAGGAAATGCCGGGGGTGGTTTTCCAACCGGAAGCGGAATTGGGAGATGAAACCAGCGGAGCCGCGCGAAGCCGTCCTGATGGAAGGCATCATCGGGAGCCGATCGACCTTTGTCGGCAAGACATTGCGCGAACTCAATTTCCGGCAGCGCTACGGCGTCCTGATCCTGGCGGTTCACCGGCAGGGCGAAAATCTGCGCGAGAACTTCGAGGATGTGCGCCTCGCTTTCGGCGACACCCTGCTCGTCCAGGGACCGGCGGAGGGAATTAACCGGCTGATGCAGGAGCGCGATTTCCTCAACCTGACCGAACCCAAACAGCGCGCCTTTCGTCCGCACCGCGCGCCGCTCGCGATCGGCACCATTACCGTCGTGATGGTGCTGGCGGCCTTCGATGTTCTGCCGATCGCCGCGCTCGCACTGATCGCGGCAATTTTCGTTGTCGTCGCGAAGTGCCTCGATATTGAGGAAGCCTACGAAGCGATCGAGTGGAAACTGCTTTTCATCATCTTCGGCATGCTCGCTCTTGGCTCCGCCGATGGAGATCGACCGGCGCGGCCCATCTTCTCGCCACCGGAGTGACCGGCGCGGTCGGCCGATTCGGGCCGTTCGCGACTCTGTCGGTCATGTATTTCGTGGCCATGATCCTGACGGAAATGATCAGCAACAACGCGGTCGCCGTGCTTCTCACGCCGATCGCGTTTGAAATCGCCGCGACCATGGGGGTGGATGCGCGTCCGTTTGCGGTCGCGGTCATGTTCGGTTGCAGCGCGAGTTTCGCGACGCCGATCGGATACCAGACCAACACCTACGTTTTCGGAGCGGGCGGCTACCGGTTCATGGATTTCCCGAGGGTGGGCGCGCCGCTCAATCTCATTCTTTGGCTTACGGCCAGTCTGCTCATTCCTCACTTTTGGCCGTTCATCGCGAAGCCCTGAGGCTGGCGTCGCGGCGACGTTTGCAAATTCGTCGCGCAGAATTATTTCCGTAGAAATGCCTTGCCAGTTCGGGATTTGTCGGTCATCGTCGGGGCCGCGTCGGCCCCAAAAATCTCGGCTGCGCCAACATTAAATATCCAAAACACATCCATGAAACTAAAACACTTCGCTCTTCTCACACTCCTGACTCTGGCCGCATCGTCCCGGCCTTTTCCGAGACCACCTTCACCGCCACCGGCGTCATCGACATGATTCCGACCTCGATGTCGGACGACGCTTCGATTGTCGTCGGAGACCGGCCTCTTGGCATGCCGAATCTCTATTACACGGAAGCCGGCGGCGCCGTCGTCATCGGTGACGGCTGCACCAGTGGTCTGCCCGCCATTTCAGGTGACGGAACGACCATCGTCGGTTGCATGTTGACGCGGATGGCAAATCCAACGCGGCCAAATGGCTTGGCGGCACGGGCTGGCTGGATCTCGGCACGGTCGCGGCGGACAGTCGCCTGCGACGCGTTATCTCAGCGGGGCCTATGGCGTGAATCAGGACGGCTCGCTTGCCGTCGGTCTGGTTTATTTCCGCGAGCTTTGCAAAGCCAATGCAGGCACCTGGGACCTGGTCAATGGCGGTCCCGCAACCGCTCTGCCTTCCGAGTTCGGCGAAACCACCTACTCGCGAGCCAACGCCGTCAATGCGGATGGCAGCGTGATCGTCGGCTGGCAGGATCAACATGACCGGCGAACGAGTTGCCGCGAAATGGGTCAATGGCGTTGAAGAACTCATCCTCACCGACGGCTGGCGGATTCAATGGCGAGGCGCTGGCGGTGAGCGCGGACGGCAAGTCAATCGTCGGGACCAACTACGGCTGGGGTGGACACAGAGGCCTGGATCTGGCGCCTGAAGGCCATGGGCGTTATGCCGATCGGTGGCCGCAAGGAGGCGACTTGTGCGCGACGACGTGAGTGACACTGGCCGAGTCGCTGTCGGCTTCGTGCGCAGGGGTATTCTGCCGCAGACGCCTTCATCTGGAGCCCGGGGCAGGGAACCTCGTCGCTTTACAGCTATATCACCGCTCGCGGGGCGGTCGTGCCCGCCGGTTGGTCGCTGGCGGTTGCCTCCGTCGTCTCGGCCGGATGGCAACACGATCTATGGTTGGGGCTTTAACCCGGATAACTTGATCGAGATGTTCAAGGTCGAGCTGAACTCCCCGGCGGCTCCGTCGCGACGCTAGTCTTTACGTGCCGGGCGCTTGACGATTGCCCGCCACGGTGTTGCATAGCAGGGTCATCGGCACGTCGCCGGTGGCCCCGCTTTTGCTTCATGACCAGCTCGCCTACCGTCCAAACGATTTCGCCTAACAAACCGCCCGCCATCCTTTCGCTCATCGGCAACACGCCGCTGGTCGAGATCACGCGGATGGATACCGGCCCCTGCCAGCTCTTCGTCAAGCTGGAAAACCAGAACCCGACCGGCTCGATCAAGGACCGCGTCGCCCTCACCATGATCGAAGCGGCGGAGCGCGACGGGAAACTGCAAACCGGGCGGCACGATCATCGAAGCGACCGCGGGCAACACCGGCCTTGGCCTCGCCCTCATCGCCGGCGCCAAAGGTTATCGCATCATCCTCGTCATCCCCGACAAGATGTCGCAGGAAAAAATCGCCCACGTCCGCGCGCTCGGGGCGGAAGTTCGCCTAACGAGAAGCGACGTGACCCGCGGCCATCCGGAATATTATCAGGACGTGGCCGCGCAACTGACCGCGGAAATTCCGGGCGCGTTTTACGTCAACCAGTTCGGCAACCCGGCCAATCCCCTCGCCCACGAGACCACCACCGGACCCGGAAATCTGGGAGCAGATGAACCACGACGTTGACGCGGTCGTGGTCGGCGTCGGCTCCGGCGGCACGCTCACCGGGCTCGGGCGCTTTTTCAAAAAAGTGCAGCCGAACCTCGAGATGATCCTGGCCGATCCGACCGGCTCGATTTTGTATGAATGGGTCAAGACCGGCAAACTGGAGAAAGCCGGGAGCTGGGCGGTGGAAGGCATCGGCGAGGATTTCATTCCCGACATCGCCGACATGTCGCTCGTCAGCGACGCCTTCGAGATCGACGACACTGAAAGCTTCGCGGTCGCGCGCGAGCTTCTGCGCAAGGAAGGAATCCTGGCCGGCTCCTCGACCGGCACCCTCCTCGCCGGCGCGCTCCGCTATTGCCGGCAGCAGACCGAAAACGAAGCGGGTCGTCACCTTCATCTGCGACACCGGCAACAAATATCTCTCGAAGATGTTCAACGATTTCTGGATGGCCGAGCAGGGCTTCGTCCGAGCGCCCGACCCAGGGCGATCTGAGCGATCTCATTTCTCATCGCGCGGAAAAGGGCGAAGTCATTTCGGTCGGGCCTAACGACACCTTGCTCACCGCCTTCAAGCGCATGCGCACGGGCGAAGTCTCGCAGTTGCCGGTCTTGAACGGCGAAGGCCGCGCCGTCGGCATCATCGATGAATCCGATCTGCTCGTGAAAGTGCACGCGTGACCCGGCGAAGTTTAACGACCTCGTCAACTCCGCCATGACCGACCGGCTCGAGACGCTCTCGCCCGCGGCGAACATCGCGGATTTGTTAGGCGTGTTCGACCGCGGCCGGGTCGCGATCGTGATGGACGGCGACAAATTTCTCGGGCTGATCACGCGGGTCGATTTGCTCTCCTATCTCCGGCTGCACATGCCGAAGTAAGACCGATCCGCAGATGACGCAGATTTCCGAAGATTAAAAGCTGTCGGTATTTTTACATCTGCGAAATCTGCGTAATCCGGACTTTGATCATGAAAAAGAAACACGCTCTCGCCACCCGCGTCATTCACGCCGGCCAGTCGCCCGATCCGTCGACCGGCGCGGTCATGACGCCGATCTACGCCACCTCCACCTACGTGCAGGAAAGCCCGGGCCGGCACAAAGGCTACGACTACGCGCGCTCGATCAACCCGACCCGGAGCGCCTACGAACGTTGCGTGGCCGATCTCGAAAGCGGCACCCGCGGCTGGGCCTTCGCCTCCGGCCTCGCCGCCATGTCGACCGCGCTCGAAACGATCGACAGCGGCTCGCACGTCCTGGTGAGCGACGATCTTTACGGCGGCACTTATCGGCTTTTCGAAAAAGTGCGCCGGCGCTCCGCCAATCTCGATTTCACCTTCATCGACATGACCGACGCCGCGAAAATCGAGAGCGCGTTCAAACCGAACACGCGCATGGTCTGGGTGGAAACGCCGAGCAATCCGCTCCTCAAGCTGATCGATCTCGAAGCGGTCGCGAAGATCGCGCGCAAGCACAATGCGATTTCGGTTTCCGACAACACCTTTGCCAGCCCGTGGATCCAGCGGCCGATCGAGCTCGGCTTCGACATGGTGATTCATTCCGCGACCAAATATCTCAACGGCCACTCCGACATGGTCGGCGGCGTCGCGGTCGTGGGAGAGAACAAGGAGCTCGGCGACCAGATGCAATTTCTGCAGAACTCGGTCGGCGCGATCGCGGGACCGTTCGACAGTTTCCTCGCCATGCGCGGCTTGAAGACGCTCGCGCTGCGGATGGAGCGCCATTGCGAGAACGCGCTCGAACTCGCCCGCTGGCTGGAGAAGGAGCCGAAGGTGCGCAAGGTCAATTATCCCGGCCTAACGAGTCATCCGCAGCACGATCTGGCGCAAGCGCCAGATGGGCGACCGCTTTGGCGGCATGGTGACGGTGATCCTCGACACCGATCTCGCCGGCACCCGGCGTTTCCTCGAAAACACGCATCTCTTCTCGCTTGCGGAAAGCCTCGGCGGAGTCGAGAGCCTGGTGAATTATCCGCCGATCATGACCCACGGCGCGATTCCGGAAGAGCAGCGCATTGCGCTCGGCATCACCGAGTCGCTCGTCAGGCTCTCGGTCGGAGTGGAAGACGTGGAAGACCTGCGCGACGACCTGAAGACCGCGCTTCGCCGCGATCTGAACGCGTCATCTCGTGCTTGTCATCCCGAGTGCGAAGCACCGTAACGACAACCCGACAGGGCGAGCGTCCGGGCTTTAAACGGCGAGGGACCTTTCAACTGCAATCCGCGTCCTTGGAGAACCCGAAACCATTCACCTGCATTGGGTGAGGTCCCTCTCCGTGCTTCGCCGGATCGGGATGACAAGCGAGCGGCGGCCTATGCGTTGTGATTCTTTCGTCGCCCGCGTTAAGCTGCGCCCGATGGGCAGCAGCTTCGGCCAACTCTTTCGCATCACCACCTTCGGCGAATCGCACGGCGGCGGCGTCGGCGTGGTGATCGACGGCTGCCCGCCGCGCATTTCGTTAGGCGAAGCCGACATCCAGCGGGAGCTCGATCGCCGCCGGCCCGGCCAGAGCGCGATCGTCTCGCCTCGCCAGGAAGCCGATCGCTGCGAAATCCTCTCCGGCGTTTTCGAAGGCAAAACGTTAGGCACGCCGATCGCCATCCTCGTCCGGAACGAGGACGCGCGACCGGAAGCCTATCGCGAGATGAAGGAAACGTTCCGCCCCTCGCACGCCGATTTCACCTACGAAGCGAAATACGGCATCCGCAACTGGCAGGGTGGCGGCCGCGCCTCGGCGCGCGAAACGATCGGCCGCGTCGCCGCCGGCGCCGTCGCGCGCAAGGTGCTGGCGCACTCTGCACCCGGCGCTCGAAGTCGTGACATACGTGACTCACGTATATGACCTCGCCGCCACGGTCGATTCCGAGGCGGTGACCGCGGAAGAGGTCGAGGCGAATCCGGTGCGCTGCCCGGATGAAGTCGTGGCGAGGAAAATGATGCAGGCGATCGAACAGGCGCGGGCTGAAGGCGATTCGTTAGGCGGAATCATCGAGTGCGTGATCCGGGGCGTGCCGCGCGGGCTTGGGCGAGCCGGTTTTCGACAAGCTGGAGGCGGATCTCGCCAAAGCGATGCTCAGCCTGCCGGCCACGAAAGGCTTCGAGATCGGTTCCGGTTTCGCGGCCGCGGCGATGAAGGGCTCGGAGCACAACGATCCCTTCGAAATGCGGGAGGGCAAAGTGCGCACGACGACGAACCGCTCCGGTGGCGTGCAGGGCGGGATCAGCAACGGCGAAAACATCATCTTCCGCGTCGCCTTCAAACCGACGGCCACGATCGCGCGCGAACAAAAAACCGTCACGGCGGCGAAGGAGGAAACGACGCTCGCCGCGCGCGGACGACACGATCCCTGTGTCCTGCCGCGGGCCGTGCCGATGGTGGAGGCGATGGCCGCGCTGGTCCTCTGCGATCACGCCTTGCGGCAGAAATCATTTCAGAGGCGTCAGATCCTAATTCGCCGGTTGAACGAATTCTTTGCCGGGCGGTCTGACAGTCTGTCGCAATTGAGATCTGCACCTTCATGACTAACGGCTCGCCGCTCTGGCAAACGATCTTTGTCTCCTTTGCGCTCGTTCCTGATTCTCTTCGAAATCGTGCGCGGCTGGCGGCTTGGGATCGTTAGGCAATTGGTCCGCCTCCTCGCCTTGCTGGCCGCCTATGCCGGCGCGTTTTTCGGCGGCCGCCTGCTCGTGCCGATGCTGCGACCGCTCGTCGCGCGCGCCCGATTTCTTCATCTCAGTCCTGGCCGGGGCGCTCCTCGCCCTCGTCGTTTACGCGCTGATCAATGCGCTCGGGTGCGATTCTTTTCAAACGCACCAGACAGCAAAGCGTTGGAATGGTTCGCCTCCTCTATGGCGTCTGCGGCGCGGCGCTCGGGATTTTCTTCGGGCTTTTCAGCGTCTGGCTGGTCGTGGTCGCGATCCGCTCGCTCGGGCGCGATCGCGAGCGCGGAATTGCACTCGCAAACGGCGGCTCAGGATCGGCTCCGCCCCAGCTGCCTTTGTCGCCCGACCGCGGCTCGCCACCGACTCCAGCGCCGCCGATGGTCGATTCGCTCGCCAAGTTGAAGAATTCGATCGAGCTGGGCTCGTTAGGCGAAGTGGTCAAAGCGTCGGACGTCGTCCCGGCACAGACCTATCAGACGCTGGGCAAGCTTGGGACGGTGGTTTCGAATCCGCGGAGCGCAGAGCGTTTCCTTTCCTATCCGGGCGCGAAGGAGCTGACGGAAAATCCGAAGATCGTCGCCTTGCGCGACGACCCGGAGATCATCGAACTGATCCAGGAGCAGCGTTTTCTCGATCTGCTGCAAAATCCCGAAGTTGATCGAGGCGATGAACGACCCCGCGCTGGCCGCGCAGGTGAGGAGTTTCGATTTCCAAAAGGCGCTGGATTACGCGCTGAAGAAATGAGCGCGCGGAATCAGGTACGATCTGGACGAGCAGGAGCTCGCCTCCCTCCGGATAGACATGCTTCCGCAATGTCGCAGCGCTGCCTTACAAATGGCCAACCGAGCGCGTGACCTTCTTTGTGACCTTGGTGCGAGACTCTTCCGGTCAGCGTGAATTACCTGACGACGATCGGGCTCGAGGTGCATGTGCAGCTCAAGACGCGCTCGAAGATGTTTTGCGGCTGCGCGGTGGAGTTTGGGGCGGAACCGAATTCGCTCACCTGCCCGACCTGCCTCGGATTGCCGGGCGCGTTGCCGGTCATGAATCATGAGGCGCTTCGCCTAACGACGCTGACCGGCCTGATGCTCGGCTGCGAGATCGCGCCGATCTGCAAGTTCGATCGGAAGAATTATTTCTATCCCGACATGCCGAAGAACTACCAGATCTCGCAGTACGATCTGCCGCTCTGCGCGCGACGGGCGCGTTTCTGCTGCCGGAGTCGGCCTATCCGAAGGACGCGCGGAGCAATATCGAGCCGAGAAAGGAGATGCGGCCTCGTGCGCATCCATCTCGAGGAAGATGTGGCGAAGAGTTTCCATTTCGAGAACAGCACCGGGATCGATTTCAATCGCGCCGGCACGCCCTTGATGGAGATCGTGACCCAGCCGGAGATCAATTCGCCGGAGGAAGCCTTCGCTTTTCTCACCGCGCTGAAACAAATCCTGATTTACGGCGGGTGAGCGACGCCGACATGGAAAAAGGGCAACTGCGCTGCGATTGCAACATCTCGGTGCGGCCGGAAGGGCAGGAGGAGCTTGGGGCGAAAATCGAGATCAAGAACATGAACTCGATCAGCGGGGTGCGGCGCGCGCTGGCCTACGAAGTGGAGCGGCAAAGCGCGGCGCTGGCGCGCGGCGAAGCGCTCTAGCGCAGGAAACGCGGCGCTGGGATGACGACGCGGGCCAGACGTTCGTCATGCGGACGCAAAGAGATGGCGCACGATTATCGCTATTTTCCCGATCCGGATCTGCTTCCGGTGCGAAGCGCATACCTTCCTGGAAGAAGTGCGCGACGCGCGTGCCGGAGTTGCCGTCGGCGAAACGGGCGCGCTTCGTCGAGCAATATGGGGTCAGCGCCTACGACGCGGGCGTGCTGGCGAGCGATCTTGACCTGGCGCGTTATTTCGAGAAGGCGGCGCGAGGCGCGCGCCGCCGAAGAAGATCGCGAACTGGATCCTGAACGATCTGCAAAACGCCCTAACGAACGCGGTCCTGACGATCGCCGATTGCCCGATCGCGCCGGAAGCGCTCGACGAACTGGTCGAACCTGATCGACGACGGAAAAATCAGCGGCAAACAGGGAAAGGAAGTGTTTGCCGAGATGTTTGCCAGCGGCAAGACGGCGGGGGCGATTGTGGAGGAAAAAGGCATCACGCAACTGAGCGACAGTGCCGCGCTCGAGGCGCTCTGCGATGAGGTGATCGCGGCGCATCCCGAAGCCGGTGGCGGATTTCAGGGCCGGCCACGCGGCCTCGCTCAACTTCCTCAAGGGCCAGGTGATGAAGTTGTCGCAGGGCAAAGCCAATCCGGGGCTGGTGGGCGAAATCCTCGCGCGCAAGACTGAAGGTGTAGCGGCGGCTGTGTCCGCCGCGGTCGCCTGGCCCGACGCACCCTCTTGCGGCGGAGACAGCTGCCTCGACAACTGCTTCGCGCTTGCCCTTCGCCGATCGGGAGGGGACGATGCCTCATGTTCAATCGCCGCCGCCGTGTTGTGCCGGGCGAAGCGCCCGGCTTGCTCAAACTCTCCCACGATGCGCCCCCGGGTCGCGCCGATCATCACGCTGATCGAGTATGGGCCGGATTGTCTGGAGGAACGGCGAGACGTCGAGTGCGACGAACTCCTCGTCCATCTCAACAATGAACTCGTCACCTGGATCAACATCGATGGCCTGGGCGATCTCAGCGTCCTGCGCATCCTCGGTGAGCGCTTCAATCTGCATCCACTGGCGCTGGAAGACGTGCTCGACACCGGCCAGCGACCAAAGGTCGAGCAATACGACGACTATCTCTTCATCGTCGCCAAGATGATCTATCTCGATAATGAGAACGAGATCAGTGCGGAACAAGTCAGCATGTTCCTGGGCAAGACTTTCCTCATTACTTTGCAGGAGGAACCCGACCGGGATGTTTTTGAGCCGGTGCGGGCGCGGATTCGGAGCGGGAAAGGCCGGATCCGCAAGGCCGCGGCTCCGATTACCTGGCCTATGCCTTGCTCGACTCCATCATCGATCACTACTATCCCAGTCCTGGAATCGATCGGGACAGAGATCGATACGATCGAGGACGAGTTGGTCGATAATCCTTTGGTCCGGCCGGTTGGCAGCCTGCACGAGCACAAGCGAACGCTGACTCAGATCAGAAGGATGGTCTGGCCCTTGCGCGATGTGACCAATCTGCTCCTGCACGAGGAGCCGGGTCTGATCCGCTCCGGAGACCAAGGTCTATCTGCGCGACTGTTATGATCACAGCGTGCAGCTCATGGACGTGGTGGAGAGTTATCGGGATGTTCTCTCAGGCTCTGACGGAGATTCATATCTCCAGCATCGGGCTTCGGACGAACGAGATCATGCGCATGCTGACCGTGATTATCGGCGATCTTCATCCCGCTGACTTTCATTGCGGGAGTTTACGGGATGAACTTCACCCATATGCCGGAGTTGGCGAAACCGTGGGGTTACTTCGTTTGCCTTCGGATGATGCTGACCATCGCGGTCGGCGCAGATTCTCTATTTCAAGAAACGACGCTGGCTCTAGAGCGTTGTCGTCGGGGTCAACGCCCCCGGCTACAACAGGTGCATCGATCATGGCGTTGTGCCATCTTCCCCGGCCATGCCGAAATATTTGGTCATCAGCACGAGTGGTAACCCCGACAGCCAGAGCCGAAAGATGGGGCGGGTCGCGTTTCGGCATTTGCAGGAGGCGAAGGCAGATTGTGACTGGCTCGATCTGGCCGAGATGGGTCTGCCCTTGTGCGATGCGGATGCCTGTTATGCGCATCCGTCGGCGAAAAAACTGAACACGGCGATTGACGGCGGCGGATGGGGTGATCGTGGCTGCGCCGGTTTACAATTACGACGTGAGCGCCTCGGCCAAGAACATGATCGAGCTGACGGGCAGCGCGTGGGAAGACAAGATCGTCGGCTTTCTCTGCGCGGCCGGCGGGATGAGCAGCTACATGTCGGTTATGGCCTACGCCAACAGCCTGATGCTGGATTTTCGCTGTGTCGTGATTCCGCGCTTTGTTTTTGCGACCGGCGACGCCTTTGACGACGAGAGCGTGAAGAACCGGGAAATCAGTCAGCGCATCGAGCAGGTCGCGACCGAGATGATCCGCTTCGCGACGGCTCTGCGGGGTTAGGATCGCAGGTCCGTAGAGTTGAGGACGGGACCTTCGGGCGCCGAGCCAGACTTCGGCGCCTTCCCGGGCCGCCTCCACTTCGATCGGCTTGCCGCTTTCGAGGACGAGCATGCGCGCGGCCTCGACCATGTCCGTCGATCATCTTGTCGTCGTGATTTGGGTCATGATGAAAGAGGAAGAGTTTGCGCACCTCGGCATCGACCGCGAGCGAGACGACGCTGCTGAGCGAGCCGTGGCCCCATCCGACCTTTCGCGGCGTATTCCTCATCCGTGTACTGGGTATCGATGATCAAAATGTCGGTCCCACGCAGGAATTCGACCAGCTTGCTGCCGGGCATCGGCGGCGAAGGCGCGCGCTTCGCGAGGCTGGCCTTCTCCTGACCGGCCTGACTGAGTTTGAGCACCTCATAGGGTTCGTTATCAGGGAGGTAGGCGATCGATCCGTTACGTCGTCGTCAGGCGATAACCCATGCAGATCCCGGGATGATTCACAAGTGCCAGCCTGAACCTTCACTTTGCCGATCGAGAACTCCATTTCCTTTAATTCGCTCGATCGAGATCGCGCTCGGCATTCGCGCAGAGCTGACGGGAAAGAATGATTTCTCCATTTGTCCGGCCAAAACGGCCTCGACACTGGCGTGCACTCCCTCGTAACCGAGGATGCGAACGAGATTTTTACGCGGATAGGCGGGAATGAAGAAAGGCAGTCCCTGGATATGGTCCCAATGAGTGTGGGAAATGAAGCAGCGTCGGGCCGGATAGGTTGTCGCCGAACTCTTCTTCCAGCGCGATGCCCAGTTCCCGCATCCCCGAGCCGGCGTCGAGGATGATGATTTCGCCCTCGGCCCGGACTTCGATGCAACTGGTGTTGCCGCCGTAGCCGACGGTCGATGAGCCCGGCACCGGAATCGAGCCGCGGACGCCCCAAAATTTCAACCGGGTTGAGGGCGGATGAATTCAGGGACCGGGCCGGGTGGCCTTCGCCATCGCTGCTCGGAGGCAAGACGCGGTCGATGACTTCGCGCAGATTTTCCCAACGAATCGGTTTGACCAGGTATTCATCGGCCCCGGCCTCAATCGCGCTGGTCCGATCGACGCCGTAGTCGCGGCCGGAGACGACGATGATTTTGGTGTGATGCAGGAAGTTGACGGATGCTGCGGCAAACCTGGAAGCCATTGGCTTTCGGCATGAGCAGGTCGCACAGGATCAGGTCCGGCTTGGTTCCAAGGCCAATCGGATGCCAGCCTCGCCATCGCCGGCCTCGAGTGTCTTCCAATCTTCCCGCAGGAAAAGTTCGGCGGTCGCGCGCCGGCTTTCGGCGTCGTCTTCGATCAACAAGACAGTAGGCATGGTGTGAAAAGCGATTTCTCTCAGAGCGGCGAGAAGGAAACAAGTGTTCTTGTCGTTTGGGCGAAGTCGGCGCCCACGCCCCCGAACTGTCATCCCGAGCCGCGCAGACGGCGAGGGACCTCGCAACTGCAATTTACGGTGGGGGAATGAGCGCGTCCATTCCAGTTGCGAGGTCCCTCGCCGCGTTTCGCCGGATCGGGTTTGTGTGCGCTTCGAATACACGGGGTCCGCGGCCGACACGGCCGCCGCGACACCGTCAGGCGGGCGGAGCTGCTTTCCAGCGCAACTCCGGACGCAGGTTGACTTCCTCGGGGGGACGTCGAAGCCGACCGCGCGCAAGAGATAGGAAACGCCTTCCCGGCTCTCCATCGTTTCCTTCAAGCTTCGGGCAAAGACTTCGATGTATTCCTTATAGGATTCGAGCGCCAGTTTGCCGTCGGAATAATGCGCGGCGAGCGCTTCGTCGTGGTTATCGATCAGCTCGATAAGGGCGCGGCGCAGTTCCGCACGCATCTGCGGATCGACCACGATCTTGAACGGGCTCGCGCCCGGATCCGCCTCGGCCGGCGCTTCGCGCCGCGGGTTGGGAACCAGTTGGAAATCGGGCGTGTCCATGTTTGATCGTTAACTGCCTCGTTAGGTGTGGCACAGCCACATCAACTTCACTTCCGGGTCCGCGCTAGAAGAAAATCGGGATGATGAGAATGGCGACGATGTTGACCACCTTGATCATCGGATTGATCGCCGGACCAGCGGTGTCCTTGTAGGGATCGCCGACCGTGTCGCCGGTGACCGAGGCGGCGTGGGCAAAGGAACCTTTGCCGCCGAGATTGCCTTCCTCAATGATATTTCTTCGCATTATCCCAGGCGCCGCCGCTCGAAGTCATCGCGATGGCGACGAACAGACCGGTCACAATCGTGCCCGACGAGCAAGCCGCCGAGAACGACCGGGCCGAGCGGCTTGATTACCGCGACCGCGACCACGAACGCCACCGGCAGAAGCGCCGGAACGATCATTTCGCGCAAGGCCGCCTTCGTCACGATATCGACGCAGGTGCCGTAATCCGGCTTGTCTTCTCCGCGCAGGATGCCCGGCTTCGCGGCTCAGCTGCCGGCGCACTTCACGCACGACCGCGCCGGCCGCCTTGCCGACCGCATCCATGCTGAAGGCGGTGAAGATGAACGGGAGCAAACCGCCAATGAAAAGTCCGATGATGACCTTTGGTTCAGTGAGCGAAAACTGGAAGTTGAAGGTGCGCCCGACGCCGTGATGTGGGCGCGCAATTCCTCGACGTAGGAACCGAAAAGGACCAGCGCGGCGAAGACCGGCGGAGGCGATTGCATAGCCTTTCGTGACCGCTTTCATCGTGTTGCCAACGGCGTCGAGTTCGTCCGTCACACCACGCACCTCTTTCGGGAGATTGCTCATGACCGCGATGCCGCCGGCGTTGTCCGTGATCGGGCCGAAGGCGTCGAGTGAGATGATGATTCCCGCCATCGAGAGCATGCTCATGACCGCGATCGCGATCCCGTAAAGACCGGCGAAATGGAAGCTGAACAAAATCGCGAGACCGATGAAACCGACCGGCAACGCAGTTGCATGCTGGCCGATCGGCGAGACCGGCGATGATGTTGGTCGCGTGACCGGTCTCGGAGGCTTTGGCGATCTTGCGCACCGGGCCGTAACTCATCGAGGTGTAATAATTCGTGATCACGACTACGATCCCGGTCATGAACAGGCCGACGAGCGAGGCGAAATAGAGATCGTTGGCGGTCCGGATGCGACAGTTGGCGATCATGACGCCATCCGGGAAAAGGATAATGGGTCGCAGGCCAGAAGAGAGATGGCCGAGACGACCGCGCTCGTCATCACTCCACCCATGAGCGTATTGCCCGGTTTGCCGCCGCTGATGTTGACAAAAAGGATGCCGCAGATCGCGCCCGAGAACCGAAATGCCGCCGAGGATGAACGGATAAATCACCGCCGCCGGCGTGTTCGCGAGGGTAAGGGCGCCGACCAGAATCGCGCCGATCAAACTGACCGCATAGGTCTCGAAAACGTCCGCCGCCATGCCCGCACAATCGCCGACGTTGTCGCCCACGTTATCGGCGATCGTCGCCGGGTTGCGCGGATCGTCTTCCTCCAGGCCGCTCTCGATTTTACCAACGAGATCGGCGCCGACGTCGGCCGCCTTGGTGTAAATGCCGCCGCCCAGTCGCGCGAAGACGCTGATCAAACTCGCGCCGAGCGCCAGCCCGATGAGGCTGCGCACGGCGAGATCGTGGCCCAATCATTTTGCCGGCGACGGTGTAGAAAATTCCGACCGAGAGCAGGGCCAGACCGACCACGAGCAGACCCGGTGACCGCGCCGCCATTAAAAGCAACCCGCATCGCCGCGGTCCGCGACTTGGTCGCCGCCTGAGTGGTGCGGGTATTAGCCAAAACCGCGATGCGCATTCCGATAAAACCCGCGGAGAATGAGCAGGCCGCGCCAACCAGGAAACCAATCGCCGTGGGGTGATCCTTGAAAATGAAGAGGAGAATGAAAATAACGACCGCGATCGAGCTGATCGTGATGACCTGCCGATTCAGATAAGCCTTCGCGCCTTCCTGAATGGCGCCGGCGATTTCCTGCATCCGCTCGTTGCCAGGCGAGGCCCTGATCACCGCGAAGATGAGAAAGAAGGCGAAGACGAGGCCAGTCGCCGCGCAGACCATGGAGATTGTGACGCCGGAAGTCAGCAAAGATAGAGCTAAAACGGTCATATAAGATACTTCCAGGAAGGAGGAAGGCAGGACATTAGAGGGATTTGCCCCTGTCGCAACCGTAATGTGGGGAGCGGCCTTTGCGCCGCCGTCCGGGCACATAGGTCCCGCCCACAATCGCCTACAACTCGAAAACCGAGCGGAGCCGCCGGAGGAAGGTCGCTCGATACTCCCGCTCCTTTTTTTCCTGCGCGAAACCCTGGGCCGCATCTTTCAGCACGCCTTCGGTTTCCATCTTCCGCGTCGCGAGCAGCTCGCTCAATTGGTTGACACACTCCGGCGCCTCATGCAGGACCGCGGCCATCGCTGGCTTGGAGATCTCGATCACTTCGCAGTCCTCTTCGGCGCACACGGTCGCGGTCCTTTTCTCCCCGGTCAGGAGCGACATTTCGCCAAAGCAGTCGCCCATTCGCAGCGAGCCGACCTGAACCATAGCCCCGTTTTGTGAGATGGAGACCGACGCCGCGCCCTGGAGCAGGACAAACATCGAGGCGCCTTCCGCCCCCTGCTCGATGATTCGTTCCCCGCGCCCGAAGTGTACCCGGCGCGAGCCCCCAATCAGGTGGTCGAGTTGTTCGCTCGTCAGGCAATTGAAGAGCGCGTCGCCTTCGAGGATCGCCTTGGTCTGTAGATGCTCTTGCTGCGGCGTGCTCGTTTTGCGACGGTTGATCTCGAGGGTTCGTATAGGGAACGGGATGGTGATCTTCCGCCGGCGGAAAATATACCAGATGTTGGTGTAAATGGCGTCGCGCGTTTCGAAATAGCCGCTATGTGTCGACATCGTGAACTTGATCTGGTAAATGATGGCCGACTCGCCGTACTCGCTCACGAAAACCTGCGGCGGGGGACTTTTTTCTACCCCTGGCGCCTGAATCGTGGCGCGGAGGATGGCCTCCTTCACGCGGTTGGGCGGCGCTCCATACTCCGCGCCCATGTACAAACGCATGTAATGGTTGCGGGTCGGGTAGCTGAGATTCACGATCGTCTGCTTGACCATCTCGTTGTTCGGAATGTGCAGGGTGATCGCGTCATTCGTGCGCAAGCGGGTCGCGCCCCAGCGGATTTCCGTCACTTCGCCATAGTTGTCGCCCACCTTGAGCCAGTCGCCGACTTTGTAGGGTCGTTGAATTTGCAGCGAGAGACCGGCGATGACGCTGCTCAGGAGGTTTTGGGCGGCGAAGCCAAGAATGATTGCGAGCACGCCCGAGCCTGCGAGCAGTCCTTTGAGTTGCGTCTCGGCGTGATAACCCACGCTGAGCACGATCATGAGGGCGACGAGAAAGATCAGGGTCGCTACGAGATCGCGGAGTAACTTCGGGACCGCGATCCCGCGCCGCTCGAAGTAGGCATTCCAGATGTAACGGTCGATGAAGGCGACGAGGATCGTCGTGCTGAGAAGGATGAGGATGGCCCCGAGATCATTGCTCCAATGCGGCTCGAGCCCGTAGACCCAAGCTGCGACGTAGCAGCTGAGAGTAAGGGCGAAGAGTTGGAAGAAAATTCCCAAGGGAACGCCAGCACGGCGTTTGAGTATTCGTCCGATCGCGAGAGTGATGAAGAAGGTCGAGGATAAACCGCACGTCGCAATCGTTTCAAGCCAGCTTCGTTCGGTGTTAGACCATGGCGAGCATATCGAGGAGCCTGCAGAGTTTACTCGCAGAGCGGGAGCGCCACTCGTCCGGACAAGCGCGCGGCGCTCAGCGCGGCGGCCAGATGGCGAGCGAAACCCAGCCCGCCAAAAAACAAAGCCCGCCCAGCGGCGTGATGGCGCCAAGCCATTTCACATTCGTTAGGGCGAGCAGATAAAGGCTGCCGCTAAAAAGGACGATCCCACCAATAAAAAGGCCGCAGCGGCGCGACCGTGCTGGCAACGCTGCCAGCACAAGAAGCGCGAGCGCGTGGACAAAGTGATAAAGCACAGCCTTGTTCCAGACATCGGTCATCGCGTTGGCTCCAGCGTTCCCTTGAGGGCGTGCGCGCCGAAAGCGCCGAGCGCCACCGCGCAGAAAGCAAAGCGCAGCAGCAAGCGGAAGAGAAGCGAGTTCATGCGTGAAGCTGCTCCGCGAAGCGGGAAACGCAACCGCCGGGCGAGCCCGGGAGAGATTGATCTTCGGTGGCCGGCGCATACCATCGGGTCCATGAGATTCCCATTGCTGCTGCTTGTCATTGCCTGTGCTCTCAGCTTCGCCTGCCCGATGGGCGCGGAGGAAAAATCAGGCACCTCCTCCGACCTGAATCGAGCGTCAGGCCAGGCTGCCGAAGGACCTCGCCAAGAGTCCGGTAGCCATCGCCCTCTTCGTGCTCGAGCCGGATCTGATGGGCCTGATTACTTCAGTAACCGCGGCCTACGACCGGATGGAGGATCCTTCCGAGGCGGACGTCACCGTTACCGAAGGTGGGATCATGGATGATGATCTGATCGGCATCCGGCACGTCGTCTCTCTGGCCAGGAACAGCAACAACAAATGGCACGTGGTCAAATGCGAACGCGGCGAGCTGCGGCGCGTCCACTTCAAGTGACCCCAGAGGGAAGATGGCACCGTCAAAATCTGGCTAGGGATGACCGGAAAGACTATTCGCCCATGCCGGCGGCCCAGGCGGGTTTGCCGCCGCGGATATCATACGCCATGACGCGGCCCTTTTCCTTCCCGTTCCTCGTGTCGAAGAGTTGGACTGTGGCAGGGCCGTGATTTCCCCGCGACTTCACGACAATCTCCTCCTGCTCAGTGATGAACCTGGTCTCCTCGACGTTGGGAGAAGCCGTGGAACAGACCGCCACCGTGCGGCTGCCCTCCTTGATCGTGACCTTTCCCTTTCCCTTCACCGCTGTGAGCGGCTGTCCATAGGATTTGCGGGCTGGGATCTTGATGCCCTGGTTGTAACCAGCTTCGTAACCACGGAAGAATTCGGCGCGATCCGCCTGCGAGTAGAGCGACTCATATCGATCGGGCGTGCGGGAAAGGCCTCCTCGTCCGTCTTCCTGGCCTTTGGCAAATCCCAAATCGTAACCCGACTGCGCAGAAGAAACCGGCGGTGTCGCACTATCGGCGGCTAGGGCAACCGTGAAGCAAAGGGTAAGCGGAATGGCCAGCAACATCAGCAGTCTGATTGTTTTCATCCGACCGATTAGAACAAAAAGCCTCCATCGTGCAACTGGGATCGCTGCAAAGGCTCTCCGCCACTCGGCGCGAAAGGTTGAAACCTCGCGCCAATCTCCGGACTCAAAATTCCAAAGACTTGTCGAGGCGGAGAATCCACCCCGCCTCGCCGGCCTTCAGTTTGTATTGCAACTGACGGATCCGACCGGTTGGCGTGGCGATGCTCATGTCTTCCGGATAGATAGGGAAGCGGCGAACGAGAGTGGACTCAACGACCGCAAATTCGTCGCCGCCGCGATAGCCGATGGTGTTCTTCTTGTCCTCCGCCAGGTCGGGCAGATAAATCTGGCTGAGCGACTTCTTCTTGGTGGTGGCATACGCCACGAGGGAGCCGATTTTGCTGCCGTACGTCGCTCTGACATAGACATACACCTCCGGCGAACTGTCGATGTTGAGGTCGGCCACTTCGGCACCCGTCACCACGCCATTGATGTTCACCGTGACGGGGCTGTTGTCCTTTTTCAATCCAGCGGGAGTGATGGTGACAGAATTCGATCCGTTGGTGTTGGCACTCGTCACATGAAAGCTGATACCAAACCCGTCCAAAGTTTGGTCAAAGGCGCTGGTTGAAGTGTCGGCGAAGAGGACCTTGTCCGTTGACTCAACGGTAGCAGTGGCGTTACCAGGGCCAGGAGGATAACTCTGGCCATCGAACTCGAGGGCCGCGAATCCGGGAGTTGCGCCGCCTCCGCGGACCCGAACGAGCAGGTCGCGCAGTCCGTGGTGACTTGTGCCGCGAAGATAGATCGGCCGGTTCACGACTCCCACCGCGCCGATTTTCGTGAAGCCGTCGTCAGTGGCCTGCAAACCGAAGAGCGTGCATCCGCCCGTGCCACAGTAACCGCTCTTTCCATTCATCAGAACGAGCGCATCCGCGTGAGCGTCACCATTTAGATCTGCCAACACGGCATCGAAGTGGCCGGCAGCGATGGCGGGATCCACTTTCTGCAATGCGGCCTGGATGGCCGCAGCTTGCTCGGTATTCGGGGCTTCCTGCGCCTGGCAGGCCAGGAAGGAAAACAGCGACGTGATGAGCAAAGTGCAAAGCAGCTTTTTCATGATGACGATTTTGGCTTGTCGTCCGATACCGCGCAACACGCAGAGAGCAGAAGAAATAGCATCCCGCGCCCGGGATCGTTAGAATAGCCTTTCCAACCTAAAAACGGAACCGCGAGCGAGGCTTCGCCCGTGCGCGGAGCTGGCGACACTAGCGGAGTTGGCTTGGTCGAGGCCTGTAATCTCGAATGGAGCGGAGCACCCTCTGCAGGCGCTGGAGCGTGAAGTTGTTAAAACGTTAAACCGTTGCAGGGTTGCAGCGAAAGCCTCGCTTCCCCGCTTTAGCGATTCAACGATCTACGGCTGCTCATTCTGCTGACGTGACCTTCGCACCTGATTCGCGACCTCGTTGGCGCGATCGAGCGAGTGCTTCGCCCAATCATGCTCATAGACGGGCCGCGGCGTGGCCGGCCCGGCGACTTTCGTCGCGGGCGGCGCGCCAGTCTCAGCATCGTTGTTGCCGCTGCGCTGCCAGACGAAGAGCGCGGTCACCGTCAGCACTAGGACAAGAAACATCTTCATACCCTCTGAGAAGAGCAGTGATCGCGCCATTTGGCGGCGCTCGAGCAGGAGAAAGAAGCGAGGCGAAGAATTTGTTCGCCTAACCGGGCGGCAGCGAGATAGTAAAATGCGCTGCTTGAGCTGCTGATTTGAAGATCGACGCTCGAAAAATCCAAAATTCCCTATGCCTTCCTTCGATATTGTTTCCGAAGTCGACACCCAGGAGATCGACAACGCGCTCAACCAGGCACGTAAAGAGCTCGCCACCCGCTTCGATTTCAAGGGCGCCGTGGCCGAGATCGAATACGAGAAGGACAAGATCACCTTGACAGCCGAGGACGCGTCGCGCCTGAGCGGGCTGCGGGAGATTGTCATCGGCAAACTGTCGAAACGCGGGGTCGATCTGCGGAACATCGATCAACAGGAACCGGCCATTTCCTCGATCGGTCACGCCCGGCAGGAGCTGAAGATTCAGCAGGGACTGGAAGGCGACAAAGCGAAGGAAATCATCCTCGCGATCAAGAGCGGCGGCTTCAAGGTGCAGAACCAACTCCAGGACCGGCAGATTCGCGTGACCGGGAAGAAGCGCGACGAGCTGCAGGAAGTGATCGCCTTTGTGAAGACCAAGGACTTCGGCGTTGCGACCATTTTCAAGAATTTCCGCGACTGAATTGGCTCGGCGGCCCGTTCTTCGTCGGAGGGACATGCTTCCGCATGTCCTGGACGCACGAAAGCGCGTCCCTCCGCTAGCCACCCTGGACCGGCGGCATGATTGCGATTTGGTCGTGAGACTGGATGACGTGATTGCGGTCGACGAAATCCACTCCGATCCCGACAAGAATGCTGGCATCCCATTTCTCAAGTTTGGGGAAGCGCTCGTAAAGGTGCGCAAGCAGGTCGGCGGCAGTCGAGCCGTCGGGAAGATCGAGCGCTAGCTCGTCCGTGTCGGCGATGTCCCTTAGCTGGGAAAAAAATTGTGCCGTGATGCGCATCGTTTTCTTCCGGTTCGTCAGGCTTGGAGAGGCGGCCCGATATTCTCTTTCCGCAGCACGCCGATGCACGGCAGGTTGCGATAATGCTCCATGTAATCGAGCCCGTAGCCGACGACGAACTCGTCCGCGATATTGAAACCCACGTAATCGGCTTCCACCGGGCGGAGGCGCTGTTTCAATTTGCGCAGGAGGACACAAATTTTCACGCTTAGCGGCTGCTGCGTCACCAGCTTGTCGCGAATCGCAGCCAGAGTAACCCCGCTGTCGAGGATGTCGTCGAGGATGAGGATGTGCCGGCCCATCACGCCGGGAGGCACGACTTGTTTGAAGACGATCTCGCCGGTGGACGTGGTTGCGCCGTGATAGCTGGCCACGCCGAGGCAATCGAGCTTTAGCGGCAGCGGAATGCGCCTAAGGAGATCGGCCATGAGGATGATGCTTCCGTTTAGGACCGCGATCACAGTCAGCTCGCGATTCTGGTATTCGGCTGCAATTTCGGCGGCCAGTTCGTCAAGTCGCCGCAGGATGGTCGGCTCATCGAAGAGAACGCGCTCGAGGTCTTCCTGCATCGGAATTACTTAATCAGGAAAGCGGGAAAGCAGGAAGGTTTTCAACGTGGGAGCCGCCTTCGTGCGGCGATGGGTTGCGTGCGGTTGAAGCGCGCAAAACCACGTTCGATCGGGGCGCAAAGGCCCCTTCCACCTTTGCTGCATTCACTCTAGCCGCGCCAGCGCCTCCCGGATCTCCGCGCTTAGTTTTGCATTAGCCGTAATCGTTAGGCCGCGTTGCCAGAGATGCCGCGCTCGTTCCTTATCGCCCGCATGCCGAGCCGCTTCGCCGGCGTTCAGGTAAAGCAACTGCCGGTCGGCAGGTCCTAGTTTCGCCGGATCTTTCTCCACCAAGGCGAGGAGCTCGTCCAACTGTGCGCGGGCAACCTTGCGCCGGCCAAGAAAAATGGGCAGTGCTTCATTCGTGACCGCGCGAGTCAGCGCGACATCGGCGTCCCCGGGCGCGGCGGCGACGGCCTCGTCCATCAGGGTAAGTCCCTTGCGCAGGGTATCGAGTTTCGTCTTGCCCAGACCGAGGTCGCGGCTGCGCAGGGTAAAGGCGCTCCCGAGATAGACCCGCGCCAGTTGGTCGTTGGGTTTATCGGCGAGTCGTTTCTCCAGCGCGGCGATGCAATCGATCACCGCCTGTGCGTCTCCGGCTAGGCCGCGGGCGTAGAGCGCGGCTACCGCCGGGTCGCTGGGCGGGGCGCCATGGAGCGGTCCGGCCCTGGCGGCGGCGATGATGAAGAGAGCAAGCAGACGCCGGGTCATCTGAAACAATGGACAAAGCCTGCGGGAATAACAAACTTGAGGTCGCCGCTGCGACGGCGGTCCAATGATTTTTCGAAACAAATGGCGTAATCCAAGCCGCAACATCATTGCCTACACCACGCACAAGGCGGGTTCGATGGTCCTGCATCGCGTCCTGAAAGACATCTGCGAACTGAATCGCATTCGCTATTATTCACCTAACGAAGCCAGGTCACAGCTCCCCTTCGAGCGGATGTTTGCCGGTCATGATTTCATCGCGAAAAAGCGCGGTTGCTCTGGTCCGATCCGCTTTTTCGTCCCGACGCAGGCGCTCGACAGGGCGAGCATCATCCTGCATCTGCGGGATCCGCGAGATGTGCTGGTCTCGATGTTTTACTCCTACTGCTACATGCATGAGGGCGAGATCGAACGGCACACCGGATATCGCAAGGCGGTGGCGGAGGCGGGGATTGATCGTTTCGTGCTCGATATGGTGGGCGAGCCGTTTTACGACTACCGCGGCGACTACGGGATTGGTTCGCGCTACAAGAAACACGTCGGCAACGTGCTCGATCGCTACCAGCGGTATCTCGAAGAGCTGGTGGATCGGCCCAATACGATCGTCGTTTCCTATGAGGAGATGGTCCTGGCTTTTCCCTCCTGGCTGGAAAAAATCGTGAGCGCCTTTGATTTGACCGATCCGGAGGAAACGCGTGCGGTCGTTGCGGCGCGTCACGCCAATAGCGTTGCGGCGGAGGGCGAGGAGGATGTCTGGTCGCACAAGCGCAAGGTGACACCCGGTGATCATCGCGAGAAACTCCAGCCGGAAACGATCCGGCAGCTCGACGAAATTTTTGCCTCTGTGCTCGAACGGCTTGGCTACCTGGGGCAGGCCTACGCGCAGACCGGTATCCCGGAACCGTTGTGATAAGGCGCAACTTCTTGAATGCGGCCGACGCGGCTGTCGCTATACCACCTGGAACCTGCGATTCGCGATCGGGCCACCGGCCCACTCCGCGATCGTGCGCGCGAGAAGGTCGAGACGCCGGGTACGCGCGGCAAGATCGGATTTCAGTTGCCGTTCCACGCTCAGGTGCAGACCTGCGCTCGGACCGGTCCGCGCAAAATCCCATGCCTCTTCGCCCTCGGCCTCGCGCAGGCTCTTCTCCAACGCTCGCAAAGAACGCTCCAATTCTGCCAGAACGCCACGCATCTGGGAAACAGTTTGGTCGGCCGCCTGGTTCGCCTCGATGTCGCTGAGCGCGAGCAGGATTTCCATCCGCGCCACGTCGCTCGCAGCATAGGCCTCCTGCACTTCGTGCCAAAGCGCGGAAACGGTCGCGCTTCCATCGGCCCGCAGATCGGGATGCAATCGCCGGACGAGTCGGCGATAAAGCTCCTTTACGCGCGCGTCGACCGCGACGATTTCCTCGAAGTTTTCGTCCTTGCTCTCGTCTCTGCCGAACCGGGGATTGGACCGCGGACGCGGCGCCCGGGGCGAGGCCGATTCTTCCGGTGCGGCGCGAAACATGTGCGACTTGAAGGCTTCGAAGCTGTTCGAGTAAGCCTCGTCATCCATCTTGTCGGGATTGGTGCCGAGCGCTTGCTTCACCCATTCCTGGAAAAGCGCTTCCTTTTCGAAATCGCTTAGCTTGCGAACTGCGCCGTGCATTCCGCGAGTCGCCGTCGGCTCATCATCGTTGTCTGTCACGGCAGGGTTGGCGCGCCGAAACATTACGCGTTGGTAGGCGCTGTGTGCATCCTGGAAAACACGCCGCATTTCCATTTCCACCTCGTGAACCAAGGCCTGGTGATCGTGGATTTGTGTCTCCACTTCGCGCGCCCGGCTCAGGAGCGCGCCAAATTCGCGCGCCCGCCAGCGCACGAAGGCCGGTTTATCCTTGTGCTCGAAATGGTGCCACCGAGCGCGGGCGCGATTCAGGCGCGCGATCGCTTCCGAGCAATCCGCTGCCGTTCTTGAGCGCAACGGTTCCTGGTTAATCAGAACAATTCCGCCTGGCAATGGTTCGCGTTCCGATCGCACTCTCCTTGTTTGCGCCATTTGCCCTCGCGACATCGGGCAAATTTACCCACCGGACCGGAAGGCGAAAGGAAGGACGTCCGGCAATTAGTCGCGCACGCGCCGCTTCAATTCCCAGACGCGCAAAGCCGCCAGGAGCAAGCGCCGGGTCCGTTCCAACCGGCCGACAACTTCAGGGGAAGGTGTCTCCTCTGGGACAGGGATCTCCTTCTCCGCGGAAGATGGACGTTTGCGCGGCGCTTTGGTGCGTCGCTTGGGCGCAGACCTCTTCTTCCTCGGCTTGGAGCCGCTGGAGTCTGGATTGAGTTTCGGCATCTTCGGTCAAATGGCTTTAGCAGCTCTCGGGCCAAGGCCGCCGATGCCGGTTCCAACCGCGACAGAGGTTGCCTATCCTGCCTAACGAGGCGGCAAATGGATCGTCGCCATCATGCAGCGTGCACTCCCGCCAGCCAGTTCGATCGTGGAAAGGGACAGCGGGAGGAGGCGAGCGAAGCTCTCGACGGTGGCACGCTGCTCGGAGGTAAAATGGGCAGCCGCGCGGGCCGAGAGGACGAGCAAATTGCCTTTTTCGTTGCGCAGTTCGAGCGCGTTGCCAGCGAAGTTTTCAATCTGGGCGCGGCTGAGTTCGATGATGGTCTTGCCGGTTGCCTCCAATCGGGCGCGCACCCTGGCGCGCTCCGTGCGGTCGTTGATCAGCTCGAGTCCCACGAGTGCGAACTGCGTCCCAAGACACATTATGACGTTGGTGTGATAGATCGGACGGCCATCGGCTCCCGTGCTCTCGAAGGTCAGCGGCTCATAGCCGAAATCGGTGCAAAACTTTTCCAGAGGCTCGCGATCGGCACGGCGGGAGAGCGAGACATAGGCGATGCGCTGGACGTAATCGAGCACCAGGCTGCCCGTGCCTTCGAGATAAAGGCCGCGCTTTTCGTAAGGCGAGTAGTCAACAATCTCGGTCACCCGGTAGAGCTGGCGCAGACGTTCGATGAGGTCGAGGCGGCGTTCAGCGCGTCGCGAGGGGCTATACATCGGGTAAAGAACGACCCGGCCATCTTCATGGGTCGAAAACCAATTGTTCGGGAAAACCGCATCCGGCTTCGGAGGACTGGGCGTATCATCGAAGACGTGCACGGTCACTCCCGCGGCCGACAATGCTGCCACCGCGCGAGTGAATTCTGTCTGCGCGTCCTTCTCCACATTCGGGGATACGGCGGCATCGATCTCCTGTTGAAACGCGTTATCGAGCGCCGTCTCCGGATTTGGATAAAACCGGCTTGGCCGAATCATGACGACGGCGTTTGTGCTTTGTTCAACCATTTCATCCCCTCTGCCGCGCGGTCCGATGAAATGCAAGCCGCGGATTGGCTGTGGAAGGTTTGCGCCGGGCGCGGTGCGCATGGCATACTCGCGGCGTGCCGGATCACGTGACGGAAGAATGCCAAATTTTGCTCCAGGCCCTGATCGCGATGGTGTTGGGTGGGATACTCGGCTGGGAGCGGGAAGCGGCCGGGAAATGGGCCGGGTTCCGTACCCACGTGCTAGTTTGCCTGGCGGCTTTGCTTTTCGTTAGGCTGGGACAGTTACTGATTGCCGATTCGGCGGCGCGTTTTCCCGGTGCCTATCTGCGGACCGATCCGACCCGCCTGATCGAAGCCATCGCGGTCGGCATTTCCTTCATCGGTGCCGGTACCATCTTTCGCGATTCAAATGATCCGCGGAAGCGCGGCCTTACGACCGCGGCGTCGCTCCTTACCACGGCTCCGATCGGGATCGCAATCGCGCTCAATCGCTACATCGTGGCGATCGGCGTTACTCTGCTCGGTCTTTTTATTCTGCACACCCTGCGCCGGCTGGAGGATCGCGCTCTTCCGACTGCGGAATCTTCGGACAAACGCAAAGCATCCTAAACGTTAGTGTGGCCGCCGCGATGCGTTTCACTCCGCGAATTTTCCGTCTCGACCAGCGGCAAAGGCAATCTACGAAATCACGCGCGCGGTCGCGCTAGCAGTTGCTGGCCAGTGGCGAGCGATCCGGGACGGTCACGGTATTCGTCAGACACACCAGTTGCAGCCTCATCATCATGAAAAACGCCGACTCGACCGCGCCTGACCACGCTGGAAGGAAAGGACACGCCGGGCAAAATCGCGTTCCTCTTCTGCAAAGCCGTGCAGCCGGCCGATCCGCGTTACAATTCGGTCGCAGCAGATCTCCGGAATCGGTATTTTCGTGCGGTTGCAGTGATTCTCGGATCCTAGGCGTCCCTTGCGCGGCTGCGGATCGCCATCCCATCCCGCCCTGGCTCGCAGCGCTTGATCGCATGTTTGCGACCGTAACCAAACTGCTTGCACAACTCATCGATCATCCTGCTTCTGCCCGGCCGGCCACGGCCCACATAGTGTTGCCGCAAACGCTCTACCTGGCCACACGTGTCCAAACTTTTTAGGCGACAGGCCTGCTTTTGCATGTCCAGATTCTTTTTGCCAATGCCACTGCGTCCCGCCTAAGGTAGCGGCCCTCGACGCATGTTTGCTCTCCAACCTGAGCTGAAAATCTTCTCCGGGTCCGCCAATCGCGAGCTCGCCCAACGAATCTGCAACGGAATCGGCGTGCCGCTCGGCGACGCGACGCTCAGCTCGTTTCCCGATGGCGAGACCTACGTCAAAATCGAGGAGAACATTCGCGGTCGCGATGTCTTCATCGTGCAGCCGACTTGTCCGCCGACCAACGAACATCTGATGGAGCTGCTCATCATGGTGGACGCGGCGCGCCGCGCGAGCGCCGATCGGATTACGGCGGTGATTCCGTTTTTTGGCTATGCGCGGCAGGACCGCAAAGACAAGCCGCGCGTGCCGATCACGGCCAAGCTGGTCGCAAATCTTCTCTGCGCGGCGGGGGTGAATCGAGTGCTGACGATGGACCTGCACGCTCAGCAAGTGCAGGGGTTTTTCGACATTCCGGTCGATCATCTCTATTCGCTGCCGGTCTTGATTCCCTATCTGCGCGAGAAATTGACCCGCAAGACCGTTGTCGTATCGCCGGACGTAGGCGGCTTGAAAATGGCGAGCGCCTATTCGCAGGCGCTCGGCTCGAGCCTTGCGATCGTGGCCAAGCAGCGCAAGAGCGCGACCGAAACGGAGGCGCTTTACTTGATCGGCGAAGTGGAAGGCTGCGACGTTCTCCTGGTCGACGACCTAACCGAGACGGCCGGCACGCTCACTTCCGCCGCGACGTTATTGAAGAAAAACGGCGCGCTCGATATCTATGCCGGGGTCGCCCACGCTGTTCTGGCCGATGTGGCGATCGAGCGGTTGCAAAAGTCCCAAATTAAGGAATTAATAACGACCAACAGCACGCCCGTTCGCACCGTGGAGGGTTTTACCATCACGGTGCTTTGCGTCTCTGAGCTGCTCGGGGAAAGCATCAAACGGATTCACAATGACGAGTCCGTTTCCTCGCTCTTCAAGATCGACAACGGCGCGCAATAGCAAACTGATACCATGGCCAAACAAGTAAAACTTTCGGCGACGCGACGCACCGGCACGGGGCGTTCGGCGGTGCGCAAGATCAAAGCGCAGGGCGGCGTCCCGGCGATCATCTACGGCGGCAAGAGCAAGCCTGAGCCGTTACAAGTCTCGCGCCGCGACATTTCTCTCATGCTCAGCCACGCTTCGGGCGAGAACATTCTCGTGGAACTGGAAATCGACGGCGAAAGCGCCGGCCGTCTCGCGCTCGTGCAGGAGGTCCAGCATTCCCCGCTCGGCGGTGAAGTGTTGCATGTCGATTTTCACTCCGTCTCGATGGACGAAATGATCGAGGCCGACATCCCGCTCGAACCGACGGGAACGCCCGAGGGCGTGAAGACGTTTGGCGGGTTGCTCGAGCAGAATCTCCGTTCGCTCGAGATCGAATGCCTGCCGCGCGACTTGCCCGATGTGATCACGGTCGACGTTTCCCATCTCAATATCGGGGACGCGATTCACGTGCGCGAAATCCCGCTGCCATCGGGCGTGACGACCCGCGTGTCGGCGGACCTGACCGTCTTCTCTGTCCTCGCGCCGACGGTGGAGGAAGAACCGGTGGCCGCCGCTCCGGAAGCAGCTGCCGGACCGGAAGTGATCACGGCGAAGAAGGAAGCGCCTGAAGCTGGAGCGGCTCCCGCCGCCGCCGCCAAGGGTGCGCCGGCGAAAGAGAAGGAAGCGAAGAAATAGCTTCCGCGCCCTGCTCCGGAGCGGATGTGAGCGAAACTCCGATTCGTTTGGTTGCGGGACTTGGAAATCCCGGCCGCGAATACCAGCGCACGCGACACAATGTGGGATTCATGGTGCTCGACCGGCTTGCCGCCGACGCACAACTGCCGTGGGATTATTCGGAAAAATGGGGCGCGGCCTGGGCGAAGACGAACGTGATTCTGGTCAAGCCGGCAACCTTCATGAATCGCAGCGGCCAGCCACTGGCCGCGATCGCGAATTTCTACAAGATCGCGGCCGAGGAAATCCTCGTCGTGCTGGACGATCTGGCCCTTCCGCTCGGACGCCTGCGCCTGCGTGCGCAAGGCAGCTCGGGCGGCCACAACGGGCTGGAATCGATCTTCGAACATTTTGGGCGCGAGGCGATACCGAGATTGCGCATCGGGATCGGCGCCGCGCCATCGCAGGGCGCGGTCGACTATGTGCTCAGTCGATTTTTTGAAGAAGAACAACCGATACTCGACGCCACAATCAAACGCGCTGCGGAAGCAGTGAAGTGCGCCATCGACAAAGGGCTGTTTGCTGCGATGAATCTTTTCAACCAACCACCTGAAGAACTATGAAGAATCGTTATGAAGCGTTGCTCGTGCTCAACACTCAGGGCAACGATGACAACCTGAAGGATATCGTCGACCGCCTCGAATCAGAATTTCAAAAAGAAGGCGCCCAGATCGAGCAGGTCCAGAAGATGGACAAGCGGCAATTTTCCTATGTCGCGGGCGAGCTCGACGCCGGCTACTACGTCAATTTTGTCTTTCAGGCCGACCCGCAGCTCATCACCAAGTTGCGCTCGAAGTTCAAGCTCGACCCGGAAGTCTACCGCCAGCACTACCAGAAGCTGCGGGAGAAAAAGGAGCTACCGGCGAAAAAGAAGATGGCCGCCGCGGAGTAGGTTCGCTAAAAGAGTCGCATGGCCAGCTACAACAAAGTTTTCCTCCTTGGCAACCTGACGCGCGATCCGGAAGTGCGCTACACGCCGAAAGGCAGCGCGGTCGCGGATCTCGGGATTGCCGTGAATCGCCAATACACCCTCGACACGGGCGAGAAACGCGAAGAAGTCACTTTCGTCGATGTCACCTTTTGGGGTCGCACGGCCGAAGTCGCCGGCGAATACTTGAAAAAGGGCCGCTCGGTTTTCATCGAGGGCCGGCTCCAGCTCGATACCTGGGACGACAAACAATCCGGACAAAAGCGGAGCAAGCTCAAGGTGATCGGCGAGGGGATGCAGATGCTCGGTGGCCGGCCCGGCGGGAGCAGTGGCGGCGACGAACCGGAGGAATCGCCTCGCGGTCGTGCGAGCGGCAGCGCACGAAGCGCCGCTCCTCCCAAAGGCGTGGCCCCGGCCGAGCCGGACGACGACGAGATTCCGTTTTAGGCTAAACAGGCGCAACCCTGCGCCTAACGAAATATCCCGAATCTTCGGCTGCGCTCCATGAAAAGCACCGAAGCCTGCATCGCCCTGAACATGCTCCCGACGATGGGGCCGGTGCGCTTGCGCAAGTTGCTCGAAGTTTTTGAAACGCCAGAGCGGATTTTGTCGGCGAGGCGGAGCGCGCTGCGCACGATCGACGGGATCGGCAATGAAGTCGCCGAGCAGATCGCGAATTGGGAAAGCACGGTCGATCTCTCCGCCGAACTTGAGCGCATTCGCGAGTTCGGCGCCGAGGTCATTACGGCGGAATCGCCGACTTATCCGCGCCAGCTGCGCGAGATCCATGCGTCACCGATTGTGCTCTACATTTGGGGCGAACTGACGGAGCGCGATCAGCACGCGATCGGAGTGATCGGCTCGCGGCGCACGAGCCATTACGGCGCGGAATGCGCGAAGAAGCTTTCCTATCAATTGGCCTACGCCGGGCTCACGATCATCAGCGGACTGGCGCGCGGGATCGACACCGCTGCGCATCAGGGCGCGCTTGCTGCCAAGGGCCGCACCATCGCCGTCATTGGCTCTGGCCTGACTAAGCTTTATCCCCCGGAAAACGCCGCTCTCGCGGACAAGATCCGCAGCGGCAACGGCGCTGTAGTCTCCGAGTTCTCGATGACGGTCGAGCCGGACCGCCAGACCTTCCCGATGCGCAACCGCATCATCAGCGGCTGGAGTCATGGCATTCTGGTTGTTGAAGCCGGACTAAACAGCGGCGCGCTCATCACCGCTTCGCAGGCGATCGAGCAGGGCCGGTCGGTTTACGCCGTGCCCGGCCACATCAATGCCCCGACCGCGCACGGCTCGAATCGTCTCATCCAACAGGGCGCGAAGCTGGTGATGGACGCGAGCGACATTCTCGACGACCTGCAAATTCTCCTCCCGGAAAAAGAAAAACTGCCGGAAGCATCGGCGCGCCCGTTGCCGGAACTGAGCGAAGACGAGCGCCGAGTTTACGACGCGATCCATGCCGCCGAGACGCCGATCGACGCGATCGCTGCCGCGAGCAACCTGCCCAGCGCCACCGTTTCATCGGCCCTGCTCCGCCTCGAATTGAAGCACCTCGTCAAGCAGTTGCCGGGCAAATATTTCGTCAAGTTGTCTTAGCGTGCGCCTGCGGCCAAATTCGGCGTCGGGCTCGATCCGTGCTCTGGATTAAGACATCGAAGACCGAGTGTGACTTGCAAACCTCGCCAACGAGGTCTAGTTGGCATCCCTTCATGGCCAAAACCCTCATCATCGCCGAGAAACCCAGCGTCGCGCAGGACCTTGCCCGCGCGCTCGGCAAAGTCCCCAAGAAAGGCGACCACTTCGAGAGCGACGAATACGTCATTTCTTCCGCCGTCGGCCATGTCGTCGAGCTGGAAATGCCGGAAGACATCGACAAGAAAAAATACGGTTACTGGCGTCTCGAGACGCTCCCGATCATTCCGGAAAAATTCGGGCTCAAGCCGGTCGCAGATTCGAAGGACCGCTACAACCAGTTGAAGAAACTTCTGCATCGCAAAGACATCGATACCGTCGTCAACGCCTGTGACGCCGGGCGTGAAGGCGAGCTGATCTTTCAAAATCTTTACCAGCTCTCGAAGTCGAAGCTCCCGGTGAAACGCGCCTGGATGCAGACCATGACGGCGGAAGGAATCCGGGAAGCATTTCGCACTCTGCGCGACGGCGAGCAGATGGCCGGCCTCGCCGATGCCGCGCGTTCCCGGAGCGAGAGCGACTGGCTCATCGGCATCAACGGCACCCGCGCCATCACCAAGCGCATGTTTGGATCGCGCGGCGGCAATGTTGCCAGTGTCGGTCGCGTGCAAACGCCGACGCTCGCGATCGTCTTCAACCGCGAGCTGGAGATCCGCAATTTCAAGCCGCAGGACTATTGGCGCGTGGTTGCCAAATTCGAAATCGCGAAGGGAACCTACGAAGGCGTTTATCAGCGGCCGAATTTCAAGAAGGACGAGAAGAACGAACACGACCGGATCGATCGAGTCTGGGACAAAACGGCGGCCGAAGCCGCGCTCGCTGCCTGCCAGGGCCAGCCGCTGGCCAAAGTTTCGGAGGAAAAAAAATCATCGAGCCAGGCGTCGCCGCGGCTCTACGACCTGACGACGCTGCAACGCGAGGCGAACAATCGCTTCGGGTTCTCGGCGCGGCGCACGTTGCAGATCGCCCAGGCACTTTACGAGCGCCACAAGGTGATTACTTATCCGCGGACCGATTCGCGCGCTCTGCCGGAGGATTACATCGCCACCTGCCGGCAGACGTTAGGCAAACTCCCCGGCGACCTCGGCAAAGCACGGCCAGACGGCGCTCGACAACGGCTGGGTGCGGCCGAACAAGCGCATCTTCAACAACGCGCAAATCTCCGATCACTTCGCCATTATTCCGACGGGCACGGAGCTGAAACATCTCGATGAAATGGAAGCGAAGGTTTACGACATGATCGCACGGCGTTTCGTCGCGGCGTTTTTCCCGGCGGCGGAATTTGATGTCACGACGCGTCTCAGCAGAGTGGCGGGGACGCACGATTTCAAGACGGAAGGAAAAGTCCTGACTGTGCCCGGCTGGCTCGCCGTTTATGGCAAGACAACGGTCGACGATTCCGCGGATGCGAAAGCGCTACCAGCCCTAACGAGTGCAGACAACTCGCAGGCGAAGACCATTTCGGCCGAGCTGCACTCGGAGACGACGAAACCGCCGCCGCGTTACACCGAAGCGACGCTCCTCTCCGCCATGGAGCGCGCCGGCAAGCTCGTTGACGATGAGGAGATGGCGGAAGCGATGAAGGAACGCGGCCTCGGCACACCCGCAACCCGCGCCGACACGATCGACGGGTTGATCAATCAGAAAGTATCTCGAACGCCAGCAGCGCGAGCTCGTCCCGACCACAAAAGCGGAATCGTTGCTCCAGTTTCTTTCCGCGGTGCACGCCGATTCCCTGACGAAGCCGGACATGACCGGCGAATGGGAGTTCAAGCTCCGCCAGATGGAGCACGGCAAATTTGCGCGCCGCGCTTTCATGTCGGAGATCGTCGCCGTCACGAAGCGCCTCGTCGAGCGGACGAAGAATTTCGAGGAGGACGAAAGTAACTCGCGCGTTACCAACATCATTTCGCCGACCGACCAGAAACCGATGATGGAGACGCTGCGCACATTCAAATCAAAGGATGGCGTGCTCGTTATCTACAAGGTGATGAGCGGACGCAAGATCGAGGAAGACGAAGTTCGCGAACTCGTCGCGAAGGGCGAGATCGGTCCGCTTGACGGATTCGTCTCGGCCAAGACCGGCAATCGTTTCCCTTCCAAAATCAAGATCGTCGAGGACGAGAAAAATCCCGGTCGCAAGAAAGCCGAACTGGATTTTGGCAACAAGGTAGATGTGAACGCGCTCGTTCCCTTCTGGACCGATCCGAAAACTGGCGCGGAATTGTGTGAAGCGCCGACCAATTTCATCCTGCGCGAGCGCGAGGGCGATGGTTGGAAGGAGACGTTTAAGGTTGGCCGGCTGATGTGCCAGAAGCAGATCACACGCGAACAGGCGATCCAGCTCGTGACGCACGGGAAGACCGATCTGATCGAAAAATTCACTTCGAAGAAAGGCCGGCCCTTCGATGCCTACCTCGTTAGGCAAGGCGGCAAAATCACCTGGGAATTTCCGCCCCGCAAACCGCGCGAGACCACCGCGAGGAACGGTAAGGGCGCGCCGCGCGCAGCAAGGCCACCGGTTGACCTGACGAAGGCCCTCAAACTGAGCGAAAGTAAGATTTACGACGGCGATCTTTATCAAACCGATGACGCTTTCGTGGTCGCGAAGCCGCAGCCGAACGGTGCGCCGCGTGTCGTTTTCCAATTGAAACGCAATCTGTGCGGCAAGGAAATTTCCGCCGAAGACGCGGAGCGTTTGGTCGAGCTCGGCAAGACCGGACTGATTGAAGGTTTCGTCTCGAAACGCGGCTCGTCATTTCAGCGCCTACCTCACGCTTTCGAAGGACAAGAAGAAAGCGGAGTTCGAATTCCCGCTACGCTAAATCGGCGCGGGAGTTTCGCGGCGCACAATTTTTTTTCACGAAGCGCAGCGAAATTTCTTGCGCTCTTTCGCGCTACAACGTGTAGTGGACTTGGTTCCTTCCGACCACACTATGCGCTGTCCAAAGTGCGGAAATCGCGATGACAAGGTCATCGATTCGAGACAATCGCGGGATAGTTCCAGCATTCGGCGACGCCGGGTTTGTCTCGCCTGTTCCTTCCGCTTCACCACCTACGAAGAAATCGAGCGCACCGATCTGCGCGTTATCAAACGCGATCGGCGTCATGAAATCTTTGATCGGCGCAAGCTGGCCAACAGCGTTGCGAAAGCCTGCGAAAAACGATCGATCAGTCTCGTGGCGCTCGAGCAGACAGTCGACGACATCGTGCACGAGATCGAGACGAGCGGCCGCGAAATCACCTCTGCTGCGATCGGCGAGAAGGTGTTGGAGAAATTGCGCGAGCTCGATGAGGTGGCCTATCTGCGCTACGCCTCGGTCCATCGGCACTTCGAGGACGTCGATCAATTCGTCGATGAAATTCAGGCGCTTGGTCGCCGGATCAAGCCCAACGCTTTGCAGCCCGAGTTGTTTAACGAACCGATAAATAATGGTCGCGTTTAAAGAAGAATTTCCCTACCTCCGCTCCGAATCTGGGCAACTCTTCGAGTTCAATCGCGATTGGTTGCACGACGCGATTACGCAGGCCGCCGACCGCGCTGGTTACCCGAGCTGGTGGCTGACCGAGCACGTCACGGAAAGCATCGCGTTTTATCTGCGGCTGCGAAACGACGAATCCGTCGTCGCCTTCAGCCAGCTCAACCAGACGGTGCGCTACGTTTTGAAAGTGATCGGCTACAAGGAAATCGTGCCGCATTTCAAACCGGCGCCACCGCCGATCTCCGTCTCGCTTTATGAAATCGCGGAAGCTGCGGGCGACGGGCTACGAGCTGGCGTTTTTCGATCTGCTCGAGAAACGGGTGAGCGCGATCCTCGAAACCGGCGCGCGGGAACTCCACTTTTTTGGTTTGCAACCTTCGATCAAACATCTCCGCGGCGCGAAAGCCTGGACGCGCTCCTGCGACGCCTTGCGCGAGGAAGTCACCTGTTTCATTCGCGAGAAGATTTGCAGCGGCGCCGGCGCCACGGAACTCAATTGCTCGATTCGATGACGATCTTCGAGAAAATCGCCGCGCGCGAAATTCCGGCGAAGATTATTTTCGAAGACGACGACGTGATAGCATTTCAGGACGTCAATCCGCAGGCACCGGTGCACGTCCTGATCGTGCCGAAGCGGGTCATCCCGCGGCTGGCTGTGGCTAACGAATCCGATCAAGCGCTGCTTGGGAAACTGGTTTTGACGGCGGCGAAGGTCGCGCGCGATCTCGGGGTGAGCGAGAGCGGCTACCGACTCGTGATCAATAGCGGCCCGGACGCGGGCGAGAGCGTGCCGCATCTTCACGTCCATTTGTTAGGCAAGCGCGCTCTCGCCTGGCCGCCCGGTTAGGCGGGTCAGAAAGGATTTCGCGGAGGGCAGGGGATCACATCCCCATGATCTGATAGCCGCCGTCGACGTAGATCACCTGACCGGTGATCGCCGCCGCGCCGTCGCTTGCGAGAAACAAACCGGTCTGCCCCAGCTCGGCCGGATCGCAGCTGCGCTTGAGCGGCGCGCGCTCCTGGTAGTGCTTGAGCATGGAAGAAAAACCGCTGATTCCGCGCGCGGCGAGGGTGTTGACCGGCCCGGCGGAAATGCAGTTCACGCGGATTTTTTTCTCCCCAAGATCGTAGGCGAGATAGCGGGTGCTGGCCTCGAGACTCGCCTTCGCCACACCCATAACATTGTAGTGCGGCACCACTTTTTCCGCGCCGTAATAGGTCATGGCGACGATGCTGCCGCCCTCGGTCATCAAAGGAACGGCGGCGCGGCTGAGTGCGACTAACGAATAAGCGCTGATGTCGTGCGCGGTCCGAAACGCGTCACGCCTCGTGCTGAGGAAATCGCCCTCGAGCGCCTCCTTGGGCGCGAAAGCGACCGAGTGCAGCAGCAGATCGAGCCGCTCAGTCTGGCTCCGAACTTTTTCAAAAAACGAATCGATCTCCTCGTCCTTCGTGACGTCGCAGGGATAGAGCGGCGTGTCCGGGCCAAACTCGCCGACGAGCTCCTCGACATTTTCCTTCAAGCGCTCGCCTTGGTAATTGAAAATCAGTCGCGCGCCGGCCGCGGCCCAGGCCCTGGCGATTGCCCAGGCGATGCTTCGTTTATTGGCGACGCCGAAGACGACGCCGGTCTTTCCTGCAAGAATTTGTTCTGCCATAACGGGGGACTTTAGCGGTTTTGTGTCGCGAGGAAAGTGCGCTTAGTCGCCGCGAATCTTTCCGGGGCTATTCTCTGTTCCGCTTTTCCCAAACCTCAGGCCTACGCAAACGAGCTGCCGTTCACGAAGATGGTGATAAAGCATTAGATCGTTCGCTATTCCTCCAGTTCGCGCATTTCCAGTTCGTAACTCGTACGCGCGCGACGTTTGTCGGATTGTTCACACTCCGCCACCCAACTGAAAAACGTATGGAGCTCAGGTTCATCCGCATGCTGTTGGGCGGCCTTGAGGGCCTCGGCCTCCACGTAGTCATCTTCCTCGTTCAGCTTGCCATTGGTCCAACTCGTCGTATGAGGGCCGGTCGCGCCGTAGAGTGCGGCGCGCAATACCTCGTAACCACCGAGCGCTTTGGCGCGGCTGAGGAAGTGGCGAGTCAGTTCGGGCTGGTGGAAAACCATGAGCGAACCCCGAAATGAAAGAAGTCTCGTTACCCAGCGCAGGCGTTCGATCGTCCCGGCTTCATCGATCTCTTTCAGCAGGCGCGGCATGATCCAATCAGAATCGCTGAGGCCGAATATTCTAAATAGTTGGAGCCAACGAAACGGATATTGATCATCAACAAGTGCCTTCTGCCAGGTATCCTCGCGAAGTTGCTCAAAGTCAGCGGCGGCTTTCAGCTTAGCGGAATCCAGCCAAACTTGCCGAAACGTGGGGAGCGCACAAAATCCTTCGGGAGCGTTTCCACCTGCTTCTACCTCGACTCTAACGCGAAGAAATCGAAGAGTTCGCGAGGATAAGCAGTGGTGAGTAGATCCGTTGCGTCCGGGTTGGTTGTCAGATCGAATTCCGGGAGGAGGATGAGTTTGCCCAGAAGCGTACGGACGAGTGAAGCGTCGCTACCATCTTCCGCACAATACGCGGAAAGAATTCGCATTACGGACTCAGCATCGGCGTCTGGCGATCCTTCGAGAGGAAGACGGGTGATAATCTCGCGTGCAAGCGACTTCTCGTTCGACCCGCGAAACTCCAGGACGCGTAAAAAAATCTGTAGTTCATTCCCCTGTGCACGGGCAGCCGATTCCAGCAGGAGAACGCGTTCCTCCGCGGTGAGCGCTGGTTCATGGTCGTTCCGGTCGGTTAAGAAGCTTATCGCGGCGCATGCAGCCTCGGTGCCCGGTTTGGCTAAAGCGTGGCGCTCCAGCACAACGAGGGCCGGTGTCTCATTGGCTGAGAGTTGAACTAGCGCTGGCCACGCTCGGGCCAGCGGTGACATGGGCATGGATTCCACGAGGCGGGTGGCGATGGATAGGGCTGTGCCGGGATCCTGTTGCGCGAGGTGGCCGAAGAACCACCACACAGAGGGATGGCAGTCCGCCGCGCGCAGGTGCGTGTCGAGTTCCGCGAAGGCGTCCAGCATCTCATCGGGGTCCGGATGTGCATTGCGGAACTCCTCGAAAATTCCGTTGCGGGTGATTTCCCAGCGTTTGCGGGCTTCCTCCCTCCCGGAGGACCCTTCGGGCAATTCGTCGTCGTCACCTTTCTCGAAATATCCTTGCGCCAAGAGTGCCCGGCTCATTCTCAGTTCCAGGTCGTCGGGAATCGTGGCAACGGCAGCACGGCACGTCTGGCGAAATTCAGGGTCTTCCTCATAGGAAATCAGGCGCAGCAATTGTGTTCGCGCAAGATAACGAACGGCGGTCTCCGAATGCTTTTGGATTAAGTTGAGCAGCAAATTGAGCGCGGCGAGGCGCTCGTCTCGCCACTCGGTGCGAGCCGCCTCAACATCGTTCGTCCAACGCTCGTGCTTCCCGACCCGTCGCATCGCATCGTCGAGAACACGCAAGACGCCGATGGCAGACTGCCAGTCGGCTTCCTCGATGATGACGGATAGAATCTCTCGCGCGCGCTGGCGAATGTCGGCAGTCCGTGTCCTATGCACGGGTCGCTGCCCCCATGAGAACGTCATCCCTCGCTGGCGGTTGAATTCAACGAAGCGTGCAAAGCAGCCGCCGAGCAGCACGTGAAGCAGGCCGAAATTTTCCGAAACTTGAATGCGCTCCGCCGAGAGGGAAGCTTTCGTGCCAGCCAGTCAAGTCCTGCAAGACAAACCGCAACAGGTTTTTCAGCTTCAGGCTTTAGGACGGAACCGATGGTCTCCCACGCGTGCGGACCGAGGTTCAAGATCCGTTTCAGCGGCTTCTGCTTCCCCGCATCCCATAGCAAATCAAGCGCGGCATCGCGATGGTCGCAGTGATAAAGCCCAACGGGTTTAACCAACGCCGGAAGCTTTTCAAGAAGGTAACCGTGGCAGTTCATCGGCTCCGGAATGGGAATGAATCTCATCGCCTCAGGTTCGAGTTCGGGTGCCGTGTCAAGGGCGAGCGCCAGCCTGGCCAGATCAATCGTCTGACGCGGCAGATAGACGCCGAAGCCGCTCCACGCCGCGAGGAACTCGGCGCGTTGGTAGAAACTCAGGCTGCGAAACCTCTCGAATTCTGCCGCTACCAGCGGTGTAAGCATCGCATCCACATCACTCGTCGGGGGGCCGCCGACCCAAGCCGCTTCCGCAAGATTGCGGAGCATCGCAGAAGCAGATTCAGGGAATTCTCGCCGAACGGCCGTTAAGATGGCTGGCTGACGACTCTGATGATCCACGGCCACGTCATACGCGAGGAAGTCAGCGAACAAATCGGGGACGATTCTGCCGTCAGCACCGCCGTCAGTGAGGAGTTGGATTCTGCGGAGACGCTGAATTTCGCCGCTAATGTCCAAAGTATTCGCCTCGAGGCTCGCAGCGGCTTTCTCGAAAAAAGCTTCGCCAAGGTTCACCGGCGCAAGCAGAGCGATGATCCGCAATAGTCGCGCGGCCAGCGTCGCCTGTTCCCCGGTGAGGTCGCGAAGATTCTCCTCCTCGAACGCTTTGAACACTCGCATCCGGAAATCTTCCTCCGACGCCCAACCTCCCAGGCTGAGTTTGCCGAGTCGGACGAGATCACCGGCGAGGACTGTAAGAAAGGCGCTGTCTTTGGTGAAGGGTGTCAGCTTCTCGGCAAGGCCCTGATGGTCTGATCCGAGCGCCTGCTCCGCGAGCTTGCGGATCTCGGACTTGGTGAGAGGCGGCAATGGAAACTCCTCGAATCCCTCGCGCAGTCCTGTTTCGATGAGTCGCCCAAGCAGGGGATCGAAGCCTTGCGGTCGGGTCGCAAAAAGTAACCGCGCACGCTTGTCCTGTTCCACGAGCCGAAGCAAAGGAATATGGCGAGGGTCAGGGCGGTGTGCATCGTCCACAACGATGATGAATTGCTCGTCGTCGCGTGCGAATGAAAACTCCAACGGGTCTGCAGAACCGTTCGGATTGAGGAAAAGCGCACGCACACCGGAGCGCTCCGCGACGCGCGCAAACTCAAGCAAAAGACGACTTTTCCCATCGCCGCCCTTTGAATACATGACCATGCCCCGCGGACCGCTGGGCTTCAGCAGCGTCTCAAGCCGCGCCAATTCATCGCCTCGCCCGACCAACTCCCAATCATGGCGGAAAAGGCGCTGATTCCCCATTCGATCCGCAAAAAACTGCTTCTGATCCACGAGCGCCTCGCTGGCGAAAGGCGTGAAGCGCTTTAGTTCATCCGGCGACAGAAACGACAGAATGCGCGGGAGCGTTTCTGGCGGCGTCCGAAGACGGATTTCCGAGCAGGTAGTATCGAGATTCCAAAGCGTCCAGTTTGGACGCTTTGCGATTTCATCATGAACGTCGCGAGGAGGGTTACAAGCGAGGACAAGAATGTAGTGGTTGGCGGCGAAAGCAGCGTCCGCGATGGCTTTCTTGGTTTGCGAGAGGTTCCATTTCTTGACCCGCTTGCATTGGAAAACCCATTTTTCGCCGCCTTCCATCTCCGCGTGGACGTCAATCCCAGCCTGATTGCGTCCACCACGAGCGTAGGTCGTCGCGTCGGTGACACGGGCTGAGACAGCCTTGCCGCCACGGCACACGGTGAGCAAAGGTCGCGACCGGAGGAATCCAAGGGCGAGCAACTCGAACTCATCCGCCGAAAGCTCGTGAAGGCGAATGAGCCGATCCGCGGTCAGGAGCTGTCGGGATCGCTCAGACATTTGAGTTGCAAATTAGATACCATACTTGTCCGGCGAAAGCCCGCCGCTCCGGAGTCGCAATCGTTTCGCTTCCGGCTAATAGTGAGCGCATGAAAGCAAGAGTGGTCGTGATGCCGAAAGAGACCGTGCTCGATCCGCAAGGCGCGGCGGTGCGCGAGGCGATGCAACATCTGGGTTTCAGCGCGGCGCGTGACGTGCGCATCGGCCGTTATCTCGAGATCGAGCTCGAGGGCGACCCGGCGGCGACCGAACCGAAGCTGCGTGAGCTCTGTCGCGACCTGCTTTCTAATCCGGTGATTGAGGATTTTCGACTGGAAATGCCTAACGACACAAAATGAAATTCGCCGTCATTCAATTCCCGGGGTCGAATTGCGATCAGGATTGTCTCTCTAGCTTGCGGAGCATCGCCGGGCTCGAGGCGGATTACGTCTGGCACAAGGAGACGTTGCTGCGCGATTGGGACGCGATTGTGCTGCCGGGTGGATTTTCCTACGGCGATTATTTGCGCTGCGGTGCGATCGCGCGCTTCTCGCCGATCATGCGCGCGGTGGTGGACGACGCGCATGCGGGCAAGCTGGTGATTGGAATCTGCAACGGCTTTCAGATCCTCTGCGAAGCGGGCCTGTTACCCGGTGCGCTGGTGCGCAATCGCTCGCTCCATTTTGTCTGCGACATGGTGACGACGCGGGTTGAGGCGCTGGACTCGTCCTTCATGCGCGGGATGTCGATTGGCACCTTGCTGCGCATGCCGATCGCGCATGGCGAAGGCTGCTATTACGCGGATGACGCGACTCTGCGCGAATTGAACGAGCGGCAGCAGGTCCTGCTACGGTATTGCGATGCGAAAGGGAAAATCACGCCGGCGGCGAATCCCAATGGCTCGGTCGAGAATATCGCCGGCATCTGCAATCGCGGACGCAACATTTTCGGCTTGATGCCGCATCCCGATCGCGCGTGCGAAGAGCGCCTGGGTAGCAGCGATGGGGCACGCATTTTCGAGTCGATGCGCGACGCTCTCGCGACCGATCGCGCCGCCGCCTGAACGTCTTCGCCACCGGCACGACGAGTTTCACAGTTTGGCTTTTGCGTTTTCGCGAGCGCGGGATGCATTGCGGGGGGCTTACAAATCGCCCTCGGATGTTTGAATCAGGTTTTGCTCGCGAGTTTGCCGATTCTCGAAGGCCTCGGGCTCCCACCGGAATTCGCGACAAATGCTGCCCGAAATCAGCAGTTCTCTGTCACGGTTTTGACGACGGGATTGCGACAGTTGTGTTGCGAAAGTTAACACGAAATCGCTCGCTGCCAGGCGGGTCCCTAGGGAAGAAGGCATCGGTACATGCTTTGCTCCCGAAGTCATCCAACCTCATCAATTCTATGCTTCTACAAAAAACTCTTCACATGAGTCAGTTGCTGGATGAGTGCAAAAAACGTCTCGCCAGCATTCAGTCCTATCGCCGTCAGCTTGGGATGGTGACGAAAGCAACGGTCACCTCGTCCAAGACGCTCGATTTTGGCTTTCGCGGGCCGCTTGGGTTCGAAGGGCACACGGTGGTTGCGGCTACGGAGGGCGATACGCCGAACCAGTTTATCTTCGAATCCTGGGGTGGGAACATCGATTTGATGGGCCTGGTCGAGTTCGAGGAGGTGCGACCCGATTGTACCGAGGTGAACATCGCGGTGCATTACGAGATCAAAAACCGTCTTTACGCATGGCTCGATCGGAAATTCGGGTTTGTGGATGCCTTCCTCACTTCGGAGCTGCGCAGACTGCGGGCGCATTTCGAAGGGATCGCGGCTCCGGTGAGAGCGCGCACACCGGGCTACGGCATGCTCGAGCCTGCTTCTGCCTAACGAGCCCGGCTCTTCTTCGTCTCAAGCAATGCGGACGGCGTGTGTTTTATCTAAACGCAAAATCTGTCCCGATTTTAGATCTAATTTCGCTTGAGGGTCGGTAATTTTCACATCGTCGAGCCGAACGCTTCCTTGCCTTATCAAACGGCGAATCTCGGAACCGGACTTCTGAACCTGAAAAGCTTGACTGTAAGCGCCCCAAACCATGTCGAACGCCTTATTCCCGTAAACCTCCACGAACGGCCAGAACTCCGGCGGCTCAGCCGGGTCATAATCCGGCAGATCTGCCTGTGACAATCTTTTCTCGCTAAAGCGCACGTTCCAATCGTTGAACGCTTCCTGCGCCGCCTCGGCCGAGTGGTAGGTCGCGGCGATTTCGCTTGCGAGCTGCTTCTTCGCCTCCATCGGATGGAGGTCGGACGGCTTTGGGCGGTCGAGGAGAAGCGGGTAATAACGCGCCATCAATTCGTCTGAGATGCTCATCAGCTTGCCAAACATTTCGTTAGGCGAATCGGCCACGCCGATATAGTTGCCGAGGCTCTTACTCATCTTCTGCGTTCCGTCGAGCCCTTCCAGAATGGGAAGCAGCAGGACGACCTGTTGCGGCTGGCCTTCCTCTTTTTGGAGGTCGCGGCCGACGAGGATGTTGAAAAGCTGATCAGTTCCGCCGAGTTCGACATCGGCCTGCACCTGCACCGAATCCCAGGCCTGCATGATGGGGTACTGAATCTCGTGCGCTCCGATCGGTTGGCCCTTTTCGACCCGCTCCCTGAAATCTTCCCGTTGCAACATCTGCTGGAGCGTGACCCGACTGTTGAGCCGGATGACGTCGGCGAACGACATTTTCTTGAACCAATCGCCATTGAAGACGGTGCGGGTTCGGACCGGATCGAGCACTTTGAAGGCCTGGGTGCGATAGCTTTCGGCGTGGGCGAGGACTTGCTCGTGCGTGAGCTGCGGTCGCGTAATGGAACGCCCGCTCGGGTCGCCGATCATGGCCGTGAAATCCCCGATGATGAGGATTGCTTCGTGACCGAGATCCTGGAATTGCCGCAACTTCCGCAGGACCATGGTGTGACCGAGATGCAGGTCGGGGCTCGTTGGATCGACCCCAAGCTTGACTCGGAGAGGCCGGCCTAACGAGAGCTTGGCATGCAGCTCTTCCTCGCTGATGATCTGCGCTGCGCCGCTCTTCAGAAGCGCGAATGATTCCGCTGGATCCATCCCGCAAGTTGCGTCAGTCTCGATGGGCTTCAACCGGCGCTCGCACGAACGGTCATTTGTTCCTGTTCAAGAGCTCACGGACTTGATCGATCGTGAGCGGCCGGTCTTGCTGGCTGAGAATTTCCTGCCGCGTTCCTTTGCCGAGAAACGGGCGGGTGTCCGCATACCCTTGCGTCGCCGCAACCTTGCCCTCTTCGGACGCGGCGCGGATGAGCAAACTCGCTTTCGCGAAGGCCTGCAAATTCGTATGGGCAAGTTCAGCGCGGGCTACAGCACGCGCTCTTGTCTCGCCGCGGGAGAACTTTTTGGTACCGAATTCCTTCGCGAAAAAATTCCGGACGCCCCAGAAGCTTTTTATCGGTCGTTCATTCCAGGAATAGAATGATTTCGCCTCGAATTTCTTGTCCACCGCCGTTGCGTCCGCGGCGACGAACTTCTTGTTCTGCGCCAAATTGACGAGTGACATGTCAGGTCGCAGGAGCCGGTCAACAAACTTGCCTTCCGGTTGCTGTGCATGGGCGAAGCCAACGCAGGTTGTCAGGCAAGGAAGAAGGAAAAGCCAGCGCACGCCGCGACCCTGTCGCAAGGGTCTCCTCGCTGTAAAGGGAAAAGCGCTTTCGCTCTAGTAACCGTTGAGAACGGCGAGCAGGCGTTCGGCTCCGCGCGTCGGAGCTACTTGGCCGCTGAGAATCGAACGCGCGCTCACGACGCGGCCGTAGTAGCGGTCGTTTGCCGTCTTTTGCGTTGCGATGATCGCGCCCTCGAGCGAAACCCCGGCGAACAATCCCTTGCTCCGGCTGTAGGTATAGACGGCGGCGGTCGTCGTGACCGCCCCTTGCAGGTCGCGTCCGACCGGGCCCGCTGCCGCGCTCACGTCGGCGCCGAGCTTCAAGTTTCCGTCACGCGAGAAGGCGCGGACGGCAGCATCAGTGTTCAGAACAAAAATGAAATCGGTGACTTGCGCACCGATTTGCAGGCCCCAACCCGCGCCGCCCAGGCCAATGAAAGAAGGTGCCGACCATCCATGAGCGGTTCGGGCCACGAGCACCCCTTCGCCCCCTTTGCCGCTGAACGCGAAGCCGATTTTCAACACTCGAATGATCGCGAGGCCGCGTGCGTTACTTAGGATACGGTCCGGGATCCTTCTCTCGGGTATTTGCCGAAAATCTCGCAGGATTTTGACCGACTGATCGACCAGTTCTTGTTCCGTCGCGGCGCGCGCCGCCGCCAACGCCAGACAACAAAGGAGAAAGGTGGAAGCAAGTTTCTTCATCGCGATGATACTCTCGCTATCTAAAGGATTTGCGGTCGCATGTAAACACTTCCCCGCCGATTGTATTGTGGCCTTGGGGATGGCTTGCGGCTCGGGCCGAGATGAATTTTTCTTTTTCCTGCGGCATCGGAGAGTTCTTTAGCGGAAGCCACGGTGTTCTTTCAAAAAGGCCATCACGATGGAAACGATTATTGATCTGCAAAGCGACGCCTATTTCATGAGCGAAGCGTTGCGTATGGCCGCGCGGGCCTACGAAGCAGATGAGGTCCCGATTGGTGCGGTGGTGGTGCGCGCGGGTCGGATTATCGCGCGCGCGTTTAATCAGGTCGAACTACTGAAGGACGCGACCGCTCACGCCGAGATGCTGGCGATGACCCAGGCGGAAGCGGCCGTAGGCGATTGGCGTTTGAATGACTGCGACCTCTTCGTTACCAAAGAGCCGTGCCCGATGTGTGCCGGAGCGCTCGTCCACGTCCGGATGCGTCGGGTAATCTTTGGTTGCGCCGATCCCCGAGGTGGCGCGGCGGGTGGCTTGTTGAACTTGTTGCAAAATCCGTCGCTCAATCACCAGTGCGACATTACCGCCGGGGTTCTGCGCGAAGAATGCACGAGCCTGCTTCAGGCTTTTTTTCGCGCCAAACGAGCACAAAGCGACCCGCCGCCGCAGCACTAGTGCTTCCGAAAACTTCGGGCGCGAGCGTCGTTGACGAAAAGCTTTCAAGGAGATTACGGTCGAGGAAGAACACAGCTTCTTGCTCGCACGGCTACGTTTTCTTTGTACTATCCGCGCTAGAATGACGGACAACAGGGATTTCCTCGGTCGATGGGTGACACGTCTTCTGGTCTTGAGCGCGTTCATTGTTTTCGGTGCAGCGAGTGCGCCCTCACAAACGACTCGCGCCGGATCTCATGAGAAGACCTCGACTGCGGTGACCCCGCAAACAGAGGTGTATGGCAGGGCCGCCGATGGCACCGTCCTCCACTGGGACGTCTACACCCCTACGACTCCCGGACCTTGGCCAGCTGTTCTAGTGATTCATGGTGGAGGTTTTTATGCGGGTACTCCTGATAGTCCTCCCAGTTTGGTTCAGTGTGCCCAAGACTTGGCGGCTGCCGGTTACATCGCTCTTTCAATCGAGTATCGCCTCGCTCCTCCGGGCGCATTGGTCGGGCAGAATTCAAGCGGGCGTTTTCCCGATCAGTCCGATGATGTAAAAGTGGCGGTGCGCGCCGCGCGTTCCGATCCGCGGTGCAATGGTCAGGTCGGAGCGGTCGGAGGTTCGGCGGGCGGTACGCATACCGCCTTTGTCGCGGCGACGGGAACCGCGGGCGAAGACCGGATCAACGTCGGCGTCAGTCTCTCGGGGGGCTACGATTTTTCCGATTTCAGCCCGAATCCAAATCTAGATACGTACACCTCATACGTTCTCAATTACGTCGGAGTGGACCAGACCAACACCGCGGCTTTGCAAGCTGCTTCTCCCGCGTGGCTGGCAGATGGAACGATATCACCCCTGCTCATGGTCAACACGCTCGAGGATCCCATGCCTTACTCACAGCTGGCGGACATGGTCTCGCATCTTGATGCTTTGGGCGTAACCAATTATCAGACCATCACTTTGACCGGGGACGGTCATTCTTTCGATAACTGGGAGTCGGTTAAATCCAAGGCTCTGACCTTTCTCGCGAATGGCTTTGCAGGTGTGCCTCCTCCTCCCCCTTTGCCGTCGCCGTCGCCCGGAGATACCTCTCATAAGCTACTTAATGTCTCGACCCGTGCCGATGTGGGCCTTGCCGACGATGTCGAGATCGGGGGTTTCATCTTGAGCGGAAATATCGATAAGCGAGTCGTGCTGCGTGCACTTGGGCCGTCCCTTACACAATTTGGGGTAAGCGGAGTATTGGCCGATCCCATGATCTCTCTCTATGATTCGACCGGAGTCCTGGTTGAATCGAATGATAACCGCCAAGTTCTTCCCGGTATTCCGAATCCCCTGTTGCCGGCGAATCCATTGGAATCATATCTGGCCGCGAACTTGCCGGCCGGGACGTATACGGCTGTGCTGCAGGGTGTAAATTCCGGCATCGGCAACGCTTTATTCGAGCTGTATGACGTCGAGCCAGGCAGCGCCACCGTCGCTAACCTCTCGACCCGCGGAAATATCGCGAGTGCGGCTGACCTTCTTATCGGTGGCATTATCATTGGCGAACCTGATCCCACTCAGGTGATTGTGCGCGCGATTGGGCCTTCCTTGGCGGCGTTCGGAGTCTCGAATCCGTTGCCGGATCCAGTTGTCGAATTGCACGACGGAAATGGCAATCTGCTCTCCGTGAATGACAACTGGCGTTCCAGTCAGGAGCAGCAGATCATCGCGACAGGGCTGGCACCGACGAATAACCTGGAATCCGCGATTGTTGCGACCCTGCAGCCCGGAAACTACACCGCCATCGTGCATGATTCCCAGTACCGCACCGGCGTCGCGTTGGTCGAAGCATACAACTTGCAATAATCTCGATGGAAGGCGGGGCCCCGCACGGTGGGTGGGGATGGCTGCCTCGCAAGGACTCGAACCTTGACAAAGAGATCCAGAATCTCTCGTGCTACCATTACACCACGAGGCACCACAGGGGATTCAGACCTAAGCGCCACTCGCCTCGTTCTGCAAGTGCGAGCGCGGATAAACCTCGCCACCTCGCGGGTGGATGGCTGCCGCGCAAGCTGGGCTTGGTTCTATGCGTCGGAATTAGCAACTGACTCAGGCACCGCCGTGGCCATTTGCGGCTCCGGAGCGGTCGCCTCCTAGGTCTGCTGGGACCACGCCCGTTTTTTGGTCGACCGCGGCAATACGCGCGGTATTCAGCGTCGATGCGGCCGAAGCGGAGATCGAGTGCGGCGATGCGATCTCTCCATGTCACGATCCGCTTATTGTCCAAGCGTGCAATCCGCCTTGATATCCTGCGCGTAGATGTCGCCGCCATCGTTCCGCGTGTCACTCCAAGCTGAGAAGGCGACGCCGTTGGTGGAGAGTCTCGTGTCGAGACGCGATTTGGAGGAGAGGATGGAGGAGACATAGAAAGGTGGGCAGATGATGTTGGCGTTCGGGTCAACCTTGGCCCCGTAGATCGAATCCTGGCCGTAGGTAGGCTCCGACGACCAGATCACGAGTGGGCCGGCCTCGGTGAAAACGCTGGTGACATTAATCACCGCGGAAGAGGTGAAAGGCTGGACGATCAGACCGAAGTCGCCCCATTGCACTACGCCGGTCGGATCAAACTTCTGGGCGGAGATTCCTTCGTTCGTTAGAGGGCCCTCCAGGATTTCATCCCAGAAGAGATAGGTCGAACCGGTCGCCGGGTCATAGGAGACGGAAGGATTGACCTGGTCGTGGGCGGTGTTGGTTGAGCCGGGGACGCCGTTATGGGGGAAGGCTTCACTGCCATCGGCGAGGATGTGCTGGGCGAGCGACTGCAACGGGCTGACCTGATACCAGCCGAAGACCGCGCCGCCGGCACCGTCGGTGACGAATGGCGGGAAATTTCCAAATTGGAGCGAGCCGCCGTCGAAAACAGTGACGTGGTCGGCGCCCCAAAGGAGGCTGCCATCGGTCCCGAACTTATTTGCCAGGAGATGCTTCGGCGCGTTGAAGCCCGCAGCCGAGACCCACGAGGCGATAACAGAACCGTCGTCGGAGCCATGAAGATCCGCTAACGAGTAAGTGCTTCCAGAAGGGGCGGCCACCGTGATGCCGGTGGAGCCCCATTGTTTCGCGCCACGGGGAGAAAGTTTTTGGAACATCAAATTGTTGCCCTGGATCCAGCCGACCACAATCGATCCGTCGGAGGCGGCGGCGACTTTGGGGTTGCCGAGAAAGTCGCTACTCCGGGTCATCTGGCGTCCGTATTCGCCGAAGAGTTGTTCGCCCGCCGGGCTGACTTTTGCCACCGTTACCGTGATGTGGCCGCGTCGCCGATCGTCAAGAAAGGCAAGGAGCGCGTTCCCATGGGGGTCAACGTCGAGACCATAATCCTGGGTGGAACTCATCCCAAGATCGGCGATGCGGATGCCGCCAGCTGGGAATTGCGCGAAGCCCCTGGCATCGAGCCGCTGCAAAAAAACATCATAGCCGTAGGGCGGATTGCCGTCCGGGTCGTTATCAAACCAACTGATGTAGCAGCCGCCATCAGGTGTGGGGCGGACCTTGGGTTGAACCTGTTCGTCGGGCTTTACGGCAACGCCGAGGTTCACCATCGGATCGGAGCTCCATTGCGCGAACGCGCCGGAAAATGGAACGAGCAAGAGGCTGGCAAGGACAAGTGCGAGACACGAATTTTTCATTGGTAGTTTGATTTTTCGGAAAGCGGGCGCGCGCTTCGGTTGATCACTTTACCAAGTGCGGTGAAATCGACCAGATAATTCCCGATTACAACTGCCTGACAAATTGCTGAACCGCGTCAAAAATCCGCCTGCGCGGAAGTCGACCATGAGGGCGCACCCGGCGGGCTTGCGCCGACGCAGACCGAAATCTATTCTCGCGGCATGAGTAACGGCGACTTTGTTTCTACCATCCAAGAAGGGTACGCTTTTAAGGGCGACACCGTTTTGCTCGGCGCGGCGATGCGCGACGGAAAAGTGTTCGCGGAAGCGCCGGTGCGTCTGCCGTTGCGCACCATGAATCGTCACGGCCTCATTTCTGGCGCCACCGGCACTGGAAAAACCAAGTCACTCCAGATGATCACCGAGCAGCTTTCCGAAGCTGGTGTGCCGACGTTGCTCATGGACATCAAAGGCGACCTCAGTGGCCTGGCCATGCCGGGTACGTCTTCGCACGCGCATTACCGATCGCCAAGCGCGAATCGGCTCGAAGTGGTCACCGACCGCCTATCCGGTCGAGTTCCTCACTCTTTCCGAAGAGCCCGGCGTGCGCCTGCGGGCGACCGTGCTCGAGTTCGGGCCGCTCCTTTTTTCCCGCATGCTCGGGCTCAACGAAACGCAGTCGAGTCTCGTCGCATTGGTCTACAAATTCTGCGACGACAAACATCTGCCGCTGCTTGATCTGAAGGATTTTAAGAAAGTCCTCGAATATATTACCGGCGAAGCGAAGGCGAACGTGACCGCCGAGTACGGCCTCGTCCCAACGACCTCAACGGCGCTCATTTTGCGCAAGCTGATCGAGCTCGAACAACAGGGTGCGGAACAATTCTTCGGCGAGCCTTCTTTCGAAATGGCCGACCTGCTGCGTGTCGTGGACGGTTTCGGTGCGGTTTCAATCCTGCGTCTGACCGACATGCAGAATCGGCCGAAGCTCTTCTCCTCTTTCATGCTCCAATTACTGGCCGAGCTTTACGCTACGCTTCCCGAGATCGGCGATATGGATAAACCGAAGCTTGTCCTTTTCATCGACGAGGCCCATCTCATTTTTGACGATGCCGCAAAGGCGCTCCTCGATGAGATCGAAACGGTGATCAAATTGATCCGCTCAAAAGGAGTCGGGATTTTCTTTTGCACCCAAATGCCGAGCGACGTCCCGAACGATGTTCTCGGCCAGCTCGGCATGAAAGTGCAACACGCCCTGCGCGCTTTCACAGCCAACGACCGCAAGGCCATCCAACTCGTGGCCCGGAATTATCCGGAAACACCATTCTACAACACGGAACAGCTTCTGACCGAACTCGGGATCGGCGAAGCTCTCGTCACGGTGCTCGATGAACGCGGCGCTCCGACCCCGCTCGCTTCGACCCTGCTCTGCGCGCCACGTTCCAGGATGGGCGCCCTCACGACTGAGGAATTACAAGCCGTAGTGGGTCGCTCGCAGCTGGCGCAAAAATACAACACCACGCTCGACCCGCAGAGTGCCTACGAGATTCTCGGCGGCAAAATTGCCACCGCCGCCTCTCCGGAACACGCTCAGGCAATGGCCAGCGGCGAGCGACGAACGTTCAGCCCGCCTCCTGCTTCTGCCGCAGGCAACCCGGAACTGGCCGGCGCGCTTGGCGTTCCCGACGTGGCTCCCGCCCAACCGCCGGTCGGGGTTCCCTATCCGAAGCCCGCTCCTCCCGTTGCCGCGCAACCGAATCTTCTGGGCGAGATTTTCGGCAGCCCCGTCGCGCGCTCGGTCTTGCGCAGTGTGGCGGTAAACGTCACTGGCACACTGACTCGTTCGCTTCTCGGAGCGATGGGAGTGCGCGGAACGTCGTTAGGCTGTTTCGTCCGTTATTTCAGCGCGTGCGACCGGAGTTCCTCGAGCGAGACAAACTCCAACGCGGACGAATGCGTCGCCTCGAGGTCGACCGGCGGCGCCACGCCACGGTCGAGCGCTTCTTTCCAGCGCGTCACGCATACACACCATCGGTCGCCCGGCTTCAGCCCGAGGAAACCCCACTCCGGATGCGGTGTGACGAGATCGTTTCCCATCAGCACTGAATAGTCGAGAAAGTCCCGCGTCATCTCCGCACACACCGTGTGCAGGCCAGTATCCTCCGGCCCGGTGCGACAAAAACCGTCGCGGTAAAAACCGGTCACCGGATCCTGGCAACAAGCGCGCAGTTCGTTCCCCAGCACATTCGTCGGCATGGCTGCACGGTAACGTCCACCATCGCGTGCTCCACGGAAATTTCGCGGGGTCGATGGCGCGATGCGAAGTCGCGAGATCGTGCCAGTAACTCCGAACCCTTCCATGATCGCGCTCTGGTTGAGACCAGCCAAGCCGGAACGGGAGTCTTTTCGCAAGATCGTCGGCAATCTCGCGGAGACGTACTGACGGACCGCTGGCCTTTTCCATCGCCCTGCCGTTTTTGTCGTTACCTTCAACGAGAGGTGTGCGCCGTTGGCTGTCCAAATCCAACGACGACGCGGGCTGAGGTCGACTCCCGGCGGCGTTTGGATTCGCGCAAGCTGGCTCGTCCGGGCGAATCCAATGAAGGCCAGCGCCCCGGCTTGAAGAAAATCAGGTCGCGCACGATCACTCCGGCTTCCACATCCGAACTCATGGAATAGGCCGCAAATTTGAGCGTCTTACCTAAGGAAAGCTGCCGTAACGCGCGCCGGCCGAATTTGATGCTCGACAGTGCAAAAGAAATGAACAACAACCATCCAGGTGCTGTCTTTATAGCGAATATTTAACCTTGTTAAATACTTCCACTGATGCTACAAACCTCGCTTCACAAATGCCGCCCGTCCGAAACGGACAGCTCCCTGCGCCTTTGCCAAATACCTTTCCACCTTATTCATGAGAACTTATATGGCCGCTGAAGATAGCGACACTGGAATCAAAATTTACCTGCGCGAAATCGGGCAGATCCCCCTTCTGACCCCGCAGCAGGAGATCGAACTCGCTGCGAAAATCAAAAAGGGCGACAAGGAAGCTCGTGCCCTGATGATCCGCTCCAACCTGCGTCTCGTGGTCAAGATCGCGCACGATTACGCCAATCTTGGTCTGCCCCTGCTCGACCTCGTTTCCGAGGGCAACATCGGCTTGATGAAAGCCGTCGAGCGCTTCGATCCCGCAAAGGGCGGCAAGCTCAGCACGTACGCCGCCTGGTGGATCAAGCAATCGATCAAGCGCGCTCTCGCCAACCAATCGAAAACGATTCGGTTGCCCGTGCACCTCGTCGACAAGATTTCGAAGATGCGTCGCGTCTCGCTGCAAATGAGCGAAGAGCTCGGCCGCGAACCGACCGACGACGAGCTGGGCGAAGAAATCGGCATCGCCGCCGGGAAAGTCTCGCAGCTCAAAACCGTTTCGATTCGTCCGGCCTCGCTCGACGCGCCGATCAGCGACGATGACTCGACCGAATTCGGCGAGATCGTCGGCGACGAAGAAGCGCAAACGCCATTCGAGTTGCTTCGCGACAAGAACCTGCGCAACGAAGTCGGCGGCCTGCTCGACGTGCTCGACGACCGCGAGCGCAAGATCATCTTCTCGCGCTTCGGGCTCGATGGCGGTAAGCCGAAGACGCTCGAGGAAGTGGGCAAGAAGTTCGGCGTGACGCGCGAGCGGATTCGCCAGCTGCAAAACATTGCGCTCTCGAAATTGCGCCGCGCCCTGAGCAAGAAGGAGCGTCCGGTCGACGTCGAGCTGACGGCGGAAGTCTAAGCGCCGCTCAGCCTAACGAATCTCAAGCGGCGGAGGGAAACGTCCGCGCGTTTTTTTCGTGGGCGCTTTAGGGGGTCGAACCCCAAGCGGGCGCGCTACCCCGAGCTGCCGCCGCCGGCCCAAGCGCTCGGCTCGCGGTTAGGCCAGCCGGTTCCTTGGCACGCCGAAGACGCGTGCCTTCGGCTGATATTCATCGATCAATGGCTTGTAGCGGGCGATCAAATGGCGGACGAGATCAACTTCAAAGAGGTTGGTTGTGTTGCTCATGGCCGATTCATGATGCCGATAGAGGCAGAGGATGTTCGGGACCAGCGTCGCCTTGAGATGGGCCGCCGCCATTCGCAGCCAAAGCTCGTAGTCTTCCCAGCCAAACCAGCCGACCTTGAAGAGATCGTTGTCGTAGCCGCCGAGCGCGATCAACTGGGCGCGATCGAAAAGCGCCATCGCGTCAATATAGGGATGCTCCACCAACATTCGCGGGTCCCAATCGAAGTAGGAGAGCAATCCTCTGCGATTGTCAGGCTGGCCGCGGAACCGGCAAAGAATTGAATAGGCCGCAGCGCTACGCCGAAGCCGAGATCGCCTTGTAAAGCAGCTCGAGGGCGCGCGGGAAAATGAGATTGTCGGCGTCCATGATGAAGGCGTAGGGGGCGCGCGCCAACCGCAGCCCGACATTGCGCGCATCAGCCAGACCCGTGTTGAACTTCTTTGCCACGATCCGGACCGGCAGGGCCGAAACTTCCTGCGCCTGATGCGCGTGGCCGAGTGATCGGTCGGTTGAAGCATCGTCTATGATCAGGATCTCGATGCCACCGGGAATGCCCGCCCGGGAAGCGCGCTCCACGCTGCCGACGCACTGCTGGATGTAGCGCTCGTAATTGTAGAGCGTGATGACGACCGAAATTGCCGGCGTGGAGTTGGCGCGGTACGGCTCGTTGTCGCTGATTTGCCAGATGTCCTCGCTGCGTTTCGCGGCCTCTTCTTGTCGCGCGAATCGTTCGGCGAAGCCGCGCCGTTTCTCGCGGATCAGTGCCACCGTCTTCTCATCCATGTCCGTTGGAGTGCTCGTTAGGGGAGCGCGCTCTTTCGGGGCCAACAGGTTGCGCAGGTCTGTGGCCAGCGCGCTGCCGAGCCCGGAGGCGCGCTCAGCCCCGTCGGATTGGCGCAGGGCTTCCGGGAGCGGTTCGCCCGCGGTGTCGCTTGCGCCGCCTGGGCCTAACGAGAAGTGGCGTCCGCTCACGATCTGCTCCACGCATTCGGCGCAATTGCCGGCCTGGGTGAGATGCGCGCGGATAAAGTCGCGGCCCGCCTCGGCGATGGCCGACCTTTCCACGGGATGTGCCAGGTAATATTCGCATGCGCTGATCAGGGCGTCCGGCGCCACCATGACAAAATGTTTTCCCGGGACGAGTGGCGCGTAGCCTTCGCAGGTTTCGGTAATGATGCAGCAGCCGTTGGCCAGGCCGACCAGCATCCGGTGCCACTCGAAGTAGCGCAGGTCGGAATAGTGAACGTTGAGCAGAATCTTCGACCGTTGCAGAAGCGCATTACGCTCCTCGACGGAAAGATAGCTTTTCGTCGTCTCCGTTTTGGCAAAGCCGATCGGCACGAGCCGCAGATGACAATTGCGGGTCGCGAAAAAGTCGGCGTGCGCGGCGAGGAATTTCTCACGGCGGTCGGTCATGGAAGCCAGGAGGCAGATGTCGATTTCGCGCTCGATCGTCGGCACGATGCCCGTGGTGGCGAGCAGGGGATGATAACCAAGTGGGAGATGAATGCAGCTCAGTCCGCGCGCGCGATAGCCTTCGACTCCGAGGCTGTTGATGTCGAGCATGGCGCGGGCGTAGGGCGCGATCACGAGGTTGCTATAAAACCAGTCGCTCTCCGGTTGCTCGGTTCCGAGCAGATAAAGGCGCCGGGTGCGACGCTGCACCTCCGCCAAGGGAAATTGCGGGGTGAAAAACAAATTGTAGAACTCGTGCGGCGTCACAACGATCTGAATGGTGTCGTCCGGTGTTTCCTCTTCCGGGATGCGATCGACGAACAATTCCGCCATGAAGCCGGCGTCACGGAAACCGGCGCAAACGAGTTGCGCGATCTCGACGATGAAGAGGTTCGATTTGGAGGTGACGAAAAGATGAACCGTTTTGATCGCAGCCGGCGCGGAGGCGGTTGCAGCATTGGCGATATGCGCTTTGATCTCTTTCAATTCGCCGGTTTCGATCGCGCGGTTGGTCTCGGTTTCCGGAAAGCGCGATCGCAGCCGCGCCACCAAAGCGCTCTCCAACTCGGGCAGCCGCAGCCGCTCCAGCCAATCGAAGGGCCAGGTGCTGATGCGCGTCACAAAAATAGTTCGCCAGATTTTTTCCTGATCCTTCACTTGCAGCTCGAGTGAAGAAGAACCGAGCGGCAGGCTATCGATCCTGACCAGGAATCCGCTCGTCGCAGCCTCTGGCAGATTTGGGTAGGCCGCGCCGATCGCCGGGCGCGAGCGTTTACGCCGTGCGGTGAAAACACGCTCGCGGCGCAGCGCGCTCTTCACCACGCCGCGCAGACCCTGAATCGGCGCTCCTGCGCGATGAAAAAGCCAACCCGTGACTTCGATTTGCGAGCTGAAACTGATCCGAGGCGGCGGTGCGTCGAGATGGAAGAAATAGGCTGCCGCCGCCGCGCCGCGTTCGGCGCTTTCATTGCTTCCGCCATGGAAATGAGACGCGCGGCGGAAAGGCCAGGGTGAAGTCGGCGGAGGCGAGCGAAAAATTCGGGTTGTAAGCGGGATCTCGCTCCAGAGTCTCGCCCCAGGTGTCGTGCATGTATTTGATCTCCGCCTCGAAGCGCTGGTTCTTGCGCACCGTATCCTCGAGCCCGCGGCTGGCCGATTCGTGGTGATAAAACTCGGCGTAAGGCGTGTAGACGATGCGGTAACCGTGCTGCCGGAGCCGCAGGCAAAAGTCGACATCGTTGAAAGCCACTTTCAGATGTTCTTCGTCGAAGCCGCCCACCTCGAGATAAGCCTTTCGCCTGACGAGCATGCAGGCTGCGGTCACGGCGGACAATTCCTGGACGAGAATCGCGCGCGAGAAGTAGCCGTGATTCGAGCGCGGCAGACCCTTGTGGGCGTGTGCCGCAACGCCGCCGCCGCCGAGAATCACGCCGGCATGTTGAATGCGATCGTCCGGATAAAGCAGCCGCGCGCCGACTGCGCCGACCCTTGGTTGCAACGCCTGGCTGACCATTTCGCCGAGCCAATCCGGCGTAATGACGGTGAGATCGTTGTTCAGGAGAGCGATAAACTCCGAGTCTACCTGTGTTACTCCGAAATTGTTTAGCCGGCCAAAGTTGAATTCACCGGGTGAATGCAACACGCGCACCCGCGGCTCGCGGGCGATCTGATCGAGGAAGCCTAACGACTCGGATTCGCGCGAATCATTGTCGATAAGGACCAGCTCGAAATTCGGATAGATTGTTTTCCCGAGGATGCTCTCAACGCACGGCTGGAGCAGCTCGAGCAGGTCGCGGGTCGGAATGAGGATCGAAACGGGAGGCTTATCATTAGGCAAGAAGTAACGGATGCGGCGGAAATCCTCGTCTCCCGAGCTCGTCACCTCCGCGGCGATCTTCGTTCGCTCGAGATGCTGCGTCATCGCCTTGATCGCAGCCGCGCGGGCGTGTGGTTTGGCATTGAAGTTAAGCGCTGCGCTTTTCTCCGACATTCGCCAATGATAAAGCACCCGCGGGATGTGCCGGATCTGCTCCGGGGCGACCTTCTCCACACAGCGCAGGACGAGATCGTAATCCTGCGAGCCCTCGAAGCCGGCGCGGAACCAGTCTCCTTGATCAGCCCGGATTTGAAAACGCCGAGATGGGAGAAGAAATTCTGGGCGAGAAAGAGAGCAGGATTCCAATCGGGCTTGAAGTGGGCGTTCCCGCGTCGGCCCATGATATCGAGCTTGTCCTCGTCGCTGTAGATCAACTGCGCCTCCGGGTGCTGATCAATTTCGAGCGCGACAAAATAGAGCGCGGTGGGCGCGAGCACGTCGTCGTCGTCAAGCAGGGCAACGAATTCGCCCTTCGTTAGGCCAAGAGCGTCATTGGAGGCCGCCGCGATTCCGCCGTTGCGTTCGCGGAAGCTTACCTTGATGCGCGGATCGCGTTTCGCATAACGATTGAGAATTTGACGCACATGCGGCGCGGTCGAAGCGTCATCGACCGCGCAGAGTTCCCAGTACGGGTAAAGCTGCGCGCGCACGGATTCGATCGCTTCCCGCAGATGCGCCGCGAGCGGATTGTAGACCGGCATGAGGATGGAGATGAGCGGCTGCTTGGGCAGCGCGGCGATCTGCGTTTTGATATCACGCCGGTCGGCTCCGCTAAGGGTGTCGTAGCGCCTGATCCAGGTCGGGTAATCGCCGATTTCCCACAGTTGGGCGTCGGCGACTGGCCGGAGATTGATCAATGGCACACGGATTTTCCTGGAGAAAATTTCCTCCCAATGACCGTCGCCGCGGCGCACTTCGATAACAAGGGTGGCGCGTCCGCGTGGTGCTTCCAGGATGATTTCGAAACCGCTCTTGAACGTCGCGGTGTTCTCTTGGTGCATCGCAGCGACATCCGCGCGAAAGATGCCGTAGCTCCCAGGGAATTCGCGCACGCCGATGCGTATCCGGATCGCCTTGATCGGCGTGTAATCGCGGCAGAAACACCACCCCGAAACCCGAAAGCGGCGGGCCAATTTTGTCCAGTCGAGCGGTTCATCAAACCAGAGGTAGAATCCGGGATGTGGTAGGTCGCTCGCTGGTGGCGTCCCGGGCGGTCGAGAGTTTTCGAGACCCGTTGGGGACTCTCCCGACGCTGCGACTGTGGTGTGAACGAACGTGTTCCAGCTCTCATCGTTAGGGCCGGCGCATTCCAACTGCAACTTGAAGCGCGAACGCGGTGGATTCGCCAGCTGGATCGCGAACCCGCTAGTCTCGGCGTGGCGAGCCTCGGGAAAAGCCGCGGCCACGTCCGGCCGCGGAATTGGAAAGATTGCTGGCCGGGTCTGTTCGGGCGTGATGACTCGGACGCGCTCGAGCGGTGGTCCTGATTCCGCAAAAACCCAGCCCTCGATCCGGACGACCTCGCCGGTGGCGGTCTCGACGCGCTCGACGTGAACCCAGGATCGATTCTCCACTTCGCTCAAGCTTGCCAATGGTGGCGATTTGTCCAACTGCAAGCGGGGCGCGGCAAAGTGTTTTTGAAAGATGTCCGGATTTCAAGCTCGACGCCTAACGAATCTCCATTCGTTTGTGCGCACGCAGTTCGAAACCGGCCGCCAATCGCTTTTGCAATTCCTTTGGCAGAGCGAGGAGCGCCCCAAAACCGGGCGGCGTCTCGGTCTTTCGGCACCAAAATTCCGCCCACTGTCCGAGTCGGGTGTCAGCGATCTGCTCCTGCTCGGTTGCTGGCAGACCGTTTTGTTGGAGCGCGTCGAGCAGGCCGGCACTGAGAAATCCGAGCATGAAGCCAGGCGAAAAATTGCGGGTCACCTCACACGTCTCGATCTCGAAGTCGTGGAACCATCCCCGCACGCCGTACTCGGTCGCGTTGAATTATGGGTCCGGTGTTTCGTGCAACGGTTGGAAAAAAGCGGTGCAGCACGACCGCCCCGACCGGCTTCAGAACCCGACGAAAAGGATATCTGGAACAATCTGGAACCGGGCTCAGAAGCCAGGGCCATCGTTCGGATTACCCACGCCGGCGCCGCCAACTCCGCCGATGCCGCCAGGGACTTGCGAGCCGGTTTCCCATTTGGCCGGCTTGTTCCACGGGATGCTCGATTCTCTTTGCGCATCGGGGTCACTGATCAGGGCGGTGTTTTGCGGTTTCTCGGTCGCACACGAGCAAAAACTCCCGGCAACCGCAAGAATAAGCGCGGTCGTTAGGCAACGAGCCCCCCGCCGGCTACGAATTATTACTTCCAGCATAAATGACGGTATCTCCAGGCTGTACCTGGACGCCGCGTGCCAAGCTATTGGTAAGGATATCGCCTATGGAAGTTGTCGGTTCAACTGAGGAAATGCGGATCTTGCCAATGAGTGCACCGTGACGCATGACCAGCATCTCGGAGTTTGGGACGACACCCTGTCGATCTCCCATGCTGAGGACGACAAAATTATAAGCCTGGTTGACGGCCAGGACCGTGCCATGGACCCCGGCCGCATGAGCGCCCGAGGTGCGGCGTTTTTTTTCCTCTTCCATCGAGGCGACGCGATCCTGGGCTGCCTTTGCCTTGTCTGCCAGGAGCGACTTTTCCCGCTCGGTCGCCTCGAGCTGACGCCTGACTTCATCCAGCTGGGCCTTCATGTCGTTAGGCGGAACCTCCTCCGGCGCGTCCGGTGCGCCGCCGCCAACTGTGGCCTCGGCCACCCGCTTCTGTAGATCAGCGATCTGGTTTTCACTCGCTTGCAGCTTCGATTCGAGCTCGGCCTTTTCGTTCTGCGCCTTGGCCAGTTCGGCTTCGGCGTTGCTCGCTTTCGTCTCCGCCACCGCCCTCTTGCTGGTCGCCGCGGCAAATTCGTTCTCGCGTGCCTTCAGCTTCTTCTCGCTCGCGATCCGTGCCCGGCTCTCGCTTTCGCTCGCGGAAATGGCACTGGCAAGGTCGTTGCGCAGACCGTTTACCTTGTTCCTGTTCAGAAAGCCAAGAAAGAGCGATAGCGTCAGCAACAGGAGGGATGTCCCGAATAATGTCCTGGGCATGGAGGGGCAGCGTTAAGGTGGGGAACGAGAGAGGAAAATTAGGCAGAACCCTTTTAGCCTGGGCGCTGTAGAAATTGCAATAGCGAATTCACGACCGGTTCGTCCTCCTGGCGCGAACAGACCCTGATCTCTGTCCGTGGTCACGATTCCAAATTGCGCCGGCTGCCCTTCGGGCCTATAGCAACTGCCTCATGGGTCAACAACACCGGGTCAGAGTGAAGCGGAAACGGCGGAAGGCGTATGCCGAACGGAAACGTGCCGCGGCCAAAGTGCCGCGCCGGCCGACGGCGAAAGCTCGCGGGAAAAAAGCGGCGGCGGCCGAGAGCGCATCCTAGGGCGGGGCTGGGCTGTTGGATCGCGAGTAGGCGGGAGTTTCTTCCCTCTCTCCGAAAGTTGCCTCCCTCCCTTCGACTGCCCTATGGTTTGCGGTGCGGCCAGATTACCTCATCGTCGACGGGCACAGCGTCATTTTTGCCTGGGCGGAATTACGTCTTCTGCATGACCGGCGCACGGCGCTCGCACGCGAAGCGTTAGTCAAGCAACTGCGCGAATTCCAGGATTGGAGCGGGACGCGGGTGGTGGTCGTCTTTGACGGGCGCGGCTCATCGGTTTCGCGCGAAGCCGAGCCCGGCGAGATCCAGATTTTTTATTCGCGGGTCGGACAGACCGCCGATTCGATCATCGAACGTCTCGCGAGCAAATACGCTGAGCGCTTTCGCATCACCGTGGCGACCGGCGATTACCTCGAGCAGGAAACAGCCAGCGCATGCGGCGCGGAAACGATCTCGCCGGAAGGCTTGCGCGATCTCCTATGGGACGCCCGGCCGCGCCGCTGAAGCTCAAAAGGCGCCGATCTTTTGTCAGGCAGCCCCGATCAGCGAAGAGCCGGTTTTGGACGGTTGCTCGTGCCGCGCGCGTTGTCGACTGATCGCGAGCACGCGAGTGAGGACGCAGTAAAGCTGCTCGATCGGAAGGTTCTTGCTCACATAGCCGTTAGCTCCGGCCCGCAGGGCGGCGTGCATTCTTTCTTCTTCGTAGCCGACCCCGGTAAAGACAATAATCGGCAGGTCCGGTTGAATCCCGCGAATGTAGGTGATGAGAGAGATGCCGTCGATTTTCGGCATGTTCAAGTCGACCACCGCCACTTCGCAGTCGTAGAGCTCGAGCCAGGCGGACGTTTGAGAACTTTCAGTCAGCGTTGCGCAGCTATGCCCTTTCTGCTTTAGGTAGGCGGCAAGGAATCGAGTGATCGCCGGCTCGTCATCGACGACGAGAAACTCGGTGCACTCGCGGTTGAGGATTTTCATAGGTCAAAAATTTCGTCCGGTGAACCGTCGCCATAATTTCCAGAATCGTATCAAGCAGTAACCTTGCCACGGCTCGGAGGCTGCCCCAATTGCTTGCGAAGCGGAAGTGTAGCTGCGGGCGTGTCCCCGCATTTCGCGTGGAACCGAGAGCGTCGTTAAGGGAAAAATTCCGGCGCATTCTCCGTCGTTCCGCAGCCGTCACGACGTTCCCATGCCATTCGTTCTGCGACTGACACGCCCGCCTCTACACCAAGAAACTTTTCGTTGAAGAGCCTTGGCCGCCGCTCCAGCGTAAGCCTCCAATGTCCCGCGAATACATGCTCCAGCGCGCACCCTCCGCGGCGACGACCAGCATCGATTACGCGGCAGAGCTAAACGAGCAGCAATACGCCGCCGTGACTGCGCCGCCGGGGCCGCTCCTCGTCATCGCCGGTGCCGGCTCCGGAAAGACGCGCACTCTCACTTATCGGGTTGCCTACCTGCTCGAGAACGGCGTCGATCCGCGCAACATCCTCCTTCTCACCTTCACGAACAAAGCTGCCCGCCAGATGCTCGACCGCGTTGCCAACCTCCTGCCGGTCGACGCCAGCGGACTCTGGGGCGGAACATTTCATTCCATCGGCAATCGCATGCTCCGCCGGCACGGCAGCGCGCTCGGTTATTCGAGCGGATTTACGATCATGGACCGCGAAGATCAGAAGGATCTGCTCAACGCGGTCGTCGCGGGCTCTGGGATTGATCCAAAGGAGATTCGTTTCCCCAAAGGCGATGTCCTCGCGGACATCTATAGTTTCGTCGTCAACACCGAACGTCCGATCGAGGAGCTGCTCGCGGAAAAGTTTCCTTATTTTCTGCCGCTCCTCGAGCAGATCAAAGAGGTGCACGCGCGCTACGAGAAGCGCAAAAAATCCACCAACTCGCTCGACTTTGACGACCTGCTCGAGAAAACGCTCCGGATGCTGAAAGAGCACGAGGAGATCGCGGCTTTCTATCGCCGGCAATTCCAGTTCATCCTCGTCGACGAATACCAGGATACGAACAAGATCCAAGCCGACTTGATCGACCTGCTGGCAGCGGAGCACCAGAACGTCATGGTGGTAGGCGACGACGCGCAGTCGATCTACTCCTGGCGCGGCGCCAATTTCCAAAACATCCTCGCCTTCCCGCGCCGTTATCCCAAGGCGCAGGTCTTCAAGATCGAACTCAATTACCGGAGCGTGCCGGAGATTCTACAGGTCGCGAACGCCGCCATCGCAGCCAACGTACAGCAATTTCGCAAGCATCTGAGCGCCGTTCGCCTAACGAACTCATTCAGGCCTGCGGTCGTGGCCGTCAACGACGGGAGCGAACAGGCGCAGTTCGTCGCCCAGCGTATCCTTGAGCTGCGCGATGAAGGTGTCGACCTAAACGAGATCGCCGTCCTCTACCGCGCGCATTATCACGCCGTCGAGCTGCAACTGGAGTTCTCGCGTCGCGGCATCCCCTACCAGATCACGAGTGGGATCCGGTTTTTCGAGCAGGCCCATGTCAAGGATGTGGCCGCCTTCATCCGCTTCGTCGCCAATCCGCGCGATGAAGTTGCCTTCAAACGGATGGCCCGCCTCCTCCCCGGGATCGGTGGCAAGAGTGCGGAGAATCTCTGGCGCGCCTGGGAAGAATCACTTAACCGGGACGCAGTCATTGTTTCCTGGAGCGATCGACTGCTCCCGATGTCGGTTGGCGCGCGCGCCAGGAAATCGTGGCGACAACTGTGTGACACGCTGGATGAGATCGCCCCTGACGGAGAACCAAAGCAGCCCACGGAAATGATCATGTCGATCGTGGAAGCGATCTACGACGACTACGCAAAAGCCAACTTCGCCAACTACGAACTGCGGAAGGAGGACCTCACGCAGCTCGCCGGTTTTGCACGCCAGTTCAAAGACGCGAATGAATTTCTCTCGCAACTCGCGCTCATCAGCAATGTCGACGCCGAGCCCGCGGTCCAACAAGGGAACGAGCAGGAAGCGGTCAATCTCTCCTCCGTTCATCAGGCAAAGGGACTCGAGTTCCGCACCGTCTTCGTCATCTGGCTGACCGATGGGATGTTCCCGAGTTCACGTTCGCTCGAAACGCGCGAAGCAATCGAGGAAGAGCGCCGCCTCTTCTACGTCGCCATCACCCGCGCCAAAGACGAACTTTATCTGACCTATCCGCACATGCGCCTCAATGCCGGCTATGGCGACATGTTTCAACGTCCCTCGCGCTTCCTGAAAGAGATTCCATCGCATCTGGTGGAAGACTGGAACGTGCGCCGCGGGTGAAATGACGAAGTCCGAATGGCCAAGCCCGAGGTAATGTCGAAATCCGAATTGCGAGCGGCAGGCGGCTGATTCGTTATTCATGCTTCGCCATTGATTCGTCATTCGGATTTCATCATTTCCTTCATGAATCTCTCGCCCAACCACAGGATCGCCGGCGTCCTCACCCCGCTCTTTGCTCTCCGCACGGAGGACGACCTCGGCATCGGCGACCTCGAAGGACTCCGGCAATTCATCGAGTGGTCGCGTCGGATCGGCTTTCGGCTCGTCCAGTTGCTTCCGATCAACGAAACCGGCGGCGACAGCAGCCCCTACAACGCGATCAGTTCCCGCGCGCTCGACCCGACCACGCTCCACCTCGCCCCTGGCTCGCCTGCCGATCTCTCCGCTGAGGCATTTGCCGAGGCTGTCCGCGGGACCGATCTGGCGGCTCTGCGACGAGGCGGTGTGGATTATGAAATCGTCAAGCCGCTGAAGAAGAAACTGCTCGAACGTGCCTTCAGCGACTTCCTGAAACGTTCACCTGACGAGAGCTTCGCAGCTTTCTGTGCCCTCGAAAACGCCTGGCTCGATGACTACACGCTCTTTCGCGTCCTGATGGAAATAAATGGCGAGCGCGAAATCTGGGACGAATGGCCGCAGGGAGACATCGATCTGGCGCGCACCTGGCTCGATTCGTTAGGCACCGAGGATCGGCGCGCCTTTGAGCGGCGCCGGCAATTCTTCCGTTACGTCCAGTGGGTTGCCCATCAGCAGTGGCAGGCGGTCAAGTCCTTTGCCACCGAGCGCGAAGTCGCGCTGATGGGCGACATTCCCTTCGGGGTCAGCTATTACAGCGCGGACGTCTTTGCTGGTCCGGCCCGCTTCCATCTCGACTGGTCCGGTGGCGCTCCGCCCGAGCCGTACTTCAAGGAAGACGCCTTTACCCAAAAGTGGGGACAGAACTGGGGTATTCCGCTCTACGACTGGAACGAAATGCGAAAGCACGACTTCGATTGGTGGCGCCAGCGGGTGGATGGCGTGAAGGGGATTTTTCATCTCTTTCGGATCGATCATGTCCTCGGGTTTTATCGCATTTATGCCTTTCCCTGGCGCCCGCAGCGCAATGATGAATTCCTCCCGCTCAGCTGGGACGAAATGCGGGCCCGGACGGGCGGGCGCGAACCGCACTTCGCGCCGCGCAACGACAAGACCTGGGAGAACTGCGTCGCCAACCAGCTCGAGGGCGAGGAGTATGTGCGCGTCGTGCTCGATGAATCCGGCGAGACCCGAGTCGTGGGCGAAGATTTGGGGATGGTGCCGGATTACGTCCGGCCAAGTTTGCGGTCGTTAGGCATTGCCGGGTTCAAGATTCCGCAGTGGGAGAATTACCCGGACCAGCGCTCCATCCCTGGTTACGCCTACGAACGGGTCTCAGTGGCGACCTTTGCCACCCACGACCACAAACCGCTGCGCGCGCTTTGGGAGGACGCGTTCGAGACAAAATCCAACCACTCCGACCAGGCGCGCCACGACCTGGGAAAGATCGCTGAGTTTTCCGGCTGCCCGCCGCCTGACGAATTTACCAATTATCTGGGCGAATTCTATCCGGCGATTTTTGATGCCCTTTTTCGCAGCAAATCGTGGATCGCCATCATCATGATTACCGACCTGCTCGGTCGCAAAGACCGTTTCAATGTGCCGGGGACGACGAACGGTTCCAATTGGACGCGGCGTCTTCACACCACGGTGGCCAAACTGGGCGGTGGTCGCATGCTGCAGCGACAGTTGCAACTCGTGCGCGCGCTGCTGGAGAAGAGCGGGCGATTGTCATCCGGCTCGTCCGCAGCTATGAAATGAGGATGAATTCGCCCATCAAAGTCGCCGTTACCGGCGCCGCCGGTCAGATCGGATATTCGCTTCTCTTTCGCATCGCCTCGGGATCCATGTTCGGTCCCGACCAGCCGGTACACGTTTCACTCATCGAGATTCCGCCGGCCCTCGGCGCGCTCGACGGCGTCGTCATGGAATTGCAGGACTGCGCTTTTCCCTTGCTCAAAGGCATCACCCCAACGGCCGATCTCGACAAAGGTTTTCGCGGGGTAAACTGGGCGCTGCTCGTCGGGAGCATCCCGCGCAAAGCCGGGATGGAACGGGGCGATTTGTTAGGCATCAACGGTAAAATCTTTATCGGCCAGGGGAAAGCGATCGAAAAAAATGCCGCGAGCGACGTTCGGACTCTCGTGGTGGGAAACCCCTGCAACACCAATTGCCTGATCGCGATGAACAATGCCAGGTCCGTCCCGAGTGACCGCTGGTTCGCCATGACCCGGTTGGACGAAAATCGCGCCCGCGCCCAGCTCGCCCAGAAAGCCGGGGTCGACATCACCGCCGTCTCGAACATGACCATCTGGGGCAATCACTCCGCGACCCAGTATCCCGATTTCTACAACGCGAAGATCAACGGAAAAAACGCCGACCAGGTGATCGGCGACGAGAAATGGCTGAAGGCAACCTTCATCCCTGCCGTGCAACAACGCGGCGCCGCGGTCATCAAAGCGCGCGGTCTCTCCTCCGCGGCCTCGGCGGCGAACGCCATCGTCGACACGGTCCGTTGCCTAACGACCGACACGGAGAGCGGCAACTGGCACAGCGTCGCAATCCGTTCCGACGGCAGCTACGGCGTGGAGAAGGATCTGATCAGCTCGTTCCCGATCCGCTTGAAAGGCGGCAAGATAGAAATTGTGCCAGATGTCCCGATCAACGAGTTCAGCCGCACGAAAATCCACGCCTCAGTCAAGGAGCTGAGGGAAGAACGGGAACTGGTGTCAGAACTGATCCGGTAACCGAACCCCAATGCCATGTGCTGCAGGGGCGATGAATGCGGGCAGACTGAGCAGCAAGTGGAGTTTGGAAGCTAATGCCTTCCCTTCCGAGAGGCGAAATTGAGCAGCCAAAAGGGGGCATCACTCCAACTGAAGGAGAATTGCTGAGCCGCCTCGCTTCAGCGGTTCGCGAGGGATGCATCGTCGAAATTGGATCCTTCCGCGGTCTCTCAACTTTGGCGCTGGCGCGTGGCGCGCGGGAGGGGAAACCACCGTCACCCCCGCCGATTTACTACATCGAGCCACATCGTCCGTTCGTCGGGCTCTACGGCGGGGTCTTTGGTCCAGCCGATCGGGGCGTTTTTTTTGAAACGATGGCGAAGAGCGGGGCCTTCAAGGAAGTTGCCCTCATCAATCTGAGCAGTGAAGAGGTGGTCTCGGGCTGGCGCGAGGAGGTTGCTCTGCTTTTTGTCGACGGAGACCACCGTTACAGGGCGGTGCGGCGCGACCTGGAGCTATGGGACCCATTCGTCCGTCTCGGCGGGATCGTCGCTTTGGACGACGCGATTGATGAAACAGGTGGACCAATTCGAGTCATCCATGAACTGATCGAGTCCGGACGATTTCGAAAGACGGAGGTGGTAGGAAAGATCGTTGTCCTGGAGAAGATCGCGCGGCGGTCCTATCCATCCAGGATCATTCCCAGCCGCCGACAGCGTATTCTCGTCCTTTGCCACGACCTGGTTCCGACTGGTGGCTTACTCCGCTTTGAGCGGGTGGGAAGGGTGCTGCGCGCTTGGGGGCACGACCTTCGATTTGTCCCCCTCAATCCGCACTTCCAGAGTGGCGGCCCATTGGACGTTCCTTTTCTCAGCCTGGCGGACGCGAGCGAGCAGGCCTGGGATGCAGTCATGGTGCCCGGAGCCGGATTTCCTTCCGAAACCATCGACCGACTCGGAGTATTTCAAGCGGCGAACTACGGGACTCGCGTTCAACATGTGCTAAACGATCAAAGCGGTCGCGCCCGATTTCTCGAGGTGAACGCCTCCTTCAATCCGCAGGTCGTCATCTTCAATAATGACTTCTGGCCGGCCGGTTCTTTCACGGACTTCACGGGGGATCGGTTCCACCTCCTGCTCGGCGCGGTCGAATCGGGGCGTTTCCGGCCGCTGCCTTATCGGACACATCCGCTAGAGGCGGGAAAATGGATTATCGGAGGTTTGGCAAACAAGAATCCCGAAATATTGATTGGCGCGCTAAAACAGATGACGCCGGGTGCCACGCTCAGGCTGTTTGGGCGTGATCCAACCAATTTAGGAAGGCGCCACGCCGATCTCATCGCCAAAGGACAGCTCGAACTGGTGGGTCTCATTTTCGACGCTGACTTGGCGCAGTATTACGAAACCGTAGATTGTATCGCGATGGCCGAACCAGCGGCTGGCTGGAGCAACCTGGTAGCGGAAGCGATGGCTGCCGGCGTGCCGGTCGTCTGCACCCGCCATGGGACGACCGCATTCGCCCGCGACGGAGAGAACACCCTAATCGTTGAGCCGGCCGATCCGGATCGTCTCGCCGCGCAATTGCAAAAGTTACGCGGTGACTCAGCGCTCTGTCGAAGGTTGGCGATCGAGGCGCGAAAGACAATTGAACACTTCTCGTGGGATGCCTATGCGCGGCAACTTCTCACGCTCCTTCAGACCGACCGGCGACGACATTACATCTATGCTCCGGAAGAGGGCTTGTTTGGAAAATGGCCCTCCCAGGATCGACTTCAAGGACTCCAACCGCTCCTTGAGAAAGCTGCCGGCCTTAGCGTCCTCGACCTGGGAGCAGCGGAAGGGGTAGTAGCTCGAGAGTTTCTCAAATCTGGCGCGTCTCTTGTCCACGGCTTCGACCTCGACCCGGAGCGTGTTGCCGTCGCCAATTCTCTCGCGCCCGCTGGCCAGATGCAGTTTCATGCCGCAGATTTGTCGAATTGGGCCGCCTTCGAGACTGCGCATCGGGATCTCCTTCGCCCTGACTTTGACGTTGTCCTATATTTGGGGTTGCACCAACACCTGCCCGCCGACCAACGGCTGCACGTTCTCCGCGGCGCCCTGCGGTTGGCCAAGCGATACTTCGCCTTCCGTGCCCCAGCGGCGCTTTCGAGATCTGATCGGATAGAACAGCTCCTGGAAGAGGCGGGATTCCGACCCATGGAGGTTGGAGATAAAAACCGGGAGCAGAGTTATCTCGGCCCCTGCCAACTGTTCGTGCGGACCTGAGTCGTTGCGCGGAAAGAGCGAGATGCGGCACGAGTTTGTCTCCTATCCGAAGTCGGGTCGGAGCTGGATTCGCTATATCCTGACTCAGCTACGGCTAAGTGACTCCGTGGCTTTTCATCACGATCGCTTCGAGTTCAATGATCCGACGAAGCCGCCACACAATTTCGACCTCGAATCAAGATTGCAGCGCTACGGCAAGGTGGAAAAACTCATCTATCTCGAGCGGGATCCCCGCGATGTGATGGTCAGCCTTTACTTTCAAGTCACAGGCAGGTTTCGCGATTTCTTCGGCTACAATAGGACCCTCAGTGATTTTGTTCGCGACGATTATTTCGGCGCGCATAACCTCAAACGCTTTCGTCAGATGTGGACGCAGATTGTGGCGCGGCGTGGCTTTCTCAACCTCTCCTATGAGGCTTTTCACACCGATCCGCTTTCTCAAATGGGGACGATTCTGCGTTACTACGATCTAAACGTCTCCCCGGATGAATTGGAGTTCGCCGTTGCCAGCAGTCGATTTGAGAAAATGAAGCGGCTCGAACAAAGCGGCGAATTCCCCCAGCCGTGGCTACGGTTGCGCAATGAAGCGCCTAAAATTCGGCGCGGTAAAGTTGGTGGCTATCGCGACTATTTGGATCCGGCGTCCCTCGCCCACCTGAACAACTTGTTTGAGCTCTCCGGATAAGCTCGGGTGCGCGCACCGAGGAGACGAGTCAGGCTAATTCGCGCCCTGTCAGCCGGAGAAATGCCTCGCGATATTTGGCGGAAGTTTTCTCGATCACCTCGTTAGGCAAGCGACGGACCCGGGCGCGGTCTTGTCCCAGTCGAGCGTCTCGAGATAATCGCGCACGAATTGTTTGTCGAAGCTCGGCGGGCTTTTGCCCGACCGCGTAGCTGTCGGCCGGCCAGAAGCGCGAGGAATCGGGGGTGAGGCATTCGTCGATCAGGATCAATTCGTCGTTCGTCAGGCCAAACTCAAATTTGGTGTCGGCGACGATGATGCCGCATTGCGCGGCGTGCTCCTTGCCCGCCCGATAGATCTGCAGACTCATCTCGCGCACGCGCTCCGCGTTCTGTCTCGCCGATCAGGGCGCAGCACTGCGCCCAATCGATGTTCAAATCGTGGCCGGCTTCATTCTTCGTCGAGGGCGAAAAGATCGGCTCGGGCAATTCCGAGGCCAGTTGCAGCCCGTCCGGAAGTTTGTGCCCGCAGACGTCGCCGGTCGCCTGGTAATCCTTCCAACCGGAACCGGCGAGATAACCTCGCACGACGCACTCGACCGGGAGCGGTCTGGTCTTGCGCACGATCATGGAGCGGCCCTCCAGTTGCGCGCGATACGGTCGCAACTTCGCGGGAAAGAGCGCGAAATCGGCGGTGATAAAATGATTTCGAATCGAGGAAAACTTCTCGAACCAGAAAGCCGAGATCTGGTTCAAGACCGCGCCCTTGTCCGGGATCGGATCGGGCAAAATCACGTCGAAAGCGGAGAGCCGGTCGGTCGCGACGAAGAGCAGCGTTTCGCCCAGATCGAAAACTTCGCGCACTTTTCCGCTGCGCAATTTCGTCAGGTCAGGAAGATCGAGCGAGACAAGAGTTTCGTTAGGCATGACGTCGCGAAGTTGGAATAAGATAAACGCGAACCTGAACTTGTCGCCAATCAGAGATCGCGCAGGCGCAAGGGCCGCTCGGCGCGAGGATTGAGATCGAGCGGTTTCCTGACAAAGTGCGGCATGTCCCGAATCGTCCACGCTGGAGCACTCGGCGGTGTTTTTCTCTTCGTCAGTCTTTCGTTAGGCGCATTTCTGCCCGGGCAGATGGCTTCGGCGTCGCCCACCCCTTCCCCGACCCCCGTGCTCTATTCGCCGCAGACCCTGGCGGACTTGAAAAGACTGCAGCAGGCGGCCCTGGCGAGCGACTACGCCTATCGGCAGGTCGCGCATCTGGCGGATAACATCGGCCCGCGCCTGAGCGGATCGGTCCAGGCGCAAAAAGCGGTCGAATACGTGGCCGGGGAACTGAAGGCGCTCGGCCTCGAAGTGCAGCTCGAGAAGGTCATGGTACCGCACTGGGTACGCGGGGAAGAGACCGCGGCGCTCTGACCGAATTCCCAGGGCAGGCGCCCGCTACCACACAAAAGATCGTCCTCACGGCGCTCGGAGGAAGCGTGGCGACCTCGGCACGAAGGACTCACTGCCGAGGTCGTCGTCGTGCGCGACTTCGACGAATTGCGCTCGTTAGGTAAGGACAAAGTGAAAGGCAAAATCGTCCTCTTCAATCACGCCTTCGACCAGCGAATGGCTGCCGAAGGCCGCGGCGGCGAAGCCTATGGAGCAGGCGGTCGTTTATCGAAGCGACGGACCGAGCGCGGCGGCACGGATGGGCGCGGTCGCCGCCCTGGTTCGTTCGGTCGGCGGCGCGGCTTACCGCCTGCCGCATACGGCGATGACGGATTATGCCGAAGATGCGCCGAAAATTCCGGCCGCTGCGGTCACGGATGAAGATGCTGACCTGATCGCCGCGCTCGTACCGCAAGGCCCGGTCCGGATGCACCTCGTGCTGACGCCTCAACAATTGCCGGACGCGGTGAGCTACAATGTTATCGGCGACCTGAAAGGAACCGAGCATCCGGAGCAGGTCGTAATCGTTTCCGGGCATCTCGATTCCTGGGATCTCGGCACCGGCGCGATCGACGACGGGGCCGGCGTGGCCGTCGCGATGCAAACAGCGAATCTCATCCGGCAACTTGGCCTGCATCCGCGACGCACGATCCGGGTCATCGCCTGGATGAATGAGGAAAATGGCCTGCGCGGCGGGAAAACCTATGCGCAGGACATGCGGACAAGATCGCGAATCAGTTCGCGGCGATCGAGACGGACCTGGGCGCGGATCATCCGATCGGCATTTACTTCGCGGGCAAGCCGGAGTTGAAAGATTGGCTCAAGCCGGTTTCCAAAGTGCTGGACGCTTCCGGGGCTGGACTCGTGGAATTCCGCGGCGAAATCGGCGCCGACATCGATCCGCTCCGCAAACTTGGAGTGCCCAACTTCAGCCCAATCCAGGACAGCCGTTTCTATTTCAACTACCATCACACCGCGGCCGATACGCTCGACAAAATCGATCCGCACGATTTGGCCGAGAACGCTGCAATCAACGCCGTTCTCGCCTATGCCCTGGCCAACCTCGAGCAACCGCTTCCGCGTTGAGTTGTGAGTCACAAAACAAGCCATATTTGGATTTCTGACCTGACCGCTTTGCAAAAGAGCGGTCTCGATCGCAGACTTGGCCGTGTCCTTTGAACTGACACCGCTCGGCGATTCAGTCCTGATTGTCCGCCTTGGCGACTCGTTAGGCGAAGTGCTCACAGCCACGCAGAAGCTGGAGGCGGCAGGAATTGCGGGCGTAGCCGAAATTGCCCCGGCCTTTGCCAGCGTCGGAATATTTTTCGACGGACCGCGCGACCTCGATTCCGCCGCGACGGAAATCCGGGCCGCGCTGAAAAAACGAGCGCGCCGGCGCGGGAAATCCTCGGAGCCGCGCCTGGTCAAGATCCCGGTTTGCTACGAGCGAGAGTTTGCGCTTGATCTCGACGAGGTAGCGGCACATTGCCGCCTCTCGCCTAACGAACTTGTGAAACGCCACGCCTCTGCGCGGTATTGCGTCCGTTGCGTTGGATTCACTCCCGGCTTCTCCTATCTTGGCGGACTGCCGCGGGAACTGGCCATGCCGCGACGCGACTCGCCCCGCACGTCAGTGCCGGCGGGTTCGGTGGCGATCGGCGGCAGCCAGACGGGAGTCTACCCACTGCCGTCTCCCGGCGGTTGGAACATCATTGGCCGGACGCCACTGTGCCTCTTCGATCCCGCGCGCGACCCGGCCGCGCTCCTGCGTACTGGCGACCGGGTACGTTTTCTCGCCATCACCGCGGAGCAATTCGAGCAATGGCCGGCCTGACGATCATCCGCGCCGGAGCGCTCACCACCGTCCAGGACCTGGGGCGAGCCCATCATCGCCGAGCCGGAGTCTCATTAGGCGGCGCGCTTGACCTTCATGCGGCGCGGGTCGCAAATCTTCTCGTCGGGAATTCGGAGACGGCCGCGCTGCTCGAAATCACGCTCGGCAGCGCGCGTTTTTGCTTTCACGATGACCGCTTGATCGCCTGGTGCGGCGGCGAGTTCCACTTCGAAGCGGGAGGCGAAACGATCCCGGCGGGCCGCGTCTGCCACATCCGTTCCGGAGAAGAACTTGAAGTCGTGCCGGCGGGCTGCGGTTGTCGGGCCTGGGTCGCGGTTTCCGGCGGCATCGGCACTCCCCCCGTGCTCGAAAGTCGTGCCACCGATCTCCGCGCCGGCTTTGGCGGCTGGGAAGGACGGGCACTGCAGGATGGCGATGAGTTGCCGATGGGACAGAGCTCCATTCTCCTCGAAACCACCGCGCGCATTCCGTCGTGGGGCGCTCCGGTCGATTGGAGCCAAACGGCGCGAGACCGACCAATCCTGCGCGTCGTGCCCGGTCCTGAGTGGGAGGAATTTGGCGAAGAGAGTCGCGCCATGTTTTTGCATGAACGATTTACCGTCAGTCCGAAATGCGATCGGATGGGAGCGCGACTCGAAGGTATCGCGTTGCGGCGGGAGAAGGCGGAGGAACGACTTTCGGAGGCCGTCGCCCCGGGGACAATCCAGGTGCCTAACGACGGCCAGCCGATCATTCTGCTTGGAGATTGCCAAACCATCGGCGGGTACCCCAGAATCGGGAGCGTGATCACGGTAGACCTGCCCATCGCAGCCCAGCTTCGGCCTAACGACTCAGTTCGTTTTCGGGAAGTGACACGAGCCGAAGCGGTCGCGCTTTTTGTTGAACGCGAAAATGATCTGCAACGCTTTTGGGTCGGTCTCCGTCTGCGCGCCGCATGAAACTTTCGGTCGACCTGAATGCGGATCTCGGCGAGGGCGCGGCGAGCGAAGCCGAACTGCTCTCGCTCGTCAGTTCCGCCAACATCGCGTGCGGATTTCATACGGGTGACGCAATGAGCATGACCGCGTCGATCCTGGCGGCGCACGAGGCGGGCGTCGCGGTCGGTGCGCACCCGAGCCTGGCCGACAGGGAAAACTTTGGTCGGAAGGATCTGCCCGTGACGTCGAAGGAAGTTTTCGCTCTCGTCACCTATCAACTGGGAGCATTTCAAGCCATCGCCAAGTCGTTAGGCGTACACCCGCATCACGTCAAACCGCATGGTGCCCTCTACAACATGGCGGCGCGCGACCCGGAGCTGGCCGAAGCCGTGGCCCATGCCATTCTGGCGTTCGATCCCGCCCTCATTCTTTTTGCCCCAGACGATAGTGCGCTCGCCCGCGCCGGCGAAGCGGTTGCCCTGCGCGTCGCGCGGGAAGTTTTTGCGGATCGCAATTATGAAGCGGACGGCTCGCTCGTTCCGCGCACCGAGGCAAACGCGCTTCTGCACGACGCCGGGGAAGCAGCCGCCCGCGTCATCCGGATGCTACACGAGAATGTGGTGCAGGCGATCGACGGCACCCAGATCGCGATCCGGGCGGAGACAATCTGCGTACACGGCGACACGCCGGATGCAGTCCGGTTTGCGCGGCAACTCCGAGAAAGTCTGGCCGCGGCCGGCATCACTGTCGCGCCTCCCTCCGCCTGAGAAATGGAAAGGCCTGACGAAAAGCTGGTGCGCGGGCTCGGGCGGCTCGATGCCACCATGATTGTGATGGGCTCGATGATCGGGTCGGGCATCTTCATCACCTCAGCCGAGTCGACCCGGCTGATCAGCGCGCCCGGTTGGCTGCTTCTCGCTTGGGCGATGGCCGGGCTCATGACGATCACCGGCGCGCTCTGCTGCGCGGAGCTGGCCGCGATGCTGCCGCGGGCCGGCGGGCAATATGTTTTCCTGCGTCAGGCTTACGGACCCTCGATCGGATTTCTCTTTGGCTGGACACTCTTTCTTGTCATTCAAACCGGGACTATCGCGGCGGTCGCAATCGCGTTTGCAAAGTTCGCCGGCGTCTTTCTGCCGGTGATCGCAACCGAGCAATATCTCGTCAGGCCGATCCACCTTCTGGGAGCCTATGCGATCAGTCTTTCGACGGAGCAACTCGTCGCCATCCTCCTGATTTTTCTTCTCACCTGGGTAAACACGCGCGGCCTCGAAATCGGTAAGTTGGTGCAAAACACTTTCACCCTGGCCAAGACCGCGGCGTTAATCGGCCTGATCATTGCGGGTCTTTCGTTAGGCTGGAAAGCAACCTGCGCGGCGCGCTCTTCCGCCTGGTGGAACCCATGGGCCAACGGCTGGTCGCCGCAACTCGCTCAACCTGGCCTGACGATGGTGGGCGGGCTTGCCCTCGTGATCCTTTTCGGCAAGGCCATGGTTGGCCCGCTTTTCGCGCAGACCGCCTGGACAAATGTTACCTTCACCGGGAGCGAAATTCGCGAACCGGGGAAGACGCTGCCGCGCGCGCTGCTGATCGGCTGCGGAGTGGTCGTGACCCTCTACGTCCTGGCCAATCTGGCCTACGTCGCCACCCTGTCGTTAGGCGAAATCGCGCACGCGCCCCAGAATCGGGTCGCGGTGGCCTCGATGCGCGCAGTCTTCGGAGGTGCGGGTGCGAGCGCAATGGCGGCGGCGATTCTCGTCTCGACTTTTGGTTGCGACAACGGGCTCATTCTCGCCGGGGCGCGGGTCTACTACGCGATGGCGCGCGACCGGTTGTTCTTCCGCGCGATTGCGCGCACAAATGCGGAGCATGTCCCGGCCGCGGCCCTCGTGGCGCAGGGAATCTGGGCGGCCCTGCTTACCCTTCCGCGTACTGTGAGCGCGGACGCCGCCGGCTCTCTGCACTACGGGAACGTCTACACGCAACTGCTCGAATACATCGTCGCCGCCGATCTCGTTTTCTATGTGCTGCTAGTCACCGCCGTGATGGTGCTGCGGCGGAAAAATCCTGAGATCCCACGGCCCTATCTTGCCTGGGGTTATCCGCTCGTGCCGATCGTCTCGATCACGCTGGCCACGTTGTTGATCGCCGACCTGGCCATCCTCGCTCCGGCGACATGCGGGATCGGTTTTGCGATTGTCCTGAGCGGTTTCCCCGCTTTTCTGCTCTGGAAGCGCAACCGGCCTAACGAACTCGCGTGAGTTCGAAAGTTCTTATCCTGCGCTGCGAACGAAGCTCCGACTGCACACAAGAAGCGCGCGGAGAAGGAATCGCCTATTGAATCTTTCCGCTCGCCTGTTGTTGCGCCTGAACGCGAGAGCGAATGATAGATTTGAAATTATCGAGAGAGAGAGCGGCTTTGCCGCGCGCGACGCTTTCTTCATTGCCCCCAAGCTGGCTGACGTCGGCAAGAGGTTCGCCGTCGCCCGTGACCAAAGTAGTGCGGCCCGTCTGGTCCTTTTGCACGCGGAAGCGTCCATGCTGAATGCCGACGAGCGGGATGAATTGGCTGCCGTTGTTTTCGACGAAAAGAACGTCATGATCGCCAACCTTAAACTTCGGGGCATCGGTCACCTCCATCGTGCGCCCGTCGACCGTGCCGCCGAGCATGCGGATGGAATAGGTCGCGCCCGCGTCGCCTTTGAGCGTGTCGTCGACCTTAAGGGTGACGTAGGTAACGATGCGGTGCTCGGCGCCTTCGCCGATCCACTGCGATTTCAGGCCGGTCACCTGGCCTTCGAAAATGATCTGCGCTCGACCAACGAGTTCGTCGAAGGTTGGCGGGATGACGGTCGTGGCGTTGGCCACAAAACCGAGGGAAAAGAGGGCTGGGAAAAGCAGATAACCGAGTGGTTTTTTCATCTTAGAACAAGGGGCCAGATAACCTTTGCTGAGTCTACGAGAAGAATCTTCATGCGCAATTTCGCTTTACTGATTGAGGTCATAGATCTCTACCAGCCCAATGCCTGTGCCGCCGTCAACCCGCTCACCACCGCGGTGTATTCTCCTGGAGCGACCGTCGCAATAAGGGCGGACTCGAGTGGGACTTCAGGCGGAATGCCGGTGGCGATGATCTCGCTCACCTGCGATCAACTGTTCCAGTTGTCGTTTGATGCGATTACTTGTCCGTCGCCGTCGTACAATCACCGAGCCCAACGCGGACACGGGTCGAGATGTTGAGCGGAATAGGAAGCGGCGGAGACCGGAAGGAGTCGTAGGAAAACATCGGAAAGGCGACGGCCGCCGAAGGTGGAATGAATGTGGGTTGGCTGGGACTCGAACCCAGAACCAACGCCTTAAAAGGGCGCTGCTCTACCATTGAGCTACCAACCCGGCGCGAGCCTCAGTTTTTACGATAGTTCGCCCCTTCGCGCAACCTGGGGATGCGACTGTAGGGGGGCGCTTTGGGACTGTTGGACTGTCCAGCGCGTCATTAAATTGCGTAAAGAGCCGCTCCATCGCTGAACGTTTCGTCAACGTGGATCGGCAGACGCCGATGCTTCTTCCGCCCGATTAGCGAAAGTGGCCGGCGGACAATGAATTGGTTTAGTGTATCAGAAGAAGCGAGGAGCGCGGCGGCAGAGCCTGTGCGCGTCCACTCTCTCGTTTACCGCTCTTGCGCGCCTTGCCGCAGGAGGCAACCCAGTGCGGAATCCGTTTTTGCCCGGAATAAGACCCGCTTAGGTCTTCGGCGCATTGCCCTCTAGGGCCACAAAGCGGCTACCAGCACAATGGGTTCTGGTCTGCCTGGCGCATAACTGCCCGGGTCTTTGCGGCCAGGCAAATCTTTCCAAGGGCACAGCTTTCGGGGCGAGCGTTTGCTTGGCCTCCGCGTCTCATCCCTTCAGGTAAAGCGCCTTCATCTCGTCCCCTTTTCCGCCTTTGACCAATTCTTTTTTCCCGGCCGCCGCGCTCCAAATCAGTCGCGAAGTCCGACAGTCTCGAAGCCCCTGCCCTAAAAGCTGAGGGGTTACCCTCGTTAGGCTGGAGCGCCGCTCAGGCCACCACCCAAGGGCGGTGCCACATCGGGCGCGACTACCTGTTTCGGCGGCTTCTCGGGGGCAAGCCTCGACCCGCTAGGCGGCGGAGGTCCGGGCGGCGGATTGATCAGCCGCCCGTGCTCGATCACTTCGCGAATCTGCGCGCCGTCGAGCGTCTCGAATTCGAGGAGCGCTTTCGCTATCACTTCCAGCTTGTCGCGGTTGGCGAGCAGAATCTCGGTCGCGCGCCCATAGGCATCGTCAACCAGCTTGCGGACTTCGCGGTCGATCTGTTCGGCGGTCGCTTCACTGTAATCGCGGGCCCGCGAGATATCGCGGCCGAGGAAGACATAGTCCTCGTGTTCGCCGTATTCGACCATGCCCATCTTCTCGCTCATGCCCCATTCGCAAACCATCTTGCGTGCGAGTCGCGTCGCCATCTGGATGTCGCCGCGGGCGCCGCTGGTCACGTCGCCAAAAACAATTTCCTCCGCCACCCGGCCGCCCATGCTGACGACGAGATCGTCGAGCAGTTCGTTGCGGCGCTGGGTGTATTTGTCTTCGAGCGGGAGCCACATGGTCGAGCCTAACGACGGCCCGCGCGGGATGATGGTGACTTTGTGCAGCGGCTCGGTGAATTCCAGAAGCTCGAGCAACAAAGCGTGCCCCGCTTCGTGGTAGGCGGTGTTGGTCTTTTCTTTTTCGCTCAGTGCAAGACTGCGCCGTTCCTTGCCCCAGCGGACTTTGTCGCGCGCTTCCTCCAGTTCGGCGAGCGTGATGCCTTTGAGGCCGCGCCGCGCCGCGAGGAGCGCGGCTTCGTTAATTACGTTGGCCAATTCCGCGCCGGAATAACCAGGAGTGCCGCGGGCTACGACCGCGAGATCGACGCCTTCCGCGAGTTTCACTTTCTTGGAATGAACCCGCAGGATTTCCTCGCGGCCTTTGACGTCGGGAAGATTGACCGTGATCTGGCGATCGAAACGACCTGGACGCAGGAGTGCCGGGTCAAGCACGTCGGGACGGTTGGTGGCCGCAATAATGATGACGCCTTCCTGCGTATCGAAACCATCCATCTCGACAAGCAACGCGTTCAGCGTCTGTTCGCGCTCGTCGTGGCCGCCGCCCACGCCGTGTCCGCGATGCCGGCCGACGGCGTCGATTTCGTCAATGAAGATAATGCAGGGCGCGGATTTCTTGCCCTGTTCAAACATGTCGCGCACCCGACTCGCGCCGACGCCGACAAACATTTCGACAAAGTCCGAGCCGCTGATGGAAAAAAAGGGCACGTCCGCCTCGCCGGCGATGGCGCGCGCGAGCAGGGTCTTGCCCGTGCCCGGAGGCCCGACGAGCAGAACGCCCTTGGGAATGCGGCCGCCGAGCTTCTGGAACTTCTTCGGGTCACGCAGGAACTCGACCAGCTCCTGCACTTCATCCTTCGCTTCCTCGACCCCGGCGACGTCCTTGAAGGTGATCTTGTTCTTGTCCCGCGCCAGCATGCGCGCCTTCGACTTGCCGAAGTTCAAGGCGCCCTTGCCCGCCATGCGGATTTGTTGCCGGAAAAGGAAATAGAGAATGAGGAGGAAGGCCGCAATCGGCACAAAGCCGATGAGGGCCTGCGCGAGGACGTTCGACTCCGTCCGAATCGCGATCGGCATGTGGGCGGCCTCGAGCTTTTCCTGGAGGTCGGTAGTAAAATTCAGGAAGACCGTGGTGCGAAACGGCACCTGCTGTTCGGGAGCATTGCCCACCCCGGGCCGGGTGTAAGCGCCACGAATCGTTTGTGTTGGCCGGCCTTCCTCAACCACTAAACGGAGCGGAAATTTCGGATCGTTCACAATCTGTTTGTGCGAGAGCAGATCGAGAAAACGGTTGTATGGCACGTCCTCCTCGGTGCCGTAGCCGGTCCCGCCACGGAACAGAACCGCCAGGCCGATCAAGGCAAAAGCGATCGCGAAGAGGATAACACCGCGCCAATTGAAGTTCGGGTCGCCCCCTCGCTTGGTGTCTTTTTGAGAATTGCGATCTGGCTGGGCCATAGAAAATGCTACCCTAGGTCGGGCACGAGCGCGAAAAGTATCATGAAGGCGAAGTCATTGCAAAAGAGCAGGAGCCGGGCCGTCACATTGCACCGACCGTCGCTCGGACTTACTTTGCCCGCTGCCATTTGATGTCGGAACCAGCCTCCAATTTCGCGGATAAAATCGATCGCGCCGTCCAGCGCGTGACCCCTTTTGCCTATCGTTTACGACGGCGAGGCCAGCGTTGGATGCGTCGGGCGATGCGCAAGCCACGGAGCGTTGCCGAGAGTCCCAACCTTCTCCCGCTCCTCATCCAGGTGCTGGCCAGTTTCTCGAAGGCGGATGGCGTTCTCCTCGAGGAAGAGATCGACTCGAGCCTCGGCTTTTTGCGTTACGATTACCCGGAGGCGGTTTACTCGGAGCTGCGCAAGCTCTTTCGCCAGGCGCTCTACGAGCAGCAGGACCTCTCTGCCATGGCGCAAAAGCTCGCCGCCTCCATGAGCGCCGATCGCAAGATCATGCTCGGGGTGCAGCTCTACGACCTCATCTCGCAGGCTGGCCTCAAGCAGGACCAGGTCGTGGCCTTTTACTCCTTTATGTCGCAGCTCGGAATGGCGGCGCAGGCGATCGATATCGTCTACCAGCTCAATGCCTCGGAGGAATCGGATCCGCAGGTCTATCAGCGCGGCGCGTCGCCTCTCGAGGCGATCTCGTTTGGGTCAAACGGGCAGGCCGATGTCGTTTTGAAAAGTCTCTCGGGCAACGACCGCCTCCTCGCCTTTCGCTATCACGACCTGATCCTGCTCAAAAACTACAGCGCCCAACCGGTCTCAGTCCGTGGCCGGCCGCTCCTGCGCGGCGGCTTTTGCCGCATTTACCCAGGGCAGCGCATCCTAATCGGCGACGACGTTCTCTCTTTCCAGGATCTCGCGACCTATTTCAACGCGAAGAAAAACGTCTCGATGCCGCAGATCTATGTGCGGGTGAACAGGGACTCCGACGAAGTGGAACTGGAACGTTCCCGCACGCGCGACAGTTCACTCGAAGTCACCTTCGGCCTGAAGGTGCGCGTCAAGGCATTGCGCGATGTCCGGGCGACGCTGAATGGCATCAAGCTCAAAGCCCGAACGGAGGTCGAGGCGGCGCTCGATGACCGCATCATTTTTAACAACGATACGGAACTGGATCTCTCCGACCTGCGGCGCCGCGCACGCGCCTTTGGCGGCCGGTTCCAACTCAAGGCTTCGAAATCCGAGTATCTGGTCTCGAACAATCCGAGCCTGCTCGAGGCAGACGACATCCTTCTCTCGCCCGGCACGGCCGGCGACGTTCTGCTCAAGATTTCCTGCGACTACGACAAACGGGTCGGCATTCTCGAAGTCCTGGAATCCGATCGGCCCATCATGGTCGGCGATGTTGCGGTACGCACGACTGCGCCGCTGGCCAATGGCGACACGATCCGGATCGATGTCGGCCAATTTCTGCGCTGCGATTTTTCCGAACGGATCATCGAGGAAGAACGCAACATCATTCGCAGCCTCGAAGTGGCGGACGTCAACCATCGCTTCAGCAGCGGCGAAATCGCGCTCGAGGGCATCAGCTTCGCGCTCAACCGCGGCGAGCTCGTCTGCGTAATGGGGGCGAGCGGCTGCGGGAAGAGCACCCTGCTTAAGGTGCTCGGCGGGCAGCTGCAGCCCTCGCACGGAGAGATTTTGCTCAATGGGCGGTCGCTTTATGAGAATCTCGACGCGCTCAAGCGTTACGTCAGTTACATCCCGCAGGATGATGCCTTCGACGAGCACCTGACGATCGGCGAAAACCTCCAGTTCGCCGCCGCCATTCGTTCGCCCCACCTTTCGCGGCGCGATCGCACCCGGCGGCTCGAGGGCAAACTCATCGAACTCGGCTTGAGCGAACGGCGCGATAGCATCGTCGGGAGCGCGGTCAAAAAAACGCTCAGCGGCGGCGAGCGCAAACGGCTCAACATCGGCCTCGATATGATTGGATCGGCCAACGTCTATCTCTTTGACGAACCGACCTCGGGCTTGTCCTCAAAGGATTCCGAGCACGTCGTCGAGATCATCCGCGGGATGGCCCACAACAAGATCATCATCGTCACCATCCACCAGCCAAGCTCGAAGATTTTCCAGATGTTTCACAAGGCGATCCTGCTCGACAAGGGAGGGCGACTCGTTTTTTTCGGAACGCCGACCGACATGCTGCGCTATTTCGCCGAAGCAGAGCACCAGCATCAGTTCGGGGCCGATCTTGGCGCCTGTCCCTCCTGCGGCACAACGCGACCCGAGTTTATTTTCGACGTGCTCGAGACGCCGCTGCGCGACCTGAGCGGCGACATCATTTACGAGGAAAACAGTCGCGGCCAGCTCATGCCGGCCCGCCGCTATTCGCCAGAATTCTGGCGTGATAAGTACGAAGCGTTCCGCCTCATTCAGGATGTCAAACAAGTGCCGCTGCGGCGTGATCCGACAGCGTTGCCGCCTGTCCCGACGAAGGAACCGCGGATGCGGATTCGCTGGCACGACGAATGGACTCAGCTGCGCACGCTGTTGCGGCGCACCTTCACAAGCAAGTTGCGCAACCGCGCCAATCTCGTCATCACGATCGGCGTCGCCCCGGTCCTGGCCCTGCTCATTGCCACCATTCTGCGTTATTCCGACAGCGGCCAGTACGATTTCGCCTCCGCCTACCACATTCCGACGTTTCTTTTTCTTACCCTGATCGTCGCGATGTTTCTCGGCCTAACGAATAGCGCGGACGACATCATCCGCGACCGGGCCGTCCTGCAGCGGGAGCGCAATTTGAATGTGCGGTTGACCTATTACGTCTTTGCGAAGACGGCTGCTCTGGGATTTTTCGCCCTCATCCAGTGCATTCTTTTCGTCCTCATCGGCAATTACATTCTCCAGATTCGCGGGATGTTCTGGCCCGACCTCGCGATTGTTTTCATGACCGCCATGAGCGGAGTGTCGTTAGGCCTGGTCGTCTCCTCACTCGTCGCTGACCCAAAAACGGCGGCAAACATTGTCCCGCTCGTCCTCATTCCGCAGATCATCATGGGTGGCGCGCTGATCAAGTACGAGGACATGAATCGCAACCTCGGCCTGGTTTACGCCTTCACCCGCTGGTTCCACGAACATCCCACAATCGACGAATCGAAGAAGCTGGACAGCCGGCTGGAGGTGCCGTTCGTCTGCGAGTTCGTCGCCATGCGCTGGTCCTACGAAGAGATGGTCGTGGCCCAGGCAAAGCTAAATCCCCTCACGAAACGGCAGGACGAAGCACAGCGCCAGATCGATGCCATCGTCGCGCGGCACGAATCGAATCCGGGCGACTCCAAGCGGCTCGACGATCTGAAGGAAACGCTCGCCGTCCTTTCCGGGATCGAAGCCCACAATGGGCGTGAACTGAACCAATACCTGGCCATCATCGACCGCATCCTCAGCGGAAAAATGACTTTCAATCGCGCCGCCTTTCGATCGGCGAACGGCCCGATCACCGCGGAGCAGCTCTACATCAACCAGAAAGTCTCCGACCTGATCGCGAATGCGGAGATGGAGCAATACGATTACCGGCGCGGCGGGAAACCGAATGTTTTCTTCGGCGCGCAGAAGCGTTATTTCGGTCAAACAGTCAGTGTCTTCACTTTCAACACCGGGGTGCTGATCGGTTCGAGTCTGTTCCTTCTCTGTTTGCTGCACTGGATCTTGCGCCGGCAGTTGAAAGTGCGAAGAAGTTGAACGCCATGACGAAATCCAAAGACCAAACGCGCCTCATCGTCGCCGCACCCGAAAACGATGCCGACATGCTTTACGCGACCCGCCTCTTCGCGCCGGACGCTTTTATTTTTCTCCAGCAAAACGGCAAACGCACTGTTGTTCTGAGCGACCTCGAGATCGATCGCGGACGCAAACAGGCGCAAGCAGATGAATTCCTGCCCTACAGTGCCTTCGAGAAAGAGGTGCAAGGGAAAAGCAAGAAGGCCCCGCCCTATGAAAAAGTGCTGGCGCATTTCCTCCGGAAAAGAAAGGTCCGGTCCGCGATCGTGCCGGCAAATTTTCCGCTCGGTTTTGCGCGCGAACTGGAAGCACAAAAAATTCGGCTCCATCCGACGAATGGCCTTTTCTGGCCGGCGCGCGAAGCGAAATCCGAGTCGGAATTGCGCCTGATGCGCAAGGCGCTCGAGATCACGGAGGCTGGCATGGCACGGGGGATCGAAGTGCTCAGGCAATCGAAACCCGGGAAAGCTCAGAAACTGCAATGGCACGATGCAAACCTGACCTCGGAAATACTGCGCGCGGAAATCGAGACGGCGGTTCTGCGCGCGGGCGGATTGCCGGCGAACACGATCGTGGCCGGCGGCGACCAGGCCTGCGATCCGCATGAGCGCGGGCATGGGCCGCTGAAAGCAAATAGCCTCATCATTCTCGACATTTTTCCGCGCTCCGCGACGAGCGGCTACTACGGTGACCTAACGAGAACCGTCCTGCACGGCCGGGCGAGCGACGCGCAGCGTCGGCTTTGGGAAACGGTCAACGAAGGCCAGGCGCTGGCCATGCGAAAAATGAAGCCCGGTGTCGACGGTCTCAAGTTGCACAATGAGGTGAAAAAGTTTTTTACCGATCGCGGCTATCCGACCGAGGTGCGCAACGGACGACAGACCGGCTTTTTCCACGGCACCGGGCATGGACTCGGCCTCGAGATTCACGAGTTTCCGCGTTTCCAGAAGACGATTTTCAAACCCGGCCAGGTGTTGACGGTCGAACCTGGCCTGTATTATCCGGGCCTTGGCGGCGTGCGGACGGAAGATGTGGTCGCGATCACGAAGAATGGAATTCGCAAACTTTCGCGTCTCGAAAATCGGCTTGAGATTTAGATCGACGCGTCGTCGCGATCCTCGAGCCGACAACCCGCAACAATGAACACATGACGCTTCCAGGCGTCTAACCACGGAAGACTCATCATGTACGCACCCTACGCCTACGGCGGACTTTTCACGTCGAATTACCTCATCCTCATCGGCATCCCGCTCATCATCGGTTTATGGGCGCAATTCCGGGTGAGCGGCGCCTTCAAAAAATGGGGCGCCGTGCGGGCGACCTCCAATATCACCGGCGCGGAAGCGGCCCGGGAAATCTTGCAGGCGGCCAAGATCCAGGATGTCAACGTGGTCGAGATTAATGATTACCTCGGCGATCACTACGACCCGACTCAGAAGCGGCTTTGCCTTTCCAGCAACGTCTATAACACGCCCTCCGTCGCGGCCCTCGGAATCGCCGCGCACGAGACCGGCCACGCCATCCAACATGCCCGCGCTTACGCGCCGCTGAAGGCGCGGATGGCGATTGTGCCCCTCACTTCGATCGCTTCGCGCATCCTGCCGTTCGCGATCCTGGGCGGGCTTTTTTTTCGCGTCACCGGGCTCATCACGCTTGGCATTTACTGTTACCTCGCGCTCCTCGTTTTCCAATTGATCACGCTCCCGGTCGAGTTCGACGCGTCGCATCGGGCCAAAATTATTCTCCAGCAGATGGGAATCATTCAGCCGGGCGAAGAAGCAGTCGGCGTTAACAAAGTCCTGAACGCGGCGGCCTGGACCTATGTGGCCGCCTTCGTCGCGACCCTCGGCAACCTGCTCTGGCTTCTATCCGTGCGCGACCGCCGCTGATGATGACACCAGCTGTCGCGCTGCCCGCCCCTCGTCGCCTAACCGATTTATTATCGTCGGGGTCTCCCGTGCGTGCTAAACGTAGCCGGGAGGCAATGGACCAACCGCGAACCGACGAAGATCAGCCGCTCGTCGCGCGCGCTCAAGCGGGCGATGCCGCGGCCTTCGATGAATTGGTCGTCAAATATTCGCCCCGCCTCTACGGCCTGATCTACAACATGACCTCGAATCACGAGGACACGAACGACATGCTGCAGGATGTCTTCGCCAAGGCCTATCGCGCGATCAAAGGCTTCCGCGGCAAATCATCATTCTACACCTGGATTCACACTATCGCGGTCAATATGACGCTGAACTTCCTGAAGAAGCGCGGTCGCCGCTACCATCTCAGCCTTGACGACGTCGATGCCAGCATTCAGAACGACAAAGAATTTATTGAGGCGACTTCCACGAGCAGCCCAGTGCGGGAAGCGGACCTCTCCGAACTCCAGCGAAGATTGAACGAGGCCATGATGAAGTTGTCTGATGAACACAGGGCAGTCGTCACCATGTTTCATATTCAAGGGATGCCACACGCGGAAATCAGCAAAATCCTTGGCGTTTCAGAGGGAACCGTGCGATCAAGGCTCTTCTACGCGAACCGCCAACTGCAAAATTATCTGGACGAATTCCGTAAAAACCCCGTTGGTTAGCATTCGCAGCACGCATGGATAACTTCGACGAAAACGAAATCGGCAAATTGCTTCGCTTGAAAAAGTACGAGCAACCGCCACCCGGTTACTTCGAAAATTTCCTCCACGAATTTCATCGCCGCCAGCGCGATGAACTTTTGCGCCAGCCGGTCTGGAGCGTCCTCTGGCAGCGGCTTTCCGATTCTCTCTTCCGCCTCAACATTCCGTCGCTCACCTCCTATCCGGCGGCGGTGGCCGCGGTCCTGGTCTGTGCCGCGGTAATTTCGCTTAAGGTCTACCAGGCGCCGCAATCCTCCGGGCGTGTGGCAGTGCAAACGAGTGCGCCCACTTCGCATCAAAGTGTGATCGATCAGATGTCGGCCCAGCCGGTGGCGGATAATTTCACCCTCGCCGCACCGATCTCGACCCGCAGTCTGGGGCCCGATCTCTCCCGTCAGATGAATGAACGCGCCTACACTCACCGAGCAACGACGCCTCCGCGCTACGTGCTCGACCGGCTGCCCGTGAGTTATGAGCCGTCTTTCAAATTTTAGCGAAGCGCGGCGGCGCTCGTTGTCATTGCCGGGGCGCGTCGCGGGTTTCGCTGCCTTATTCGCACTCGTTAGTCTGGCCACTCCCCCGCTGCTTGCGCAGGAGGATACCGCCGGCGCAATCAGCCGCGAGGTCAAAGCCCTCTTCGAGCGTTGCGGCAACGCGGTAGTAAAAATTCACGCCGTCGACGAGCACAGCGAGCTTTCCGGCACCGGCTTTTTCATCGATCCCACCGGCACCATCTACACTTCCTATTCAGTCGGCGGTGAGGCGAACAATTTTACCGTCCAATTCGCCGGCAAGAAATACCACGCCACCCAGTTGGTGGCCGACCTGCGGAGCGGCATCGCGCTCTTAAAGATCGACACCGCGACGCCGTTCCTGCCGATTGGCAAATCCGCTGAGCTCGGCCTCGCCACGCCGGTGGTGGCCATTGGTTATCCGCTCGATTTGCCCGAGTCGCCGAGCTTCGGAATGATCGCCGGATTCGATCGAAAATATCTCGGCCGCTATTTTTCGACCACACATCTACGCGTCAATCTCCCGACGCAACGAGGCGAAGCCGGTGCGCCGCTCTTGAATTTCAAGGGTGAAGTCGTTGGCATTCTGGTCAGCAGCGTGGACAGCGGCTCCGCCTGCTATGCGCTGCCGATCGATGCTGCGGAAAAAATTCGCAGCGATTACGTCCGCTTCGGCGACGCGCGCCACGGCTGGATCGGGATCGAACGTCCAGGAAGCGGACAAGACCGTGGCCGGTTCGAGCGCGGAGATGACACAAATTCATGAGGGCGCGCCGGCCGCCGGATCCGGCTTGCAGGCTGGAGACATCCTTTTGCAAGTTGGCAAGGTGCCGGTGCATCAACCGGAGGACGTGATCGACGCGTCGTTTTTCATCAGTGCGGGGGATTCCGTGCCGATCACAGTCATGCGCGGAGACAAGAAACTGACCTTTAACGTCGAAGCGGCCTCGACCGAGCCCGAGGCGATGGCACTGGGTCCGAGCAAAAAATCGGCCGTTCCGCTGCGTCTCGAGTCGCCCGCCAGCAAGACGCCGTAACCAGGCACGTCTGTCGTTAGGCGGCGAACCTTCGCCGAAATTCTTCCTTCTCGAGTGCGTTGCCGTCGAGCTGCTGAGCGGCTCGTTTACCTCCGATAGCCGGAAGTTTCCTTGCTCGAGATCGGCACGACCTCGCGCGGTCCTCCCCAACGGAAAGTGAGCGAGGCGCTCACGATATTTACCGAGGCATCGTAACTCCCCTGCAACAAATGCCCCTGGGTGTCGAGCAATTCGGCGTCCGGCTGATTCACAAAAAGGTGGGCGTAACCGAAGTCGAAATCCATGAAGTTCGCGACCGACCACTTCAAGCCGGTGCCGAGGCCGCTGGCGCTTTGCTCGTTCAAGGAAAAACTGCCCCCGTCAACGACGAGCGGAGCGAGGAGGGTGACGAGGCAGGCGAGCCGGCGGAATAGGTTCTGATAACGCACGAACCGCGTTTGCTACGGGGTCGCCGAACCAATGGCAATCTTTTTCCGCTACCGCGCCAACGGCTAGCGTTCGAGGAGTTTCCGGAACTTTTCCTCGGCGATGATTTTGATCCCCAGCTTTTTCGCCTTCTCCAGCTTGCTACCCGCTTCCTCGCCTGCGAGGACAAAGCTGGTTTTCTTGCTCACGCTCCCGCTCACCTTGCCACCGTGCCGAATGATCTCCTGGGCGATTTCGTCGCGTGGCCGACTGAGCGTTCCAGTGATCACCCAGGTTGTACCCTTGATCTTCGAATCGCCTGTCAGCCTCGCCTTTGGTTCACTCGTCAGGCGCAATCCGGCCACCCGCAGCTTCTCAATCATTTCGCGGTTGCCCGGCTCGCGGAAAAACTGGGCGATGCTCGCGCCGACCACTTCGCCCACATCTGGAATGCGCTGCAATTCCTCCGGGGTTGCTTCCATCAAGGCATCGAGATTTGGGAAATGATCGGTCAGGGCGCGCGCCGCGCTCACCCCGACATGTAAAATGCCGAGCCCAAAAAGCAGCCGCCAGAGTGGCTGCTGCTTGCTACGTTCGATCGCGCCGAGCAAATTGGCGACGCTTTTCTGCCCCATCCGTTCAAGGCCGGCCAGATCGTCATTCGTTAGGCGATAAATGTCGCTCACCTGACTAACGAGGCCGCGACTAACAAGCTGCTCGACCATTGCTTCGCCCAGGCCTTCGATATCCATCGCCCCGCGAGACGCGAAATGCTCGATCCGTCGTTTTAGTTGGGCCGGGCATTGCGCGTTGACGCAGCGGATCGCGACCTGCCCTTCGTCCTTCACCACCTTGCTGCCGCAGACCGGGCACTTCGCCGGCATCCGGAATTTTCTCTCCGATCCATCGCGCAGATCGGTCCGCACGCTCACCACCGCCGGGATGACTTCGCCCGCTTTTTCAATCACCACCGTGTCGCCGATCCGGATGTCCTTGCGCTTGATCTCATCTTCGTTGTGCAAGGTGGCGCGGGAAACCGTGCTGCCGCTGACGAATACCGGCTCGAGCACGGCGACCGGCGTGAGCACGCCGGTTCGGCCGACCTGCACCAGGATATCAAGCAGCTTTGTCTCGACCCGCTCCGCTTCGTACTTGAAAGCCATCGCCCAGCGCGGCGACTTGGCCGTCATGCCCAACGACTCGCGCTGCGCGAAGTCATCCAGCTTCACGACCGCGCCGTCGGTCTCGTAAACGAAATCGTGCCGCAACTTCTCCAGCTCGCGAATTGCCTGCAGGATTTGCTCAAGCGATTCGGCCGCCCACCAACGTTCGCTGCAGGGCAGTCCAAGCTTTTTCAGGAGGGCAAAGAGCTGCGAATGATGCGTCAGCTCGATCCCATCGATCGCGCCTGTGCCATAAAAGACAACGCCCAACGGGCGCTGCGCCGTGATCGCCGGATCGAGTTGTTTCAGAGAGCCGGCCGCGGAGTTGCGCGGATTCGCAAAGACCGGCAACCCGGCTTCGCTGCGCTCAGCGTTCAGCCTGGCAAAGCCCTCCTTGGTCATGAAGACTTCGCCGCGCACCTCAAAAAGCCGGGGTGCACCGTTTTTCAACTGCTCTGGCACAGAACGAATCGTGCGGATGTTTTGCGTAATATCGTCGCCGGTTGTTCCGTCGCCGCGGGTCGCGGCGTATCGCAGGCGGCCTTCCTCGTAGAGGAGCGAAACCGCCACGCCATCGACCTTCGGTTCCACCACCACCGGAATCTTTTCGTTAGGCAAGAGTTTCTCCATCCGCCGATAAAAGGCGCCGACCTCCTCCTCCGAATAGGTGTTGTCGAGGCTGAGCATCGGCACGCGATGCGCGATCTGCGAAAAGGCCTTGATCGGTGCTTCGCCCACCCGGCGGGTCGGAGATTCGGGCATGATGAACTGCGGATAACGCTCCTCCAGATCGAGTAGTTCGCGATAAAGCCGATCATACTCGCGATCTGAAATCGTCGGCGCCGCTTCCTCGTAGTAGCGGCGGTTGTGCTCATCGATCACGCTGCGCAACGCAGCGATGCGCTTCTCGACCGAGCCTTCCTTTTCCGCCATGAGCGATCATACAAACGGCCGCTCAAACAGCAATCGACCGGCGCTCGACGATTCCGCAGCCCTTAGGCAGGGTCGGAAGAATGGGCCGTTGCATCAGGACCCGCCGACCCGCCCTGAGACGACAGGTCTTTCAGACCATCCGGTTTCTCGTCGGGCGGTTTGCCGGCGCTGCGAATATTCACAAAGCGGTTCAGCAAATCGAACCAGAACGGCGCCCCGAGGGTGGCCGCAAAAGCAGTCAGCGCCCATCCGACAAAATGCCGCTCGCTGCAATCCCACAAACCAGCGGCCGACAAGGCTGGAAGCGTTAAATCGGCGCCGGGCCCTTGCCAGCCGATAGGCAAACTCAATTGATCCAGTTGCCGGATTGTCGCGGCCAGGGCCGCTTCCTGCTGCGGAACAGCTTTCACTTCACCTACACTGCTCTGAGGAGCCGGTTGATTCGCCGCCGACGTTGCACTCGCGACAAGTGCGGCGCGCAAGGCCGAATCGTGCGACAGGCGGTTCGCCAGCACGATCGTGTCGATGTTCAGGAAAATCGCGAGCACGAAAGCGAGAAAGAAAAGGGCGTATTGTACTCTTGCGCTTATAAACGCCGCTCACCCGATCCATCGAATCGTTGAACCAGGCCTCGATGTTCATCCTAAACTTTTCGAGATCGCCCTTTGATTCGTGAAGCAGCAGATTCAGCGATCTGCTCAGGTGGGCCGGCAAGAGGTCGATCTTGCCTTCCAATTGCTTGAGCTTTGCAATGTGTCCCGTCCCTCCGCTGATAACGTCGAGGAGCGCGAGGGCAAAGGTGTGCGACGGAATATAGGAAGGCCGCCCGCTATGAGAGAGTCCTGCGATCAAAGGATGGCGGTAAACTTGTTCAGCCATATTTTCCTTCTTTGTTCCACTGGGCAACAAAGTGCAAAGACCCTGCCAAAGCACCCGTCCGCGCATCTTGAAGATTGCCGCGATCAACTCATTCACCGCCGTCACGATCAAACTCACCAGCAGATAGATAAAGACGATGCCAATCGCGACGTTGAGAATGCCGGAGTTGAACATGGTAACGAAACAAACAGGCGTTATTGGTCTAGCCTAGGACATCGTGATACCAGGCGGATGCCGGTGCGCGGGACGCGTCATCTCGCTTCCCTTTTACCGGTTCGAATATGAACTGCAATCACGAAAGCGTTTGTGAGATCGATGTCGGAAGCTTTGAATCGTCCCAAATGTGCCGCGTGTGATTTGTGATTCTGGGAAGCTCCATCGTCACCTGGCCGGCTTTGAGCACGAGCCACGGAGTAATGTGCAGTGGAAATTCTCGCCTTGGGATCTGGTCGATCTTGTGCATTTTCAGGTGAAGCTAAAAGCCGCCTCCCCGGGAGCAACCACGACCTTTATCACCCGGAGGCAATCGCGGTCAGAAGCCTGAAATGAATTCCCATTGCCGAGCCCGAGTGCGACGGCAATGGTATCGGCGATGATCATTCAAGCGTCGGAAGCCTTTCAATTCGATACCATTGATGAGGTGCTGCGCGATATCGCCACCGGGAAAATGGTGGTCGTGACCGACGACGCCGACCGCGAAAACGAGGGCGACCTGATCATGGCGGCGGAGAAAGCCACGCCGCAGGCGATCAATTTCATGACCATGCACGGGCGCGGATTGATCTGCGTGCCGGTCTCGAGCGAACGCGCCGATCAACTCGGCCTGCAACGCATGGTGGCGCAAAATCGCGAAATGTATCGGACCGATTTCACCGTCTCGGTCGATGCCGCCAAGGGCGTGACGACCGGAATCAGCGCGCACGATCGCGCCGCAACCATCCGCACGATCGCGAGGCTGAAATCCGGGCCTAACGATCTCGTGCAGCCCGGCCACATTTTCCCCTTGCGGGCGAAGGAAGGCGGCGTGCTGCGGCGCGCCGGTCATACCGAGGCGGCAGTCGATCTGGCGCGCATGGCCGGTCTGCAACCCGCCGGTGTTCTCTGCGAAATTCTGCACGACGACGGAACCATGGCGCGCTTGCCGGAGCTGATGGAGTTCAAGAAAAAGCATCGGCTGCGGATCTGCACGATCCAGAGTCTGATCGCGCATCGGCGCGTGCGGGAGAAACTGATCGAGCGCGAACAGATCGTGAAACTGCCGACCGATTACGGCGATTTCGATCTGCACATGTATCGCTCGACGCTCGACAACGCCCATCATCTCGCGCTCGTGAAAGGGAAGATCTCGAAGACCAAACCGACGCTCGTGCGCGTGCATAGCGAATGCCTGACCGGCGACGTCTTCGGCTCGCGCCGCTGCGATTGCGGCAACCAACTGCACGCCGCGCTCAAGCAGATCAGCGAAGCGGGCGGCGTGCTCGTTTACATGCGGCAGGAAGGGCGCGGGATCGGTCTGGCGGCCAAGATTCACGCTTACAAATTGCAGGAGGAAGGGCTCGACACGGTGGAGGCGAACGCCAAGCTCGGCTTCGCCAGCGACCTGCGCGATTACGGCATCGGCGCGCAGATTCTCTACGATCTCGGCGTGCGCAAGTTCCGCTTCCTCACGAACAATCCCAAGAAGGTGGTCGGCCTCGAAGGCTACGGCATTCAGATGGTCGAACAGGTGCCGATCCGGAGTGCGCCCAATCCGCACAACGCCAAATACCTTGAAACCAAAGAAGCTCAAGATGGGGCACCTGCTTTAGGGATCGCGGCGGCACGAGCGCATGTCACAATTTGTTCCGCCACGGCCGCGGCTGATTAGCGCGAAGCGCGGATTCGTCCTCGTCGCGAGCCAGTTCAACGCCAAATACGTGCAGGGGCTGGTCAACCATTGCACCGATGAGCTGCGGGCCCTCTCGCCCGCCGCCAATGTCACCCTCCATCTCGTGCCGGGCGCCTTTGAAATCCCGATCGTCGTGCGCGAAGTCGCGCTTGAAGAAGAATGCCGACGCGATCATCGCGCTCGGTGTGATCCTCGAAGGCGAAACGGCTCACGCGCAGCACCTCGCGGCGAGTGGTCACGAATGCGCTCCAGCAAATCGCGCTCGAGCACGGCGTGCCCGGTGATTCATGCGGTCCTGAGTTTGAAAAACGAGGAGCAGGCGCGCGAACGCTGCCTCGAAGAAAAAATCAACCGCGGAACCGAAGCCGCGCGCGCCGCGTTCGAGATCAGCGGGCGTCCTCGCGAAGCTGCGCAAGTAGTCATGGGCAAACGTCGACTCAGCGCGCCGCTCGGCGCTGCAATATCATTTCTGGCGCGATCTCCACGGCGGCGAAGGACCGGAAACGATCGACGAATTCTGGGAGCTTTGTCCGGCGAAAGAGCAGTGTGCAGCAATTCGCGCAACCGCTCATCGAAGGGATGCTGCCCACCTGCCGGAGATCGACGAACGCATTACGCGCTACTGCGAAAACTACGAATTCCGCCGCATCTCGGCGGTCGATCGCAACGTTCTGCGGCTGGGCATTTACGAGATGTTTTACCGCGACGACATCCCGCCAGTCGTCTCGATCAACGAAGCGATCGAACTGGCCAAGGAATTCGGCGGTCCGGATTCCGGGGGTTTTGTGAACGGAATCCTCGACCGGGTAAAAGACGATCTTTCGCGACCGCTGCGCGAAGCGAAATTGTAGGGCAGGCGCTCCGCCTGCCTCTTCCAACTCGTCGGCATGCGATGCGCTTGCCCTACAACGACAAGCGCACGCGCAACTGCATTCGCACCTCCAGCCCCGTCTCGCGTTGCGGAAAAGGCGGGAGATGAAGCTGCGGATCGATTCCCGTGACTTCGACGCAAAAGGGATCGAGCGAGCGGCGCAAACAATCGCCCAACTAACGCAATCGAATCGAAATCGCTGCCGTGTTTTCTGCCCGATAGACCAGCGTCCCAACTTCCGTCTCGCACCTCGATCGCGGCGATCTCGATCATCGTTAGGGCACTGTAGAAGTCGATCCGCAATCCGCTGATCGGCATCTCCGTCGGCAGCTTGACGGCGACATCTTTCCAATCCTCGTGACCGATCCGGATATCGGTCGAATTCTCCTCCCCGTAAATTCCGTCGGTCGTCCAAAAAACCTGGATGACGGTCTCGCTCGCCATCGGCGCGAAGCGAATGGTGCCGTCGCGCCACTGGCGTGCCATCATCTCTTGCAGATCGGCGTTACGCTGCCGGTAGTATTCGAGCAGAGAGGCTCGGGATTCCTCAGGCCAAGCGAAGAGCGTTTCCAGAAGTGGCGGTAGTCCACCGGCCGGCGGTTTTTCCCAAACGCCGAGACCTGGCGGCTGCACGAAACTCCAGGATCGCCCACGGGACGTCAGCTCCGCCCACACTTTCCAAACGCCGAAATCGCGTCCGTGCATCGCGATGTCGTGCAGGAGCAGAATGCCGCCGGCGCGCAGCTTCGGCAGCCAGGCTTCGAGGTCATGCCGCACCGCCTCCTCGGTGTGATGCCCGTCGATATGCAACAAATCAATGCTTTCCTGCGCAAAGCGATCGAGGGCTTCATCAAAGGTTGAACGGATCAAAGTCGAGAAGTGCGCGTAATGCGAGCGGTTGTGAGCCGTCACGTCCTGGAACGTCGTCTCATCGTAACTCCCGGCGTGGGCGTCGCCGCGCCAGTGATCGATCGCAAAGCATTGCGTGCCCGTCTTGTTTTCGAGAACCGACTGGCAAAACGCAAAGTAGCTCTCGCCACGATCCGTTCCCAACTCGACCAGAGTTTTTGGCTGTAATTGCGCAACCAGGTCATAGGCGAAAAAAACATGCTCGGTCCAGGCGCCGAGCCCGTAACGGAGTGGGGCAAAACGATGCGAAGGGAAATGGTCGATTTCGATCTGCATGCCGGAAATTGTTGCGAGCGTGGGAGCGGTTGCGTCTTGAGTTGTCTTCCGAGGCGAACCAGTTTCGATCAAGTGCCCTGGCATCACAAATCGGACTACCCACCGAACATATGAGCCTGAAGCCGATGCCTCCAGCATTGCTCTCCCAGAAAACAGCGCAGATTTTGTCCTGGCTCCCGGAATACGCTTTAATAACGGATGCTTCATTCCCAGATCGCCTCGCGCATTCTTGCAGTCTTGCCAAGAATCCCTTTGCACTGAAAACGGATGTCTGCTAAATCACCGCCCTCGATCAACGGAGTCTTCCGGGAATCGCAACTCGCCCATCAACTTCTCGATGGCCTGGAGGGCATCGAGATCGGGCCGGCCGCGCATAATCCTTTCGGTCTCAAGACCCGCTCGGTTGGCCTTACCGCGCAGGCCGATGCGCAAGATTTCGCCTACTACGAAAAGATGCAGCTCGAAAATTGCGGCGCGGTCGCGCCGATCGATATCGGGGGCGACGCGGCCGACCTTCCGTTGCCGGAGAACAGCACGGATTTCGTGATCCATTCCCATGTCTGGGAACACCTGCCGAATACCCTTCGCGCGCTCGACGAATGGGTGCGCGTGGTTCGACCAGGTGGTTTTATTTTCGCGATCGTGCCGAAGCGCGATGCCGACCCAGCTGATCGTCAGCGACCGCTCACGGCTTTGGCGGAACTGGAACGGCATTACGAGCAGCGGACCACTTACGAGGATCGGATTCCGGAAATGTGCGGGCCATCTCGCGGTCATTACACGGTCTTTTCGCCGGAGTTGCTGCACGAGATCGGGGCTTGGTTCAATCGCACCCATGCATGGGCCGCCTTGGAGTTAGTCGCCTTTCACGAGACGGACGACAAGGTAAATAACGGACACTCGATCGTCTGGAAGGTGAAAAAATATGAAGGGCGGCGCGGTTTCTGGTGCACTCTCCAACGGCGATTTTCGCGCCGCTAGGCTACGGTTGTCTGAGCGAGAATCCGCCCCGATTCCGGTACGTCCAGAAGGACCGTCGCTTCGATTTGGCGCACGGATTTACGCCAGCTCAGGTCGCTGGCTCGGCTAAGTCCATTTTCCACAAGCCGATGGCGCAAAGTATTGTTCTCCAGTAACTCACAAACCCCATCCGCAACCTTCTCCACATTCAACTCCACGAGCCACGCATCCTCGTTGTGATGCAAAATCCCCTCGACGCGCTCGGTCGCCAGTTCCGCCACGGCGCAGCCGCAGGCCATCATCTCGAGCGGGACAAAGGAAGGATTGCTGAGCGAGAGAACGACCCCGACATCCGACTGAGAAAAAAGATTCGCAAGCTCTTCTCGGCCCAACAGGCCGCATTGCGTGACGGCAAAAGGCGGCTTGGGCTCCAACTCGTTCGACCCAAAGAAACAAATTTCCACCTCTGGCAGCCTTTCCTTGACGATTTGAAACGCCGCCAAACCCGTCTCGTAGGCGCGGCGCGGCGTGGCAGGGCGGGCATAGAAACACACGCGCTGCCGCGAACCAGGTCTCGCGGGTCGCGGATGGTAGACGCTCGTGTCAACGGCAAAGTCGAAATAGTCAGCCGTTGCGTGATAACGCTTTCGCAAGAGCTTCGCCAGCCATGGGCCAAGGGTGATGCAGTGCAGACCAGCGCGATAAGTATTCTCCGCCCGTTCGTAATGGTGCGGTTCGTGTGGATAGAAGGACGGTTCAAAATCCTGCACCAGATAATAGCGACGCCCGCCATTCGGCAGCGTGAGCAGGTTCTCCACCGTCGGCCAGAAGGTAGCGAAGGTGGCATCGGCGTCTCCGATCGATCCGGTAAAACGGTGATATTGCGCCGGAGTGGGACCAAAATTTTTGAGCACATACTCGCGGATCTGCTCGGTGTTGTAGTCACTCATCAACTCATAGGCCACGACATGAACCCGACAGGTGTGACCGAACTCAGCGAGATAACGGATGATTCGAAACAAACCGACATCTCCGCCGGCCCCGGGGAACGGCTCTGGAACCAGCCAGTTGATGAGCAAGGGCGTGGTCATGAGTTGCTCCGAAATTGCTCCAGTTTGGGCAGCAACTTCGCCAGATCTGCCATGCGCGCTTCCGGACTATAGTTTCGCATCACCGTTTCGCGCGCCGCTGCGCCGACTTGCATTCGGAGTTGCGGATCCTGGACCAGTAAGGTGAGCGTTTGAGTCCACTCACCTTCGTTTTCGGCGAGAAAGCCGTCCTTCCCTTCTGTTATCGAATCCTGGAATGGATCGATCTTCGAAGCGATCACCGGAAGGCCGAGCGCGCCTGCTTCAACAAACTTGATCTCACTCTTGGCGCGGCAGAAAACGTTATTCATTTCGAGCGGTGCGAGCCCAATGTCCATCCTGGCCATCAAACGAAACCAACCCCGCCAATCGGTCAGCGGATAGCGTCGCACGCGTTCTCCAAACCGTTCCAATGGCGCGGGCAACGTCAGCGGTCCTGCGATCCACAACTCAACCTGGGAAAACTGTTCGAGCACCTGTTCCAACGCCGCTGCGACCTCTTGAAAGTCGATGTCGTGAGTCGCGGTTCCACTCCCATACCCGAGCACGACCTTCGAATCTGCCGCGTGATCGCGGCGCTCCGCATAAAGCTCGTCAGCCAGCTCCCGCATTTCACGTCCCAGGGAATTGCGATGGACAAAGGCGCACATGCCGCGTTTTCCCGCCAGTTCGGCCAGGAGCGGCGTAGCAACCGTGACCGTATCGCACGCCAGCAAGGTCATGAGATATCGCCGCACCCCCTCGAGATGCTGCGCCTGATCGCCGGGGCTCAGATTCTTCACGGCGCGATGCCACTTTGTCAGCTCCGGTTCGAAGACCAGGTCATCGGTATCAAATATCACCGGTTTGCCCAACCGGTGGGCCTGGTCGATCAGACGCTCCAGCGCCGGCGACATGGGAAGCCGATAAAGAACGATGACGTCAAAACCCATCGCTTCCTCGACATCGATCGTTGCCTCATCAAACCAATCCACGACCCTGGCTGCGTGACAGAGCACCTGTAACTGCTCCTGGAGATGAACACAGCGGTAAAGTGTTGTTGTCGCGATCGGACAACCGCTTGCAATGAAAAAGCTCGGCGAAGTGCTCAATCTCTACAATTTTCCGACACTGCGGTTCATATTGGCGCAGCGTTCTAACGTCTCGCCCGACGTAGCCGGGAAGAGCAAGTGTCTTATTTCGTTGCCCAAACTTGGATCCATTCTCCGACTTCTCGACTACGAATTTCGGTAAATCGAGCCCACTTGAAATAGGTTTTGAGTTCGCCCACCGTCGAGTGCTTGGTTATATGAGCTGGTCGCAGGTTTGGCGCAATCTGCCGGTGAATTTCAAACACTCGCCAGCCCTCGTCCGAGCAGAGGTTGACGTTGTCGACAAAAATCCTGCCTCCTGGACGGAGCACGCGATAGGCCTCCAATATGTAGCTGAATCTATCCCATTCCTCGAGATGCATGAAAACTACCGTCGAATAGACGACATCCGCTAATCCATCCGTCAGAGGGCGGAGATCAAAGCCGGTAATTTCGCACAGCTCTACGTTACCTAAGGCCCCCACCCGTTGAGCAGCGAGCTCCAGCATGTGCGGCGAAACATCGCACCCAATCCACTTTCGGCACAAAAGCGCGATTTGCTTCCCGACGCGACCTACTCCACAACCTATCTCTACTACAGTATCCGTGGAGTTGATGCCGACGGTGCTGGTCAGCACTTCGTTCGTGGCAACCCCGGTGAGTTCGAACCAGGACTCTTCTTCGACGCCTCCGATATGGAACTTTGCCGAGTTCTCCCCCCCTGAGAGCTGCGTCCAGACGGCCTTGTACTCAGCGCGCTGCTGCTGGGGCGGAGTCTCCAGCAACGATTTCAAACGCGCGTCAAGTTTCCTTAATCTGCGAGCCAGTCGGTCCCGCTCGGCCTCGAGTCGCTCGATTTTCTCGATCCATTGCCGGGCACCCAGAATACGCCTCAATATCGGATGTTTCATTCCACCAGCGCGTCGCGCGCGACCTTACCGAAGCTTACCGGGAAGCGAAGACCTTCTCAACCCTGAGAGGTTTATCGTGTTGATTCACCGCCGAGGACGCAGGCTGTGATCCCTCCTCGCGGACTCCGCGTGGACATATACAAGGGCATCACGTTGGACACCCGCCGGACCAGAAAACACCTTTTCCACGCGATCAAAGCGGCTTCTGAATCAATCCGGCGCCGCAGAAATCCTTATAAATCATCTCAGGCGTTTCAATCGCACGGACATCGTGGTTGAGGGAAAAACTTTCGACCTCAGGATGCGATCGGCGCCACTCTCGCAGCGCTCGCCAAACCCCGCCTTTTGTGGTCACGTCGAAGCCAGCTGCGAACTCACTCGAGTCATGCAGCACGATCAAACCGCCCGGCGCCAACTCTGGATACCAAGCGTCGAGCTCGGCGCGCGTGTTCCCATATTCGTGCGAACTATCGATGAAAACCATCTCCGGCGCGCCGCCCAAATATTCCCTGGCAATCTTTGGCGACGCGGAATCGAGCGAACTCCGGAACTCCACCTGGACGAAGTCGGTGAGTCCGGCGCGCTCGAGCCAGCCCCGCGTGTAGACACAAAGAGGTTCGCCAATCTCGAACGTACAAAGACCGCGCCTCGCGTTCATTTGACGCAGAAAAAAACCGAGCAGCAAAGTCGAGTAGCCCGCGTGAGTGCCCAATTGAACGATCCGCCGAATACTACTACCCATCACCAGACCATGCAGCAGTGACATGATCGGCACCGCGCATTCGCCCACTAAGTCTTCGCGACTTGTTTCCGCATACCAAGCCTGCAAGAACTGCCACTCCTGCTCGTTCAGGTTCGAATAAATGGGTGGGACATAATCGCTCCTCGACAGCCGGTGCCACCAAAAGCGCGGCTCGTTGGAAGATGAAAACGCGAGAGAACGCCGATGTGCCTCAGAAGAAATCATGAAAGGGCACAACTTCAACTTTCCTTCCATTTCCGCAACCTGAGACTGGCGCGTGAGTATCGGCGGCGAAATCCCGCCAGCAGCTTCTTGCGCTCGACTGAAGACCCTTGCCCCAGGTTCGGTCGCAGCCCCTCCCGAGGGGGCTGTCTCGTAAAGCGACCGTCCCGCATCGTGTTCCAAGGCGATTTTTGACTTGAGTTGATCTGACCGGCGAGCAACTTTCCATGGGGAGGCTTTCCGACAGCCACGCATGTGTATCGAAACTTCGACTCCCGCAGGGCGAAACATTTTTCCGGAGTCCAGACTCGCGCACCAAATTCTGGATGGGCTGCAAGGCCTTGAAATTGGACCGGCCTGCCATAACCCTTTCGGTCTAAAGACCCGCAGCGTTGGCCTAACGGCCGATCAAGATCCGGAGGATTACGAATTTTTTAGACAAGTGCAGTTGCAAATGTGCGGGAGTTTCTCGCCCATCGACATCCCTGGCGACGCGGCGAGAATTCCGGTGCCAGATAACAGCGTTGATTTTGTGCTGCATTCGCATGTCTGGGAACATCTGCCCTATGCGCTGAGTGCGCTTGACGAGTGGGTCCGGGTCGTGAGGCCAGACGGCTTCGTTTTTGCTATTGTCCCAAAGCGGGATGCGGCCCCGCCGGATAAGGAACGACCCTTAACATCGCTTGCCGAGTTACTGCAGCATTACCACGAGAAGGGAGTCTTTGAAGACGGCCGCGCACAGCGGCAAGGAAGCAGCCGCGGCCATTATACAGTCTTTTCGCCGCAGCTGCTCAGACAGATCGCAGCATGGTTTAATCGCGCGCACTTTTGGGCCCGACTCGATGAGCTTGCCTTCCAGGAAACTGACGACAAGGTCGGTAACGGCCATACCATCGTCTGGCAAGTGCGAAAATTCTCCCGTCCGATCGGATTTGGAAGTGCGTGTCTTAGCAGGTTGAACCTTTGGAGAGAGAGCGTAACGCTATCGGGCATCAGATAAACAGGGCTCCTAGGAGATAGCTCTGGCACGGTCGGCCGCTGGATCAGTGTATTCCTTCTTGTATGATTAGATTCTCCGCCCCAAATAAGGCAGCGCGGTAGGCACTGGGATGGAGCTCCCGACCGGGGCACGTCTCTTACCCTGGCGCCACCAATGGGGCGGCGGCTTGTATGCCGACAAGCGGCTTGCTTATTGCCCGTTTGAGAGCCTTCCGAGATTCTCGCGCTAGAGCCGGGACGAGAGAAAACGCATTGCAGTCCGTAAGATCCTGATCTCTCGCCCTAACCATTACTCCGATGAGGAATCCAATCGAACCACTCGTTAGTCCAGAGATTCTTGTGCACGGCATCATAGGTCCTTCCGAGCCGCCAAAGCACCACAGGAAGCGAAATCTGGTCCTGATAGGTCCATTGCATGTTTTCAATCCACCACCTGTCGTTGATTGCGGAGAGATCGGCGGAGGTTGAGCGCGCAATCAAACCCGTGGCCATGAGACCATTGTCGGCAGGATAACCTTCACTGCGGTAGGCCTCGATCTGCTCGCCAATCGGTTGCTCGCGATACTTCGGCATAGTTTTTGAGACCCCCGCCTCCGTGTAGATGCAACTGCGATCCGGGTGGAGAAACATCGACCAGCCCGAGAGTCGGACATGGTCGGTGAATTCGCGCACGAAGGCCGAGTTTTTGACCTGGATACTGCCATCGATCCAAACGGTGTAATCGTAGCGAGTCCGCCCGCGGAATAATCGCTGCAGTATCGAGAGCGGATAGGCTAGCCGCGCCTGCTTGAAGACCCGATCGTGAAGGACCTTGAAAAACCTCGCGCGAATTCTCGGGTGTTGATCGAGCAGCACGGGCGTGTAGATAACTGACCAGCTTCCGGGATTACGAAGAAGCGGGTTGTCCGTGAAACAAACGTAATCACACGCGACATCCTGCTCCGGAATCGGCTTCAGTGTGTCGTAGTCTCCGTAGATCGCGGTATAGACGCAAACACGCCTCATCTGTTGACCTTATTCACGGCGACGATTGCAAGCAACCGCGAAGCGAGAAACCGAACAGTCACATCGCGCCAACTACGTCTTGCCAGAGCCGCTGCTCTCGAAATCGATGACTGTTTTATGGTGTGAGAGAATGAATCGCCGCAACGAAGAGACTATCCGGCACTCCAGCTAATTGGATCGGAGCCGGAGACAACGCGAAAGCAACGGCAGACGAAAGCGCAGGACGGGTGCTGGTTTTCTTGTCCAACGAGATCAAAGCAAAGGAATCCGAGCGACTGACAGAATCGTTAGTCATGTCGACAAGACTCGCATGCTCAACAGGTCATGATTCAGTCACCTCGCACCAAGCACACCCCGGATCATGGTCATCTGGCTGATCGCCGGGCGTTGCGCATCCCTTTCACGTCCCCAACCGGACAAAGAGCCTTGCTTTTGCGGCGCCCAACCTTAATCCTTTTCCCGATGCGCAGGACCAAAATCATCTACACCCTTGGCCCCGCCTCCGAGGATTCCGAGATCATTCGGCAGAGGATCGAGGCTGGACGACCTCTTCCGGCTCAAGACGATTTGTACCAGCGCCAAAACAACATGCGGAACGCTAGTTGAGTAAATTGCGTCCACTCGTCGACAATCAGGCTTTTGGATGGCGTGATTCTCTTCGGTGCGGCGACCGCGAAAACGCGCGGCGCGGGTCGCAAGTGATGAACAGAAACAGGAGGGATGTGCGCATTTTCATACAGTTGCTCCAAATATTCGAACTCGCCGGCTTGGTTTTGAAAGTGCGCTATGAATTGCTGACCCGCCCATGCTGCACCGCATGAGAACATATCGCGACGGGCTCGGCATTGCGAGGTCCATCCGCTCGCGCGCGTTCGTCGCAGGTGCGCTCGTCGGCGCGTGCACAGCGCTCTTTCTCGCGGAGAATCTCTGGCTGCCCGCCCCGTTCTCATTCGCGGTGCGAGTGCACACCGCGACGGCGACACGGTTGCGGTTGTTTTACGATCGCGGCGCTGGATTCAATCTGCACGATTCCAGGACGCTGATGGTCGACAGCGAGAAACGGCCGCAGACGATCCGTTTTCCGATCCGCGCGACGGAGATCCACGCTTTGCGGCTGCTCCAGGTGGATGGTGCGGGACCTTTGCAGATTTCGCGAGCGAAACTCGCGGTATTCGGCGGGGCGCGAACGCAGTTTCGCAGCGGTGACGTTGTACCCGATTGGAACGTGGCGTCCATCACCAGACAGGCGAACGCGACCGAGATTACGGGAACGCGCGACGCGAGCTACATGGCAGTCCGGTTCAAACTGGCCGCGCCGCTCGTTGCGACTAATATCCCGGTAATCCTGCGCTGGATCGCCACCCTGCTGCTCTTCATTGCGGCAGCTGCACTAATTTTGAGCCCGAGTGGACGCCGCACGTATTCCTTTTCGCAACCTAGACTGGTCGTTGCACTTTTGAGCTTCGTGTTTATCGCAGCAATCGCCCTCAAGTTAAACGGCAGCTCAACCGGTCTCTGGCGCTTGGAGGCCGACCGCCAGTCACCAAATCGAGCTCTTATTGCCGGGTCGCCAAAAGAGATTCGATCGGACGAGTGGGAGATCCAAACGCCCTGGATCTGGTCGCAGATCAACACCGTGCCGAAGCTCAGCCTAACGAATCCAAACATCGGCGACCGCGCCGCGCCGCTTTTGGCGAATCTGCCAGCGCGTCACTGGATGATGCTGTTCCGGCCACAAATGTGGGGCTTCTTTTGCCTAACGAACCAATATGCATTCGCGCTCTACTGGAACTTTAAATGGTTCGCGCTTCTGCTCAGCGCGTTCCTGTTTCTCGAGGTAGTGACCGGCGGCAAAACCTCGCTCGCCTGCACAGGCGCATTTTTCTTCTTCTTCTCGCCCTACATCCAGTGGTGGTTCAGCTCGCCGACCTGTCTGCCGGAGATGCTCGCGATGCTCTTCTTCACGCTTTGGGGCGTTGCGCTGATCTTCCACACGCGATCGAAACGAGTCGTCCTGGCAGCGTCAATCCTGCTTCTCGTTGCGATGTTGCAGTTCGTCTTCTGTTGCTATCCACGGTTTCAAATTCCGCTGGTTTACATTGGGATCTTGCTGCTTGTGTTTGGGTGCGCGGGGACGCCGGTAGCTGATTTGCGTGCGTTGAAATTTGCTTTGCTTGCTGCAACACTGGTCGTTGCAGGCCTACTCCTCGCGAGCTGGTACGCGGACGTCGCGAGTTTGATCCTCGTGATTTCGCGGCTCACATATCCCGGCCAAATCGTCTCCACCGGCGGCGACTATCCGTGGTTCCATCTCTTGGCGCCGTTCCTCGAATTGTCGATGACCCAGGAAAACTATCCCGCAGTCGCGATGAATGTTTGCGAAGCGGCGGGCTTTCTCTTTCTCGCCCCGCTGCTCGCCGCGGTTGCCCTACGTGATGCCTTTCGCCATCGCGTCGATTGGCTCCTTGTCGGCTGCGTGATCGGTTCAACGTTTCTGCTCATCTTCATGCTCGGCGGAATTCCGCTCTGGCTGGCGCAAGCGAGCGGATGGTCACAGGTCTACGGTGCGCGTGCGCTCCTGCCGCTCGGGGTGCTTTCGACGGTCGGTTTGTTCCGCTACTTTTCGCGCGAGACGGTTCGAAGCGAGCATTGGCGGCAAGAAATCGCCGCGTTTACAGGGATCGCGCTCGTCCTCGCGATCGTATTTCAACGTGCGAATATAGAACTGAAAGATTTCGTGGATCTGAGCACAGTCGTCGCAGCCGCCGTTTTCTTCGCGCTCGTCACGGTTTGCGTCTGGTCCCGCCGAGTGACCGCAAGTTGCGCGCTGCTCGTTATTCCGCTCCTCTGGACGAACTGCCTAACAAATCCAATCAGCAAAGGGCTACCCGGCCTGACTCGTAGCACATTGCGCGCACAAATTGTAAAGATCCATCGCTCAAATCCAGCTGCGAAATGGCTCGTCCTCAGCCGCTCTAGTCGCGGGCCGATTATCGCGCAATTCAGCAAGAGCGCAGGCGCGGAAACGCTCGGCGGTTCGCGCATCACACCGGATGAGGAGATGCTCCGTGTGCTCGATCCAGACGGGGCATCGAAAGCCATCACGAATCGGAGCGCAATCGTCTCGTTCGTCCCCACCGCTGAATACAGCCCGCGATTCGAACTCAGTTTCATCAACTCTTATAATGTCTACCTCCCGCTCAACCCTGAACTCTTCGACCGGTTGAACGTCGGCTACATTGTTGAAGTCGATCTGCCGGAGACCGAAGGGCGCATCGCTGGATTCAGGATGGTTCACAAGGGGTCCGGCTCTCGCATTCTCGCGCGCGTCGGCGCCAAATAGAAAGTCACAAAGGCGTGCGGGCATTTCGCTGTTCCGCCACGCCGGACGGTCTCACGCCGATGATGCAGCAATACCAGTTGCTGTACGCCAAGCGTGCCCTCGGACACTCTGCTGTTTTTCCGGTTCGGCGATTTTCTACATCTGCCCCCAACGAGGCGCAGGAGGCGGCGGCATGCGCTCAATAAATATCGGATCTCTCCGAACCTTTGGCTGATCCGATCTTAGATCTGCACGATAGCACTGAGGCGATCGGAAACGGGTGACGGCCGGTTTCGAGCTGGGCGTGCAGAAGCGCCCGGAGATGTTGAGACCGGTACAATCATATCCTTGAGGCGTTTCGTGTGTTGCGTCCTTGCAGCCGGATTGAGGTCGATAATGCAAATCCTTGTTCTGACAGCTGGAAGGTTTTCGAGTTTCGTCGCGCGATGCCGCCAGAGACACGGGCCCTCCCATTGACGGAATGGCACCGGCCTAGTGAATGCACCACGGGGCTTTCGCGCTTCAATCGGCTCGCTGCGCCCGGCAAATGTCCCTTGCAATTGGGCTTTGGCGCTCTGAACTCTGAGGTCCGATGCGCAAGACCAAGATTATCTGCACGCTCGGGCCGGCCTCGGAGACCTCCGAGATCATTGAAAAAATGATCCTGGCTGGCACGGACGCCTTCCGGCTCAACATGAGCCACGCAAAGCACGACTGGGTGCGCGATATCGTGCCGCGGGTGCGAGCCATCGCGCGCGAACTCGACCGGAAGGTCGGACTTTTGCTCGACACGCAAGGACCAGCCATCCGCACGGGCCCGCTCGAGCGCGATCTGGACCTGGCGATCGGCGACGTTTTGGAAATCACCGTCCGTGGCGCGCGGAGCACCCAGCCGAACTCAATCACGGTGAACTACGACGACCTGATCGACGACGTTTCTGTCGGGAACGTTGTCCTGCTCGACAACGGCCTCATGCACGTGCGCGTCCTCGCGAAGGAGGACAACCGCATCCGCACCGTTGTGCTCACCGCCGGCACGCTCGGTTCGCGGCGGCACATCAACTTGCCGGGCGTCGATATAAATCTGCCGGCGTTGACCGAGAAGGATCTGACCGACGTGGCGCTCGGGATCGAGCTGCGAGTTGATTTTGTCGCGCTCAGTTTCGCCCGAAAGAAGGAGGACCTCGACCAGTTGCGCAAGGTCTTGCAAAAAGGCAGAAGCATGGCGGCGGTGGTGGCCAAGATCGAAAGTCAGAGCGCAGTCGACTCGATCGATGACATGATCTGGGCAACCGACATCCTCATGATCGCCCGCGGCGATCTCGGGATCGAGTGCCCGATGGAAGAGCTGCCGATCATTCAGCGCCGGATCGTGAAACGCTGCTTGCGAATCGGCAAACCGGTGATCGTCGCGACCCAGATGCTGGAATCGATGATTCACAATCCCGTGCCCACGCGCGCGGAAGTGACCGACGTCGCGAACGCGGTCTTCGAACAAGCCGACGCCATCATGCTCACCGGCGAAACCACGAGCGGCCGTTACCCAGTCGAATGCGTGAAGGTACTCGACCGGGTCGCGCTGCGAATCGAGCGCAGCGGCGGTGCCGGTTACGGCAAGGACGCGCTCCTCGAAGATTCACGCCAGAAAACAGTCGCAGCCGCCGTGTCCCTCGCCAACTCGCTTCCCCGCGCCAAAATCGTCGTCTTCACCCGCCACGGCACGATGGCGCGCTATGTCTCGAACCTCCGGCCACACCATGCGCCGATCTTCGCTTTCACACCCAGTGATGAGGTCTGTCGCCAGCTCGCCGTCTGCTGGGGCACGTTCTCTGTGCAGCTCGATTTTACCGTCGATCCAAATGCAACCATCGAGGCGGCCGAGAAACACCTGCATGCGCAGAAGCTGATCGCGCCTAACGACAATCTGGTCGTCCTGAGCGATGTGCGGGCGGGCGGTGGGCTGGTCGACTGCGTGCAGCTGCGCGAGGTTGGGTTGCGCGTCTAACGAACAGATCATCTCGCCGGGAGACGGCAGGTCGAAGCCAGCGGCCAGGCTTTGTGCGCATGAAGATCGATCGCCCACCCTTTGATGCTGACCTCGCCGGGGAGAAGATTGGCTGCATCGACGGCGCGCGCGAAGCCGGAGTGGTACAGATTCGGGTTGTGACGCGGATCGGACAGATCCGGACGGGCGCCGCCAGTCCCAAGAACGGCGAACGGCTTAAAAACGCGGTTGCGGTCTTCGCACCCAACGACAACGCAGTCGGCGCGCCGATTTTTTTCGGGCAACCAACCCCAGCCTTTGAGATGGAGGAGGCCACTCGAATCCAAGCAGCTGACTTCAATCCTCCCATGAGAATCACCGGCGGCCGAAGGTACCTGCCGGACTGTCGAACTTAGCGGATCGTGAACGAAGGGCAGCCGCAAGATTCGATGCTCTTCTAGGAAAAGCGCACGCTCTTTCAGTACATCCACCTGAGGAAGAATCAGAGCAAAGTCGGGATTGTCGGGGATCGACTCCATCCATTCGAGCGAGCGTAGCAGATTAGTCCGGGATTCGTGATAAGAGGCCGGCACCGCCAGGTTTTTTTCGAGCGATGCTCCCCAGCACATCGCCATCAGCGAGCCAACGCCACACACACTCGTTAGGAAGATCACGCGGGTCGCCAACCTAGCGGAGCAAACGCGGGAGCAATAGATCGCAAAGTAGAGGCCGACGAGCGCGAGGTAAAAAAAAAGGCTGAACGTCCTGTAGCGCTCGTCGAGAGCCTGTTGCAGGCCGAAGCCAAGCCGTCCTACGGCCGTGATCATCCCCGTCGCGCCTGCGTAGGCACCGATGAGCAGCCATGGATAAAATGTCCGCCAGTCACCGCGGCGTCTGATCGCCTCAAGCGCAAAGGCGCCCCCACCCGTGAACAAAATCAACGCCACGAACCCAACGACAAATGGGCCCGCACCGTCGGACGCGAAATAACTTCCCACCCAGAGGATGAGGTAATGGGCCAGATCCACACCTCTGGCGCTAATCGATGCGAACTCCGGATGATGAGACGGCCGGCGGTAGCCGATGAAATAGCAGCCCACCGAGATCACGCCAGCGATCAGGTAAATTGTCGACCAGAGTATCCGGTGTCGGAGCGGCGAAGATTCGTTGGGCGAGGGAAGCGGCCAGGCCAACGCCCAGAGGAGCATGCCATTGGCAAAAGTGTAGGTCGCAACGAAGGCGAGCGCGAGATTAACCACCGTTTTCGAGCGGAAGGAGAGTCGGGAAAGATTCACCGCCGCGGCCGCGAGCACGGCGAAGCCTGGAAAAAAAGTCTCCAGTTGGATGCCGTACAAAAAATTCTCCACCTGTCCCGGCGCAAAGCAAAGAAACATCATCGGCGCCCAAGCGACCATTGATGAAAGGGGCGTCGCGCCGGGCGTCCGTCGCAGGAGATGCAGGAGCAAAAGGCAGACCGCGCAAATGCCGATGAACACGACCCGCATCTCCTTGCGCACATCCCAGCCGCCGAACGCAGCGAGCGTGAAGTAGAGAAGGCGCGGGAAGAACTTCCTGCTCTCGTTATGCTGCGAGAACATCTCTGCCATGGTGAGGGTCCCACGCTGCAATGACTCAAATTGGCTCCCGGGAGTATGCCATTCGTCCAAATAAGGTAGTGGAACCCAGCTGGTGGAAACCCAGTGCCACATCTGCAGCGCGGGCAGGATCGCCAGGATAGCCAACGCTACGAGCACGAAATCGCGCGGCCGAATTCTTCTGTGTTTCACTTCCCTGGGAATTGGCACTGGCGCGGTTGAGGTTGGACAAATTGCTACACTTGGCAAGCTTGAACGATGCGGCACGCACTTAACGAGAACTTCGTCGTCCTCAATGCCGGGCCGCGCCTCGCTGCCCGAGGCGTGAAATGAATCGGGAACTGCTTGCCATCCTTGTTTGCCCAGCGTGTCGCAAAGAGGTGATCGAAAAGGATCAGATCCTTCGCTGCGGAAGTTGCGGTGAGGACTTTCGTATCGTGAACGGGATTCCGGTGTTTCTCGGCGAACCAGTTGAAGTTGTTCCGGTCGAGCACGAGAGCAACGCGCTTGGGCCGCAGTTCGAAGAGGTCCTGAAACGCGGGCAGAGCTTGACGCTTCACCTCGGGGCTGGCGCGACCGCGCGCCGTCACCCGAACTGCGTCGAGTTCGAGCACAAGATTTTTCGTCATACCGACGTGGTCGGCGACGCACACGCTCTGCCCTTTCGCGACAACGTTTTCGATCGCGTCTTTGCCTTCAATGTCTTCGAACATCTGCGTCAGCCCTCGCTCGCGGCGCGTGAAATCCACCGTGTCCTTAAACCCGGCGGCTCGCTCGTACTGCACACCGCCTTTCTCCAGCCGCTGCACGAAGCGCCGCACCATTATTTCAACGCGACCGAATATGGAGTCCGCGAATGGTTCCGCGATTTCGAGATCGAGAAGTGCGAGGTGAGCGGCAATTTTTCGCCCGGCTTCATGCTCGGATTTCTCAGCGCCAGTCTGCTCGACGCGCTCCAAGAAAGCGGCCTGCCAGCGGCCGGGCAGGCGCAGATCGCTGACACCCGACTTGGGCAATGGGCGGAATTTTGGCGACGAAAGACGGAGACCCCGCCCGGGTTCGGGGCGCTCCTCGTGCTGCCGCAGGACCTGCAAAAGCGCCTGGCTGCCGGCTTCGAGCTCCTCGCGCGCAAGCGAGCGTAGATTCGTTAGGCGTCGAGCATCTTTCAAAAGCACTTTGTCGCGCCCCGCTTGCAGTTGGACAAATCGCCACCGTTGGCAAGCTTGAGCGAAGTGGAGAATCGATCCTGGGTTCACGTTGAGCGCGTCGAGACCGCCACCGGTGAGGTCCTCCGGATCGAGGGCTGGGTGTTTGCGGAATCCGGACAACCGCTCGAGCGCGTCCGAGTCATCACGCCCGAACAGACCCGGCTCGCAATCTTTCCAATTCCGCGACCGGACGTGGCCGCGGCTTTTCCCGAGGCTCGCCACGCCGAGACTAGTGGGTTCGCGATCCAGCTGGCGAATCCACCGCGTTCGCGCTTCAAGTTGCAGTTGGAATGCGCCGGACCTAACGATGAGAGCTGGAACACGTTCGTTCACACCACAGTCGCAGCGTCGGGAGAGGCGCCAACGAGTCTCGAAAACTCTCGACCGCCCGGGACGCCACCAGCGAGCGACCGGCCACATCCCGGATTCTACCTCTGGTTTGATAAACCGCTTGACTGGACAAAATTGGCCCGCCGCTTTCGGGTTTCGGGGTGGTCTGGCGCCTTGCTCGTTAGGGCAGAACGCGGAGGTGCCCGGAGCCTTGTCTAGATCCAAAAGCCCGCGGGAATGACCGCGTCTTTCGGCACCACCACGATCCCGTCGCGGATAAAATAATTCGCCGCGTCGAGGTGCGTTTCCTTGCCCTCCGGAGTAATCACGACGCCGTCGCCGATGCGCGCGTTTTTATCGATGATCGCGCGATCGATCACGCAATTGCGCCCGATTCCGATCGGCGGCACGTCGGGTGCGCTGGGTGGCGCCGCCCCTTCGAAATGGTCGCCGCCCATGATGACGCTGTTGCGAATCGTTGCGCCACTCCGGATGATGCTCCGGACGCCGATCACGCTGCGCTCGATGTGGGCGTCGGAGATGATGCAGCCGTCGGAGATGATCGCCTGGCGCAGGGTCGCGCCATTGATCTTGCTCCCGGGCAGGAAACGCGGGTGGGTATAGATCGGCGCTGTCGCATCGAAGAAACTGTATTTCGGCACCAGATTGGTCAGGTCGAGATTCGCCTCGTAAAAGGCGCGAATGGTGCCGATGTCTTCCCAGTAACCCTTGAAAATGTAGGCGTGAACATGCCGTTCACCGATCGCCTTCGGGATGACATGTTTTCCGAAATCATCCAGGTTGCTGTTGAGGCAATCGACCAGAACCTGCCGATTGAAAACGTAGATCCCCATCGACGCCTGAAAAAGCTCTTCCGAGGGATCGCTTTCAATCGATTCCAGTAATTCAGGCCCAAGCTTGAGTTCGTTGAGCATCTTGGGGTCTTTCGGCTTCTCCTCGAAACGGGTGATCCGCCGATCGGGTCCGCTCAACATGATTCCAAAATCGCCGGCCGCCGCGCGCTGCACCGGGGTGGTGGCAAGGGTGATCTCTGCCCCCGAGCGAATGTGTTCGTGCAGGAGAGTGCGGAAATCCATCCGGTAGAGTTGGTCACCGCTCAGGATGAGGTAATAATCGTACGGCTGCTCGAGAAAGTAGCGCAGGTTTTGCCGGACGGCGTCGGCCGTGCCCTGATACCACTCGGCGCCCTCGGGCGTTTGTTGTGCGGCGAGAATATCGACAAAGCTGCGCGAAAAATTGTCAAACTTGTAGCTCGCCTGAATGTGGCGATGGAGCGACATGCTGTTGAACTGCGTCAGCACGTAGATCGAGCGCAGACCCGAGTTGAGGCAGTTGCTGATTGGGATGTCGACCAGGCGATATTTTCCGCCTAATGGCACCGCCGGCTTTGAGCGATCCTTCGTTAGGGGAAACAAGCGCGTGCCGGCGCCGCCGCCCATGATGATGGAGAGCGTGCGTTGCGTGGTGCCAGGTGGAAGAGCAGGAGATTGAGGCATGTGAGTGGGTAACTTACACCGATTCGACCCGGGCAAGGCAAGCCGATCTATTTCGCTTTGTCCCCGGTTTTTGGTCCCGCACCAATCTTCTTTTGGCCGGAGCCCAAAACGTGAAGCAAGAGAAGGAACAGCAATTAAAATTCGGTCGAACGGCCCCTTCCTTGCGCCTCGGGGGCGTCGGTGTCACCCTTCCCTCCAGACTCGACCCCTTAACGCTTCAACGTCTTAGGCACTTAACGATTTAACAAACCATGTGTGGCATTGTCGGATACGTCGGAAACGCGGAGGCCGCGCCCATTTTGCTGGATGGTCTGCGCCGGCTCGAGTACCGCGGATACGATTCTGCCGGAATCGCGATTGTCGATGGCGACCACGTTGAAACGCGCAAATGTGCCGGCCGCATCGCTGGCTTGTCGAAATTGATCGCCGAGGCTCCCGCCGCCGGTACCTATGGCATCAGCCACACGCGCTGGGCCACGCACGGCAAACCGACCGATCAAAACGCGCATCCCCATTTTGACGAGAGCGGCAAGCTCGCCCTCGTCCACAATGGGGTGATCGAAAACTACCAGCAGATCAAGGACGCGCTCTTGCGGGAAGGCGAGCACCATTTCACCTCCGAAACCGACACCGAAGTGCTGGCCCATCTGGTGGGAAAACTCTACGACGACTCAGCCGTCGGCGTGACCGATCCACGACGGCACAAAGCCCTCCTTGTCGAAGCCCTCCGGACGGCCTTGCAACAGGTCATCGGCACTTACGGCATCGCGATCGTGCATGCCGATATTCCCGATTTCATCGTGGGCGCGCGTCGGGGCAGCCCGCTCGTGCTGGGCGTTGGAAAGGATGAAAATTTTCTCGCGAGCGACGTGAGCGCGATTGTCGCCTACACCCGCGACGCGGTTTACCTGAACGACTTCGACCTGGTGGCGGTCGAGCGCGACAAATTCGAGATCAGTTCACTGGCCGGCGAGCGGGGCAACCACGCCATCAGCAAGGTTGAGTTTACCGCCGAAGACATCAAAAAAGGGGATTACCCGCACTACATGCTCAAGGAAATCTTTGAGCAGCCCGGTTCGGTGCGCGACGCGATGCGCGGCCGGCTCAGCCTCGAGGAATGTACCGCCAAGCTCGGCGGCCTGAACATGACTCCGGCGCAACTGCGCGATGTCGGGCGTGTGGTTTTGACCGGCTGCGGCACGGCGTTACACGCCGCGATGGTCGGCGAATATTTGATCGAACAACTGGCCCACATTCCGACGGAGGTGGAATACGCGAGCGAATTTCGTCATCGCAACACACCGATGACGAGCGACACGCTCGTCTTCGCCATTAGCCAGAGCGGCGAAACCGCCGATACATTAGGCGCGTTGCGTGAGAGCCAGCGGAAGGGGTTTCGCACCCTCGGCGTTTGCAACAACGTCGCGAGCACGATCGCGCGCGAAAGCGACGGCGGAGTTTACATGCACGCCGGGCCCGAGATCGGCGTGGCCGCGACCAAGTCCTTTACCTCGCAGGTCGTGATTCTGAATCTCATCGGTTTATTGCTAGGCCGGATGCGGCAGCTCTCGACTGCGGAAGGCACGCGCATGATCGAAGCGCTCGAAGGCTTGCCGGAAAAGATCGAGCAACTCCTGAAAACGAGCGACCAGATCAAGGACGTGGCCGGGAAGTACATGGGCTCCACCGGCATGCTCTTCTTCGGCCGGCAACTTAACTTCCCGATCGCGCTCGAAGCAGCGCTCAAGATGAAGGAGATCACCTATCTTTATGCTGAAGGCCATCCCAGCGCGGAGTTGAAGCACGGCGTCATCGCGCTCGTCAAACCGGAGCTTCCCTCCGTCTTCATTACGCCCGACGATGCCGTCTTTTCCAAGAACCTGAACAACATCGAGCAGGTGCGGGCGCGCAAAGGTCCGATCATCGCCGTCACGACGGAGAGCGGCGCCGAGAGGCTGAAGGGAATCGTGGACGACACGATTATCGTGCCCGATGGAGACGAAATTGTGATGCCGGTTCTGACCGTGATCCCGCTGCAACTTTTCGCCTACCATCTGGCCGTCGCCCTCGGCCGCGATGTGGATAAGCCGCGCAATCTGGCGAAAAGCGTTACGGTGGAATAGTCGCTTCGCTTTGCGCCGACTATCCGCTTCGGTGTTGCCGCCGGTCAGTGCTCACCAATGCCTGCCCTCTTCACGCCGACCCGGGCCAGATGTTCCTCCACGCTCAGAAGATTGGCCGCGCCCCGCTGCACGATCTTGAGCAGCGTGTCCATCGAGGAAACTTCCTCGAGCTGCTCGGTCAGGAACCACTGGAGGAAGTTGTTCGTAATGTAGTCGTTCTCGGAGCGGGCCAATTCCACCAGCGCGTTGATCTGTTTGGTGACTTCCACTTCCTGGTCGAGAGAGAGTTGGACGGCCTCCTCCGCGTTCTGAAAAGTCGGCTGCGGCGCCGCGATCGCAGGAATCACCACCTGACCTCCGGCGTCCGTCACGTATTTGATAAAACGCATCGCGTGATCGTTTTCCTCGGCCGCCTGCTGGAAGAAATGTTCGGCCAGTTGCGGCAAAGCTTCGCCCGAAAAATAGGCCGCAATCGCGATATATTGCAGGGAAGCACCAAATTCGTTACCGATCTGTTTGTTGATCGCGTTGACCACTTTTTTGCTCGTGAGCATGGAAATATCCTCCAGTTAAGGTTTCGGGATTAGCGGGGATGATTCTTCCGCGCCCGTCACCCTAACCGATCGTCGACCCCAGTCCAAGCGGAACGAGTCGATGGGTAATCAAGCCGTTCGTTAGGCATCAACCTCGCTTGCCCGAGATCATCCGGTAGATCAGCAGGAGGATCATGGCGCCGATGACCGAGGCGATGAAGCCCGCTGTCTGTCCCGGTTGATACCAGCCGACAAGACGGCCGAGATAGCCGGCGATGAAGGCGCCGGCGATACCGAGCAGGATGGTAATGATGCAACCGCCGGGATCTCGCCCCGGCATGAGGAGCTTGGCGATGCCGCCGACAATCAGCCCAATGATCAGTGTCCAAATAATTGCGCCCATATCTCGTTATGCTAGGAATCAGGCCCGGGGCCGGCAATCCTTTTGTTCCGGCCCTCTCGCCGCGCCGGCGGCGGCCTAACGAACGTCAAAGCTGTACCACCTGCGCACTGTGAATGTCATCGCTGGCCGCGATCTCGGCGAGTAATTCGGGCGGCGGCGCGGTGTCGAGATTGAGCACGGTCAGGGCCCGGCCGCCCGCCTGGTTTCGGCTTAGCGACATCGTCGCAATGTTGACTCCATGCGCGCCGAGAAGCGTCCCGATGCGGCCGACCATGCCCGGGCGATCGGTATTTTCGAGGACGAGGACGACGCCGTGCGGGCGCGCTTCGACCGGCCGGTTGTTAATGCTGACGATGCGCGGCGTGGCGCCGAAAAACGCCCCGGCGACGGAAACTGTTTTCCCTTCGGCGACCGCGGAAAGTTCGAGCAAATCGGTGTAATCGCCCGGCGCGCTGAGCCGCGATTCCGTGACCTTCAGGCCTAGCGTTTCGGCAAAGGCCGGCGCGTTGACTTCGTTGACGTTGTCGCCACCGGCGAGCTGAAGGAAGCCTTTCAGGATCGAGCGTGTGATCGCGGTGGTGTCGACTTCATTGACCTTGCCGCTGTAGTTGATGTGGAGATTTTCGACCCGCCGGAGCGAAACCTGCGAGAGGAAATGCCCGAGCTTTTCGCCGAAACGCAGATGCGGCCCGACGATGGCGAGTGTTTTCGCGTCGAGATTCGGCATATTGATCGCATTGCGAATCGTTCCCTCGAGGAGCGCAGCGCGAATCGCCTGCGCGATTTCGATCCCGACGCTTTCCTGGGCCTCGACGGTCGAGGCGCCGAGATGTGGAGTGAGGATCAGGTTCGGAATTCCGCGTAATGGCGAATCGGCCGGGAGCGGTTCCGTTTCGAAGACATCGAGGGCCGCGCCCGCTACCTGGCCATTGCCTAACGACTCGAGAAGGGCGGTCTCATCGATCAGACCGCCGCGCGCGCAATTGATCAGCCGCACCCCGCGTTTGGTTTTTGCCAGGCGTGCAGCGTTGAGCAGATGTCGCGTCTCAGGCGTAAGCGGAGTGTGCAGGGTGAGGAAATCCGCCAGCGGCAGGAGCTCATCGAGTTCCTCGATCAGCTCGACCTGAAGCGAGCGCGCCCGGCTCGAGGAGAGATACGGATCGTAGGCCAGGACCCGCATGCCGAAAGCGATCGCGCGCCGGCTCAGCTCCGAGCCGATCCTTCCCATGCCGATGATGCCTAACGTTTTGTTGTAAAGCTCGGCGCCCTCAAATTGTTTCCGGTCCCATTTGCCGGATTGCAGATTGGCGTGCGCCTGCGGAATCTTGCGCGCCGCCGAAAGAAGCAGGGAAAAGGCGTGCTCCGCGGTCGAGATGGTGTTGCCGCCGGGCGTGTTCATTACGATCACACCGCGTCGGGTCGCGGCTTCAACATCCACATTGTCCACTCCAACCCCGGCACGACCAACCACGCGCAACCGCGAACCGGCCTGCAAGATCGGCGCCGTCACCTTCGTCTGGCTGCGCACCACGATGGCGCTGAATTCGGGAATCAACTGCACCAGCTCCGCTTCGCTTTGGCCGGTGCGCACGGTAACGGAGAGTACGCCGCCCGCGCCCAACTCATCGATTCCTCTTTGGGAGATCGAATCTGCGATCAGAACTTGCAGTGGCATAATGGTTTTAAGAATGAAGCTTTAAGTCTTAAGAAGGCATGGACGAGCCGGTTACTTGAAGCTTAACACCTAAAGTTCTTCTTACCCGAAGATTACCAGCCGGATCGAATCGGGAAGGTGCTGCGCGATCTGGGTCGCGACACTGCCTTTGAGCAAATCCGCCAGGGTATGGCGCTGGGATGCGCCGAGGATGATGTAATCGACACCCAACGTCGCCGCCAGATCGAGGATGGTGGCCGAAGGGTCTTCGCTCACCGCGTAAACCGGCTGCACGCAAATCCCGCGCGTTTCGCCTTCCTTCAGCATGAGGGACATGATCGCTCGTGCTTGCGCATCGTCCTCCCATTTTGCGCGCCCGAGCACCCGCGGCACATCGGCGAAATAGACCGCGATCTCCTTGATATAAACGACGCAGAGTACTGCCTTGCGCAGCTGGGCCTCCTCCAGCGCGAAGTTCAGGACGGGATTGATTCCGCGCGCCGCGACCATGATCTTCTGCCCTTCCTCGAGCCGCGGCCTGAGCGTTGCCGGGAGATCGGGCGCGACCATCTCCGCCACTTCCTTTGTCATCGTAAGGGTTTTCAATCCCGAGAGCTTGTGAGAATAGGCGCGCAGGGAAAGGCCGATCCCGAGCACGCAGATCGCGAAAAAGAGCGCGTCGGGTTTGGTCTTCGCGATCGTCACTTCCACCGCGGCCAAAACCAGAAAGGTCGCGCCCATCAGAAGTCGGACGTACCAGGCGAGCCCGAGCTTTTTGTTGAAGGTGCAGGAGCCGAGATTGACTGCGATCGCGCCCACCACGCCGATCGCGTAGAGGCCGGCAAGCGCCTCAAATTTTCGCGTCACAGCAAGAACAAGGATTGGGATGGCAACCGCAACAAAGAGTGGAACGCGCGGAACGCCGTAGCGATTGAGGCGAGCCAGTTGCTTCGGCATCTCGCCGTCCTGCGCCATCATGTAGATGACTCCAATGAGGGCGACGACCGCGGTATTGACCGCGCTGAAAAGCAGCAGCCCGAAGACCACGCCGACGAAGAGACCGAATGCGCTTCCAAACCAAGGAGCAACCGTCAGCGAGCCATAGTGTTCGCCGAGAAAGCGGAGCATGTCCTCCGCATGATTGGTCAATTGCGGAGTAAAGGTTTTGGACATCGAGAGCATCGCCCACCCGAGGAGCGCCGTCCCGCCGACCACCTCGATCGCCACCGGGATGATTGCCTTCGCCGCTGTGCGCGTGACTTTCGGATGCTCGGGCGTTGAGTCGGGATCGAGTTTCATCACGCCCGTGATGTTGGCCACCGCTTCCACGCCGCTCAGCGCGAGAATGACGCCGACGAATTGCGTCCAGGCGACCGCATAGTCCTCATGCGCCGGCTCAAGATGATCGGTCTTCAGATGACCGCTGCTCAAGCCGATGATCATGATGACGGTCAGGACGGCCGGAACCGCCAGATAAATTGAGACGCTGCCGCTGTGTTTCGGCCCGAAGAAGTTGATCGCCCCGACTACGACCACGAGCCCCATCGTTGCGACCCGCGCGTATTCCGGCGGCACACCGAAGTAGCTCACTGCGGCCCAACCGCTGAGCGCGGCGGTGACGATAAAATTCGCTACCAGGAGCAGTGCTCCGGCCGAGGCGAGGAACCGGCTTTGTTCTCGCGCCGCGGAATAAACGCCACCGCCATCGGGAAAGTGCGCGCAAACAATGATGTAGTTGAAACCGACGACCGCGGTCAGCGCGCAAACCGCGAGGATAAGGGGAAATGACGCGAACCCGGCGGCGACGAAAGCGAGCCCGATGACATAGGCTTTGCTCGTGCCCCAGTCGCCGTAGAGCAACGCGGCGGCGCGCTTCCAGTCGACGTTGCGGGGCCGATGCACACCCGGCGCTTCGATAAGAGGTTCAGCCATGAATTGTGCGAGTTGGAGTAACCGACGCATGGCGGCAGGGAGCAAGTAGTTTCTCCGACGAGGCCGATGCTGCGCCTCGCGGGAGAAAACGCTTGCGCGCCGTTCAGTTTGATCACAACCTCCCGCTTGCCATGAGCTTCCGCGTCAAACTCCGCGCCGTTGTCGCGAGCAGCTTGTTTTTGGCTTTTCTGTTCGCGCTTGCGCTCGCCGCTTCGCCGCAACTGCATGCGCGGTTTCATGCCGATGCGGGTTCGCCGGATCACGAGTGCGCGGTCACGCTGATCGCGACCGGCAAATACGAGCAGGCGGACGCGCCGCCCGTCTTCGTCGCGCCGGAACCAGCAATTGTTTTTGAGAAAATTCCGGCGCTCGCTCCCGTCTGGGTGGCCGCGCCGTTCTTCGGCGCTCGCATCTTCGAGCACGCGCCGCCTGCGCTCTCCTAGCGCTTCATCCCGCCGCCTGTTTCGCACGAAGTCCCGCGACCGCGGGATATCCCGTCCCGGCTGAGCAAGCGGCGCGAATCGCGCACGCCTTGGTTCGTTAGGCCGCCACTTCTCGTGGTGCGCCTGTTCCATTCGTTAGGTCAATTGCCACCAGGAGAAAAATATTTTGAAGAAATTTACTGCTTTTACTTTCGCGCTCCTCAGCAGCGCCACCCTCGTGATCGCGCAGGACGCGATCCCTTCGCCGACTTTGAGCGCTGCGTCGCCCAGTCCTTCCCCCAGTCCGAGCGCTACGCCGGGAAGGGCGACAACGAACAGCATCGTCGTGACCAGTCAGGCACTCGACATTTCGCGCGAGCAAATCGTGCCCAGCCTCGGAGCCACTCGCTATACCGTCGGACCAGATCGACTGGGTGAGCAGGCGCAAGGCGAAGACGCTGCCTTTAATCAAACCATTCTGCGTTTTCCGGGTGTCGCGCAGGATTCCTTCGGCCAGCTTCACGTGCGCGGAGAGCACGCCAATCTGCAATACCGCCTCGATGATGTCCTCTTGCCGGAAGGCATCGCCGGCTTCGGCCAGGAACTCTCAACGCGGATGATAGACAGCATCTCTCTCATCACGGGAGCGCTCCCCGCGCAGTTCGGTTTCCGCACCACTGGCGTGATCGACATTCATACCAAAAGCGGAGCTGCCTTTACCGGGGGCGAAGCTTCGCTTCAAGTCGGCAGCTTTGATACCATCATGCCGAGTTTCGAATACGGAGGCCTCGCGGGGAAACTCACCTATTACGTGACCGGAAGTTATCTTCACAACGGGATTGGGATCGAAAATCCAACCTCGAGCTACACCCCGATCCACGACGACACCGATCAATTCAAAGAGTTCGCCTATCTCTCCTACATCATCGATGACTCGAGTCGACTCGGGCTCATACTGGGCGGGGCCGAAGCCAATTTCCAGATTCCGAACACCCCGGGCCTGCCGACGGAATTCGCCGTCAATGGAAGCACGGAGTTTAATTCCGCGAAGCTAAATGAGAACCAGGCGGAAAATTCATCCTACGGCATCCTGACCTACCAAAAGAAATCGGATGTTTTCAACCTGCAGGCCTCGATTTTTACAAGCTACAGCGGCGTCCTCTTCCGGCCGGATAATACCGGGGATCTGTTCTTCAACGGGGTTGCTTCGCGGGTCAATCGACAGGTCATCACCAACGGCACGGAACTCGATATGAGTTATGGTCTTAACGAGCATAATACCCTGCGCGGCGGATTGTTCTTTACCGGAGCGTACGCGCCGGTTGGTACTTCGACTCTGGTCTTTCCGGTTGATGCAGCAGGCAATCAAACCAGCGATGTCCCGTTTCGGATCGTCGATAATTCGAGTGAGAACGGATATTTCTTTGGCTCCTATTTGCAGGATGAGTGGAAACCGTTCGAGCAACTGACACTGAACTTCGGGGGCCGCTTCGATCTGGCCAATGAGATCCTGACAGAGGATCAGTTCAGTCCCCGGGTTAACCTTGTTTACAATCCGTGGAAATCGACCAGCTTCCATGCCGGTTACGCGCGTTATTTCACCCCGCCTCCGCTTGAAAATGTTAACCAGAGTACCGATCGCGGAATTTGCCGGCACGACGAATGAGGCCGCCATCACCCTCAACTCGCCCGTAAAGTCGGAGCGGGCGAATTACTTCGACGCCGGCGTCTCGCAGAAGATCGGCGATGGTTTCCAGTTCGGGCTCGATGGTTACTACAAGCAGGCGCATAACATTCTCGATGAAGGCCAGTTCGGTCAGGCCCTCATTCTCTCTTCCTTCAACTACCGCACTGGACAAATTTATGGCGGCGAACTAACTGCCAGCTACGAGCACGGCGGCTTCTACAGTTACCTGAACCTTGGTGTCGAACATGCCACCGGTGAGCACGTCGATTCGGCGCAGTTTCTCTTCGATCCGAATGAGTTCGACTACATTAAGAACCATGCGGTGTTTCTTGATCACGATCAGCGCGTGACTGGCTCGGCCGGCGTCGCCTACAACTGGAAAGAGTGGACTTTCTCGACCGATGCGCTCTACGGAAGCGGGCTCCGTCGAGGCTTTGCCAACACGCAGAAGGTTCCTTCCTATGCTACCTGCAACCTCGGTCTGGAGAGAAGCATCTCGCTCGGCGACCAACGCTCGATGAGGGTGCGTTTCGACGTCGTCAACCTGTTTGATCGGATTTATGAATTGCGTGACGGCAGTGGCATCGGAGTGGGTGCGCCGCAATACGGCCAGCGCCGCGGCTTTTACGGAACGGTCAGCTACAATTTCTAGCAAAGCTGGCTACACGTGTATCGAAGGCAACCGTTACCGACATCCTGACTGCGCGCCGGTCTTCGATTGTCCTGCGGGTCCTGTCATACCGGCAGCCGTCGAAGCGTCGCCGGATCGCGCTCGCCTTGGAAGTAATTGGCGAGTAATCGATGGAAAACGGAATCCGGAGGCGACACCGAGGCGAACAGGGTGGCAGAGGACCGCAATTTCTTGTCGTCCGGGAATCCGAAGATCTCCTCCGCCGAGCGATCGTCGAGACTGAGCAATGCCTCGACGCAAGCCATCAGCCGCGGACCAAGAACCGTGTGATCGAGGTAGGCCCTCGCCTCCGCTGGGCTCTTGATCGCGTATCGCCGCGACATTTCGCTAAATCCCAACCCGTCGATCTGCGGAAAGATGTACCACATCCAATGCGACCGCTTCCGGCCGTTCCTGATCTCGGAGAGCGCCCGCTCGTAATCGCTTTCCTGCGCGCGAACAAAGCGCTCCAAGTTGAACGGATCATCTACCTCGCCGGAGTCTTTCACCTCTACCGAAGGTAATACATCGTTTGCGTTCCCGCAGTCCACATCTTGGTCGCGAAAAAACTCCAGTCGCGCAGATGCGCTTTGCAGGCGAGCCGAAATCTCGCCGGAGAATGAGCCAATTACCGGCCCGTCATTGCATTAATAGGTATGAAACAGTTTTATCCCGCAAAAAGGGAGCACCCGGCGGCCGCCCATAAATCGATGAAGATTCAGCTCATTGTCGTGCTCGGGTTTTTCATGCTGCTCTCCAGCTTAGCTGGTCAAACGCAAGGCTCGCGATCGTCCAAGCACCATGATATTGAGATTTGGATTGAGGCGAAGGTGGGCACTCTCCTTGGTGCCGGCTATACCAGTAGTTACCTGACAAATATCCGGGCCAAGACGATGGGGAAGGAAGACCCGAAGCTTCGCCAAGCCGTCGATTCACTCGATGGGCTGGGCATGTTGCCGGTGAAAGGTTTCGGATTGGTGCCTGCGGCCGTTTCCTGGCTGACCGAGACGCCCATTAATACCCTTGTCGAGCAACAAGCCGCAACGAACCTGAGCTACGGTGAACTCTTGATCGCACATACGCTCGCCGCCAAGAGCGGGGGAAGCTTCGCCCACATTATTGCCATGAGAGCAAGGACTCAGACCTGGGATGAATTGGCACGACAACTTGCAATCGATCCCGACTACCTTGTTAGTCGCGCGAACGCCGCGTCCACGAGGATCCGGCTCGTCGACTTGTGGAACCGTCGTCGACCCCCAACCGGCGGCACAACCTTCACGGGCGAAAATCCGCACACGCAGTTGGCCCGCCTCCATTAGACAGGCCGTGCCGCACAAGCTCGCGGGCGACTTTCGTGACGACTCTCTTGGGGCTGATTCGCCACGGCACATTTTGGCAAACAGTTGCGCAAAGAGCGAGATGGGCCGGACTCGTGCTATTCGAAATAGGTGTCGTCGTGCGAATACGGCGGCGCGCAGGCACAGAGGAAGCGCAACCGCGTCTGTGCCAGAATGACATGCCACGCGCCCGGCGGCAAGAGGATCGCATCGCCCGGGGCGACCGCGCGCGTCTCCCCATCGACCTCCATCTCCGCTCGGCCTTCCAGGATGAAATAGATTTCCTCCGTTCGTTTGTGATGATGCCGTTGAGTCGCCTGACCGGCCGACAGACTGGCCTCGGCCAGGCTCTGCTGTTGCACCGGCGCGTTGGCCCGGTCGAGAATGCTGCGAATGATCGAGCCATCCGCCGTCGTGAACGGCTGCTGCTCCTCCAGATTGCGAACTTCCATCTGGGAAAGACGTTGCAAATTCGTTCCCGAGCAAGACCTGGCCTTCCGCGACGCCCTTGATCGCGTAGCTCTGCTGCGGCGCGACCCCGAATCCCAATCCTTCGATCTTGGGAAAACGTACCACATTTAGTGCGACTGTTTGCGGCCGTTCCTAATTTCGGCGAGCGCCAGCTGGTATTCGCCTTCCCGCGCCCAAACGAAACGTTCCAAGTCTGTACGGATCGTCCCATCTCGCTCGTTTCTTCCATCGTAGCCGAAGCCACGTGTCGTTCGCTTTCCTGCCCGAGTCCATGCGACACCGCTCGGATTGGTCGCGGGGTCTCCGGGCTCAATTTGTCCTTTTGGAAAACCTTGCATTACATGAATCTAACAGAATAGTGTCGATCCGGTGAAGAATCAGTCGCTCTCGTCGCTGCAAACGACTGAAGCGCCTTACCCTTCTTCATTTCAGTTTCCGGGAGCTCACCGATGAGATTCCCGTTACCACTGCCCCGCCGGGTCGCACAACCATCTGCACCAGTACCTTCCGACCCGATTGTTCCTGGCGCGGGACCAGACTTTCTTTGCATCGGCGCACAGAAAGCCGGCACCACGTGGCTCTACGAACAGCTGGCATCGCATCCGGACTTCTGGATGCCGCCGCGGAAGGAACTCCATTATCTCAACGAGCGTGGGCACACCCCGTTCAAACGCCGGTTGCGCCGTCGGGACGGGCGTGACACGCGCTTTCTCGAGAAATTCGGGAAACTCGGGGAGCGACCCTGGCTCGACCTTGAAGGCTATGGTCAGCTTTTTTCCGCCAAAGGATCGCTCCTTTCCGGCGACATCACTCCCGCGTATTGCATGCTGCCGGATGAAATCATCCACATGGTCATGCGCCAGTTCCCGACGCTGAAGGTCCTCTTTTTCGCGCGCGATCCAGTCGAGCGCGCCTGGTCGCAACTCTCGCTCGGGGTCCGAACCGGAGGCTTGGCGCCTTTCGACGCGACGCAATCGAAAGAAGTCTTGCGGCAAATTCGCCACCCGCTCGTTTTGATGCGCTCGTATCCGAGCATGATCGTGGAACGCTGGCGTCGGCGCGTCCCGCAGGAGCAATTCCACGTCTTTTTCTTCGACGACTTACGGAGGGATCCCGTCGACCTTCATCGTAGGATTGTTACTTTTCTTGGGGGCGACCCGGAGAAGACGAACGACCAAATACGGCCGGAGCAAGCATGCGGCGTGACGGAGGAAAAACTCCACCTGACCGACGAGGTGCGAGCCCATCTGGCGAGATTCTTTGCCGATGAACTAAGGGCGTGCGCTGCGAGCCTGGGCGGAGCGGCGCAGCGCTGGCCGCTTCGTTACGGTCTTTAGCCTGCGAACCGCACGACGCGTCCGCCAAAGTCTATCGTGGGCGGAAATTTGACCGGCCAATTTAGAACTGGGGGATGGGTCAGGCGTAGACCAGCAGGTCGATCTCTTCGGGCAGCATGGCGGAGACCTCGCGGACCAGATTGCCACGCAGAAGGTTTACCATGGCGTGGCGACCGGGCGCGCCAAGGATGAGACGGGACGCGCCTAACGTCGCCGCGATATCGACGATGGTCTGCGAGGCGGAGTCGCTCACCGCGTAGCAGAAGAGCGGCGGACAATCCGGCGAACGGGCTCTGGCGTCTTCGAAAATTACGCGTGCTTCCGGGTCTTCCTGCCATTTACGTTTCGCGTCCTGCTCCGTCATGAAGCGCTGCTCACGCACGAAAAGAAGATAAAGCCGGCGACCGGTTTCGCACGCTTCGCGCAAGGCGAAGTCGAGTGTACGCCCGGGGCCGCGAATGGCGCAGAGCATGACCTCGCCGTCGCCCGGCGCCGCCGTACTCGCCCTTAGCGACTTGCACGGGCAAAGTCTCGGGCTCGAGCGTAGCTTCTTTTTTCAGCCGGCTTTCCTGCACCAGTCCTCGCAGGATCAGTCCGACGGCGAGGATGGTAACGACGAAGTAGCGCGCATTCGGTTTGTCGATGAAGAGCGAGATCTCGATCGCCGCCATGACGATGAAGGTACCGAACATGAGGGTACGTTCCCAGGTCTTCATCTCCTTCGTCCGGTCGGTCGCCGTCGCGCCGAGATTGGTCGCGATCGCGCCTACGACGCCGACCGCATACAACTCGGCCAGCCCGGCGATGTCGCGGACCACGAGGACAAGTGCGATCGGCACGAGGGTGGCGAGCAACATGCCGAAATTCGGAACGCCCCATTTGTTGAGATGCTGGAAAATCCTCGGCATCTCGCGATCGCGCGCCATGAGGAACTGAATCGTGATCAGGGCCACGATGGAGGTGTTGACGGCCGAAAGCAGAAGACAACCGAAGACGACGCTCACGATGAGCGCAAAGGCGTTACCCAAAGCCGGGCCAAGCGCGCCACCGACAAAAGTCTGTCCCATGTAGCGGAGCATGTAATCGCGTACGCCGTGGGCGCCCGGAGCATTGACCTCGCCGTTTACCACCTGCAGACCGGGCAAAGCATGCATCGCCAAACCGAGGAGCGCGGTGAAAAAGCAAACTTCGACCATCACCCAGAGCAGCGCCGGGCGTGGAAGTCTTGGTGACGGAAGGGTGCTCCTCGGTGCTGCCCGGATCGAGCCGCATGACGCCGGTCGCGTTCGCAATCGCTTCCACACCCGAAAGCGCGAGCACGATCGCTACGAAACCGCTCCAATCGTTCCAGAAACCGCCGACCAGCGGCCGAACATTTCCAATCGCCGTGCCGAGGTGTGGGACGCTGAAGGCAGCGAGCGTGATGACGACAAGGGCAGTCGGCACCGAGATGAGAAAAGCAAGACCGCCGGTGTGTTTGGGACCGAGCAAGTTGAGCAACCCGATGACGAGGATCGCCAAAGCAGCAAACTTCTCCGGATGCGGAACGCCGAGGTATTGGAAAGCCGAAAGCGAGCTGATCGCCGCCGTCACCAGGTAATCCGCGATGAGCAAAAATGCGCCGACGATCGAGATGACCTCGCGAGCGATGGCGAACGCTGGCGTAAACCCCGCCGCCTTCCGGATAGAGCCGGCAAACGATGATGTAATTGATTCCCACCAGCATGGTGAGGACGCACATCGCGACGATGAGCCAGAACGAGGCATAACCGCCAACGGCAAAGGCGAGGCCGATGACATAGGCTTTGCTCGTGCCCCAGTCGCCGTAAAGGATCGCGGCTGCGCGTGGCACATCCACGTTGCGCGGTCGCCTAACGTTAGTCGGTATCAAAAACTTCGAAAGAAACTAAAGCGGTCCCGCGCGACGAAACCCTTGCTGGACTTTAATGACGCTGACGAGGTTAGCTGTCGGGCTGGAGCCATTAAATGCTCTCGATGTCGCGCATCGTTCGCCCCGATCCATCCCAGTTCACAGATGGCAGTTGGGTCCCCCGTTGATCCTGCACTTGCGGAACCATTTAGCGGAACAAAGAACTGAGCGCATCGTCAGATGGCGGGGGCGGGAAGTCAAGAAGACGGGGCGGACAGGCGCGGCGTTTCCGGAAGCCGGACTTATGCTGCGGGAAGCGTGAGACGATAGCCGATGCCCGGTTCCGTTTTGATAATTGTCGGCCTCGTTGGGTCGGGCTCGATCTTCTGTCGGAGATGTGTGAGGTAGACCCGCAAATACTCGCGATGCTCCTCAGATTTCGGCCCCCAGATTTCGCGCAGGATGTGGCGATGGGTCAGGACTCGCCCGCCGTGTTTCACGAGCAATCGAAGGAGCGCATACTCCGTCGCGGTCAGCTTGATTTCGCGCCCGCCACGCGACACTAACCGGGCCGTGAGGTCGACGGTCAGATCGCCATGGTGAAAAACCGAGACTTCATCGGCTGGCCGCATCTTGCGTTGAGCCGCCCGGAGCCGTGCCAACAATTCCGGCGTGCTGAATGGCTTTGTGACGTAATCCTCTGCGCCGGCGTCCAGCGCCGCGACCTTGCGCGCTTCGTCGTCGCGGACCGAAAGGATGAGGACCGGCGTCTCACTCCATTCGCGCAGCTGTTTCAGCACTTCGAGTCCGTCCCGATCCGGCAAACCGAGATCGAGCAGAATCACCTCCGGCCGTCGCGTGGCCGCTTCGACCAGACCGGATTCTCCCGTCTCGGCCTCGCGCACGTCGTAGCCATCGCCCTCCAGCACGACGCGGAGCAGGCGGCGAATCTGCAACTCGTCATCGATGATCAATGCGACCGGTTTCACGAGGCAGCTTCCGGCGGCAACTTCATCGGTTCGCCCAACGGAAGGCGAATGGAAAATCGTGCTCCGCCCTCGGGGCGATTCTCGCCGATAACAATACCGCCGTGGGCCTGGACCAGCTGGCGCGCGATAGACAGCCCAAGCCCGAGCCCACCGGCCGGTTTTCCCGCGCCGCGATAAAATTTTTCGAAAACCCTTTCTTCTTCCCCTGGGGCAAGTCCTGGCCCGTGATCCGCGACACGGAAGACGACCGCCTCGTCCTCCCTGCTCACGCCGGCCTCGATCGGCGTTTGCGGAGGGCTGTAGCTGGCAGAGTTGGAGAGCAGGGCGACCAAAGCCTGCTCGATCAGCCCTGCGTCGACTGAAATCTCCGGCAAATCGCCGTTGGCCGCGACCTCCACGACCCGCTCTTCGAGGCCGGCCTGTTCGACCGCCTCGCGCAACAGCTCGCCCGGCTCGCACCATTCCCGCACTGGCTGGAGAAGCCCGGATTCGAGTCGCGTTGCGTCCAACAGGTTGTCCACCGTATTTGTTAGGCGCCTTGCCGCCTGCCGCAATTCGGCGCAATCGGGATTGGCTTGTTGCAGTGTCGCGGACATCGCCGCGAGCGGCGTCTTGAGCTCATGCGAAACGGAATCAAAAAGCGTTTTTTGCAATTTTTGTGATTGCGCGTTCATCTGTGCCTCGCGGCTTTCCTGGAGCGCGCGCTCTTTGTACAAATAAAGCGCGAGTTGCGCCGCGAAGCCGTCGAGTAACTCGCGTTGCTGGAGGGAAGGGAGCGACGGCAACTTGATCGCGAGGACGCCCTCGGCCCGATCGCCTGCCAGCAATGGCAAATGCAGTGCACGAGATTCGGGCAGCGTGTCGGTCCCCATTCCGGCGGGTTCTTTTTTTTGAAAGGCCCAGGCGGCCACGCTCTCATCCTTCTCCGTCGTCGCCAGAGAACCGGCCGCGTGGGGAATCAATCCGTTTGCTCCGCGCAGATAAATCGCGCTCTCGGCATGGAAAGTATCCCGGATTAAGAGAACGACCGCCCCCAGCGCCTCTGCCAGGTCGCGGCTCGTGGCCAGCGCACGCGTCAGCCGGTAAAGCGCGGTCGCTCTTGCTTCGCGGCGGCGCTCGACTTCTTCGCGCTCGCGCAATTGCGTCGCCAGATGCCCGATGACAAGCGCGACGACAAAATAGACTCCAAACATCATGAAGTCCGGCAACTGACCAATGTAAAAAGTGAAGCGGGGCGGGATGAAGAGAAAGTCCCAAAGCGCCGCGCTCAACGCGGTCAGGAGCAAAGTCGGGCCGCGGTGCAGACGCAAGGCACTCACCGTTACCGTGAGCAGATAAAGAAGGGCCACCGCCCAGTAGCCGATGTACGGAAAGATCGTCAGGCAAATTCCAGTCATGACCGCGACGATCGCGAGTGCGACGCCATACTCGCGCCAGCGCAGCTCCGCCAAATCGATCCGCGGGCGCGCAATCGGACGGTCGTCCGAGCGAATCATCTGGATGTCGATCTCGCCGCTGTGCCGCACGAGCCAATCGATCGGCGACGAGCGCTGCCAGGGCCAGCGCGTCTTGACCGGTTTGCCGAGGACGAACTGGGTCACGTTATGCTGACGCGCGATGCGGAGAAGCGCTTCACCGACATGCGTGCCGGGCGTTGAAATGACTTCGGCGCCGAGCTGGCGCGCGAGCGCAAGATCGCGATTGAGCTGCGCCTGGTGCTTTTCGCCAAGAGCGCGCCCGGTATCGACATTGGCGACGATCCACGAGGCCTCCATCGAGGCCGCCAGTCGCCGGGCATAACGAATCAGTTTCTCCGAGGTCGGACCGCCGCGCACCGCCACGAGCAGACGATGACCGCTTTTCCAGGGACCGGCGATCCGCTCTTCCTGCATGATCTCGCGCAGATCGCGATCGACATGCTCGGCCACGATGCGCAGAGCCATTTCGCGCAGGGCGGTGAGATTGCTCTCGCGAAAAAAATTTTGCCGACGCTCTCGCCGCGGTATCGCCGAGATAGACTTTTCCTTCCGCCAGTCGGGCGCGCAGTTGTTCTGGCGTGAGATCGATCAGGACGATTTCGTCCGCCGCGATCGAGAACCGAATCGGGAACGGTTTCCCTGACGAGCACGCCGGTAATTTGCTGCACGGGATCGCGCCGGCTTTCGATGTGCTGGACGTTGACGGTCGTGAAAACGTCGATCCCGGCGGCGAGCAGCTCGAGCACGTCCTGGTAGCGCTTGGGATGACGCGAGCCGGGCGCGTTGCTGTGCGCCAGCTCGTCAACGACGGCGATCTGCGGATGCCAAAGCAGAATCGCGTCGAGATCCATTTCGCCAAAGTGCGCGCCGCGGTGTTCGAGTTGCGCGCGCGGCACGATCGGCAGTCCATCGAGCAAAGCCTCGGTCTCCGCGCGCCCGTGCGTCTCGACTACGCCGAGCACGACTTCACGGCCGGCTTTTTGCGCTTCCCGCGCCGCCTGCAACATGGCGAAGGTTTTGCCCACGCCCGGGACACATTCCGAAGAAGATCTTCAGTCGTCCGCGTACCGCCTTCTCGTCCTCGCGTTTGATGCGGGCCAGAATTTCGTCCGGGCTGGCTGTCGGCGTGTCCGCCATGTCGTTAGTCTAATCGCGGAGCTGATCGAGCGCGAGATTGAGCCGCAGGACGTTGACCCGAGGCTCGCCGAGGAAGCCGAGCTGCGGACCTTCCGTGAGGCGTGCGACGAGATCGGCGACGCGCACCGGATCGAGGTGGCGTGCGGCGGCCACCCGCGCGGTCTGAAAACGTGCTGCCTCCGGCGAGATGTGGGGGTCGAGGCCGCTGCCTGATGCGGTCAGCAAATCGGCCGGCGCGTTCCGGCCAAATTCGGCGCGGCGTGCCGCGATCATTTTCTTCAAGTCAGCCGAGGTTGGGCCAAGGTTGCTCGCCCCGGAGGGAACCGTGGCGAAATCAGCGGCGGAGGGTCGGGGCCAGAAATAGCGCGGCGAGGTGAATTTCTGTGCGAGCAAATCCGAGCCGATCAGTTTTCCATTTTCGAAGACGCGCGAGCCGTTGGCCTGATCTGGAAAGAGCACCTGGGCAAGACCGGTAAGCGCCAGCGGATAGATGATGCCGGTCAGCAGCGTGAGCGCGAGATAAATGCGCAGCGATTGAATGATGACTTTCATGTTTGTTTCTCTTCGAACGGCCTCGGATTATGAATGAACCAGGTCCAATACGGCGCGGACCTCGGAACAGGCCGGCGATCGATTAGCCGTTGAACGCTGCGCTCGTTAGGCCGCCGAAGATCGAGGACGGTCAGTTCATCGGCTGTTCCCGCAGCCGCGGCGGCGAAGAAGATGATGACAATGGTTCTCATGGGTTCAGACAAGGCGAAGCGCAACGAGGGCGAGGTCGATCAGTTTGATTCCAGCAAATGGCGCGACGAGGCCGCCGACCCCGTAAAGGAGAAGGTTGCGCACGAGGACCCGCGCTGCGCCGACCGCGCGATAGCGCACGCCGGCGAGAGCGAGCGGGATGAGGGCGACGATGATGAGCGCATTGAAAATGACCGCGCTCAGGATTGCGCTCTGCGGCGAGTGCAGGTGCATGATGTTGAGGGCGTCGAGCGGCCCAGCCTTTGCGCCGATCGTCAGGTAGAGCATCCCAAACATCGCCGGCAGGATGGCGAAATATTTCGCGACGTCGTTCGCAATACTGAAGGTCGTGAGGGCGCCGCGGGTCATGAGGAGTTGCTTCCCTATCTCGACGATCTGAATAAGCTTGGTCGGGTTGCTGTCGAGGTCGACCATGTTGCCGGCTTCGCGCGCCGCCTGCGTTCCGGTATTCATCGCCACGCCCACGTCCGCCTGCGCAAGGGCAGGCGCATCGTTTGTCCCGTCGCCGGTCATGGCCACGAGGCGGCCCTGGGCCTGTTCCTCGCGAATGCGCTGCAGTTTGTCCTCGGGAGTCGCTTGCGCCATAAAGTCGTCCACCCCCGCTTCGGCCGCGATTGCCGCAGCGGTGAGGGGATTGTCGCCCGTGATCATGACGGTGCGGATGCCCATCTTGCGCAAGTGCGCGAACTGTTCCTTGATCCCGCCCTTGACCACGTCCTTGAGCTCGATCACGCCTAACGTCCGCGACTCTTCCGCCACGACCAGGGGCGTCCCTCCGCGGCGCGCGATCGTCTCGACCACTTTCGCGACCGACTCCGGGAAATGGCCGTCGTTTTGCTCGACGTAGCCGCGGATCGCTTCCGCTGCGCCTTTGCGAATCCGGCGTAACGGCTCGCCATCGCGAGCGTGGAGATCGACGCCGCTCATCCGAGTCTGCGCGGTAAAGGGGATGAAGGCGGCCTGCAGGTCATGCATTTCCCGGCCGCGGATCCCGAATTTGTCCTTGGCCAGAACGACGACGGAACGCCCCTCCGGAGTTTCGTCAGCCAGCGAAGCCAGTTGCGCGGAATCAGCCAGCTGCTCGCCGGCCACGCCGGGCCCGGGATGGAACTCGACCGCCATCCGGTTGCCGAGGGTAATCGTGCCCGTCTTGTCGAGGAGCAGGACGTCGATGTCGCCGGCCGCTTCTACCGCCCGCCCGCTCGTCGCGAGAACATTATGCCTAACGAGTCGATCGATCCCGCTGATCCCGATCGCGCTGAGCAATCCGCCGATCGTGGTCGGGATCAGGCAGACGAGAAGAGCGACGAGCACAGGCAGGCTGACGTTGACCACATTTTCCTGGCCGGCGGCGCGCTCGCTGTAGTGGGCGAAAGCCGGCAGGGTGAAAACCGCGAGAACGAAAAGCGCGGTCAGGCTGACGAGCAGGATGCCGAGCGCGATTTCGTTAGGCGTTTTCTGCCGGCGCGCGCCTTCCACGAGGCCGATCATGCGATCGATAAAGGCGTTCCCTGGTTCGCTCGTGATGCGCACCAGGATGCGATCGCTCAGGACGCGGGTCCCGCCCGTCACCGCACTGCGGTCGCCGCCACTTTCGCGAATAACCGGCGCGGACTCTCCGGTAATGGCAGACTCATCGACGCTCGCGACGCCTTCGATAACCTCACCGTCCCCCGGGATGAGATCGTTCGCTTCGCAGACGACGACGTCGCCTTTGCGCAAATCGCAGGCGGCGATTTTCTCCTCATCGCCGTTCGTCAGGCGACGCGCCTGGGTGGTCGTTCGCATGCGGCGCAGGGTGTCGGCCTGGGCTTTGCCGCGGCCTTCCGCCATGGCTTCGGCGAAGTTGGCGAAGAGAAGAGTGAACCAGAGCCAGAGTGTGATCTGGAGGTTGAAGCCAGTGCGATGAACCAAGGTGATCGCGGTGGTCCCGAGCGCGCCGAGCAGCACGACGAACATGACCGGGCTGCGCCATTGCACCCGCGGGTCGAGCTTCTTGAATGACTCGCCGATGGCCGGCCGGATCAGGGCCGGATCGAAAATGGAGACAGTCGTTTTGCGGCTCATGATCAGAAGGTCCGGCCGGCTTGCATGAGGAGATGCTCAACGATCGGGCCGAGCGAGAGCACGGGGAAAAAGGTGAGGGCGCCAACGATCAGGGTGACGCTGATGAGCAGGATGGTGAAGACCGGGCCGTTGGTCGGGAACGTTCCGCTGGAGGGCGGCGAAATTTTCTTCTGCGCCAGGCTGCCAGCGATCGCGAGCACTGGCACGACGATGGCGAAACGGCCGACGATCATGCCGATTGCGAGCAGATAGTTATACCAATCTGTGTTGGCGTTGAGCCCGGCGAAAGCGCTGCCGTTGTTTGCCGCCGCGGAGGTAAAGGCATAGACGACTTCGCTCAGGCCGTGCGGTCCGGCGTTATTCAGGCTCTTGAGCGCCGTCGGATAGAGCATCGTTAGGGCACTGCCCAGGAGGATGATGACGGCCGGGGCGAGGACCGCGATCACGGCCAGGGTCACCTCGCGGGCCTCGATCTTTTTCCCCAGATACTCCGGAGTGCGTCCAACCATCAGGCCGGCGATAAAAACAGTCAGGAGCGCGAACATGAGCATCCCGTAGAATCCCGCGCCGACTCCGCCGAAAACGATCTCGCCCAGCATCATGTTGACGAGCAGGCCGAGTCCGCCCAAGGGCGAGAAGCTGTCGTGCATCGCGTTGACCGCCCCGCAGGAGGCGTCGGTCGTGACCGTGGCGAAGAGAGCGGAGTTGAAAGGTCCAAAGCGGACTTCCTTGCCTTCCAAAGATGTCGTTAGGCCAAGCGCCGGGTTGGGCTGCAACTCCGCCCACCAGACGAGGGCAAAGCCCGCCAGGAAAAGCGCGAACATGGCCGCCCAGATCGCCCAACCCTGGCGACGGTCGCGCGCCATCAGGCCAAACATGTAGACCAGCGCTGAGCCGATCCAGAAGATGACGAAGACCTCGGCGAAATTACTCAACGGCGTCGGGTTTTCGAAAGGATGCGTGCTGTTTTGTCCGAAAAATCCGCCCCCGTTTGTCCCGAGCTGCTTGATCGCGATCTGGGATGCAGCCGGTCCGAGCGGAATTTGCTGCGTCCCGCCCTCGAGGGTGAAGGCGGTGGCGGGGCCGTCGAAGGTTTGGACCACACCCTGCTGGGCGAGGATGAGCGCGAGCCCGAACGAGAGCGGCAGGAGAAGATAGAGCGTCGCGCGCGTGAGATCGGACCAGAAATTTCCGATTCGATCGGTTTGTTTACGGACAAGCCCGCGCGTCAGTGCGACGGCGACCGCGATGCCGGTCGCTGCGCTGACGAAATTGTGCACGGCGAGCCCGGCCATCTGCGTGCCGTAGCTCATGACCGCCTCGCCGGAGTAGGCCTGCCAGTTCGTGTTCGTCATGAAGCTGATCGCGGTGTTGCAGGCGAGCGCGAAAGGAACGTTAGGCAAGTGCTGTGGGTTGAGAGGAAGCCAGGTCTGGGTCAGTTCGAGAGCAAGGAGCAGGGCACCCCCTGCGAGATTGAAGACGAGGAGCGCAAGCGCGTATTCCTGCCACGACATTTCGTGGGTGGGATCAATCCCGCTCAATCTGTAGATGCAGCGTTCGATGGGACCGAGCGGCGGCTGTAGAAAATGCCGATCTCCAGAAAAGATGCGGGCCAGAAAATGCCCGAGGGGTGGCGTGATCGCCACCAAACCAGCGACGAAGAGCGCCAATTGCAACCAGTGGCGTGGATTCACAATCCCAGCGTGCGTCCGGCAGAGCGCGAGCGTTAATTAAAGGAAATCGCGCAGACGTTAAGAATTCGTTAACGACCTGCCTGGGTTTCTGGAGTCAGATGCGCCAGGACCTCGATCTCGGCGGTCTGCGGGAACATGTCGAACGGGGTGACACTCTGGAGAGTGTAAGCCGGGAGCAGATCGGCCAGGTCGCGTGCCAGCGTCGGCGGATTGCAAGAGACGTAAAGTAACGTTGCAACCGGATACGCGCGCAGGATCTCGCGCACTTCCGCGCTCAAACCGGTCGCGGGCGGATCGACAATGACGGTCGTTAAACCAGGGTCGCACGATTCGAGCTGCGCCCGAAGATGGATCGCGATCTCACCCGCAATATAGGTTTCGGCGGCAGTCGCCCCATTTTGCGCGGCAGCGATCGCGTGCACATCCCAATCGAGGCCGACAACCTTCGAGAACTTGGGCAGGTGATGTTTGGTGAAGAATCCCGCGCCACAATAGGCGTCGATGAGAAGCGATTGGTGAGGCGGAATAAGAGCGGCCATCGAGTCGGCCAGATGGTTCGCAACGGCGTCGTTCGTCTGGGAAAAGACGCGCGGCCCGCGTTGCGCGCGCAAGGTGTAGTGACCGCCCCGCGGGCGGCGATTGCGGAGCGCGGCCAACTCGCTGTTCACCGCGGGCTCGGCGATCGGGCAGTTTTCAACGTCGATCAACCGATGCGCGTCGTGCCGGAAAAAACCGACGATGCCGTTCTCGACGTGGACCGTGATGCGGTTGCGATATTCGTACGGTTGCGGCGATGGGATGATCGGACGCAGGGGCGGCGCGCGAAATCTTCCGATGCGCCGCAACGCCTGTTCGACCTGGCGCGCTTTCCAATGCAGCTGATGCTCGTAGCCCATATGTTGATAGCTGCATCCGCCGCAGCGCCCGAAATAGGGACAGCGCGGTGCCGTGCGCTCCGGCGAGGCTGCGAGCACCTCGATGAGTTCTGCTTCCGCGAACGATTTCTTTTCCCTAACGACCCGGGCCGCGACCCGCTCGCCCTCGATCGTAAATGGAACAAAAACCGCTTTGCCCGCAGCCCGCCCAACGCCTTTGCCGCCAAAGGCGATGTCGTCGATCAGTAACTCGATGGCCCGCTCCACCCGCCAAGACTCGCAGAGACCGTCTCCGGCGTCGATGCGCAAGCCGAAGGGCCAAGATCGCGCGCGGGAAGTCAGCGAACAAGCTTCGCCAGCCGTTGCTTCGATTCAGAGGCAATCATTTTTGAAAGAAGTTTAGGACGCGCAGCCGGGCTCCTGGAAAAGGGCGAATCGGTCTCGCTCACGCGGAACTGACAGGACCAGGACCCTGATTCCCGGACAAACTGCCGGTTGACGAGGGTAGTGATTGCGCCGTTGAGTTCTTTTTCCATGTTCGCTGCTTCCTTACGCGCCCTCCTCGCTCACGCCATCGACTACGCCGGGCTTTTCCCGCCCGCCGGCCTCGCGCTCGAACCGGCGCTGCAAAATCAGGTCGCCTACGTGCGCTCGCCCGAACGCTGGATGCTTGGAGCCTTCATTCTGCCGATCGGGAAATTTGCCGAGGCTCGCACGCTGCTCGGGCAGTTCGATGCCGAACATCCACTGCAGGTTTCGGCGCTCGGGCCGAAAACGACGAAACCGGCGGAGTTTCGCGCTGCCTTGGAACTGGCGGCGGAAGGGATCAAGGAATTGCTCGCCGAGCACAAGGGCACAGTTGCGATTGAGCAGTTTGAAATGCCGTTGCCGCCGGGACCAGTCGAGGATTCGCTTGGTGCGGCCCGCGCCATTCTGGGCGACCTGGCCTTGAATATTTTCTGGGAAGCGCCAGCTGACGAGGCCGCGGCCACGATTGAGGAGCTTTCCGGGACTGGCGCGGGCTTTAAACTCCGCACCGGCGGGGTGACGGCAGAGGCGTTTCCGACCAGGGCGCAGATCGCGCGGGCTCTCGTTACCGCGGTACGGCGGCAGGTGCCGATCAAGTTTACCGCCGGGCTGCATCATCCGGTGCGGCTCTTTCACCAGAGCGTTGAAACGAAGATGCACGGTTTTCTTAATGTCCTCGGGGCTGGCGTGCTTGCGGCCGAACATCGCTGGAGCGAAACACAGACGCAGGAGATGCTGGCGGAGGAAGAGGCGGCTTCGTTTGTCTTCGACGAAGAGTCGTTTCGCTGGCGCGATTGGAAAATCACGACCGCGCAAATCACGGCGCGACGCCGGCTCGTAACGTCGTTAGGCAGTTGCAGCTTTGACGAACCGCGCGAGGACCTGCGGGCACTCGGACTCTTCGAGGGCGGAGCGAGCTTCCAGCTTGCAGGCTCGAAGCGCGCAAGCTAGAAGCTCGCGCTACCCTGAGCGGCGTTCGAGTTTCCTGAACTGCGTGACGAGAACGCGTTTCTCGATTCCCTTATCCTATGGCCAAACCACTTCAATCCTTCCTCGAGGTCGCACCGGAATCGCATTTCTCGCTCGAGAATCTGCCCTACGGAATTTTTCAGCCTGACGACGGTCCGGCCCGCGCCGGGGTGGCGATTGGCGACCTCGTGCTCGACCTCGCCGTCCTGGAGGAAAACGGCTATTTCCGGGCCTTGAACTTCGGCGATCGCCCGGTCTTTGGCCGCGATTCGCTTAATGCTTTTCTCGCCCTTGGCCGGCCGGCCTGGCGCAAAACACGCGAAATTTTGCAACACCTCCTCGCCGTCGAGACCGCAACTTTGCGCGATGACGCCGCGTTGCGGGCCCGCGCTTTTCATCGCCAGGCGGAGGTGACGATGCACCTCCCGGCGCAGATTGGCGATTACACCGATTTCTACTCTTCGTATCATCACGCCTTCAATGTCGGGATGATGTTTCGCGGACCGGAGAATGCGCTCATGCCAAACTGGAAATGGCTTCCGATCGCCTATCACGGCCGGGCCAGTTCGATCGTGCCGAGTGGGGCCGAGGTCCGCCGACCGCATGGCCAGATCAAGCCGCCCGATGCTGCGACACCGATCTTCAGCGCGACTCGAGCGTTCGATTTTGAGCTTGAGACCGCCTTCTTCATCGGTCCGCCTAACGAACTGGGCGAACCCGTGCCAATCGCGCAGGCGGTCGATCACATTTTTGGACTGGTCCTGATGAACGACTGGAGCGCGCGCGACATCCAGACCTGGGAATACCAGCCGCTGGGGCCGTTCCTGGCGAAAAACTTCTGCACCAGTATTTCGCCTTGGATCGTGACCCTGGAAGCGCTCGAACCCTTTCGCAGGCCGCTCCCGGCGCAGGATCCGACGCCGCTCGACTACCTGCGCCTACCTGACGATTTTACCTTTGACGTTCGACTGGAGGCGCAGTTGCAGACCGCAAAAATGAGCGCCCCGCAAACGATCACCCGGACCAATTTCCAGAATCTCTACTGGAGCATGTCGCAGCAACTCGCTCATCACACTGTGGGCGGTTGCAATCTTCGGTCCGGCGATTTGCTGGCCAGCGGTACGATCAGCGGGCCGGCCGAGGACGGACGGGGGAGCATGCTGGAGCTGACCTGGCGGGGGGCAAATCCATTGCAGCTGCCCGGCGGCGAGACGCGCAAGTGGCTCGAGGATGGCGATCGCCTAACGATCAGCGGTTGGGCTGAAGGTGACGGCTACCGGGTCGGCTTTGGCGAGGTGGCTGGCCGGATCGTGGGTTAAGAAAAGCGGGTGGCAGTTGGGCTATGAACTGCGCGATCCAGTCACATGCATCACGGCGTTGGCGGAAGTTTTTCCGCGCGGATTGGGTCCGAAAGAATTCAAAAAAACTTTGCTGGAGTGGAAATTTATTGTTGCACGGCACCGGACTTGCCTTCATAAAAAACCGGCGTGATTCGTTTTTCTCTCCTTCTCAGCTGCATTCTTGCCTTCTCGAACCTGCACGCTGCCGGTCTCTCCAAATCGGAGACCCGCTTTGTCTACGTCGATCGCAATGGCAAAGTGCAGAAGGCGGAGATCCTCTCGCATTTCACGGGCAAGCTGAAGAATCTGCCGCACCTCGATCCGAAACTGGCGCGCGCCGCCACCATCGCCGAGGAGCGGGCCCACGCGCACTCAAGGATGCGGTGCTGGCGTTACGTGAAAGAAGCTCTACTGGCTGCTGGCGCAGTCGATTCTTATCCCAAGACTGAGTTGGCGCGTCAGGCCGGGGACGAACTCGTGAGCCGCTATGGATTTACCCGGCTGGCCGTGCGTGATCCGTATCAGGCACCCATCGGTTCGGTCTTGGTTTACGGCACGCGCCACGGGGCCGGCCACGTGGAAATCCGTACCAATGACGGCTTCGCGAGTGATTTTCGTGCCGCGAAACCTTCGCGCCGGCCTTTGATCGGCGTTTACGCGAAGGTGGCCTCGCCCAAGGACCGCGGTTAAGATTCGAAGTCCCCGACCTCTGCGCCCCGTCGTCAGGCGCGGAGACTAGAAAGGCGTGGGGCGTGGCAACTGCAAACCATCTCGCCATCGCGAAGGCGATGAACCGATTCGCGGAAAGTGCCTCGCCTTGACAAGGTGGGACGTGTCCGCGAGCCTGCCCGTCCACAAAACTTTTGCTTCATGGCTAATTCCAAATCCGCCGCCAAACGTGCTCGTCAAAATCCGCGCCGCACTCTGCGAAATCGCAGCGTCGTCAGTCATCTACGTTCGCTCCAGAAGCGACATGCGACCGGCGGGGGAAAGACCGAGGACCATCGCGCGCTCGTCTCTGCGCTCGATAAGGCGGCTAAACGCGGGGTGATTCACCGCAACGTGGCCAATCGTCGCAAGGCCCGTTTGGCCAGGGCGGCGGCGAAAAGCGCGGCTTCCTGAATCCTGCTCGTCCCCGTACTCCTCCTCGTGATTTTGTCGGACAAGACCGACTTTCGAGGACGAGTCCGATTACGAGCAGGGGATAAAAGCGCTTTGCATCTCGTTCAGAACAGTTGAGTTTTGGCCATGTTTGCTGCGCTTCTTTTGGTTTTGCTAACCGTCGTTTTTCGTGTCGCCTCGGCCGTTATCGTGCACGGCGGCGGCAGCGCCTGGCTCTCCAACTTCGCCCCGCTAGCCGCGATTGCTCTCTGCAGCGCGGCTTATTTTCCGCGGAAATACAAGTTTACCGTGCCGTTTGCGGCGCTCCTCCTATCCGATCTCGTCCTTGATTTTTACTACGGGGCGTCGCTTTCAGATCCCTTGATTCTCTGTCGTTACATTGCCTTTGGGCTTGTTGGGTTGCTCGGGCTCGCCATTAGCCGGCGGCCTTCGCTCAAGACGGTCCTGCCTGCCGCGCTTGCCGGGTCGGTTCTCTTTTACGCGATCACGAACACGTTTTCCTGGCTGACCGATCCGGGCTACGTCAAAAATTTCGGCGGCCTCATCCAGGCGCTCACCGTCGGCCTGCCGCAATACGGTGCGACCCCGACCTGGATGTTCTTCCGCAACTCGGTCGTGAGCGACCTGCTCTTCACGCTGCTTTTCGTCGCCTGCATGAGCTTGAGCCGGCGCGAAGCCGCGCTGCCGGCCGCTGCGACGCGTCCGCTGCCGCATTGATCCCAATGTCTTCGCCCGGGCAACGCGACGAAGTCGAGATGCTCGCGACGATGTTGCTGATCCGCCGGTTTGAGGAGCGCGCGAGCCAGCAATATCAAGCGCAGAAGATCGGTGGCTTTTGCCATCTTTATATCGGACAGGAAGCGGTCGTGACCGGCGCGGTCGCGGCCACCCGGCCGGATGATTACATCATTACGGCGTATCGCGATCACGCTCACGCACTCGCTCGCGGAACGAGCGCGAACGCCTGCATGGCAGAGCTTTTCGGCAAAGCGACCGGCTGTTCGCGCGGGCTCGGCGGGTCGATGCATTACTTCGACAAGGCCCACCACATGTATGGCGGTCACGCTATCGTCGGCGCGCACGTGCCCCTGGGGGCGGGCATCGCCTTCGCCGCGAAGTACCGCAAGGAAGACCGGGTCACGCTCTGCTTTTTTGGCGATGGCGCCATCAACCAGGGGAGTTTCCACGAGGCGCTCAATCTCGCCGGACTTTTCAGATTGCCGGTCATTTTCATCTGCGAAAACAACTTCTTCGCCATGGGCACGTCGGTGAAACGTTCGACCTCGCTCGAGCACCTGGTCGATCGCGCCGAGGGCTACGACATGCGGGGCGAAATTGTGGACGGGATGAACTTCCGCGAAGTGCGCGACAAGCTGAGCGAAATCGTCACTTCGATCCGCAAGGATCCGCATCCGGCTTTTGTTGAAGTCCGCACTTATCGTTATCGCGGCCATTCCATGTCGGACCCAGCCAGCTATCGGACGAAAGAAGAGCTGGAGAAATACCGGCTGGAAGATCCGATTACGCGGTTGCGCGCCCAACTCACGCGGGAAGGCAAGTTGACTAACGAACGGTTCGACGAGCTCGACAAGCGAGCTAAGGAAGAGGTGATGGCGAGCGTGAAATTTGCCGAGGAGAGCCCCGAGCCGCCGATCGAGGAACTTCACGCCTATACCTACGTTGACGACGGCGACGAGCCGGGCGCTGTCGAAGCGGGCGTGTCTCCAGCAAAAACATCCCGGCAAGCCAGCCCGGTCAGACAAAAGGGGCCGGCCCGCAGAGCGAAGAACAATGGCGATGCGGCCGACACCGCCGCCGCCACACCGAGAACGAAAGCGTGAGAGAGATCACCTACCGTCAGGCGCTGAACGAAGCGCTGGCCGAAGAAATCGAGCGCGACCCGAATGTCTTTCTCATGGGTGAGGAAGTCGCGGAATACAACGGCGCCTACAAAGTGAGCCAGGGCCTGCTCGATCGTTTCGGGCCGGATCGCATTATCGACACGCCAATCAGTGAAAATGGCTTCGCCGGCCTCGGGATTGGGGCGGCCATGGTTGGGCTGCGGCCTATCGTCGAATTCATGACCTTTAGCTTTTCGTTAGTCGCGTTTGACCAACTGGTGAACAACGCGCCCAACATGCTCACCATGTCGGGAGGTCAGTTTAACATCCCGATTACTTTCCGCGGACCGAACGGCCCGGCGCACCAGCTCGGCGCGACCCATTCACACGCCACCGAATGTCTTTACGCCAACGTCCCCGGCCTCAAGATTTGCACGCCGGCCACGCCGCGCGACGCGAAAGGCTTGCTCAAGACCGCGGTGCGCGACAACAACCCCGTGCTAGTCCTCGAGTGCGAACTTTTCTACAGCCACAAAGGCATGGTCGAGCCGGCGGACGAGGAGTTGCTCATCCCGTTAGGCGAAGCGGAGATCAAACGCGAAGGCAGCAACGTCACCATAATCTGCTACGCGCAAACGGTGCCGATGGCGCTGGCCGCGGCGGAGCAACTGGCGAGTGACAAGATTAATGCCGAAGTGTTCGACCTGCGCTCGATCAAGCCGCTCGATCTGCCCGCAGTTCTCGAGTCGGTCAGCAAGACTCATCGGGTCGTGATCGCAGAACAGGATCGGCCTTTCTGCGGCGTCGGCGCGGAGATCAGCTACCGGATTCAAAAGGAAATCTTCGACGAACTCGACGCGCCGATCCTGCGCGTTTCGCAGGAGGACGTGCCGATGCCGTACAATGAGTCGTTGGAGAAAGCGGTCCTGCCCAGTGCCGAGAAAATCATCGCCGCCGTCAGGAAGATTTGTTAGGCCTGACAGCCGATTCACCATTCACCGTCTTACGATTCACAGACCCAATGCCTGAAATCCAGATGCCCAAACTGAGCGACACCATGACCGAGGGGACGCTCGTCAGTTGGAAAAAGAAAGTGGGCGATCGGGTCAAGGCTGGCGAAGTCCTGGCCGAAATTGAGACCGACAAGGCGACGATGGAATGGGAGGCGACGGACGACGGGTCGCTGAGGGAGATTTACGTGAAGGAAGGCGGAAAAGTGAATGTGGGCGAGCGCATCGCCTTCATCGGAGAGGAAGGGGAAGAAGCGCCCGAGAATGGCGCAGCGAAACAGGAAGAACCGAAAGCCGAAACCGAAAAACCCGCACCCGCCGAAGCGACAGAAGAGGAGATCGCGCCGAAACAAAAAGCTCCCGACGACAAAGCCGCGTCCGATGCCGAGGAGAAAACCGAGACCGGCCGAATCAAGGCCTCTCCGCTCGCTCGCAAAATTGCCGCCGAGAAAAGTATCGACCTAACGACCATCAAAGGCACCGGTCCCGGCGGCCGCATCGTAGAAAAAGATATAGAGGCGGCCGCGTCGGCCACGCCTGCCATCGCCAGGACTCCTGCCAACCCCAAACCTGTCCCCGCGATTGCCGCCGGCGAAACCGTCCGCACCACCCTCACCGGCATGCGCAAGATCATCGCCGAGCGCCTCGGCCAGAGCCTTGGCCCGATTCCCCATTTCTATCTCAACATCGAAATCGATGCCGGCCCGCTCATGCGCATCCGCGCCGAACTGAAATCCGCCGGCGAAGACGACGACGCGAGTAAGATCACCGTCAACGATTTCATCCTGTGCGCCGCCGTCCTCGCCGCTCAGGGCGAACCGAAAGTGAACGCCTCCTTCGACAACGACGCCATTGTGCAATACGGCGACATCAACCTCGGCGTCGCCGTCGCCCTCGACGAAGGCCTCGTCACGCCGGTCGTTAGGCAGGCGCAAAACAAATCGCTTCGCGAAATCAGCGCGGCGGTCAAAGACCTCGCCCACCGCGCGCGCAACAAGAGGATGAAGCCGGAAGAATTCCAGGGCGGCACTCTGACCGTTTCGAATCTCGGCAGCTATGGGATCGATTATTTCTCCGCCGTGATCAATCCGCCCCAGGCCATCATCCTCTCGATCGGCGCCATCGTTAGGCAGCCGGTCGTGAGCGAAGCCGGCGCGATCGTTTCCGGTCATCGGATGAAGATCGGCATGAGCTGCGACCACCGCGTGGTCGACGGCGCGATCGGCGCCAATTACCTCAAAGCCCTCCGGCAGCTCCTGGAAAATCCCGCGCTGCTGCTCCTGTAGAACAGGCGAAAATCTCCGGCTACTGGCTATCCGATCCCGCTTCGCGCGGAAGTAATCGCGACGTTTGCGTTCCCCAGGTCTGGGTGGATTTTGTTAGGCGCAGATGATTCCGCCTAACGACGAACGCCCGCCCAACCAACGCGGCCTGCGGATCGCCTCGTTTTCCGCCTATGCGGCGCGCGGACTTTTGCGCGATCAGACGATGCGGCGCAAGGCGATGTTCTGGACGGTGATCGCGGCGGTGGCGATGCTCTTTTGCGGATCGACTTTTCTCGCCCCGGGGCTCGATCCCCGAACCTACCCGGCCCGGTTCATTCTTTACTGGGCGGCCTGTGCCTGGCTGACCGTGACCGTGGTGCTGCTGGCGATTTTTGATCTCCTCATGGTGCGGGCGCAGGCGCGGGCGGAAAAGCGTGCCCTCGCCGAGAAGATGACGGAGTCCGCAGATTCGCATGAGGAGGCGTAACTCTGCGAAAATCGCGCGAGCGTGTGTTGCCGGCGCGCGGGCGAATGCCCTCCACATCGGCGGATGTTTTGGAATGATCGACACGGATTCGGTGATTTGGGCAGTGGACAGAAGTTCGTTGAGGGGGGTCGCCTCAACCAGCGTGCGAGTCGCACGCGCTCCCCGGAATGGCGGAGGGCAACGCCTAAACCGTTATGCCTAACGAATCTATTTTTACTGAAAGGGCGGCGCTTCCCTCCGCCGGCTGGAAACGCCGCGAGCAGATGGAAGCCGATGAGAAGCGGGTGCTCGCCCCATTTGCCCAGAAATCGGCCGACTCGCGCGGGCGGAAATTTTCCGAGCCGCGTCACGATTTCCGAACGGAATTCCAGCGGGATCGGGCGCGGATCATTCATTCACGGGCGTTTCGCCGGCTGGAATACAAAACGCAGGTTTTTCTCAATGGAACGGCGGATCATCTGCGCACGCGGCTAACGCATACAATTGAAGTGGCCTCGATCAGCCGCACGATCGCGCGGGCGCTGGCGCTGAACGAGGATCTGGCGGAGGCGATCGCGCTGGCGCATGATCTCGGACATTCGCCCTTTGGGCATTCGGGCGAGGAGATGCTGGCGGAATGCATGCGGGAGCAGGGTGGCTTTGAGCACAACCGCCAGAGCCTGCGCGTGGTCGAGTTGCTGGAACATCCGTATCCGGTTTTCCCCGGGCTCAATCTGACGTTCGAGGTGCTGGAGGGTTTGCGGAAAGGTAAGGACGAGACCGCGCTCTCCCTCGAGGCGCAGATCGCCGACCTGGCGGATGAGATTACCTATTATAGTCACGATCTGGATGACGCTCTCGATTTCGCGATTCTTGACGGCGATCAACTGGATGAAAGCGCGATCTGGCGACGGAGCCATGAGCGAGTGGCGGCGTGGCATTCGGAATTGTTAGGCGCGGAGCTGCACCAAAATATAATCCGCGACATCATCGACCTGCAGGTGCGCGACGTGGTGGCGACGAGTGCGTCGGCGATCGCGGCCGCCGGGCCGGCCAGCGCGGAGGAAGCGCGGCGGCAGGCGGAGCGGTTGATTCGCTACAGCGAGGAGCAGGGGACGGCGAATCGGGAGTTGCGGCAATTTCTCTATGCGAACGTCTATTATCACCCGCGGGTCGCGGAGGTAAACCGGCGTGCCTGCGAGATGTTGCGCTCGGTATTCGCGGCCTACCTCCGGGAACCGGAACGACTGGGAGAGAGTGCCGCGCGCCGGATCGAGAGCGAAGGGCTTTACCGGACGGTGTGCGATTACGTCGCCGGAATGACCGATCGGTATTTGCTCGAGGAACACGCGCGGTTGGTGGGTTCCTGACTCGTTAGGCGCTTTCGTCGCGAAGGTACTGGATGAGGAGGCGGAGGCGCTGGTTGAGGTCGAGCTCCTCGAGAAGTTTTTGGCGGCGGACTGTATCGCTGATGAAAGTGGAGGCGATCAGGTCGGCGAGAGTTTCCGGATCGGACATCTCGCTCAGGTAGCGATCGATTTTTTTCGGCAGCTCCCGCCCTGTGTTTCTGAGCTGGGCGTAGAGTTCCAGCACCTTGGCGGCGAGTGCATCGGTTTCGACGCTGAGGTTGGTACGCGTTTCGAGTGGCTTGATCCGCGCGATCGGGAAGGGTGTTTCCTGCTCAAACTCGCTGAACTTCACCCGGTGGATTCCCTGCAGGATGAGATCGGAAGTTCCATCGCTCCGGCCGACGCAGGCCCGGATGAGCCCGACGGTACTGACCTCGTAGAAGTCGTCGCTCGTGCGCCATTGTGAGCGCTCCGGCCTCACGAGGGCGACGCAGAGCATGCGGTCGTCATCGAGTGCGTGGGCAAGCATTTCTCGGAAACGCGGTTCGAAAATGTGGAGCGGGAGAAGGGCATTGGGAAAAAGCAGCACGCCCGTGAGCGGCATGACGGGAACGGTAGTCGGGAGTGGGACGATATCGGACATCAACAGCACGAGACTCTCTATATAATATACGTGCGGCGGGCGCGCCGGAGTTGGCTGAGAGACGGCTGGCCTTGAACGTTTGGCTCGCCGAGCGCGACATAGGTGAGGGCGGAACCGAGGCGATCGAGCTGGCGGCGTGATTTGGCGCCCAGCTTGCCAAGGCCCATCGCGGCGATCGGAAATTCGGGGCGGTTCGCAGCCTGAACAAACGCGATCAACCGGTCTAGCTGCGCCGGCGTATCGGTGCGGGTCGCGATTTTGAAAATCGCGGGTTGAATCGCGGCCGCGCTCGTCGCCAGACGATGAAATTCCCCGACCGACGGCGTTTCACGAAAATCGTGCACCGAAAGAAGAAGGCCAATCCGGCGACGGCGCATTTCATCGAGGAGCGTTTTCATTTGCCTAACGGATCGAAGTTCGAGATCGACCAAGGTGGCGGCGTCGAGAAAACGCTGGAGCAGGGCACGGCGCAGGCCCGCGTGCAACCTGCCAACGCCGCCTTCCGCCGGATGACGTGCCGTGAGAATGAGCGGAGCGCGCAGTCGCGGAATAGCCCGTTCGACTTCGCCTAACGAGTCGCGAAGCGCGTCGAGTCGCAGCTCGAAAAGATCGGGCGGGCGCCGCAGGCGGGTCGCCCTAACGAGAGCCGCGGGTGACGCAATCATGCCGACGACACGCGAGGCCACGTTCCTGCGGTTGACCAGAATCGTGGCTTTCATTTTTTCCCTTCGGGTGCGCAGCTTGCCATGGCAAAGTGCGTCCGCCGCGCCTTGAAAACATGTTAGCCCGTCAACAGGAACTAGACACGCAGTTCCAGCGGATCATCGGCGCATTCGCTTGGCGCTTGCGCTTTTTGCCGCGCCTGCGCTGCGTTACTATGGCGTCGGTTGGCTCGATCTCCCATACCCGATCGATCCCTTTCGGAACTACCAGTGGCTCCTGATCGCGATCATTCCGTTCGGCCTGATCCCCTCGACCTCGAGGGCTTTTATGAGTCGCCCTTCGACCGCACGCTCGGGAAGTCGTCCATCCGCATCATGCGGACGATGATATACCTCAGCATCCCGGTGAGCGGGTGCGTCAATTTCTGCGCCGGCCGCTGCCGCGCGGTCCCGCTGCTCTTTTCTAGAACGTTTTCCGCAGCATGCGCTCGACGTATTTGGCGAGGATGTCGAACTCTACATTCAGGATGTCGTTAGGCTGGAGGCCGCGGAAGTTTGTCTCTTCTCGAGTGTGCGGAATGATCCAGACGACGAAGCTGGCCGGAAGCACTTCGGCAATCGTTAGGCTAACGCCGTTGAGCGCGATCGAGCCCTTGCCCACGACGTATTGGACGAAGGCGCCCGGCAATTCGACCTCCAGCCGATAATCCGTGCCACGCGCGGCAAAGTTGAGGACGCGGGACGTGCAATCGATGTGGCCCTGCACGAAATGGCCGCCGATGCGTCCGGTAGCGGCGAGGGCGCGTTCGAGATTGACCGGGCTATCGGCACCGAGGCTGCGCAGATTGGTGCGCGCGATCGTTTCCTCGAGCAGATCAAAAGTGAGGTCACCATCGCGTATGGTCGTTGTCGTTAGGCAACAACCATTGACCGCGACGCTGTCGCCGTCCCGCAGGTTGGGCGAGATGGAAGGGGCGGCGACTCGCAGTTGAGTGCCTCGTGCGGTGGTGCGAATCCAGCGCACGCGGCCCACTTCCTCGATCAATCCGGTGAACATACGATGGCTCCCAGATTACACAGATTCTGTCCGATTGATTGGCGCGGCCCCGGTCCGTCAAACATCCTCCGATCCATCACCCGAAGAGACGTGATGACGCCAGGAAGGTAAAGCCCAATTCGTCTGGCTGGGCCGCTCCCCCGAGGCCGTGTACCCTCCCGTTACGAGGGACGCGAGCCGAAAAATTGCCTCGCTGGCGCTGAAATTGCTGGTTAGGGAAGCACAAGCGGGAGGAGTTTCGAGCAGGCCGCGTGGCGGGAGATGACATGCGGCGACCGGGAGTCGTTCAAAAATATTTTCAAAAAAATGAAAAAAACACTTGTCAGACTTAATTTATTCCTGAATTCTCACCCCCAAACCTAACCAAACACCAATGGAGAAACTAATGATCAGAACTACAAAAAGACAGTTCGGATTTCTTCGCACGGCCTTCGCGGTCGGCGTGGCGATTCCGATTCTTGCGGGTTCCAATGCGTTTGCCCAACAGGCTGCGCCCTCGCCAGCAGACCAGGGGCCGATCCAGGAAGGCAACGCTGGAGCAATCGGCGCTGCTGGAGCTGGCAGCAACGAAAATGCGATCGGCCAGGGCCAAACCGCCGAGACCGAGCGCATCATCGTGACCGGTTCGAACATTCCGACGGCGCAGGAAGTCGGACCGAATCCGGTTCTCAACATCAACCGTGACCTGATCAACAAATCGGGTTCGCGTACCGCAGAAGATCTGATCAAGAGTCTTCCGGTAGCCAACGGTGGCGGCGTTCCGATTTCCAACAACGGCACCGGTTTCACCCCGGGCGCGACAGCCATTTCGCTGCGCGGCCTCGGACCTGAAGCCACCCTCGTGCTCGTTGACGGCCGGCGCATCGCTCCTTATCCGGTTGGTAATGGCGGCACTTCTTCCTTCTTCGATTTACGCTCGATTCCGGAAGCGGCCATCGAGAGCATCGAAATTCTGAAAGACGGCGCCTCCACGACCTACGGCGCGGACGCCGTTGCGGGCGTGGTGAACATCAAGCTGCGCCATGATTACAAGGGCGCAGAAGCCGCGGTGGGATACGGCAATACCCTGGACAAGGATTCGGGCGAATTTCGCGCGTATGTAGTCTTCGGCATCGGCGATGGCAATACCCAGGTCACGGGTGAAATGAACTATTATCAGCGGAATTCCATCTTCAACCGAGATCGGGGTTTCTCGGCCGTGCCGCCATTCCTGAGCAGCAACGCGACACCGGACAACCTCGCGCTGTCGAGAGATGTGGTCATCGCCGCGGGCGTGAATCCGGCCACTTTGCCGAACCCCGCAAGCGGCATCATCTTCGGAACAGCGCCAACGGGTTCGAATGGCCAACTGGCCCAAAACCCGGCGACCAAGTACATCTACGGATCAAGCAGGGTCCGGGCGCCTTTCTCCCAGCTGCCTGGTTTTGACTACAACCAATTCTCGAGTTCTTATCCTCACCTTCAGGATTACGGCGGGTTCGCCAACTTCAGCCACAAGATCTATGGGGATCAAATGGTGCTCTTCGGCGACTTCTTCTATGAGCACGCCTTTTCCCACGACGAGCTGGCGCCGACTGCCACCGGCAACTTCCAAACGCCCGGTTCGGTTCCGATCGCCATTCCGCCCGGCATGAACCTGAACGGCGTGGCGCCGCCGAACACCCCGACATATGCAGACACCGGTTTACCGGACGACGCGGTCAATCCCTTCAACCCCTTTAATCAGATTATCTCCGGCGGCAGCCGGGCTCGCTTCCTCGAGTTCGGAAATCGCTTGTTTGATAATACAACCGACAACTTCCTCGCCACCCTCGGATTGAAAGGCGACAAGTTGTTTGACGGAACGTGGGGTTACGACAGCGGCTTCCGCTTTAACCAGGTCAAGGAGACCTCGCAATCGACGGTGGTATCAAACTCCCGCCTGTCGTCGATTCTGAATCAAAACTCGCCGGTCTTCCAGTCGGGTGGTGATTTGGCGGGAGGGACTGCCTTCGATCCGTTTGCCGATGCACTGCACGGTCCACCGGTCCCGACCAATGCCGCGGACGTGGCCTTCGCCACCATTCATCCAAAGGATGTTGATACGTCCAAGCTTGCCACCCTTGATCTGAATATCTACACCACCTCACTCTTCAAACTTCCCGCGGGCGGCGTTGGGTTTGCCTTTGGCGGTCAGTTCCGCAAGGAACAATTGAAACAGGACGTCGATCAATTGTCGATTGATGGAGACATTGCCGGCAATTCGAAAGGCGCGAGCACAAACGCGGGCCGGAACGATTGGGCTCTCTATGCGGAGGCCCAGATTCCGATTACCAGCCCGACGTTCAACTTCCCGGGTCTCTACTCGGTGGAACTGGACGCGGCCGTGCGCTACGAATCGTTCGAGAACAATAACAGCAATGTTGCGGTGCCGAAGTTCGGCCTCCGTTGGCAGCCCTTTGATGAGTCGCTCACCATCCGTTCCACCATCGGCAAGGGATTCCTCGAGCCGTCGCTGATCGAACTTTACGGCAGCCCAACCTCGGGTCTTCAATCCGTTACCGACACCTTGCCTACTTCGCTGGGCGGACCTCCGGTTCCGATTGGCGATCCAAGCCGGACTGAGCCTGAACAGAACACGGTCAACACCAGCAGCCCGGCGCTGCAACCGGAAGACTCGGTCTCCTTCACCGCCGGCTTCGTTTGGACGCCAAAGTTTGTTCAAGGGTTGACTATGTCGGTCGACATCTGGGACACCGAGCGGACCGGCACGGTTATCCAATCGAGCATCCCGCAGGAATTGCAGCGTGAAGCGACCAACAGCCTGTTGCCCGGTGAAATCATTGAGCGCGATGCGTCGGGCTACATCAGCCGGATTTTCGTGCCGTTCATCAACAGCGGTTCCATTAACGCTAATGGTATCGATCTTGGCCTGCAATACGTCTATCCGACGTAGTTCGGAACGTTCACCTCGCTCACCAACGTAAGCTACCTTAATAAGTTCGACCTCAAGACGACGCCTTCCTCCTTCACGCAGGCACTGGCAGGTGTCGCGGTTGCCAGCGTTGCTGCGACCGCCGATGACGGTTATCTGAGATGGCGCGGGAACAGTTCCATTGATTGGAGCTGGAATGGTTGGGACGTGGTCACGACTTGTCGGTATCTGGATGGATTCCACGAGTTGAAAGGCTTTGGAAACAATCACTGGGTGAGCCAGACGTGGTTCTTCGACGGACAGGCGTCGTATGACTTCACCTTCGTGCCGCCGGTGGAAAACCAGCCGGTGGCTGGCTACTCCAAGGACGCGAAGGATATGGAAAAGGGTAAGGACGGGAAATCGACCGAGTCGTCGACAGTGCAAACGGCCAACGTCGGCTTGCCGTGGTGGAAGCGCTCGCTGAATGGAACGACCATCACCATTGGATGTAACGACATCTTTGGTCAGGATCCTCCGGCGGCCTACGGCTACGGTGGTAACTCCACCAAGTACCCGGGCTTCCTCTATGATTCAACCGGAAGGTTTGTTTACTTCCAGATAAAGAAGAAATTCTAGAGAGCTAGAGTTTCAGAAGGATATTGCGAAGAGGCAGCGGGACGTCCCGCTGCCTCTTTTGTTTTATTTGCCGGCGCGGGGCGCACGCGGAAAGGAGTGTTCGTGATGTCGTCGGAGAATGCTGCGATTGATGAAGACAGAAGCAAAGCAGAGGGTCGGCGGAGTGGCGGTGCCGCGTCTTTCGGAATCTGATGGGGGAGATTGGTCTTACGCCGGAAGCATGTTTTGAACGCCGGCGGATCTTTGGTCACCGACCCGAGTGTTCCGTTTGGATTAGCGCTCCTTCCAATCGGAGCAGTCCCAGTTCAAGAGTTGCTCAAGCTGTGCAATATCGGCCTTGTATGCTTCGTAGAGATAAACTCTCTCCTCGTCGGTGATCGGTCTCTCGTAAGGAATTCGGTTCTGCTGACGGTTCTTTACCTTCGAAAGCGATTTCAATCCGAGAAAGGTGAAGACCTTGTTCACCACTTCCGGCGTGTGCTTTCGAAAATCATCGAATTTGATCACGTGAACCTGTTCGCGGGGAAAGAACCGAAAGACCCGCTCCATTTGCTCAAAGTAAAATCCACGATCCAGATATGACGTTCGGCGCGGTTGAAAAGGCAGCGCCGCACTAATCCGCTTTGGTTCTTCAGCGATCGCCTCGAGAAAGCCGAGATCTTCCTGCTTTCGCTCGCGATACATGTTCCAATGCGAGAAGGCACGGTCGATCGGATTGCGCAGAAGGACAATTAGCTTGATTCCGGGGTGGTAGTTCCTAATTCGCTCCATCGCCGGCTTCCAATACGTGTATATGGGTGTGCACGAACCAGTAATGAGCGATTGTCGCTTAAGCCTGATCCCTTCGTGCAGGATGTCGTATTCGACCTTGCGCGCAAACCGATCTTCGTCGTCGAAGAAGTGACGACGGGGATGATCAATCATATGCGCTTCCTCGCTATGGGCCATCGTGATGTTGGGATGTTGGTCGAGATGATAGTGCAGCGCGCTCGTCCCGCCTTTCTGGGTTCCTGCGATAATGAAATCCAATCGCTCAATTTTACTCGGTCTTGATCGAAACATAGCTTTAGTGGCAACGTCAGCAGGAGATCAGCTCGCTCAACGAGCACCTCCCTCGATCCTGCCTGAAATTCTTGGACCCGCCCGACCTCTATAAGTTAGGATCATTTCCCAAGCAGGTGCAAGCGCACGAACGCCGCTCAACTTCTACGATTTCGATGAGAAGAGAACATTGCTCCGTTCAATCATTCCGCCTCGCCGGAGAAAAACCTTGAGGATTTCAGGCGTGTAGTATTTTCCATCATAGGCAGCGTTGAGATCGAAGAAGATTCTTCCACCCGGCTTGAGGCGCCGCGCTAAATCCGCCAGAAAAAAATCCCATTCTTGCTTGCCCCAGCGCCAGGAATCTTCCCGGCCGCCCTGAAATGCGGTGGCAAAAGCCGTAATGAGATCGAACTTTCGGCCGAAGTCTGGCAGCATTTCGAGGCCCGTAATCCTGTATTCGATGCGATCGATTCCGAGAAGGTCCACCAGGTCGTCGAACAGGGGAATGCCGCCAACGTCCAGACCCAGGCTGCGGTGACCAAGAGCCCGGGCGACGAAGAGAAAATATCCGCCGCCACATCCGAGATCCAGGATTTCCAGTGGAGGCAGGCGGGGCAGGTTCAGATCCTGGGCGCGTTGGATGTTAAGGTGAAGATGCCTTTTAACGTCGAGATATTTCGAGTAGTGACGCCATAAACCCGGCGCATCCGAAGAGAGAGAACCGTACCTTGCCCGCAAATCCGCGAGCCGATCTTGATCAATCTTCGCCAGCAGTGGTGCCATCCAGACGGGATGAAGGAGTCGGCGCGTGCGGCGCCACGCGCGCCGGTAGGTAAGCTGCTGGCCGAGCTTTGCGACCGATTCCGAGAATTTCAACGCCGATTCTCCACAGTTTTTGGAGGGAACTGGCTATTGGTTTTTTGCCTCTCCGGACTCGTTATCTCTCGTGTGCCGGTCACATCGAAGAATACGGGGCGTCCTTTGTTTATCCAAGCGTTTTGGCCGGTATCCGGGTCGCGAAGCGGCCTCGATTCCATCAAGGTCCTCGCTACGAAGCGCCACGATGTGGAGCAGTGGACTCGAGGTCGATTGGCAGGAGAATTGCCTCCGCGTGATTTGGATCCAGAAGCTAGCGGTTCTTATGGGGCAATCCGAAAAGCCCTGCGGCTTCCCTTTTAACGAAGCCGAAGGCTTTGCAACCAATCGACGGAAGAGCTCCAAGCCGGCCGATCGGCAAGTCAGCGAAACGGTGACTTGGCCTTCTTCGCCCCTCCCGCCGCTGAAGGGCGCGCGCACTTGCAACCGCCGATAGAGGGCCTATTTTGATCTTATGAAAACTCTCAAACTAGCGCTTGGCATTGCCGCCGCGAGTCTCGTGGGGATCGGAATCGTGGCCGCTGACCCGTTAGCGGAAGCGGTGAGTGGGCAGAAAACTGCAGGGAAGCTGGTTTTCGTAACGGGCTCGAATATTCCACAGCGGGTGGCAGTGAAGGCCATCGGCACGGATACGGTCTCTCCGGTTCGCGTTTATCCTCGGGCTGAACTGGATCGCACCGGGCGATACACGACCCAGGGTATACTGGCGTTGGATCCTTCGGTCAACATTACGGGCCACTAAGGACAGGCAGGAAAATTTCAAGCGGCGATCATCCGCCGACTCTGTCAGCGGCTGTGGTCGTCGCTTTTCTTTGGAAGTGGGGATGAATCTGCGTCGTTTGCGCGAAGCGGAACGGCTGCTTTAGCCGAGCGGCAACCGAGGTTTGTTAGGCGAGGGAAACGGTTGCCCCCTTTGCCCGCCGGGAAAGCTGCGTGTTCCTAGTGGATTGAGCGATTCATCACAGTCGCGCGGAAAAGGACCCACGGCACGCCAGGCAACGTCGCCAGAGTGACACGGACGCTGCTTGTAAAAATCATAATCAAATATGATTTTCGTGAGCATCAATCCGTTTGCTCTTAAGCGCTTTTTCTTTTTTTCCTGGCAGCGATTGGTTTCTCCTGCCTCTCCTGTTTTGGCCAAATCAGTCCTTCTGAGTGTAAAAACACTCCCTACGATCGGCAAATGAACTCGTTCGTCCTGTCTTGATCTCGGATCGGGACATTTCGCCGGGAATCGTCAATCACTGGATCGCCGACCTGCGTTTGATCCCGTATGGCTTTACCCGGGAGTGGAAGACTCCTGCCGAAACCAAATCGAGAGCCGCCCGCGGATTGTAAGGCCAAGGGCAATTGTGCTTTACCAATTGATGCGATCACATGGTGCGACGAATTTGCGCTTGATCATCGGTAAGCACGCCGTCACCAGCCGCTCCTCTGGCTGGAATGGGAAAATGAAGGCGGAACCTGCGTTCTGGATCCGAGGCTCAATTGGAGAGCGTATCGAATCAGCGATTTCGGTGGTAAATACTCTCGTATTCCATTCTCGCCTTCGAGTGTTCGGGGAAGTACCGAGCGGCTCAGATGACCCTCGTCGCGAAAAACTAGGTTGAGGCCGCGGCGCGCGCGCTTGCTCCCGTACGGGCGATCGACCGCTCTTCTCGGGAATAGCGTCTCGTTGTGACCGGCGAGAGTTCGAGGATTGCCAGCAAATCGCGTGGAGTTCTGCGCCTTAACCGGAACACATATTCGCTGCCGGGTATTGCGCCAAATTTGGCTCGCGGATTGCGTCTTACAAGAATCCTTCTCCGTGCCGAGATTTTGATTGCCAAGGCGAAGGCGATTTTCTACCGTGGTTTCGAAGCTATGGAAATTATATGAAGGCGCCTTTTCTCTCCTTTTGTTCGAGAGGGCTCATATTTTGCCTCGTCTCGGGTGCCTCTTCGCTCGGGATGGGAATTGAGGTCGTGCTTCCCTGCGGAAGGACCTCCGCCGCAGCTTCCGCCGACCAGTCCCTGACGACTAACGAACTTCGAGTGCGAGGGCCCGTCCGCTAGCGCGTAAGCGCTAGTTGGGCGGGTTTTGCTTTGCCCGTGCGTGGCGCAGTTTCAGGGCCACTAGGCTCTTCGCCCAAACCGCGGCCCTGCGTGCCTTCATTTTCGGCCGCAAAGGTTAGCCTTGAACCGCAGGTACGGCCGTCGGTTCGTGACTCAGCGGCTCGCCGACCGAGTAGCGCGTGAACCGACGAATCACGATATTCTCGCCGATCTCGGCAATCTTTGACGCGACTAATTCCTTGATTGTCTGGTCGGGATTCTTGATGAAGCCCTGCTCGAGCAGACAAACGGTGCTATAAAATTTATCGAGTTTTCCCTCGACGATTTTTGCCGTCACGTTTTCCGGTTTGCCTTTGACTTGGGCGGCATAAATCGCACGCTCGGCTGCAATCGTCGCCGGCGGAACTTCGTCGCGGCTGACATACAGCGGCTGTGCGGCAGCGATGTGAAGCGTGATGTCCTTGACAAAGGCGCGGAAGCCTTCGTTCTTCGCCACGAAATCAGTCTCGCAGTTTACCTCTACCAACACGCCCACTTTGCCCTGCAAATGAATGTAAGAGGCGACAATCCCTTCTTTGGTAGCCCGCGATGATTTCTTGCCCGCGCTGGCAATTCCCTTCGTGCGCAAAAGCGTCTCCGCCTTGTCGAGATCACCACCCGCTTCGGCGAGGGCGCGCTTGCAGTCCATGAAGCCGGCGTTGGTTTTCTCCCGTAGTTGTTTAACGGTCTGAGGATTTATTTCCATGGTAAAAAAGTTGGGTTTGAGAGCCAAACACTCCCATCAGCCACGGCCTGACGACCACGGCCGGTGAACGCGGAGACCTTCGTTAGGCCGAGATCCCGGCCATCTCGACTTCCTCGCGCAGCCGTGCTTCGCCACTAGCCGAGACGATGGCGTCGACGAGCTTTTGCAGCATCACGCGGATGGCGCGAATAGCGTCATCATTACCGGGAATCGGGTAGTCGATAATCTCGGGATCAGCGTTTGTGTCGACGATCGCAACGGTCGGAATTCCGAGACGGCGCGCTTCGTTAACCGCGTTCTGCTCGCGTGTCGTATCGATGATGATCAGGGCGTCCGGGAGCTGAGACATTTCAAGAATCCCTTCGAGGTTGCGGCGCAATTTCGCGGCCTCACGATTCAGGGCCGCCAGCTCTTGTTTGCCCATTTTCTTGTAGTCGGGTGACGCCTCGATCTCTTCGATGTATTTCAAACGCCCGATGCTTTTCCGGATCGTAGCGAGGTTCGTCAGGGTGCCACCGAGCCAGCGCTGGTTAACGTAAAATTGACCGCAGGCCGTGGCGGCTTCCTTGACCGCTTCCTGGGCCTGTTTCTTGCAACCGACAAAAAGAATCTTGCCGCCCCGCTGAGCCACCTCGCGCAGAAAATCGGTGGCGCGCTGCAACTGCTTCACCGTCTCATCGAGGTTGATGATGTAGATGGCGTTGCGCTTCTCGAAAATGAACGGCTTCATCTTCGGATTCCAGCGCTTGGTCTGGTGGCCAAAATGCACGCCCGCTTCGAGGAGCTCGGGCACTAGTTCGATCGTGGTGGACATAGGTAAATTTGCGACGGCCGGGACCGGCTCGGCGGACGGGGAAGATGCTACAGCCGTCCTGCTCTCGCAACTCCAATTTCGCCCGCGCGAAGCATCAATGCTCCCAGCCGGAATTACTGTCGGAAATCAACTGTTGCAGGACCGGGAAACGAATTTCGCCGTAGTCCAGCGCATAGCGAAGATCGCCGCCCTTAAAGATCAAGGTGGTTGGTATCCAGCTCAGAGGCAGGCCGACAAACTGTTTGATGTGATCGGCCCCGCGCGGGCCGGGGTCGGCCAGAATGGTCACGTTCGGTTGCTGTGCGATCTGGTATTTGGCGAGCATGGCGCGTCCGTCTTCGCCGCCGTTCCAAACTGAAACGAAATAAAACTTCACTTCCGGATTATCTTTGACCGTCTTGGTCCAGCCGCCGCTTTTGAGTTCCGCCTGACAATTGGAGCACCACGGCGCCCAAAGGTGGACCACCGAGATACTCTGCGCCTTTATCGCTTCTGCGACTTGCTCTTCGGCCGGGGATGCAGCCATTAGCTGCGACGAAAGAGACGCCCCGGCAAAAAAGAGGACGACGAGATATTTTGTCATGCGTTCGTGGAAACGACACGAAGAGAACAACGGCGTCAAATCCAAGGAAGTTCCTGACCGAGAGCTGGGCCGATCACATTCAGTGGAATTCAGGATTCTGTTGCAACCACGACGCATCGGGCTTTAGACCCTTGGCGAGGGCAGCATTGTAAACGGAGACAAATCGGCAGATGACGTTTTGCAACACTTCGCCATCCTGGGTTTGATCCTCGCAATCGGGTTGCTCCGGTTGATCTACGCCCGGGACCGAAATGAGATGGCTTTGCCGGATGACGATCGCGCTCGAGTGAATCGGATTGTAGAGCCGCAGCGTGATTTCGACCGGAATGTCGCGCATGAAAAACCTGAACTCCGAACGAAACGTCATCGGCTCGTGAATCGCCGGGTCGGTCATTGCCTCACTGATGCTCCAACTCATAAGTGCGCAAGATTATAGTCGGGTCGAGTGAGGATCAAACCCATTCTGGGGTCCCAGTTGACCGCGCCCCGGAACGTGGCTAATTTCCTACCCCTTTCCGCGGGAACAGCTGGCGATGATCGCCGCTGCTTTTAACCACCGAGCCCCGCCTCAACAGGAGAGCCTACCGTTTATGTTGCAAATGCAGGATGTGATGTCGAAGTCGATGCGCGACTTCAAAGAAGGCAGCATTGTAAAAGGGCGCATTCTGGAGATCCGGCCGCGAGAAGTGCTCGTGGACATTGGTTACAAGTCGGAGGGCGTCATTCCGACAGCGGAGTTTGACGACATCGAGTCGCTCGAAGTGGGGGACGAAGTGGAGGTGCTCCTCGAACGTCTCGAAAACGACGAAGGCATGGTCGTTCTCTCGAAGGAGAAAGCGGCCTATCGCCAGAATTGGAACAAAATCGCGCAGGTCTTTGCCGGCGACGGCTTGATCAAGGGCAAAGTGAAGTCCGTCGTGAAAGGCGGTCTTATGGTCAACATCGGCGTCGAAGCCTTCCTTCCTGCCTCGCAGATCGATATCATCCCGCCCCGTGACCTCCAGCAGTTTGTCGGCAACACCTACGATTTCAAAATCGTTAAGATCAACGACGATCGGAAGAACGTCGTGCTTAGCCGGCGCGAATTGATCGAGCAGGAACGGAGCGAGAAGCGCCAGAAATTCCTCGAAGGGGTCAAGGTCGGCGACACTGTCTCGGGCGCGGTCAAGAACCTGACCGACTTCGGTGCGTTCATCGATCTCGGCGGCATGGACGGTCTGCTCCATATCACGGATATGACCTGGGGTCGTCTTGGTCATCCAAGCGAACTGCTAAAGGTTGGTCAGCAGCTCGAAGTCCTCGTTCTCGACATCAACAAGGAAAAGGAGCGCGTTTCCTTAGGCCTGAAGCAGACGCAGAAGAATCCCTGGGACCAGATCGAGGAGCGTTTCCCGGCCGGCCAAAAGGTCAAAGGCAAGATTACCAATCTCGTCCCTTACGGCGCGTTTGTGGAATTGGAGGAAGGAGTCGAAGGCCTCATCCATGTTTCCGAGCTTTCCTGGACGAAACGCATCATGCGCCCATCTGATATCCTCACGGTGGGCCAGGAAGTCGAAGCCGTTGTCCTTGGCGTGAACAAGGAGGAGCAAAAGATTTCATTAGGCCTGCGCCAGCTCGAGCCCAATCCGTGGGATGAAATCGAGAAACGGTTTACCATCGGCAGTCGGGTCAAGGGCCAGATCCGCAACATGACCGCTTACGGCGCGTTTGTGGAATTGGAAGACGGCATCGACGGCATGATTCACGTCTCCGATCTGAGCTGGACGCGCAAGATTAATCACCCGATGGAGGTCTTCAAAAAGAACGACGAAGTCGAGGCGGAAGTGATCGATATCGACAAGACCAATCAACGAATCAGCCTCGGCATCAAACAGCTGAGCGATGATCCGTGGAAGAACATCGACGAGAAATATAAGATCGGTGATCTCGTCAATGGCAAGGTGACGAAGCTGGCGAGCTTCGGCGCGTTCGTGCAATTGCAGGATGACATCGATGGCCTCGTCCACATTTCGCAGTTGAGCGAAGATCACGTCGCGAAAGTGAAGGACGTGCTCAAGGTGGGCCAGGAAGTCGAAGCGCGCGTCATCAAGGTCGACAAAATCGAGCGCCGCATCGGTCTCTCGATCAAGGCCGCGAATTACTCCGAGGAAGAACTCAAGCGCGAGTCCGAGGCGTTCGACAATTTCCGTCCGGGCGAAGACATGGTCGGTCTCGAGAAGGCTTTCGAGGCGGCCGAGGAAGATTATCGGCCCGGCGAAGGCAAGAAGAAGTAGGGTCGAGGCTTACGGTCTTGCGTGGGCGCCAACTTCATCGTTGGAGAAATTCACGAGATTGGGTCCTTCAACTGATTCCCGCGCTAATCAGCCCTGCGCAGTTGCCGCTAGTGGCAAGGGGGCGGGGGTGGCGCCGTTAACCGCTGCCGCACCGTCGAGCGAGAGGTAGGTATAACCCTGCAAGCCGCGCTCGTAATCGGCCAGGATTTTCATCGCGTCGTTAGGCTTGAGCCTGTCGCTCTTGATCGCGGCGTCGACCTGCAACTTCACCAGGCGCATCAGCTCGATCTTGTCCCATTGCGTCAGCGCCAGCACTTGCCCGATCGGTACTCCCTTCGATCACCTCTTCGATGTACCAACCGGATTCTTCATCCTCGTCGAGGAAGACGTGCACCTCGGTGACGCGGCCAAACAGATTGTGCAGATCACCCATGATATCCTGATACGCGCCGACCAGGAACACTCCGAGGTAATAGAGCTCGCCGGGAATGATTTTGTGCAACGGCAGAGTGTCTTTCACATCCTGCAGGTCGGTGAACTTGTTGACCTTTCCGTCGGAATCGCAGGTGATATCAACCAGCGTTCCATGGCGCTCAGGCGGGGTTGTAAGCCGATGGATCGGCATGATCGGGAAAAGCTGACCCAGCGCCCAGTGGTCGAGGAGCGATTGAAAAATCGAGAAGTTGCAGATGTATTGATCGGCTAACGAAGTCTCCAGTTCCTTCACTTCCTCCGGCACATATTTCAGCCCGCGGTGCAGGTTGACGATCTGGCGCGCGAGCTGCCAGTAAAGCGCTTCAACCTTGGCTTTCGCTTCGAGATCAAGAAGACCGAGGTTGAACATCTGGTGGGCTTCTTCCTTGATCTGTTGCGCGTCGTGCAAAGTCTCGAGCCGGTTGCCGCGCTTCAGTTGGCGTTTTACCTCGATGATGTCGCGCAGCGGCTTCGGATCGTCAGGCGCAGGCTCGATCTTCGTCGTATGCACGTCTTTCTCGATCGATCCAAACGCCTCGACCACGAGGACGGAATGATGAGCGACGATCGCGCGACCGCCTTCGCTCACAATCGCGGGATGGGCGACGCCTTCCGAGTCGCAAACCTCCATGATGTTGTAGACGACATCATTGCAATACTCCTGGAGCGAGTAATTGGTCGAGCTGTCGAACGTCGTGCGCGAGCCGTCATAATCCACTCCGAGGCCACCGCCGACATCGAGGTAACCGAGCTCGTGGCCCATCTTCGAAAGTTTCGCGTAATAGCGCGCTGCTTCGCGCACCGCCCGCTTAATCGTGGAAATGTCGGGTACCTGAGAGCCGACGTGGAAGTGAACGAGCTTGAGACAATGTGCGAGCCCGTGCGCTTTCAGCATTTCGCTCGCCACGACGAGGTTCGTGGTGCTGAGGCCAAACTTCGCGTTCTCGCCGCCGCTCGTCGTCCATTTCCCGGCGCCCTTGCTGTGCAGCCGCACGCGGATGCCAATGAACGGTTCGACGCCCATTTCCTTTGCGATGCGAAGCGTCTGCTCCAGTTCTTCGAGTTTCTCAACCACAATAATGACTGATTTTCCGAGCCGGCGGCCGAGCATCGCCGTGCGAATGAAGGCACGATCTTTGTAGCCGTTGCAGATGATAAGACTGGCGAGATCCTGGTGCATGGCGAGGGCTGCGATCAGCTCCGGTTTGCTGCCCGCTTCGAGGCCGAAGTGAAACGGTGCGCCGGCATCGACGATCTCTTCGATCACCTCGCGCAATTGGTTGACCTTGATCGGAAACACGCCGCGATATCCGTTGCGGTAACCGAACTCCTGCATCGCCGCTTGAAAGGCGTGGTTGACTGTCTCCACGCGATGCCGCAGCAGATCCTGAAAACGGATAACAAGCGGAAATCCAAGCCCGCGCTCACGCGCTTCGTTGACGACTTCGAGTAGATCAATCGACCCGCCGTTCTCCTGCAAAGGCTTGGCCACAACATTACCGGCGCTATTGACCGAGAAATAACCGCTGCCCCAACCGTCGACGTTGTATGTCGCGATCGCGGCCTCAATATCCCAGTCGTTCTTTGTCATTGTCGCGCAGTGTAGGGCAGCAGATTGCAATTTCAATTGAGAGATTCTCCTCTCGGTAATAGAAGGCTTCCGCGGCTAGAAAAAGGCCCTTGAGAACGCGTTCCACCGATGGCCGGAGCCGGCCAGCTTGTTTTTCAAATCCGCTCTGATACGGTTTTTCCGATGAACAAGACGGTGATCGAGGTGCAGGTGCGGGCCGTCCTCCCGACAAGTGGCGGCTGCGCGATCTTCCTCGGCAACATGGACAAGGTATTCATCATCTATGTCGACCAGAGCGTCGGCAGCGCGATCACCATGTTCATGCGCGGCACGGTCAAGGAGCGTCCCCTGACTCACGACTTGATGGGCCACCTCATGACGGCGCTCGGTGCTCGGGTTGAACGGGTGATCATTAACGACCTGAAAAACGCAACTTATTACGCGCGGATGATCATCCGGGCGGAGAACGAGCTGCAGCAGAAAAAGATTGTCGAACTCGATGGCCGGCCGAGTGATTGCATCGCGATGGCGGTGCAGCAAAAAGCCCAGATCTACGTTAGCCAGGAAGTCTGGGACGAGGTTGACGACATGAGTGACGTCCTCCGCAAGATGGAGGAGGACGGGATCAAGCCGGAGATCGAGCCGGGCGCCGAACCGGGCGAAGAGGAGGAGTAACACCGTCCTCTCCTGCTCTTCCTCCTCCCAGAGCCGGAATTAGGAAATCAGCTCGGGATAGCTTCGTTGCGCCACCGCGGTGCAACGGGCCAGAACGGCGCCGGGAGTATCCAATTCCAGCACCTGTTCGACCAGCTGTCGGCACTCCGTGATCGTTAGGCGCTGAACGGCGTTCTTGACCCGCGGAACGATGGTTGCGCCGACGCTCAATTCGTCCATTCCGAGTCCCAACAGGAGCGGCGTGAATAAGACCTCGCCCGCCATCTCACCGCAGACGCCCACCCAAATGTCGTTGGCGTGCGCGGCATCGGCCACCATCTTTAGCAGCCTCACGACTGAAGGATGGCTCGGCTCATAAAGGTGGGCGACGCGTTCGTTGGTGCGATCGATCGCGACCGCATACTGAATCAGGTCGTTTGTTCCGATGCTGAAGAAATCCACCTCACGCGCCAGTCGATCCGCCATGATCGCGGCTGTCGGCACCTCGATCATGATACCTACTTCGAGGTCCTCGTGGAACGGCTTGTTTTCCCGCCGCAGCTCGTTTTTGCACTCGTCGACGATTTGCAAACTGCGACGCACTTCGTTCAAACCTGAGATCATGGGGAACATGATCTTGACATTCCCTCCCGCGCTGGCTCGAAGAATTGCGCGCAGCTGCGCCTTGAAGATGTCGAGGTTTTCGAGGCAAAACCGGATCGCCCGCCAGCCGAGGAAAGGGTTGAGTTCGTCGCTGCTCTCAATCGTCTCCGTCAGCTTGTCGCCGCCGAGGTCGAGCGTGCGAATAATCAGCGGATTGGGTGCGAGCCATTGCGCGACCGTGCGGTAAATTGCGAATTGCTCCTCCTCCGTTGGGAGCGCGGCTTGATTAAGGTAAAGAAATTCCGTGCGGTAAAGGCCGACCCCTTCCGCGCCGTTGGCCAGGACGGCGTCCACTTCCTCGGGCAACTCGATGTTGGCCGAGAGCACGATGTGGCGACCATCTACGGTGGTCGATTTGGTTTCGCGCAGCTGCCGTAAACGCTCCGCAATTGCGCCTTTCTCACGTTCGATCTCGGCGTATTCGCGCAGAGTTTCTTCGCTTGGATGAATAATGAGCAGGCCGTGATAACCGTCGATTAGCGCGGGCGCGCCGCTTTCAAATATCTCCGTCGCGTCGTGCAATCCGACGACAGCGGGAATGCCTAACGAACGCGCCATGATCGCGGTGTGCGAAGTGCGGCTGCCGAGATCGAGCGCCAGGCCGCGCACCTGTTCGCGGTTCATCGTGGCGGTGTCGGAAGGGGTGAGATTGTGCGCCACCAGGATGTGTGGCGTATCCGCGGCGAGAAACGCCCGCGGCGATTTTCCCTGCAGATTGCGAATCACGCGTCGGGCCACGTCCTGAATGTCGAGCGCCCGTTCGCGCAAATAGGGATCGTCAATCTTGCTCAGCGATTCGACGTAGCGGTTCGCCACTTCATGGAAAGCGAACTCGACGTTACAATGATCGATCTCCAACCGGCGCAAGACTTCATCGATCAACGTCTGATCCTCGACCACAAGGAGGTGCGCATCGAAAATGCCCGCGTCCTTCGCGCCGATCGCTTCCGCGATCTGTTGCTGCATCTCGAGGATTTGCGCCCGCGTCTGAATGAGCGCGCTCTCGAAGCGCGCGATTTCGTCCGGGACGTGCGCCGGGTCGATTTGATAGCGCACGACATCGTCCGTCTCGATCGTGAAGACATGCAAAGGTGCGTGCGCAATTCCCGGGGAGGCGGACACTCCCTCGTAACGCTTTTCCTGGTGGCCGCGATTGCCGCTCATTCCGGTTTCAGATTACCCGGAGCGTCAACTATTCTTCGTTGAAGCGCGACTGAATTAATTGCTCAATTTCCTGGAGCGCGTGCGCGGCGTCCGGGCCTTCCGCGCGCACGCGCAACTTCGAACCTTGGCCAGCCGCGAGCATCATCAGGCCCATGATGCTCTTGCCGTTGATCTCTTCATCTTCCTTCGCCACCCAGACCTCGCAGCGGTGACGGCTCGCGACGCGGACAAACATGGCCGCGGGGCGAGCATGGAGACCGAGTCGATTGATGATGGTCATCTCTTTCTCCGCCTTCTCGTTCGCGTCTGTCGTCGAGCGTCGATTTAGTAATCCCATTTAGCCTTTTGTCTCCATTCGACCGAGTAACTTTTCGTTAAATTCCAGCGCGCCACTCACCCCCAGGTCCTTCAGCTTCTGATCCATCGCTGCTACCTCGATCAATCGCGCGATATCCCGTCCCGGGCGCACCGGAATCGTGATGTGCGGGATCTGGATCTTGAGAATCTCGTAAAGCTCGCGGTCGAGCCCGATTCTATCCACTTCTTCCAATTCATGCCAATCTTTTAACGTCACCACCAAGTCCAGCCGCTTCTCGGTGCGGATCGCGCCGATTCCGAAGACGGAGACCACGTTAATAATGCCGATGCCACGCACCTCCATGTGGTAGCGCGTCAGATCCGGCGCAGTCGCCATTAGCTCGCGTCCTTCGAAAGATTTGATCCGGGTCACGTCGTCGGAAACCAGGCTGTAGCCGCGCTCGATCAAGCCCAGGACGCACTCACTCTTGCCCACGCCGCTGGCGCCTCGAATCAGCACGCCAATGCCGAGGATGTCGACCATGCTGCCGAACTCGGTCACGGTCGGCGAAAAATCGAACTCCAGCGCGATCGTGGCCGCATTAATGAATTTCATCGTAATCATCGGCGTGCGGAAAACCGCCACGCCTGCCGCTTCCGCGATCGCCAGCAAGTCGGGCGCGAGATGGAAACCGCGCGAGAAGACGAGACAAGGGATCTTTTGCTCGCAGAGGGCCCGAAAACGCCGGTGCCGTTGCGGCTTGGTCAGGCTCTCGAGATAGGATTGCTCAGCGGCTCCGAGCACCTGGACGCGTTTCTCCGCGAAATAAGTGTAGAACCCGGCCAGAGCCAGGCCGGGGCGATTGATGGTTGGTTCGCGGATGCGACGATCGAATCCGATGCGGGCCCCTTCTTGTTTCAGCTGCAGCCCCTTGTCATGCTGGTTGAAAAAGTCCTCCACCGTTACGACGGGAACTTTGATCCGCCTTCCACTGCTTGAACTGATGCTCTGAACGATCGGCTCCGAATCCATGCGCAGGGAGTTGTATTCCGATTCACGAACGATTTCCAGAACCTCATTTCTGCAAATCCCCGGCGAAAAGCGTTTGCGCAGGTCAGGGCGATGCCGCAGTTATCGCGGCGGCCGAATATATTCTCCCGACGGTTGGCTATGGAATGCACGTCGGATTCGTCCCGCGCCTTCGCGCGTCGCACGGTTGCGTGCGCCTGCCGGCAGCGATGGCGGAACATTTCTTCGATGGGGCCGAAATCGGAACGCGCGTGGAAGTGATCGAGCCACCGACTATGGTGGAATGATGAACCTCGCCACTGAACTGCGCACTCTGCTCGGCGCCGAGCAGGTGTCTGATGACGAAGTGACGCTTGGCGCGCACAGCGGCGACAAATGGTTTGTCAGTCGCACGCCCGACGTTGTGGTTTTTGCCCAAAACACCGAGCAGGTGAGCCGGCTGTTGCAGTTTGCCTCGGCCAACAAGATTGCGGTCACGGCGCGCGGAGCGGGCTACGGCTATGTCGGTGGCTGCGTGCCGACGCACGGTGGGATCGCGCTTTCCCTCGCGCGGATGAACCGGATCAAGGAAATCCATTTCGACGATGCGGTTGCGATCGTGGAACCGGGCGTGATCACCGGCGAGCTACAGGCCACGGTTCGGGCCCGTAAGCTGTTCTATCCGCCCGACCCGGCCAGCCTGCACGACTGCAGCATCGGCGGAAATGTTGCCACCAACGCCGGTGGTCCGCGTTGCCTCAAGTATGGTGTGACTCGCCATTACGTCATCGGTCTCGAGGTGGTGTTGGCAAGCGGGGAAGTACTGCGCACCGGAGGACGGGTGCACAAAAACAAGACGGGCTTCGACCTGATCGGGTTGTTTGTCGGCTCGGAGGGATTGCTAGGCGTGGTGACCGAAATCACTCTGCGCCTTCTGCCATTGCCACCGGCGCGCGCCACCTTTTCCGCGGCTTTCGCGACCATGCCGCAGGCCGCAGCGGCGGTGCAGGCGATTTTCGCCGCGGGTTTTCTGCCTTCCGCTCTCGAGATCGCGGATCAATTTACCCTTGAAGCCGCACGGCGGGATGCCGGCGCCGGAATCGTTCCGGAAGGCAACGCACACTTGCTCGTAGATCTCGACGGGCGGCCGGAGAGTGTTTCGAGCGACGCGGCTGCGCTGAAGGCCCTGCTTGCCAGCAGGCAGCCGAATTACCTCTCGCTTGCGACGACCGAAGAAGACTCGGAGAAATTGTGGGCCCTGCGACGGGAATTCAGCAACTCGCTTCGCGCCACAGGCCTGACCAAACTCAACCAGGACATCGTCGTTCCGCGCAGTCGGCTGGTCGAGCTGGTCGAGTTCGCCGCTCAACTCCAGGCGCGTCATGGTTTTCCAGTCGCGACCTTCGGGCATGCCGGCGACGGGAACATTCACGTCAATATCATGGTCGCGAATTATGACGAGGCCGTGGTGCGCGATCGCGTCGAGCGCGCTCTCGATGAATTGTTTGCACAGGTGCTTGCCTGGGACGGGGTTATCACCGGTGAGCACGGCATTGGGCTCGCCAAAGCCCGTTGGTGGCCGGAAGCGACTAGCGAGGTCGCCCGTGCTGTTCACGCGCGTCTAAAACGGGCGCTCGATCCCAACGATATTCTAAATCCTGGAAAATTTCTCGGCCCGCGGAGTTGATCGCGCACGATGTCGTGCTAGGGTCCGCCACTTCATAACACGCGCATTTCCGGTCTGCTGACCGAATCTTAGTGGTGCGCCCCTTCTCCAGTCATTTGCTGGAGTTACGCTTACGATGAAACCAGGAAAATTTACTCACACCATTGCCGTTTTGTTGTCGTCCCTCTCGGCCTGCCTTGCGCCCTCGGCATCGGCGCAGGTGCCGGGCAAAAAAATTCAACTGAACAAAGACCAGAATCGCCTGAACAAGGATGTGCTTCTCAAGGTCGACCCGATCGGCTACACCCCGCCTAACAGTCTCTTCGGTTCCGATAAAGGCAGCGATCGCTTTCCGTGGAAGAAGGACATCGTGACGACCATTTTTTGGATTGGCGAAAATCCCTCTGGCCACAATCCGGTGCCAAATCACGCCAGCAGCTGGGACAAGTCATGGGCGAAAAACTACGGCGGTTACGACGACCCGAATCGCGCCCGCCGCAGCAATTACATCCCGGTCAATTTTACACCGCGGCAGAATCCGTTTTACTGTGCGCTGCCCTACAACGACAAATCACGCGAAGGCCATCGACCGGAAGCGCCGCGAGTCGTGCCGTGGTTCAAGGAAGCCTATCGCGGGCCCGGCGTCTCGGTTTGCAAGGACCACTGGGTCGAGATTCGCAAGGGAAACCGCGTCGTCTATGCACAATGGGAAGACGCGGGGCCATTCCGCACCGATCACTGGGAATACGTCTTTGGAAATGAGCGACCGAAACCGAATCTCAATCGTGGCGCCGGGCTCGACGTTTCGCCGGCGGTCCGGGACTACCTCGGCCTCCAGGAAACGGACGTGACCGACTGGAAATTTGTCGACTTCAGCGAAGTGCCGCACGGCCCGTGGGCGCGCTACGGCGACAACAACACCTTTGTGATTAACGAGCGCAGGGGCGAGGCCCAGGTGGCGAGCGCGAAGAAGAAGAGCTCGGTAATCTTTGCCAGGTAAGCCGCGCCTGGTTCTCCCCTTTTTTCCCAGGCTGTTGCTTGGTTTCGGCCTCGGGACGACTCTTGGTTCCGCCAGGACGCGGACGAGCATGGAATGATCTGGCGGGTGAGCAGAGTCGTTCGGCATCGCGCCCTTCCAACGCACATGTTAGCTTCGGCTGCCAATGGAGCGGGCCATCCACACCTTCGATAACGGCGTCCGCGTCTATGAGGACCAGCTTCTCGATGAGCAACGGGAGCGCTACCGGAAACGCAACGTACACGAAGCCGAAGAAGAGGAGATTTTCGTCGAACTCATCCGGCGCCTGCCGCCCGATGGCTGCTTCGTCGATGTCGGTGCCGCCATCGGGTACTATCTCATCCTCGCGCGCCGGCTTGCTCCGCGTCTGATAATTTATGGGGTCGAGCCGCTGGAGCGACATCGAAGTTTTCTGCGCGAAAACCTCCTCCTGAACGGCCTGACGATTGACGACTTCGTCATTCATCCCGAAGGCCTGACCTCCTCCGCAGGGAGCGAGACCTTCATGGACCGCGGCTACAGCAGTCGCCTCGCGGCGGGTGGGGAGAAAAAGAAAGTGTCACTGAGCACGCGCTGGAAGCAGTTCCTTGAATCGATCGGTCTGCGCAAGCCAAAGAACGTCGTCCTGACCATCCCAACCATCACGCTCGACACTTTCGTCAGGCGGCTTGGCCAACCGATTGATCTTCTGCAAATGGATGTGCAAGGCCTCGAAGTAGAAGTGTTGAAGGGCGGCACCGAGAGCATGAGAACGGGCGCGGTGAAAACATTCCTTATTGGAACCCACGGCTGGGCGCGGGGCCTGACGCTGCACGAGGATTGCAGCGAGCTTCTTCGCGCGAACGGCTACGCGATTGAGATCGACCAACCCAATACCAAGGATCAACCCGACGGCATTCTGGTGGCGAGAAAGTAAGCGGGAAGCGCCCGGGATGACAGGCATGCACGACGCCGCTACCTTCGCCGGTGGCAAAGCCCTCGATTAGGTCGCTGACACTCGATGAGCTTGCCCGGCATTTCGCGGACCAGGGCGAACCTTCTTACCGGGCGCAGCAAGTCGTCGACTGGCTTTACAAGAAACGCGCCGCTTCCCTCGAGGCCATGACCGATCTGCCGGCCGCAACCCGCGCGCGACTGGCGGAGGAATTCGGTCTCGTTAGGCCGGAAGTGGTGCGCGTGCTCGGTTCGAGGGACACGACGCGCAAGTTTCTCTTCCGACTTGAGGACGGCAGCCTGATCGAATCGGTTCTCATTCCGGCGTCGCCCGCGCTTTACGGCGAGACTTCGGATCGCCGCACCGCGTGCGTCTCGACGCAGGTCGGCTGCGCTTACGGTTGCAAATTCTGCGCGAGCGGCCTTGAGGGATTTTCGCGTAACCTGGAAGCAAGCGAGATCGTCGATCAACTGCTCGCGATCGAACAGGAGAGCGGGGAGAAGATCGACAACATCGTTTTCATGGGGATGGGCGAACCGCTGGCCAACCTCTCAAATCTGTTGCGCGCCATCCGTATCATTAACGCACCGTGGGGTCTTGGGATCGGTGCGCGCCACATCACGATCTCCACCAGCGGACTCGCGCCACAAATCCGCAAACTCGCCGACGAACCGACCCAGTTTCGTCTCGCCATCTCCCTCCACGGAGCGACCGACGAAGTGCGCAACCGCATCATGCCGGTGAACCGCAAGTACAATCTGGCGACACTGCTCGAGGCCTGCGATCAATACGTGGCGCAAAAAAAGCGCCTAATGTTTGAATACATTCTCATCGCCGGTGTGAACGACAGCGACGAGCAGGCGCACAAACTGGCCCGGCACGCGCTGCGCCTCTCGGCTAAGATCAACCTCATCCCCTACAACACCGTCGAAGGTCTCGAGTGGTCGCGGCCCTCGCGGAACCGCCAGGAAACGTTCCTGCACATTTTGCGCGAGCGTGGCGCCGTCGCCACCTTGCGGCGGGAAAAAGGCCACGATATCGCGGCCGCTTGCGGTCAATTGCGCCTGCAAACCGGGCGCGCGGAACGTGAGCAGGCAATCGCCTGACCTCGTTAGGCAGATTCCGCCATCGCTTCGTGCACGCCGGCAATGGCCATGCCACCTTCGCCCACCGCGGCGGCGCAGCGCTTGACGGAGCCGGAGCGCACGTCGCCCGCCGCGAAAATTCCGGGCATGCTGGTTTCGAGCGGACCCGGAGCACGCTTGCTCCTTCGCCAGGCCGGCGCGTTGGCAACCGCCGCGCCAGTCTTGATGAAACCCTTCGCGTCGCACTCGATCTCTGGCGGCAACCAATTGGTGCAGGGTTTCGCACCGATCATGGAAAACACGGCCGGTGTCTCAACGGTTCGGCGTTCGCCCGTTTGAGTGTTCTCGATCTCGACCGCCTCCAGCATTTTCCCGCCGCGCATCGCGCGGATCTCGGTATGGTAAAGGATCTCGATGTTTTCTTTCGTCTCGACCCGGCGCGAGAGGTAACGCGACATGCTCTTCGCGAGATCGTCTCCCCTCACGACGAGGAGCACCCTTGCCGCGCCCTCGGAGAGGTACATCGCTGCCTGCCCGGCGGAATTGCCGGCCCCGGCGACGATCACTGTGGCGCCACGGCAGAGTTGTCCTTCGAGCGCGGTGGCAGCGTAGTAAACGCCCGAGCCTTCGAATTCTTCGCGACCCTCGGCTTCGATGCGGCGGTAATCCGCGCCAGTGGCGATCAGCACGCACCTGGAGTGCAGGCTGGCGTTGCAACCCTCTATTTGCAGACAGGCGCGATATTCTTCATTCTCGTGCAGCGTGATGGAGAGCGCCTGCGCCGGGGTGGAGAATCTCGCGCCGAAGCGATAAGCCTGGAGCTGCGCGAGATAGGTGAGGTCCCCTCCGCTGATCCCGGTGGGGAATCCAAAGAAATTCTCAATCAAAGAGGACGAGCCGGCCTGCCCCCCCGGCGCGTAGCTTTCGAGCACGACCGTCTTAAGACCTTCCGAACCCGCATAAACGGCGGCCGCCAAGCCGGCCGGTCCCGCACCAACGATGGTTAGGTCGCAGCGGATCTCTTCGTCGTCTTCGGTTGCCAGCGGACGCAGCAGGCCCGCGATTTGTGCAACCTCGCGCAGGGAAGGTCTGCGCAAGGGCGCGCCGGTTGCGGTGATGAGGGCCGGCAAATCGCGACTCGTTAGGTTAAAACGGTCCGCCAGCGCCTGCCCCGCTTCGCCTTCGAATTCAATCAGGCGATGGGGGACGTGATTCTTGGTCAGGAAATCATGCAGCTGATGTCCCTCCCGGGAATCGCGCCGCGCGATCACGCGTAGGCCCGCAAATTCGCGATCACGCATCAGGCGTCGCCGCCGCATGATGAAGGCATTCACAAGCGGTTCCGAGACGCCGGGCAACTCGGCCAGCGCGCGCCGGAACTCGGCAGCCGGGATATGCAAGATCTCCACCTGATCGGACTTTACCCGCGCGCTGGCCAGGGCCGAAGTGCCCTGGAGCATGGAGACGTCGCCGACGAAGTCGCGTTCGCCTGGAGTACCAATGATTTGCTCGGTCTCTTCGCGTTTCTCGAAAACCTCAATCTCGCCCTGCAGCACTACCGTCAGGCCAAGATCGCGCTGACCGGCTTTGAAAATCATCTCACCGCGCCGCAATATCCTGCGTTCTCCAAGTGGCTCTAGAAGCGCGAGCTGGCGATCGTCGATCTTTGGAAACGCGATCGCTTCCGTATCGCGATAGAACTGTTCATCCGGGTCGTTCTCGCTCGCAGGCATGGCTGAGTTTAGTGGAGAAGTGACTGCGCGGTCAAAGCAGCGGGGCCGCGCCTCGGCGCTATCGAAGTCACAGTGCGCAAATCTTTTTTGCGCGGCTTCTCAAGCTGGCCTAAATAAAACCATGGCCGAGCACGATTCAGAGCGCGCTTGGGATGAGTACGATTGGGAGCGCTTTCTCCAGCAGCAGGATCAGAAGACGGAGAAATACATGGAGCTCCTCGAGAAATACATCGACGATCCGCAGCGCGACGAGATCGTGGCGCGCGAGATGGGTTGGTGCCATCTCAACGAGAAAAGCGCTGAAGATTGGGACGAGGAGGGAGATTCCTTCCTCGATGAAGCCGGGGAAGGCGACGACAGCTCCAGCTTCCAGCAGGCGGACGCAGAAAGCTTCGAGCAGCACGTACTCTATCGCGCGGCTTTTACCCTCACGATCTGGATCGATCAGCTTTTTGAGTCCGCTCCAGCGCTACAGAATGATCCCGCAGCCGTCAAACTGGCAACGCACACCGCGCTCGCCGCCGCGAAACTTGCTGCTGCTTTGAGCGACGAAGAGGCTGAGGAACTCGGGATGACGATTGCCTATCTCAAACGCTCGCTCAAAGCCATCACCGTGGCGATGGACGCCTCGGCCCAGCTCGTTGCCGAGAAATCGATCACCCGCGCGCAGCATTCGGCGCTTAAACAGCGGATCTTCCAGGTCCGCGATGGAATCATCCTGCTCATGGGTGAATTCCGAGGCGAATGGCTGCGCCGTTACGGCAGCCTTTAGCCGTTGAATGAATCGGTGGCGCAGCCGTCCAAAATGAAGACGGAAGCGACTGCGGCTCAAGCCGATGTCCCGGAGCTTGACCTCGTGCGCAATGCGCAGGCGGGCGACACCGGGGCTTTCGATGAACTCGTTAGCCGCTTTCGCAACCGCGTCTTCGGCATGATTTACAACATGGTGCATAACGAGCAGGATGCCTGGGATCTTGCGCAGGACAGCTTCCTCAAGGCGTGGAAATCGATTGCGCGCTTTCGCGGGCAATCGTCCTTCTATACTTGGATCTATCGCATCGTTATGAACGTGACGATCGATTGGCTGCGCAAAAAGCAGGTGAAAGGTGCCGGCGCGGAATTCGACGACGCGATCCAATTGAAGGAAATCGATCCCGCATCGCGCACGGTGCCGCACGCTGACCCGCTCCCGCACGAGCGGATGGAACACGAGGAAATTCACAACCGAATTGAAGCGGCGATCGCGCAGCTTTCGCCGGAGCATCGGGCCGTTATTTTGATGAAGGAAATTGAGAATATGCAGTATCATGAAATCGCAGAGTCGTTAGGCTGCTCCATCGGCACGGTCATGTCGCGCCTGTTCTACGCGCGTAAAAAACTGCAGGGTTTGCTGCGAGATGTTTATGAAAACGTTTGAGGAAAAGTGGACCGCCTGGGTTGATGACGAACTGAGCGAGGCCGAGCGCGCCGAGTTCGAAGCGTCCCTCGACGATCGGGCCGCCGCGGAGGCGGAAAAGCAGCAGGCGCACAAACTCGGGGCTCTTTTGCGCGAACAGCTCCAGCTGCATGCGATGGGCAACGAGGAATTTTTCCAGCGCCAATTGCTCGACCGGATCGCCTCCGAAGCAAAGCAACCGGCGGCCGCGCGCGTGGCCGCGGAGGCGCGCGAAAGCTGGTGGACGATTCGCCGCCTGCTTTGGACGGGCGCGACCTCCCTTGCGATTTTTCTCATCTGCGCCTTTTTTGTCATGCGCCAGCCGCCGGCGCCGGATCGGTCGCAGTATCTGACTCAGATTTTGAACGCCCGGGTCGATCCAAACGTGAGTCCCTACGCGACGGTTTCAATTTTCCAGACGAAGCAGGACCAGGTCACCGTGCTCTGGGTGGACGGTCTGAAATCCTTGCCTGCCGAGTATGCCGCGAAATAGCTGATGCGCGTTCGACTCTTCGTCTTGCTGTTCGCAATTTCGGGCGCATTCCTCCCGGGCGCGCTTGCCGGCGAGAACGTCTGGAGCGGACTGGTCGTGGCGACGAATGCCAAACATCCCGCGCCGCCACCGCCGGAAATGCATCGCCTGACGAGAACGCTCGAGCGCACTTTCGGCTACAATCAGTTTGAGTTGATCGGCCAGTCGCGCAAAACGTTGCGCAGCGGGGAAGAGAACTGGCTGGCCGCGAGTAAACATTTCTCGCTCCATGTCGATGCGCGTGGCGCGTCTCGCGACGGGTACCGGCTGAATCTTCAGCTCTTCCAGGACCGGCAGGTGTTGCTGGAAACGGATGCGAGCTTGAGCAAGAGCAGCCCGCTCGTGATCAAGGGCCCGGAGATCGGCGCGGGACAATTGCTGCTCGTCCTCGTCGTGCAGTAGTTGCCTAACGATGGAGCCAGGGCGCCGTCCCGTCCCCGTTTCTGAAACCCGGGTGCCACCAAGGGTGTCCCTCCACGCGAATTGCGGAGGGTTGCCCGCAGAATTGCAGGGCGACCGCGCCGGTTGCCCAGTTTATTAGATCGAGGCAGGCGAAGCACCCGCCCGACAATTGCTTCGGGCCCGTCGCTGCCTTCGGATAATCGGGAAGGTTGCCCGCCAAGTCAGGCAAGACGCGCGACTCCAGCGAATTGCGGAGTGTCCCCGGCGGCATTAAATGCTCCATGCGTTTTTTCGCTCTTGCTTTTCTTTTCCTTCTCGCCTTCTCTCGCGTGCACGCTGAATCCAAATTCGATTTCGCCATCACGCCCGGAAAGTTGCCGAAGGAAGTCCGGCCACGCGAGTACGCGATCCGGATCGAGCCGAACCTCGACACGCTCACGTTTGCCGGCTCGGAAACGGTCAAGCTGAAAGTCGACAAGCCGGTCACGAAGCTTGTCCTCAACGCTCTCGAGATGGAGATCGCCTCCGCTGCGGTTGACGGGAAACCGCTCCCGAAGAAGGCAATCGAGCTCAATGCCGGAGAGCAGACGCTAACCCTGAATTTGCCTAACGAATTACCGGCTGGCGAACATGAGCTCGCGCTCAAGTTCAGCGGGAAAATCAATCCGCAAGGCCAGGGCCTCTTCTACGCCCGCTATCACGAGCAGGGGACGAACGAAAAGAAAATCATGCTCGGGACGCAATTCGAAGCGACCGACGCGCGTCGCATGTTTCCCTGCTGGGATGAGCCGATTTTTCGCGCGCGGTTTCAACTCACCGTGGTCGTGCCAAAGAATTTCATGGCTGTCTCCAACATGCCGATCGAGGAAGAAAAGGAAATCGAGAGCGGCAAGGAAGTGCGATTCGCCCTCACGCCCTCGATGTCGAGCTATCTGGTCGTCCTCTGCGCCGGCGAGTTCGACACGATCGAAAGTGAGCAGGATGGAGTAAAACTTCGTGTCATCGCGACGAAGGGGAAGGCGGAGATGGGTCGTTATGCGCTCGAGAGCGAGGCGAAGATTCTCCACTACTACAACCAATATTTCGGCATCCCTTATCCGCTGCCCAAGCTCGACCTGATCGCGATCCCGGGCGGTTTCGGCGGTGCGATGGAAAACTGGGGCGGCATCACTTATTACGAAGCGGTTCTTCTCTTTGATCCGCAGAATTCTTCGACGGCGACGAAGCAGAACATTTTCGCCGTCGTTGCGCACGAGATGGCGCATCAGTGGTTTGGCGATCTCGTCACGATGGCGTGGTGGGATAATATTTGGCTGAACGAAGGCTTCGCTTCGTGGATGGGATCGAAGTGCACCGATCATTTCAACCCGGAGTGGAACGAATGGCTGCGGCGTAACGTCTCGCGCGATCCGACCCGGCGCGTCGGTTTTCCAAAGGACACCGCAATGCAGGCTGACGCACGCTCGACCACCCATCCGGTGCAACAGCCGGTCACGACCGAGGCACAAGCCGGTAGCGCCTTCGACGAAATCGCCTACCGCAAGGGGCAGTCGATCATTCGCATGCTGGAGGGTTTTCTGGGCGAAAATGTTTTCCGCGACGGCATCCGCAAATATATCGCGGCCCATAAATATTCGAACACGACGACGGCCGATCTCTGGGAGGCGTTGACGGAGGTCTCGGGCAAGCCGGTCGGAGAACTGGCGCCCGGCTGGACGGAGCAGCCCGGGTTTCCGCTCGTCAAAGTCAAACGCGAGGGGAGCACGATCAAGCTATCGCAGGAACGTTTTACGGTGCATTTCCCAAATCCACCGACCCTGCAATGGCAGGTCCCGCTTACCTACTTGACGGAAGGGCAGCCTGCGACAAACGGTTTTCTTCTGCGCGCGCCGGCGGCGGATTTGCCTAACGAGGTGGCGAGGGATCGCTCGATCAAGTTCAACGTCGGCGACACCGGCTACTATCGGGTCGAGTATGATGACGCCTCATGGAAGTTATTGCTCGCGCATACTGACCGCTTGTCGGAGGCGGACCGGGTGAATTTGCTCACTGACGCGTGGGCGCTGGTGGAGGCCGACCGCGAGCCACTGGCGCATTATCTCACGCTCGTTAACCAGTTGCTGAAGGATGATCAGCTGGGAGTTTACGACCAGGTCATTGATACCTTTACTTTCATCAACCGCCTCCTGGCCGGCAATCCGCTGCGGTCGCGTTTTCAGCAATTCGCGCGCGCGCTTTTGCGACCGGCTTTTGATCGCGTCGGCTGGGAACCGAAAGCGGGCGAACCCTTCCCGCGTTCGGTGCTGCGCGGATCGCTGATTCGCGGCCTCGGGTTTCTCAATGACTCTGATGTGATCGCGGGTTGCCGCTCGCGGTTTGATCGGTTCCTTTCCGATCCCAGTGCGATCCCACCAGATTTGCGCCCCGCCATCCTCGGCGTCGTCGGCCGCTATGCGGACTCCCAGACGTGGGAGAAATTGCACAGGCTCGGTCTGAAAACCACCAGCACGGAAGAGAAGCAGAATTACTATGAGGCTCTGGCGAGCGCGATCGATCCGCATCTCGCCTCGCGCACGCTGGCCATTGCTCTCACCGACGAGTTGCCAACCAGTCGCGCGGCCTACCTTTTACCGTTTGTCGCCCGTTACGGCGAGCATCCCGACCTGGTCTGGGACTACGCCCGCGAACACATGAAAGAGCTGCTCGCGAAACAGGATGCCTTGAGCGTCAACAGTTTTGCTCCTGGGCTTTTTACCTTTTTCTCCGAGCCGAAAGACGCGGAGATGTTGGAGAAATACGCCAGGACCAACCTGCCCGAGTCGGCCGGGAAATCGGTCGCCAAGGCGGTTGATGAAATTGGTTTTCGTGCCGAGTTTAAGACGCGGTTGCTCCCGCAGCTGACGAGCTGGATGGAGACGGAGTATCGTTAGGGCGTTCGGCGGATGCTGCCCCTCGGGGCCACGGAAACGGGACGGCTCTATGCGTAAACTGCGGGCGAATATTTTCCCTCCCGCTTCGCGGAGCGAACCTTCTACAACACGGTTTTTTGCGCCGGTAGACCCACCTCATCCCGCATCGCCCGTGCTTCCATTTTTAGATACTGCGCCTGCCGCCAGCCGACTACCGCCTGGCTCAGGAGGAAGAAGGCCATGATCCCGATCCAGATCGATTGCTGCCAGATCGCGATCAGGACGAGCGCCCCGCCGCCAGCAAAACCTACCGCCGTGGCAATGAAGAGGCTGCGGATTTGCCCCAACGGAAACCAGAGTATGGCCCGCAAAATCTGGCCGCCGTCCAGGGGATAAATCGGCAGGAGATTAAAGAGAAGCAGACCAAGGTTGATCCGCCAAATCCAAAGGAGAACGAGATAGGCGTCGGGGTTTGTGTTCACTAATCCGGCGCGGACGGCGGTATGCAGGATGAAAGTCAGGATGGGTGCGAGGAGAACATTCACGAGCGGGCCGGCCGCAATGCTCCAGAGCATGGCGCCAGCGCGCTGGGGCGGATTAACGAAGGCGATTCCGCCCAGCGGCCAGAGAACGATACGGTCCGCCCGTCCCCCGACCTGACGGCAGGCGAGGGCGTGACCGAATTCGTGCATCGTGACGAGAACGAACAAGCCGAGATAAAGCAGGGCGGCCCAGACTGGCGACGAAAACATCGAGCGCCAAATCTGCACTTCGTAGATCGCGACCAGGAACCACGACCAGTGCAGAAAGACTTCGATTCCCGCGATCCGGAAAAGTCGAATCGAACCTCCTTGTGTCGGCATCATCAAAGATAGCGCGGACCTTAGCCGGCTGCATTAGCCGATCAGGCGATTAATCGCGATCGCCGTACCGTCGTGGCTGCGTCCGCAACTAATAACGGCGGCCGCATCCTCGTTCCTGCGGGTTTGCCAGCTAAATTCCTGCCGCAAACCCGGCACGGGGCGGTTCAGAGCGGGGACTCATTGAGTTCGTCGTGCTTGGGCAACAACAAGCGCATGGGCAGCATCGGCGATTCGTAGAAGCCGTGTTTGCGGAAGAAATTTTGCGAGCGCAATTCCGGCCGGTCCGTCAGCAGGGTGATGCGCCGGAAATTTTTCTGCTTCGCAAATTCGATGGCGTAATCGAGCAGCATCGAGCCATAGCCATGGCCGCGGAATTCCTTATGGATGACGAGATCCTCGAGCAGGATGACGAAGCCCCCTTCCGCCGTGCTGATGGTGAAGAGCAGGTTGATCATTCCCACGATCGCGCGATCGCGGCGCAGCACGAAGACGCGCCCGCGATTAGGCTGCTCAAAAATGAGCCGCAGCCCGCGTAGTTGCTTGTTCTTGTCCGGGCGGAAATCGCTCTCCTCGCTAAAGAGTTCGCCGAGGAGACTCGAAAGCTCGTCGAGGTCTTCCGAAATTGCCGGTTCGATGACCACGTCGCTCATCGCAGATGGTTATTCCATAATCGACCCCCATGGCAATGCGGTTATCTTCACCTCGCGTTGACAAACCGGCCCGCGCCCCTAATGTAGCGGCTCTTTCAACGCCCGGCAGCGGGAATTTCCTCTATGAAGCGCACCTTACAGCGATCCAAGCGAACCCGGAAACAGCAGCACGGTTTCCGCGCGCGCATGAGCACCAAGGGCGGTCGCGCCACTCTCGCCCGGCGTCGTCAGCGCGGCCGCAAACGCCTCCTGCCCAAGGGCGTGGAAGTGCATTTTGCGCGGCATACCCAGGCGTAGGGTTGGGATCCGTTGAAGAGTTAATGCGTTGCAGCGCGGCCACCTTCACGATTTAGCGATTTAGTTCCTGCAGCGGCGACGCATATCCGGTCAACTCGAGATAGCCGCGACCGCCGATCGGTCTGTCTCCGCGGGTCCCGCTTAGATCAAAAGCTCCCTCCCAATAAACCAAAGGGCTAAAGACCAGCTCCTGGTCCGTCAGCACCGGTTGGATCCGGAAATCGAGTTGCTCCTTTGGAATCACGACTCGCCAGCCAATCGGGTAATTCGCCTTCGTCGCCCGGCTCCGCCAGAAACGCTCCGGCGTCATCTGAAAATCCGCGCTCGTCAGCGAGAGCGAGGTGCCATCGGCGCGCACCAGCGTCCCGCTCGAGATCGGATCGATCGCGCCATTCGTTAGGCGCATCTGGTAAAGCATCAGCTCGCTCCCGTCGTCAAACTGCGCCGAGACCCAGTTCCAGCCCGCCTGGCCGGGCGCGAGCTGGTTGGTTGCCCACTCGTGATCGAACCAGCTTTCCCCGCTGACGCGGAACTCTTCTTTCCGCACCCGCAGCTCGCCGGAAGTTCGCAAGGCGCGTGATCGAGTAATAGTGCGAAGCGTGGCCCGCACCTTTCGCTTTCCGGCTGATCCCGTCCTCGCCGTGAATCACGGGCTGCTTTTGCGGAACCAGATGCAGTTGGATCTCGCGCGTCCGCCGCCTTCGCCGCGAGATCGAAGGAGCCATCACTCTTCATCCGCAGAGTCCACCCCTCGATCCAGGCGAGGCGATCGCCCTCATCGAACCCCGCATCGCCGAAGCTGCCGCGACTCGCCTTGTCGTGAAAAAGAAACTTCTTCCCCGCGGCGTCCGTGACCGTGAAATGGGCAAACTTCAAATCATCAACGATGAAGCGCGAAGTCGTCCCGGCGCGCTCGGCGGGCGGCCGAATCCCCTGGCGAAAAAAAGTCAGCTCATAACCGAAACGGCGACCGCTCTCATTCGTCAGGTTGCCGGTGAAATACCACCACTCGGTCTTGAAATCCGGGTGCGCATGATGATCGCGCGGAAACTCGTATTGCCATCCCGGCTCGGCTACTCTCCAATCCGCCGCCACGCAACAAATCGCCAGGGCCGCGAACCAGCCCGGAATCCGAAATCTGAAATTTGCAATTCGCCTCATTCGCTCCTCACCGCCTCCGCAATGTCCAGCCGTCCCGCTCGCCAGGCCGGAATCCATCCCGCCACGATCGCGGCCGCGATGATCCAGAGCGGCGTCCAGGCCAGCGACCACCAGGGGAAGGCGAGCTGAATCGTCCAGCCGAAGAAGGCGCGATTGATCACGCCGGTCAGCACGAGCGCGAGGCAAAGTCCCGAAGCCACCCCGAGCACGCTGGCGAGCAAACCGATCATGCCGCTTTCCCAAAGCAGCAGCCGCCGGATCTGCCCTGCCGAGGCCCCGATCGAACGCAGCACGCCGAGCTCGCGCGAGCGTTCCGTTACCAGCGTCGTTAGGCCGAGAAAAATCCCGATGACCGCCACGAGCACCGCGATCGTGCGCAGAACGTAGGTGACCGCAAACGTCTGATCGAAAATCTCGAAGATGCGGGTGCGAAGCAGGCGATTCGAGTAGATCGAGAATTCGCCGCTTCGGCTAAAGTGCTCGCGAAAATCCTGCGCGACCTGCCTCGGGCTCCGCCTTTGGTTTCAGGTAAAGCGCGATGCTGTTGACGCGATCGTCGTGCCAGAATTTTTGGAAATTCTTCGCGCTCAGAAAGACGATGCCCTGGTCGCTCGTGTAATCGTAGAAAACCCCGGCGATCGGAAAATCCTTCGTCCCTTCCGGCGTCGGCAACCTGCAGCGTCTCGCCTTCCGCGACATGGAAGCGGCGCGCGAAACTTTCCGAGATGAGAACGCATTGCTCGCTGTAAAAACGGCGAATGATTTCGTCGTTGCTGCCGCGCAAGAAGCGAAGGTTGCGCCGATTGTGTCCGGTAATCACCGCCACGCCGATGGTTTGATCGCGAAACGGCAACTCCACGCCGCGATAGGTATCGACCTCTTCGACCTGCGGATTCCTCTTCAGATATTCGATCGCGGCCGGCGGGACAAAAGAAGTGGGGCCGGCGATTTCGTTCGCGGCCGGGCCGATGAAAAGATCGGCCACGAGCGTTTGTCCGATCCAGTCGCCGACTGTTTGCCGAAACGAAAACACCATGACCGCGACGCCGACCGTCATCGCGACCGCCGCAGCCAGGGACGCGATCGTGACCGAATTGCGCAACAAGGTGCGGCCAAGATTTTGCGCTGCCAGAGCTGGCGCGATCTTGCCCCGAATGGTCGCGCGCATCAAGCGACTGAAACGAGCCGTCAGTTCCGGCGCGAGGAAGAAAAACCGGCGAGAACAAAAAAGGCCGCGCCGAATCCAAGCCAGGGCGGGCCGGTCCGCAAGGCGAGGACCGAGAAGGCGAGCGCAGAGGAGGAGGGAGATCACGCCGCCCAGAATCCAGCCGCGTGAGAGTTTGACCGCCTTCTCGATCCGCGCGCCGTGGTGCAGCGTCTCGACCGGATCCATCGCGGCGGCGGCGCGTGCCGGCAGCCAGGCGGCCGCCAGGACCGAGACGAGACCGAGGAGCAACGCGCTCGCCCAGATCCACGGCGCGACCACCATCTCCCGCACGCTGAGCAAGACATAGAGCGACGAGATCGTCTCCGCCACCGTCCCGACGAGGCGCGGGCGAGCAAATAACCGCCTGCCATCCCGAGCACGATCCCGACCGCGCCGAGCACTGCGGCCTCGCCCAGGAAAAGCGCGCGCACCTCCCGCCGGCTTACGCCTAACGAACGCAAAATCCCGATCTCCGTGCGCCGGCGAATGACCGAAGCCTCGACCGTGTTGTAAATCAGGAACATCCCGACGAGGAGCGAGACCAGGCTCATCGCCTGGAGGTTGAGTTGAAAACCGGCGAGCATTTTTTCCACCTGTTCGCCGCGTTGGGCGGGCGGCGCGACCGTCACATCCGGCGGCAGGCGCGCGTCGCAATTCCGCGGCAACCTTTTGCGGATCGCTCCTTTTCGTCAGGCGAAGCGAGATCGAGTCGAGCGTGCCGCGCCGGCCGAGTAATTCCTGGGCCCAACCGATATCCATGGCCGCGAAGTGCGGATTGGCATTGGCGCGTCGTCCCGCGGGTTCGGAGGAGAAAACCGATCGTTAGGCGGATGGTTCGGCCATTGATCTGGGCGTCGATTTCATCGCCGGCGCGGAGATGGTGCTGCGCGCGCCAGCTCTTCGCTCACCGCGATCACCCGCGGTCCGCGCAACCACTGCTGGAGATCGAATTGCTCCGGCTTTGAAATCCGTCAGCTCGAAGGTGCGAAAGGGAGCATTGGTCAGGATGTCGATTCCGAGCAGGTCGAGATATTCGCCTGGGAATTGCGGGAGCGTGACAAATCCCCGCACGATGGGGGTCGCCGCGCTGACGCCTTTCTGCCGCGCGACCTTGGGAAAAATTCGTCACGCAAATCGCCGGCAGGTGCGTTCACTTCGAGCTGCGCCTTGCCAGCCACGACATCGACGCTCGCCTCGAAGGCGCGGTTGGCGCTGTGGTTGGCGATCTGGATCGCGAGATAAAGCGCCACCCCGAGAGCGACGGTGAGAACGTTGAGCGTCGGCGAGCAGGGGATGCTGCGCGAGATAGCGGAGCACGTGCCAGCGGAAGAGGCGGGAGTATTGCGCGATCAAGTTCGAATCTGGGGCCGCCCGATAGGTGCGCAAAACTCAGGGGCTTCGAAATCTCACGATCGATTTCCTTGCCGTTGTGAATTCACTTTGTCTGAGCGACAAAACCTCATGGAATCGATCACTCTTCCCGTTTTTCTTCCCGTCATTCTTGGCACGTCGCGCCAGGGTCGCGCCAGCGAACACGCGGCGCGGTTTGTTTTTCAAGAAGTCTCGCAGCGCCCTGACATGACAACGGAACTAATCGATATCCGGGAGATTCAACTACCGATCGACGACGCGGGCGAGGCGATAAAGGACGCAAAGTTTTCCGCCACGGTCGAACGGGCCGATGGGCTGATCCTCGTCGTGCCCGAGTACAACCACAGCTTTCCCGGCCTGCTCAAGCACGTGCTCGATACCAACCTGAAGGAGTACATTCACAAGGCTGCGGGCGTTTGCGGTGTCTCGGCCGGGCCATTCGGCGGCGCGCGCATGATTGAGAATTTGCTGCCCGTCCTGCGCGAGCTGGGGCTGGTGGCGATCTTCTCGGACGTCTACTTCGGCAACGCTCGCACGTTGTTCGATCCGGCGACGGGCAGGATCACTGATCCGAGCTATGCCGGACGACTGAAGAAATTCGTCGACGAACTGGTCTGGATGGCGCGAGCCCTGCGTTTTGCGCGCGGGAGTATTCCCGGCGCCTAGCCCATCGCTGGGATCGGGCCCGGCCCGGCCCAGAGGAAGCTCACTTACTGGCATCGCTTCTGCTCTTCCAAGAGGGTCAATGCGTGCGACCTTTATGCAGAAAGTCCTGATCTGCATGATTGCCGGTTTCTTCGCGGCCTGCCTCATCCAATGGGCGAAGGTCTTCGTCGAAGGTGCCGATGACGCGCTCAACGCCGGCTACAAGCGAGACGAGCCCGCGATTTTCTCGACATTAAGCCGATCCTGAAAGCTGTCGTTGCCCGCGGCAGACCCGCGGGTAACTCTGCAAGAAGCATGAGGATCGGCATCGCGCAGATCAATCCCATCGTCGGCGATCTGCGCGGCAATTTTGACAAAATCCTCGGCGCCTACGAGCGACTCGCGGCGGCCGGCGCGGAGCTGGTCCTCGCGCCCGAACTCGCCACGACCGGCTACCCGCCGCAGGACCTCGTTTTCAAATCGCGTTTTGTCCCGCAAAATCTGGAGGTAATCGAGCGCCTGCACCGGTGCATCGGCGCCGTTCCGCTCCTCGTTGGTTACGTCGATCGAAACGAAGGTCACGGGAAACCATTTTTCAACGCCGCCGCCCTGCTCGAGCGCGGCCAACCGATTCGCAAGAGCTTCAAGACGCTGCTGCCGACCTACGATGTGTTTGATGAAGATCGTTACTTCGAGCCCGGCCAGGGTGGCGAAGTCTTCGCCATCGCCGGTCGCCGGGTCGGTGTGACGATTTGCGAAGATATCTGGACCCAGGACTACCTGCCGCGGCCGCTTTACGATCGGGAGCTTTTGGGCGGTCTCGCCGCAAAGGGCGCGAAGATTATCGTCAACCTCAGCGCGTCTCCGTTCGGTCTGGGTAAGCTGGGGATGCGCCGCGAGATGGTCGCGGCGATCGCCCGCGCCCATGCGCGACCGATTGTTTATTGCAACGTCGTTGGCGGCAATGACCAGCTGGTCTTCGACGGCAGCTCGATCGCGTTCAACCGAAGCGGAGAACTGATCGCGCAACTGCCGTCCTTTCAGAGTGCGGAAGCGATCGTCGAGACCGAGTCGACCGCCGCGCTCGCCATCGCGCCGTCGGATGCGATGGAGGAACTTTTCGGGGCCCTCTCGTTAGGCGTGCGCGATTACCTCGCGAAGTGCAACTTCAAATCCGCCGTCCTCGGCCTGAGCGGCGGGATCGATTCCGCGGTCGTGGCGGCGATTGCCGTCGATTCGTTAGGCAAGGAAAACGTCGTCGGCGTCTCCATGCCGAGCCCTTACTCTTCGCCGGGGAGCGTCGACGACGCGCTCGCCCTCGCGCGCAACCTCGGGATCCGCTGTCTCCAGATCCCGATCGGCGACGCCTTCGCCGCCTTCAAGGCGCAGTTCAAGGAAATCTTCGCTGGTCTGCCCGAGGATACGACCGAGGAAAACATGCAGTCGCGTCTGCGCGGCATGATCCTGATGGCGCTCTCCAACAAGTTTGGTCACCTCCTCCTCACCACCGGCAACAAGAGCGAGCTTGCCGTCGGTTATTGCACAATCTACGGCGATATGGCAGGCGGCCTGGCGGTGATCAGCGACGTGCCGAAAACGCTCGTCTATCAGTTGGCGCGTTGGATCAATCGCGAGCGCGAAATCATCCCGAGCTCGACGATCGAGAAACCGCCGAGCGCGGAATTGAAACCCGGCCAGGTCGATCAGGATTCGCTTCCGCCCTACGACGTGCTCGATCAAATTTTGCAACTTTACGTCGAGGAAAATCAGAGCGCTCACGACATCATTGCGCGCGGCTTCGATGAAAAGACCGTGCGCTGGATTCAGCACCGGGTCGATCTCAACGAATACAAACGCGCCCAGGCCGCGCCGGGTATCAAGGTCACGAGCCGCGCCTTTGGTGTCGGTCGGCGGATGCCGATTGCGCAGCAATACGTCGACCTCGATTCATTCCCGGGCGAATGCCCGGAAGCGCCGTGAAGTGCACCGCTCAGGAATCGAACCTGAAACCCAGTGATTAAGAGTCACTTGCTCTGCCAATTGAGCTAGCGGTGCGTTTCGCCCCTTGCGATATGGCCGGCAAGGGAATCGAAAATTACTCATCGATCCCGACTGCACAACGCGGAAGTTTCCGTCTGTGTCTCAGGTGGACCGGACCGACTCTGTGGCTGCTGACGGAATTTGCTGGCCTTGTTGCGGCAACTTCAGGCAACCTCCCCCTTCGAATGCCGACCCCGGAAGAACTGGCCCGCCAAAAATTGACGCGCTGCTCATTCAGTGCGGCTGGATCATTCAGAACTACAAGCAACTCGACCTCTCCGCGGCTCGCGGCATCGCCATCCGTGAAGTGCCGCTCAAGAAGGCCGATGCGATTACCTCTTGCTCGTCGATCGCAAACCCGTCGGCATCATCGAAGCCAAGAAAGCCGGCGTCACCCTTTCGACCGTCGCGGACCAATCCGGCCGCTATGCCGAGAATCTTCCGGACTTCCTCCGCGGCGATTTAGTTGGCAATCTTCCCTTCTTGTACGAATCCACCGGCATCGAGACCTTCTTCCGCGACGAACGCGACCCGCATCCGCGTTCGCGCCGCGTCTTCGCCTTCCACCGTCCCGAGACGCTCGCGAAGTGGCTCGAAGAACCCGACACCCTCCGCCGTCGCCTCGCCCAGATGCCCTTCGCCCATCCCTACGACGGCAACGAACGTCCGCGTCTGCCGCGTCGAAGCCATCGCCGGCCTGGAGAAATCCTTCGCCGAAGCGCAACCGCGCGCCCTCATCCAGATGGCCACCGGCGCCGGCAAGACCCTCACCGCCTGCGCCTTCACCTATCGCCTCATCAAACATTGCAACGCGCGCAACGTCCTCTTCCTCGTCGACCGCGCCAATCTCGGCCGCCAGGCCCTCGCCGAGTTCCAGCAATTCGTCACCCCGGACACCGGCCGCAAGTTCACCGAGCTCTACAACGTCCAGCACCTCACCTCGAACCGGCTCGACCCGGTCGCGCGCGTCACCATCTGCACCATCCAGCGCCTTTACGCCATGCTCCGCGGCGAAGAGCTAGATGAAGACATCGACGAGAAATCCGGCTTCGAAATAGCCGCCGCCGTAGGCGCACCATCCCCCGTAACTCAGGCTTCCAGCCTGACAAGTCGCGCGGCGTCCCGCCCGCAGCCTCTTCAACCACCGCGCTAGAAGCGCGCTCGACCGAGCAGACTGCAAGCCCGCTTACACCGCAGGGTTGAAGTCCCCTACAACCCCGCCATCCCGATCGAGACCTTCGACTTCATCATCGCCGACGAATGCCATCGCTCCATCTACAACCTCTGGCGCCAGGTCCTCGAATACTTCGACGCCTTCCTCATCGGCCTCACCGCCACGCCCGGCAAACAAGCCATCGGCTTCTTTAATCAGAACCTCGTCAGCGAATATCCGCACGAGCGCGCCGTCGCCGATGGCGTCAATGTCGGCTACGACGTTTACCGCATCAACACCCAGGTCACCGAGCAGGGCGGCCAGATCGACAAAGGCCTCTTCGTCGATCGCCGCGAAAAAAAGACCCGCCGGCTCCGTTGGGAACAACTCGACGACGACCTCGCCTACACCGCGAAAGAGCTCGATCGCTCCGTCGTCGTGAAAAGCCAGATCCGCACCGTCCTGCAAGCCTTCCGCGACGCGCTCCCGCAGCTCTTCCCCGGCCGCTCGTTAGTCCCGAAGACCCTCATCTTCTGCAAAGACGACTCCCACGCCGAGGACGTCGTCCACATCTGCCGCGAAGTCTTCGGCAAAGGCAACGACTTCTGCAAAAAGATCACCTACCAATCAAAGCATCCCGAGACCGGCCGGCCGGCGCAGGGCGAGCAGCTCATCCAGGAGTTCCGGCTCTCGCCCCAGCTCCGCATCGCCGTCACCGTCGACATGATCGCCACCGGCACCGACGTGAAACCGCTCGAGTGCCTCGTCTTTCTGCGCGACGTGCGCAGCCGCGTCTATTTCGAGCAAATGAAAGGGCGCGGCACCCGCGTCCTTTCGCCCACCGATCTGCAAGCCGTCTCCGGCGCGGAAGCACGGGCCAAGACCCACTTCGTCATCGTCGATGCCGTCGGCGTCTGCGAGAGCGACAAGACCGATTCGCGCCCGCTCGATCGCAAGCCGACCGAGAAACTCGAAAGCATCCTCCTCGGCGTCGCGCTCGGGAAACGCGACGAAGACACCCTCACGACACTAGCCTCGCGACTCGCGCGCATGGAGCAATCGCTCGATGCCGAAGAGAAATCCCGCATCACCGCCGCGACCGGCGGCAAGACCCTCTCCGAGATGGCGAACAAACTTCTGCAATCCGTCGATCCCGACATAGTGGAAGCGGCGTCTCGCCGCTTACTCTCCGACCGCATAGCCGAAGGCCCAGAGGGCACCTACGGAAGTCCTTCAATAGGCTACTTCGACCGTGATTCTCCCGTTGCGAACCTCGCCGGCAATCTCCCGCACTGGCGGCAACCGGGAGTAACCTATTTCGTGACCTTCCGCCTGGCGGATGCCCTACCTCAAGAGCGGCTCAATCAATGGCGCAAAGAGCTCGATGACTGGATGCAACAACATCCCGAGCCACACGATGAAGCAACTCGACGAGAGTTCTACGACCGTTTCCCTGCGCGCCTACAGCGCTGGCTCGATGCCGATTACGGCTCGTGCGTCCTTTCGATGCCCGAGGTTCGTACAATCGTGGAGAACGCATTGCGCCACTTCGACGGGAATCGCTACGCACTCGACGAGTTCGCGGTCGCCTCGAACCATGTTCATGTCCTTGTGACTCCGCTCGGCGAGCACGACCTAAGTGAGATTCTGCATTCGTGGAAGAGCTTCACCGCTCACGAGATTCTGAAAGTAGAAGCGGCGTCTCGCCGCTTGTCCGCAGCGCATCTCGCTCGCGTCCCAGTAACTTACAAAGCACCCAAAGCAGCTAAAGTGGCCAACGTGGCCAAAGTGGCCGCGGCGTCTCGCCGCGAAGGCAATCATGACAAGAGCCGAGACGGCTCTTCTACCGTCTGGCAGAAAGAAAGCTTCGATCACATCGTCCGCTCACCCGAAAGCCTGGATAAGTTTCGTGATTACATTCGCGCTCACAACAAAGTGGACGAGGCGTCCCGCCTCGTTATCTCGGAAGAACTGCGGCGGGACGCCGCAGCCACCCTCATCGCCGAAGCCTGCTCACCATTCGACAAACCGGAAGTCCGCGACACGCTCGTCCGCGTGAAACGCGAGAGCGAACAAACGATCGACGTCACCACCATCGACACCGTCCTCGAGAGCGGCTTCGACGCCGCCGCGAAAGACAAAGCCGAAGAAACCGTTCGCTCTTTCCGTGACTACATCGCAGAACATCGAGCAGCGAGATTGAAGCGCTTCCAGATTCTTTACAGCGCCGTCCCTACAAACAGCGCCTCACCGAGCCGATGCTCAAGGAGCTGGAAAAGAAACTGCGAGAGAGTCCACGCCGCCTGGACCGAGGACCGCCTCTGGGACGCCTTCGCCGTCACCGCGCCCGGCAAAGTCAAAGGCCGCTCCCAGGCCGGCCGCTTCGCCGACCTCGTCGCCCTCGTCCGCTTCGCGCTCGAGCAACAACCCGTCCTCGCCCCCTTCGCCGACTCCGTCTCCGAGCGTTTCAACGAATGGCTCATGGACAAAGACAAAGCCGGAACCGTCTTCACGCCGGAGCAACTCGCCTGGCTCAACCTCATGCGCGATCAGATCGCGACGAGCCTGAGCATCGAGCCCGATGATTTGGACCTTTCGCCATTCAACCAACGCGGCGGCTTGGGCAAAGCGCATCAACTCTTCGGCGAGCAATTGCCGAAACTGCTCGATGAACTCAACGAGGCGCTCGCGGCATGATCACACCCTGCAACACAAAGAAGACCTGCGTGGCCTTAAAGGACCGTCTCCTGCAAGCGCATCAAAAAATTCAACGAGAGCGATGACTTAACGCCTTCTGCAAGGGAAAGGTCACGGTCGGGAATATCAGCATGAGAAAGTTCCCAGTCGCGCACGATCATGCAATTTCCCATCGCCTTGCATTCCATCTCGAGACGCTTTGCCATGTTCCGGACGTTAAGATCATCACCGACGAAAGAAACTGATCGGTCGATTGTGAATACAACCACCATCGATTCGGCAGCGATTAGTGCACGTTTTGAAGTCAGAAGCCGTAAGTTTCGTAAAGGTCGGAAGAGCGAGCATTCCCGGTCAAAGAGCGAGAAAAGCTAGTATCTTTTCGATGTTTCTCCGGATATTCTCATCCATCAGCGAGGGATTTACGACCAACCTACCTCCTGGTCTTGAGCTAAAACGGTGAATAAGATCGACGACGAGCTCGATCAACCTAAAGCTGGGCCTATTTGTCAGCCAAAGATTATCAAGACGGTTATGGCTATCTCTCGGCGCGAGCGTTGATGCTGAACAACGTATGAGCTGAACGTGGGGCAACGACTCCTCAAGCCAGGGCGGTTTTTCCTAAGCTAATGGAATGAGTTTCACGGCCAAACCATAGATGCACGTGGTTGCCGAGACATCGGAAGCCGATTACTCGGCAAGCGTCCGGAATGGAAGCGCGTGCGACTTAAGGAAGTGGCTACTGAATTCAACGGCTACCCGTTTGAATCGGCGCGATTCAAACGAGACACAGGGACGCCGCTAATTCGGATTCGCGATATTTTACCTGGCAAAACCGATACCTTCTATGAGGGTGCTTTCGATCCATGCATTTCTAGTCGAACACGGCGAAATACTAGTCGGCATGGACGGTGATTTCCATTGCTCAATCCGTGGACAGGCGAAGGCTTTGCTCAACCACGCGAGTCTTTGTAATAATCGTCCGCACTTACCGACGAATCCCGCTACTACCAAACAATTCCTTCGTCTATCGTTTTACCAATCTTGGTTACCTCCCATACGCCATTAACGAGCAAACGCCCTCTGTTACCTTAAGCACCTTTCCTCTCGCACTATCAGCGGATATCCCATACCCCTGCCACCACTGGATGAACAGCGGCGGATTGTGGCGGAGATTGAGAAGCAATTCACGCGACTGGAGGCGGGGGTGGCGGCGTTGCGGCGGGTGCAGGCCAACCTCAAACGCTACCGCGCCGCCGTCCTCAAAGCCGCCTGCGAAGGCCGCCTCGTCCCCACCGAAGCCGAACTCGCCAAAGCCGAAAACAGGAAATTCGAAACCGGCGAAGAACTCCTCGCCCGCATTCTCGCCGAGCGCCGCCAAAACTGGCGGGGCCGTGGCAGATACAAAGAACCCGCCGCGCCCGACACCGACGCGTTGCCTGCAATTGCCTGCTGGCTGGACATGGGCAAGGATCGAACAACTATCGCAGACGTGGTGCGCGGCGCGTCATCCGCGACCAGCCGGTGACCGCAAGAATATTTCGGCGGCACCGTTCCGTATCACTGCACGTGGCCAGACGGCCGAGCGCGTCAACAGCGACCTTATTCTAAAGTGAAGTGGTCGCCAGTCGCTGAAGCGAGCTTCAGCCGAGACTCGCTTAGCCGAGGTGACATCGAATCCCACGAGCTTCGGCAGTGACGAACTGGTGGCGAAGTTGGGCGTTCCGAAGATCGACGCTCATCGGCGGTTGCATAAACGACGGCGTAGTCTGCGCTGCTTGACGTTGGCTATCCGCTGAAGCTGTATCTCCTCGTATTTTCTTCATCGACACGTTCAAACAGAGCGGCTGTCGTGACGTAAACCAAGCGTGCAGCGCAGCTCGACATCTCAACACGACGAATTATCAAAGCTTCCCATTCCGCTTCCCCCGCTCGCCGAGCAGACGCGGATCGTGGCGGAAGTGGAGCGGCGGTTGAGCGTGGTGGAGGAGTTGGAGTCGGTGGTGACCGCCAACCTGCAGCGCGCCACCCGCCTCCGCCAGTCCATCCTCCAGAAAGCCTTCACCGGAGAACTTAGAAGAGGATGCAGCGTAGGGCCGTCTTTGTCCTACACCAACGGATACGATCAACCCACGAGATGAAAAAACAGACATGAGTGACAATTCAAAAATCGAGTGGACGGACGCGACGTGGAATCCGGTGCGCGGCTGCACCAAGATCAGCCCCGGCTGCGTCCATTGCTACGCCGAAACCTTCGCCGAGCGCTTTCGCGGCGTGCCAGGACACCCGTTCGAGTTTGGCTTCGATCTCCGCTTGTGCCTGAAAAGCTGGGCGATCCAATCCGTTGGTCGAAGCCGAAGAAGATCTTCGTCAACTCGATGAGCGACCTTTTCCACGAAGGAGTTCCGGACGAATACATCGAGAAAGTCTGCCGCGTGATGCTGGCGGCGAACTGGCACACCTACCAGATTCTCACCAAGCGCGCCCACCGCATGGCCGCGTTGCTCCAAGGCAAACTGCGCAAAGCAGCAAAGGCGGCACACATCTGGTGGGGCGTGAGCGTGGAGAATCGCAAGCATGGCCTGCCGCGCATCACTAAGCTGCGAGGCGCGAAACCAACCGTGGCATTCCTGTCCGTCGAGCCGCTGCTAGAAGACTTCGGCCGTGTGGATTTACGTGGCATTCGTTGGGTCATTGTCGGCGGCGAGAGCGGGCCGGGAGCACGTCCAATGTTGCCGGAGTGGGTGCGGAACATTCGGACACAATGCAAAGCACAAGGGGTCTCGTTCTTCTTCAAGCAATGGGGTGGCGTGCGGAAAGCCAGCACCGGGCGAGAACTTGATGGCCGAACTTACGACGAGTATCCCGACATTGTTCCGAATGCCGTGCCATCGTCCTCTAGTCGCGCCGATTTGCTGGAAAGACTGGTTTGCGCCTAGCGCACAAGGAGAATGGAATCCTGAATGAACTTGGATGAAATCGGCCCATGGTCGGAGATCAAATTGGATATTCTTCGCGATTACGCCGCTCCGTATTCCAGGATTCTCAAAAGCAACGGTTTTCCCCACGGTTACATTGATGCGTTCTCTGGACCGGGCCTCCACGTGAGAAAGGCGGGCGGTGAAGAGGTCCTGGGCAGCCCTTTGGTGGCCCTGGGAGTTGAGCCGCCATTTGACGAATACCATTTCATCGACCTCGATGGTGAGAAGGTGGATTTTCTGCGAGGTCAGGTCGGCAACAGGCCGGACGTGACGTTCTACAAAGCGGACAGCAATCAGGTGATGCTTGAATCCGTTTTGCCGCGATTCACTTACGCCAAGCACACTCGGGCACTATGCGTGTTAGACCCGTATGCGTTCACATTGGATTGGAGAGTTGTGTGCGCGGCTGGCAACAGTCACGCGGTCGAGGTGTTCATCAATTTTCCGATCCATCACATGAACCGCAACTGTAAGCGCGATCAAATCTCCAAAGTTCTACCCGGCGAGCTTGTTGCCATGGATCACTTTTGGGGTGACCGTTCGTGGCATTCGGCGATGTTCCGACCGAGCGCCCAGGCAACTCTTTTCGGAGACGAGGAGATGGACAAGACCGAGAACCGGGACTTGGTAAATGCATACTGCGAACGCCTGAAGGAAGTGGCCGGGTTTGGTTTTGTCGCCAATCCACTGGCTATGCGGAATTCGCAGAATGCAGTTGTCTATTATTTGATTTTCGCCGGACCAAACAAGACCGGGTGGAGAATTGTTCAGGACATTTACCGCAAATACGCTTCCGCATGAGCAACCCCACCGCGCTCGTTCAAAAGCTCTGGAATTACTGCAACATCCTGCGGGATGACGGCCTGTCCTAGGCGATTACGTTGAGCAGTTGATCCCGCAGTGCGGGATTGTTCCTGAAAATGGCGGATGCGAGCAGATAAAGGCGTCGTTTCCCTGTTTTTGGAAGGGGCTTGGCGACGAGCGCTGCAACCGGTAGTTTCTGACATGCCCAGCGGCGAAACCATACCAGTTAATCCGGCCCTCCTCGCCTGGGCACGCGAGGAAAGCGGCTACGATCGGGAACGCGTGGCGCGCCGCCTCCAGGTAAAAGAGGAGAGGCTGGCGGCATGGGAGAACGGCGAGCGCCAGCCGACTTTCCGGCAGATCGAGCATTTGGCCGCGTTTCTGCGCAGGCCGCTGAGCGTGTTTTTCCTTCCGCGTCCGCCGCAAATCCCGCCGCTCGCAGCGAACTACCGGCGGCTCCCCGGTGTGCAGCCGGGACATGAATCGCCCGAATTGCGGCTGGCCTTGCGCCAGATGCTGGCTCGCCGTGATAACGCCCTGAACCTCATGGGGGAGATGGGGGCCGCCGTTCCGGAATTCAGTCTCCGCGCGCATCTGCGTGAGCCTGCGGCGGAGGTCGGCGCTCGGATGCGCGAAGCAACTGGCATCGACGCGCTCACACAACTCGACTGGGCCGACGGATGGCGCGCCTGGGCGGCGTGGCGTGGGGCGATCGAGGGGCTCGGAGTTCTGGTCTTCCAATTTCCGAAAGTGACTTTGGAGGAAGTTCGAGGTCTGGCGTTGCTGCGCATGCCTCTGCCGGTTATCGCGATCAACAGCAAGGAAACGATTCCTGAAGCGAAAGCGTACACCATCTTTCACGAACTTGCCCATCTCATGCTCGCGGCCGCGAACGAGGAACAGCCTGCACTTCGCGAATCTCGGAGCGCGGCAGAATGGGAGAAACTGGAACGCTTCGCAGAAGTCGCGGCCAGTCACGCACTCGTTCCGGAAACGGTGCTCGGCACCGTGATCGGCAATTTCAGGTTTCGTGACGCGACCTGGGATATTCAGGATGTGCGCAAGATCGCGAAGGCGTTTCGCATTACCCCGCTCGCCATGGCGACTCGGCTCCGAGAATCGCAATACATGTCGTGGGCGAGATACAATCAGTGGCGAGCAGATTGGGATGCCTATGTCGCCACGCTACCGACTCGGCGCGGCGGGTTCGCGAGCCCGGTCGAAAAAGCCGTTAGCCGTGCCGGCCGCCCTTTACCCAACTCGTCCTCGAAGCGCTTTCCGCGAATCGCCTGACCCCGGTCGATGCGGCGCGTTATCTCGATCTTCGATTTGAGCATTTCGAAAATCTAAAAGCTCATCTGAGCCGCGGCCCTTCGGAAGGAAGTGCCGATGAGTAACGGCGCCCCCGAGCCGCCATACTCTGTCGACACCAGTTCCTTAATGGAATGGCAAGCACGCTATTACCCGCTCGATGTCTTCCCGAGCGTTGCGGCCAATGTCGCTGCATTGATCGCAACCGGCCGATTTCTGGCCGCCGGTCTTGTTCACGAAGAAATTCGAGCCGTCGGAACATCTGAGCTGATTAACTGGGCGAATGAAAATCAAGCAATGCTCTTCTCGAGAAATCGAGGGCGCATGTGCAGCGCTTGACGGCCGTGATATTTTGTGAACGGTCAGCGCGCTCGCCTTCTTCTCCTGTCGTTATGCCGTTTTCGTTTTCTCACCGCAAAGCCACTCAGGCGTTGAATTTTTTCGCTCTGAAGGCCGGGCGCAGCATCAACAAAATGAAGGCTTTGAAGCTGGTCTATTTCGCGGATCGATTTCATCTCCGGAATTACAGGCCGCCCTGTTGTCGGGGACGAATATCTGGCGATGACTTACGGCCCGGTCGCCTCTGGGACGAAGGACCTCGCCGAAATGAGCGATTTTCTCGGAGAGGAGGAAGCCCGTTACGCGAGGAAGTTCATTCAACCTTCCGAAAGCGGCCTCGCCTACAGCTCGGTGAGCGAACTGGATGAAAAGGTCTTTTCAGAAAGTGACAGGGAAGCGCTCCAATTCGCGTGGCAACGCTTCGGTCGAGTAGAAAAATTTGAACTTTCGAAGCTGACGCATCGGTATCCCGATTGGAAGAAGCACGAAGCGGCCTTGAAGAGCAAAGTGGTCACGCGCGTGCCAATGAACTATCGCGACTTCCTCCTGGACCCCGAGGGGAAGGTCGAGCCGTGCCATCGTCTCGACGAAGAAGAACGTGAGGCCATCGCTAGTGGAATCGATGAAATCGCTGCCTTCGAGAGGCGTTGGCGCTAGATGTGTGCCCGGCGAGCCTCTTCCCACGGAACTGCGCCTCGGTTTAAGGGTCGGCAGTGTTTTTTATTTTCAGAGTCGCGAGCTGACTTCCGAGAAGCCGCATTTCTTCATCGTCGTCAACCGAGATCCACTGCGGTCTGAGTTGCTCTTGCTGACAATTGTCACTTCAAATATCCCGGAGCGTTCGCACCCGGAATCGAAGCCGAATGGAAACGGTAGTGGAGATCTACGCCAGCGGAATACAATGAATTCAAGCTGCACTCTGCGATTGATTGCAATGTTTTGATCGAGAAGCCGCTGGCGGAATTGGCCGGGATGGTGCAACGCCAGGAAGTGCGAGATCATCGCGATTTGCCAGCGGAGATTTTTGCGAAAATCCGCTATGCAATTCTTGTCAGCCCTCTCGTAGCTGATGAGCTGAAGGAGATGCTCTAATCGATGTCCGATCGCCGCGCACTAGTCCAGAAACTTTGGAATTACTGCAACATTCTCCGGGATGACGGGTTGTCGTACGGCGATTACGTCGAGCAGTTGACGTTTCTCCTGTTTCTGAAAATGGCGGACGAGCAGTCGAAGCCGCCGTTCAACAAGGCGTCGCCGATCCCGCAAGGGTTCAGTTGGCCTGCGCTCCTGAAGCTGGATGGCGACGATCTCGAGACGCATTACCGCCATACGCTGGAGGAACTCGGCAAGCGCTCGGGCATGCTCGGCGTCATCTTTCGCAAGGCGCAAAACAAGATCCAGGACCCGGCCAAGCTCCGCCGGCTCATCGTGGACCTGATCGACAAGGAGCAGTGGTCAGCCTTTCCGCCGACGTGAAGGGCGACGCCTACGAGGGGTTGCTGCAAAAGAACGCCGAGGACGTGAAAGGCGGCGCGGGCCAATACTTCACCCCGCGCCCGCTCATCGCCGCGATGGTGGACGTGATCGCCCCGCAGCCGCCGAGCCGGCACGCGGTGACGATCTGCGATCCGGCCTGCGGCACGGGCGGTTCCTGCTCGCGGCGCACGATTACATCGCCAAGCACCATCACGCTCGACCGGGCGCAAAAGAAGCAGCTCAAGAGCGGCACGCTCTTCGGCATCGAGCTGGTCGACAGCGTGACGCGGCTCTGCGCGATGAACCTGCTGCTGCACGGCATCGGCGGGCGAGCTGCGGACAGGACGGAATCTGCCCGTCGTCACCAAGGACGCGCTCGCCGGCAAGCACGGCGAATACGAGATCGTCCTGGCCAATCCGCCCTTTGGCAAGAAGAGCAGCGTGACCATCGTCAACGAGGCGGGCGAGACGAGCGAAGGAATCGCTCATCATCAACCGCGACGACTTCTGGGCGAGCACGAGCAACAAGCAGCTCAACTTCCTCCAGCACATCTTCACCATCCTCAAGCAGCACGGCCGCGCCGCGGTGGTGTTGCCGGACAACGTGCTCTTTGAGGGCGGCGCCGGCGAAACCATCCGCCGCGAACTGCTCAAGCAGGCCGACGTTCACACCCTGCTGCGCCTGCCCACCGGCATCTTCTACGCGCAAGGCGTGAAGGCCAACGTCCTCTTCTTCGACCGCAAACCCGCGCAGGAAAAGCCGTGGACGAGCAAGCTCTGGATCTACGACCTGCGCACGAACCTGCATTTCACGCTCAAGGAAAACACCCTCAAGCGCACCGACCTCGACGACTTCGTCGCCTGCTATAACCCGAAGGAACCGCGCCGTCGCTTCCGACAAGGCACCGACAGCGCGAGCCCTCCAGCGAGCACGACCGCAAAGAGAGCGAGCGTTCAAGATCCTTCACCTACGAAGAGCTGATCAAGCGCGACAAGGTCAACCTCGACATCTTCTGGCTCAAAGACGAAGCCCTCGAAGAAAGCGCCAACCTCCCCGCCCCCGAAATGATCGCCGCCGACATCGCCGCCGACCTCGAAGCCGCGCCTGGAGCAGTTCGCGGCGATCGCGAGGACTTGAAACAATAAAATCCAGGGGCGACCCATGCTCTGGAGTGTCGGTGGTTTGATCGAGATGATCATTACCGGGGCCATTGTCGGAGCGATTTACGGCTCTGGCAAAGCGCAGGCGTAGCTACACCCACAACGTCGGCTTGCGCCGACAACGCAGGAATGTTCGATGAAACAAAGCCCTGCTATCCTCATACGGGCTCGGTATCGTGCAGCCGCCCGTAATCGACGATGAGCTGGCCATCCCCGTGGTCGGTGTAAATCTCCACGAAGCGCTCGCCGAACCGAATGTCGTGCCAGGTGTAATCCTGTTGGGTTTGGACTGAGGCGGGAATGACTGGATCAATGCCGACAACCGATGCGACTATGACAACGCGGCCTGCTGCGAGCGATTCGGGTGTCGCACCGTAGAGCGGACTATTTTCGTCGATCACATGTCGCAAAGTCAGCGCGGCAGGGAACGTCGGCATCCGATCGAATTGGAGCTTCAGGCTATAAAAATACCGGAAATCGCCGCCTTCCACGAGCGGCTCGTCGCGATTGAAAAGGATTCGAAATTCGGCCTCGACCATGCTGCGCTGGTGCAAATTGCCGATCCGCAGCATCAGGGTGGGCCGGCCGTTCAAAGGCGCGATCACGATTGATTTGCTGAACACGATGTGCGCGGTCGGCCGCGAAAACCGGACAAAGATGAGGCCGGCCATGACGGCGACCAAAAAGATGCCGCTCATGATCTCGATGGTCGTTAGGATATTAGCGTAAAGATTAGCGGGAGACATGTTCCCGTAGCCGACGGTTGCTACGGTTTGCACGCTGAAGAAGAACGCATCGAGAAAGGATCCGGGGCGCATCCCGGTAACGCAGTTCCCTCCAATCGTGTAAAGCGCAGCGAAGAGAAGATTAAGCGAGAGGTAGACCGCGCCGACAAAGCCGGCGAACTGTGTCCAGGTCAGCCCGAGGAGCCATTGATAGGCGTCACGCCATTGCCATCTGTCGGTATTGAGTTTGAGAAATTCGATCTGCCCTGAGCGGATTGAAACCGGGTGGCGCGTCCTTTTCATAAATCGAAGTGTAACCGGATCCGATTTTGCGCCAACGCTTGCGTAATGGACGCGCGACCGACGTCTCGGCGGTTCCTTTCGCGAAGCTCAGCCGCTTGGAAACGCGGTGTCTTCATCTGGGGAGAGGATCGTTAGCGCGACTAGATAACCGCCGCGATTTCCGGAAGCGCCCAAAAGAACCAGAAAAAATGCGGATGGTATTGCGGATCTGACGGTCAAAGCATACATGACAAACGTGTCATTTAATATTGTCTGGGTTCGCGAGCGAGCATGATCTTCGGCCAACGGCCTCAGGCTTTCCCTTTTTCACTTTGAAACCGCATCGGAACACGCCGAACAATCACGAAGGCAACGCGGCTTGTCGAGACGCGTCGCCAAAGCCGTCCAAGCCCCGTTCACATCGCAGGCAGCGCCAAGTCGCGGTCAAGCATCCCGTTCCGATTAACGGAGCGTCAGAAGAGTATCTGCCGCGGATCGGAACTCTTGCTCGGACACGCCGTCTTCTCCTGGCAGCACTGCGGGTGTGGGAACTCAAGCGCGGCATCCGCGACTAGAGCGATCTTTTTGTCGGTCCGCTGTTTCAGCGGATTTGTTGTGGCTTGCGCTGCGACCGAATCGGAAAATCGTTCGCTTCTGTCGCGCGGCTCGCCTCTCATCAATTGCACTGGGAACAGCTCGCGCCACAATTTCAAATGGACAAGAGCATGAGGTTGCGGAGGATGGTTGGCCGTTATGAATAAGGCCGCACAAAATGAACTTCGCCTCGCCAAACGCATGGCGCGTCTCGGCACCGAGACCGCTTTCGAAGTGCTGGTGAAGGCGCGAGCGCTGGAAGCGAAGGGCCGGGATATCGTCCACCTTGAGATCGGGGAGCCCGATTTCGATACGCCGGGCAACATCATCGAGGCGGCTTGCGACGCCCTGCATAAGGGGTTCACCCATTACGGGCCCTCGGCTGGCATGCCACAGCTGCGCCAGACGATCGCACAGTATGTGAGCGAGACGCGCCAGGTGGACGTGACGCCTGAAGAAGTGGTTGTCGTTCCCGGCGGGAAGCCGATTATTTTCTTCACCATCCTGGCTTTGGTTGAAGAAGGCGATGAGGTCATCTATCCCAATCCCGGTTTCCCCATTTACGAGTCGATGATCGACTTCCTCGGTGCGAAAGCGGTGCCGATCCAGTTGCGCGAGGAAATGGATTTCCGGCTCGACGTTGGCGAACTCAACGAACTGATCAACGATCGCACCAAGCTTATCATCCTGAATTCGCCGCAAAACCCAACCGGCGGCGTGCTGGAGAAGCAGGATCTGGAGGGCATCGCGCGCGCGATTGGCGATCGCAATATCATGGTGCTGACCGACGAGATCTACAGCCGCCTCATTTTCGAGGGCGAGCATCATTCCATCATGTCGTTAGACGGCATGAAGGAGCGCTGCATCCTCCTCGATGGCTTTTCCAAGACCTATGCCATGACCGGCTGGCGGATGGGATATGGCGTGATGCGTGCCGACCTGGCGACGCACATCGCCCGCCTCATGACTAATTCCAACTCCTGTACCGCCAGCTTCACGCAGGTCGCCGGCATCGAAGCGCTCCACGGGCCGCAGGACTCGGTCGAGGCGATGTGCGCCGAGTTCAAGAAACGGCGCGACGTGATGGTCGCGGGCCTCAATAAGATAAAGGGATTTTCCTGCCGGCTGCCCAAGGGCGCGTTCTACGTTTTCCCCAACATCACGGGGACCGGCTGGCCATCACAGAAACTGGCCAACGCACTGCTCGAGGACGCCGGCGTCGCCGCGCTTTCCGGGACCTCCTTCGGCGCCTTCGGCGAGGGTTATGTGCGCTTCAGCGTGGCTAACTCGATTGAGAATATCGAGAAAGCCCTCGATCGTGTCGGCACCTGGGCCACGAAGAATTTATAGGGCGACCGCTCCGGTTGCCGGTAAGAGAAAATGTGGCCCGGTTGAGCCGATCACCAGGTTGGTGACGATGCCTGTTGTTAGAAACTGAGCCGATCACGAACTAAAGATAGCAACTAACCGATAACCATTTTTCCAACCATGACCGATAAGAAATGTTTCCGCATCTTTGCCACCTCTCATATCGGCGATCCGGCTGAGAACCGCCTGCGCGAGCGCGGCTACGAGCTCGAGATTTTCCCGGGGCCGGAAGCGCCGCCGAAGAAGCTAATCGTCGAGAAAGCGAAGAGCGGCATCGACGGCCTGATCACCACGCTCCGTGATCCCGTCGACGCCGAGATCTTCGAAGCAGGAAAAGGCTCGCTCAAGGTTGTGGCGCAGATCGCCGTCGGCTTCGACAACATTAACCGCGCCGACGCCAACAGATACAAGGTTCCGTTTACGCACACCGCCGACGTGCTTACCGAAGCGACCGCCGAGTTCGCTTTTCTCATGCTGGGCGTGCTGGCGCGCAAGATGTATGGGAGTGAACGACTGGTACGCGAGCAGAAGTGGCCGTCGTGGCACCCGTTCCTGCCTTTCCTGGGCGACGAGGTCACGGGCAAGACCATCGCCATCATTGGCACTGGCCGCATCGGTCTGGCGATGATTAAGAAGTGCTCGGGCTTCGACATGAACATGCTGTGTTACGACGCGGCATATCACAATGACAGTTACCTCGCCTCGATCCAGGAACTGATGGACCTGCGGCACGCGCGGGGAATCCAGAAGGAGAAGACCTGGATCAAGTATGTGGAGTTCGAGGAGGCGCTGCGCGGCGCTGACTACGTGAGCATCCACGTGCCACTCTTGCGCGAGGGCGAAACCGACAAGCCGACCTATCACCTCTTCAACGAGAAAACGCTCAAGCTGATGAAACCAACGGCCTACCTGGTGAACACCGCACGCGGTCCAGTCGTGGATGAGAAGGCCGTTGCCCAGGCGCTAAAGGACAACGTTATCGCCGGAGCGGCGCTCGAACGTCTTTGAGAAAGAGCCGCTACCGCCGGATTCGCCGCTCCTCGATCCCGAAATCGCTGACCGCACGCGGCTGTTCCATCACTTTGCGAGTGGCGGGCAGATCACACGGCTTTCGGTTGATCCCGACAAGGGAATGGCTGGGCGCACGGCCCAGGCGGTGATCGACGTGCTGGAAGGCAACTACGGCGGTGACCCGGCCAAAATGCCATACGTTGTGAATAAGGAAGCGTTCGAGAGATAGCCGGGAGCCGATAGGCCAGGATTAGAATACCTAAGCCGGTTGCATCGAACCGGTGTCGATGATCCCAGCGCCAGGAACCGTATGGCGATAGGTCGCCACGGACTGCGAAACGTGCTTGAATTGCATCGCTTCGGTTCGCTCAAAGCCTTTGCGGATTTCAATGGAAAGCATTTCGTAGAACGGCTCGCTCACCAGGATCTGCCACTTCTCCGCGCGATCACAAAGGCGCGAGGCGAGATTCACCGTGTGACCGATGGCGGTAAAGTCGCGGCGGGTGTCGGAACCAATCGAGCCGACTACGGCGCGACCGCGATGAATGCCGACGCCAAGAGCGAGCGGCCAGCTTTCCGCTTCGATCTCCTGGCGGATGGCCGCGATCAAATCCCTCGCACAGGCAAAGACCTTGTCGGCGGAACCTTCACCGCCAAGGAAAACCGCCATGACGGCGTCACCGATAAATTTGTCCACGTCGCCCCCAGCCGAGACGACCGCGTCGGCCTGCACGGCGAGGAGGCGGTTCAACTCGCGCACCAGAAAGGAGGCTTCGCGGGTTTCGCACCAGCTGGTAAACCCGCGCAGATCGGCAAAAAGCACGATCACCTCCTGTTCCATGCCGGCCAGCCACTGCGGATCTTCGCGACTGCGGCGCACGGCTTCGGCGGTAAAACGCGAGACGTAAGGCAGGAGGGCGAGCTTCTCGCCTAACGAGATAATCATCTCATTGAAAACCTTGCCGAGATGTTGCAATTCGTCGCCCGTGCTCACCTGGACCTGGACGTCGTGCTCGCCGGATTGGAAGCGCCGGATGCCTGCGGAAAGTTTGTTCAGGCCGCGGGTGATGTTGCGCGCGAGGAGCAGGCCAGGAATCATCGCGACGAGAAACGCACCGCCACCGATCGCGAGCGCGAGGAACAGCTCCTGACGCTGGCGGTCGATAAAGCGGCTGATCCGGGCGTCGGCTTCGAGCATGGCCACCGGCTCGCCGGCGCGATTGAGGATCGGGGCGTAGCCACTGATCCAACGCCCGTTTTCGTCCTCGTAGGCGTTGCTGCTCGTCGGCATTTTGGTTTTCCACGCTTTGAGAAACTGGACGCGATTGGCGATGGGAATTTTGTAACGACTGCCGATGAAGGTCTTCTTCTGCAGCATGACAACGAACTCTGTCTCGAACGGCGTGGTCATGTTGACCGGGCGCAGGATGTACATTTCGTTTTCCGCGAGGCCGTTCACCCGTCGGGATTGATCGAGAATGGCCCGGGCATTTTGGAAGGCGGGCGAGGCAGCGTCGTTAGGCGAATGGATGGTGCTGACCTCATCGCCATCGAGCGCGAGGGAGGTGGTGCCCGCGGCACTGCGAACGAAGGCCTGAAATTCCTGAAGCAGTTGCTCGCGCCGGAAATGAAAGTTGGTGCCGAGAGTTGCCGCGACAACGAGTGCCGCCACGGTCGCCATGGCGAAGACAATCTTCGCGCGCAGCGAAATCCGATGGGCACGATCTGGAATGGACGACATGTGAAAGGCTTTCGCGTGCGGTGCCAGCCGCTGGCGCTTAATAGACCCCCGGCGGCGGCGGATCAATCCTCCTCTCCGCCGCGACCGCGGCCTGGATCCGCCCGCCGACGAAAAGCGTCGATTTTTCTGGTTCGGGCATGGTCGAAAGATGAGCAAACGACCCACAATCGGGAAAACTTCACTGATCGTCAGGAAGAGAAATTGCCAACGAGATCGACGAGAATCTTGATTGAGGAAGTCGCCGGAAGATAGTTTCGAGCCATGCCCACACCCGACGAGTTGCCGCCACAGCGTCTGAGCGATCCCGATGCTCTCGCCAAGGCGCTGGAGATGGAGCTAATCGGCAAGCGAGCTGCCTGGCAAAGGGCGAAAGCGCGACGCGGCGTCTGGCTCGCCCTGAGCATCGTTTTCCTTCTTCTCGTCCTCTTCGGCGGGCTCTTCGCCTATTTTTATCTTGTGCCGGAACTGAGCCGACGCGATGAAAACGCGCCCGCGGCTAGGGCAACGGAAACGAATCGCTAGGCGCGAGGCGAGACGGAAAGCGACTGGCAACGTTTTCGCTGATGTGCGAGGGGTGGGAGCTGCCACGTCTGGCGACAATGTTTCACGATGGGATTATTGCAGATCGTTCACCTCGAGACTAACGACGCCGACGCCGCGCAGATCGCCGCGGAGTTGAAGAATGGCGGGATCGAGAGCGAATTGATTCGGGTGCGAAATGAAACGGACCTGGTGCAGGAAATCGCGCGCCAGCCGGTCGATATTATTCTGGCCAACCCGAGTTGCCCGCGCTGCGATGGGCTGCGCGCCCTCACGAGCGCGCGGGCGGCGCGACCGGGCGTGCCGTTCATCTTCGTCTCCGGACCGGAATGCCGGGAACAGATCGGGGAGGCGCTGCGGGCCGGTGCAACCGATTTTATTCTAAAAGAACACCTCCCAAGGCTTGCCCCGTCGATTCTCCGGATCATCCAGGAGACGCACACCCAGCGCGACCTGGAGAAAGCGCGCCAGGAACTTTTGCGGCACGCGGAGCTGCTCGACCTGGCAAACGACGCCATCGTTATCTCCGACGCCGCAGGCAAGATCTCCTATTGGAATCGCGGAGCAGAGAGGATGTATGGCTGGTCGCGCGAGGAAGCGACCGGGTGCGATGTTCATACGCTCTTGGAGACCGGTCCGTCCGAGAAGTTGGCGGAAGTAATGCGGGAGCTGCAAGAAAAGCACCATTGGGAAGGGGAGATCGAGCAAAACCGGCAAGCGACGGCGCACGAATCGTTGCCTCAACTGGTTGGACGCTTCGGGGCAACGACCCCGAGGCGCCGCTGCTTCAGTTGAGCATCGATGTGACGGATCGAATTCGAGCCGAGGAGGCCCTCCGCCGGAGTGAGGAGCGCTACCGGCGCTTTGTCGATGAAGATCTCACCGGTAATCTGATCATGAAGCCGGATGGTTCGATCATCACCTGCAATCCAGCGTTCGCCCGCATTTTCGGCTTCGACTCGATCGAGGAGGCGAAAGCGGCGAATTTCCTTTCCCTTCTCTACACGAAGAAAGAGGGCATTGAGCTGCTCACGAATCTTCGGCCTGATGAAAGCACCGAACGCTCATGAGCTCGAGATGCGACAGCGCGATGGCGAAACGGTTTACGTTGTCGCCAAATTTGCCGGCACCTTCACCGCTGCGGGAAAGCTCACCGAGCTGAAGTGCTACCTTTTCAACGACACCAAGCGCAAGCGCCTCGAGCAACAGCTCATCCAGGCACAGAAGATGGAAGGGCTCGGGACACTCGCCGGCGGCATCGCGCACGATTTTAACAACATCCTCGGCATCATCCTCGGCTACACGACCAGGCTCGAGGATTGGAAACGGCATCCCGAACGAATGCCGGAAGCGATCAAGGTCATCCGCGACGCGGTCGGTCGCGGAGCCTCGCTCGTCCAGCAACTGCTCACCTCCGCGCGCCAGACCGAAGCCCACTTCGCCTCGCTCGATCTGAACGCGCTCGCCCATGAGCTGGAGAAAATGCTCGCCGCGACTTTTCCCAAGACGATCAACTTTGTCCTGCAACTGCAACCCAATCTGCCGCTGGCGAAAGCAGACCGTAGCCAGATCCATCAGGTCCTGCTCAATCTTTGCGTCAACGCTCGCGACGCAATTCCACACGAGGGCACGATCACGCTCGCTACCGGGGTGAGCGGAGGCGATGAGTTGCGGGATCAATTTAGCGGCGTGCAGGCGGAGCGATACGTTTTCATCCGCGTGATCGATACCGGCACCGGCATCAGCCAGCGGGTCAAGCCTCACATTTTCGAGCCGTTCTACACCACAAAGGAACGGGGCAAAGGAACCGGTCTCGGCCTCTCGGTTGTTTACGGCGTGGTCAATAATCATCGCGGCTTCGTCCAGGTGGATAGCGAACCCGGGCTATGGCACGACCTTCAGCTGTTTACCTGCCGGTTCGCAGTGCGAGCGAAGCGGATGCGGAACGCAACGGAGGCATTGGCCGGCCGCGCGATCCCGCGCGAACCATCATGCTGGTGGAGGACGAAGAAATGTTGCGCGAGCTCGGCGTCATGATGATGGAAGCCGATGGTTATCGCGTCCTGGCGGCGAAGGATGGGGTTGAAGCGGTGGAGATGTTTGAATCCGCACGCCGATGAGATCGGACTAGTCGTTTGCGACCTCGGCCTGCCTCGCCTCGGCGGACGCGACGTTTTCCTGCGGATGAAAGAAATCAAGCCGAGCGTGCGCGCGATCGTGGCCAGTGGCTATCTTGAACCGAACGTCCGCTCCGAGATCCTGCGCGCGGGCGTCATCGATACGGTGCAAAAGCCCTACGACTTTCGCGACATGATGGAGAAAATTCGCTCCATCATCGGCCAGCCCGCAGATGGAAGACGATCAACAGCCGCAACTCTTTTGAGTTGCTTCGATGAGCGCGCTTCGTCCGCATCATCGCACCCCGCTCGCGCTCGGCTGGGAAGCGGCCCGGGCCAATCTTGCGCCGGCGCTCGTGATCCAGGCGCTCATGCTGGCGCTGCTCCTCGGCTATTATTTCAGCCCGGCGGTCGCGCGCGCTGCTCGATCAATTCGCGGACTACAAGTTGCGCCACGGGCTTACCTTTGTGGTCCTCGCCGCAGTCGCCGCCGGCGCGGTCGTGCCCGGAAGCTTTTCTCGTGCTCTTTTTCCAGCGCGGGCGGCCAAACCGCCAAAACCTGCGCAACCTCTGTTTCACGGTTCCGATCTGGGCGCTCGACGGTTTGCTCGTCGATCTGCTTTACCGGAGCGAGGCGGCCTGGTTCGGCAACGTCGTCACCGTGCCAGTCGTGCTCGGCGAAAATCTGCGTCGATCAGTTTGGCTACAATCCGTTCTTTGCCGCCCCTTTCGGTGTCCTGACCTATGAATGGAAGAACAGCGGCTTCAGCCTTGAGTCGTTAGGCCGCGGGTTTACCTGGGACTCATTACCGGGACAAAGTCGTGCCCGACCCTGCTTGCCACCTGGGCGGTCTGGATCCCGCTCATGGCCATCATCTACTCGCTCCCGCTTTCCCTCCAGTTCCCGCTCTTCAGCCTCGCGCTCACTTTCTGGGTGCTGCTTCTCACCTACATGACCAACACTTTTGCCGCGAAACACATCCATGCGACCCGAGCTCTGGCCGATTTTTCCACGGCCGTCGCCGGCCCCGACACTCCATGAAATCCCACGAATTATTCCAGCACATGCCGCCGGCCTGGCGGCCGAGATCCTGACCTATCTGCAAAAGGAACAAACACCCGGTCTTCAAGAGTGTTGTCCAGACGCTGGCCAGCCAGCGCAAGCTCCGCCCTGTCTTCATCGAGCGAAAGCCGCCTGACGAGCGTTACGCGTGGATCAAGGCCGCCCTCGCCCGCAAGACAAGCGACACCCTGGCCGCCCACCTCCTCCAGGCCTGGCTCCTCGGTGCGCAGAAAGCCGATGCTTTGCGACTTTCTTGATTCGTTAGGCGTGGCGCATGACGAGGATGGCACAGTCGAGCAGTTGCCCGAGTCGCCGCCCAGGGAAAAGCTGCGCGAGACGGTCGATCAGCTCCTTTCGAAGCATCCGGCCGAGACCGTAGCAGTCTATCTGCACGCTTTCCACGACATGGATAGCACCGTGAGCTGGCCGCCGTTAGGCGAAATCCTGCAGGAAGACGAACGGCTACGCCTCCGTTCCTAGCCCCACTCTCCACGCCATTCGGGGAAGCAGGGAACGGGCTACGTCCGCCCTAGGCGTAGATGCGAAGAAGCGCCCCTATCTTCCGTCGAACGAGCCTTGGCAGCGGAATGCCACATGGACGAAGCGAAATTCGCTCTCTAAATCCAGAGCGATGTCCGATTGCAACTCAGGTTCCATGACCGGCTGAACACGTGTCACTGCTGCTCGAACGAGTTGCGCAAAGAGCACCGCAAAGCTCAGGAGCGGGAAGGAACCACTCGAGAGCAGCCGATCTGGCTCGTAACAGGGCCATCAAAAAAATCGAGAAACTTTCGCCAGGGTTTCCCGTAGAAAGAGATAGGCGGCATTGAATTGAGGCCGCTCAACCAATGAAACGCGACATGTCAAAAGCAGCTGACGCGATGCGGCAACCATCAATTCCTTGCCTCGAGCCGCTTTCATCTGGCCCATCGTCTGCTGGTAATGGCGACGCCGACGACGCAACTCCGCGAGCCTTTGCCGCAGTGCGTGGCTGGCGCCCGCCGCTCAATTGGTCGCTGCAGGATTGGTATCGCGAGGCAAGAGCGATCATCGCTGCCGCGAGCTGTCGTGCTGAATTGGCCTACGATCCCGAGCGAGGGGTCCCGCGGGCCGCATTCGTCTACAAGCGCACGGTCGCGTCTGTCTGGACCCGTTATCGGCAGGAGTGGGCGTATGCACTGCTTTTTGCCGCTGCACCTTCCATAATTAGCGAGCAGCCCGTCTCAACGCTTCGTGCTCCGAACGATAGTGCCGAAGGAATGGATCGCCTTGTTTGCGAGGTGCTGAACCAATTGCCGCCGAGAGACCGGCAGCTCATCCGACAGCTCTTTTGGGATCGCAAGACGGAGCATCAGCTGGCGGAAACGTTGGGCGTTTCCCAACAGGCGATCAGTAAGCGGAAAGGCCGCGCCCTCCAACGACTCCGTCGAGCCTGCAATGGTCGTCTTGCCGTCCTTTCACAATTTCTGGCCGCGGCGACGGCCTTCTTCGACAGCCTCGACCTCTTTTCAGCGGCAGATTTTTGGTTGTGAGAATTGATCAGCCTGCATCTAACCCAGTTTAAAGCATCGGTGTAGGTCTAACTGAGATATTTTGGCAAGTTTACCACCGCGCGATTTTCGGAAACTGATTGGCGCCGTGCAATCGAAAATTGGAAAACCGCTACCTGGATATTGGCTTGATGCTGGCGCGGTTTCTTACTTGGATCAGGCATGCCTTCTGGTGATGTGACTTCGCTGACCGCGATTGGTGGAAATGCTGATCACGGCGCCTGGGCGTTTAATACCACGCACTGGAGCGTGGTCCTGGAGGCGCAAGGTGAATCGCCGGCGGCGCAGGAGGCGCTCGAAAAGCTTTGTCGCACGTATTGGCGACCCACTTTCAGCTTCGTGCGGCGACACGGCACCCGGCCAGAGGATGCGGAGGATCTCACCCAGAGCTTTTTCGCCTTATTATTAGAGCGGAAGGATCTGAATAATGTTCGCCAGGAAAAGGGCCGACTTCGCTCTTACCTGCTTACGTCGCTCAAACATTTTCTGGCCGACGAGTCACGCCACGCGATGGCGGTCAAGCGGGGCAAAGGACAGCGCTTAATTCCGTTGGAGGAGATCCATGAGCGGGCGTGCGTCGATCTTGAAGGGATCGGCAGCTTGAGTGCCGACCAAATTTACGAGCGTCGTTGGGCGTTCACGATTCTGGAGCAAGTGATAGCGCGGCTGCGCGACGAATATCGCAGTGCGGGCAATCTGCGTTTTTTTGATCAAATGAAGAAAATGCTCATGGACGAACCGGGCAGGCCTTCGCAAGCCGAGGTCGCCAGCGAATTCGATATGAGGGAAAACGCAGTCAAACAAGCGTTTCACCGGTTTCGCCAGCGTTACCAAGCGTTATTGCGAGAGGAGATTGCTCACACGGTTGCGGTGCCCAGCGACATCGAAGATGAGTTGCGCCATCTCATTGCTGTGGTCCGGACGTAACCTCTGATAACATTTTACACACTAAGAAAGGCTACGAGCAGACCTCTGAGCATGACTAGCGCACTGAGATCTTGTCCAAAATGCGGCGGGGAAATCCCAGCCGACGCGCCGGAAGGAGGCTGCCCGGGTTGCCTTCTCGAGACTGGCCTTGGCCTGCTCGCAAATGCGGGCGCAGCCGCGGACAGCTCAGCTCCAAGTGTTGAAGCGAATGTTGCCGGTGGTGCTCCGCATATCGAGAATGCAGCGCGGGCTTCGGAGCTTGTGGGAGAATTGGGTGATTACGAGTTGCTGGAAGAGGTCGGTCGCGGCGCGCAGGGCGCGGTTTTTCGTGCCCGGCAAAAGAGTCTCAATCGCACAGTTGGGTTGAAGGTAATTAGCCTCGGCCAGTGGGCGAGCAAAGCGCACTTGAAGCGCTTTCACCGGGAGGCCGAGGCTGCCGCCAGCCTTGATCATCCGAACATCGTTCCCATCTACGAAGTGGGCGAGCGCCATGGCTCGTGCTACTTCAGCATGAGATTTATCGAAGGCGGGCAGCTCGACGAAGTGGTCGGGCGCGAACCGATGGCGGCGCGTCGTGCAGTGGAACTTATCGCGAAGCTCGCGCGCGCGGTCCATTATGCGCACGAGCACGGGATTCTTCATCGCGATATCAAGCCGGGTAACATTCTGCTGGACGCAAAAGGAGAACCTCATCTCACCGACTTCGGGCTCGCGAGGCTGGTCGAGACCGAGAGCACCCTTACGCGCACGAAGGAAGTTTTGGGAACGCCGAGTTACATGGCTCCGGAACAGGCGGTTGGTGAAACTGGACGACTTACGAACGCAACAGATGTGTATGGGCTTGGCGCCGTGCTTTACCAACTGCTGACCGGGCATCCGCCTTTCGCTGGAGGAACAACCTACGAGACGACCCGGCTGCTCTTGGATACCGAGCCGCGACCACCGCGCCTGTTGAATCCTAAAATAGATCGGGACCCGTCCACGATTTGTTTGAAGTGTTTGGAAAAGGATCCCCAGCGCCGCTACTCTTCCGCTCTTGCCTTGGCTGAGGATCTCGAGCGGTGGCTAAAGCACGAGCCGATCGGCGCAAAGCGAAGTGGATTTTTTACACACGCCCGCAAATGGGTGCGACGTAATCCAAGCACCACCGTGTTAGGCACATTGCTGCTCGCCCTCGCCGCAGGGTTGAGTTTGACACTCTGGAACCGTAAACCCCCGGTTATTAATCCAAAGAGCATTGCCGTCCTTCCCTTTGAAAACCTCAGTCCCGTTCCGAATAATGCCTACTTTGTTGATGGTATCCACGAAGAGATCCTGACTCGCCTGGCCAAGATCGCGGACTTGAAGGTAACTTCGCGCACCTCCACGCAGCGATATCGAAGCAAACCCCGCAATCTCGCGGCGATCGCAAAGGAGCTTGGCATAGCCAACATTTTGGAAGGTAGCGTACAAGAAACGGGCGACCAGGTGCGTGTCAATGTGCAGTTGATCAACGCACAAACCGACTCCCACCTTTGGGCCGAGACCTATGATCGAAAGTTGACCGATATCTTTCTGGTCGAGACCGATATTGCGGAAACAATCGCCAACAATCTCAAAGCAAAGCTCACTCGCTCGGAACGGCAGGCTATCGCTGCACGACCGACCGCGAACCCTGAAGCTTACGAACTTTACCTGAAAGGAAGATTCTTCTGGAACAAACGTACCGGCCCGCACTTGCGCCAGGCGATTGATTATTTCAATCATGCGATTGCTAAGGATCCCAACTATGCGCTGGCCGATGCGGGGTTGGCCGACTGCTACGCTTTACTTTGTGAATACAGCGACCTTTCGCCAAAGGAGTCTTACCCAAAAGCGAAGGCCGCGGCGATGAAAGCACTAGAACTGGATAATACGCTTGGTGAAGCTCATACCGCACTGGCCTATAGCCTGATAAATTACGATTGGGATTGGCAGAGCGCGGAGAGAGAATACCAGCGAGCGATTCAACTCAACCCAAATTACGCCACGGCTCACCAGTGGTATGCCGAATGTCTATCGATTTTAGGACGTCATATTGAGGCGATCGCTGAGATCAAGAAGGCACAACAGCTTGACCCACTCTCGCTCATCATCAATCAGGGGGTTGGGGGAAAATTCCTCTACGCGCGCCGGTATGATGAAGCGATGGCGCAATTTCAGAGAACGCTTGAACTATATCCGCGTTTCCCGCCAACGCACCAGCGTCTCGGATGGTGTTATATTCAAAAGCGCAGGTACGACGAGGCTATCGCCGAAATGCAAAGGGCAGTCGAATTTTCTGGGAAAAGCACACAAATGATCGCCGCACTCGGGTACGCCTACGCCGCAGCCGGGCGGAGAGATACAGCGCAAGGGATCATTGTCGAATTGGAGCGGCGCTCAAAAGAGAGTTATGTCGATAACTATTTTGTCGCTACGATCTTTGCCGCCTTGGGAGAAAAGGATGAGGCATTCGCCTTGTTGAACAAGGCCTGTGCAGAGCGCTCCTACTGGATGCCGTGGTTGAAGATCGATTTTCAACTCGATAACCTCCGTTCCGACTCACGCTTCGAGGCATTGGTCAAACGTGTCTTCGCTCTGAAGCAACAAGAATCTATATCTTCTTCGCCGAAGCGTAACAGGGCGAAACCAAGTGTCCGCGTAACCTCGCCGCGGATGTTTTGCAGACTGGCGTTATGTCCGCGTTTTTAAAGCTTGATCGGATGTGGACCCTTGCGCGGCGGGCCCGGTTTCGACAAACGCTGCGAGGAAAAACAAGACTTAACGTCGACAGGTTCGTCGACGATTTGGAAACCCGCAACATTCTGGATCCAGCCGAAAGTGGATTACGGAAATATTGTGGCTTCTTTTCTTGCCGGTTAAGAGACTGTTGAATTACTGGGAGGGGTGCGCGTTGCTGTAGAGTTGTGCGCTGGCCAAGGCGCGAGTGCAGTGCCGATATCGCGCGATCCCGGCCCAGCGAGCTACGCCGGCCAGTGCTAAATTCGACGCGCTCTAGAGGGTGACATGCACTTTTCTGAAGGGAAGAGAAGGAAGAGCGTACCTGAGCAATAAAGGAGCGAGCGTGGGCTGGTTCCGGGGAGCGCGGGCGCCTCGCCCGCTGTTTTTTTGCGCCTCGCGAAAAACCTCTGCGAGGGGCGCTGTGTCCGGGATGGATGCGATGCGCCCGGTGCCCCGCGAGGCGCGTGGCACTGCGGGGTCGCCGCGGCGACCGCTCCCCGGATTCAGTGCATCCATAGTGCATGACACGCTCTAAGCTAAGGGCGCGAGGGAGAAGGGGCGGCTGGCCGCGTCGCTCACTCGTTGCAGCCCGCACGGGGATGCGCCTCGTTCGCTCCTTGCCATCCACCGCTTATGCCTCTACGCGCGGGCCATCTCAGCATTTCAACAGTCTCTTAAGAACCGATCCGCCACATCCACCCCTTTCCGTTGCAGCCCTAAAGAACGGTAATCGGCGGCATTCTTCGCGAGGCGTTGCGAAGGCATGTCACCTGCACTTTAAACCGAGACATCCTTCCGGCGCGGCTGCCTCTCCAACTTTCTGCGTAACCTCCGATCGCATTTTACGCATTACTTCTGTGGAAGGGCAGAAGTGACCTCCCGAAAAACTTTATGACCAGACCATGTTCGCTCAGCAAACCACCAAAACCACAAGGCCCGAGAAAAACCCCATGAAAACACCAAAAACCCCCAAGTCTAAGATCGATCCGAAAACAACAAGCGCAGCCTGTGACGTTCCTCGACAGCCTCGATCTCATTCCGCCGAAAGATTTTTGGTTGTGAGAATTGACCAGCCTGCATCTAACCCAGTGAAAGCATCGGTGTAGGTGTCTAACTCCGCTCAGCAAATTTTTATCTAAACAACTGAAACCAGAACCCTAGAGAAAAAGTCCATGAAAACACCAAAAACCCCCAAATCCGAAATCGATCCGAAAATAACAAGCGCAGCCTGCACGGAGCGCCTGCCGCAGCGACAGACTCTCAAGAAGCGCAAACTACCCCTCCTCCTGGCCATCGCCAGCCTGCTGCTCGCGGCCAGTCCAGCCCTGGCAACGGTCGTCATCAACGTCAGCCAAGTCGGCAATGATGTGGTTTTCGACCTTACCGGAAGCGTAAACCCCAACTCACTCCTGTATGTGTCCAACAATCCAGGTACCGGCCTCGTGCCCACGATGGACCCAAGTATTGCGCTGATTCACATGGTGCCGAGCGATTGGACCAGCGAGCCATGGACCTACGATTCATACAGCGCGAGCGAATTCAGCGGTCCGCCAAACTTCGGATTCGGCGAAGTCATATTTGTGGCATCTTCCTGCGGCGGCTTCCCCTTTCTCTTTAGCCTGCCTCATGATGGCCTCCCTTTTCAGGTTGGTTTCAACTCCCTCTACGCTGGGGCCACTCTCCACTCCTTCATGACATTCGCCAATGTCACATTTGGGACCTTGGAGGTGGGTCCAGGAACGTATGAGTGGACCTGGTCCACCGGAGGTGTTTCAGACAATCTCATCTTGAACATTGGCCCCGGCCTCGTCTCGAACAGCCCACCGAAGGCCAACGCGGGCCTCGACCAATCGATCCATGCCGGCACCACGGTCAATCTGGATGGGAGCCTCTCCTACGACGACAACACGCCGTCGATTGCGTTGCAATACTCCTGGAGCTTCGTCGAGCGACCCGCCGGCAGTAGCGCCACTCTCAGCAATGCCGACACGGCAACGCCCAGCTTCCTGGCCGACCTGGACGGCAATTATGTCGTGCAACTGATCGTGACCGATGAGGAAGGCTTGTCGAGTGCGCCTGACGAAGTGCTTATCAGCAGCTTTAATCAGGCGCCGACTGCCTCCGCCACGGCCAGCACCACGGTCCCGCTGGTGGGAGCCCCGGTCACCCTCGACGGCAGCACGAGCAGTGACCCGGACGGTGATCCACTCACCTATGCCTGGGCGGTGACGAGCGCGCCCGCTGGCAGCGTGGCCGGGATCGTCAACGCGGACGCTTCCGTGGCCAGTTTCACCCCCGATCTGGCCGGCGAATATGAGATCACCCTGACGGTGAGCGATTTCCTCGGCGCCGGCACGCCTGCCAGCGTGAACCTGGTCGCGAGCGACGCCGCCCATTTCGCCGAGGACCAAATCATCGCCGCGGCCGGGATTGTCGCGGCGCTCCCAAGGAGCCAGATCGCCCAGCAGGGAAACCGAAGGGACTTCGAGAATCTGCTCCGCGAGGCGGACAAGGACATCCGTCACGGCGACGTCGCTGGTGCGATTGATCAGTTGAATCAGGCGATCAGCAGAACCGACGGCTGCGCCCTGCGCGGTTCACCCGACGGCAGCGGTCCGGGCTTCGATTGGTTCACCGATTGCGCGGCCCAGGAGCCCATCTACGGCTACCTCACCGCCGCGCTCAACGCGCTTCAGCCCTGACTAGCACGTTTGGAGCCGGAGACATGCCCATCGAACACAGTCCGAGGCTGCCGGAAGAAATTCCGGCAGCCTCAACCCTTGAGAGACAAACCCAGACGGCCAGGCAGATGCCTAACGAAAAGCTGATTTCATTCCGTCCCATCTGCTTCGGCCCGTTCTCATCAGGAATTTCTTTAGGCCGGCCCCAGCGGACGTTCGTGCCGACGAAAAGATTTTCAAGTTTCTTCGAAACTTCGTCTCGCGGTTCCCGTAGAAAGATGGTGAGAGCGATTACTTCCCGCTTCTGGGCAGCTCCTTCCTCCCAGGTCTGCTACGGACGCTGAAAATGACGTATTGCTTCGCCCCGGAGCAAAGCCCCGGTGGAAGGAAAACGACGATGAAATATCCGAGGCAAAGGAGAAAGGCGGTTCGATCTGCGAGGAACTCGACTGACCAGATCGCCCAACTGACCGGGGTCACGGCTGCGTCGGTGGTGATGCTTCGCGCGGAAAACGTCAACGGTGACGGAATGACCGGGGGCGTGCCGTTTGGCTTTCTGACCGACGCCGTGGATGGAGACCGCACCGTCGATCGGCCTGGCGCGACCCAGATCAAGAGTGACAGGAACCAGGCAGTGACAGACGCCAACTTCCGCAACGATATCGATCTAAGCGGCGTGAGTGATAACCCGGACTACAAGGCCGTGATGGCGAACCAGAGGCACAGAATCCGGTAAGCCGTTTGGCGTGACGACACCATATGGGAATATCGAAGTATCCGCGGCCCGGCCAACGAATCGCTCCTGAGACACTCCGGGAGATTCTCGACGTTCCGGTGCCTGCTGAGTTGAGCGGTCAAGGGCCGGAGCGCTACGAAACGCTGGCCGATCTCGATGAGACGGTGTGGCGGCATATGCCTGCGACCAAATGCAGGGCTCTGGCCAGGTTCGTCCTGCAACAAGTGCGATGGGGCCTGCCTCGGGCCCTGCAAGCGGTGAGAACCAAACCCTTGCCCCAATTTCATCAACCGACTCCTGTTTCCGCGCTCGAAGTGGATGTTCGAACCTCTAACTGTCTCAACAATTGTATTGAACTCCGCGGTGGGAGTAATCTGCAATTTCTCAATGATCTGACCGTAGGAGACTTACTCAATTGGAGGAATCTTGGTGCGTGCAGTTTGGTTGATCTTTTGGTTGCTCTTGAAAGTGCCGCCGCGAAGTCAGACCGATTCCAGCGTCAGCAATTACGCATTGATAACGCGATCGGCGGCGGCCCGATTCCGGCGACTGAACTTCCTTCAGAATTTCGAGTCGAGATCTCCCACTTTCCAAGGCGGAGCGAGAGGATCGCGCCGCGCACTCTTTCCCACATTCTCGATGTTCCGACGAAAGGTCGGCACTTGGACGGCGTGAAACTTCGAGACCTGGACGAATCTGCCTGGGAACGATTTGAATACGAGACCTGCCACAAACTTGTTCTGGAAGTGGTGGACAGAGTCAGGCGGGTTCGTGGCATTCTTTGTGGTCAACTTGGCAACCGGCGTCTGCCGATACCACGGATGAAAGGGAGACTCGCGGTTCTCCATCTTCAAACTCGGACGTTCAGATGCCTGAGCGAGGCAGGACTCTTGGAGAACCCTGCACGACTAGCGGAGGCTACCTTCCGCGACCTGTTTGAGATACCCGGCTTTGGCGAGACATGCCTGGTGGACCTGCTCTGTGCACTCGAAGCTCAAACGGTCACCGATCGCCGCACGAGGTAGCAAAGGGCGGCGACGGGAACGCTCTCACCTTCACGGTTGTGCCCTAATTCACCACGAAGGACGCGAAGAGCACGAAACGCAGAAAGGTGGAACCGCGATTTCTTCGCGACCTTCGTGTTCTTGAAAAGCCCGGCCGTTGTTTTGCAGCCGTTACGGGTGATGGCTTTGGCGAACACGGCGCGCGCTTTCGCAAAAAATGGCTCCTCGTGGGGCGGAATCACCGGTCTCGGCTGTTACGGAAACTGCTTCACCCACGCCAGGCGAAGCGCCCGCCTACAAATTCCGGCGCGGCCTTTCGCGCGCATGGCCGACGCGGCCGCTTCTACATCAGGAAGTGCCGCAGCGCTTCATGCACGCCGGCGCCGTGATCTTTCTCCGCCACCCAGCCTCCGGCGCGACGGACGGCTTCTTTCACTTCGGCAATGGCGTTGGCCGGGCAGGCCGGAAGCGCGGCGTAACGGCCGTCGAGCATCGAGATGTCGTTGTGATGATCGCCTGCGGCGAAGATTGCTTCGCGCGGGATTTCGGTCAGGCGAGATAATTCCTCCAGAGCAGCGCCTTTGTGATAATCGACGTGGCAAAAGCGCAGGTAAATGGTGTTGCGCTGGTAATGGAACTTTGACTCTTTCGATTTCACCTCGTCGATGAATGTCGTCAGGCGATCCATTTCTTCTTCGCTGGTCGCGATCAGACCGGCCACCTCATCGGCCTCGTAAATGACCCGGGCCCTGGTTTCGCGGCTGACGAAATCGACCACCTCGGCCAGGACCGACGACGCGGATTGGTAAAGCTCGGCGTGGGCCTGGGCGCAGCGCGCGTTCCAATCGCCGAAAGGTTCCCAGCCGCCTTGTGTCGGACGAAAGACATCCCGCTCACTCGTGAGGATAAAATCGGGCTGGAGCGGGAAGGCGAAATCTTCCAGACCCTCCGCGAGCAGCCCGACGGAGCGGCCGGTGTTGATCGCCCAGATCGCACCGTTGCTTTGCAGGTCGCGGATCAACTCCATGCAGGCGTGGTCGAAGACCGGATCGCTCGCGTGCGAGACGAGCGTGCCGTCGAAATCGGTGCTGATGAGTTGGATTTTGGCGGGCATGCGGAGTGAACTTAGGATTGGATTTGGCCTGCGCAATTCATCGAGTACGATTACGATCAGGAGCACGAGCAAGAGAAGGAGAGGGAAATGAAATCAGCTTATGAACTTGCCATGGAGCGCCTCGAAAAGAGTGCGCCGACGGTGAAACTGACCGACAAACAGAAGGCGCAAATCGCAGAGATCGATTCGACTTACAAGGCGCGGATCGCGGAGAAGGAGCTTTTCCTGAAGGGAAAGATCAGCGAGGCGGGGCTGAGCGGGAAGTTTGAGGAATTCGAGCAATTGGAGAAGCAACTGGCGACCGAGATCCGGCGGTTGCAGGAGGATTGCGAGGAGAAAAAGGAGAAGCTGCGCGCGTCGTTCGCGAAATGACCCGGACGTGCAGAAGCGCGTCTCTCCGTCTGGCATCGAGTGTCCGAGAGCGAATATGATCTCGATCGAATTGGTGACCCCCTGGCTTTAATTGCGCTCGCCGCTGGCTCTGCCTAACATCGGCGCTGCTAATGCGCGTTTACTCCGCAAATTTTACCATCTCGACCAGCGGCAAGGGTACCTATGAAATCACGCCGGAGGTCGCGTCGGCGGTCGCAGCCAGTGCGGTGCGATCGGGGATGGTTACGGTCTTCGTCAGGCACACCAGTTGCAGCCTTGTCATCATGGAAAACGCCGACCCGACCGCGCGACGCGACCTTGAAGAATTTTTTGAGCGGCTCGTGCCGGAAGACACGTCCTATTTCGAACACACTGCGGAAGGCGGTGATGACAGCACGTCGCACATTCGCTCCGTTCTTACCCGCTCGAGCGAAGTGATCCCGATCACGGAAGGCCGAATCCAGCTCGGCACCTGGCAGGGCATTTTCCTTTTCGAACATCGTCGCGCTCCGCATCGGCGACAGATCGCGCTCAGCGTCGTGGGCGACTCCGGAAGTTAAGCCGCCGGCCTGATTCGGCCGACGGCCTTCCAGCCCGTCGGTACCCCTGAATGGTTCCGACGCTTGTCATCCCGAGGCAGGCGAAGCGCGCCGAGGGATCTGGCCAAAGGTTGCGACCATTCCGCCACCCTCAAGTTTACTTCAAGACCCTGGGCGAGATCCCCCCGTCTGCGTTGGCTCGGGATGACACGCAGGGAGGGCGCGCCAAGCACGGCGCCTACAGCTTCAGCGAGAAATGGTGCGAGGAGATAATCATCCGTTTCGTCAGGAAAAATCGGTGGGCGGCGAAACGCTGCACCCCGAAATCCAGCTCCAATTTTCCCGCAGCCGGCGGCGCGCAGCTGCCGCATGACCGGGAAACAGCCCTTAGTTTCCGCGATTTTGATTTGCATCGGGTCGGTCTTTTGGTGCGATGCTGTCTTATGGCAGCCGCCCGGCAAGCCGTCGAGAATCTTCTCCGTGCCGCCGACATCGAGGTCAACGGCGCTCGAGCCTGCGACATTCAGGTGCACGACGAGCGTTTTTTCTCACGGGTCCTTGCCGATGGCACTCTCGGTTTCGGCGAATCCTACATGGATGGCTGGTGGGATTGCGAGGCGCTCGATGAAATGTGTTGCCGCGCCATCCGGGCCCGGCTCGAGGAGCATTTCACCTACAGCCTGCGCAATCTTTTCGCGCTCGCGACTTCGCTCGTGATCAATCGCCAGACGCGCCGCCGCTCGCACCGGGTCGGCGAGACGCATTACGATCTGGGGAACGATTTCTTCCAGGCCATGCTCGATCCCTGGATGCAGTATTCCTGCGCCTTCTTCGACGAAGGCGATGATCTCGCCGCTGCCCAACACCGGAAGCTGGAGCTGATTTGCCAACGGCTCCAGCTCCGTCCCGGTTTGCGGCTTCTCGATATCGGCTGCGGCTGGGGCGGCCTCGCGAAATACGCGGCCGAGAATTATGGTTGCTCGGTCGTTGGCCTCACCATTTCCCGGGAACAACAGGAGTTTGCGGCAAACTGGTGTCGCGGTCTCGATGTCGAGATTCGGCTGCGCGATTATCGCGAGGTCCGGGGCACATTCGACTGCGCCGTCAGCGTCGGAATGGTCGAGCATGTCGGCTTCAAGAACTACCGCGTCTATCTGCGCGGCAGTCGCCGGATTCGTTAGGCCAGGAAGGCCGCTTTCTTTGTCAGGGAATCTGCAATCCGGTCTCCAGCTTCCAGCTCGATCCCTGGGTTCGCCGTTATATTTTCCCGAACTCGGTTCTCCCTTCGCTTTCCCGTCTGACGAAAGCGGCCGAAGGACTTTTTCTTGTGGAAGACGTGCTCAATCTCGGGCCGCACTACGACGCGACGCTTATAGCCTGGGAGGAAAATTTCCAACGAGCCTGGCCGCGTTTTGCGAAGCGTTTTGATGAACGCTTTCGCCGGATGTGGCGCTTTTATCTGCTGAGTTGCGCCGGCGCTTTCCGCGCCCGCAGTCTGCAGGTCTACAGCATCCTTCTTACCCGGGAGGGAAGTGGGCTTCCCGATCAGCCCGCCGGGGCCGGTTTATCGGAAGACGCCAAGCCTGAAGAACCGATCGCGGCGAGGTAGCGGGCGACCGACCGGCGCACAATTTCGTGCGCATTGATTGGGATCACGCGTTCCCACCACGCGCCGTAAACGCGGTCGAAGCGCAGCGGCGAAACCTTTTGCAAGATTGTTTGCACGGCAGATCCCGGCAGCGGTGTGAGGTTTGGATAACTGAACATGAAGCTTACCATCCCGTCTGGTGTCACCTGGAGGATGTCGCTGCTCAGGAGCGCACCGCGCCCTTCGGCACCTTCGCTCCAATGGAGGATCGTGCCGCCGGCGAAATGCCCACCGCAGCGAACCAGCGTGATGCCGGGTGCGATTTCGTTTTCTTCCCCGTTCCAGAACTGGATCGCGCTATCCGGCCGCATGACCCACGCCCGGTCGGCCGCATGCAGGTAGATCGGCGCTTCGTCGAAGGCGCGGCTCCACTCGACAACGGTCGTGTAGTAATGCGGGTGCGAGATCGCGATCCCGCGCAACCCGCCCAACGATTGAATCAGCGCGACCGTCGCGTCATCCAGCAACGCGATGCAATCCCAGAGGAAGTTTCCTTCCGGGGTGCGCAGGAGCAGCGCGCGTTGTCCGATCGCAAACTCCGGCACGGTTCCGATCCCGAGCAGTCCCGGCTCGCACTCGGTCCAGGCGTTGCGATGTCGCGTGCGCAGATCTTCCAGAGTCGTCCACTGCTGGCCGGAGGGCGGGACGAATTGCCGGGCATCCTGACAGATCGCGCACTGTTTTGGCGGGATCTCCGTCGGGCCAAACTGCGTCCCGCAGGTCGCGCAAATGAAATTGGTCATCCGTTAGGCTGCAGAGGTGGACGTGTCGCTCGCAGCAAGCGGCGTCGGACGTGTCGCTCCACCGCGCCGCTTTTGCCCAAGCTCCTCGAGCAATTCGATCTGGATCTGCTGGATCTCGAAGAGCCGATTGTACTGCTTGCGCAGAAGGTGATCGAGTTTCTCGTGCAGGTGCCGGATTTCCAGCTCGGCTTTCAGGTTCACCTTGTAATCGTTCTCGGCCCGGGCCCGATCGCGCGCCTCGGTGCGGTTTTGGCTCATCATGATGACCGGCGCCTGCAACGCCGCGAGGCACGACAGGATCAGATTCATCAGGATAAAGGGATAAGGATCAAAGGCGCGGAGCGCGAGCACGATGGTGTTGATGACGATCCAGACGACGAGCACCGCGCCAAAGATCATGATGAAGGTCCAACTGCCGCCAAACGACGCGATCCGGTCGGAGAGGTGTTCCCCAAAGGTCAGCTCCTGCTCAAATTCCTTCCCGATATTTTCGGAGAGAATCTCGTGTTGTTGCAGGCTGTCGATTACTTCCTGGTCGAGCGCGCTCAGTTCGCCGATCTCGTCCTCCAGCACCTCTTTGACATAGTCGCGCCGGAACTGACCGAGGTCGTTCAGGCAAATGAAACCCTTCGGATCGAAGCTGGGGACGCGCCTCTGGATGAACTCGAGGAGCGAGGGCCGGAGCAACTCGCCCGGCGTGCCGGCGTTGGGCGATGTCGCCTTGTGACAGATCTGGCACTGCGGCTTGGAATTCTCCGCCACTCGGAGAATGAACTCACATTCGGAACGCTTGTCGACTTCTGTCTTGAAGCGCGACTGGGTGATCCTAAGCTGAGTCATGCGCCCTCCGGGTGTTGGAACTCAGTCTGACGATGCGCGTTCTCGCGATTGATGCTTCTCTTCGCAACACCGGAGTGGCGGTGATCGACGCGAATGGCGCCGGCAAATTTCAGGCGCTCTATTTCGGTGTCATTCACAATCCCGCCGCGCTTCCGATGTCCTCCTGCCTGGTCGCGATTCGCGATCGGCTGGCGGAATTGATCCACGCGCACGAACCGGATTGCTGCGCGCTCGAGTCGGTCATTTACGTGCAGAGCTACAAGACCGCGATCACCCTTGGCGCTGCGCGCGGGTCGGCCATTATGGCGGCGGCGGAGCGCGGCTTGCCGGTCTTCGAGTACCCGCCCAAGCGGATCAAGCAGGCGACTGTGGGGAATGGCTCCGCCGACAAGAGCCAGGTCGCCTTCATGGTGCGGGCATTGTTAGGCCTGGTCGAAACCCCGGGCGCGGATGCGGCCGATGCACTGGCCATTGGTCTCACGCATCTGCGCGCTCAGGAAGCGGCTCGACTTGGTCTGCCGGGCGGTGTGCGCATATGAAGGGCGAGCCTTCGGCTGTCCCCCGGAGGGACGAGCTTCCGCTCGTCCAGGACCTGCGGAAGCAGGTCCCTCCGCTTCTTACCCGTTGGCGCGGACGACTGGATTTCACTACCGCGCTCCGTGAGCAGGAAGCGCTGGTGCAAGCGAAGCGCGCCAACCCGCACGCGCCGGATGAGCTTTGGCTGCTCGAACACGAGCCGGTCTACACCATCGGTCGCACGCCCGATCGATCGAGCCTGCGTGGAGCAAAGCACCTGCCGCATCCGCTCTTCGAAATCAACCGCGGCGGCCAGGCGACGTATCACGGCCCGGGGCAACTGGTCGGTTATTTTCTCATCGACCTCCGCCGCCATGGACAGGATCTGCATCGCTACCTGCGCTGGATTGAGGCGCTGCTGATCGAGTTGCTGGCGTATTACGAAATCAAGGCAACGACGCGCACTGGCCTGACAGGCGTATGGATTGGGAACCGCAAGATTGCCTCGATCGGCGTCGGCGTACGGCACTGGATCACGATGCACGGCTTCGCGCTCAACGTCAGCGACGACCTCGCGCCTTTCGACCAGATCACGCCCTGCGGCATCGCGAATGTGACGATGACGTTGATCGACCGGGAAACCGGCGCGACCTATTCGTTAGGCGAAGTGGCGGACCAGATGGCGCAATTGGCCAAAAGGCGCGTGGCGGATCTCCCGGGGAGCGCGGGTTCCCGGATTGCTTCCCTCTCGACACGAACGCGCGTTGCCTTTTAGTGAGATCATGGCGATCCCACTGGAAGACAATTTTACCGACATCATTGGCAAAGCGCAGCGCGGGCTGGGAATTTCCGACCGCCAGCTCGCCGAGGAATCGGGCGCAAGCGTCGATGCCATCCGGGAACTGCACGACGGAAAATTCGACCGCGCGACCAGCGACCGGATCGCACCCGTCCTGCAACTCAACTCCGCCGCGCTGGCCGGGCTGGCGGAAGGAAAATTTCACCCTGACGAAATTCAACTCGACGGGCTGGCGCAGTTCAACACCCCGTTTCACGACATGCAGGTCAACGCCTATCTCGTCTGGGATCCGGCGAGCAAAGAGGCCATCGCGTTCGATAGCGGCGCGAATTGCTCCGGCATGCTCGATTACGCGAAGAGCCATGGCCTAACGATCAAGTTGATACTGCTGACGCACGCCCATCCCGATCACGTCGCCGATTTGCGCCGGCTCGCCCAGGCAACCGACGCACCCGTTTTCCTCTCTTCGCGCGAGCAGGCGCCGGGGGCAGAAGCGATCGAAGAGGGAAAGACGTTCCATCTCGGAAAGCTGCGGATCGAGTCGCGCCTGACGTGGGGACACTCTCCCGGCGGCATGACCTTTGTCGTAACGGGACTCGCGCGACCGGTCGCGATTGTGGGTGATTCACTTTTTGCCGGCTCAATGGGCGGCGGCAATGTTTCCTACGAGAACGCAGTGAAGAACAACCTGGAAAAAATTCTCACTCTGCCTGATGAGACCGTGCTGTGCCCTGGGCACGGTCCGTTTAGCACGGTAGGTGAGGAGAAAAAGCACAATCCCTTCTTTGCCAGGTTTGATGGTTGAAGTTTGATGTTTGTGGTGAACAAGCACGAGCTGATCGAGAGGACAAAGCAGTTTGCGTTGCGCGTGCTGACTCTGGTCGATGGGCTGCCAAATACCATGGCAGGTCGGGCCGTCGGCAATCAGCTGGTTCGGAGCGGGACTTCGGTGGGCGCCAACTATCGCGCTGCTTGCCGCTCCCGTTCCTCAGCCGAGTTTGCCGCGAAACTTGGCGTGGTTGCCGAAGAAGCAGACGAATCACTTTACTGGATCGAGCTGATCCGCGATGGACGATTACTTCCAGAATCGAAGGTCGGCGCCTTGCTAAGGGAGGCGGACGAACTGACCGCCATTTTCACAGCCGGCCGACTGTACTTCGAGCAGACATCAAACCTCAAATATCAAACCTCAAACATCCCAATCATGAACATCGCTTTCGTTGGAGTTGGCCGGATGGGCGCGAACATGGCGCGGCGTCTGAAGGAGAAGGGCTTTCACGTCACGGCGCTCTACGATACCCATCGTCCTGCCGCGACCGAGCTGGCACAGGAGTTGGGCAGTTTCGCCAGTCAATCGTTAGGCGAAGTTACCGCGGCGGCGGACGTGATCGTCACGGTCGTGACCGACGACGCCGCGATGCGCGAAATCTTTTCTGCGCCTGACGACAACCTGCTGATCAACGCGCAGGGGAAGTTGTTCATCAACTGCGCCACCATTTCGCCCGAGGTGCATCTGGAGGTCGAGGGGTTGGCGCAAAAGGTTGGCGCGCAAACGCTCGAAGCCTGCATGGCATCGAGTATCACCCAGGCGCGCGAGGGTTCGCTCTATCTCATGTGTGGTGGCGAGAAATCAGCCTTCGAACGCGCGCAGCCGATTCTACAGGCGCTCGGCAAGACGATTCGCTACATCGGCCAATCGGGCCAGGCCGCAAAAGTGAAGGCGCTCGTTAACATGGTGATGAACATCAACACTGCCGGCCTCGCCGAAGGTCTTGGACTGGGCGACGCGCTCGGACTTGATCTCAACATGCTACGCGAAGTTTTCAGCGAAACCGGAGCCGGTTCGCGCGTCCTGCAAACGGACGGCGAAGATATGCAGAACCGTGATCACGCCTGCTTTTTCTCCGCCGCGCACGCCGCCAAGGACAGCGGGATCGCGCTGCACCTGGCGGAAGTTGCCGGGCTCGAGCTTCCGCTGGCGCGTGCGACGAAGGCGCAATACGACCGGATGGTTGCAGAGGACTTGGGCGAACTCGACAAGTCAGGCATTGCCGAACTGACGTTCCGAGGTCGTGGCGGAAAGAAGAAATAGTGCGTCATCAAATGCGCTGTCATTCTGAGCCGCGGAGACGGCGAAGGACCTCGCAAGTAGGCGTGTGACGCCGCGTGCAAATAACCCGCTGAGCACACTTTGGGAGGTTCCTCTCCCTCCTTCGGCGGATCGGGATGACAAAGAGCTCTCTCCCTAACGCGAAATGCGCTCCGTGCCCGCGTACACATTCATCGTTTCGCCGCGGAGGAAGCCGACGAGCGTCTGATTGTTCGCGCGCGCGAATTCGACTGCCAGACTGGTCGGCGCTGAGATCGCGGTGATCATCCCGATCCCGGCCGCGAGCGCTTTTTGTGTCATTTCGAACGAGACGCGGCCGCTGAGCAGAAGAATGCAATTGCCTGACGGGAGTTGCTTCGCGAGCAACTGGTGACCGATCAGCTTGTCGAGAGCGTTGTGCCGCCCAACGTCTTCGCGCAGGAGCAGGAGCTCGCCACTGGCATCGAAGAGCGCGCAGGCATGCAGGCCTCCCGTGCGTTGGAAAGTTTGCTGCGCCGCGGCCAGCTTCGCCGGGAGCGAAAGCAGAGTTTTCGCATCAACCGCGGGCGCGGATTCGATCGGAGGAAATTGCTGCATTGCCGCCTCGATCGTGACCTTGCCGCAAACCCCGCAGCTCGACGAGCTGAAGACGTGCCGGCTCAACTTCGTCGCGTCGAAACGGGCGGGATCGGTGAGAGAAATGTTTACGACATTGTCCGAAGGGCGCTCAGTCGTTAGGCAGGAAGTGATTTCGAAGATCTCAGAGGCGTCGCGCACAATGCCTTCGGTCAGGGCGAAGCCGGCAGCGAGTTCGCGGTCGTGCCCCGGGGTGCGCATCACGATTGCTACGCCCTGGCCCTCGACGCGAATTTCGAGCGGCTCCTCGGCCGCGATCTCGTCTGGCCTGGCGGGCGCCGCCTTCCCGTCTTGATACCTGACGAGTTCAATCCATCGCGCAGTATCGCGGCTTTTCACAAATCAGAGGGCGTATTGAGGTTGGCGAAGAGCGGAGTTTCCTCTTCGGAAATCTCTCGCTCCACGAGCAAGCCTTGTTCGATCGCTTGGCGGATAAAATCTTGCATGGAAAAATCACCGCTCCGCAGAGCGGCAGCGGCAAGGCAGGCACAGCCCGCCGGGTAAACGGCTGCCAGCGGTTCGAAACCGTCGGCCGCGCGCGGGACTGCACCCTGACCTTCGCCGCAGATCGCGAGGAGCGAGCACAGGAAATCAGTCGTCATCCGCGGCAGATCGACCGCAAGCACAACGAGCAGCGGCGTCGCGCATTTCTGCAATGCGGCCGCCACGCCGGCCAACGGTCCGGCATCAACGATCTCGTCGGTCACGATTTCGTATCCGCTCCATTCCGCCCGGGCTGATCCCGAGATCATGATTTGCGCGGGCTCCAACCGCCGGAGAGTGGCGATTTGCCGGCGCCAGAGTGGCTCGCCCTCGATTTCGACAAAGGCCTTGTCGCGGCCCATGCGCGACGATCTTCCGCCGGCGAGAAGGACCGCGCTGCAGCGCATCGTCAGGCGATCTTTGCCATCGCCGGTTGCAGCACCCTGAGCTGCGCGTCGCCGACGCTGAGCCGTCCATCGGTCAGGATGCGGGCGCGCAAGCCGCCGCGGCCAGCGAGAAACTTTTCCGTGCCGGGCGCGAAGGCGCTATCCATCCAATGGCAGGGTGCGCAGTGCGCGGTGCCGCGGAATTGCACGCCTTGCAGCTCGAAGTCGGCGCCGATCAGCTCCATCAAATCGACACCGGAAACGATCACGTTGCGCCGCAGGACGCCGGGCGACTTGGTCGTTAGGCTAAAGCTCTGCGACAGCAGATCGAAAACCTCGCGGGAGAAAAAAGTGATCTGCCCCTTGTAATCCTCGGCGTAATCAAAAAAGCGATCGCCGCGAATGCCATGACCCGCGACGCATTCGATGGTGCTGCTTTCGACGAACGGAAAATCATCCGGCGGTTGACCGTAATGGCCGGAGTAGTTATGCCCGGGCGAAGTGAAGATTTGATCGATGATCATCGTAGAAACGGAGCCTCTATTTGTGCCTAGCATGCCGAGGCGCGCGTTGTCGCGCAACTTGACTCGCCCAACCCGCCGTTGACCGTGTTCTCGCAATGAAAACGGCCTGGCGTGTTTTCGCCTATCTCAAGCGTTATCCGCTGCTCGCCAGCGGCACGCTCGCCTGCGCCATCCTCGGCACATTGATGGTGATTGTTTTCCCCTCGGTCACGAAATGGATCATCAACGATGTCGTGCGGGCGCATCATCCGGAGAAATTGATGCCCCTGATCTGGCTCGCGGCCGCGGCCTTCCTCGTCCAGCACGTTTTCAACGCCTTGCGCATCCTGCTAAACAACACTTTCGAACAGCGCGTCATCTTTGATCTGCGCAGCGACCTCTATTCGCACATCCAGCTCCTGCCCCTGCGCTGGTTCGACAATCGCGCCACCGGCGACCTGATGACGCGCGTGATCGAAGACGTGAACTCGGTCGAGCGCATGCTGATCGACGGGATCGAGCAGGGGGTGGTCGCGTTATTGCAGGTCGTGATCGTGACCGGGGTGATGTTTTACCTGAACTGGAAGCTGACACTGCTCGCGCTCATCCCGTTTCCGTTGCTCATCGCCGGCGCACTGACCTACACCCTGACCGCGCATCGGCGTTATCGGCTCCAGCGCCGCGCCGCCTCGGCCATGAACGCGCTCCTGCACGACAACCTCTCAGGGATCCGTCAGATCAAGAGCTTCGTGCGCGAACGGGAACAACATGCCCGCTTCAATCGCGTGAGCGACCAGCTCCGCCACGCCACACTTGTGGTGATGCGGGTGTGGGGAATCTACAGCCCTTCGATGTCGTTCTTTGAATCAATCGGCGCGATCGTTGTCCTGGCCTTCGGCAGTCTGGCGGTCCTGCACGGAAGTCTCCAGATCGGTGATCTGGTCGCGATGCTGATGCTGATGGCCTTCCTTTACGATCCGATTGGGCGTTTGCATCAGCTCAACCAGCTGGTGCAGGCTGGTCGCGCCGCCGGGGAACGCGTTTTCGAAATTTTGGACGAACCGGTCGAACCCGGATTGGCCGAGGGCGCGCCGCTGGTCGAGGTGGCGGGCGATATTTGCTTTGAGGATGTGAGTTTCGCCTACGGCAACGATGTCCCGGCGCTGACGGATGTTTCGTTTCACGCCCAGCCGGGCGAAACGATCGCGCTTGTTGGCGCGACCGGCGCGGGCAAGTCGACCCTGGTGAATTTGCTCGCGCGTTTTTATGAGTTCACTTCCGGATCGATTAGGATCGATGGGAAGCCGATTCGCGATTTCGGCGTGCACGCGCTGCGCGAAGTGATCGGGATGGTGACGCAGGAGAGCTTTCTTTTTAACGGGACAATCCGGGAAAATCTGCTTCTCGGGAAACCGGAGGCGACGGACGAAGAGTTGTTCGGTGCAGCGGAAGCGGCCAACGCCCGCGCCTTCATCGATCGCCTGCCCCAAGGACTAGGTAGCGTGGTCGGGGAGCGCGGGGTGAAGTTGAGTGTAGGCGAAAAGCAGCGGCTCTCGATCGCGCGCGCGCTTTTGAAAGATCCGCCGATCCTCATTTTGGATGAAGCCACCGCGAGCGTGGACACGACGACGGAGCGGTTGATCCAGCAGGCGCTGGAAAACCTGATGTTTCGTCGCACCTGCATCGTGATCGCGCACCGGCTCTCAACCATTGTCCGGGCGGACCAGATTTTAGTGCTCGATCACGGGCGGATCATCGAGCGCGGGACGCATGCCGAGCTGCTGTCGTTAGGCGGAAAATACGCGCGGCTTTGCGAGCAGAGTTTTCTCGAGACGACGGAAGGGGAATTTGGGACTGACCGCGCTGCAGTTGCTCAGGAGAACGAGGATTCTCCCTTGGAATCGATTATTCGTTAGGCTTGGTGGCGCTAGGGGAGGGCGAGGCGGCGGCCGGGGTGGGAAGGACGAGAGTTTGGCCGATCTGAAGTTTCCGGTCATTCTCGATGTGATTGAGCTTTTGCAACTCTTCGATGCTGACCTTGTGCATTCTGGCAATGGAGGTGAGCGTTTCGCCCTTGGCCACGACATGCGTGTTGCCGCTCCCAGTCGCGACCGGCGCCGCCTCGGTCGCTCGTGGCGCCGTCTCTCCGGTGCCCCCCGTCTTCGGGTGCTCGATCTCCTGCTGCAGACGCAGGATCTGTTGCGAGAGCAGATCGATCTTGATGTTTTGCTGGTCGATCTTTCTCGTCAGGTTGAGGAGCTCGCTGGTCTCAGAATTCCCCGCCGCGGGCGAGGGCCTTTGGGCCTGGGCGCCGGACGCGAGGAGGCTGCCGGAAAAGAGAATCGCGACCAATGTGCGAAAGCGAATCATAAGGCAAGCTTGGCACCGCCGTTCGACGCTGGCAAGCGCGCTCCGGTTTGCGTTTTCGGCGCGGAGACGGTAGCGTTTTTTCATGCCAGAGAGGACGGAAAAACCGGTGGCGCCCGTGCCATGGGGGCCGCAGCAGGGCGATGGGGGCGGGCCAAAATCTCCTGACGTTTCCAAGCCGGACACGCGCGATCTGCTCAAGAAAATGCGCAAGGTGGATCCGAACCAATCGAAGCGCTACCGGCAGCGCACCGGCCAGTGACGAGCAATTCGTTAGGCGGGAACGCGGCGGATTTCCCGGCGCTGTTGCGGAAGCAGGGATTATTGGGCGAGATCATCCCGGCGGCGAATCCGGTGGCCTCAAACGCCGCGCTTTCCAATTTCACGCCGACGCAGGCGACGACAATTCTTGCTTTTAAGTTTACCGGCGGCGTCCTGGTCGCGGGCGATCGGCGGGCGACGGCCGGGAACACGGTGGTCTACGATCGGGCGGACAAGGTGCTCGAGATCGATCGACACTCCATCATGGCGATCGCGGGTGTGCCGGCGACGGCCTGGGAGATGGCGCGCGTGCTCGAGCATTCGCTCCAGTATTTTCGCCGGACACAGCTCCAGGAAATGAGCGTGGATGGCAAGGTTCGTGCGCTCTCGAAATTGCTGCGGGATAATTTTGGATTCGTGATCCAGGGGATCGGCGTAGTGGTGCCCATTTTCGCGACTTACGATTTTGCGGGCGAGGGACAGGCGCGGCTTTATTTCTACGACGCGATGGGCGCGCAATTCGAGGTGACGGACTACGCCGCGACCGGATCGGGTTCGCCTGCGGTGCGAGGCGTTCTGTTCTACGAAAATCGCTGGGGCAAAAAGTCTCTGAGTAATCTACGCGAGGAAGAGGCGGTGACGGTGGCTTTGCGCGCGCTCGACACGGCAGCAGAGGCGGACACCGCGACCGGCGGAGTGGACCGGAATGCGCGCATCTTTCCGCTGATCAAGATCATTTCGCGCGACGGGATCAAAACTCTGCCGGAAAGTCAAATTGCCGCCCGCTTCAAAAGCACCGTGGCATGATCGAGGAACCGTATCGTTGGGTTGAGGCGATCGCGAACCGGCGCGAATACATCGAGACGCAACTCGCGCCGGGCAGTCCGATCGCGGCGCTGAGTTATCGCGACGGTATATTGTTCGTCACCGTCGGACGCGCGCGGCAAAAGCTTTTTGAAATTTACGATCGCATCGCGATGGGAGCGATTGGGCATCCGGGCGACATCGAGCGGTTGCGAATGGCAGCGATCGAGCTGGCGAGCACGGAGGGGTTCACGCGTTCCGCGGCGGATGTTTCGCTGCGGCGGCTGGCTTTTTATTCGCTCAGTCCGCTCTTGAAAACCGCCTTCGAACAGGTCTATGGCGCGCCGTTTCTGGCGCGAATGATTTTTGCCGAGGTTGGCGCGACGGCGGCCGAGGATTTGTTTTTGCGCGTAGAATACGACGGCGCGATCACCGCGAACGGATCGGCAGCCGATTCGCAGCCGCCGCGTTTCAGCGCGATTAGCGGTACGGCGCGGGGGACTGAACTGATGGAAGCGCTGCTGCGGCGCGATCACGATCCCGGTTGCACGCTGAATCGGGCGATTAAGCTGGCGCTCGATGCCTGGAGCGCCGGCAGCCTGCCGGCCCGGGAAGACGGCGGGAGCGAGATTCCCCCGCACGAAACTCTCCTGAAACACCGCACGGAAGAGCTTCGGAGCGCGACGGTCGAGGCGTGTGTGCTGGAACGGAATGGATCGAGCGCGCTTCGCTACCGATCAATCGCCGGCGAGGAACTGAAAGAGCTGACTTCGGCCTAACGAATTTACGCGCGCTTGCCCGCAGGCAACGGTTGGGTAAGGGGAGGCATGCGGCGCTCTGTACCATGGCTGGGATTGCTTCTCCTGGCGATCTCGTTCGTGTGGTTTATCCGGCGCCCGGGCCCGATGCAACCGGCGGCCGCACCGGGCAAGCCATTGGCGAAACCGGAAGCGAATTTCGTCGTTGTGCTTGATCCCGGACACGGGGGCCAGGATTCCGGTGCCGTGTGTGGCGCGACGCTGGAAAAGGATCTGACTCTCGATGTCGCGCTGCGGGCCGAGCTGCTGCTGCGCGCTGCCGGTTTCGGGACCGTTCTGACGCGTGATAGCGATCGCTACGTTTCTCTGGCGGAACGGGCTTCGTTAGGCAATCGGGAAGACAACTCGCTCTTTATCAGCATTCATTTCAACGACAGCGGGCGCGCCGCCGCGTTCGGCGTGGAAACCTATTACGCGCTCGAACAATCCGCGCGGCCGGGCGTCCGTGCGTGGCTGCCGTTTTTGCGACGCGCCGAGGCCGGGCCGTTGACGGCGCAGAGCCAGACCCTGGCGAGCTGTCTCCAGGCCGCGCTTGTTGCGCGTACCAGCGCGGCAGATCGCGGGATCAAGGCTGGGCAGTTCTACGTCATTGCCAATGTGCGGCATCCCGCCGTCCTGGTTGAAGGCGGCTTCCTGACGAACAAATCCGACGTGACGAAACTAGGCATTATGGAATATCGTCAGCAGCTCGCTGCGGCGATCGGTGACGGGGTAGATCGCTACCGCAGTGCGATTCGGGAGGGCGAACCGGGGCGCACGCTGGCCGCTGCACGACCTGAATAAGCTGCAGAAACGAATCGTCGAAACAGGCTCATGAAAAAATGCTGTCTCACCTTCCTCGCTCTGCTCCTGGCCACTGCAGGAGCGCTGCAGGCGGATCAAATCACCGCGGCGGTGCAGCAAGCGCTCAAGGAGCAGGGCTTCTACTACGGGGATGTGACCGGGGAGAAAACAGACGACACCACGGCCGCGATTCGGCGCTACCAGATTCGGAACGGGCTTCAGGTCACGGGGGAGATCGATGCGGAAACCTTGCGCTCCTTGGGCGTGGGGACGGGCAGTGCGCGCGCCACCCCGCCTCCACCGTCGGCGACGCCGCCGCCGGTAGAAGAGGCGGAGGCGAACAATGACGAGAGCGCGACGCAATCAGCGGAAATATCGCCGCCGCCTGGCGATGGACCGGGTCCCGCCTATGGGCCGGGGCCGACAACGACACGGACCGCGCGGCGGGTGTGAGCGGCGTCTTCGCCGGAACGCCGTACGAAATGGCGCCGCCCGATTTGCAACGGCACGTCATCGTCGGCACGCAAACGCTCCTGGCCCGCTACGGATTCTATCGGAGCGGGATCGACGGGGAGTTCGGACCCGGCACGGAGGCCGCAGTGCGGGCATTCCAGGTCCGCGCGGGCCTGGTTCCGGATGGGCGGCTTAACATGGCGACACTGGCCGCACTCGGCCTGTTGCCCGGCCAGCATCCGCCTGGCATGGTGCCGCCGCCACGGCGTTTGCTAGGGCAGCCGGTTTATCGGGGAGAGTGGATTCCCGATCGCTAGGCGATGCTCGTTTGCCGCAGCTCTCTTCTCTCCGTCAGGCAGTGGCGCACTTACGGTTTCTTGTCCGGGAAACGAATCGACTGCAACTCGGCATAAATCGTTCCAACGAAAATGCTCGCTTCGACTCGGAGGAGCACCCGATTAGAATCGTCTGAAACCCAGATGCTCGCGCGGCGGAATTTCCGATGTGGCTCGAGATCGTTCTTTTTCCCGATCTTCTCCAGCTGTACATCGAGCTTGATCGCCGGATACGTGCCGGCTGGAGTCGTGAGGCTGGAACGGCCAACCACGGTCAGGGTAGTGAGATATGCGTTCGTAGCGGGATAAACGACAACACGGTAGACATCGCCTTCGTGCAGTGGCTGGCTGCGGATGTAGAGCATCGCCGAATGCATGTCGAAGAGCCCCTTGGGGAAACTGAACACTTTTGGTGCCGGCGGCTTGTCCGAATTGCTGTCGATACGAAGCCGCTCGACGCTGCCGCGTTTGAAGGCGAGGTCGGTGATGACGGTTTTACGGCGCAGCTCATCGACCTGATGCATGCGTTATCGGTTGGAGTGTTCTCGCGTCAGCCAGGGCGCGGTGGCGAGTATCGAACTTCCAAAGAGCGCGCACGATGCCCACGGTCTGGCCGGTGGCCTCGAGCTGAAAGTGCTCGCCGAGTTTTCCAAAGCGAAATTCTCCTTTAGCCGCGACCAGTCCGCTCCAGCCAAAATTGTAGGTTGCGACGAGGGGCCGGGGATCGGGAAAATCGCCGCGCGGCAAGGTGGTAACGGTTTTTTCCCAATCTGGCGGCGGAAGGGCGGCCGCCGAAAGGCCAAGGAGAATCGCGCCAAGCCAGATCGCGCTGATCCCTCGAGAGCCTACCATTCGAGCATCCGGTGCCGGTCGGCGAGTTGCAACCGGGTTGGCCATTCGACAAAAAGAATGCACGCTGCTGAGCGTGCGTTCTGTTTTTGGAATCTAAAATTCGTTACGGCTTCTTCGCCGGGCTGGCGGAAGCTTTCGGTGCCGGGTTGTTGCTCGGTTTGTTGAGCTGCGCCACAACGTCGTTGGTGAAATCGTATTCGGGCTTGGCAAACATGACCGTGGGCACGCCATTCAAGCTCACGCCTGAGGTGTCGAAGACCAGGTCCATATTTGCCGCTTTTACCTTGGCCATGACGACGTCGGTAATCTCCTTCACGATCCCGTCGCGCATCCGCACGGCTTGATCCTGGAGCTGCTTCTCGCGCGTCTGGCGGAATTCGTTGATTTCGCGCTCCATGTTTTTGATGCTGGCGATTTTCTCGTCGCGATCTTTTGCCTTCTGCGTCTTGGCGTCGGCACTCAGGGCCGGCGCTTCGAGCTGCTGGTTAAGCTTGTTGATTTCGTCGAGCGCCTTTTTGTAGGAGTCGGCCCGGTCGTCGTACTCCTTCTTGGCTGCGTCCTTGGCATCGTTGATCTTCTTCTCGGCGTCCCTGGTCTTGTTGTATTCCTTAAATGCACGATTCATGTCGATAGTGCCGACTTTCAAACCCTGCGCAAAAGCTCCGCAGGGGAACGCGAAGGCGCAAAGAACGGCCACGAGAATAAGCTTTTTCATAGTTGTAGGGTGAGACTGGTAGGCGGGAACGGTATAGACTGCAAGTGCCACCTTTCGTTCAAAATTGATAGCCCACGCTGAATTGGATCTTTCCGCCCCCGGGATTGTTGTCCAACTGGATCGGGATGCCGTAGTCGATCTTTAGCGGACCGACCGGCAGATCAAGGCGCAGACCAAAACCGAAATCGGAAGCGGTGTGGTTGGTGTTAAAGTCCCAGGACTTGCTGTTGACGAAGCCTTGGTCAAAAAAAACCGCGCCGCGAACACGTGGAATGATTGGCACGGTGACCTCGAGGGTGTAGCGCGCGAGCGTATCGCCGCCAATCGGTTGTCCGAACTCATCTTTGGGACCGACATCGCGGTAGTTGAAACCACGCAGATCATACGCACCGCCCAGGAATTGCCGGTCGAAGATTGGTACCTGGCTACCACCGGCCCAGTTGTCGACGATGCCGACTTGTCCATTAAGTGTGAGAATGATGTCGTAGGGGAAAAGGAAATATTGCGACGCCTCGATATTAAATCCGTAGACGTTCTGTGTTGCCGCCAAGGAAGCCGCCGGCGATTTGCGGCGTGAAGGCGATGCGATGGCCATGGCGGGTGAGGAAGACACTGTCGCGCGTGTCGTAGAGAAAAGTGGAGGTGATCTCGCTGTTCAAGTAGTAGCCCTGCTCCTGCTTGATGGTGGGGGAGGCGAAAATAGAAACGTTGTAGATATCGATCTCCTCCAGGGTGTATTGGAGACTGATCGAGGCGAAAGGCGTGAGCGGTTTGCGCGCGTGGAGCAGGAAGCCGTAGGTGCGCTGGTCGTAGACCGGACTGAGGTAGGTTGCCGTGGTATAGAAAAGATCGCCGCCTACCTCCAAGGGCCGATCAAGGAAATAGGGCTCGGTAAGTGAGAGGAGGTAATTCTGTTGCTGGACGCCGTACTGGATGCGGGCGCGGAATTTCTCGCCGCCGCCGGTGAAGGTCGGCCAATTCAGCAGGTCGAAGTTGCCCTGGCTCAGCTCGACAAACCCGACCAGGTTTTCGACCGTGCTGTAGCCGGCGCCGAAATTGAGCGCGCCGGTGCGTTTCTCCTGCACCTGCACGAGAAGATCCTTCCGGCCCGGGATGCCCGTGTCCTCCGGGTAGGTGTCGACTTTTTCGAAGTAGCCGAGATTCTCCAACCGCTGCTTACTGATGTCGACGCGGGTGGTGTTAAAAACATCCCCCGGCAGGATGACGATTTCACGCCGCAGCACCTTGTCTTTGGTGCGGGTATTTCCTGCGATATTGATTCGCTCGACAAAGGAGCGGGAGCCTTCCGTGATGATGTAGGTGAGATCGACCACGCCAGGTCCAGCGGCGGTTCCTTGCGGAATCAGATCGACATCGACATAACCGCCGGCGCCGTAGCCGTCGACGATCGCCTTGGCGTCATCCTTCAATCCCTTGGGGCTATAGATCGAGCCTTGCCTCATTTTGATGAGCGAGCGCAGGGCGGCTTCTTTCGCGGCCACCTCGCCTTGGAAGGTCACTTTGCCGACGTGATATTGCAGGCCTTCGTTTACCACGACCACCAGGCGCACCCCTTTCGCAATCCGCTCCTGCCGCACTTCCGGGATCGTGATGTCAATGTAGCCGTGGTTCTGGTAAAACTCGCGGATGCTGTCGAGGTCCTGCTGCAACTGCGCCTGGTCGAGCCGCCCAGATTTGTCGAAGAAGGCGATCGGAGTTTGCGCCTTCGTTTTCATCTGATGACGCAGAGTGCGATCACTGAAGTGGGTGTTGCCTTGGAAGACGATCTGGCGAATGGCGCCCCTCTCGCCTTCGTTGATCGTGTAAACTGCTCGAGCGGTGCCGCGGCTCTCGTCCGTTACCAGTTGCAGTTTTACGTCAACGCCAGGGAAGCCTTTGCGCTGATAAAAATCGATGATGTTCTGGCGTCCGTCCTCGAGTTTCTCCGAATCCGCAGGTGAAGGAACTCTGAACTTGATCTTGCCGCGGATTGCCTTGGCATTGAAACTCTGCGCGCCGTCGATCTCGATTTCCGTCACGAGCGCGCGGGTGGCGAGAATAACCTGCACGTGTACGCCGTTGCCCGAGGGTTCGCCAAAGATGCGGACGTTCTGGATTTTTCCGGTCGCGTAAAGGTTGCGGATGTCGTCTTCGACCGTCGTCTCGGAATAGGGCGTGCCGATTTTCGTCTTCATGTTCGCCAGAATCTGAGGCTTTGAGATCGTCTCGGGACCGACGTAGCGCACATCGATCGCGGTGATGGGGACCCCTTCCACTCCCTGCCCGTGCACCGCTTGCGAAAGGAGAATGAACAAGCCTAACGAAACGAAAACGACGCCGAGACGGCCTGACGAAGTAAAATTTTTCATAGAAAAGAGCGCGAGCGCGAAACCGCGGTCAGCGGTGAATTGGCGTATTAGATGGGTAATGCAGACAGCAACGTCAAGGCAGGAATGAGGAATTTGTGGATTCGCTGAGTGGTGAGCGCGGGTTTGCTGATTTGCACAGGGCACATGCAGCGTCGGCAGAAAATCAGCAGTCACCAATCAGAAATCAGCCTTCAAAGAAGCTCGTACCAATTGTTGCGACGCCGGGGTTCGTAGCCTGCATTTCGAATCAGTCCCTCGATTTTGTCCGCGTCGAGCCGGAAGGCCGTGCCGGCGCTGCTCACGACGTTTTCCTCCATCATGACAGAGCCGAAATCGTTCGCGCCATATTTGAGGGCAATCTGGCCGATTTCCGGTCCCTGCGTCACCCAGGAGCTCTGGATGTTGGGGAAATTATCGAGAAAAATCCGAGCCACAGCCTGGGTGCGCAAATACTCGGCCGAGCTCGCCCGGCGGGCGACTTTTAAAACCGTGTTCTCGGGCTGGAACGTCCAGCAAATAAAAGCGGTGAAGCCGCCGCTCGCGTCCTGCTGATCGCGCAGCCGCTGCAGATGCTGCACGCGATCCTCGATTGTTTCGACGTGGCCGAACATCATCGTCGCGCTCGATTTCAATCCGAGTTCGTGCGCCACCTGCATCACTTCCAGCCATTGGTCGCTCTTGCATTTGAGCGGTGCGATCCGCTGCCTGACGGAATCAACCAGGATTTCACCACCGCCGCCGGGGATCGAGCCGAGCCCGGCCTCCTTGAAGCGCCCGATTACTTCCCGCAGCGGCATGCCAAACGTCTCCGCGAAATGCTGGAACTCCGGCGGGCTGAAGCCGTGGATGTTAATGTGCGGATATTTCTCTCGGATGTAATGGAGCAGGTCGATATACCAATCGAACCCGAGTTTGGGATGATGGCCGCCCTGCATCAGGACTTGCACCCCGCCGGCCGCGGTCAGTTCGTCGAGTTTCTGGTCGAATTGCTCGCGCGTTAGGATGTAATGGTCCTCATCCTTCTCGGTTCGATAAAACGCGCAGAACTTGCAATAGACGTTGCAAACGTTGGTGTAATTGATATTGCGATCGACGATATAAGTCACGATCTCGCGTCCGCGGCCGTCGTAACTTTTTTCCTTCGCGAGATTGCGCCGCGCATCGGCCACGGCCCCGAGATCAGCGAGCGGCCAGCGGTAAAGTTCGAGCGCCTCCGCGCCGGAAATGCGCTCGCCGGCGAGAATTTTTTCCTGCAGCGTTTCTTCCTTGAGCGCGACCATCGAAGCGCAATCTAGACGAGTGCGGCCGACTCCGCACGCGAGGCCGTCAACTTTTCAGCAGTTCGCTTCCGCATGCCGGACGGAGTGGAAATTCGACGCCGCCGGCCACACACCATGGGAAGGCAAGGAGTCCCTCCGCTTTCCGCTTCCGCCTTTTCGTTAGGCTCTAGCTCAGGGCGATGGCCTGAAAGGAGCTGACGACGTTGTCCGGGCCGGCCTCTGAAAAGAAGCATTCGTAGAAACCCGGGCCGAGGTCCCAATAGTCGCCCTTGTAATATTCATCGCGATAGAAACGCCAGACGCCGCTCACCACGATGAGCGAGCTGATGCGATCGTTCCAAAAATCGCCCAGGAAATGGAAGCTCAGGTTGGTACGGGCATACGCGCCTTTGAAGCCGAAGTGATCGTAAACAATCAGCTCCGGCAGTCGCAAATTTCCTCCTGCCGGTTCGCTGTGGCCCGGGCCGGCGGCGCAGGCGTGGTAGCTGAGCGGGCCAACTTTCCACTTCGTGTCGATGATCGCGCCATTGTCTGGCGACAGCTCGGTCTTGGTTGTTTTACTCATAAGCGGCTTTCGTTATCTAGATTTGAACAGATCAGCCTCTGCTTGTCGAGCGCGAGATCGAAGAAAAGGATGAAGGAAGAACGATGAACGATTAAGGCGGCATTCTCCGGCTCCTCGGAGTCTCGCCCTATCAAATCAAATTCGATGCTCGCGATTGTCGGAGCGGAGCCTAATCGTCTTGCTCTGCAAATCGTGCGAGGCGCGGATGAAGCGCACGGTTTTGCTCTTCGCCCGCATCAGGACGGAATGAGTGATGGCATTTGGCCCCTGCGATTTCACCCCGCGCAACAGCGCGCTGTCGCTGATGCCGGTCGCGCAAAAAATGATGTTCTTTCCGTTCGCCAGGTCGTCGGCGAAAAAGACGCGTCCGAGATCCTGTCCGTGGCCGTCGGCGATGAGTTGGGCGCGTTCTTTGTCGTCGCGCGGCCACATCATGCATTGCATGTCTCCGCCGAGGCATTTGATCCCGGCCGCGGCCAGCACAGCCTCGGGTGAACCACCGATGCCGATGTAAAGATCGATGCCACTTTCGGGATAGGAGGGCGCCATGGCGGCGGCGATATCGCCGTCGCTGATCATGCGCAACGCCGCGCCGACGCGCCGGATTTCCGTCACGATCTCCTTGTGTCGCGGCCGGTCGAGCATCATGACGACGACGTCCTGCACGCGTTTGTTCAGCGCTTTGGCCGCGGTAAAGAGCGTCTCTTCGATCGGGCTCTCGAGTTTGAGGGTTGCAATGCCGGCGATCTTCATGCTCCGAATGACGTTCGGGGCCATAAGCCAGCTTCATCATGTAGAACGACGGGATGTCGCGCAGCGCGACCTTTACTCCCTTTTCCGGGCTCGCCGCTGCGATACAGGTGATCGAGTTCGGTGCGCCCTTTGCGATGTTGGTCGTGCCGTCGATCGGGTCGAGCGCGATGTCAAACTGCGGCGCGCCCGGCAGCCACATGCCGAGTTGTTCGCCTTTGAAAATGCCGGGCGCGTCGTCCTTGATGCCTTCGCCGATCACGACTTCGCCGCAGATGTTCATAAGGTCAAACATCCCGCGGATCGCATCGCAGGCCGCGCCGTCGGCCTTCTCTTTTTCGCCGCGCCCGAGCCAGGGAAGGGAATTGAGCGCGGCGGCTTCAGTCGCCCTGACGAAATCGAGCTCGATGATGCGCTCGATATCGTCGTAATTCTGCTTCGGAATCCGCATCGCCTGATGTTCGCAAAGGTCGATGCACCTGACAAGGCGAGGCTTCGACTGGTTTGGTAGGGCGACACTCTGTCGAGCCGAAGTTGCCACCTCGAGTCGAAGCGCCACCGGCTCGACGGAGTCTTGTCCGACCGAGTAAGGCTGGCCGTAAGACGTCAGGGCTTTTTCTCAGCCGGCTGTTTTGGCTTGGCCGAGACTTCTTCCTTCGGCGCGACTTCGTATTCTGGTTTCGGCACGCCCTTCAACCAGTGATCGAACCAGCCGACGATGTGTTGTAACCGCTCGATCCGGTGCCACGGCTCGCCGGAACGCGAGAGTTCGTGCGTCTCACGCGGGAACTTCACCATCACGGTCGGAATTTTGCGGAACTTGAGCGCGCGAAACATCTGCTCGCCGCCCGCGCCGGGCGGGGTGCGCGTGTCGTCCTCACCAAGCACAAGCATGAGCGGCGTCTTAACGTTGTTGATGTAGGTGATCGGCGAACGCTCCTTGTAATTGCCTTCCTCATCGCGAAACGGCGGCGTCTTGAACCAATTTGGCTGGAAGAGAGTGAAGTCGGCCGTGTACCACCAGTTGGCCCAGTCCGCGATGTCGCGCTGCGCCACCGCCGCCGCGAACCTGTCGGTGTGCCCGACCACCCAGTCCGTGAGGAGACCGCCGCCGCTTCCGCCCGTCACACCGAGCTTCTTCTCGTCGATCCCGCCGCGCCTTACGACTTCGTCGACTGCCGCCATCAGGTCTTTGAAATCGTCGCCCGGATATTTGTATTGGATGATGTTCCCGAAGGTCTGGCCGTAGCTCGTGCTTCCGCGCGGGTTTGGATAAAGCACGACGTAGCCTTTGGCCGCCATCCATTGGAATTCGTGTTCGAAGATATAGCCGTAGGCCGCGTGCGGGCCGCCATGAATATCGAGGATGAGCGGATATTTTTTCGTCGGATCAAATCCCGGCGGCCTCTGCACCCACGTCTGGATTCGTTTGCCGTCGAAGCTTTCGTACCAAATTTCTTCCGGCTCGGTCAGGTTCAGTTGGCTGAAGAGCGCGTCGTTCGAGTGCGTCAACTGGCGCGGCTCGGCCCCGGCATGATCGAGAAGAAATAGATCGTTGATCCGCGTCGGCGTGGAAATGAGAACGACGATTTTCTGCCCGTCGGCCGCGGCCGAGAAACGCGTGACCGCCTGGTCGCCATGGGTCAGATCCGTGACGGCGCCGCTCTGCGCATCGAACGAAGCCAGCTGCGTGCGCCCGTCCTTCGCGTAAATCTCGAGGATGCTCTTGCCGTCGGCAGTCCAGATGGGCGCGTTGCGACCGATGGCGCGCGGCGCGGCGTTGTCACCGAAAACGCTGTCACCTGCGTCGAAGTCGAAACCGCTCGTCAGATTGACTGGCTTCGCGTCGACCGTCAGATCGATCGTCCAAAGATCCGGCTGCATGTAGGAATTCACCGGCTCATCCGTGGACGCGATGAAGGCTGCGCGTGTGCCATCCGGGCTCAATGTCAGGCCGCTAATCCCCATCGGAATCGTGGTGAGCAACTTGGCAGCACCGCCTTTCGCAGGGATCGACATACAGCTCCGTCTTCGGCAGCTCGTAGTAGGGTTCGTCGACGTGCCACGACGTGAAATAGACTTGCGTGCCATTCTTCGACCACGCGGCGTTGCCTTCATCGAAGCGACCACTGGTCAGCTGGCGCGGCTCGACTTTTTCGTCAGCACTGTGCGGTGCCGGCACGATCCAGAGATGATCCGGTCGTTTTGGGTCGAGATAACCCTCTTCGTTATTGCGATAAACCGCGCGGGTGATGACATGCACGTCGCTCTCATGCTTTCCCTCTCCCGCTTCCTCTGCGTTCTTGAGGTTGCTCTTTTCGGAAGGCGACGGCGAACCCTCCGCGAGTGGCGCCTGCTTCGACGCTTCTTCCCGCTTTTTCTTTCGCGCTTGTTTCGCGAGGTCTTCCGGGTTCGAACTGCTGCTGAAGAGGATCGACTTGCCGTCCGGCGACCATTTGGGATCACTCGCGCCTTTCGGCAAATCGGTGAAAACGAATGCGTCCCCGCCAGCCATCGGCAGGAGGCAGAGTTGCGGCGGTTGCTTTTTGCCTTCCTTCTCCAGCGCGCGGCTGAAAACGATCCATTTGCCATCGGGCGACCAGCGTGGCGCGCTGTCGTGCGGACCGCTCGTCAATTGTCGAGGCGCTTCCTCACCGGTAGTTGGTGCCATCCAGATGGAAGTGTCGTAGCCATCCTTTTTCTCGTTCACCGTCACGCGCACGTAGACGACGTGCGTGCCGTCAGGCGAGACCTGCGGGTCGCCGATCCAGACGAAAGCGAAGAGATCCTTCTCAGTGATCGCGCGCTTCGCCGGCGCGGCTTGCGCGAGCGGCGCGATCGTTAGGCAAAGGAAAAAAAGAAGAGTGGCGCGCAGGATTCGGTTCGACATCCGCCCAAGCTGGCACTGAGCGGGGCGGACGCAATTGTCGGAAGTCAGGCGTTCCGCCTGACTCGGCCGACGACATTTCAGCTCGTCGGTTCTCTGGGCAGGCTGGGAGGCTGTCCACCAAGTCAATCAAGATGACTGACTTCCGATTCGTCTGGCGCTTCTTCCGAGAAGTGGGTGATTTTGGTCAGCGTTGCGGGAGAACAGTGAACGACTCCTCAAAGACCATGTAATTCTGGTCCAATTGCGCCAAGAACGTCCGGCGGGATGGGCGGCGCGCGCAGTTGCTCAATCGCTCTTCGTGCTACCAATTCGTCCATTCGGCCGCCCGTGTTCGATGTGACCCTGAGGTTTCGTCCTTTCCCACCCGCGGCGGGTATCTCGAAGATCGTCTTTACCGTCCCGAGGTCGAGAGCGTCTTCGTTACTAGCGACGAGGCGATACCAGAGCTGACCGAGCCGATCCTCGACCATCTTCTGGTAGCGCTTGTTGGCCGGAGAAGCCTTTGCGGGCGGTTTGGGTGTCCCGATGGTCTGCGGCGCCGTCCGGCAGGAAGAAAGGCAGAGCAGGACGATAAAGATGGGTGCCTTCAGAAAGAGCAGCTCTGGGTTTCTCATGTGTCGAACTATTATGATGTGCTCACCAGGCTGACCAATCTTTTTGTTGCGCCGCGCGCGACTCGCCCCTTAATCTCCTCCGCGCATGTTTCGTTTTCGGTTTTCTCCGCTGGCGGCGCTCGCCGGTTTGCTTCTGGTCTTCACTTCCTGCGAACGGCATCACCTCGGTGAAATGCCCGAGCTGCAAAAGGAACACCTCCATCCGCTCAAGCCGGCCGAGGATGAGCCTGCCCATGTCCCTCCTGCTGCCCCGGCCATTTCGGCCACACCAGCGAATTTTTTCCCGAAGCAGCAGCCCTAACGAATCGATCGGGCTCAAACGAAAAGGAGCGCCATGGCCAAAACCAAGTATCTCACCTCGCCTCCTAAGATCACGACCATGCCGCCGGGCGTCCCCTATATCGTCGGCAACGAAGCGGCCGAGCGTTTCTCCTATTACGGGATGAATTCCATCCTGACCATCTTCATGACCAAGTACCTCCTCGACCGGATGGGGCATTTGAGCACGATGCCGGCGGCCCAGGCCGAGGCGTGGTATCACACCTTCGTCTCTGTTCTTTATATTTTGCCGATCTTCGGGGCGGTCCTGGCCGACGCGGTCTTCGGGAAGTTCTGGGTCGTCTTTTGGATCTCGATTGTCTATTGCGCGGGCCATGCCGTCCTGGCCTTGATTGGTTCGCCGGTCGCGCATACGATCGAGCCTCGTTATCTCCTCGCCATCGGCCTCATCTTAATCGCGATTGGCGCAGGTGGAATCAAGCCATGCGTCTCGACCAACGTGGGCGATCAATTCGGCGAATCCAACCAGCACTTGCTAACTCGCGTCTTTAACTGGTTTTATTTTTCCATCAATGCCGGCTCGTTCATTTCCACCCTCCTGATCCCGTGGCTGCTGGCGCCCTACCAAGCCGATCCGGCGGGAATGATGGCCAAGCTTCCGCCGGGTGTTGTCAGTTTTCTGGAAAGTCCGCGCCTGCACAGTCCCGACGTCGCCTTTGGGCTCCCGGGGGTCTTCATGGCCATCGCGACGCTTATTTTTTGGCTGGGGCGCAAGAAATTCGTCCACATCCCGCCAGTCGGGCTGCGTAATTATGCGCGTGAGATTTTCAACAGGGAAACCGGGAAGATTATTCTGAACATTCTCATGCCGGTGCCATTCGTGATGATTTTCTGGGCGCTCTGGCAGCAGAATTTCTCCTCCTGGATTGTCCAGGCGGAGTCGATGGATCGGCATTTGTTCGGAATCGAATGGCTTTCGTCGCAGATCCAGACGGTGAATCCGATCTTCATTCTGATCATGCTGCCGCTGTTTTCCTACTGGCTCTATCCGTTTCGTGGAGAAATTCGTTCGGCTGACGCCGCTGCGAAAAATCGGCGCCGGATTATTCGTCACCGCCGCTTCTTTTCTGATCGTCGCGATGATTCAGACGCGCATCGACGCCGGCGCGCGACCGAACATCATCTGGCAGGTCTGGGCGTTTGTCGTGCTGACCGCGGGCGAAACCCTGGTCTCACCCACGCACCTCGAGTTTTCCTACACCCAGGGGCCGGTGAAGCTGAAATCACTCATCATGTGCACCTATCTGCTCGCGGTCTCGCTCGGCAATCAATTCACCGCCGCGGTCAATTTCTTCATCCAGAATCCGGACGGCTCGGTGAAACTGCAGGGCGCGAGTTACTTCATGTTTTTTGTCTGGGTCATGCTGGGAACGGCGATCTTGTTTGCGATCGTCTCTCCGTTTTACAAAGGTCGCACTTATCTGCAGGACCAGTCGACCGTCACCGGCGAGGCGGAGCCGGCGGTTGGGTTTGCCGTCCAACCGGAAGCGTAACGAACTGCCAGCTTCGGCTGATGATGCCGGCAAAATCGCGACTTCGGTTTCGGTCGTTCTCGCTTTCGCTTGTGTTGCATTGGGGAGCGAACGGGGTTGGTTTGGGATGACCGTCGGCGTTGACGGCAGCGGGTTTTTCCTCAATCCGACGGTCAAGTCTGCGACGATCACGAAAGTCCGTTGCGAATTCTCCGGCGGCGGAGCAAAAGCTGGCGGTCGGGGATGAGATCGTGGAGGTGGAAGGTCGCGCGGTCGCCGGCAGCAAGGCAAAGGAGATCCAGCTCCTCATGCAGAAATCGGTCGGTGAAACGCTTCACTTGCGTCTCAAGCGGAAGAGCGGGCCACTCTACTCGGCTGCATTGGTTGCAGCGCCGCGACCGAAGTAGTAGGAGCACGAGCGCTGGCCGGTTGCCGGGCGCCTGATCAGCCTCAGCAATGAGGTTTGGTGGCGACTTCATGCTTCCCTTTTGGCGTCGTGACGGCGATCATGTTTCGCTGCATGTTGCCCCCGCCGAACGAAGAACAGGTTCTCGATCTTTTGCGCGATGCAGGGGTCGTGACCCGCTAGCAAATCGAGGAAGCCCGCGCCCATCTCAACGGCGAAAAGGTGTGGTCGAGGCATTCTCGTCAAGCAAGGGCTCGGTCACGCCCGACGACGTTTCCCGCAGCCTCGCCGCCCAGGCGGAAATGACCTGGATTGATCTCGCCGACATTGTCGTCCCGCAGGATGTGATCGATGAGATCAGGCCGCAGGACGCGCGCCGTTTCAAAATGATCCCGATCGCGCGCAACGGACAGGGCCTTGTCGTCGCGACCGGCGATCCGCTCGATATCGACAGCATCGACAGTCTCAGCTTTCTCCTTAAACGCGAGATCGAGCTGGTCTGCACGACGCCGGAGAAAATTCGCCAGGCTCTCATCAAATATTACGGCAGCGCCGAGGAAGCGGTCGACGTGCTGCGCCAGAAAATCGGCGACGCCGCGCTCGATGAAATCGATATCATGGAAGGCGCCGAACTGCCCGAAGGCGAGGGTGGCGATGCGCCGATCATGCGCATGGTCTCGATGCTTCTGCTCGAGGCGCACAAGCTTGGCGCGAGCGACATCCATCTCGAACCGCTCGAGAAAAGTTTCCGCGTCCGCTTCCGGATCGACGGCGTCCTGCACGAAATGCAATCGCCGCCGAAGAAGTTGCAGTCTGCCATCATCAGCCGCCTCAAGATCATGACCGGCTCGATCAGCATCGCGGAGAAACGTCTCCCGCAGGACGGCCGCATCCAGGTGAAGATGGGTCGCAAATCAATCGACCTGCGCGTTTCGACTATTCCGACCAACCACGGCGAAAGCATGGTTATGCGGCTGCTCGACAAGACGAGTCTGCTCCTCGGCCTGCCCGAGCTTGGTTTCCTGAGCGACGACCAGGAAACCTTCGAACGCCTGCTGCGCGCCCCCGACGGGATCCTGCTTGTCACCGGCCCGACCGGTTCCGGCAAGACGAGCACGCTCTACGCCTGCCTCAATTACATCAACAAGCCTGATCGCAAGATCATCACCGTGGAAGAGCCGGTCGAGTATCAGATGAACGGGATCAACCAGGTGCAGGTGAATTCCGAGATCGGCATGACCTTCCCGGCGGCGCTCCGTTCCATCCTGCGGCAGGCGCCGAACATCATCATGATCGGTGAAATCCGCGACCTCGAGACCGCCTCGATCGCGACCAACGCCAGTCTCACAGGTCATCTTGTCTTCAGCACTCTGCATACGAACGATGCGCCCGCTGCCGTCGCCCGCCTGATCGACATCGGAGTGCAGCCTTTTCTCGTTGCCACCTCCCTTCGCGCGATCATGGCCCAGCGACTCGTTAGGCGACTCTGCCTCAACTGCAAGGAACCGGGCCATCTCTCGGAATCGGAATTGCGCGCCCTGCGGATCGAAGCCTCGCAACTGGGGAAGCCAGCGTTATGCGGCCGGTCGGTTGCGAGCAATGCCGGCAGACCGGCTACAAAGGCCGGATGGGCATTTTCGAAATTTTCGAGATCGATGATGAAGTGCGCCACATGGTCAACCAGCGCGCCTCAACCATGGTCCTGCGCCAGCGCGCCCGCGAGCTCGGGATGCGGACCCTGCGCGAAGACGGCGTGCGCAAAGTCCTCGCTGGCCTAACGAGCGCGGAGGAAGTGATCTCGATTACGTTAGGCGATTTGAATTAGAGAAAGACGAATGACGAAATCCGAAGTCACGAGTGGTGGGGGAGTTGGTGGGGCGAGACTCAGTCGAGCCGGAGGGCGCTCCGCAGCAGGTGGAAGCCCATTCCCGGCTCGACGGAGTCTCGCCCCATCAAGATGGCAGCCACCCTTTCCCTATCGAATGAACAACGAACGTCTTGCCGACCTTTTCATCGACCAGGGCCTGATGGACCACGCCCAGGCCGAGGACGTTCTGCCTCGAAACGTCGCAAAACGGTAAGGCGATTGAGCAGGCCATGGTCGATCACGGCATCGTCGACGACGCGCAATTCTACCGCACGATCGCCGACGCTCTCGGAACGAGGTGATTGATCTTGGCACGGTCGAATTCACTCCCGATATCCTGCACCTGATCCCGGCCGGACTGGCGCGATTGCACCGCGCTTGCCGATCGGCCAAGCGGACACGGCCATCCGCGTCGCGCTCGTTGATCCGCTGGATACCCAGACGGTCGAAGATCTGCGCTTCGCCCTTGGCCGTGACATCGAAGTCGTGCTCGCGCGCAGGCTCCAGATCGAAGAACGCCTGCACAAACACTACGGCGAAGACACCTCCAGCATGGAGGACATCCTCAAGCAGCTCGGCGAAGCCGGCGAGCTGATGACGCTCGCGGGCAACAAACCGATCGGCGGCAACGTCGAGGCGGAAGCCAACGCCACGCCGATCATTCGCTTCGTCGATCTGATTCTGTATCAGGCGATCCAGGACCGGGCGAGCGACATCCACTTCGAGCCGTTCGAGAACGAGTTCAAAGTCCGCTACCGGGTCGATGGCGCGCTTTATGAAATGGCGCCACCGCCGCGCCACCTCGCGCTCCCTGTCATTTCACGCGTCAAAGTGATGGCGAACATGAACATCGCCGAGCGCCGCCTGCCGCAGGACGGCCGCATCCAGAAAAACATCGCCGGCCGCGCGGTCGATCTGCGCGTCTCGACTTTGCCGACCCAGTTCGGCGAGAGCGTTGTCCTGCGCGTGCTCGATCGCTCCACGGTCAATCTCGACCTCGAGAGCCTGGGAATGCCCGATTACATCCTGAATTACATCCTCGAACTGATCGAACGGCCGAACGGAATCTTCATCGTCACCGGCCCGACCGGTTCCGGGAAAACGACCACGCTTTACTCCTGCCTGCGCAAGATCAACACGATTGATTCCAAGCTGCTAACCGCGGAAGAGCCGGTCGAATACGACCTCGAAGGCGTGATGCAGGTTCCGGTGAACGACGCCATCGGGCTCAGCTTTGCGCGTGTCCTGCGCGCCTTTCTCCGCCAGGATCCGGATCGCATCATGGTCGGTGAAACGCGCGACCTCGAGACGGCGCAGATCGCCATCCAGGCCTCGCTCACCGGGCACCTCGTTTTCACCACTCTGCACACGAACGATGCGCCCGGCGCGATCGCGCGCCTCATCGACATGGGCGTCGAACCGTTCCTCATCTCCTCCACCCTCGAAGCCGTCCTCGGTCAGCGCCTGCTCCGCAGCATCTGCCCCGATTGTCGGACGGCCTACCAGCCCAACGAGTCGCTCCTTGCCCAGCTCAATCTTTCGCCTGACGAAATCGGCGAACGGCATTTTTACTACGGCAAGGGCTGCGAAAAGTGCAACCAGACCGGCTACAAAGGCCGGAAGGGCATTTACGAGCTGATGAAAATCAGCGACCCGATCCGCGCCCTGATCAACGAGCGCGCGCCCATCCGTCGTCCTAAAACAGAAGGCGATCGAGCTTGGCATGGTCACCCTGCGGCAGGACGGCTTGCGCAGCATTTTCGACGGCGACACGACGATCGAAGAAGTGCTGAAATACACCTGAGGAGTGCCGAATCCCGGCTTGACTCCACGCCTAACATTCACTCAGAATCGCTGACAGAGTTCTGACGCTTCTATTCTCCCCGCCCTCCTTTCCACCCATGCCACGCTTCAGTTACGTCGCTCTCGACGCCCGAGGTCAGGAATCGACCGGGCTGGTCGAGGCCGTTTCGACGCAACGACGCCATCGGCCAACTCCGCCAGGCCGGCTATTTTCCGACCAGCGTTTCTGAGGAAGACCAGGGCGACGCGCCCGAAAAGAAAACCCGCGGCCGCAGCGCGAAAGCCGCTCCGTCCACCAGAGGCAAAGGGCAAAGGAATCGTCCTTTGGGAAAAGAAAACCGTTAAGGCAAAAACGCTCATGGTTTTCACCCGCCAACTCGCCACCCTGATCGATGCCGGCCTCCCTTTGCTTCGCGGTCTTACTGTGCTCTCGAAGCAGGAACGCGACGTCGTTTTGAAAAGGACGATCGATCAACTCGGCCGACGCGGTACAGGGCGGGAGCACATTCTCCGAAGGTCTCGCTCAGCACCCGCGCATCTTCGACAAACTCTACGTCAACATGGTCAAGGCGGGCGAAGCTCGGCGGCGTGCTCGAGCTCGTCCTGAGCCGTCTCGCCGAGTTCCAGGAAAAGGCGCAGAAGGTCAAAAACAAAGTCGCCGCCGCCATGATCTATCCGGCGATCGTTCTCGTTCTCGCCTTCAGCATCATGTCCTTCCTGCTTGTCTTCATCGTGCCGAAGTTTCAGCAGATCTTCCACGACATGCTGGGGGACAAGCCGCTCCCCGCCATCACCGAGTTCGTCATCGGTGTGAGCAACGCGTTCAAGGATCACTGGCTGATCCTGCTCGGTGCGCTGGTCGCGCTCGTCGCCGGCTACAGATTCAGTCTCGCGCACCACCCGCGGGCGCGCCGTGATCGACAGCCTGAAATTGCGCGCCCCGCTTTTCGGCGATCTCAACCGCAAGAGCGTCGATCTCGCGTTTCGCGCGAACGCTAGGCACGCTCGTCACGAGCGGCGTTCCGATCTTGCAGGCGCTCAACATTACTCGCGAGACCGCTGGCAACGTTGTCATCGCCGGCGCCATCAATCAGGTGCACGACTCGGTCAAGGAAGGCGAATCGATCGTGCAACCGCTGGAGGCGAGCGGCGCTTTTCCGCCCATGGTCATCAGCATGATCGATGTCGGCGAGGAGACGGGTCAGTTGCCCGAGATGCTGCTCAAGATCGCGGAAGTTTACGACGACGAAGTCGACAACTCGGTCGCCGGCCTGACCTCCATGCTCGAGCCGATCATGATCGTGCTCTTGGCCGTGATCGTCGGCACGATCGTAATCGCGCTTGTTCATGCCGCTGATCAGCATCATCGGCGGATTGCAAGAGCAGAGCTGATGCGCCGCAGGTGTAGAGGCGACCGTGCTGGGTGCAGAATCGCCGCGCGGTTTGCGCACGCTTTATGGGTTGCGGGCGACACGCCTGCTTTTACATGGGCATTCACGATCATCGAAGTGTTGGTCGTGCTCGCGATCATTCTCGTGCTCGCGGGATTGGTTTTGACGACGAGCAGTTACGTAGCAGAACAAAGGCGCCCGCTCCCGCGCTCGAAGCCGAGATCGCCGCCATGTCCGCCGCGCTCGAGAATTACAAGGCGGACAATGGAATCTACCCGGGGAGCACCCTGGATCCGGCAACCACCAATCCAAGTTCATACGAAGATGCGAGCACAACTCTCTATGAAAGCCTGGCTGGTGATCCCGACGGGGATGGTCAGCCAGACCCTGCCATTACGTCGTATATGCAGTTCAAACCGAATCAGCTCGGATCGAACAATTCCAAATTGTTCGTTAAGGATCCCTTCGGCAACAGTTACGGTTACTCAACTTTGCACGAAATTGATCCATCGAAGGGTTTCAATCCCACCTTCGATCTATGGAGCACCGCCAATTCATCTGACCAAACTCAATGGATCAAAAATTGGTAGGCGAATTCGTTCGTCGCTTGGACATGTGGAAGCATGTCCCTCCGGAGGGACGCACTTCTGCGCGTCCAGATTCTGGCACACCGGTTGCTCGGGCGAACGATCTCCAGCCTAACGAATTGTCAGTGCACTACCACCACGACGCGCCGGTTGATCTCCTGCTCTTCGATCGACGCGTCTGGTGAAGTTAGCAGATTCGACTTCCCGTAACCACGCGTCTCGATCTGTGCCGGGTTGATCCCGAGCACATTGACCAGATACGCTTTCACGCTCTCCGCCCGCCGATAACTTAGATCGAGATTGTATTCCTCCGAGCCATAGGAATCGGTGTAACCCTCGAGGGTGAAGGTCGCCTTCGGATTGCGTTTGATCAGCGTTGCCACTTTTTGCAGTTGCTCGACCGCATCACCGCGCAATTCCGCGCTGTCGTACTCGAACAGTTGATTGTTAGGCATCTTGAATTTGGTGCCGGCGCCGAGCGGGCCTTTTTGCGAGAGCAGCGACTCCAGATCGCTGAAGCCCGGCGCGCGATTGGTCCGCGGCCCGGCGCTGTCGCCAGCGAGTGCGTTGAAATTATTCGGCTGCTTAATCGTCGTGCTCGTCGCCAGCTCCGTTCCGGTCATGGCCGGCTGGGGCCGACCGGAATCGGCCACGTTGTTGAGCAACGCCTGCTCGCGTTTCGCGTTGGGCGATTTATCGAGCGACTGCGCGGTTGTCTTTTCGATCTCGTTGATCACCGAATTCAAATTCGTCTGTTCGACTTTCGGTTTGTCCGGCAAGGCATCGCGCGTGTCGTCCGGCATCGCAGCGGTTGCGTGCACTTCCTGCAGGAGCTTGTCGAACGACTTCTGGTCGTCCGGCAATTGCACATCGGTCTTGTCGGGGTTCGGTTTGGCCGCCTCCGCCGCGCTGCTCGCCGCCGCTTGATCGAGCGGTTTTGGCGCCGTGTCGACGCTCTTCACTTTGAAGGTCGGCGGAGGACGTTTCTCGATTCCAAGCGCAGCCGCGGGTTGAAAGTCGGTGCGATAAAAGAACAGGCAGAGCAGTGCGTGGAGCGTCAGCGAACAGATGAGGCCGACGAGAAGCCAGTTGCGCTGTTTACTCCGGCCCGACCAGACCGGCAGCGGCGCGGCAATTCGTGCAGTCGTGGCTCTCATCTCGGGTTAGACAAACGATCCCCGAAAATGTTTGTCAAACTTTCCGACTTGCCTCCGAAAAGCCAACTTGGTAGGGCGAGACTCCGTCGAGCCGGGGGTTGCGGCATGTGCAGAGAAGCTTTTCCGTCAGGCTCGACTGAGTCTCGCCCCACCAGAATCGCTCGGGTTTGCCTAACGAATCGAACCGTGCGTCCGATCGATGAAAATGCGCGCGGCGCGCCGGATCTCCTCCGCCACCTGCGCCGCGGGAGAAACGAATTTCGGGGTAAACCAAGGATACAGGCCGATCAGATCATGCGTCACCAGAATCTGCCCATCGCAATGTTCGCCCGAGCCGATCCCGATCGTCGGGATCTCGATCGCGCCCGTGATCTGGCGGGCCGTTTCCGCCGCCACGATCTCGAGGACGACTGAAAATGCGCCGGCGGCTTCGACCGCGCGCGGCATCGACCAGCAAACGTTCCGCTTCCGCCGGGTGACGCCCTTTTACCTTGTAGCCACCCTCCTGGCGCACGCTCTGCGGCAACATCCCGATGTGCGCCATCAGCGGGATATTCTCCCTGACGATCGCTTCGATCTGCGCCACGTGGCTGCGCCGCCTTCCAGCTTCACCGCCTCGCGCGCCCGCTTCCACCAGGCGGCGCGCGTTTGCGACCGCCATTTCCGGCGTGTCGTAGGTGCCGATGGAAAGATCGGCCACGAGCAACGCCCGTTTCACCCCGCGCGCCGCGGCCCGGGTATGATGGAGCATTTCCTCGAACTTCACCTCGGTCGTATCGGGATAACCGAGCACGACCATGCCTAACGAGTCGCCGACCAGGATGATGTCGATCCCGCTTTCGTCGAGAAGGCGGGCGGTCGGATAATCATAAGCGGTGAGCGCGGTGATGCGTTCCCCCCGGCGTTTGCGCGCGCGAAAATCATCCATGGTCCGCGACCCTACCATTGCAGCTGCGAGCCGCACCACTGACGGCGCCGTGAGTCAGTTCCGCGCCCAGTTCGCCGACGGTTCGGGTCTCGCCCGGGAGCACGAGGTTGGGACGAATCTCGGCCAGCGGATGAAGAACAAACGCCGCGCAGATGCATGCGCGGATGCGGCAACTGGAGCCGCGGTTCATCGAGCTGCACGTGCGCCGTGATAAAGCAGATCGAGATCGATCGTGCGCGAGTGATTGCGCGCCCGCTCCGGCGGACGTCCGAGTGCGGCTTCGATTTTTTTCAGCTCCTCGAGCAGCTGTTGCGAAAGACCCTCGTAGCCAATCTCCACCACGGCGTTGAGAAACTTTTCCGCGCCGGGCTCGCACTCGACCGGCTCGGTTTCGTAAAGGGCCGAGGAAAGAAGCGGCGGCGAGATTCCGGGCAAAGCGAAGATTCGTGCGCGCGCCTTCGTTAGGCTGGCGACGCCGGTCGCCAAGGTTGGCGCCGAGTGCGATCCCGGCTCTCATGACTGGTGACAGGGCGAGGCTCTGTCGAGCCTGAGGGTGACCCTCCGCTGATGGGCCGCCTACATCCCCGGCTCGACGGAGTCTCGCCCTACCAATGCGGCCGCCACGGCCGCCTCTACAACCCGAGGACATCTTCCATGTTGTAGAGCCCGGGCGGTTGTGCGAGCGCCCAGCGCGCGGCGCGCAGGGCGCCGACCGCAAAAGTCTCCCGACTCGCGGCGCGATGCGTCAGTTCGAGCCGCTCGCCCGGGCCCGCGAAAATGACCGTATGTTCGCCCACGATGTCGCCCGCCCGCATCGACTGCGCCGGCAATGTCACCGTCCGTTCCACGCACCTCCTGCAAGAATTTCCAGCAGTCGTTTCGCCGTCCCGCTGGGCGCGTCCTTTTTTGTCCGATGATGCATCTCGATCACATCGAGATCGAAATCTTCGCCTAACAATTGCGCGGCTCTGGCGGGTAAGGGCGAAGAGCGTGTTCACGCCGACGCTGAAATTCGCCGCGAAAACAATTGGAACTGACCCGGGCCGCCGCCGCGACCGATTCCTTTTGCGCGGCGTTGTGTCCGGTCGTGCCGAGCACGAGTGGTTTCTTGATGCTTCGCGCACGGCTGCGCAAACTCTCCGCCGTGGCGTCGGCGGCGCTGAAATCGATCACGACGTCGCAACCTTCGATCGCGGGCATCGATCGGATCTCCCCGATCCGATCTGGCCGCGATCGTTAGGCCGGAATCCTTCCCGATGCGGCCGCGGCAATGGCCTGGCCCATTCGGCCCTGCGCACCGACGAGCAGCACCCGGGTCGCGGCGCTCATTTCGATGTTCTCGCTCCAGTTCCTCGAGCGTCTTGCGCAGGCGCTCTTCGTTCGCCTGCTCATGCTCGAGAGCGGCAGCCGGCATCGGCCGCCATCGCGCCGCGCCAGGCGAGGGCGGTCTTTGCCGGGACCGGGTTCGGTTCGATGAAAAGATCCTTGAAGAGAGCGAAGAATTTCCGGTGCATGCCGGCGCGCTTCCTCTGCCTTGCCCTCGAGAAACAGCCTGACGAGTTGCGAAACCTCCGCCGGGAAAAGATTGGAAGCGACGCTGACCACGCCGACCGCGCCGACGGAAAGAAAGGGCAGCGTCAACGAGTCGTCGCCGCTCAAGACGGTGAAGCCTTCCGGCAGGCGGCCGGACCAGTTCGCTCACCCGATCGACGCTCCCGCTCGCTTCCTTGATCGCGACGATGTTCGGAGAATGTCTGCGCCAGCCTAACGACTGTATCCGCAGCGATGTCGACTCGCGCAGCGGCCCGGGAATGTTGTAGAGGACGAGCTTGAGCGAGGTTGCCTCGCGCGATCGCGGCGAAATGGCGGAAGAGGCCCTTCCTGGCTCGGCTTGTTGTAATAGGGCGCGACGAGGAGCGCGCCGTCCACGCCGATTTCCTCCGCTTCCTTGGTGTGCGCGATCGCGTCGCGGGTCGAGTTGGAGCCGGTGCCGGCGATCACCTGGCAGCGGTTCCGCGCGCGACTTTCACCGCCAGCTCGATCACCTGGTGGCGTTCGCCGCAACTCAGGGTTGGCGATTCGCCCGTCGTCCCGACCGGAACGATCCCGGTGATGCCGCCGGCGATCTGCGCTTCGATCAGACGCTCGAAGGCAGGAGCGTCGATCTCGTCGTTTCGGAAAGGGGTAACGAGCGCTGTGTAGGTGCCGGAGAACATGGTTGGAGTCGTGGTTCGTTAAAGCGGGAATCGTGAATCGTTGCAAGGATCGAGCGCGTCGCCGCTTCGATCAATCGTCGATTCTCGATTCATGTTTCATAAATCAATCGTGCCGTCGAAAACGAAATCGGCCGGGCCAGTCAGAGTGACGTTGCTAAAAGAGCTCGCCTTCGCGGGTGAAATCGACCTGCAAGGTGTCGCCGCCGCGGACCAGAACATCGATCGGGCCGGCAGACATTTTTGTTGGCCGCAAAAATTATCGCGCTCGCCACCACGCCGGTGCCGCAGGCGAGGGTTTCATCCTCGACTCCGCGCTCGTAGGTGCGAATGGCGATGTTGCGCGGGCCGCGTTGTTCGCTGAAATTGGCGTTGGCGCCGCGCGGGCGCAAACATCGGGTGATGGCGGAGGGCCGCGCCTAACGAACGGACATCGACCTCCTCGATCCTCTGCCACCGGCACGACGACGTGCGGCACACCGCTGTCGACGTAGCTGGCGCGGATTTTTTCCTCGTCGACCGGCACCTCGAGGCCGAGCCGGAGATCGTTAGGCTGGCTCATTTGCAGCGTGACCAGCTCGCCGATCAGCTCGCGCGCCGATCACGCCGGCCGGAGTTTCAAAGGAAACCTTCTCCAGCGGCCCGGCGGTGCGATCGGCGTAGCGCGCGAAACAACGCGCGCCGTTGCCGCACATCTCGGCTTCGCCGCCGTCGGCGTTGTAATAGCGCATCCGGAAATCGGCCCCGTTCGTCGGCCGCTCGAGGACGAGCACGCCATCGGCGCCCACGCCGCGATGGCGATCGCAGAGTCGCGCGATCTGTTCGCGGGTCAGGGCGAGATCGCCGGCGCGATTATCGAGCAGGACGAAATCGTTGCCTGCACCGTTCATTTTCGTGAAACGCAGCATCCGTTTTGGTGGTTAACATACTCTCGCCGGAAAGCCAAGTTTGCGGGGGATCCGTTTGGTAGAGCGAGACTCTGTCGAGCTGGGAAAAAGCTTCGCCCGTCGGCGCGTGCTCCCCAGGCTCGACGGAGTCTCGCCCTACCGATTCTCCCCGGGAACCCTTGCCGTGGCACGCATTCTTCTTATTGGTCTCCGGTGCGTTTCGTCCTGCTCACGCTTCTTCTTGCCCTGGCCTCCGCGCCTAACGAATCGCTCGCCCAGCTCGCGCCCAAGCCCGTTAAATGAAGTGATCCTGGAGCAGATCAAACAGATGCCGACCGGCGGAAAATATTCCGCCTCGCGCGATCGGCCACGATCCGTCTGCAGGCGGCCGCGCATTTCGAGTCGGGCAAATTTTTATCCTGCCGGATGCGGCTTCCCCGAGCTATTGCTCGGGCGCGACCTATCTCGTTTTCCTGAAGACGATCGAGGCGTTGCGCGATCGCGGCGATCTCCAGCTCAACCACGAGACGATCGACTCGCTCCTGATCCGCGGACAGCGCGACGGCCAGGGCATCTGGGGCCGCTGGAACGCGAACGGCCCGGGGACGGCGCGACTTTTTTACGAGCTTGGGCTCGGGCCGCAACTTCGACGATTTCGACGAAGCGCAGCCGGGCGATTTCATGAAAATTTTCTGGTCGGCCGGAAGTCGGGCGCGCGAAGAGCACGGGCACTCCGTCATTTATCTCGGGATGGAGAAGAAGGTCGGGGCGCGATTATGTGCGCTATTGGTCGAGCAATATTCCGTCAGGCTACGGCGAGACGCAGCGTTCCGCGAACGAAGATCGTGCACGCGATTTTTTCCCGACTCTACTGCGCCGGCGAACCTTTCCCGAATCGAGACAAGTGCCCAGGCTCGATCACATATCTGGCGAGCCTCGAGCGGGTCCGGTCGAGCTACTCGGAGGCGAAAGAGAAGTGCGGGATGTGAGACTGGCCTAACGATGGACGCGCTTTCAACCGGGCGACGATCGTGAACGGTCTTGTCCTCGGCTGGTCGGTCGCCTGGCCGCCGGGGCCGATCAATGCCGAGATGATCCGGCGCGCGCTCCTGCCGCGTGCGCAGGGCGGGGGATTCTGGGCGGCCTGGCAGCTCGGGCTCGGCGCTTGCACGGGCGATTTCCTCTGGGCGTTAGGCGTGGCGGCCGGCGCAGGCGCGCTTGCTCGCCTCGCCGCGACTCCATCTCATCGCTCGGGGTGATCAGCTTTTTGCTTCTGCTTTTTCTCGCCTTCAACTTCGCTCGCGGCGCCTGGCAGGTGGCCCATGCGCATCGATCCGTGGTCGATCAGCCCGTGCATCGGCCGTCCGTTTCGCGCGGCTATTTCCTCGGGTTGATTCTTGCCCTAACGAGTCCTTGGAACGTCGGTTTTTGGTTTGCGGTTGTCGGCGGACAGGGCGCTGCCCAGGGGCACACCAGCTTCCTTGGTTCCCTCACGCTGGCAGCGGCGGTGGTTTCGGGCGCGATCGCCTGGACGATTGTTCTTTGTACGGCCTTGAAACTGGGCGCGCGGATCTTCGCCCGGCCCGCCTGGCAGGTGGGGACGCAGGCCGTTAGCGCGCTGGTCATGCTCGTTTTTGCCGCGCGTCTGGTCTGGCTCTGGCGCGTGAACGTTTCGGTGGTAGGTTTGAGGTCGATGTCTGACCGGGACAAGAAGCTCACGATCAACGAAATCTATTTCTCGGTGCAGGGCGAGAGCACCTGGGCCGGGCTGCCGTGTGTTTTTGTCCGGCTGACTTTCTGCGATCTGCGCTGCAACTTATTGCGATACGGAATACGCCTTCTACGAGGGTAAGAAACAGTCGTTAGCCGAAATCGTTGACGCCGTCCTCCTCTACGATTGCCCGCTGGTCGAGGTCACCGGCGGCGAGCCGCTGCTCCAAAAGAATGTTTTGCCGTTGATGAGGCTGCTCGCGGAGGCGGGCCGCACCGTCCTGCTCGAGACGAGCGGCGCGCACGATATTTCGGAAGTCGATTCGCGAGTGCATCGGATCATGGATCTGAAAACACCTGGGAGTGGCGAAGTCGGGCGCAACTTGTTTTCCAACATTGAGCACCTAACGCCGCGCGACGAAGTAAAATTCGTCATCGGTTCGCGGGAAGATTACGAATGGTCGTGCGCGAAATTGCGCGAGCATCGGCTCGTGCAGCGCTGCCGGGCGGTGCTTTTCTCGCCGATCTTCGGCCGGATCGATCCGCGCGAGATCGTGGAATGGATCCTGGCCGACAATCTCCCCGTTCGGTTCCAGCTCCAGATGCACAAGTTCATCTGGACGCCGACGCAGCGCGGGGTTTAGCGGGAAAATAAGGCCGCGGATTACACGGAAATTCCGCAGATTTGTTGAAGCAGACCAATCTGCGAAAATCTGCGGATGGAACTACGTTTTGGAGGGCAACGATCGCCGATTGAGATTTGGCAGGAAGGCGGTCAGCAGGCCGATCAGCGGTAGAAATGAGCAGATTTGAAAAACGTAGTTGATGCTGGTGCGGTCGGCCAGTTCACCGAGGACGGCGGAGCCAATGCCGGCCATGCCAAAAGCGAGACCGAAAAATAATCCCGAGATCAAGCCGACTTTTCCCGGCACCAGCTCCTGTGCGTAAACCAGGATGGCGGAAAAGGCAGAAGCGAGAATGACCCCGATGACGACGGTGAGAATGCCGGTCCAGAGAAGATTGGCGTGCGGGAGCGCAATCGTGAAGGGCGCGACACCGAGGATCGACACCCAGATGACCAGTTTGCGTCCGTAACGATCGCCGATCGGCCCGCCAAGGATCGTCCCGAGCGCGACGGCAAAAAGGAAGAGGAAGAGGTGCAATTGTGCGCCCTGGACCGAGAGATGGAATTTGTGGATGAGGTAAAAGGTGTAGTAATTCGTTAGGCTGGCGAGGTAGAAGTATTTCGAAAAAATCAGCACGCCGAGGATCGAGAGGGCAAACCAGACCTGGCGCGAGAGCGGGCGCGCCGACTTGCGAGGAGGCGTCGGGCGCGCTTTGGCCTCGACGAGACGTTTCCGATACCAGCCGCCGACCCCGGTGAGAATACCGATTCCGAGCAGCGCGACGAGCGCAAACCAGAGCACGCTGGCCTGTCCATGCGGGACGACGATGAGGGCGGCGAGGAGCGGGCCTAACGAACTCCCGGCGTTCCCGCCGACCTGGAAAAGCGATTGCGCAAACCCATGCCGGCCGCCGGAAGCAAGATGAGCGACACGGGACGATTCCGGATGGAAAATCGACGAGCCCATCCCGACGAGCGCGGCTGCTCCCACCACCATAAGGTAATGCGTGGCGTGGGCGAGCAGAACGAGGCCCCCCAAGGTAAGACCCATTCCGCAGGCGAGCGAGTAGGGCTTCGGCCGCCGATCGGTATACAAGCCGACGAAGGGCTGCAGGATGGAAGCGGTCATCTGGAAGGCGAGCGTGATAAGACCGACCTGCACAAAGCTGAGGTGGAAACTGGTCTTAAGCAGGGGATAAATCGCCGGGATGAGCGATTGGATCGTGTCGTTGAGCATATGGGAAAAGCTGATCGCGAAGAGGATCGCGAGCACGGTTGGGCTTGCCCCGCGTGAGTCCGGGTCTGGTTCGCTCTGGGTCAGATGAGTTTCGGTCACCGTCGAGGCCATGGCGCGGATGGAAACTAACCGGGCATCAATGGAACGCGAATCGCGAAGGTTGCTGCTTTGGTAGGGCTAATCGTCCTTGGATGACAGGCGCGATGAGCAATGCGATTCTTGCGCCGCGATGCGCGCCCGCCTAACGAAAGATTTTACCTTCGAAGCCGCCCAGACTCTGCCATCTGCGCCGGAGGGACACAAATGTCGCCGAATGCATGGGCACAGTTTCAAGGTGGAGGTGTCGGTCGAAGGCGAGGTCGATCGCGCGACCGGCTGGGTTTACGATCACGCCGAGATCAGCGCGGCGATGAAACCGCTCCTCGCGCGACTTGACCACTCGTATCTGAACGAGATCGCGGGTTTGGAAAATCCGACGATCGAGAACATGGCGGCGTGGTTTTGGGCGAAACTGGCGCCGCAGTACCCGGGCCTGTGTGAGATCGTGATCCACGAGACGCCGACTGCGCGGTGTGTCTATCGCGGGCAGTGAAGCCTTGAGGCGTTATCGTCCGGGATCTCGGGTTAACAGGGCGACCCAGCCGGTTTCAACGTTTCATTTTTTCAACGCATCACCGTCTCGAAGAAATCTGCAAAGAGTGGGCCGTAGAGCGTGCCGCGCTCAGGATGGTATTGCACCGCTAGCCCAAACGGCCGGTCGCGCAGTCGGAATTGCTCGATCACGTTGTCCGTCGCGCACCAGGATTCCACGACGCAACCTTCGCCGACACGATCGATCGCCTGATGGTGCGCGCTGTTTACTCTCTCAAAACGGTGCGCTGCGGCGGCGTCGCTGCGCAACGGTTGCACGTCGTGCGATTTCTGGCTCGGCAGATTATGACCGGGTATATGAAGTCGCAGTGTCCCGCCCAGAGCGACGTTGAGAACCTGCATCCCTTTGCAGATCGCCAGGATGGGCAGGCCGCGATCGAGAGCGTTTTGCGCCGCGGCGAATTCCCATTTGTCCCGTGGCAAATCTGGTTTCTCGAGAACGGCCGGATCCGGTACCGGCTGGCGCAGATATTCCTGCCAAATGTCGTTGCCGCCGGTGAGGAGGAGCGCATCCATCTCATCGAGCGCGACCGAACGGCGGGCGGCGTTGTAGACTTTGATCTCGGGACGCGTCGCGAAAATTGGCTTGAACCACTCTCTCATCGCGGCGTCGGATCCAACTGGCCAGGTTAGGCATCGGCGAACTTGCGATTGCCTGCACGCACTGTAAAGGGGCGCGCCTGATCAGCCGCGGCCTTTGCTTGTGATTAACAGCAAATGGAGCTACCGCTTTCCTTTCCGAGCGATAGCAACAAAAGGAAGGAAATCGATATGGCGATCAAGCCTACAATCAAAAAACGAAAAAAATCCTCCGGCAAAGTGCACGACCTGATGACGCGGAAAGATCCGAGAGGCGGCGCGCAGAAAAAAGAGGGACCCGGAATGAACGCGACCACGCGGCACTCCGGAACGCCCCTCCAGTCCAGCAAGCACAACCTGCCGTAGCACACTGCGGTCGCGACGAAAGTCGATTCGGCTTCTGTCGGGAAAGGCAGGGCAACCAGACTGTCTTCTTGGTGGGGCGAGAGGTCGAATGGCGGCCGCGCTCGCTCTCGGTGCGAGAGGGGGTCTTCCCCGAGAGGTAACGCCGCGGCCCATGCTCCCGGAAACCATGGACGCGTGCGCAGCGCGAGTTCCCGCTATCGTGCTTCTTCGTGCACGCTTCTCAAGAGGTGCGCCCCTGCGCTCGCGACGAGTGAACTCACCCATCGCTATGGCGAGCGCGTCGCGCTCGATCATGTCTCGCTGCAGGTTGCGCCGCGCGAAATCTTCGGCCTGCTCGGACCGAACGGCGGCGGCAAGACCACTCTTTTTCGAATTCTTTCCACGCTCGTTCGGCCAACGAGCGGCTCGGCCACCATCCTCGGCCTCGATCTTCTCCGCGATACCGGCTCTTTGCGTAGCCGGATCGGCGTCGTCTTCCAGGCGCCGAGCCTCGACAAGAAACTGAAGGTGCGCGAAAATCTCACGCATCAAGGGCATCTCTACGGTCTGTCCGGGACGGCGCTGCGCGAGCGGATCGATCATCTTCTGCTTGAGTTCCACCTGCGCGATCGAACCGGCGATCTGGTCGAGACGCTCTCCGGCGGGTTGCAGCGTCGGGTCGAGATTGCGAAGAGCCTGCTTCATCGTCCCGAACTGTTGCTGCTCGACGAACCTTCGACCGGGCTCGATCCCGGCGCCCGGATCGATCTCTGGCAAACCCTTTACCGTCTGCGCGACCAGCAGGGCGTGACTGTTCTCCTCACCACTCATCTGATGGAGGAGGCGGAGCGCTGCGACCGGGTGGCGATTATCGACCAGGGCAAAATCGTCGCCTCCGGCACGCCGGAGAAGTTGCGCGCCGAGATCGGCGGCGACGTGATCAGCGCGCGGTCGCAGGACGCCACGTTGTTAGGCCGAGCGCATCGTCGAGTCGTTAAGCGTGGAGGTTAGTGTCCTGAACGATGAAGTGCGGATCGAGCACCCGGAAGGCCCGAGCTTCATTACCCAGCTGGTGGAAACATTCCCGGGCGAGATCGATTCCATTACCCTGGCCAAACCGACCCTCGAAGATGTCTTCATCGCCAAGACTGGTCGGCGCCTGAGCGAGGCAGACGAAGTCTAGCGAATGTGGGAGAGGCCTTTGCGCCCCGATCAGGCGGCGCGTCGTGGGACATCGGGGCGCAAAGGCCCCTCCCACGTTCCCGCCATCGCGGCCTGCTTTCTGCCCAGCCAAATACTGAGCCCGCACCAGATTGCGGCGAGGGGCGCAGCGACAAACGAGATGCCGGTCAACCCGAGCCCGAGCCAAGTGAGGAAAGTATAGGACCAAGCCCCGATCTGGTCGCCGGTCCGGTAAACGAAGGTGTCGATGAAGCTCTTCGCTTTGTATTTGTCCTCTCGGCGCAGGACGGTGAAGAGCACTTCGCGCGCCGGTCGGGTGATCGCGAAATTGCCCGCCCGCCGCATCACCTGCAAAACCGCGAGGAGACCGAGCACGGGCACCAAGCCCATCCCAATAAAACCGAAGAGGCTGAGGAGCGGGAGAAAGGCGAGCGTCACGCCGACCCCAAACCATTTCAATAACCGCCCCGTGATCAGGAGTTGGCCGAAAATCGTCAGCGTATTTACCGCCAGATCGAGCTGCGCGAAGAAGGCCGTACGCGCGGCGCGATCGTGGAAATGCTGCCGGGTGATATCGGCCTGCTGGAAATAAACAAAGGTCGAGGTGATCGCGTAGAGGACCATGAAGAGGCAAATGCCTAACAAATAAGGCGAGCGCGCGACATGGGTGAACGCGGTCATGATCCCGCCGCCAATTGGTTGTTCCGCGCCTTTCTCTTTCTCCTGCTCCCTTAATGGCCGATTCGGCGTGGGGTCAGGATTAAAATTAGGAGTGCGAGCAGGACTCACCGTCGGAAAGAATTTTACGCACCAGGGCGCGATCTCCAGCCCAGCGGCGGCGACGAGGAGGAGATTCGGCGTCCCGATTCGCTGTACGAGCGAGGCGGTAAAGAGCGGCCCGGCGATCGCGCCCAGTTGTCCGCCGACCGCGATGAAAGCGAAGAGCCGCTTTGCTTGTTCGCTATCGAACAGATCCGTCATGAAGGCCCAGAAGAGCGTCACGATAAAGAGATTGAAAACGCTCACCCAGACGAAGAAGGCGCGCCCGACCCAGACGTTTTGCGTCGGCGAGACGCGTGCGCATGAGGAAATAGAAAATGAGCAAATTCGCGATGAAGAAGCGGTAGCCGATCGGGAGAAATTTCCGGCGCGGCATGCGCGCGACGATGGCGGAGAAAGCGGTATTGGCGAGCAGCGTCACCACCAGCGTGCCAGTAAACATCCAGGTCAGGTTCTCGACTCCGCTCGCCGCGGCGATGTCGTCCCGGATCGGGCGAATGACGTAGTAGCTGCCGAGGATGACGAAGTTGAAAAAGGCCGCGAGCAGGAGCGCGTGCACTTCGTTAGGGCGAACATCGACCGCTTTTCGGAGGAGTGCCTGCGGGCGATTCATACAGTCGTCAGGAGCTAACCACGAAGGACACGAAGAGCACGAAGGAGAAATCTGGAGGCCAGGAATGCAGGAAAGAGAATTCGGAGCGACATACTCCAGCATGTTCTCGACACTCGGAAGCGCGTTCCTCCGCCTAGCCATTCGGCGGGGGCGTCGAAAACGGCGCGCGAGTTGCATGGGCTCCCCAGGCCTTGAGCACCTCGGCTTCGCGCTCAGGTCGTAGATACCGGCTTTCAGTTTTTCCTGGCGCTCTTTCGGCTGCGCCTTGAACCACGCCAGCGTGTCGCGCGCCGTCTCAGCCAGCGGACGGAAAGTCAGCCCTTTCTCGATTGCGCGCTCGGTTGCTCACCGCGCCCATCCCGCCATCTTCGCCCGTCGGCGGCACCCAGACCGGCATGTCCGACCAGGGCGCGACTTTTTCCTTTTCCAGAAAATCCGCCGGCACCCAGGTGAATTTCGCGTTTGATCCAAGCGCGTTTTTGATCCCCTCCAGCATGCCGCCAATCGTTAGGGGCGTGGCCGGCCCGGTTGCATTGTAAATGCCGGTCGCCCCTTGCTCCGCCATCCGGATCGTCCATTCCGCGAGGTCGCGCGCATCGATGAACTGCACCGGATCGCTCGGGTCGCCCGGCGCGAGCACTTCGCCGCCGCGATCGATCCGCACCGGCCAATAAGTGAACCGGTCGGTCTCATCGCCCGGCCCGACGATCAACCCCGGCCGGATGATGCACGTCTTTCCGGGAAACCATTTCTCCACTTCCTTTTCCGAGAGCGCCTTGAGCGGGCCGTAGAGCGCGAACTTCGACGCGATCACGGTGTCGCGCGTTTCCTTCATCGCGTCCGCGCCCTCGTATTGCGCGAGCGGCGCGGTCTCATCCGAGCCCGGCTTCGGCACGTTCGCCATAGACCGAGATGGTCGAGATAAAAATGTAGCGATCGACATTCCCCTTCAGGATCTCGGCGGCATCGTGCACCCATTTCGGGAGCATGGTCGGGTTATCGATCACCACGTCCCACTTGCGGCCTTTGAGCGCGTCGAGGTCGCCCGTGTTGCGATCGCCGACGAGCTGCTCGACACCGTCGGGCAAAATGCCGGGATGCGTCTTGCCGCGATTGAACACCGTCACCTTGTGTCCGCGAGCGAGCGCATACTTCACCTGATACGGCCCGGTAAAACCTGTCCCGCCGAGGATCAGAATCTTGAGCGGCTTCGGCGCTTTGCCCGCCTCCTTGGGATGGTCTTGAGCGATTACCGAACAAGCGAGGAATGAGAGGGCGACGCACAAATAAACTGTCGCCGAACGTCCGATGAGTTGGGTGATGAAGAATGGCATGAGGCGGGTGGTTAAGGATTGAGTGGATTGAGTTGTTATTGGTGGCAGCGATGTGATCGCGGTTCAGCCTAGCAGCGGATATGCCAGTGTGGCCAGCACGCCGTAATCGCGGCTTTGTCAAAGCGTTATGTCGATGTGCGTTGTCGCCGGCCCCCGGCGGTCATCCCGATCGCGGGAAAAAGAAACACCAATCGCGATACGAACCCGCTATTTAGCGGTTCAAGTTTTGAACCGGGAGTAGATTTTGGCAAAAGCCAGGGGCGAAGCGGGGCATCGGCACGGTTCTAGCTTTTTACGGCTGCGTGCTGGAACACACACTATCAGAAGAGGAGCGCAGCCAGATTCTCCAAACGATTGAGATGTTTGAGGTCATTACTCAAACACAGCCGGACGATTATCAATCGCTCGAGATCCTCAAGGTCGCGTATCAAAAGCTCGGCAAGGCGCCCGAAGCCATGCGTGTTTCGCGTCGCCTGGCGGAGGCGTATTTCAATGTCGGTTCCTTCTCGCTCGCGATGCAGGAATGCGAGGCGGTGCTGGCGCGCCGAACCGAACGCGCCGGAAATGCTCGCCATGCTGGGCGAGATCGAGGCAAAGCTCCATTGAGCGACCCCACGAAAGGGCAAGCTCAAGCGGAGGAACTAGCCCGGCAGCGCGTCCAACTTTAGCCCGAAGACCGGCCCCAAGATCGACTCGGCCGATGGTGCCTTGCTCGAGATCGGCGGGCGCAACACCGGCCAGGTGCGCAAGCGCATTTCCGCCGAGGACGCCGAGATGGGCAACGATCAGCTCGCGAAATTTTTGATCGTCCAGCAGATGTTCTCCGAGGAAGAGGTCAACGCCGCCCTCGAGGCGGTGAAGGAAGCGAACAAAGCGCTGCGGGCGAGCAGCTGGCGACGCTCGCTTCTCGAGCGGCTTTGCAAGGGCAACGACGAAAAGATGGAGCGCGGTCCTCTCGGCCTTGATCGACCGGACGAAGTTCGCCTACGTGCCGCTGGAATATTACGACATCGATCGCCAGGTCGTGCGGATGTTGCCCGACGATCTGACGGTCAGCCGGCTCTTCGTGCCCTTCGATCTGATCAGCCGCACCATCATGGTGGCGGTCTGCAATCCCTTTGACGCGGTGGCGCGCGAAGCGGTGCAGCAATCGCTCGATTACAACGTCACCTGGTATCTGGCCAAGCCGGCCACGATCATCAAGACTCTGCAGGAAATCTATCGGCTGGAGCCGCGCTCCTAGGCTTCACGACGATGAGAAGCAAATCTTTCGGCGAACGCATCGCCGATGTCCTGATCGAGGACGGCCTCCTCCTGCCCAACCAGCTCGACGAAGCGATCAGCCATCCAGAAGCAGCAGGGCGGCCGGCTGCTCAAGATTCTGACCGACAAGCAGTTTGTCAGCGACCAGGACATGGCCTTCAGCATGGGCCGTTGCCTGAACACGCCGCCGATCAATCTGGCGAAAGTGCGCGTGCCGGAGGAGATCCTCAATCTCGTCCCGCGCGACATGGCCAAGGCGCACAAGCTGGTGCCGATCGCGCGCGCTGGATCAAGAAACTTTTCGTGGCCATGGCCGACCCGACCAACGTGCTCGCGGTCGACGACCTGAAGCGCCGGGTGCAGATCGAGATCGTGCCGATGATCGCGACCGAGCGCGCGGTCAGCGATGCGCTCAGCGGCGTGCACAGCGCCGGCGCGCGAACATGAGCGAGGTGCTCAAGCAGGTTTCCGAAGAGGCCGCCAACGACGTCGAAGTGCAGCAATCACAAGCGCGAGGAGATCGATCTCGACCGGCTCGCGACCGACAGCGAAGACGCGCCCGTGATCAAGATCGTGAACCTGATCCTCGCGCAGGCGATCAAGGAAAAAGCTTCCGACATTCACATCGAGCCGTTCCAGCGTACCTTGAAGCTGCGCTACCGTATCGATGGCGATTTGGTCGTCGGCGGAGTCGCCGCCCAAGGCGCTCCAGCTCGCCATCACCTCGCGCATCAAGATTCTCGCCGGGCTCAACATCGCGGAACGGCGTGTCCCGCAGGACGGCCGTTTCCGGATCAGGGTGATGGGCAAGGAAGTCGATCTGCGTATTTCGATTCTGCCGACTTCGCATGGCGAGAAAGTCGTCATTCGTATTCTCGATAAATCGGCGCTCGCCGGCAGCGTCGACACGCTGGGGATGGATGAAGAAACGGTCGCGCGTTTCCGCAAGGCGATCGACGCGCCGCACGGCATGATCCTTGTCACCGGCCCGACCGGTTCCGGCAAAACGACGACGCTTTATTCCGTCCTCCAGGAACTCAACAGTCCCGAACTACAACATCGTGACGGTCGAGGACCCGATCGAGTACGAGCTCATGGGCGTGAACCAGGTCGCGGCCCGGCCCGATATCGGGCTCGATTTTGCCTCCGCGCTTCGCTCGATTCTCCGCCAGGACCCCGACATCGTGATGGTCGGTGAAATTCGTGACAACGAGACCGCCGACATCGCGGTAAAAGCGGCGCTGACCGGTCACCAGGTGCTTGAGCACGCTGCACACGAACGACGCCGCGGGCGCGATCGCCCGACTCGACGACATGGGGATCGAGCCATTCCTGATTTCCAGCTCAGTCATCCTGACCTGCGCGCAACGTCTGATCCGGCGCGTTTGCACGAACTGCCGCGAAGAATTCGCCCCCGAACCGGAAATGTTCGCCCGCCTCGATATGGAGCCGGCGGAAGGCGCCGTCTTCTATCACGGCTTCGGGCTGCGATCGCTGCAAAGGCCGCGGTTATTCCGGCCGGGCGGCGATCATCGAAGCGCTCCCTGTGAGCGAGTCGATTCGCCGTCTGATCATCAAGCGCGCCTCTGCGGCGGTGATCAAGAATCAGGCCATCACCGAAGGAATGAAGACGCTGCGCATGGTCGGAATCGACAAGGCGATGGAGGGAATCACAACGCTGGAGGAAGTCTGGCGCGTCACCGCGGAGGATCATTAGATGAACCTGAACTTATCCTTTCTCCGTTTTTTCAAGAAAGTGCGACCACTCGATAGCGCGGCTACGGTCGTCTCGCAGCCGATCGTTGCCGTCGAGAAACCCGCTTCCGAACGCTTTGGCAAGACGGTCATGCCAAATGTCACCCGCATTCTTGGCCTGGGCGGCCCGGCGGATTTTGATCTGCCAGTAGGAGCGGGTGCGTCGCCGGCGATGTCATCGCTCGCAACCGCGTCGTTTTCCGACGTGGGCGCGTCCCTGTCCGCTTCAGGGCCATCGCTCTCTGGCGCCACGCTCGTCCCACCCGCGCCGCGCAAGATTTCGTTAGGCGGAGGTGGCAGTCTCTCCGCGGTGCCGAAACCGCTCGTAGCAGAGCTGGACAGCCCGGAGCGGACGATCGCTCTGCAACTGGCCGACGTCGCGCCAGGTATCCCGGACGCATTGCTCAAGCCGGAGCCGATCGATCCCCTTCATCGTCTGATTTTGAAGGCTTCCGATCTCGAGCGCGGGATGGCGAGCGGTCGCCCGACCGTGCCGTTGCACGCCATTTATCAACAGGTGCCGGAGATTTTCAGCAAGCATGTGGACGTTGCCGACAAGACCGAAGTGGCGATTCCTTTCGCCAAAGCCCTCGAGCAATTTGCCGCTTTGCAGGTGCGGCCCGATCAGGTCGCCCAACGGGCTCTCCCGCAGGTCGAGACGCCGTTTTTGCAAGTCACGCTGGAGGACAGCAAACGCTTCGGCACGCCGGCGACGCCCGTATCAGCGCCTGAACCTGCACTCACCCCTGTCACAGAGACTCAACCAGAGGCGCCGATCCGGCTGCCCCTGCCCAAGGAAGCCGATGACACGACCGGCTCGCCGACTCCAATCCAATCAGAAAAACCGCCGGCGCGCCCGCCGATTACCGCAAGAGTTTCACCGAACGGAACGGGCGCGCCCGCCTCTGAGAGAGTTCCAGCCTCAAGTGGGTCGCCCGTTCCCACCTCCTTGCCCTCACCGTTTGCGCCGGGGGCGCCGGCGCGAATCCCATTCAAGATCAGCCCGCCATCGAACGATCTGCGTGAGGCGCCCTCGCCGAAAGTCCAGTCGCTCCGTCCGCAGATCGGGCAGGTCGAGTTTTCCGCGCCGGGCTCGCATATTCGGCTGCCATTGCGCACGATTTTGCGGGAGGTTGCGCCCCTCCAATTATCCGGACCGATCGATGACGTGGCGGAAGGCGCAATGATTGAGTTGCCGTTCTCGATCGTTGAGCCGCAATTGTCGCTAGGCCGAATTGCGATTTCGCCTGCTCAATTCCAGGCCGCTCTTCCAGAGGAATACCGCGCGATTTTAAAGATCGAGGATCCCGAGACGCCGATTGCCTTGCCGTTGCAAGACGTGCTGCAAAATTTGCCTAACGAGAGCTTGCAGCTTCGGAACGACCAGGAGGCCCCGGAGGTTGTGTCGCTCTTTGAGACGCCTTTCAGTAAAAAGGCGGCCGAGGACGCCACGCGCCTGAAAGGTTCGCCTGCCCCGATTGCTAAAGCAGCCGTCACGAGCGACGCGGTCAAGCCGGTCGCGGCACCCGCGCCCCCCGTCAAAGCAGCCCCGGCGCCCGCGTCCACCGTCCGGACCGCTTTTCAAGTCATTTTCGACACCGACGAAGCCCTCGACGCGAAGGGCGTCGTTGCGCGCGTCAGCCGCCTGCCCGGTGTGAGCGCTTGCGCGATTGTTTGCTCCGACGGTCTCAGCCTGGCGGGAGACATACCAAGCGATTACGGGGTCGACGCGCTCTGCGCGATCGCACCCTCGATCATGAAAAAAATCGGTGAACAGATGGGGGGAACCAACCTCGGGTCGCTCGCCGGGGTCACGCTCTTCTGCACAAAATCGGCCGTCACGTTCTTTGGCCACGAAGACATTTGCCTCACCACCCTGCACAAGGCAGGAGAGGAACTCGCACCGGAGCTCCGCGGCCGGCTCAACCGTCTGGCGGAGGAACTGACACGTACCTACGCCCAACCGAGATGACTTTTCGCCTAACGACGCCTAACGCCTAACAAAAAACCCATGTCAATCATCAACTACGCCAGCCGGGAGATCCAGTTCAAGATCGTCTACTATGGGCCTGCCCTCTGCGGCAAGACGACCAATCTCGCCTACATCCACGAGCGCATCAGCCCGGCCAATCGGGGCGACCTCGTCTCCCTTGCCACCGCCGCCGATCGCACCCTGTTTTTCGATTTCCTCCCCCTCAACGCCGTCGTCATCAAGGGTTTCGTTACCAAGTTCCAGCTTTACACCGTGCCGGGGCAGGTGATCTACAACGCCACCCGCCAGCTCGTCCTGCGGAGCGTCGACGGGATCGTCTTCGTCGCGGATTCGCAGTGGGAAAAAATGGAAGAGAACGTTGAAAGCTTCCGCAACCTCCAGGAAAACCTCGCGGAACAAAACCTGGCGATCGACGATATTCCCTACGTCCTGCAATATAACAAACGCGACCTGACGAACGTCGCGCCGATCAATTACCTCGAGTTCCTGCTCAACAATCGCAAGAAGCGCGTCCAAAGTTTCGAGGTCATTTCGAGCACCGGGCAGAACGTCTTCGCCTCGCTCAACGCGGTTTCCCAGATGTTGCTGCACAAGTTCAGCAAACAGGACGACACCAAGCCCGCCACCGCCGCGGCACCTGCGCCGCCGCCGGTCGCCGTGCCGGTCGAGCCGAAGCCGGTGCCGAAGATCAGCATGCCTGCCAGCTTATGAACTGCATCCCGGCACTAACAATTGAAAATGTCGCCAGTCTCGATGGTATTCTGGCTGATTTTCTGAAGAAGGCGGACGCGGATCTGACCGTGGTGATCGATCGCGGCGGCAACGTCATCTCGCAGTTTGGCGATGTCTCGGTGATCGATGTCACGATTATTGCCGCCCTCGCTGCGGGGTCATTTGCTGCGACCAAGGAACTGGCCCGCCGTATCGGCGAGGTCGAATTCAACGCCCTCTATCACCAGGGCAACGGCAGCCATATTTTCATGAACTCGGTCGACGACAACACAATCATGATCACGGTCTTTGGGCGGCGGACCACAGTCGGACTCGTCCGTTTCTATTCCGGGACAACGGCGCTGGCGGTGGCGGAATTGTTGAAATCGCTCGAAACCGCTGGTGGCCACGGCTTCACCTTCGACGCGGCCGATGTCTCCGCGGCCCCCATCTTTGCCGATCGTTAGGCGTTAGGCGAGGCGGAGCCTTGCCCGGGTCACGGTTGCGCATTGCGGTTGATGCGGGAAATTCCCCCCCGCAAGGTCATGGCGGTTCAATTCAGGGACTATTACGAAACGTTGGGCGTCGCGAAGACGGCCAGCGCGGATGAGATCAAGAGCGCTTTTCGCAAACTCGCGCGCAAACACCATCCCGATCTTGCCAAGCCCAAGGAGAAGGCCGCGGCGGAAGAGAAGTTCAAGCAGATCAACGAAGCCTACGAAGTTCTAAGCGATCCCGAGAAGCGTGCCAAATACGATCAACTCGGCGCGAATTGGAATCAGCCTGGCGGGTTTCAACCGCCGCCCGACTGGGGACGGGGCGGAATGGGTGGCGGGGGATTTCGTCGCTACGCCGGCGGCAACGGCGGCGTCGAGTTCGAGTTTGGTGGGACCGGGTTCAGCGATTTCTTCGAGGCGTTTTTCGGCGGCGGCCGGGGCGAATCGGCCTTCGGTGGCGGATTTGGTCGGCGGGCCGCGACCGCGGAACGCGGGCAGGATGTCGAGGCCGACATCATGGTCACGCTGGAGGAAGCCCTTCACGGTTCCACTCGCCAGATCTCCCTGCGCCGGAGCGATTCGGAAAAGGTGGAAACCTATCAGGTAAAAATCCCGCGCGGAGTCCATGAAGGCCAGCGCATCCGGCTCGCCGGCCAGGGAGAGGCCGGCGCCCGTGGTGGCAAGAAGGGTGACCTTTTCCTGCGCGTGCGCCTCGCGCGGCATCCCGATTTTTCCGTTGAGGGAAACGATCTGATCCATGAGGTCGCGCTCGACCCATGGCGGGCCGCGCTGGGGACAGAAATCGAGGTGCCGACCCTGGAAGGCAATCGACGGCTCAAGATTCCCGCCGGCACGCAGGCGGGACAGCGTTTTCGCCTGCGCGATCGCGGACTGCCGAATGCGACCGGTGGTCGCGGCCATCTCTACGTCGTGACACAGATCAGGATCCCGAAAAAGCTGACCGATGCGGAGCGTGAGCTGTGGCAGCAACTGGCCAAGCTGCACGGTGCCTGACGATCCAGATTCTCGCACTACGAATCCAAAGGCTTGCATCTCCGCCATTGGCTGAAACCGTTGGGCCTTTGCGTCCCTTGGGCGCAAGCCTCGACAAGTCGGTCTCCCTTCTTTAGGAACACAAAATGAAAATCGCTCTCGGCTCCGATCATGCCGGCTTCCGTTATAAGGAAAAAATCAAGGAACTCCTCATTTCGTTAGGCCATGAGGTGGAAGACTTCGGCACGACGAGCGAAGCGCCGGTCGATTACCCGAAATTCATCCGCCCCGCCGCGGAAGCGGTCGCGCGCGGCGAGTGCGACCGTGGGATTGTGCTCGGCGGCTCCGGCAACGGCGAAGCGATGGCCGCGAACAAGGTGCGCGGGATTCGCTGCGCGCTCTGCTGGAACGAGGAGACCGCGCGTCTCTCCCGCCAGCATAACGACGCCAATGTTTTGTCGTTAGGCGAGCGCATGATCCCGGAAGATCTGGCCCTGCGAATTGTTCGTGTCTGGCTCACGACCGATTTCGAAGGCGGCCGGCACATTGCCCGCCTCGCTCAGCTCGAGCCGTAGAGGCTTCCCTCAGATCACGGCGGCCATGACGCTGGCGAGGAAAACCGCGCTGACGAAGGCGTTGCTCTGAAAAAAGGCGCGATTGATCCCGGCCAGATCGAGTCGCGCCGCGCTCCTATGTTCGTAAATCAGCGCTCCGGCGACCAACGGCATACCGCAAAAATAGACCGCGCCTAACGACGCGGCGAGACCAAAACCGAGGAGCGCGAGCAACATCGCGAAATGCAGATACTGCGCCAGCCGAAGGGAACGCGCGATGCCGAGTCGCACGACGAGCGAGTGCAGTCCCTCGCGCCGGTCGAATTCGAAGTCCTGCGTGGCATAAATCAAATCGAATCCCGCGACCCATCCGACCACGCCGGCCCCGAGCAGCAGCGGAGCCAGCGTGAGGCGGCCGGTGGCCGCGATCCAAGCCCCGGCAGGCGCAACGGCCAGCGCGCCGCCCAGAAAAAAATGGCTCGCAGCCGTGAAGCGCTTGGTCAGTGAGTAGAAAAAAATGATCGCGAGCGCGAGCGGCGCAAGCAACAGCGTCGCGCGGTTGATCGCGCCGGCTGCGGCCACGAACGCTGCCGAGCTCAGCACGAGGAGCCAGAGCGCGGCCGGCCGCGAGATGAGTTGATGGCGCGTCGCAGTTCGCGGGTTTCGTCGGTCGAGCGTCCAGTCAACGATGCGGTTGAAAAGCATCGCGGCGGTCCTCGCGCAGACCATGCAAGCGAGAACCAGCAGGAGCAGGCGTATCGAGGGCCGTCCGTGGGTGGCGACGAGGAGTGCCCCGAGAGCGAATGGCAGGGCAAAAACCGTGTGCGAGAAACGGATCAGGCGGAGGAAACGCGTCACGCCGCTGTCGTTAGGTAAGGGGCTCATTGGTGCCTAACGATCATTCATCGCAGCAGCGTTTCCAGCCGCTCGCGCGCTGACGACAGGAGCGGCGGCCCGTGGGCGAAGAGGAGCCGTTGGAATGTCCAGTCGAGCAACTGGCGGAGTGAGCGCCGCATCTCTTTCTGGTCGGAGCAATACTTGGGCGGCAACAAAGCGAATCCGTAGGGATCGAGATGAATCAATGCATCGCCGACCACGATTGTCCCGCCGTTGTCCGCCAGATGGAAGGCCATTTCGCCTGGAGCGGCGCCTTCGATCGGAATGGCGCTAATCTCCGGCGCAATCCTTGCATTGGCGCTGAGCGCGACCGTCTCGACCGAGTTGAATTCTCGAATGACCGGTTCCGCGGCGAAAATGGGCGCCTTGTGTTGCCGGGAAAAATCGGCGGCTGCGCGCAGATGATTGGAATTGGTTAGCACGATTCCGGCGACGTCCCGGCCGGAGATCAGGTGCCTAAGCGGCGTCGCTGCGAGCGGGATCGGATCGAAGAGGAAGAGTCGATCTGCAAGGAGGGCGGCGCTGGAGAAGAGATCGGATTTCACCGCGGGGTCATAAGCCTCCCAGAGCCAGAGCGAATCGGTCAGCAACTGGAAATCGGCCGCTTCAACCATGGCGCACGGGCCCAACACCCGCCAGGGTTGGCATCATAGCTGCTATAAGGAATGTCATTACTAGAATAACCATATGATGACCTTCTCCTATCAAGCTCGGGATAGCGCCGGCAATATCGTAAACGGTATCCAGGACGCCATCAACGAGGACAACGCTGTCACTAGTCTGATGAGCCGCGGGCTCATGGTGCTTTCCCTCCAACAAAAAGCCGCCGCCAGCCGCCAGCGCAAGAAGGCATGGACGGTAAAGGAAACGGACCTTGTGCTCTGTACGCGCCAGCTCGCGACCATGATCGAGGCCGGCATCTCGCTCGTCCAGGCGCTGACCGCGCTTTACGAGCAATGCGACCCGAAGCGGCAAAAGAATCTCCGCCACGTTATCAGCGACGTGACCTCTCGCGTTCAGGGTGGCGAAACCTTTAACGAGTCAATCGCAAAACATCCGCGCGTTTTCAATCGTCTTTTCGTCAGCATGGTGAAAGCGGGCGAGGCGGGCGGTCTGCTCTCGGAAATTCTCGACCGGCTGGCCGGCTTCCTCGAAGCCAGCGCCCGCCTGCGCAAGAAGGTCAAATCGGCCATGACCTACCCGGTCATCGTCATTTCCATCGCGTTCCTCATCACCACCTTTCTTATCGTTCGAGTCGTTCCGGTCTTTGGCGAAATCTTCAAGGATTTTGGCGCCAAGCTCCCGGCCCCGACGCAATTCCTAATCGACCTGAGCGATTTCATCCGCGCGAAATGGTATTTCATGATCCTCGGTATCGGCGGCACGATTTTCGGCATACGCGCCTTCCTGCGCTCGACCCGCGGGCGCCAGTTGAGCGATCGCTGGAAGCTGAAGCTGCCCGTTTTCGGTCCGCTTGTTCATAAGATTTGCATGTCGCGCTTCGCGCGCACATTTGCGCAGCTTATCCGCAGCGGCGTGCCGATCCTGGAAGTGCTCGATATCGTGGGCGGTTCATCGGGCAACCATGTCGTCGAGGAGAGCATCAAAGGCGTCAGCTCCGACGTGGAGAAAGGGGATAATCTTTCCATCGCGCTTTCGAAGAAGAAAATATTTCCACCGATGATGTTGCGCATGGTTGCGGCGGGCGAATCCACCGGTCGTATCGATACCATGCTCGAGAAGATGGCCGATTTCTGGGACGAAGAAATCGAAGCAATGCTCGATGCGCTGACCTCGCTCATCGAGCCAATGTTGATCGTTTTTCTCGGCGTGATCGTGGGCGGCATCGTGATCGCGATGTTCCTGCCGATCTTCAAGTTGAACGAAGTAGTTTCGCAGAGCAAAAGCTAGGGAGAAGCTGCTCCACGGAAAGGGAGGGCGGATCGCAAGGTCCGCCCTCTGTCTTTTCTTGGCGATATCCTGCTCCTGCTCGTCCTCGAACTGGAAGGACGGGCGCCCTCCCGTCCGCGTTTCGGATCCTTAAGATCGAACAAAGGCAAATCGATTAAGAGCACGTTAACTTGCAGGAGCACGAGTTTCCTGAAGACGATCGACTTCGTCAGGGGCCGGAATTGTAGGGCAACCGCTCCGGTTGCCGCGTTTCCGATCCGGGGCAGGTGGAGCGCCCGCCCTACAATTGACGGCCGATCCGGGTTGTCAGGGGCCAACTGACGAGTCGCGGCTCGCTCGCGTTTCCCCAGGCGCGGAGGAGATCCTCGGCGATTAGATCGACTGGGTCCTTGCCCTGAGCGGCCATGAAACGATGGGTCGCCGACCAGGTTCCGAGATAACCGAGCAAATGCTCCAGTGTCCACTGCACCTCGATTCGAAACGGCGGGCTCTCGATTTCCTCGAAGGGAAAGGGCAACTCGAGATAACCGCGTCCGACCGTTTTCCGTTCTGGCGGCCAATACGATCCGACGACCTCGTCGTGGAAATGCTTGAGGACCGCCTCAACCTCCGGCGTCACGCGCAGGTAGTTGTAGGCCCAGACCGCCAGCACCCCGCCTGACTTCAAGACGCGCCGCGCCTCGGCGTAAAAGGTCTCGAGATCGAACCAGTGTAGCGCCTGCGCCACGGTCATCGCGTCGCAAGAATTCGAAGGCAAACCAGTCGCTTCCGCCGGCGCGACCCGATATTCTACCCGGTCGTTAGGCTGGGCGCTCTCGATCTGCGCCGCGCTCGCATCGATCCCGATCACTTCGCGGAAAAATTCCGCCAACGCGACCGCGGCCTGCCCGTTGCCGGCGGCGCAATCAAGCGCCAACTTATCGTTAGGCGCCTGCGTCGCGATGAACCCAAAAAGTGCATGCGGATACTGCGGCCGAAACTTCGCGTAATCTGTCGCCTGCCGCGAAAAGTGATCCTTAAAGCTCACGTTTTCTCCCTCGAGCTTCGAACTTCGGATCTCCCGCGGCGACCCGCTCGACGCGGGCGTACATCTCAAAATAGATCCGCTCGATCGCGGTCGCGGGATCCTCCAGCATCATGCTCTCCTTGATCTTGCTCGCATAGATCGGAAACGAAAATGGTGAGACGGCCGGCAGCTCGCGAAGTTTCCATTCGAACCCCTGCACTTGATCAAGAAAAGCATAGGCCGTCTCGGCATCGAGGAAGGTGTGCACAGCCTGGCGATAGGCTTCTTCGAGGAGCGGATGATTCGGTTCGTGCTGCTCGAGCACGCGGAAGAGCACCTCCGAGCTCCAGCTCAGCTGGCGAGGTTTCCGTTCCCGGCCCGGCAGGTGGCGCGGCACCATCAGGCCGGTCTGCGCCACACCGCGGAATTGCCATTTCACTAATTCCGAGCCGCGCAGTGCGGCATGCAAATCCTCCTCTGCTTCCACGCGGCGAAAGCAGGCGCGCCATTGCGCGAGCGGCAATTCCTGAAAGCGTCGCAGCGTGAGCAGAAACCCGTAGTCATCAATCGTGACCAGCGCGTTGCCGCCGATCCGCTCCCGCACTCGCCAGGCCACGATACGCGAGAGCGCGTCATTCGCGCTTCGGCCAATGAGCGAATGGAAAAAGTAATGCGAATGCTCGGACTCGCGATAAAGCTCGATCAACAGGTTGCGTCCGACCGGCACGTCCGAGATGGCCATTTGGGCGCAAAAGAATTCCACGATCGGCTGCGCGTTCGCGATTGAGATTTGATAAGTCTCGACCAGCCAATCAATCGCATCCGCATCGGAGCCTTCGCGGAGCCGTGCAGCGAGATCGGCGCGTAATCCGCGCACCGCGTTTGCCAGGCCAGAGGTGAGCGGCATCTTGGCTGCGTTCCAGCGCGGGATGGTCGGCAGCTGCCCATCGGCGCGCTCGACGTGCACTTCCTGCACCCCGGTATCGATCAGCCTGACGACGCGTCCCGCGAGCACGAACAGATCGCCAATCTGAAGTTGCTTGATGAATCCTTCTTCGACCGAACCGAGGCGCCGCCGTCCCAGCAGCACGCTGACGAATCCTTCCGAGACGATCGTGCCAATATTAAGCAGGAACTCGCGCGCCACCCGCGGATGCGCGAGCGAGATCATCCCGTCCGCGAGCGCGATCTTGCCGAAGAGCGACGTGTACTGACGCTGCAACGATGCGCCGCCGCCGGCGAGGTATTCGAGCACGCGCTCGAACTCGTCGCGTTCCAGTTCGCGAAAGGGAAAGGCGCGCCGGACGATCGCGAAAGCCTCCTCGACGGCGATCGGAGCGAGCGCGGCCATCCCGACAATATGCTGCGCAAGCACGTCGTTGGGCTTTTCCAAAATCTTGACCGGATCGAGAGCGCCTTGCCTGACGAGATGGGCCGTGGCGGTTGCTTCCACGAGATCGTTGATGTTGGTCGCGACGAGCACGCCGTGGCTGCTTTGGTTCAGGGAATGCCCGGAGCGGCCGATCCGCTGCACGGCGCGTGAGACTCCTTTCGGCGTCGCCACCATCACGACGAGATCGACCGCGCCGATATCGATCCCCAGTTCGAGACTGGTCGAGCAAACGACCGCGCGCAGTTCGCCGTTTTTGAGCCGGTCCTCCACCTCGAGCCGCACGCTCCGATCGAGGGAGGCGTGATGCGTTTCGATCTGGTCCGCAAGTTCTGGGAGAAGTTCCTTGAGGCGAAAACCGATTTGCTCGGCGGCGGAACGGACGTTGGTGAAGACGAGAACCGACTGCCGGGTTCGGATCAAATTCGCCAGCTCCGCGTAAAGACGCACGCCGGTGTAACCGGCCGGCGGATATGGTTCGCGACGAATCGGGGAAAAGACCTCGACGATCGATTCCTTTTCCACCTTTGCCTGGGCGATCCGACAGGGCCGATCGTCGCCCGCGAGAAATTTCGCCAGTAATTCGAGCGGCGCGGCGGTCGCGGACAATCCAACCCGGCAAAGGGCCCGTGGCTTCTCGTTAGGCGCGGAGACAATCTGCTCCAGACGCTCGAGCGAAAGCGCCAGGTCCACTCCGCGCTTGTTCCCGGCGAAGGAATGGAGTTCGTCCACAACCACGAATCGGCAACTGGTGAGGTGCGCCGCGTAGCTTTCCTGTGCGATCAGGACCGCGAGACTCTCCGGCGTCGTCACCAGGATGTGCGATGGCCGGCGGCGAAACTTTACCCGCTCATTGGCTTTGGTGTCGCCGGTCCGGACATGAATCAGCAACTCCTTCTCCAAGTCCATGCCGGCGATCGGCGCGCGCAAATTCTTCCCAATGTCGTAGGTGAGCGCGCGCAGGGGCGAAACGTAAAGACAATGCACGCCTAACGACAAGGTCCCGGCATCGAGTCTCCGCAGCAGATAATCGAAGACTCCGAGAAAAGCGGCAAGCGTTTTGCCGCTCCCGGTCGGCGAGGTGAGGAGGATTGATTCGCGCTTCAGGATCGATGGGACGCAACGCAGCTGGGCATCTGTGAGCTCACCGAAAGTTGCGCCGAACCAGCGCGCGAGACGCGGATGCAGGCGACGCAGAAGCGCCTTGCTCGTTGTCGTTGCCTCCTCCTGCACCCGGAAAATTCGAGGGAAGAGCGGATTTGCGCCAGCGACCTCTTTGGATCGGGTCATCGACTCTTTTCGTTAGGCGAGATAAACTCTCCGAACCATGCTGCGCCGCGGTAAATTTAGCCGAATCGACACCCTTCTGGTTTGGTTGATTGCTTTCTTTCTCTTCGCTGCGGGCGCGATCGGAATCTGGCTGGCACTCACTCGGAGCGACTGGAGAATTGGCCTCGCCGGAGCTGGAGGGATCGCATTCGGGGCGATTTATTTGATTGCGGCAATTCGGCGGCGACCACTCTAGGATCTGCTCGTTGCGATGCTCTCGCGCTTGTCGGGCGCCAGGCTTCAGGTCTTCGGCGGAAAGAGCACGTTCTCGCGGTCGACCTGCGCGCCGCGCCGCAGAAAAAGATCGAGGATTTCGCGCGTATAGAAGTTTCCGTTGTAGGCCGGATTGAGTCCGAAGAAAATCTGGCCGTCCGGTTTCAAATGACGCTCGAGATCGGCGACGAGGAAGTCCCATTCTTTCGCCCCCCAGCGCCACGACATGTTGCGCCCGCCATGGAAGGCGGTGGAGAAGGCGGTGATAAGATCGAATTTGCGGCCCAGGTCCGGCATCGGTTCGAGGATCTTGATCTTCTGAATGATCCGGTCGACGCCAAAGAGCTCGATCAGGTCATCGAAAACGGGAATGCCTCCCGTATCGAGTCCGAGCCCGCGATGGCTGCGTGACTGCGCAACAAAAAGAAAGAAGCCGGCGCCGCAGCCGATATCGAGGATGTCCTTCGGCCCTGAACGATGAAGATCGAGGTATTGCAGCCGCTGGATGTTGAGTAGCAGGTATTTCTCCACTTCGAGATATTTCGCATAATGGCGCCAGCTGTCGGGCGCGTCTGGCGGGGGCGAACCATGCTGCTCCTGCAATTCGTGCAGGCGCTTTTGATCGATGCCGGCCAGGAGCGGCTGGAGCGGGACCGGATAGAGGATGCGGTCCACCCGGCGCCAGACGCGTCGATAAAACTCCGCATGGAATATTTTCCCGATCTTGTGCGACAGCGTCATCCGTCAGCGCGTGGGGTTTACTGGAAAGTGTTTGTTCTTCAGTTTCTCCGGGACCCGCTTCGTTTTCTCCGCTTCGATCTCTTCCGTCGCCGCGCCCAGCGCCTCGTATGCGTCGCGATTCTTGGGCGCGCGACACATGTAGACCGTGGCGTGGGCGAGGGGAATGCGCGCCTCCGGCATGCCGACGAACTCGACCGCCTGCTGCGTCGCGATCGCGAGCGGGAGCGCCTCCGCGTCAGCCAGCCCCACGTCTTCACTCGCGAAGATGACAATGCGACGCGCGATGAAGCGAAAATCCTCCCCGGCATGCAGCATCTTGGCCAGCCAGTAGATCGCGCCTTTCTCGTCGGAGGCGCGCATGCTTTTGATGAAGGCGCTGATCGTGTCGTAATGGGCGTCGCCGACGCGATCGTAAACGACCGCCTTGGTCTGGATACTTTCCTCCGCGACCTGGAGGTTGAAATGGATCGTCCCTTTCTCGTCAGGCGGAGTGGTCAGGACGCCGATCTCGAGCGCGTTTAAACATTTCCGGGCATCGCCGTCGCTCAGTTTCGCGAGATGCCGTTTCGCGTCCGCGTCCATCTGCACGCGATAGTTGCCGAGGCCGCGTTTCTTCTCCGCCAGCGCACGATCGATCAACTGTTCGAGTTCCTCCACGCCTAACGACTCCAGTTGGAAAACCTGGGAGCGGGAGACGAGCGCGCTGTTGACGTAGAAAAACGGATTGTAGGTCGTGGCGCCGATCAGGCGCAGAGTCCCGCTTTCCACATCCGGGAGCAGGATGTCCTGCTGTGCCTTGTTGAAATGATGGATCTCATCGACGAAAAGGATGGTTTTCTGGCCCGAAGTGCGCAGCCGGTTGGCCGCCGCCGCGACCACTTTGCGCATCTCGGAGACATTGCTCTCGACTCCGCTCAGGCGAACAAATTTTGACTGCGTCAACGCCGCGATAATCTGCGCCAGGGTGGTTTTGCCGGTGCCGGGCGGGCCGGAAAAAATGACCGACGGCAGTCGATCGGCCTCGATCGCGCGACGCAGGAGTTTGCCGGGCGCGAGGATGTGCTCCTGCCCGACGAACTCCTCGAGCGAGCGCGGTCGCATCCGGCTGGAGAGCGGCGCGGCGTCGTCGGCCTTTGCGTCCGTCTCCGTCTCAGCGAACAGGTCTTCCACGTTGAAGAATAACGAACGCGACTCGCTTTTCCAATTGCTTGACCGTCCGGGGCGCGTCCCGCATCCTGTCTCGCCGATCCGCAAAGCGCTTCGCACCATGAAAAGGATTCTCGTGCCAGTCGATTTTTCTCCCATTACGGAGGGCGTGCTCGCGCTCGCGCAGCAGATGGCTCGCGCATTTGGCTCGGAGCTTCACCTCGTGCACGTGTGCGAGATCGCGGCGGTGCCGGTATTTCCGGCGGCGACCATCGGTTATCCAGGAATTGGGATGCCGGAGATGGGCATGACCGGCGGAATGTCGCTCGAAGCCGCGGGTTATCTTCCGCCGGATGTGACTAACGAGAAGCAAAAGAGCCAGCTCGACCGCCTCCTGGAGAAGCTGACCCGGGTCGGGCTGACCGTTGTTGCTCACGAACGGGAGGGAACGGTGGTGGAGGAGATTCTTAGGACCAGCCGTGAGATTTCCGCGGACCTGATCGTGATGGGCTCGCACGGGCATGGCTCGGTTTACAACCTCCTTGTCGGGAGCGTGACGGAGGGAGTCTTGAAGGCCGGCGAGCGCCCCGTTTTGCTTGTCCCAGCGCCGGGCGCGAAGAAATAGCGGCCTTGCGCCGCGGCGCATTCTTCCGAAGGGTTTCGGCAGATGCGCGCCGCAAAATTTCTTATCGCCCTTTTCTTTCTGGCGTCCACCTGCCTGGCGAGCGGCAGCGGTCTGCCCTTCTCAACCGTTTTCAAGGGCCGCGACAAGTTCGACCGGCTTGTGCAGGAGGCGCGGGCGAATAACTGGAAATCGCTTCCCATCGGAGAAAGGACCGCGACGGTCGGGCGCGCGATGGTCGGCACCCGCTATACCTCCTACACGCTCGAAATCGATGACCGGATCGAGGCACCCTCTGTGAATTTCAATGGAGTGGATTGCTGGACGTTTTTCGAAATTGCCCTCGGTTTCGCGCGCATGCTGGACGATCCCGCAACCTCATGGACGCCAGCGCAACTGCTGCATTACATCGAGCTCGATCGTTACCGCAACGGGCAGTGCACCGGAGAGTATCTCTCGCGATTGCATTATCTCGAGGACTGGCTGGCGGATAACAGCCGGCGCGGCCTGGTCGACGATCTGACTCGAGAGCTCGGTGGCGTGCGGGTGAATCATGCCGCGCAGGAGATGACCTACGGCTGGCGGCATTATCGTTACCTGAAGGCGAATCCATCCCTCCTCGAGCCGCTCGGCCGCATGGAAGCGAGAGTGACGGCGCGACCGCTTTATCAGATCCCGAAGGGCCGCGTGGCGGGGATCGAGGGGAAGTTGGAGAGCGGCGACATCATCGGCATCATCTCGCGTGATCGACCCGGGCTTTACTCCACTTCGCATGTCGGGCTGGCCTATCGGACGAACGATGGTGTCCTGCACTTCATGCACGCTTCTTCGCCGCACAACTACGGGAAGGTCGTAGTCGACGCGCGGCTCTCGAGCTACCTCGCGCGCTATCGCAGCGACACGGGAATCCTGGTCGCGCGTCCGCTGCGCTGACCGGATTCTGCATTCCGGCGCGGGGTCTTGGGTTTACCGATATGTGCGTCCACCGATCAGAGGTGATACTTCTCTTTTAGATGTCGCGTAATGCTCAGCCGCTCGGGAACTGCCAGTCCCCGATCGAAGATGATCAGTTCCGTGATCGCGCCAAAAAAAAGAGCGGCGCGTTGAGATTCCTCCCCGCCCACCTGCAAGGTGTAACCCGTGCTTGCGGTCTGAACGTGGCTTGACGATGTCGGCAAAGCCGTTCGTGAAACCATGCCGCCGTTGATCGAGATAGCGAGTTGCCGCTCGCTTTCCGTACCGAGAAAGACGACCCGCCAGGCATTGGCTGGATGCGAGTCCGGGGCGGTCGCCACGACACTTTGTGACGACGCACGGCGCGCTGACAGAACGCCTTTCAAGGACTTCGTTTGAGAGTCCCATTCGAGACTTAAAGCCGGAGGGTGACCCAATGAACCAACGCGCCAGACCACGGCGCGCCCCTGGTTTGTAGTCGCGGCCATCGGAATTTGCGGCTTGAACAAGGTGAAGACGGAAAAGGGTCGCCCCTCAGGCAGGAAAGACCACGCTTTCATCGAGTCGAAGCGCAGGATGCCTGACGTTTTACGAAGGCGCGTTTCCCACTTTGCCGGTGGGAAAAACAGCGCGTGCTTCCCGTTCAGAAGCGGGATGTGAAACGGCCGTGGAAGTGGGCAGCTCCGCTTCAACTGATGCGGTCCCGTTTCGGAGAAACCCGTGCTGAGTTTTTTTCCCGCGTCGAGCCAAAACTGCAATCCTGTGACCTGTGACGGACAAATTGGTGCTGCTGACGGGACGGCCGGGTCCCATTCGGGGTCGACAACCGAGTGTTTGCCATTTGCAAGTTGTCTCAACTGATCTGGAAATTTGGCCAGAACATCAAGCGCCGCGCGTCTCACGCGATGGCGACGGCGTGGGCGAAAGGTGCGGGCGTCGTCGAGTTTTTTCAGCGTCGGACCGACTACGCGGTCGATCTTTTGCTGTTCGGCGGGTGGGAGGCGGCGGCGGCCCTGCCTGCTGTCCCGGCGAAAAACCGATCGACCTTCGACGCCCAACCAGGTGGCGATTTGGCGAAAGACCACAGGATCAATTACGCAATCCCTGTAACGTGTGAGCACGATTTGATCTGGATGGCTCCGTTGGAATTGCAGAGCGAGCTGATTGCGTCGCACCCAGTCGGCGCTGTAGTGATTGTGGGTGATGTCGAATGACGGCACCCAACCCTCGCGATGCATCGAATAAAGGACATTCACGGGATCACGAAAAATCCAGACCATCCGCAAGTCGTAATCGTGGTGGTCGGCAACTAGTTGTTCCAGCGAGCGATCCACGGTCTCACAGATCGGCTTCAGCAAAACCGGACCTGGAGCTGCGTCGAACAAAGGCGCAATCTCCGGCAAAGGGCGCAGCCGGTATTTGTAGTAGACCAGGCTATCGATGCTTTCATTGAACGGAGTGAGGCGTTCATCATAGGCCAGCGACTCGAAAAGTGCGGAGGTTCCTGACCGTTGCACCCCCATTACCATGATGACTCTCTTCTTCATTCCGCGTTGCGACCGTGGTCGAAGAATGAGGCTATTTTTTTCCGGCAACGCCTGGAAGCTTTTTCGTCTCAGACCGAGTAGCCGAAACGGGGATCGAGTTCTTGCAGTGCCGAGGCCGCAAGCGCTTGATCCTCAGGCGAAAGGTAATCTTCGAACCCGCCGATTTTTCCGCGACGGACTTTGAATGATTCCGGATCTTGTGTGTCGCCGGCACGGAGGATCTTGGAATCGAACGCGCCCGCGTTCTCCAGTTTCTGCATATGCCCGAAATCGGAGAACCCGAGCGCATGGGCGAAGGCTCCTTCGTGTACCGGGTTCTCACCCGAGGAGCCGCAAGAGATCGCGGAAGCCCGGCGCGGGCGACTCGCGCAGGGTCTCGTAGCGCAGGAGGAGAAAGTCAGGCCGGTCCGACCATTCGGTGAGCCAGTTGTTCATCACCTCCACCATCGACTCAATCCCAAAGGCTGGATCGCGCACCAGCTCGGAGACCGGCTTTTGTTTCAACTCGTCCGGGGTTTCTTTCGTCCGGCGGGTCAGTTGGATGAAGAGCGAAACAAACGCGTCACGCGGATCGCGCGCCAGGAGGATGATCGGCCAGTCGGTCGCGCTCGCGTTGTGGGATGAGATATTTCCCGCGCAGCTTGTCCCAGCGATCGGCCTTTGTCCGCTGCTCAAACAAATCGTGAGTGTAAATGACGCGCGGGACGCCTTGGTGCCGCTCAAGCTCAAGCGTGAATGGCTGGCCGAGCTTTTCGCAAAAGTAGGCGCAGAGAAACGTCCGCACCCAGGTGCGCCCGCTCTTTGGAATCGAAACCACCAGCGCATCGCCTCCGGAGAGCTGGCGCGCCCGGCTGCTCAGATTCCACCTCACCAATCGCTTCACGGCAGCTCGATCGCTTTCCCTTTTTGCGCGCGCAAGGCACGCCGGAGCCGGGCACGCCCAATCGCCCGGCGCAACCGCCGCTGCCACGGACGCGGTGAAAAGAGCGGACGAAAAAACGGATCGATCGCGATCCCATGTGCGCGACAGAGTTCGATCGCCTCCGGCATCCAGAGGCCGCGCGAGATGGCCGACATAAGGTAGGGGATCGGGGTGTTGTCGCGGCGAATGTAGGACAGGATCTTCATCGACTGCGTGCGCATGCTGCCGCGCGCCTCGAAATTCCACGCCGTTTCGCCATGACGCAAAATCGACTGGAGGGCGCTCCGTTTCCAGAGCGTGACTTGGCAGCGTGTTCGGCCTTCGGAATCGAGCGGCACGATCCCATGGTGATCGTTCAGGAGTTGGATACCGGGGTAGGGCTTGGAGCGTGCACGGAAGCAAAGCGAATCGGCGCCCGACTCGATGACTTGCGCAAAGTCGGCCGCCATCTGCGCGCTGATCACCGGTGCGGTCAGAAAATAATCCTCCTGCACGTAGAACAGATAAGGATGCGCGATCTGCTCGAGCGCGGAGAGGAAGTTGCTGGACCAGCCACGATCTTCGCCGACCCGGAGGTTGCGGAGAAGCGGCGAGCGCACTTCGAGTTCGTTGGTGATGAGAAAAATTTCCAGCGGACAATCGGGCCAGAACTTGCGCAGGAAGGCGTGGAATGGTCGCCACGCATCGAAGAATGCATCGCAACTGGAAACGACGACCGCGACGGAGCTCTTAAAATCTTGCAGCTCCGCCATGCAGAATTCGTCTCGCAGAGCCGGGCCGCGAGCAAGGTTTTTCCTTCCTCGTGCTCCTGCTCTTGCTCGTAATCCTTCTCGTCATCCAGGTCGATCGATCAGAAGCATGAGCAGGAGGGAAGGCTGCGGCCGTGATTGTAACTCGGCTTGATTTATTGACAGCAGGCTGGCCGCACGGCGGAGTGACTGCGCGGGGCGGTGAAGGACGAGGTTATTATTTCTGGAGGATCGAAGCCTGCCGCTAGACCGGATCCACCCGCAGGAACATCCCGTTCCTTGGCCCCATGTTCAATTCGGGCCGGAGTTCGGGCGGGTCGTCGGTTTTGTCGCACAATGAGAACCGCCACTTCTGCGCGAAGGTGGCGAGGAGAAGGATGCCTTCTTTCCAGGCGAAGTTCTCGGCCGCGCAAATCCGCGCGCCCGCGCCAAACGGGAAGTAGGAAAACTTGGGCCGCTCGGGCTGGGGTTCCTGCCGCCAACGCTCGGGCTTGTATTCCGCCGCATCCGGCCACCACCGCGGATCACGATGCACGAAATACTGAGAAATGAAGACGCTTGTTCCTTCCGTGATGAGGTAGCCGTTGATCTCAACGTCCGCCATGGCCTGCCGAGTGAGCGTCCAGACCGGCGGGTAGAGACGCAGAGCCTCGGACATGACGGCGTGCGTGAACGGTAGCTTCTCCGCGTCGTCGTAGGTCCCGGGCCGGTCGCCCAACACTTCCTGAACCTCCCGGATCAGGACGTCCTGGATCTCCGGGTGCTTGGCCAATTCGTACCACGACCAGGTTAGCGCGCGGGCTGTGGTTTCGTGCCCGGCAAGGTAGATTCCCGCGATCTGGTCGTGAAGTTCCTCGTTGCTCAGGGATCGCGTTCCTCCTTCCGTGTCCTGGGCTGCGAGCAGGGTGCTCAGAAGATCGCCGCGATCCCAGCCGCTCTTTCTCCGCTCTTCCACCAACCGCATGATGGTCTCGTTGAAAGTCTTGATCGCGCCCTCCAGTTCGCGTGCCTTGTGAAACGGAGTCTGCAGCCAGAGCCTGGCGAAGGGAACGACGAGACAGTGAAAGCTTGCGTTGAGCAAAGTGAGCGCGGCCGAGATTTTCTCCGCTTCCTCCTCCGAACTGCTTCCAAACAGCGCTTCGACCACGATCTGACGAGTGAGATTGCTCGCCTCCGTGAGCGTGTTGTAGACGCCGCCAGGCTCCCAATGTTCCCGCCATTTTCGGCCATGACGTACCATCAGGTCTCCATAGGCCGCCACGCGCTCGTGGTGGAAGGAAGGCTGCACTAGTCGCCGGATCCGCGCATGCTCCTCTTCGTCGATGAGCAGAATATCGTGCTCACCGAGAAATACATCTGCCCGCTTGAACGCAGGTGTCTTGTGAAAATCCCTCGCTTTGTGAATCAGGATGTCGCCAATCATGTCAGGCTCCAGCACGATCATCCAACGCTCCTGCAGCAGGTGCATCGAAACTACCGGCCCATACTCGTCCGTGAGATGTCGGATCATCTCGAGCGGGTCGTGAACGCGTTCCAGAAACAGGGAAAGCGCCTTGCCTCTGGGACCTGGGATTTCGCGCGGCATGGTGTGACTCCTACCGATCGATCTGTGGTCGGCTAACCGACAGCATCGATCTTCAAATGCATGCCGTCTTTTGGTGCGAGGGTCAACCCGACCAGGAACTCAGGGGGATCTTCCGTTCGATCGCAGACGGAGAACTTCCACTGACGAAGAAAGCTGGCCAGCAGCACCAGGATTTCCATCCAGGCGAACCGCTCTCCGATGCAGGTCCGCCGACCACCGCCAAACGGAAAGTAGGCGAACTTCGGACGATCGGGACGAGGATTCTCCAACCACCGCTCCGGTTTGAATCGGAGCGGCTCCGGCCACCAGCGCGGATCGCGATGCGCCAGGAACTGCGACATCACCACGCTGCTCCCCTTCGGAATCCTGTAGTCGCCGATCTCCAGATCCACCTTGGCCTGTCTGCCGATCGCCCAGACCGGGGGCAGGATGCGCATGCTCTCCGACACGACCGCGTGCGTGTATTCGAGTCCCTGCAGATTTTCATACCCTGGCTCCTGATTTCCCAAAGCCTGCCCGATCTCCCCGCGCACCTTTTCCTGGATCTCCGGGTGTTTGGCCAGGAGGTACAAGGTCCACGTCAGCGCGCTGCAGGTCGTTTCGTGACCCGCAAAAAACAGCGTCGCGACCTGATCGTGGACTTCTGCAGTATCCAGAGGCTGAGTCCCGCCTTCGGTATCTTCGGCCGCGAGGAGCATCGTCAGCACGTCTCCCTCGTCGCGACTGCTCGCGCGTCGCTTCTCGATCAGGTGGGTGATGGTTTCGTCGAGAATCCGCACGCTCTCGTTCAATTCATGCACTCCCGGCAACGGCAGGTGTCGCCAGATCTCCTGCAGAGGGATCGTGAGTTGATGAAAGTGGGCGTTCAGATTCTGCACGGCCCGACCGACGCGCCGCGCGTCCTCCATCAAGCTGCTTCCAAACATCGCCTCGCAAATCAGATCCCGGGTCAGCTCCTCCAGCTCGTGGTGGATGTCGCGCACCTCTTCGGGCTGCCAGGATTTCTGCCAGGCTTTGGATCGCGCCGCCATCATGTCGGCGTAGCCGGCGAATCGCTGGTGATGAAAGCCAGGCTGCATGAGCCGCCGGATTCGGGCATGATCCTCGCCTTCAATCAGTAACACGCTCCTTTTTCCAAAAACCGGGTAAGCGGCTTTGAGGTCGCGGATCTTGTCGAAGCTTGAATCTTCGTGAACGAGCACGCGTTCGATTAGGTCCGGCTCGTTCACGACGACCATCAGAACGTTGAGCATGTGCAGTTCCGCGACGTTGCCGTATTCCTGGGTGAGTCGCTCGAGAAGCCCCAGGAAATCCCGGCACCGCCCCCGAAAATTCGCGATGGCATGACCTCGCGGTCCGGGTGGTTGGATCGACATCGGCATCGATTAGTTATCTCAACACAGTAAGACTCAAGTCAAACTACCTCCCCGTCCTGCCGCTGCACATCCCCGCCTTCTGCCGTGCATCCGCGAGCGGCTTCAGGCGCTCCATGCCGACGCGATATCCGATCTCGATCAGGTCGTCGATTCTCTTCCAGTCCAGCATTTTGAAGTCGCTGATCGGAGGGTTGATGTAGATATCGGCAAGGTTCTTCACCTCCGATCGCTGGTGAATGCTGCTCAGGAGCATCGCGCGCAGCAGCACATCGGCGAGCGTCGGGAAGCCGTGCTGCACACCTTCGCCCGCAGCGTGATCGTGATCCTTATGCGAATGCCCGAGCGGGAGGTGCGAGGCAATTACCTCGAGGGCTCCCGGTCGACCGAAGTAATCGCGCGGCATCCTCAGGTCCGTCGCCGGACTCACATCCACTCCCACCACCGTGCCCGCGCCCTCGGCCCGCAGGATATCGACCGGCACATTGTTCAAAAGCCCGCCATCGACGAGCAACTCTCCCGATTCCACCAGAGGTGGCGCGATTCCCGGGGCGGAAACGCTGGCGCCGATCCACTTGGCGACACTGCCCAGGCGATGCACCACCGGCACGGCCCGGGTGAGGTTGCAGCTGATGCAGAAAAAGCTCAGAGGAAGGTCCTCGATCTGAATGTCCCCAAACATCGACTCCAGCATGCTGATGTAATGCTTGCCGGTATCGATCGAGAGCGCCGGCAGCGTGTAATTCGCGAGATGACCGATCGTCACGAAATGCTGCCGCACCGTCTCCGCCACCTCTTCCCAGTTCATGCCCTGCGCGTAGTTGGCCGCCACCATCGCGCCCATGCTCGTGCCCCCGATGCGATCGATGGGAATCTCCAGCTCTTCGAAGGCGCGGAGAATGCCGATGTGGGCGAAGCTGCGCGCGCCACCGCCACCAAGCGCCAGGCTGACGTCCGTCCCCGTCAACAGCCGGGCGGCCCGCAACCGGTCGCTCTCGGATTGAAGCCGGACATGAAAATGCCGCACGACCTTGCGCTCCCGGAGCCACTCCAACGTCCCCCGGAACGGGCTTTTTTCCTGAATGAGCACCAGATAGAGGCTTGGGCAGGCGCCGCTCGCCTCCATTGCATCGACCGCTGTTTCGATCTCCCGTTTCGACGGATCGGTCCCGGCCTTTCCCAGAAGAACGATCGCGTCCCCGAAGCGCAAACACCGGCGCGTCCAGCCGGTCAGCTCCGAGTCCGCCTGCAGAAAGACCATATCGTATTCCGCCTCGCGCGCTTCGATCCACTGCATCAGCTCGTCGGGTCCGCGATCCGGAGACTCGGCCACCGAACGAAACGTCTCGGGTATCGTCTGGTTGGAAAGCAGCAGCGAGGTTTTGCCCGCCTCGAGGAGCGAATCCCGCAGGTGCGCGCAATATTCCGCCAATGGCACTTGGGGATTTATCGGTACCACCGTCAACGACGAAGGCAGGGTCGGTCGCGTGCTTGTCTCCATCGATCTTCGGAGGCGGGCGGAGAGGGCGCGCATCAACTCTACGAGCGTCGCTTTCGGAAGTTTGTTAATTTCATCGCTGGAGAACTCCATCACCCGCGAATCGCGCACCGCGATCACGCTTGCCAGGCGTGGCGTTTCCTCCAGAACTCCCATTTCTCCAACCGGTTCGCCCCGGCCGATTTCTCCCAGAACCACTTGATGCCCGGCGCCCAGTCCCCTGATCGCGCGAAGCCGTCCGCTGCTCACGATGTAAAACCTGCCGCTTGGATCCCCCTCGCGGAACAGCAGGTCCCCGGCATCGAGGTAGCGGTCCTCGAAGCAGCAGCCGTCAAGCAAATCGCTGATTCTGGAATGAGCTTCGGGCTCCACGTGCGGCAAGGCTATCAACATGGACGGCCGCCGGGCAAGTTTCACCGCTCGGATGCACTTTTCACGTCCGGAAACTTTTTCCCGTTGCCGCAGGTAATCGACTATAGCAGGAGCATGAGGGAAAGGTTGCGACCGTGATTGTAACTCAACCCTTTTTGGGTAGATTACTGTCTCCCAAAAAAACGGGGGCGTACTGGTTTCGACTGATGGTTTGAAGCGCAGGCGGCATGTCGAGGATGGTTCGTTGGCCTCGTTAAAATCCGGACCAAAACAAATAAACGCAGATCACCAAGATCTCGCTCTCGCGGCTTAATTGACCGCGATGTCACTGGCTGGACGCCTGCTACGGCCGGGGACATGGACAGCAGGCTAATCGTTCGGCGGAGTGACCGCGTCGGGCGGTGAAGGATTTCGTGGACGCTCGGGGGACGGCGGTGTGCCGATGCTACATCCGGCCCCTTAAAAATCCTCATCGGATAAACATGTAGAAGCTCGCGGAGAGAGCGATCAGGACAGGGGTTCAACTCCCCTCGCCTCCAGTTCCATGGTAGTACCGCGGAGCCGGAAGTCGGCCACTGAAGGGATCGTCGTCCGGCATGAGAACCGCGAGAACACGCCTTCGAAAGAGTCGGCGTCACCAAGAAGTCTTCCGAAGTAGTAACATGTTTGTCTCGGTCTTCCCGGGACCGAAATTTGTGACGGTCATTACGACTCGTCCCAGGTTTTCCGGAAATGTGGAGTGCGCTATCTGTCCAACATGACGTGGACATGCAGTTGTGGCTTCTGGACGACGTTGCGGTAAATATTCCAGCCGAGGGACGTAGCCGCTACGGCCAGTGATCCAAAGCTGAGTAAGAGGGCTATCTCACCAGCGGACATGACTCCGCATCTAGACCTTATGGCTGCGGACGCGGTGTGAACGCGCAAGCATGGGGTTGAAAAGAGAGGGTGTGTTTGCGGTTCATATTTTCTCGCGGGCTACTCCGGTGAAAGGGACCAGAGGTGCGCTCGTTTGGCAAGCTCCAACTCACCCTCGCTCAAGCCGCGTGAGTCACCCGCCGGCAGCTTCACCCAGAATCCTTAACGAACGACCCCAGATGAATGGTTAGGCGCTGGGGTCATTGGTTTTCGGTTGAAAATGACGAGACAAAGCTACGACAATCGCGTCTTGGAACGTGCCGGTCACGAATTGTCCCCATGTGCGCCCTGTTTGGTAGGTGTGGGCCGTCGGGTCAGCGAGAAAGACGCTCTGAACAATCGCCCATTGGTTGTCCACGCGGGCAACGTGCTGAGTGGGATCAATGCCGCTCCGGGTCATGGGATGAAAGGAGCGCCGCCTAACTAGAGCCAGATGGGCTGCAGCGAGCGAGGGCACGCGCGGCTGCGGGTTGATGGGTTGAACTCATGCAAAGCTGGATAGGTGACGGTGGTGAGCTGAAATTCATCGTGCAGGTGCCCAGTGCCGTCCGCTGTCCTGTTCTTTTGTTCCGCGCGTTGGAATTTTCGAGGCAGGACCTCATCGCTTCGTCCCGACCACGATGCCATAGCCGAGGAAGCCGCTCGTGAACACCCGCTCCGATTTCAAAATTCTCCATAGGCCCCGCAGTCCCCACCGCTTCATGATCCTTAGGACGAGTATAACCTGTCCGGTCAAACCGAGCTGTTTCCTCGATTCCTTCATCCAGCGCGACATCGATCTGGCTTTGTCAACCGCGGTGATCTCCACCAGACCTGCCTGGCGAAACAGCCGCTCCCACCCTTCAAGCGTTTCCGGTCGCTCGCCCTCGATCTCCGTTAGGGTGCGTTTCAGATGATTAGGCGTGGCCTCATTCCAGCACAGGTCGTGAATGCCTACACATCCCCCGGGACGGGTTACCCGCACCATTTCGGCAAGTATTCGCTCCTTGTCGAGGAGGCACAGCGTGCACTCACAGATCACGGCATCGAACTCCGCATCTCCATACGGCAGATTGGCGGCATCAGCCTTTCTGAACTCCACTTCCAAGCCCGCGGTCCGCACCTTGGCTTCTGCCCGCCGAATCATCTGATTGGACCGATCAATTCCATAGACACGCGCAGCGAATCTCTGGGCAAGGAAGCAAGCTGTTTCTCCCGTCCCGGAGGCAATGTCGAGGACTTTGGCATTTTTCTCGATTTTGCATAGCTCGGCCAGCTCTCGCGTTAACTCTAAACCGCCGGGGTGAAAGCTCTCAAAGCTCAGCATCCCGGCCTCGGCCACAGCCTCCAGGGAAGGTCGACTAGCCACCGGCATTTCCGTAGTTTTCATCGCATTCCCCTCCCGGCAGAGGCTATTCTATCGTGCATACCCTATCGCTATAAACGCGGGTTGGACGCGCGAGCGCGGGGTGGAAAGAGAGGGTGTGTTTGCCGTTCATATATTCCGCGGGCTACTCCCCGGTAAAAGGGAGCAGAGCCGCACCAACTGTTCGCTCGCCGCGAGCGAGGGCAAGCGTGGTGGCGGATTGACGGATTGAACTCATGGGATCGTTTGGTTGGCGGGTTCAACCAGGACGGCGGTTCCATAACATAAGACCTCCGTCACTCCGGACATTAACTCGGTGGCGTCATATCTGATACCCAGAACAGCATTAGCTCCGAGTTCGTGCGCGTGGACAAGCATCATCTCGAAGGCTTCCGCGCGCGTTTTCTCGCAAAGCGATGTAAAAAGGCTGATGTTGCCACCGACAAGGGTCTGCAAACTACCGCCGATTGTGCCGACAATCGAACGCGACCGAACGGTGATCCCGCGCACCACACCCAGATTCTTCGTAACCTTAAACCCATCGAGGGTGAAGGCCGTCGTCGTCATTTCGTGATCCATAGGTTCTTTCTTAATAGGTTCGTTTCCAATGAAACTTCTCATACCGTCCGCGCGACGTCTAAACCTGCGCGAACGAGACGCTCGAGCATCTCCGGCAATTCCGAAGCCGGCCCGATCGTGGCCACGATCTTGGTCTTGTGCGTTGGAAACGCCGCCAGCGGACTAATTTATTAGTAACTCCTGACTCTGCGCTCATGAACGGTTCATCCGCGGACATCGTTTGCTCAGGTGATCGATGCCTCGTAGATGCTCTGGATGGACGCTTCCAGCTTGGCGTTGAACTCGGCGTCCGATTGCTGGGCGGTCAGTCCCGCGAGCAGCGCCCGCGAGAAACTCGCTATGACGCCATGATTCTTGCGCAACCGCTCGTCGGCTTCCTCCCGCGTGTAACCGCCCGAGAGCGCGACCACCCTCACGACTTTGGGATGACTGACGCAGTCGGCATAGAAGTCGGCCTGCTCCGGCAGGGTGATCTTTAGCATCACCTGTTGGTCGGCCGCCAGTCCGCTGAGCTTCTCCAGAATGGCCGCCTTGAGCAACGCTTCAGCTTTGGCTTTTTCCGGGCAGTGAATATCCACTTCGGGTTCAATGATCGGCACGAGGTTGGCGGCGATGATCTGCCCGGCAACTTCAAACTGCTGGCGCACGACTTCCCCGATGCCAGACGGGCTGGCTTGCCTGATGAGCGAGCGCATCTTGGTGCCGAAGATTCGTTTGAACCTCGCTTTCTCAAGCAGTGCGCCCAGATCGGGCATGGGTTTCATCACCTGGACGCCATCCTTTTCGGCGGCCAGCCCCTTGTCCACCTTCAGGAACGGCACGATACGCTTCACCTTCCAGAGGTAATCTGCGGTCGGCTGCCCCTCGATCTCCCTCTCCATGGTATCTTCAAACAGGATGGCGCCAAGGACCCGCTCGCCGGTGAACGGTGGGCTCGTAATGACGCGCGTCCGCATCTGATGCACGAGCTCAAACATCTCGTCGTCGTCAGTCCAGGAGTGGTCTTTGATCCCGTAAAGGCTCAGCGCGTGGGGCGTGCTGCCGCCACTTTGGTCGAGCGCCGCGATGAAACCGGGCCGGGATTTTACCTTCTGTAGTTGTTCGGTGTCAATATTTTTGAAGTCTGCAGTTGGCATCACTGTCTGCTTTTCGTTAACCGCCGGGCTCGTGCGTCGGAGAGAGCGGCCGCTCCGGGCAGCTCTTTCCCTTCGAGCAATTCCAGGCTGGCTCCGCCGCCCGTGGAGATGAAAGTGATTTTGTCCGCCATGCCCGCTTTCTTGACTGCCTTGACCAAATCGCCGCCACCGGATAATGCTGACAGCTTTCGAGTTCACCGCAATCGCCGCGCGCAAACCGCCGCGGTTGGCCCCGCCGAGGACAACTACGAACGGGCGCGCTGGTTTTCCAATTCCCAGGCGAGATAGCGCAACTCCTTGTATTTTTTCCTCTGGTTTTGTCTATCGCATTCGCGTCTCGAGGGACGCGACTTTGCCCAGGCGGCGCAGATGGCGCGGCGCCCGACTAAACTTGGCTGCAAGAAACGTCTGGACGAGATCCCAGGCGACTGCTGGGCCAACGGTCCTGCCGCCCATGCAAAGAATATTCATGTCATCGTCCTCGACACCTTGCTTGGCGGAAAAGTGGTCGTGAATTAGGGCCGCGCGGATGCCCCGAATCTTGTTTGCGCAGACCGACGCACCGACACCGCTTCCGCAAATCGCCACTCCCCGCTCGACTTCCCGACCAGCTACTGCTTGCGCAAGCGGGACGACATAGTCGGGATAATCATCGTCCTTACCCAGGTGATGGGCCCCGAAATCGGTCACCTCGTGTCCCGCTTCGCGGAGCTGTTTGATCAGCTCTTCCTTTAGATCAAATCCACCGTGATCGGTGGCAATCCCAATACGCATATATGGTCCCTGTGTTCATCCGAGTGCGAAACGTTCATGGCTTGCTCCTCAGTGGGTGGATTTCTCCAGGTGGCCGCCGAAACCAAAGCGCATCGCGGAAAGCACTTTGTCCTGGTAATCCGCCTCGCCGCGCGAAGCGAACCGTTCGTATAATGCGGTTGTTAGGACGGGCACAGGCACGCCTTCATCGATGGCGGCCTTGATCGTCCAGCGCCCCTCGCCCGAATCCGAAACCCGGCCTTGGAATTTCGCGAGTGCCGGATCCTCGGCCAGGGCGCTGGCGGTTAAATCCAGCAGCCACGACGCAATCACACTGCCGCGCCGCCAGACCTCCGTGATATCAGGCAGGTTAAGGTCGTACTGGTAGTGCTCAGGGTCTCGTAACGGCGTCGTCTCAGCATCGAGTGTATGTTCTTTCTTGCCTGCATTGGCGGCACGCAAAACGTTCAGCCCTTCCGCATATGCGGCCATGATGCCGTACTCGATACCGTTGTGCACCATCTTAACAAAGTGGCCGGCGCCGTTTGGACCGCAATGCAAGTAACCTTGTTCGGCCGTCCCGGTGAGCTTCTCTCGGCCGCTGGTGCGAGGAATATCTCCCACGCCCGGCGCCAGTGTGGCAAAAATAGGGTCCAGACTCTGAACCACCTCCTTTTCGCCGCCGATCATCATACAGTAGCCACGTTCCAGCCCCCAAACACCGCCACTGGTTCCGACATCGACATAATGAATTCCTTTCAAGCTCAGTTCCTTTGCACGGCGAATGTCGTCCACGTAGTAGGAATTTCCGCCATCGATGACGATATCCCCGAGTTCAAGCTGGGAAAGGAGAGCAGCGATCGTTTCGTCTACAACGCCCGCCGGAACCATCAACCAGACGGCCCGGGGTTTCGTGAGCTTTTGCGCGAAGTCCGCCAGCGACGATGACCCGGTAGCTTTCGCCTGCGTCAACTCCGCCACCGCTTTCGGCGACATGTCGAAGACCACGCATTGATGGCCTCCCTTGAGAAGCCGCCGCACCATGTTTGCGCCCATTCGTCCAAGACCAATCATTCCAATTTGCATAGTTTGTTTTTCCTCCAGAAGAGATTGCAGATTCTTGCCCTAACTGTTTGCCCCCGGCTTGTCGAACGCCTCCTTCAGTTTTCGATACCGGTAAATCAGGCTATTGGTCGAGCTATCATGTTTAAGAGCAGGTTTCTCCTTGCTCTCGAGTTCCGGGATAATCCGCTGGGCCAGTTGCTTGCCCAGCTCTACGCCCCACTGGTCGAACGAGTCGATGTTCCAAATTGTCCCCTGGGTAAAGACGCTGTGCTCGTAGAGGGCGACTAGTTTGCCCAGGGTTTCGGGGGTGAGCCGCTCCGTCAGAATCGTGTTCGAGGGGCGGTTACCATCAAAGACCCGGTGGGGGACCAGCCAATCCGCTGTTCCTTCCGCCTTGACTTGTTCCTCCGTCTTGCCAAAGGCCAGCGCCTCGGCTTGCGCAAACACGTTTGCCAGGAGGATGTCGTGGTGACGCCCGAGTGGGTTAAGTGTCTTGTAGAAGGCTATGAAGTCACAGGGAATGAGCCGGGTTCCCTGATGGATCAACTGGTAAAAAGAATGCTGGCCATTGGTTCCCGGTTCACCCCAGTAGACAGGGCTGGTATCGCAGGAAACTTTGTTTCCATCAAGTGTGACATGCTTGCCATTGCTCTCCATTGTCAGCTGTTGGAGATAAGCCGGGAATCGCTTCAGGTATTGCTCGTAGGGAAGGACCGCGACCGTCGCTGCACCGAAGAAGTCGTTGTACCAGACAGCCAGCAGTCCCATCAGGACCGGCAAGTTGCGCTCAAACGGTGTTGTCCGGAAGTGCTCATCCATCTGGTGGAAGCCGTCCAACATGGCGCGAAAGTTTTCCGGGCCGATCGCAATCATCGTCGAAAGGCCAATCGCCGAATCCATCGAATAGCGCCCGCCGACCCAATCCCAAAAGCCAAACATGTTGGCCGTATTAATGCCGAACTTCGCCACTTCCGAAGCATTGGTCGACACGGCAACAAAATGTTTGGCGACCGCCTTTTCATCACCTCCGAGACCTGCCAGCAACCAATCGCGGGCAGTGTGCGCGTTGGTCATCGTTTCCAGGGTCGTGAAAGTTTTTGAAGAAATAATGAAAAGAGTTTCTGCCGGCTCGAGGTCCCAAACAGCCTCAGCGAAGTCGGTACTGTCGACGTTGGAAACGAACCGAAAGGTCATGGCTCGCTCGCTATAGTGCTTCAATGCTTCGTAGGCCATGACCGGCCCGAGATCAGAGCCACCGATACCGACATTGATGACGTTGCGAATGCGCTGGCCGGTGTGGCCTTTCCATGCGCCGCTCCGCACACGAGTGGAGAAATCAGCCATCTTGTCGAGAACGGCATGGACCTGGGGCACAACATTCTCGCCATCGACGACGATCGATGCGTCTTTCGGGGCGCGGAGAGCCACATGCAAAACGGCTCGGTTTTCCGTGATGTTGATCTTGTCGCCCCGGAACATGGCGTCGATGCGCGCGCGCAGGTCCGATTCCTCCGCTAGTTGCAGAAGGAGCTTGAGGGTCTCGTCTGTCACGCGATTTTTCGAGTAATCCAGATAAAGACCCACCGCCTCGGCGGTCATCCGTTCACCGCGCTTGGGATCATCGGCAAAAAGTTTGCGCAGGTGCAGCTGACGAACACTTTTATGGTGGGCGGCGAGGGAATTCCACGCCTGTCTTTCCGTGCACGGCTTTGTTGTTGTGTTCATCTTAAGTTCCTTTCATTTCGTTTCGTTGGTTAACATGTCAATTGCAGTGCCTCACGCAGTATAGTGCGGCCAATCATCGCGACGGTTCCAGCATCTTGTCCGGCGCTCCGTCCGCAGTTTACCCGCCGCGGCGGGCCCTCCGTCCGCAGTTTACCCAAAGCCTGCTCGCCCGCGGCGAGTGGCGGGCGCTCTATCCCCTTGCCGCGCCGGAGCCTCGGCGAAGGCGGGTCCGTCCTCCGTCCTCTGATCTCCCATTTCAGCTTTTCAATCTTCAAAGCTCCCGCTACAACTGCGCCCGCAATGTCGACCTCGGAGAAAATTAGTCATCGAACGAAAGAGCCGTCAGTGCATGGTCGCGAAAACGTTGTGCTCTGTCGTTTGCGTGACACCAGTCTGACGGCCTTCGGATGAAACCAACTCGCTGGTCGAAGCACGCCACTCGGGAGCTTGCGAAGCGGGAGATCGATCCAACCGAGACCGAAAACGCGATTGCACAACCGGACGCCGTCACGCCCATTTCCCCGGTTCGGCGATTCCATCAGCGCCGCTATTTCGACAAGCCCCTGAATCAGGCGATGCTCTTGGAAGAAACTCCCAGCGAGACCGTGGTCGTCACTCTTTACAAAACGTCGAAGACCACGAAATATGAGGGCGGCCAATGAGAATCGAGTACCGACAAGGAAACCGATACGCTCACCATCACCCTGCGCGACGTGAAGGTGAAGGAGAGCGATGAAGTTCGTCCCGGCGTGATTGCCGATTTTGGTCATGATGGCGGCGTGGTCGGCTTCGAGGTACTGGCAGCATCCAAGGTGGTCGAGCAAACGGGCGAGATGCATTTCGCCGTCGCCGGCTGAAACCTGACCTCCGCCCGCAGTTTACCCAAAGCCTGCCCGTCCTGGTCGCCGCGGTGGGCGGCGGGTCCTCTGCCCTCCGATCTCCGTCACCGCAGGTCTTTTACGCGCGTCAGATTTTCAGTTGTCAGCTTCCCGCCCGCCCGATAGAACCGTGACTGCGGCATGCAAACCGTAATCCAGGTTATCTCAGCGGGAACCAGATCGCTGCGTGACACGATCGTGAACGACAAGAAGCTTCCTCGTTTCGGACTTGTGGTGACGGAACAGAAGCGACCAACCCGTGCTCCCGGCTGGGCCAAGATCCACATGCCGGGCGAGCCCGGAGCGATCAACATCGAATGGCACGGCGCGTCCCAAACGCTGATCTGCCGTATCATCACGCGGGGTGGTAAACCGGATGCCATCGCCGGCGCATTCACGAGGTATTTGCTGGCGCGTTTGTCGCACCGAATACACCTCATCCAGATCATCCCGGGCTGATCTCCGATGGGTGGATACATTACAGCCATGAATCCGCCGATTACTCCAGGGGAAATCCTCCTGGAAGAATATCTCAAGCCGATGGGCATTTCGCAGAACGCCATGGCTCGCGCAATCCGCGTCCCTCCGCGCGCGATCAATGAAATCGTGCTCGGCCGCCGCGCTATCACCCCGGCAATGTCGATCCGCTTCGGCGCTTTCTTCGGTCAGTCTGATGACTTCTGGTATGGCCTGCAAAAGGAATGTGATTTCCGCGCGATGGCCGATCAGAAACCAAAGCTCACCAAAGGCATTCGGACCGCGCGCGAACTGGCAACCGCATGAACCACATGGCTCCACGCTGGAATAATCGAATCTTTAAGCACACAAACGGACACGGCCCGACCTATGCACTCCACGAGTGCTACTACGACGAGGACGGCAAGACCGGAAGAGCGACTGTCGCGACTACGATCGCCATGAGTGATTGGGGCATGGAGCAGAGCTACAGGCCGCTGCAATGACGTGCTCGACAGCGCGGCGCGAGCCATTCCGTCGTTTGGAGGAAGTGGAAGCTGATCCCGGGCCAGCATCTTCGAAATGAACTATGTGGAGTGACGAAGACAACGCCTGTCCCTAGACTGCCCGATGTCGCACGGAGCTTGCCGTGCCGTAGCCTCGGCGAAGGCGGGTCTGTCCCCGTTGCCGCGCCGCAGCCTCGCGCGAAGGCGGTCTGTCCTCCTTGGCTCGCCGGAGCCTTGGCGAAGGAGGCTGCCCTCAGCGTTTGAAAGCCCGGCCTCGCCCTTGGCTGCGTTACGGCTGCTTTCAGCTTTGAGAACTTCTTCCTTCCTCCTTTTGCCTTCTTAATTTCCCTCTTGCCCCTGCCCAGGTAAAACGTAGTATTACCAGATGACCAAGACCATCTCCAAGGTTGGCAACTCCCAGGGGATCATCTTCGATACCGCTCTCATGGACCTCGCTCGCGTGAAAGTTGGCGATCAGCTTACAGTCACTGTGCACGAAGGCGGCTCGATTGTGCTCACCCCGATCCGCCCCGCGATCGATCCGATCAAGGCCGGCGCCACCGCCCGGCGATTGATCCGCAAGAACTCCTCTCTCTTTAAGCGCCTTTCGTGAGCGAAGCGCTCGTCCATCTGACCGCGTCATCCGTCCGCGCGATCCACGAGCAGGTGCTTGCCGCGCATGGGGGAGCGTCCGGCGTGCGCGAGGCTGCGTTGCTCGAATCGGCGGTGGCCGCCCCGCAGGCGACGATGATGGGACAACCGCTCATCTCAAATCCGGTCGAAATCGCCGCGGCTTACCTCTTCTACCTTTGCCGCAACCATCCCTTCGTCGATGGCAACAAGCGCACCGCGCTCGCCGCCTGTCTCGTATTTCTCGAGACCAATCATTTGCTCCCGAGCGAGAAACTTCCAGTCGACGAATGGGAAAGCCTCGTCATCGACGTCGCCGCGAGCCGACTCGATCGCGACCAGACGACGAAGCGCTTGAGGCGCTTGCTGAAACAACTTCCTCGCAAGAAAAAGTAATCGCCTTCCGTCCGCCTCCGGCGGATCAGAGGTTAGTTGTCAGCTTTCCGTTTTCAGCTGTCAGGTTTCCCCATTTCAGCTTGTCAGCGTTAAAAAGCCCGGCCTCGCTCTTGGTTGCGTTACGGCCGCTTTCCGCTTTTCTTACCCGTCCATGTCGACCCCGGAGGAACGAGCCGCCCACACGTCACTCAAGCAACGTGAAGATCGAAGAAGTCCTGCGCACCGTGAACCAGATGACGACCGATGGCATCATCGAACGTTATGCCATCGGCGGCGCCGTCGGAGCGACCCTCTATCTCGAACCGGTCTCCACTCTCGCCGTCGACATCTTTATTGAACTTCACACCGCTCCCGGAGCCCAACTTGTCACCCTTGAACCGGTCTTCGATTACCTGCGCGCTCGGGGCGGCAGAATGGAAGGCGAGCACATCGTCATCAGTGACTGGCCAGTCCAATTTCTTCCACCGACCGGACCATTGGCAGAGGAGGCTCTGACAAACGCAATCGAGCTGGACGTGGGCGGAATTTCCGCTCGTGTTTTCACGGCGGAACATCTGGCGGCGATCGCGTTGCAGACCGGCCGGGCCAAAGACAAAGCACGCCTGCTTCAGTTCATTGAGGCCGGGGCGCTCGACGCAGCCCGCTTCGAACAAATCATCACCCGTCACAACCTGGTTGATCGATGGCGCCGGTTTCAACGACAGTTCCTCACCGAGAGCTGACTCGACTTTCTACTTTCACCGTCCAATGAGCTTCGATTTCGAGCGAATTTGGAAAAGCAAGCGCGCTCTGAGCGAGCGGCTCGCCGCTCGGCCGCTCGCGGAGAAGCTGCGCCTGCTCGACGCGTTGCGCGCACGCGCCATCGCCCTGCGCGCGGCGGGTTCTCGGTCCGCGGTCAAAGTGCAGGAACAGCCGCCGCCTTACGGCAAACCCTGAAAAGCCCGTCCTCCGTCCGCGCCAGCACCAGCGCTACCCCCGCGCTCCGAAGCTTCTTGAACCGCGTGGACCGCAGGTCTTTTACGCGCGTCCCGTTTCAGCTTGTCAGCGTTTCCGCTTTCAGCTTTTCTTACCCGTGGACTTCGACTCGGAGATTAAACCGCTTCACATCGTCTGTTCGATGGGCTTGACCGGCGCATGAGACCTGACGCCCTCGCTCTCCAGGCCGAGCGCCGCATCCTGCTGCTGCGCTCCCAGCGCGTGATGCTCGATTCTGATTTGGCGGAACTCTATGGAGTGGAGACCAAAGCATTGAATCGGGCCGTTAAACGAAATCTCGATCGTTTTCCCGAGGACTTCGCCTTCCAGCTCACACGCGAAGAGTTTGAGGCTTTGAGGTGCCAGATTGGCACCTCAAAACAATCCGACCCAACGGCTTTGAAGTACCAAATTGAAACCTCAAAGCCAACGCGGGGTGGGCGCCGTTATCTTCCCTATGCCTTCACCGAACAGGGCGTCGCCATGCTTTCCAGCGTCCTGCGCAGTAGCCGCGCGGTGCAGGTGAATATCGCCATCATGCGCGCCTTTGTTCGTCTCCGCGAACTTCTTTCCACCCACGCCGACCTTGCCCGCAAGCTCGCGGAGATGGAGCGCAAATACGATTCGCAGTTCAAAGTCGTCTTCGATGCCATCCGCCAGCTTATGACTCCGCCGGACCCGCCGAAACGCCAAATCGGCTTCGGCAAACCCTGAAAAGCCCGTCCCTCTGACCGGAGTTTACCCAAAGCCTGCTCAGAGCCTGCCCGCCGTGGTGGGCGGCGAGTGGCGGGCCCTCTGATGTTCTGCTTTCCCAGCTTCCCACTTTGCTACGCTCCCCCTTCCGCGTTTCAGCTTTTCCCTTTCTGAACAACCGGTTACCCAGTAGAATCCCGGCATGAGCACAACCGAAATCCTTGCCGAATTGCCTGCCTTGCAGCCGGACGATCTCGAGACCATCTGGCAGACCGCCGGCCGGTTGCTCGAGGGGCGCTCTTTGACTGCCTCCCCAGAATTGCTGGCCGCAGTAGACGAAGCAGATGCTTCCTGGGAAAAGGAAGGCGGCGTGCCGATCGAGGATGTCCGTCGAACGATCGGCTCGTGACCTGGCAGGTTATCATTGGGCGCGTGGCGCTGCGCGATCTCCAACGGATCCGCGATTTCATCGCCCGAGATAATCCTGCGGCAGCGCTCTCTTTCTGCCAGAAGCTGTTGGATCGCACGGAGAACCTACGAGAGTTTCCGGAACGAGGTGGGCATCTCAGAGAGCGGCCCGGTGCACGTTTCTCGGTTGTCGGCTCCTATCTGATCATTTATCGCGTGGATCAGGCCGCGGCGACAGTGCGAATCCTTCGTTTCTGGCACGGCGCGCGGGAGCGCCGCCGATTGCAAGGTTAACCCGCAGTCAGCGCCGTCCCCCTCTGGTCTCTGGTCTCTGGTCTCTGATCTCCGCTGTCAGCTTTCCGTTTTCAGATTTCAGCTCTCCGTCCTCCGCCCGCCGTTACCCTCCGTGCCTCCGCCCTCCGCTCTCCCCGGTCCGCTCTCCGTCCCCTTGCCGCGCCGTAGCCTCGGCGAAGGCGGTCCCTCCTTCAGCCTCCCACCAACTCGTCACTCGTCGCTGGTCACCTGCCACTTGTCCCCGCTCCTACGCCATCGTCTCAAAAAACTGGACGTTCAGATGCGTAAACGCCTTCTTGATCCTGGCCAGCTCCGCCGCTGGTCCGTGTGCCTCCACCCGAATCAAGTCTGCCATCTGGAGCGCATCGGCCAGGAGCGGCCCGACATTATTCAGGTGCGCGATCGCGGCGGTCGCATCCGGGTATCCTTCCCGGCAGAAGATTTCGTCGCCGTTGATAGTGAACTCATAAAAAAGACAGCGATTTCCCTCCGTCGCAGTCCGCTCCATGAACTTTGGGATTGCGGCCTTAAACTCGTTCAGCTTCCCCGGATGGACTTTGAAATAGGGGTGCAAACTCACAAAACCTGCCGGTAAACGCTTCATGCCGCTATCCTACTCCCACTGCGGCCCTCGCGTCGATCACCGTCTATCGCCTCATCTGCTTCTTTTCAGCTGTCAGAGATCAGATTTCAGACGTCAGTGTCCAGCTTTTGGTTCTTCCCGCTCCGGGCTCCCGGTTCTCCGCCTTCCGTCCTCCGTCCTTCTGTCCTCCGCCGCCCTCCGTCCCCTTGCCGCGCCGTAGCCGCGGCGAAGGCGGGTCTGTCCTCCGTCCCCTTGCCGCGCCGTAGCCTCGGCGAAGGCGGGTCCACCCTCAGTTCGCCTCAGGCAAACCACGTCACGCCGGACCCCCGCGCTCCGAAGGTTCTTGAACCGCGTGGACCGCAGGTCTTTTACGCGCGTCCGCTTTTCAGTTGTCAGCTTTCCTTTCCCCCTGCTACAACTGCGCCCGGAATGCCGACCCGCAACTCCTCCAATTCGAATGATCACCCAGCGACAAATCGACCAAGCGTCTCGGACCTGCACGCCCTTCACGGAGGGGTTCGAGATGATTATTTCGGTTTGCTATACTTGGAGAAAGAGAGTGAACGTCCCGCGTGAGAAAGCGCTAAATCAGGTGGCGTTTGGCGGCAATGACTACGGAATCGATGGGTTTCACTTCGACTCACAAAGGCGCAATCTGTATTTGTTCCAGTTTAAAAAATCCGATTCCTACGCGCTGTTTAAGGGCACGTTCAAACGTCTAATCGAGGACGGGATCGGCCGGATCTTCACGACCCCTAACAGGGATGAACACAAAAACCAGTTGCTTTTGCAATTGCGAAGCTGCCTTCACGAAAATCGCTCAATTATCGACCAAATCTGCTTTCGATTTGTTTTCACCGGCGACCCGCAGGAAGCAGAACGCAGTACTGTCCTCGACACCTTACGCGAGCAGCTGGAAAACAAGAAATACTTGGCCGACGAGTTTTTTCGGCCGCGCGAAGCCGGTTTTCTCATCGAATACCGTTCAACCCAAGGCAAGGTCGGCAGCACCCGCGCAACGCGCGGGCCGTCGTCTTTTAAGATTAGTATCGACGATCTTGTAGTCGTCGACGGCCCGAACGGCGAGCAAATGCATGTTGGGTTCATGCGCCTGGTGGATCTCGACGCGATGCACGATTCCATCGGCCCCCGATTCTTCGACAGCAACATCCGCTACGGCCTAGGCGAGAGCGAGGCAGTGAACCGGGCTATTGGTCGGGCGCTAAAAGCCATCGTTATTGATCAGACGGAACGTCCCGCGGTTTTTGCCTTTGATCACAACGGCATCACACTCTTTGCCCAGCAGGTCGAAACGGAGGATTCACTCTTGCGACTCACCGCGCCGCGTCTCCTGAATGGGGCGCAGACCGTTACAACCGTTAAGGGATTCGTCGAGGCCAACAAAGACAACCCAAAATTCGCGGAAGGCCGCAGCGCTTTCGATTCGATCCGGGTCCTCTGCAAGGTCATCACAAATGCGCCGCCGAAGTTCGTCACGCGTGTAACCATTAACAACAACCGACAGAACCCGGCGGAGCCGTGGAACCTTCACGCCAATGACGAAATTCAGCTCGAGCTTCAAGACAAGTTCCGCAGCGACATCGGAATTTACTACGAGCGACAGGAGAACGCCTTCGATCAGCTAAGTCCCGATGACCTCGAAGAATATGGAATCACTGAGGACTCAAAAGCCATTCAAATGCTAAAGTTGACTCAGACCTTTTTGCTCACGGACGGAAATTTAAGTCGACTGTCGGAAATGCGTCGCGTTTTCGAAGACGACAAAGCCTATGAACAGGTTTTTCGCGCGACCCGCTTAAGGGCTGATTCGCGGCTTGTTTTGCTCTGTTACAAAGTGCAATTTCGTTTACGCAAGATCGCAAGCGAGATCGAACAGAAAGGTGCAAACAAATATGCCTTTGTGCATCGTGCTCGATATCTGCTGTGGGCGCTTATCTGTAGGGGCTGCTGAATTCAGACGATTTGGAGAGCTACGCCGAGGCGTATGGTAACGCGATGGCCTTGCCCGCCGACTATACGGCCCTTGTGAGCAGTTTGGCAACGACGCGGGTCCGCCAGCTCCTCTCGAATCTAATGACGCTCCCGGCATACAGGGACAAGGTCGCTGAAGGCAATTACAGCTTCTTGCGAACCGATGCCGCCTTCGAGAAGTGCATGGAAGCGGCTTACGACAAATGGGGTTGGGTTCACAAGAAGCTTCACTAGTCGCGAATGTCTCCACCCGCTGCCTCGCCGTCATGAACCTCGCCCTCCGCGGCATCGAGGCCGACTTCGGCCGCGAGCACGCCGACACCTTGCGCCGCGACCTCCATACTGACCTCCGCGCCGACTACCTCCTCACCAACCCGCCGTTCAACGACTCCGACTGGTTCCGCAAGGATTAGAGATAGATTTCCCTGCCACAACAAGCCTTCATGAAAAACTTCGACGCTTTCAAAGACCACGGCGATGTCATCTGGAATATCGCCAATCTATTACGCGGCCCGTATCGCCCGCCGCAATATCGCCGGGTAATGATCCCATTGACGGTCCTGCGACGTCTCGATTGCGTGCTTGAGAAAACAAAGGCTGAGGTGATCGCGCTGCATAAGAAGCTTAAGGCAGGAGAAAAAGGACCCCGACGCGATCGAGCGGATCATCACCCATAAGATCAAAGTTCCTTTCTATAACACGAGCGAATTCACATTCGAAAAGCTCCTCGGCGATCCGGACAAACTCGCCGCCAACCTTTGAACTTCATGGCGGGTTTCTCGACTCGCGCGCGAAAGATTATCGAGAAATTCAAGTTCGAAGAAGAGATCGAAAAGCTGGAGGAAGCCAACCGGCTCTTCGAGGTTGTGAAGGAGGTTGCCGCTGTCGATCTGCATCCAAACACCATCCCACACAACATCGCCATGGGCTATCTGTTCGAAGATCTGGTTCGGCGCTTCAATGAGCAGGCGAATGAGGAGGCCGGAGATTACTTCACCCCGCGCGACGTCATAAAGCTGATGGTGAACCTGCTCTTCACCGACGACGATCTCGTTTACAAGGAAAGCAAGGTCATCAAGATCTACGATCCGACCGCAGGCACCGGCGGGATGCTCTCAGAATCGGAGAAGCTCATTGCGGACCCTGACACGGGTCTTAACCCGAGCGCCAATCTCGAACTCTTTGGCCAGGAATATAATCCCGAGTCATACGCCATCTGCGGGTCCGACCTCATGATCAAAGGCGAGGACGTAAAGAACATCGTCTTCGGCGATACGCTTGGAACCGGTAGAACAAAGGAAGGTGTCGTCGATGGCGACGGCCATCCCGACGAGCGATTCCATTACATGCTGGCTAATCCGCCATTCGGCGTGGAATGGAAGCCGGAAAAAGATTACGTCACAAAAGAGCATAACGAGTTTGGCTTCAAGGGACGTTCGGTCCCGGTCTGCCGCGCATCAATGATGGCGCGCTGCTATTTCTGCTCCACATGATCTCGAAGATGGAGCCCGCGCCGAGCGACGGCGGCGAAGGTTCGCGCATCGGCATTGTCTTCAATGGCTCGCCGTTCTTCACTGGCGACGCAGGCAGCGGCGAGAGCAATATCCGGCGCTGGATCATCGAGAACGACATGCTTGAAGCGGTCGTTGGGCTGCCGGATCAGCTCTTCTACAACACGGGTATCTCAACCTACGTCTGGATCGTCACTAACAGGAAGCGCAAGGAGCGCCGCGGCAAGGTGCAGCTTATCAACGCCACGGAGTTCGCCTGGAAGATGAAGAAAAGCCTCGGCGACAAGCGCAAGCAGATTGGCGATGGCACTGATGGAACGCCTAACCATATCGAGGTGCTCACCAAGCTATATGGTGGCTTCGAGCATGATGTCCGCGCGACCCTTGCCGAAATTCGGACCAACATTGATCCGAAGCGTGATCAAACCAAGAGCCTTTTCGTCAGTAAGATTTTCGATAATCAGGACTTCGGCTATCTCAAGATCACGGTCGAGCGGCCGCGTCGGCTGAACTTCGCCGTCACCGACGAGCGCATCGACCGCTTCAAGCGAACCAGCGCCTTTGTGGGACTGGCCATTTCACGAAAACGGAAGGACAAGAAGAAGATCATCGAAGAAAAGCTGGAGGGCGCGAAAGCGCAGGCGGCAGTGCTCGATGTGCTCGATGACATCAAGGGCGCGTTTGCCGCAGGCCAGCTCGTCAAAGACCGGGCCGTTTTCGATAAACAACTCTCCGACGCATTCAAAGAAGCTGACATCGCCCTCGATAGCAGTCTCCGCAGTGTGCTCCTCGCTCCCGGCAGTTTGGGCGAGCGCGACCCCTCGGCGGAAATCTGCCGGGACAAGAAAGGCGATTTCGAGCCTGATCCGGAACTGCGCGACACCGAGAACGTGCCTTTCCCGCCCGGCATCGCCTTGCCGTTGCCGCTCGATTACGAAGGCAAGAAGAACAAGGGAAAGGTGAACGTGGAAACGTTGCTCGCCATCGTGCGGGATCACTGCGAAGCCTACCTCGCCGCCGAGGTGCTGGCCTATCGCCCGGATGCGTGGATCGACCACAGCAAGATCAAGGTCGGCTACGAATTTGCGTTCAACCGGCACTTCTACGAGTACGACCGCCGCGTCCGCTGGACAAGATCGAGAAGGACATCAGCGATCTGGAGAAGGAAATCATGGCGATGTTGAAGGAGGTCACAGCGTGAGCCGACATCGCTTTCAAAACGATGTCGTCAGCTTCTTCCCTCGCTCCCTTCGGGTTGGCGGGAAGAGCGCATCCATGACGTTGTCGAGCTTCGCACCAGCAACGTGGACAAGAAGTCGGAGGAAGGCGAGACAACGGTTAGGCTTTGTAACTACGTTGATGTTTACAAGAACGACAAGGTCACCATGGACCTCGACTTCATGGAAGCGACGGCCACGAACGCTCAGATTGATCGATTCGGCCTGCATGTCGGCGACGTCGTAATCACGAAGGATTCGGAAACCCCGGACGATATTGGAGTGCCGGCGCTGATTGCCGAGACTGCTCCGGACCTTGTTTGCGGATACCATCTCACCATTCTTCGACCGAACGAAAGGGAAGTCCACGGTGGCTACCTTTTTTACGCTTTGGAATCGCGCCTGAGCGCTTATCAGTTCTACCTGGCTGCTAATGGTGTCACTCGCTTTGGTTTGACTTATCAAGGGACGAAGAATCTGCGAATCGCCATTCCATCGGTAGAACAGCAGCAGCAAATCGCAGCATTTCTGGATTGGAAGAGCGGGGAGATTGGCGCGCTGATTGCCCGGAAGCAGGAGCTGCTGGAGAAGCTCAACGAGAAGCGCGTCGCGGTCATCACCCAAGCTGCCACCCAGGGTCTCAACGCCGCCGCCCCCATGCGCGCCTCCGGTATTCCTTGGCTTGGCGACGTGCCGCAGCATTGGGAGGTGAGGCGACTGAAGTTCGTTTTTCCCCAATTGTTTTCAGGCGTGAGCGTCAATCTGACAACTCATCCAGCGTAGACGGCTCGCCGGCGATCCTTAAAACGAGCTGTGTCTATGGGAATCGATTCAACCCAAAAGAGAACAAACGCATAATCGAAACCGAGCTCGATCGCGCCGCCTGTCCGGTGACCAAAGATAGTTTGATCATCAGTCGGATGAACACCCCTGAATTCTGGGCATGTTGCGGTTACGTTGATCGAGATTACAATTGGTTATTTCTTCTCGAGTTCGGTTGTGGATTGCTCGATTTTCGAATCATGACGTGTTCGGACCAAAGTTTGTGTGGTATATTGGTCATATCGCACGCGCTCGTTCTCACTTACCGTGCCACTCGCTACGGGGACAAGCGATAGCATGAAGAATCTCACGCAAGAGTCGTTTCTTCGCTTATCAGAGTCTGAGTTAGCTACCGCCAGCAGATGAGCAAGTTAGAAATAGCCAAACATATTGAACGTTGAGATCGCGAATTAGACGCACTGAAGAAAAAGTGGCGAAGCGATCGAAACAGTTCACGAATATCGCACGGCTCTCATCACTGCCGCGACGACGGGCAAGATCGAGTGCGCAACGTCACGATTTCCAAACCGTTGCGTAGCCATGCCCCTCAATGCCCAAGGCTACTTCAATGCGCTCCGGAGCTACCTCAATCCGTTCATTACGAGGTAAAGGAGCCGACAATGGAAGCATGTGATGAAGGAGAGATGTTTCGTCCGGGAATCGCTAAACAGGTAAGTAGAGATGCGACTCGCAGTTGAGGCGAGGCGATTGCTATCAATCTAGACAAAAGAAATCAAGGAGTGCACTCAGTCCGACGCTTTTCCATTTCTTGGATGACAACGGGCAACCATGGTCGAAGCGATGCGACTTCGTCGTGTTTCACCTGTGTCGAGGACGCATTAGCGTTGCTTGCTTTGAGTTCAAGTCGGAGACGCTTCCCGTCGAAAGATCATCGAACAGCTAAAAGCAAGCGAAGTCTTGGTGCCGCCACTTCACAGCATCGATCAAACATTATACCGCGAAGAGAAGGCGATTCATTTGACGAAATACGTTATCTCTGCCACCCCAATCCTTCCCCCTATCTCGACGACGACGGATTATCTTCGACGCGATCATTCAATTAAGCACTACCTCTACAACACGATCGACGGCATGGCCCTTCGGAGCTTAGGTAACGCGAACGTGGAAACGATATACTGAGCCATGAAAAACATGTCGAAGCTCGCCTTGAGGATGCAATCATCGATTACCTAACCAAATGAGGCGGCTATGTCTTTGTGGATTATCGCGAAGGCCCGGCCAAGGATCGCTACGACAAGGTGCGGTCGCTCGATCCGTTATAGTAATCGGCTTCATCCAGAAACACAGGACAAAATTTGGAAGAGCCTCGAAGCAATCCACGGCGGGGAGACTTCCAGAGTGGTGCTCGATCATCTGGTGAAGGAACTTGAAACGAAAGGCATGCTCAAAGGTGCTGCGGCAAGGCTTCAAATGCTATGGCAAGAAGCTACGCGTAGCCATCTTTGCTCCTAACAACCGGATGAATCCGGATACGCTGGCACTCTACGGCCAGAACGTGCTGAGCGTGACGCGACAGCTGTACTACGGCACCGAGCACTCTAAATCGCTCGACCTGGTGCTTTTCCTTAACGGCCTACCCGATGGCTACGGCGGAGCTAAAGAATCCGCTCTCCGGCCAGACAGTCGAGGACGCAAAAAAGCAATACAAGAAAGACCGGGATCATCGCGAACCGCTCTTTGAGTTTACAAAGCGCACGCTGGTCCATTTCGCCGTGGATCAGGACGAGGTGTGGATGACAACCAGGCTGAGCGGAGACAAGACCCACTTCCTGCCATTTAATCTCGGCGACGAAGGGCACGCGGGAAATCCGCCCGCTGCTACTGGCGGATACCGCACTGCTTATCTTTGGCGCGAAGTGTGGCAGCGTGACAGCCTTCTCGATATACTCGGTCGCTTCATGCACCTCCAAGTGGAAGAAAAACGCATCCTCACCGACGAGGGAATAAAGAAGATCACGAAGGAGACGATGATCTTTCCGCGGTATCACCAACTCGACTGTGTTCGTCGGATTGTCGCGAATCACGCCAAGACATGGGCCGGGCAGAAACTATCTCGTTCAACACTCAGCCGGCTCAGGGAAATCCAACTCCATTGCCTGGCTGGCGCACCGGCTTTCATCCTTGCACGACGACACGGACAAGAAGGTTTTTGATTCGGTGATCGTCGTGACTGACCGCCGGATCCTCGATCAGCAACTCCAGAACACGATATATCAGTTCGAGCATAAGCAAGGCGTGGTGCAGAAGGTAGACGAAGACACGCGGCAACTCGTGCAGGCACTCGCCAACGGAACTCCGATCGTTATCACCACGCTGCAAAAATTCCCTTTCATCGCCGAGACATTGGACAAGCTTCGGAAAGAAGATCATCCCGATATCAGCGATTTCCACCAAGGACAAGCAGTTCGCGGTGATCGTGGACGAGGCACACAGCTCGCAATCCGGGGAAAGCGCAATGGAATTGAAAGGCGTGCTAAGCGCCGATCGGCTGCAGGAGGAAGCGGCGCAAGTTTGCGGCCGAGCATGGCCTCGACGAAGACGACGACGCGGATCATCTCGCTGGCGTGGTCCGCGAAATGATGAAGCGGGGCAGGCAGCCCAATATTAGTTTCTTCGCCTTCACGGCGACACCGAAATACAAGACGCTGAAGGTCTTCGGCGAGCCCGGTCCAACGGAAAGCCGCACCCTTCCATCTCTACACCATGCGACAGGCCATCGAGGAGGACTTCATCCTCGACGTGCTTAAGAATTACATGACCTACGAGACATACTACCGGCTGGTGCAATCCGTCGAGGACGACCCCAGGTGCAGCGAAGAGAAGGCGGCAAGAGCTCTGGCCCGGTTCATGAGCCTCCACCCGTACAACATCGCCCAAAAGACGGAAGTGATGGTGGAGCACTTCCGCACTTCACCATGCACAAGATCGGCGGGCGAGCTAAAGCGATGGTGGTGACGATGCCGGCTTCACGCCGTCCGCTACAAGCAGGCCTTTGACAAATATATTGCCGAAAAGGCTATGCGGACATCAAGACGCTGGTCGCCTTCTCCGGCACCGTGGAAGACCCCGACGCGCCGGGAGAGAGCTACACCGAAGCCGGCATGAACAACGGCATCAAGGAGAAGGAACTGCCCGAGCGGTTCGACGCATGAATATCAGGTGCTTCTGGTGGCCGAGAAGTATCAGACCGGTTTCGACCAGCCGCTCTTGCACACCATGTACGTGGACAAGCGGCTTGGCGGCATACAGGCCGTGCAAACGCTCTCGCGGCTAAACCGCATGTGCCGGGAAAAGAGGACACGTTCGTCCTCGATTTCGTGAACGAGGCCGGAGGAATTCTTCGAGGCCTTCAAGCCCTACTACGAAGACACGCCGCCGAACCGCTCACGGATCCGCAGCATCTTTATCGCCTGCAGCATCAGATCGAAGAAACACGGGTTGATCTTTGAGGAAGAGGTTCGAATGCTTTCTGTGCGGTTTACTTTAAACCTGGCAGGAAAGAGAGCATCCACGATTAGGCGGTATCTGGCGGCATTCTGATCAGGCCGTGGAACAATTCAAAGAACGTCCGGACGAAAGAACGCGAAGAGATTTAAGACTCTACTTGTCAATTTTAGAAACATGTATGGCTTCCTCTCGCAGGTTATTCCGTACCAGGATTCTGATTTGGAACAGCTCTACACCTATGTGCGTTTCCTCTGACCAAGCTACCTAAGCGGGACAACTGGTCCTGGCTATCACCTAGAGGACGAAATCGAGTTGCAGTATTATCGGCTACAAAAAATTAGCGAAGGCCAGATCGATCTAAACCGCGGCGACGGATACCCCAATTAAAGGGACCCAAGCGACGTAGGCACAGGTCAGGAGGACAGGAAAATCCAAACTATCAGAACTGATCGACATCCTTTAACGACCGCTTCGGAACCAACTTCACGCTAGCCGACCAGCTTTTTTTGACCAGATTCAGGAAGAAGCCGTCGAGGATGAAAACCTCAAGAAAGCAGCAGCAACCAATTCCAAAGAGGATTTTCGCTACGTCTTCGAGAAGGCATTGAGGGATTAGTCATCGATCGTATGGATGGCAACGAGGAGATATTCAGCAAACTCATGACCGACGGCGAGTTTCGAAAGTTGGCGACGGGTATTCTTTCCTGCACAAAGTCTATGGCGCCTTGAAAACGCGTAACGACAAAGCGGAAGTCTAGTGGATCGCCGCTGCTGGACTCAAGCAACCCGACATCAGAATGCTCTCCGACCAATTCTTTGTCGAACTTCCGCATGATCATTTACGGCATTCATTTCGATGGGCTGCAATATCGGCTTTCAGCCGACTCGATCCGCAGGCTAATTGAGACGGAAAATGAAATTTGTGCTCGCGCATGACCGACATGGCGAACTCGGAGCAGAGCACAGTCTTGATTTCAGGTTTCCAAAAAGGTTCCAAAGGCGCCGTGGCAAAACCCCGTCACGGGCGAGAAAGCACTCCTCCCCAGATGAGGTTCAGATATGCGATCATAGTCGGCTCAAGATCGTTCCACTTTGTTGTATCGCCGTTGAGCGCACCCTGCCAATCGCGATACAGGTTCGGTAGTAAAATGCCGTTGTTTTGTTTGCCGCATAGACTCGAAATGTATCTCGATGTACCTGTCCGGCCCGGTATTGCCACGCGGCGCTTGCAATTGACGCTACACCGACGGCTGCTCCGACGATGCCCAGGATGCTCGTGAGGTCTATCATGCACAGAATTTGAGAATTTGGTCGGCGAAAGACAAACGAAAAACCGTTTTAAATGAATGTAGCGACTGCATTTCAGGACGAACCCCCTGGCGTAGGCTAGAGTATGACTTGTCGCCGATGTGTGCGGGTCGACTTGTCCCCGAGCTCGCTGAGATATGAGGTGAGACGTGAGAGATTGCTTTGTTTTTAGTTCAGAATCGGTAGCAGAAGGCCATCCGGACAAGGTCTGTGACCTGATATCCGACTCGATTCTCGACGCCTACCTCCGAAAGGACGCAAACAGTCGCGTGGCGTGCGAGGCCCTGTGTAAGGGTCGGCACGTCGTCCTTGCCGGTGAGATCACATCAGCCGTAAAGGTGGATGAAGCTCAGATAGTTCGCCAAACGATTCGTGAGATTGGCTACAATGATGTCGAGCGCAGCTTTCACGCCGAAGGTGTCGAAGTCCTAAATTTCATCGGCCAGCAGGCTTCGGATATCGCACTCGGACTACGCGATCTTAGGAATCTCGGTGCGGGCGACCAAGGCCTCATGTTCGGCTTCGCCACCACCGACACGCCTGAGCTGATGCCGCTGCCGATCACGCTTGCCCACAACGTCACGAGAGCTCTAGCCGCCGCGCGCAAGAACATGCTCGTGGGGTGGCTAGGGCCCGACGCGAAAGCACAAGTTTCTGTCCGATACGAGAACAAACAGCCAGTTGAAGTAACGACGGTTGTGGTCTCGACACAACATCGACCGGGGACATCGCAGGATGACATTCGGCAGTTCGTCCAGACCAAGCTTCTCCCCGAAACGTTAGGCAAGTGGTGGACCGACAGGGTTGCCGTACGAGTTAATCCTACCGGCGAATTCTCGCTGGGCGGGCCGGAGGCTGATTGCGGCCTCACCGGGCGTAAGATCATGGTGGATACCTACGGCGGCTTTGCGCGGCACGGCGGCGGTGCATTTAGTGGAAAGGACGCGACGAAGGTTGATCGAAGTGCCGCATACTTCGCGCGGTTCGTCGCGCGTCAAATCGTCAAAAGCGGAATCGCCCGAACTGTCGAGATTCAGGTTGCCTACGCGATCGGCGTCCCGGAGCCGATATCAATGCTGGTGGATACGTGGGGCACTGGAGATGATGAGGCCGCCCAGGAATTCGCTTTACGATTCGACTTCCGTCCATCGGCAATCATCGAACGACTGGGACTACGAAGGCCCATCTACCGAAGCACAACCAACTACGGTCACTTCGGAAAACCGGAACTGCCATGGGAGCATTGAGAAGCATCGAGGTTACCTGGAAAGGCGAAAGTGTCGAACGTTCTCTTCTTCGATCGCTGAATCTACGACCTGCGTACCTACCTCCACCTCGCTCGCAAAGAAATCACCCCCACGTGCACCGACCTCGACGACTTGGAAAGCCCGGCCGTTGCTTGGGATCCGTTACGGGTCGCCTGCTACAACCCGAAAAACCGCCATGACCGCAAGCCGACCTGGACCGAGAAAAACGAGAAGGGTCGCTGGCGGTCCTACGACTACGAAGAGCTAATCAAGCGCGACAAGATCAACCTCGACATCTTCTGGCTGAAAGACGAAGCACTAGAAGAAAGCGCCAATCTCCCCGCCCCCGAAATCATCGCCGCCGACATCGTCGCCGATCTCGAAGCCGCGCTAGAGCAGTTCGCTGCAATCGCGGAAGATTTGAAGAAGTAGACTGCCTCAGCGCAGACGCGAACCCCGGTTTCTGAAGCGAACCGGCGGGCGGGGCATCCTCGACTGAATAGGCCCTGAATCGGCAGAATTGCGCCTCCTGAAGTCTTGGCGCTGCGCGCGCTGCCATTGGCCGGCATTAGGTAGGCGGAGAGCATCCATGACCGCCTAAGCTGTCGCATGGGCGCCTGCTGGGATTGGTAAATAGATTGATTCCGGAATTGTGAATCTCACGATCTCTCCCGTCTCGCGGTTGACGAATCTGCCGTCAAGCAAGGCTGCATGGAGATCGGTCCTTGTCATGGCCTCGCCAGTGGTCACTTCGCGCCCAACAAGATGCGAGAAAAACCACGCCGTCAGCGCCAGACCGCTGATCGCTTCAGGAATGGGCAAACAATAGGTGTGCGCGGCGCCTCCGCGGACGCTGCAAAATGGGACGTACCCTTCCGGGCACGTGATGCTTCCGCCAGGTGGGTTCTCGCAGTAACAGGTAGCCATATATCAGATGGTAGGTTGATTGCCTTTACACTCTTTCGAGCTCGTAAATGCCGCGGTTCGAATCGCGAGTGACACGGTAGTTGGTCTGGATCGAAGCATCGAGGAAATGAAGACGGAGCTTTTCGAGCAACTGCGTGATCCCCCCGGCGGTTATCTGCTCCGGCCGCATTTGCGCGTCGAGGACATTGGCATCGAGGCCGACAAAACTGATGCTGTAGCCGTCCCGTTGCGCCAGGAGCTGCGCCACCTGTCGAAATGTCATCCCCGGCAGAATGACCATTGAATCCGACGGTGGCGCGGCAGGGTCGGGCTTAGGGATCAGCCAATAGCTGAGAAGCCAGACAGCAAAACCACCCGTCGCAGTGACGGCAATCTGTCCAACCGGGCCCGTCGCCTTCAGGCCCCCCACAAAAGCACCCGCCGCGAATCCAGAACTAAGCGGCAGAATCCACATCAGCAGAGAATAGCGGCTTGAAGTAAGATTTTTGGCGGCGAATCCCCAGAAGAAAGCGATGATGGCAACAAGCAACAAAACGCATCCGATAATGAACCACGGCCACACGATCGGAGGAGCGTTATCATTCCCGGTCGCCTGCGCTAATAAAGTGGCGACGCAGTAGCTGGGTTCTGGCATGCTGGATGTCCTCTGTTTTTAACCGCACCAGTAGATAACGGACGCAATTTCAACACCAGTCTTTTTGGTTTGGGAAGCAAAATCGTCGGGAGAACTTAGGGGTCGGCTTCAGAACTTCGCGCGCCACCCTGACTGAGCTTCAATCGGCGCCCTGCATTAAGTCGAACGGGGTCGCGTCCGAAACATTTGACATTTGGGCAGTGCGGCCGCGCGAAGGAAACTCTGAAGGCAAAAGGATGAAGGAAGAGGTGAGGCCAAGTTCCTGATCGCGGGGGCGCGATCAGCAGCTCGCCACAGGACAAGTCCGTCCGCCGGTGATCATCCCAACTGCGGAACCGGTACCTTAACCTGCCCCCTGATCCGCTGGTCCAGACTTGCCAGGATTTATCCAAACGGCTTCCATGGATTAAAATAACCGGCAGAACTACCCTTCCAAGGCTATCCGGCCCTTGGGGTCAGGCCACGGCATGAACGATGAACGAGATCCAATCGAACTGTCCAGGCGTCTGGTCTACCTGGCGGCAGAACGCACCCTGACGCTCCTGGGTCAGGACTGCTCTGTCGGCGATGGCGTTGGGATTCGTCATCGATCGGTTTGGACTGGTTCTGCAATTGCTGCCTGTCGCCTCGACGCATGCGCACACCCACCCTCGTGCGGTCTGGGCTTGGAGCGGCTCGATTCTCATCGGCATGGGCACGGTCATGGCGTTGGGCGCCGGCGTGCGCTATCTGCATTTTGCGATCGCCTATCATCGCGAAGGGATTACACGCGTGCGTCACGGCATCGTCATCGGCGCCCTCGTCGCGATGCTCCTGGGATTGTTCGGCGTGGCGCTGATCGTCCTGCTGACCGTGATCCTGCGTTGAACAGAAAGGCACGGTGGGCTCTGTGGGTCAGCAGGACGGCATGCGTCTGACCATGGATCCAGGAAGTCCAGGGGAGCGCGCCCCGCGTTTCCACGCAACCTGCGAATCCGCGAAATGCGAATTCTGAGTATGCGCTACACGATCCACATTCTCGAAAGCGAGATGCTCAATCACAACGTGAAGCGGTTCCGCACCGATAAGCCGGACGGTTTCGCGTTCGAGCCCGGCCAGGCCACGGAACTCTCCCTCCCCCGGGAAAAGGACCTTGCCGACGACAAGCACCCGTTCACGTTCACTTCATTGCCCGAGGACTCGTGGCTGGAGTTCACGATCAAGATCTACCCGGAGCACGAGGGGCTGACCGACAGACTGCGGAAATATGGCAAGGGCGATGTGTTCGAAATCGGAGACGCATGGGGCGCCATCACCTACAAGGGGCCCGGGCTCTTTCTGGCGGGGGGCGCAGGCGTCACCCCGTTTCTGGCCATCCTGCGGAAGCTCGATAAGAAGGGAGAGCTGGATGGAAACGCGCTCTGGTTCAGCAACAAGAAAAGCGAGGATGTCTTTCTCGCAGACGAACTCCGCGCCCGTCTGGGCGACAACCTGGAACTGATCCTGACCGAAGAGCAAGGTCCCAACTTCGGCCGGATCGACCGCGAACGCCTGGCGGACGGCGTGGGCGATCCCGGCAAGCATTATTACATCTGCGGTCCGGACGAGATGGTGAGTGAACTCGCAGAGGACCTGAAGTCGCTCGACGTGCCAGAGGACCACATCGTCACCGAGGACCTGTAGCGGACGGAGGAAGTCGCGCGAGGAAACTCTGAAGGCAAAAGGATGAAGGAAGAGGTCAGGCCAAGTTCCTGATCGCGGGGCGCGATCACCAGCTCGCCACAGGACCGAACTGCACTCTTTCCGCTTTGATTCATTCGCCCCCGCTCCCTCCCGGCGCCCCGCCCTCAGTCCTCAGTCCTCTGATCTCTGATTTGATTCGCTCCCTCCCGCTCGCTCACCGCTACCTCGCGGCGCCCCGTCTATGTCGCTCACCCCAGTCGCTCCATTGAAAGCCCGGCCTCTTCCATGCGCTCGGTACTCCAGATTTCCAGCTTCTCAGCTTTTTGACGTGTCCTCCGACCTCTGCCTTCTTCCTTTCCTAGCGGGCCCGCGTCCGAAGGATTTTGGCGGAGAGGTGGTCGAAGGCTCTTAAGGCAGAGCCGATGCTGGTGCCGAAGCCAATGATGCCGCCTTGAATCGAGCTTCCGGTATAGGCGACATAGCGGCCGTGGTCGACTGTAATCCGCGGATGTCGCAGGGCCGCAGCGCCGAAGGGGTGTGCGGCGTAATACTTTTCAACGGCCCGCCGAAGGGCTTGGGGCCCTTCAAATTTCAGCTTTCTTCTTCCCATGGAGTCTCCTCCCCTTTGCCCACAATAAAGTCTGACCGTTTGCATCGCAATCCGTTGAGGCATTTTTTAATCTTTCCGTCTTTGCCGCAGCGTTCGCTCGAGCGATCGGGCCTGCCAAGCCCGGCCGCGCCCTGCGCTTCCGCGCATCCTGCGAATCCTGAGTATGCGCTACACGATCCAGATTCTCGAAAGCGAGACGCTCAATCACAACGTGAAGCGGTTTCGCACGGATACGCCTTCGGATCATGGGCTGAACCTGGCAGGGTGAATGGGGGTCGCGCGAAGGAAACTCTGAAGGCAAAAGGATGAAGGAAGCAGTCCAATGCCGCCGGCTGGCTTTCGCTTTGTTTTGATCTTAAACTTCCTCCATGAGCAGCGTGGTCACGCAAAACCCTGATGTCCTCGGGGGCGAGCCGGTGTTTGCGGGCACGCGCGTCCCGGCGAAGAGCCTGTTCGATCACCTGGAAGCGGGCGACTCGATTGAGCAGTTTCTCGAAGGTTTCCCGAGTGTGAAGCGCGAGCAGGTCATCGCCTTGCTCGAGGAATCGCGGGCGCACGTCCTCACCCCGCGCTGATGCGTATCCTCCTGGACGAAAATCTCGACTGGCGGCTGCGCCGGGATTTACCAGGCCATGATGTGAAATCGGTCCCGTTGCTCGGATGGGCAGGAATTCAGAATGGCGAGCTGTTGAGAAAAGCGATTGCGGCGGGGTTCGAGGTCCTTGTCACGATGGATGGCAATATGGTGCACCAGCAAAACATCGCGCGCTTCGCCATCGCCATCATCGCATTGAGAGCCCGGTCCAATCGACTCGACGATACTCGCCCGTTGGTGAAACCGCTGCTGGCGCTTTTGCCAAACTCCAAGCCCGGCACGCTAACATTTGTTCCGGAGTCGTAAGCGGCCCACTACTTCACGCTGAAAGGGAATTGGTGCGGGAATTGGGGGTCAGGGAGTGGAATTGGAGGTCTCTCGAGCTGCGTTACGGGTTACGGCAGTTTTGAAAGCCCGGCCGTTGCTGCGCATTTGAAAGCCCGGCCTCGCCCTCTCGAGCTGCGTTACGGGTTACGGCAGTTTTCCACTTTCAGCTTTCAGTGTTTCAGCTTTCAAAAGCCCCGGCATCCTGAAGGAAATCGCTTTGAGTTCCGCGGCCAACGCCCTGGCCTGTGCGGCCGTGAGTTCCACCAGCGGCGGCCGCACCTTCGCCCACGCCGGATCCTTCGCGTAAATCGCGATGCCCTGCTTCAACGCGCTGATCATCGGGAATTTTTTCCCGAACGCGTCGCGCACCACATCCAGCTTTGCCTGTTGATTCTCCAGATCGGACCTCAGCGCAGAGTGACCGCCAGCCCGGTCGCCGACTCGCCGTGAAGAGTTTCGGACCCATTCGGCGTAGAGCTTGTGAATCGCGGCCGGGTTGACGTTGGCGGTCGCGGAAATCGTGCCGACCGCTCCGTTCCGCAGGCCGGCGAGCAGGAAGGATTCGCTGCCGACGAAAACGTCGAACCCGGATTTGGCGAACGCATCGAGGAAAGTTTTGGTGTTGTTCCAGTCGCCCGAGCTGTCTTTCATCCCGGCGATCGTGTTCGGGTAGGCCGCGAGCAGGCGCTCGACTAATCCCGGGGTGATGCCGACGACCGCGACCGGAGGGATATGGTAGAGATAAATTCTCAACCGTACATCGCCGACCCGCTGCACGACTTCGCTGAAATAACGGAAGAGACCTTCTTCGCTCACCCCCTTGTAATAAAAAGGCGGCAGCATCAAAACCCCGGCGCAACCATGCTTTACCGCCTGGGCCGTGAGCCTGACCGTGTCGATGATCGAGCAACAGCCAGTGCCCGGCATCATCCGCGAGGGATCGATCCCGGCCGCGACGAGCGCATCGAGGAGCGTCGAACGTTCTTCGGCCGCCAGTGAGTTGGCCTCGCTATTGGTCCCGAACACGGCCAGCCCGCAGTTCTGCGCGAGTAACCATTTGCAATGGGCGATGAATCGTTGCCTGTCGGGGACGAGATCGGCTTTGAACGGGGTGAGAGCGGGCGCCAGGACGCCGCGGATGCGGGTGCTTTGAATCAATGGCTTCTCCTTCAAGGAGTAGATGGTAAGGTCGTGATGCGTAACGCGAAAGCGCCGTCGCCGGACGGCCGAAAAACTTGACCGCTCAAACATCCTTTTGCAGCACAACGCTGCACCACCGCGGTCTCGCAGCCGCGGGACTCGGTTGGCGGCACCACGATCTTGTGACGCACGCTCTTGATGTCTGCTTGATCATGCCAAGTCTGGAGCGGAAGATCAACAGGCGAACGTCATCAACCATCTTCGCGTTCCCATTCCAGGGGAGCAGCGAACAACGCGAATCCTAACGGCTCTCGCTTGTCTCACCTCCGAGTCGATGCGACCCCGCTCTCACTATCTGGGCGGCTTTCGGTCAGCCAATGTCTTAATCAGTGCGAATAAGCAAAGCTACGGTCTTTAACAAAACGGTCCGCTTCTTTCCAGACCGACAAAACGACTCGGTTGCCAATCTCGCCGAAAAGGCTGCGCATAAGTGGTGCTTCGCCTGGCGCGTGCCCGCTGATGGAGCAAAATTCGCTCATGAGCATCAGCGAATCGGGATATCGGCGCCGCAAAGCTTCGAATCCACGTCGCGCGCGCGGCCATTCGATCCCCGTCTCACCGATTGGGTCGCCGTAGGTTCGTCCGTTATGAACATACCAGACGATCTGCGCATAAAGAGCATCTCCGTTTTCGCCGCCCAGTGAATCCGCCGATTGTTTCGCGAATGCTTGCCATTCTCCTGGTGTGCCATACCAACGCTCTTGGAGATACCACACCTTCAAGACGTAGAGTGACGAGCAGGTTGGAAAATTGTGCACACCTTCTGCGAAAAGCTCATCGTAGCGTTGGCGGTCGTCCCCGGCGAGCATCGCTTTCATCATCCAGGCATAATACCAGCCCGGACATTTCTCGGGTAAGTCCCGCGCCGCGTCTAAAATGCGACCGGATTCGGTAATGCGTTCGGCCACGAGCGGCCACGCGTCGGATTTCACGTCGGAGGCCCAGCCGTTACCGCGCGCGTGCCAAGCGTAGTTCACCAGAGCACGCGCCATCGCAACACGCGCCGTGATCGATTCCGCGTCTGCTTCGAACCACCGTCGCAGTAGCGCAAGACGCACCTCCCAGTCCTTCTCCGGCGCCTCGTCTCCCACCTCGGATAGCACTTGATAGAAGTAGTTCAGTTTCCAACCGCCAGTCGCGAAGCTGGCCTGACTCTTCCGAAAATCCCGCGCCATAGCATCGAGACCCGGGAAGTCTCCGGCCGTGAGAAGGGCAACGGCGCGTTTATCCATGTCGCTTTTGAACTCTTGAACTTCGTCTTGCAGGAACACCAGGGGCCTTGGGTCAGGGGCTGCTGCGCTCAGTGGTGCGGGAGGGCCCGCAGCGAATAGATGGAAATCCGAGATATTGGCGATAGAGCAGGCCGCTGCGATGCAGAGGCAGGGGCGAAGTGAGGAGATCATCTCATGAGATCGAGCAATAAGCAGACCGTGCTCGGCGCATCAGACCGCGCCAGGAGGCGCCATTTTGGGAACGCGGGTGAATCCGCGGGCTTTGAATCGCGGCTTCTTCAAAGAGTAGATGGTGAGCTCGTGACAAGTAACTCGAAAGCGGTGAGGCCAAGTTCCTGACCGCGGGGACGCGATCAGCAGCTCGCCACAGGACGAGTCCGTCCGCCGGCGGACACACGAGTCGCCCGCCACTCGCCCCGGCGAGTAGGCTTTGGGCAGGCAGCGCGCTCCCCAATCAAAAACCTCAACGCAGCCTCGCCCGAGCCGAGATGCTCTTCGCTGTGAAACCCTGTGGCGTGCCACAAAAACTGGCGCATTGGAAACTTGACCGCTTTAGGCGGTCAAGTTCCTTCGCTGTGCAAAATCAGGTCGCCTCGGCGAAGGCGGAGACGTTTGAAAGACGCGGCATCTTCTTTCCGACCAGCGAGAATCAGCGGGACATGGCGGCGAATTGACATCGTTCGCCGGCAACCTATCGTCCTGCGCAAGGCAATGGAGTTTGCCTTTCCGAAAAGGAAAACCGCCTGAGCTAATGACTCCTATCAGTGCCGCAAGGCAGTGGTTGGAGTTTTTTTATGCTCAATTACGTTTACGTGATGGCCGGTGGTGCGCTTGGGACGGGCGCGCGCTTTTGGGCTTCGGGAATTGTGGCGCGGCGGTTTGGCGAATTTTTCCCCTTCGGCACCCTCACGGTGAATGTCACCGGCTCGTTTATTATCGGCTTCTTCGCCACGCTCACTGAACCCGAAGGCACGCTTCTCGTCTCACCGGCGCTCCGTCAGTTTTTCATGATCGGCGTCTGCGGCGGCTACACCACCTTTTCATCCTTCAGTCTTCAGACGCTTGATCTGGCGCAGGAGGGTGACTGGCTCAAAGCCGGTCTGAGCGCGGTCCTTTCGCTCGCGTGTTGCTTAATCGCAGTTTGGATGGGTAGAATTTGCGCCCTTAGCTTTCGTTCAACCTAGGAGGATATATGGAAGTTCCAGAAAACGCACTGCTCTTGCGCATCTTCATCGGCGAAGGCGACCGCTGGCATCGTCAAACGCTCTAGTCGCGCGGATCAATGCTGTATCGGTGCAAAGCATTGAGGCCTTGCTGAGCGGAGCGCCGGCCAACGGGGTGAAATCAAAATGAAAGAATCCAGCGAAATCGGGCTCGCAGCGTCTTCCAAAAAACCAAAGATCAGCTGGCTCAATCGCACCGTCCTGGGCGTCGGCCTCGCGAGTCTGTTCTCGGATGTTGGTCATGAGATGGCAACCACCGCCATGCCGGTTCTCCTTGCCTCGTTAGGCGCGAGTTCGGCCGATTCTCGGACTGATCGAAGGACTGGCCGACGGACTTTCCAGCTTCGCCAAATTATTTTCCGGCCTTTACAGCGATCGATTGCGAAGGCGGAAGCCGCTCGCGGTCGTCGGCTATTTCGTCACCGCCTCGGGGATGGCGAGCTTCGCGCTCGCGACCCAATGGTGGCACGTGTTACTCGGACGCGCCGGCGGTTGGCTCGGACGCGGCGTGCGTACGCCGGTGCGCAATGTTCTTCTAACCGAAGCGACAACACCGGAAACCTACGGCCGCGCCTTCGGACTGGAGCGCGCGATGGACAGCGCCGGCGCGATCTTCGGGCCCGCGCTTGCCCTTGGCTTGACTGCCGCGATCGGCCTGCGGCCGATGTTTGCGCTTACCATCGTGCCTGGCATCATTGCCGCGCTGCTCATCGCTTTTCTCGTGCGCGAAAAGCATCACGAGCCGCAGCCCGCGCACACGCTCTGGAAAGGGGTGAAGGCCCTTCCGAGGGATTTTCGCCAATATTTGGTTGGCGTCAGCGTTGCGGGTATCGGCGATTTCTCCAACACGCTCCTCATTCTGTGGGCAACGCAAACATTGACGCCGCGTATCGGCGGCGCCCGGGCGGCGGCGCTGGCCATGGGCTTTCTACATCGGCTACAACGTCGTCTATACGATTTCCTGCTACCTAAGCGGGATACTGGCGGACCGCTTCGCGAAAAATTGGGTGCTGGCCATCGGCTACTCGATCGCGGTGATCCCGGCAGTCGCACTGATGTGGCCCGGCGCCTCCTTCGTAAAGTTCGGCATCGTGTTCGCATTTTCCGGCCTTTACATGGGCGTGTGGGAAACGCTCGAGAACACCACCGCCGCCACACTCCTGCCGACGCAGGTTCGTGGCGTCGGATTTGGCGTTCTCGCGACCGTTAACGGCGTGGGCGATTTCATCTCCAGTGCGTCGGTCGGAGCGCTCTGGGTCATTTCGCCGGTCTGGGCCATGTCTTTCGTGATCGCGACCTCGTTAGGCGGGGCGGCCATCATCGCAGGCACCCGGCCACCTCGGGCCGTAAACACGGCAACCTCGCGAGACGTGATATGACCAGGGTTGCTGAGCCGCGCGAATTACCGCGACGAAGAAGACGCGCGTTTGCGCGCTCTCATCCATTTTGCCGGCGCGAAAGATATTTCCACACCCTGGCCGGAAGACCGTGAAATATAACCTATGAACAAAAAACACCTCGAAGACTTCTACGCGTTGCTGCGTTTCCAGAGCATCTCAACCGATGACCAATATTCCAGCCAGCTCATTGCCTGCGCCGATTGGCTGGTCGAGAAATTAGAGGGCATTGGCCTAACGACGAAGTTGGTGCGGACGGAGAAACATCCGATTGTTTGGGGCCGCACGGCGCACGATCCGAAGAAACGCACGGTGCTGATCTATGGGCATTACGACGTTCAGCCGCCCGATCCGCTGGAGCTGTGGGATTCGCCGCCCTTCGAACCAGCGCTGAAGAATGGTTACGTCTTTGCCCGCGGCGCGACCGACAACAAAGGCCAGATTCTCGCCCACATTCTGGGCGTCGAAGAAGCGCTGCGAAATACTCCGGAGCTGCCGGTTAACCTGCATTTTGTGATCGAAGGTGAGGAAGAAATCGGGAGCGTAAGCCTGGAGAAATTCCTTGCGGATAACCGCGACGCTTTACGCAGCGATGTCGCGATTGTCTCCGACAGCGAAATGCTCGCCCGCGGTGTGCCGACGCTTGCCTATGGCTTGCGCGGGCTGGCTGCTCTGGAATTAAAAGTGACTGGGCCGAAGATCGATTTGCACTCGGGACTTTTTGGCGGCGCGGTCGCGAATCCGATCACCGCCCTCGCGCAATTACTTGCGACCTTGCATGATCGAGAAGGGCGTGTCGCAGTCCGGGGGTTCTACGACAAGGTTCTGCCGCTCGAAGAATGGGAGCGCGAAGCTTGGAAGAAACTGCCGATCGACTCGGACAAAGCAACGCTGCACGAAAGCGGATCGCCCGGGCTATTCGGCGAAAAAGGCTTCACCACCCTCGAACGACTTTGGGCGCGCCCGACGGTCGAGATCAATGGAATCGGTGGCGGCTATCAAGGGATGGGAAGCAAGACCGTCATCCCAAGTTTCGCGATGGCGAAAATTACCTGCCGGCTCGTGCCTGAGCAGAATCCGGCCGAGATCCTTGAGTTAGTGCAGGAACACTTGCGCGAAAATCTGCCGGCCGATGTCGAGATGGAAATCGCGCCCGGCCATGTCGGTCCGTGGTATCTGGCCGATCCGCATTCTGCGAATGGCGAAGCAGCGCAACGCGCCTTGCGCGAAGTCTTCGGTGGCGAAGTCGCGCTCATTCGCGTCGGCGGAAGCATCCCGATCGTGGCGGCGTTTCGCGATATCCTTGGCGCGGAATCCCTCCTCCTTGGTCTGGGCTTGCCGGATTGCCGGATGCACTCGCCTAACGAGAACTTCCCGATGGAGAATCTCGAGGCCGGCATTCGCCTGAATCAGGTGCTGCTGCGCGACCTGGGCTCGCAAAGAGGACCGTGAACAAGAGCTTCGCTTTTTTCGGACGCGAAAAGGAAATCGAGCGGCTGCGCAGTCTTCATTTTCTGGGCAAACACGTGCTCGTGGTCGGCCCGGCCGGAATTGGAAAGACCGCGCTTTTGCGACAACTGCGGCAGCGTTGTCCGGTGTTGATCTGCGAGGAAACGTCGAGTCTGCGTCGAATTTGCGACAGCCTCGAGCGGCAACTCGGCTGGACGCGTCGAAAGTTGAATGTCGTCGAGCGGAAGAATCGTTTGCTCGCCTACCTGGGACGGCGCGCCGAACCGGTCGCCTTCGATCACGTCGCGCTCACGCCACCGAGGGTCGCCCGTTTCATGGGAAAACTTGGCGAATTGATTCCGGTTTGGATCGCCTGCCGTTCAGATCGACCTGACGAGATCGGGAATATCTGGGAGCATCTTTACAAATTCACCCGCGTCGAAATCCCGCCGCTCAAGGCCGCGGAAACACGTCGCCTGATTCTGCAGGCGATCGAGGAGAAGAACATCCAATCCGACGCACGCCAGCACATCCGCGAACTGCATCGAATGAGCCAGGGCAATCCGCGGATGCTTGAAGAACTCCTCATCGAGCTGGCGGCGCGCGAATACAAAATGGATGGCTCGTTCGGACTGAACCTGCTGGCGCTTGATCGCGATATTCATGAGTTCGATCTTGCCGTAAAAGCGGCCGCTCAAGAAAGCAGATGAGTTCGGTGCTGAACGAGAATCACAAGCGGCATCTGCAAAGCAGCTTTCGCTACATCGACAAGCTGCTCTCCGAAGCCGAGCACGCGATGACGGATGCCGGGTCGCTGTCGCCCTTTCGCGAGCACGCCGACGATACCACGCCGATTCAACGAAAAGTGACGCATGACTACATCGTGCGGATTCGCGAGGCGATGCGGCGCGTGATGGAGGAATTCGAGGTCCCGCCGGTGGAACCGCGCTGCGGCGCGGTCTGGGCGGCCGGGATCAATTTCATGTTTTGCGCGATCGCGTTAAGCGACCTGACTGCGGATAAGATGCGCGCCTACGGCGAACTTTCGGAGGAAGGCGCGACCGCGGTGGAAAGCATTCGCAGCGAAATCGGCGCGTTGCTCAACAAGCTGAGCGGGTATCTGGCCAAAGGTGCAGGCGGCGATCTGCAAGCACGTCTGAAGCGGCTCGGAGAAACCGGCGATGAAGTCCGGCTATTGGCCGAAATCGAGCGCATCATCACAGCGCATGGCCTCGTGGAATTTCGCGGCGTGCTTACCATGTTGCTCGATCGTTTTGAATCTGCCGCTTTCGAGGTCGGCGTTTTCGGGCGGGTTAGTTCCGGCAAATCGTCATTGCTCAATTACATTCTTCGAACCGATATGCTGCCGGTCGGCGTCACACCTGTCACCGCCATCCCGACGCGCATCAGTCACGGGCCCGTGCCGGAGGCAGGGATCGAATTTGCCGAAGCGCAGCCGAAGATCATCCCGCTGTCCGAGCTGGCGGAGTTCGCCACGGAAGAAAAAAATCCGTCCAACAACAAACACGTGACACGGATCTTCGTGAAACTTCCGGCGGCACGATTGCGGGAAGGCGTGACCTTTGTCGATACGCCCGGACTCGGATCACTGGCAGTCGCCGGCGCTGAAGAAACCGTGGCCTATCTGCCTCGGTGCGATCTCGGCCTCGTGCTTGTCGATGCCAGTTCCGGGCTTACGCAGGATGACCTGATCGTCGTGCAAGCACTCTATCAAGCCGGCGCCACGGCCGCGGTGCTAATCAGCAAATCGGATCTGCTCGGAGCAGGGGATCGCGATCGCATGATCGACTACGTGAAGACGAATCTGCGCACGCAACTCGGAGTCGAACCGCCGGTCCACGCAATCAGCATTTTCGGACCGGAGGCCGCATTATGCGACCGCTGGTTTGAGGAAGAACTGCGCCCGCTGCTAACACACTATCGCGAACTCATCGTCGCTTCCCGAAAACGCAAGATCGGCGCACTACGCGAAGCGGTTATCGCTGCTCTGGAACGCCGGGTACAAGTTGGCGGAGGAGAAGATTGCGGCCAGCCTGCGCGAGACGACGTGCTGGAAGTCCTTCGCGAGGGCGAGCGCGCACTCGAACGAGCGCAGGGACAGGCTTTTTTTCTAACCGGCCAAATCACAAAATCAAAGCCGCAGATCATCGACGCCGCGTCCGAAGCGATTTCCGGCGCGCTGTTCGAATCCGACAACATCGATTCCGGAGAAATTTTCGGCGCGACACTCTCCGCGATTCTCGCGGAACCCGTCGCCGCCACGTTGCGTTCCCTTGAACAAACCCGGCAGACACTCGCCGGCGCGATGCAACTCGCTCGCGAGGAGTCCGAGACGACGGCGCTTTCTGAAGAGCTGCCGACGCTCACCGGAATGCCGGCGTTGGATGTAAGTGAAATCTCGAAACAGATTCAGATCGAAAAACCGGCGGTGCTTTCCCTCCTCGGCAGGGGCGCGCTGCGGGCGCACGTTCGCCGAAGACTCGAGAATGAATTCGATCGATTGCTCTTCGACTTCCTGAATTTGCATGCCAACCGGCTGCGTCGCTGGATGGAGCAAAGCGTTCAGGCGATGCGGAGTGCTTTCGCCGCCAGCGCCGACATTCAACGCGCGCATCTCGCCGGCGTACCACTCGATGTCGTGGGCGACCCGGCCAGCGTCCGAAATGACCTGTCCCTGCTGCGAGACTGGAGGGCGACCACCACAAATGCGCCAGACCCGGGCGCGTCTTAGAATTCTTCCGCGGAGTGCAGGAACGTTGTGGAAGCTTGACCGACGGCACCGAAGCAGAGTAATCTCGCGCCGCCTTGAACGATACTGCTACAGCATTTCCCACCGCAGGGGGAGCGTTCATGACCACGCACTGGAGCGTGGTGGATGATTTTGCCCGGCAAGCGGCTGCGCCGGAACGAGCTGACGCAGCGCTGGCGCGGCTTTGCCGGGATTATTGGCCGCCGCTTTATCGATTCGTCCGCCAGCGGGGCTACAGCAGAGCGGATGCGCAGGACCTGACCCAGGGTTTCTTTGCCTATCTCTTTGAAAAACAGGCCTTCGCCAAGCCGGACCGGAGGAAAGGGCGGTTCCGCACTTTTCTTCTTGTGCTCTTGAAGCGCTATCTGGGCGCGACGCGCGCGCATCAGCGCCGGCAGAAACGCGGCGGCGCTGAGGAAATGGTGTTTCTCGACTGCGACAGGCTGGACGCACTGGACAAAGGCATGGAGGATGCACTTTCGACCCAGGCGCCACTTGATGAGGAGCGGCTGTTTGAATGGAGCTGGGCTGCGGCGCTCGTCAATCGTGCCTTGGAAACTCTGCGCGCGGAATATTCCAGCGGCCAAAGAGCGCGGCTATTTGCCGAGTTGCGACCGTTTTTGACGGGGGGAGTTGGCTTGCCGACCAAGGAAGCTGCGGCCGCGCATCTCGGCGTTTCGATGGAGACATTGCGCAGTCATCTTTTTCGTCTGCGCGCGCGGTATCGGGAGCTGCTCCGCGCGGAGGTGCGCCGAACAGTCCCGCGCAAGAAAGATGTGGACGACGAACTGCGCTATCTCTGTCGTGTGTTGATTGCGGGTAGTTAATGAAAGGCGGCCAGGTCCGTCGTTTGTCGCATGCCGTCGCAGACCGAAAATGAGATCCTGATCTGCGAACAGTGCGGCGCTCCGTTGCAGAGGCGGGAGGGGGAAAACGAATGTCTGTACTGCCTTTTGCAGGCAGGGATTGAGCCCGATGGAGCCGAAAAGGGTCCTGGGCCTAACGAATCCGGCACGCGCTTTTATCAGCACTACGAAATCCTGACCCGCCCGGATGGATCGCGCTGGGAATTGGGCCAGGGCGCGATGGGGGTCACCTACAAGGCACGTGACATCAATCTCGACACGCTAGTCGCGCTCAAAATCATCAACGCTCGCTTTTCTGCGCGGACGGATGCGCGGCGACGTTTCCTGCGTGAGGCGCAGGCGGCGGCCCGCCTGCGACACCCGAATGTGGCGAGCGTATTTCACTTTGGGACGATCAACACGCTGCCCGCGTTTGAGGGCGCAGCGACGACGGCGGAGGAGAACGCAGATGCCGGGGACTGCTTCTACGCGATGGAGTTTATCGAAGGTGAAACGCTCGAAGCGCGTCTGCGCCGTAGCGGACCGTTGACACCGGTCCTTGCACTTGAGATTGGCCTGCAGGTGGCGCGGGCTCTGGCGGCGGCGGAGCGTCGCGGTCTGGTTCACCGCGACCTGAAGCCGTCCAACATTATGCTCGCGGCCGAGGGGGAAGGAGGCGCGCTGGGGAGCGCCGACGAAGCGTGGGTGAAAGTGATCGACTTTGGCCTGGCCAAGCTCTGCGACAAAACAGAACGACCGGACGCGGGTTTTATTGGAACGGCGGCCTTTGCCAGCCCGGAGCAGATTCAGGTCCGCGAAGTTGACGCGCGTTCGGACATTTATTCGTTAGGGACAACGCTTTGGTATTCCCTCACCGGCAAGGTTCCTTTTCCCGACCGCTCACCCAATGACAAACATGATCCGGGAGCAAGCGTTCCGCTGCCGATCGCTCAACTCGCGGAGCGTGGTGTTCCCGCCTCTGTCATCGCGCTCCTCGAATCGGCCCTCGCGCCAAATCCAGATGATCGTCCGCGTACGGCGGCTGAGTTTGGACAGGCGCTGCAGGATTGTCTCGAGGATCTAACCGGGTTCGTCCGCCTACCTCGCAGCCGCGCTCGCAGATGGGCACTCGCTTGCGGCGGCCTGGGGATTGCGGCGGCGCTAATCGTCGCGATCGTTTTCGGTTCGGCCAGTTCGGTACCAGAGGACAAATCGATTGCCGTGCTGCCTTTCCGAAACCTAAGCAGCGAGCCGGCGAACAACTTCTTCGTCGAGGGCGTCGAAGAAGACATCCTTTCGAGCTTGGCCAAGATCCACGACTTGAAAGTGATTAGCCGCCTGAGTTCGTCGCGTTATCCGGCCGACGCGCAGCGCGATCTGCCGGCGATCGGGCGAGCGCTCGGAGTGCGGCATGTTCTCCAAGGCAGCCTGCGCCGCGACGGCAATCGGGTGCTTTTGCACGTTGCGCTGATTGATACGCACGATGGGCACGAGCTCTGGGCGGAACGCTACGATCGGACCTTGGCGAACGCGATTACCCTGCAGGGCGAATTGGCCAGCGCCGTCGCCGATGCGCTCGATGCCACGCTCAGTCCGCAGGAAAAGGTGGAGGTGCAGTCCAAGCCCACAGGTAATCCGGGCGCCTATGTGCTCTACTTGCGCGGACGAAAATTTGATAACAGTCCGACCTTTGCCGTCTCTGATTATGAAGCGGCCCAGGCGCTCTACAGCCAGGCCATCGCGCTCGATCCGGGATTTGCCCTGGCACATGCCCGGCGCGGCGCAACGCTAGCCTATCTTTATCGCTTCCGCGGTCCCAGCGAGGAATTGAAGAATGACGCCCACGCCGAAATCAGTGAAGCTCTGCGGCTTAACCCGGATTTAGGTGAGGCTCACCTCGCAAAAGGTCTCTCTTATTATCGAATCGAACGTGATTTCGATCGCGCCCTGCCAGAATTGGAAATTGCCCGCCGTCTGCTCCCTAACGATACCGAAGCGGAGAGTTTCGTCGCCTACATTCATCGTCGGCGCGGCCGGTGGCGTGAGGCACGTGCCGGGCTGGAACGGATGCTAAGTCGCGACCCGCGCAATGCAACCTATGCGGAGGAACTTTACACCACTGCCTATTTGCTGCGTGACTGGCCTGCTGCCACGCGGCGGATCAGACAGGCCGAAGCGATAAATCCCAACTATTCCCTGTTCAAGGTCGAACGTGCCTTGGTCGACGTCTGGCAAAATGGGAACCTTGGCCCACTTCAAGAGGTGTTTGCGGAGCTCAAAACCTATGGCGACCCCGAAGGGACTCTTGCCTGGATGCGCTGGGATGCGGCCATGCTGGCGCGCGATTTCGAGACAGCCCAGGCTGCGATCGACGGCTTCCCATTCGAGACCCTGCCATCTGTCTACAGCGGCCCGGTGCCCAAGAGTTACCTCGAAGGCTGCATCGCGCTCGCCAAGGGCGAAAATGTCCGAGCCCAGTCGTTTTTCGAAACCGCTCGCCCAGTAATGGAAGCGGAAATGATTGCCCACCCGGACAACGCCCTGCGTCATGCCCGGCTCGGGTTACTCTACGCCTACATGGGCCGAAAAGCCGATGCGATTCGCGAAGGAGAGCGGGCGGTGGAATTAAAGCCCGTTTCGCGGGATGCCTTCGATGGTCCCGAACAGCTCGGCAATCTCGCTCTCATTCACGCCCGGGTGGGACACAACGATGAGGCGATCTCGATGATCGAGAAGTTGCTGCAGATGCCAGGCGGCGTGTTTTTTTACGAAGGCAGCATGAGCCTTTGGGAATTGCGCCTGCGCTGGCAGTGGGATCCACTGCGGAGTGATCCGCGCTTTCAGAAAATCCTTGCCGGTCCGGAGCCACCAACCGTTTTCTAATCGTCCCCACCGCCCTCAGTTCATGACCATACCCGCTCGAGACAAGACCCCCGCCTGCGAACAATGCGGCGCGCCACTGCTTGGCTTGGCGGGTGAGGAAGGCTGCCTGAACTGCCTGCTCAGCACGGGAATCGAGGGCGAGCCCGAGGATGCGCAGGCTTTGCCCAATGAACCTGTTAGGCGTCTTTATCAGCATTACGAAATCCTGACCCGCCTCGATGGATCGCCGTGGGAGTTGGGCCGGGGCGCGATGGGGGTCACCTACAAAGCGCGGGATGTGAACCTCGACACGCCCGTTGCGCTCAAGGTGATCAACGCCCGCTTCTCATCCCGTCCGGAGGCGCGCCAGCGCTTTCTGCATGAAGCCCAGGCCGCGGCACAACTCCGTCATCCGAATGTCGCGAGTGTTTTTCACTTTGGCACGATCGACAATACGTCGCCCGCTGCCGAAGCGACCAGCGGAGAAAAAAGCCATGGCGGCGATTGTTTCTACGCCATGGAGCTTGTCGACGGTGAATCGCTCGAAGCCCGTTTGCGACGCACCGGACCGCTCAATGTGGAACTCGCGCTCGATATCGCGCTGCAGGTCGCGCGCGCCCTGGCCGCGGCCGAGAAACGCGGTCTCATTCATCGCGATTTGAAGCCGTCGAACGTCATGCTCGCGGCTAAGACGGAAGTTTACCCGGCGCATGATGCGCTCGGCGTTAGCCAGCAAGTGTCGGTGAAAGTGATCGACTTTGGTCTCGCCAAACTCGGCGGGGACGAGAGAGCTTCGACCACGACCGGGCGTTTTCTGGGATCCCGGGCGATTTCTAGTCCGGAGCGGAAATTAGCCGGCAGGGTCGGCCGCCGCTCCGACATCTACTCGTTAGGTGCATCCCTCTGGTATTCGCTTTCCGGCAAACTTCCTGGCGTCTATCCGGCCGACATGCCTTTGCCGGTGGATCAACTCACCGGGCGGCGCATCCCCGCACCCGTCATCATGCTCTTGAGGTTAATGCTTGCAGCTGATCCGGAAGATCGGCCGCATTCTGCCGTCGAGCTAACCGAGGCACTGCAGGGTTGCCTTGAAGCGGTCCGCAACGCGAGGCGCTCTTCTCAAAGGCGCGCGCGGCGCTGGGCCGTGGCTGCCTGCCTGAGTTTGGCCGCGGCGCTGGTCGGCGCGCTCATCCATTTCGCACCCTCGCCTGCTCCGCAGGACAAATCCCTTGCCGTGCTGCCGTTCCGCAACTTGAGCAACGATCCGGTCAACACCTTTTTCGTCGAAGGTGTGCAGGACGACATCCTTTCCCGCCTGGTCAAGATCCGGGACTTGAAACTAATCAACCACGTCGGAGCGTCGCGCTTTCCGGCCGATGCTCCGCGGGATTTGCGCGCCATCGGTCGGACGCTCGGTGTGCGGCATCTCCTCGAGGGAAGTCTACGCCGTGCCGGCGACAGGGTTCTGCTCCACGTCTCGTTGATCGACACGCGCGATGGACACGAAGTTTGGTCCGAGGGCTATGACCGCAAACTGGTGGACGCGATCAATCTGCAAGGCGAGCTCGCGAGCAAGATCGCCGATGCGCTCGATGCGAAGCTCAGCCCGCGCGAAAGAGGCGACGTGCGGGCCAACTCCACCCGCAACCCCGATGCCTATGTGCTCTACCTGCGAGGCCGCAAGCTCGAAAAGAACCCCTACGATTTCAGATCTCCAATTACGAAGCGGCGCCGAAGCCCTCTACTGCTCAAGCCGTCGCGCTTGATCCGGGTTTTGCTTTGGCCCATGCCCGGCTCGCCATTCCACTCTCAGATTGCTCTATCGCTTTCGGGCCACCGAGTGAGGACCTAAAAACGAGCAGCATATTGCGGAGGCGCGCGAAGCGTTGCGACTACAGCCCGAGCTTGGGGAAGGTCATCTTGCGAAGGCCTTCAATCACTATCGAATCGAGCGCGACTTCGATCGTGCCGTGCCAGAGCTGGAGATCGCGCAGACGTCTTCTTGCCTAATGATACTGAGGCGGAAAGTACCATCGCTTTCATTCATCGCCGGCGGGGCGATGGCGCGAAGCCCGGCGGATCAGGAGCATGCGCTCACTCTCGATCCGCTCAATCACAAATATGAACAGGAACTGTATGCGACCGCTTGCCTCCTGCGAGATTGGCCGTCGGCGGCGAACAGGCGGATCGCGCCGTCGCCATTGGCGCCGAAAATCGCGCCATTGAAGGGCGAGCGGGCTCTGGTCGTTACTGGGAATACGGCGACCTCGCGCCGCTGCAAACATTGTTGGCAGCGATCGGGTCCTTCCGCGGATGCGGAAGGCAACCTGGCTTGGGGGCGCTGGGATGCGGCGATGCTTGCGCGGGATTTCGTGGCGGCCCAGACGGCGATTGACGGCTTTCCGTTGGAGACCTTGCCGTCCGTTCTGAGCGCGCCGTTTCCGAAAAGTTATTTGAAAGGCTGCACCTTGCTGGCTCAAGGCGAGAACGCGCGGGCGCAGGAATTATTCGAGGACTCGCGTCCTTCAATGGAAGCTGAGACGCTCGCTCACCCGAACGATGCCATGCGCCATGCCCGGCTCGGTTTGCTCTACGCATACATGGGCAGGAAGACGGATGCCATTCGGGAGGGAGAACGCGCGACGCGACTCGTGCCGGTATCCGGGGACGCCATCGATGGTCACCAGTGGCTCTGCAATCTCGCGTTGATTCATGCCCGAATCGGCGACAGGGATCAGGCGCTCTCGATGGTCGAATCGCTTCTTCAGCAGCCGGGTTGTGTTTCGCCACTCAACGAAGCATGCCTCACACTTTGGGATCTGCGTCTGCGCTGGCAATGGGACCCGCTTCGGAAGGATACACGTTTTCAGAAAATCCTCGGGAGCCCGGAGCCGGCGACGATCTATTGACCTTCGGACCGACCTGGTAGAATGCGCGAGGAAATCGCAACCGCGCTTCACCCCTGACTTTTTCCCGACTTCCGAAATATTTTTGCAACGCCGGAGAAATTTTGCGCATGGAAAAGGTAGAGACACTTCGGTGTCAAGTACCGATGGCTTAAACCCTAGATCCTCAGATCCCACGGCGCTTGGAGGCGGTCAGACGCCTTCAGGCGCGGGATCGGGAGGAGACTCAGATCACGCTGGCGCGTCAACCATTTCCGGAGCCGGCACCCGTTTGACCGCTTCGAGCTGACTTCGCCACAGGTGCGGCGGGAGGAGGCCGATCATCATGAAGGCGAGCTGACTCGCGCCGAAGGCAATCAGCCAGGGGAAAGCGCTATCCATGAATCCGTAGGAATGGAGCCCAATCCCGAGCATGTTCACGCCAAACCATGACCAGCTTGTGACGATGTTGCCGAAGACGGCCATCACCATCAGGCCCCGCTGCTTAATGAGTCCACCCCAACGGGCGTGCAGGATGATCGCATTCCAGAGAACGATGAGAAGCGCACCATTTTCCTTCGGATCCCAACCCCAGAAGCGGCCCCAGGATTGATCGGCCCAGATCCCGCCGAGGATCGTGCCGACGAAACTAAATAGCGTCGCGAAACAGACGATTCCGTAAACCATGCGCGAGAGCGACTGCGCCGTGCCGCGATCGAGCGAAGGCGTGAAGGCCCCCCTCACGATATAGGTGAGGGCGAGAAATCCGGCGAGGAACGTCGAAGCGTAACCGAGCGTGACGCAGACGACATGAGTGGCGAGCCAGCCATTGGTGTCGAGGACAGCCCGCATCATTTCCATCGTATCGCCGTCCATCGAGAGATGATGCGCAATCAGCAGGGTGATGAAGCCGATCATGGCCGCGGTCGCGCTTCCGATGCCATTGCGGAAAAAGCGCTCGAGGAAAATCCCAAGCAAGACCGCGCCCCAGCCGATAAAGACGGCCGAAGAATAGAGATTCGTCACCGGCGGCCGGCCTTCCAGATACATCCGCGTGATCAAACCGGCGGAATGGATGAAGAAGGTCAGGATGAGGAGCGCGAAAGCGTAACGCCCCAACGTCTGCGGCCAAACGAGCCACGATGCCGCAGCGAGGATGAAGATCAGAACATAAATCACCATCGCGCTGTAGAAGGGCTGGAGTTGGTTGAAGACCGACTCGACCTTCGCCTTCCAAACGCGCCGCGGCAGGTCGTGCTGCAACTCCGCCGAATACTTGTCGAGCGTTTTGTTGAAGGTTGCCGGATCGTTCGCCCGGAAGGCCGTCGCCATCGCCGCCCAGGCGTTTACTGCCGGGTGCAATTTCCCATCGGTCAGGAAGCTGATAAGGCTTTCCCCCATCTTCCGCCACCGCAACGGATCGTCGTTAGGCGGAAGGGGCGGGATCGGGAAAAAATATCCGGTCTCGGCGAGGAAGCCGAGATTTTGCAACGCTTCCGCCGTGATGCCGGTATTCATCGGTACCGGCGACGGATGGATGTTTTTCACCAGTTCGTCGATCTGACTTTTGAAATCGATCGTGCCGGCGACCTCGAGAGTGTTTTCGAGGCGGTGATAAAGGGTCAGGCGCTCAAACAACTTGATGATGTCGCGCTGAAATGGTGAGCGCAATTGCGCGTCCACCTTTTCGGCCAGCGCGGCCTGCTGCTCGACCTCCTGCAGGTGCGGGACGAATTGGCGGAAGGAAAAATATTTGCCCGCCTCCGGGCTCAAACTGAGCGCCGTGAGCGTTTCCGGATTTCGAATCACGAAAATCTTTCGCTGATCAGCTTGGTCCTGCTTCATCAGCACCTCGGCCAGCCAATCCATTGCGCTGAGCGTGCCATGATCGGTTTGGAGCGTTTGCTTGCCCTGAATGATGAGGAGCGAATTGCGCGCGACGGTATCGAGCGGCTTGATCCGTCCATTCAACAGGACCGGGAGGCGGCCAAATTTCTGCATCTCGAAACCGCCCCAGGTATCGTGCTGAAAAAGTGGCGCGATGGCATAGAGGAGGGCCCCGGTCACAATCAGCCAAATCACCAATGAACGGTTCTTCTTCACCGGCTCCTCTTTTTTACGAACCCAAAGAGATGCATCGAAAATTGCGTGAGGAGGCCGAGCGCGACGAGACCACACGCAATGTAGGGCAGCAACATTGCGGGATTCTTCACCACTTGCAAAATGCTGGTCTTGTCATTGTTGTCGAAACCCGACTGATAAAAGGTGAAGCCGCGGTAGCGCAGGGGATCGTTCATCGAGATGAGGACCTCGCGATTTTCGTTGCGCTGGAAATCGACCAGGCGCACGCGGCTGGAAAAGTTTTTTGGAATATCGGTACCGGCATAACGATCATGCGCGAAGTGGAGGAGCGTGAGCGCGAATTGTTTGTAGAAACGCCGCTGCCGCATCACGAGCGAGTAGGTGTGGCTGTCGATGGTGAACGTCTGCCAGTTGGGAATCGCGTTCGAAACAAGCCATGTGCCTAACGAACCCTGCACGCCGTCGATCTCGACGAAAGCCGCGCTCAGGTCGCGCTCGTCGTCCTTCACCGTGCGCGGCTCCTCCGTCGCCACGACGTTTTTTCCGAACCCCATCGTCGCAGGCGAGGGCGGCGCCTGCGGGGCCTGCGCGCGCATCACGAGCCGCGAGTTCGGCATGAACTGCTGAATCTTGAGCGTGAAAGGCAGAGTCGGATTTTGGATCGTGCCTTCGTGAGCCAGCACCTCTTCCGGGATGGCGACGACCTGGTCGAACTTTGGATCGGTCGAATCGATCACGGCCAATTCCACGTCCCGCGGCGCCTCCGAGTAGCCGAGTGTCTGACCTTCGTCGATCCGCATCTGCGTCTCGCGCGCGAAGAGGCCGGTCAACAACTGCCCGATCAAAAGCAGAATGACGCCGAGGTGCAGAAGGATGATTCCAATTTTCTTTTTCGAAAGTTGGAAACGCGTGGCATGCGCGGCCAGCAGATTGATCAGGAGGACCGATCCCAGTAGATAACCACCGGGCAGAATCGGAACCTTCCAGTTCGCTCCCGGCGGCGACCAAAAGACGAGCAGGCTCTGGAAATAACGTGCCTGCACCGCGTGGATCCCGAGGTGCACCTGCGCCAGCGTACCGAGGAATACGAGCACCATTCCCAGCCCGAGACAGACCACAGTCAACCGCAGCGACGAAAGAACCCGGAGACCTGATTTGAGCGGAAACGGACGAACGATAGTTTCGGACATTCGCTAGGGAATTTTCAGGCTCTGCAGGAAATTGGTGAAAGCGCTCTTCTGCGATTCCACGGCAGCATCTTCGCCCGTCATCTTGACAAACCAGGAGCGACCGTTTTCATCCAGAATGGCGGCCAGGATGCGTTGCTTGTCCGGCGTGTTGCCCATCGGAGCGTCGCTCACCAGGTCGACCACCAGGTAGTCGTGCCCGTTCGATTTCACATGCTCGGCCGTCTTCGCCAGCGTGTCTTCATCAATCGGACCGAGATTCACCTGACCTCGCCAGCGGTTCACATTTGCAAGATCGCCTCCGGCAATTCCGGGCAGAGCGACGACCGAGACATCCGTCTCCTTGCCGTTAGGCGCAGCGGCGTTGAAGCTGGCCAGCCGCATTGGCGAAAGCGGCTTTTCCTGCCAACTCGATGGCAGGGTGTATTGCAGCGGCGCACCTTGCGAGGGTTCGATCGCGGGCGGTGTCGGTGCGTTCGTGTTGCTACCGCTGGCGTTCGCGCTCATCGGGACCGAAACCGGCCCCGATTCGGCCGCGGCGGATGAGCCTTCGGTCAGACGCACGCTCTCCAGAAATTGTTTGAAGGCGTCCCGCTGCGCTTCGACGAGCTGATCCGGCCCCATCATTTTGAAAAACCATGTCTGTCCGTTGATCGGGAAAATTCCGCCAAGGATCCGCGACTTCGAACCGTCCGGGTTGATTGGTTGCTCGCTCGCGAGGTCGACAAAAAACATATCGCGGCCGGCGACCGACATTGGCGAACCCGCCTGGGTCGCATCCGAGACTGGCGCGAGTTTCAGTTGGTTGCGCCAGCGATTGACATTTGCCAGCAAACCGCCGGCGGCTTCCGGAAAGGAAATGACCGAGACATCCGCTGTCTTCCCATCCGCGCCGCGCACGAGAAAACTTCCCTTGCGAAAACCGGAGGCTGGTTGTTCTTCCCAGCCCGAAGGCGCGGTCCAATGCAATTCGGCCGCCGGGGCGTTGGCCGGCATCGCCGCCTGCTGCGGGATGGACTCCGGCTGCGTCTCTTTCGGAATGCGATAGACGGTGATCTGCGCGTTGTCGCTTCGGCCACAACCGCTGCCAAGGAAAACAATGGCTGCCAGGAAAGACAGCCTAACGACCACTTCGCGAAGAACAAATAATGGCTTCAAGGGCAGGTGCGAAGTACCCGCCACGAGCGGGGAATGTCAAGAAGATGTGCCGACTCCCCATGGGCGGCAGCGCTTCGTTTGCTCGACCGTCCCCAACGTTTTACGGTGCAACCAGTTCCTGTCCCTGGCCGCGCGCGACCCATTCTTCGGTGCCGGGGACGGGTGAATCTGGCGCCCAGAGCGGCGCGCGCTCCGGATGATAACGCGAGCCGATCGGGATGGAATAGTCATCGGCGTCGTATTCCCGAGACCGCTTGAGCAGCTTGCGGAACGACTTGATCAACGTCGACGGCTGATGTTCGAAACCGTAGATCCGCCCGGCGAAGGCGTCGGTCATCTGCTCGACATAGCGGGAGTGGACAAAGGTCGCGAACGCAAACGGCTGCTCCCAGAAAAGATCGATCATGTCTTCCAGGTTATCGATCCCTTGCTCGCAAGCCTTCTGGTGCTCTTCGAATGGATTCGCTTTTCCGTCCAGTTTCCCCTCGAGGTATTGGCGCACGATGGGCGCGGCGAACTCCGCCTCCCGCATCGTTACCGTGACGCCGAAGGAAAAGATCGGATCGATAAAACGGTGCGAGTCGCCAATGCAGATAAAACCTTTTCCGCAGTACCCACGCACCTGATAGGAGTAGTTTGGAATCACGTGCACCTTCTCGGCCATGTCGAGCTTCGGAACGCGTCGCCCGATCTCGGGATTGATGCTGTAGATCTCGCTCCGGAAATACTCCTCCGGCGTCTGCTTCTTCTCGACGAACTTGGCCCGCGGGGTGACCATTCCAAGGCTCACCACTTCCTTGTCGATCGGGATAAACCACGCCCAGTGAAACTTCTTGTCGTAAAGGATGAGCGTATTGTCTTTGGCCTGCTCCCCCGAAGTTCCACTGCCGCGTATCGCGCCGCGGATATGGGTGAAAAAAGCGACCTGCTTGTCATAACTTCCCAGATACTTCGGGCCAGTAACCTTCTGGTTGGCGAGAAAGGTCGCCTGGCCTGAGCAATCCAACACAACCCGGGTGGCGATGTTTTCCTCCCGGCCATTCGGGTGGCGAATCCTGATGCCGGTGAGCGCCCCATCCTGATCCTGCAGCGCTTTGATCGCGCTGCCGCGAAGAATCTTCGCTCCACGATCGACCGCTTCCTGCAACATCATCCGGTCAAACTCGCTCCGGCGCACCTGCCAGGTCGATGCTGTCGTGAAGGTTCCAATCCGCATCGCGTGAGGAAACCTTCACATACCACGTCGTGACTGCATTTGTCCCGTAGACGCGCACGCCGTGTTTGATGGGGTTTTCCATCGCATCCATTTTCTCTCCCAGCCCCAGCCGCCGGAGCACTTGCGCTGCCTCCCCGGTGAGAGATTCGCCGATGTGAAAGCGCGGGAACTCCTCCTGTTCGAGGATGACAGGAGTGATTCCCTCGCGGAGTAGAAACATCGCCGCGGCCGCACCGCCGGGACCGCCGCCGATAATGAGTACGTCTGTTTTCATAAAGTGGTTTGCTGAAGTTGGAATCCTCGGAGTTGAGCCTCTGCGATTCGAGACTGGGATGTGAGAGGACATCCGAATCGCACGCGACGACTACCTACTAATCGCAGAATAATCGCAGAAACTATGCCTTACCGTGATCAATCGCACAAGTTTTTCTCGCCTAGTGCCTGGCGAATGTAACTATTTTGCAATGTTACCAACAGAACGCCCACCGGCTACTTGAGGCCTCGAGCGCGTGTCCGACTTCGCGGCGACTTTCGGCGTTTGGTGGCGGCGGAATCAAGTTTGGCGTAGACTGAGGTCGCGACCGGTGTGGACTCGGAAATCGCTTCCCAACCGGGGGACAGCAGTGCTATAACAACCATAGGTCTCATACAATGCGCACTCCGTCTTGTCCTCGTCGTTTCTCCGGCTTGCCCGGTTGCCTCGTCCTGGTCGCGTCTCTCGTTTTCGGTGCCTGCCAGCCGCAGAAAGTGGTCCTCACGCCGGGCGAAAATGACCTCGTCGTGCTCAATGGCTGTGTCATTTCCGCGTGCAACTACCTCGCCGTTGTCCAAACCCAGCACAGCCTGGAGCCGAATTTTTGGGCCAGGATTCTCCTCGTTCGCTATAAGAATCATCCGGCCGGTCACGCCTACTGCGTTTGGGAAACGGAGGGCACCATCTACGGCTACGATCGCAACGCCGGGTCGTTCCCCATTCCGGTCTACACGCGTGAACCGAAGCTCATCGCCAGCGTCTTGGCCGATGGGTTGTCCAAGGTCCTGAACGAGCGCTTGACCGTCAGCCAGGCAGAGTTTGTGGAGCCGCACAAAACTGACCTCTACAAGTTCTAGAACGGCTGGCCGCGTCAATCCGGCAGCGTCCTTCAACGGGCAAAAAATTTGCGCGACCATTGCTGGTCGCGCTGCGAAGGCTCGGGAACGTTACAGTGACTTTTTGTATTGCAGTGGTGACTTCCCAGCTCGCATGCTTCTTTAAAGCACCGGCTGTACCAAGGCTGCCCTTCGAATCAAGGTTTCGTGATTGAAGGATTCGATTTCCCCTCAGGCACGCGAAAGATCGGCACGCTTTTGCTTGCGTTACGGCGCAGGAAGCCGCTTCATTTCAAAATGAAGCTTTTCATTCTCCTGGCTTCGTCAATTGTCGTCAGCCTTTCGCTGCTCCAGGCCAGTCCGGAAGATTCGAAGGGCGTCGCGAAAATCACCAAGAACGAAGCAGAGCATATTGCTCTCCGAAATCATGCCGGGGCGCGAGTCACGGCGGCGAAGCTGGAAACCGTGCAGGGCAAAATGGTTTGGTTGGTTAACGTCGCGGAACCGAAGGCGCAGCACGTAATGCACGTCTCGGTGGATGCGATGAGCGGTCACATCCTTTCCGAGAAAAAGAGCGAAAATTAGGCGACATCGCTCAGGTGACGCGTCTCAGGCTCGCTTATTTTTTCGCCCAGACCTTTTCAAGGTAACTGACGCGACCGGATCCGATATGATAGGCCTCGAACGCCTCCGGATTCTTCAGGTAATATTTTTGGTGATATTCTTCGGCCGGATAGAACGGTATCCTCGGCAGAATTTCCGTCACGATTGGCTGATCAAATCGGCCGGATTTGGCCAGCTTTTCCTTGGAAACCTCGGCGAGCCTTTTCTCCTCTTCGTTGCCATAGTAAATGGCCGCCTGGTAAGAAAGGCCGATATCGTGGAACTGTCCGTCGGCCTGGGTCGGATTGATGTTATGCCAGAAAATGTCGAGCAATTGATCGTAGGAAATCTGTGCCGGATCGTAGGTCACTTCGATCGCTTCGCGGTGCTGCGTTTTGTGAGCTGACACGAGGTTATAGTTGGCCGTCTCTTTGCTTCCACCGGTATAACCGACGACCGTTTTTGTGACGCCTTTGGCCTGATCGAACGGCGGCTGCATGCACCAAAAACAGCCGCCGGCGAAGACCGCCGTTTTCGTTTCCGCGTGGGCCGTGACAGCAAGGCCGCAAAAGGCGAGCATGAGAAGAAGTTTATGCATGGTTTCCGGTGAGACTGAGGTGAGCGATCAAATATTCCAACAAGTTCCGTCCGCCGGCCCGGAGACGGATGCAAAGCGCGAGGATACGCCGACCGCTTCCGAGTTCGAATTGTTCCCGGAGAATTATTTCGCGCCGCTCGATCTCGCCGCGGTCTTCGGTCGGGTCGCGCCCCTCGAGGTCGACCTCGGTTGCGGCGACGGCGGGTTCCTTGCGCAATTGGCAGCGACGTTTCCGGAACGGAATTACCTCGGAATCGAAAAGCTCGGCGGTCGCGTGCAGCGGGGTTGCAAAAAGGCGGCTCGCCTGGCGGTTCGCAACCTGCGGTTTTTGCGCATCGAAAGCACCTACGCGGTGGAATACCTGCTGCCGCCCGGCTCGGCCGAAGTTGTGCATCTGCTTTTCCCCGATCCCTGGCCGAAGAAAAAACACAAGCGCCGGCGCATCGTGCAACCGGCCTTTCTCGAGTCGGTCCATCGCGTACTCGGGCAGGACGGGCGTTTCCGCATCGCGACGGACCAGGAGTCCTATTTCAAAACAATTCGCGATCTGATTTCGCCCGCGGCCTTCGGGGAAGAAAGCCCGCCGCCGGACGAATCGCTCCCGGTCACGACTTTCGAGCGCCATTTTGTCAGAGAAGGTGCGCCCATTTACCGACTCGAGCTGCGCAAGGTTTCGTGATTCAGGAAACCGGTCGCCTGCCAATGATTGCGGAAGAATTCCAGGCGGACGGCGCCGCTTTTATCCTGTCGAAAAAGGCGGATGCCGCGCGCGCGCACCATTTCGGCCCAGTCGTCGGGGATTCGTTCACGAGTGGGGAAATCCACGGAAGTCGCGATGATTAGCTGCGGGTCCACAGCATCGAGAAAATCCGGTGCGCCAGATGGGCCGTGGTAATACTGGCCTTTGATAAGCACGTCGCTTTTGAGTTCAACAGGCCGGGAGAGCAGGGCTTGCTCGGTGGCTGGTCCGCTGTCGGAAATGAGGAGGACGCGATACTTTCCTTCGATCACCAACTGTACAACCAACGCCTGATCATCGGCCACCCTGGTTCGCACCCCGGCCACCGGGTTGAGAATGTGTGCCATCACCAAAGGCGAAAGAGCAAAGAAATCACCACGCGCCGCAATTTCCCGTTGTGGCAGCCTAACAACTAACGAGTGGTGCACGCTCGAGCGGTCCGGGGCACCATTGTCGATCACCCGACGGGGCCGGAACTCATCGAGCACGGCGCTCGCGCCGCCGATGTGCAACGAATCGCCATGACTGAGCAGGAGACCGTCGAGCCGATCAATCCCGCGCGAGTGCAGATAGTCGCGCAGGAAGCGTTCGTAGTCGCGCACGCTACCCGCGTCGAGCAGCCAGTCCGCGCTTCCATCGCGCAAGTGCACGGCCGCGCCGGCTCCGGCATCAAGCACCGTAATTTCCGCCTGGGCGCCTGTCGGCCAGTGTGGCCGTTCCACGTAGATGTGACCGGTTGGTAGTTGGGCGAATACCTGCACGAAGCCAAAGATGACTTTCGCCAGGCTCCAGTTGGCGTTGTTGAAAACGAGCGAGAGCGCCGGAGAAAACGACGACGCCAGGAGCGACATCAAGCCGACGGCCAGCACGCAAAACGCGATCGGCACAATGGTCAGATTCGCGAGCACTGAGATCGGCGTAACCAGGTAAAAATACCAAATGATGAGCAGAAACGAACCGATCCATGCTGCCGCCGAGAGCGCGATTCCGCTCGCCAGCCACCCGTAGCTGCGTTCGAAGACGCGCCGACTCCGACTGACGAGACTGCGTGGAAGAAAGGGATCGGATGCGCCTGGTCGCAACAGGACGCGAAGAATCCCCGCACGCCAAACGAGAATGGCGCCAACCACTGCGAACGAGAGTTGAAACCCGGATGTAAAAAGCTGGTTGCTGTCAACCGCGAGAATGACGAGTGCGGCCCCGGCCAGGCTGTTCAGTGCGAGGACCGGTCGATCGAAAAAGATCCCGCCTAACAAAAAGGCGGCCATCGTCGCGGCGCGCAGACTGGAGACGTGGAAACCCGTGATGGCCGAATAAAAAAACAGGCAGGGAATGATCACCGCCGCCGCGACCGCGCGCGGGAAGCGCAGGAGTGAAGTTACGATCCAGAGCAGTTGCGCAATGATGCCGACGTGCAACCCGGCGACCGCGAACAGGTGCAGCGTGCCGGTTTGTTGAAACGGTTGCTCGATGTCGTTAGGCGAATCATGCCGGATTCCGAGCGCCATGCCGCTGATCAGCGCGACCACATTGGGCGAATTCTCCAGTCCGCGCGCCAGCGTCGTCTGCATCCACTTTCGCGCTCGCGCCGCCGCGCGCGCCGCGAAGTTGCCGCCGCCAGTTTGTAGAATTGTCCCGTTGCTCAGATAGCGAGCAAAAAGGCTCTGGTAAACATCGCGTCGCGCAAGATAACTGTGAAGGTCGAAAACGCCCGGGTTTCGCGGCGGCGGAATTGGTTCGATGAGGCCGCGCAGTCTTATTTCGTCGCCAAATTGCGGATTACCTTTCCACCGAACCCGGACCGTGGCTGGGCAGGGCTCGCGCTGTCCGTCGAGTTCGATTGTTCCCAGACGAAGAAGAAAGGTTGCGTAATCGTTAGGCGAAACCTTCAGTTCGCTTGCGACGGTGCCGGTCACGGTCACCACTCGCGACCGGTTGCCCAGCCGGGCGCTGAGTGTTTTTCCTGGCGCGTCGGTCATCTGCTCCAGGTGCAGAGCGAAGAACGCCGCAGTGATGAGAGGCAGAGTGAACCACGCTGCCGGTCGGATGAGAGTAACGAGAGCAACAAGGATGATCGCGCAGCAGAGCGGCCCAATCGGCGCCGGGAAGAATTCCGCAAGGAAGATGCCGCCAGCCGCCGCCAAGGCCGCGCCGAGCAAAGGTTGCCGGGGGGGATTCATCGGGTCTCGGGGAACTCCTTTCTTTACCAGGTAGACTTCTCTCGCCGCCTCACCGCCGCGCAAAACGATTGCTTCACCCGTGTTAGTTAATATGGTTGGCCGACTGTGCCGACACCTTTTTCGCGCAGGAAGCGAAGCAACGTCGTCCGAGCAGACGCGAAGAACGGGGCGGAGAAACAATCCGCGCGCCGCGTTGGGCTGAAGCCCGGGCTCGATTGGCATAAGCGCAACTTCCTCACTGAAGTCCTTATTCCGTCCCTTTTTACCAAGCGTTCCGGCCTGCGTGCCAATCCGCTTTTTCCCAGAGTGAAAGCGGGAGAGATTTGCATTACCTGGATTGGCCACGCCTCATTCCTGATCCAGCTCGGCGGCATGAATGTGCTGATCGATCCCAATTGGTCGATGTGGCTGAGCGTGATCAAGCGGCTCAAACGTCCCGGGCTGCACATCGATAACCTGCCTTCGATCGATATTGTGCTCGTGACCCACGCTCACTTCGATCATCTTGACCGCCGGACGCTGCGCCGGGTCGCGGCCGATCAGCCGATCGTGGTGCCGACGGGAGTTGGGAACCTGGTGCACGATCTGGGTTTCAACATCGTGCACGAACTCGATGAATGGCAGGAGGTGCAGCTCGCCCCGCTTAAGATCTCGCTTACGCCGTGCCATCATTGGGGCGCGCGCATGTTGCACGACCAGCATCGCGGCTTCGGCGGATTTGTCATCGAAGGCGCCGGTCGCTCGATTTTTCACTGCGGCGACAGCGCCTATTTCTCGGGCTTTGAGGAAATCGGGAAGCGTTTTCCGATCGAGATCGCGCTGCTTCCGATTGGGGCCTACGACGCTCCAAGCAAACGTGAAGTCCACATGAATCCGGAGGAAGCGGTGCGCGCCTTTCTCGAGCTGGGCGGGCGGAAACTGGTGCCGATGCATTACGGGACCTTCCGCCTCGGCTTCGAGCCGCTCGACGAGCCGCCGCAGCGGTTGCTCTCAAGCGCGCGCGCCAACGGGGTCGACGACAAGGTGCTGCTGATGACGGAAGGGCGGCCGGTCGTCCTCTAAGCGGCGAGCCGCCGCTGAGTAGCACGTCTCGCCGGTAGCGCTTGTCGCTTTTCAGTTTTTCGACGTAGTCGCTCGCTTGCTCGACGTTTAGCCCGCCCTGCTGCTGCACGATTTTTCGAAGGGCGGCGTCGACATCCTTCGCCATCCGTTTGGCGTCGCCGCAAACGTAAAAGTAGGCGCCTTGCGCGAGCCATTTCCAGAGTTCCTCCGCCGCCTCCATCATCCGGTGCTGCACATAAATCTTGTGCGCCTGATCGCGTGAAAAGGCCGTGTCGATTCGCGTCAACCAGCCCTCTTCCATGAATTTCTCGAAATCTTCCCGATAATAAAAATCGCCCCGCTCATGTTGGGCGCCAAAGAAGAGCCACGTCTTGCCGCGCGCACCGATCGCGGCGCGTTCCTGAAGAAAAGCGCGGAACGGCGCGATTCCGGTACCGGGCCCGACCATGATGATCGGGATGTTGCCATCCTCCGGAAGATGAAATTTCGATTTGCTTGGAAAGACCGGCGCCGGCGAGTTCGAGCAGCGCTCGGCGAGGAACGTCGAGCAAACGCCTTTTCTCAACCGGCCGTGACTTTCGTATGTGATGACGTTGATGATGAAGTGCACCGCCTCCGGGAACGCCTTCAGGCTGGAGGCAGCGGAATAGAGCCGCGGCTGCAATTTGGCGAGCAGACTAACGAACTCGGCAGGCTCGAATCTGACCGAGGGATGCTCGACCAGGAAATCGACGATCCCCACGCCCCAGAGATAGGTGTCGAGTTCCTGTTTGCGTTCCGGATCGAGCAGCTCGTTGAGGAGCGGCGCGGCGGACGCCCGCTCGGCGATGGCGCGCAAGAATCTCGGAGTCGGCTGGGTGATGCTGTAATCGCAGAAAAGCGCTTCGCGGAAAGTGGCAGGTGTTCCCTTGTTGTTGGTTATGATTTCGTCGCCCGTCGCGCGAAGAGCGAGGAGGATTTCTTCGACCAGATCGGGCCAATTTGTCGGATAAACCGCGATCGACTCGCCCACTTCGTAGCTCAGACCAGACCCCTCCAGGGAAAGTTCGAAGTGCCGAATTTCTTTTTCTGAATCGGGGTTGTTCAACCGGCGATTGACCAGCACCTCGGCTGGAAACGGATTGGTGCGGGAGTAGGCGGTGACAGTTGCGGTATCGTTAGGCATGTGGACGCGAAGGAATTTCGTGGCGATGGCGGTGGGAGATGTTTTCACGAGAATCGACCACTCGGCAATCGGGATTCTGGCGATGCGCAGCCCGGTCCGGTGGCCGGGACGCTCTGCCTAACGACAGATGCGCCGGACGGAAACGCTGCCTCACCATTCTGCCTGGAGCGACCTGAGATCGGGATCTTTTCTCGCAATCTCGCGGAAAGTTGCGTCCATCTGAAAGCTGATCTCCAAATGGCGCCGCGCATCCCGGGGCACGCCCAGCAACGCCTCATAGCAACCGAGATTGTAATAGTAGATCGGCTCCCGTCGCAAAGCCGGCGGGCCTTTCAAGAGCATGGCGCGTGCTTCCTCCGTCCGCCCGAGTTGGTTCAAACAAAATCCGGCATGGAGAAATCCGGCCCCGCAGTCAGGCGCGACGCGACAGAGCTTGCGGCTGAGGGTGAGGGCGCGCTTCCACGCCTTGCGCATCATCAGGTGATGCAAGCGCAGTTGCACGACTTCGGGCCGGCCCTGCAGGGCTTTGGGAATGGCGTTGAGCTCGGCGATGGATTCGCGTTCCATCCCGAGTTCCGCGTAACCGCAAGCGGTGCGCAATTGCCATTCGAGCCTCATTGGCTTTGGAAAAGCAAATCGCGCGCCCATCTCCGTCCCTCGCGTGCCGTGCGGCACGAAACGCGACGCCTAGAGCAGCGCTTCGAGTTCGCTCAATCGCCGATCGAAAAGGCGCAGCGTGCTCTCGATCGGCGCGGGCGAGGTCATCTCGACGCCGGCCGCGCGCAAAGTCTCGAGCGGAAATTTCGAACCGCCCGGATTTGAGGAACCCGAGGTAAGCCTCGACCGCGCCCGGCAAGCCGGTCAGAACGCGCTCGGCCAGTGCGATCGCCGCCGAAACGCCGGTCGCATATTTGTAAACATAAAAAGCGCTGTAGAAGTGCGGGATTCGCAGGCATTCCAGATCCAGCTCCGGGTCAAGCACAACGCCCGGCCCGAAATAAGCGTCGAGCAACTTGCGATATTCGCTTTTGAAGACATCCAGGGTGAGCGCATCGCCCCGTTCCTCGATCGCGTGAATGATTTTCTCGAACTCGGCGAACATCGTCTGGCGAAAAAGTGTGCCGCGAATGTCGTCGATCTGGCGATTGATGATGTAGGCCCGCATCTTCGGATCGCTCGTCTGCTCGAGGAGATGATGAGTAAGGAGCTCTTCGTTAAAGGTCGAGGCCACCTCCGCTAGGAAGATCGGATAATCGGCGTCCTGATAGCGCTGGTGGCGTTGCGCGAACCAGGTGTGCATCGAATGACCTGCCTCGTGCGCCAGCGTGTAGACATCGGAAAAAACGTCGCGCTTGTAGTTCATCAGGATGTAAGGCGGCGCCCCGTAGCTCCCGCTGGAAAAAGCGCCGCTTCGTTTCCCCTTCGATTCGTAACGGTCGCACCAGCGCCCGCGCAGGCCTTCGCCTAACGAATTGACGTACTCGCTGCCCAGTGGCGAGAGGGAGGCGAGCACTTTCTCGATCGCCTCGTCGAAAGAAACATCCGTCTCGATCTCCGCCACCAGCGGCACATAGGTGTCACAGGCGTGCAGTTCGTCGAGCCCCAGCACGCGCCGGCGCAACTCGTAATAGCGATGGAGTGGTCGAAAATTTGCCCGCACCGCCGCGATCAACCCGTCATAAACCGCGACCGGGATGTCGTCCTTGAAAGAGCGACGCCTCCAGTGCCGAGGGGTAATTGCGGGCCCGCGCCCGAAAAACGTCCGCCTTGACCGAGTAGGCGAGGGTGGCGGCGAGCGTGAACTGGTGATCCCGGAACTCGTCGTAGAACTGATGGAAAGCCCGTTTGCGCAGCGCGTGATCGCGCTTCACGAGGAACGCACTGAATGAACCCTGCGTCAGCGGCCGCTCCTCGCCTTTGTCGTCGAGCAGCACGCCGAATTTCATGTCCACATCGGTTAGTTGCGAGAAGGCGTCGTCGTAGCCGGCGAGCGCGGAGCTGCCGAGCGCGAGGAGTCGTTCTTCCTTCTCCGAAAGGATGTGCGGCTTCATTCGCCGGATCTTGTGCAGACGGATTCGCCATTCCTTCAGTGCCGGATCTTCAAGAAAACGGGCGAACGATTCATCATCGATCGCTTGAATTTCCGGCACGATGAACGACGCCGCTTCGCCGATAATCGTGAGCAGATTCTGGAGCTGACCGATCCGGGCGAGATAGTTCGGGTTCGCGCTGTCCTCGGCCAGCTGGAGCGAGGCGAAATGATAAACACGCTCGATTTTCAGATCGAGCGTCTTCTCAAATTCGAGCAACTCTGCCAGCGTCGCGGCCGATTCGCCGACGCGCCCTTTCCAGTTCGTTAGGCGAGGAAAGGTCGCCTGGATCCAGGCGAAGTCTTCGCTCCATTTATCGGCGCTCGTGAAAAGGTGCGAGAGATCCCACTTGTCGGCCTCGGGAATCTCATCGCGGGTCGGAGTTTTCGTTTCGTCAGTCATATTTTGCAGACGCAAAATGCCGTTATCCCCAGCGAAGTCGAGGAATCGCAATGGGGGCCGAGCTGCAAGTTACCGCTTGGTTTGCGACTGATCTCAAAGCTACCCTGAGTTTTATGTTTAATCGATTCGCGGGAATCCTTCTGTCGATCAGCGGTTTCATGTGCTTAACGGCAAGTGCCGAAACGCCACTGGCGCCGGTTACCGTCATTAAAGCGGGGCGTTTGCTCGATGGGCGAGGCGGCCCGCCTGTCGCACCAGCGATGGTGCGGGTGGAAGGCGAAAGGATTGCCGAGGTCGGGACCAATCTTAGCATTCCAACGGACGCGAAGGTGATCGATTTGGGTGATGCGACATTGCTACCGGGATTGATCGACTTGCACACCCATCTGACCGGCAAAAGGGACATCCACTGGGAGGAAGCGCTGGTCAAAACGACGCCGGGCCATGATGCGCTCTGGGGCGCCCGCAACGCGCGCGTCACGTTGCTGGCCGGATTCACTACCTGTCGCGACATGGGACCAACCTGGCCATTCGTCGATGTCGATCTGCGCAATGCCATCAATGAAGGCGCGGTGCCCGGACCGCGCCTGCTCGTGGCCGGAAATTATGTTTCCTCCACTGGCGGCGCGGGCGATGCGAAGCAGTTTTCCATTTATGTCGACGTCCCGTTGGTAAAAAACCTCGCGGATGGACCGGATGAGATCACGAAAGCGGTCCGGACCAACTTCAAAAACGGTGCGGACTTCATCAAGATCATGGCGACGGGGGCCGTCCTCTCGAAAGGGATCGAGCCTGGCCGGCAGCAATACTCGGACGCCGAGATGAAGGCGGCGGTGGACGAGGCCAACCGTTGGGGCGGCCAGGTCGCGGCCCACGCCCATGGCGCGAGCGGAATCAAAGCCGCGATTCGCGCCGGGGTGCGGACGGTCGATCACGGGTCGGACCTCGACGAGGAAGCGATCAGGCTCATCAAAGGTTCGAAGGGCAAGACCTACTATGTGCCGACGCTTTCGGTAATCGACGCAATCGAGCAGGACGGTGCGAAGAATCACATCCCGGAATCCGAACGGGAGCGAAGCAGAAAGATGCGAGAGATCATGTTCGCTGGCTTTAAACGTGCACTCGCGGCCAAACTCCCGATCGGTTTCGGCACCGACGCCGCGGTCATCGAACACGGAGAGAATTGGAAGGAATTCGTGGTTCGTCACAGCCTCGGAGAATCGGCCGCGGCTTCGATTGTGGCCGCGACCAGTTTGAATGCCGAAATCATTGGTTGGAGTGACCGGGTAGGAAGCGTTGCGCCGGGAAAATTTGCCGACCTGATCGCGGTGCCGGGTGATCCGCTCCAGGACATTGCGTTACTTGGGCGTGTCGGCTTTGTCATGAAAGGCGGGACCGTCTACCGGGACGACCTTGTGCGGCGTTAGTCCAGTCGCCTAACGAGAAAAGCCCGACGCGAAGCAAGGCCGCGTGGCAGCATCCAAAGGTTTCCGATCGTGTATGCAATGAATCTGCGTCCCTTTATTCCCAGTCGCGACGACCTGCGCCGGACATTCCGGCTCGCGGCTCCAGTGGCTTTCGTGCAGGTCGGAATCATGGGGATGGGCGTGGTCGATATCATTGTTGTTGGCCATTTCTCGGGCGTCGCGCTGGCGGCGGTGGCTCTGGGCAATCTGTATTTTTTCGGAGCGATCATTTTCGGGATGGGGGTGGTGATGGCGCTCGACCCGATCATCGCCCAGGCCGTCGGCGCGGGAGACGAGATTGGGGTGAGTCGCGGACTCCAGCGCGGACTGGTCCTTGCTGTCGGACTCACGATTCTATCCAGCGCCATTGTGTTCCCGGTTGAGACGGTGCTGCGTTGGCTGGGGCAGCCTCCCGACGTCATCCCGCTCGCCGCGCTCTACGCCAGGACTTGTATTCCGGGCATCTTTCCGTTGCTCGCTTTCCTCGTCCTGCGGCAAACCTTGCAGGCGCAGCACCGGATGCGTCCGATTGTGCTCACGATCATCACCTCAAACCTGGTGAATGCTACGCTCGCCTGGGCGCTCGTTTTTGGTCACTTGGGATTTCCGCGCGGTGGAGTCGGTGGCGCTGCTTTGGCGACGACTTCGAGTCGCTGGTTCATGGTGCTGGCCATGCTCGGCGCGGGTTGGCCCAGTCTGCGACCGCACGTTCGTCTGTTTCGGCTTAGCGCATTCGAGCTGACTCCGATCCTGCGCATGCTGGCTCTCGGCGCGCCGGTCGGCATCAATTTGCAAATCGAGTACAGCGCGTTTGCTCTTGTTGGGCTCTTGATGGGCTGGCTGGGAATCGAACAGCTCGCCGGTCATCAGGTGGCGCTTAATCTCGCCGCCTTCACGTTCACGGTGCCACTCGGCATCGGCGCCGCGGCCGCGGTGCTGGTCGGGAATGCGATCGGCCGGAACGATCCCGACGGCGCCCGGCGTCACGCCGGCGCGGCGCTCGCCTGCGGGACTGCATTTATGGTCCTGAGCGCGCTCGCTTTCATCACCATTCCCACTCAGCTCGCAGCCCTCTATACAACGCAGGCGAGCGTGATCATCCTGGCCGCGCGCCTTATTCCCGTGGCTGGCATCTTCCAGGTCTTCGACGGACTTCAGGTCGTGGCCGGAGGCGTTTTGCGGGGTGCCGGCGATACACGTGTGCCGATGGTGATGAGCATGGTGGCGTTTTGGATCGTGATGATGCCGCTCTGCTATCTGCTTGGCTTCCACACGCCGCTCGGCGCGGTTGGGCTCTGGTACGGGTTGGTGGCAGGGCTTGGCAGCCTGGCCATTCTCCTGCTCTATCGCATCCACCACCGCTTCGGCGGGGACCTGCGGCGGGTCAATGTGGATGACGGCGCCTAACGAAATCCCGCTTCGCCTTCCTTATGCAGGCGCGGGCCTTTCGCGACCATTTTTTCGCGCGCCTGCATTGATCGGGACATTCGGGCAACTGTCGATCCAGGGCTGGCCTTCGGGCGCGGCCCAGTGGACGGCGTTGCGCAGGACTTGCCTAACGACAGGATGGAAATAGATCGGGTAAGCTTCGTGGCCCGGGCGAAAGTAGAAGATTTTGCCGTTGCCGCGTTTCCAGGTGCAGCCGCTGCGGAACACTTCGCCGCCTTCAAACCAGGAAAGAAAAACGATCTCGTCCGGCGCCGGGATGGCGAAGGGTTCGCCATACATCTCGCTGTTCTCGATCTCGAAACAGCGATCGATCCCGCGCGCGATCGGGTGACCGGGGTTGCAGACCCAGAGCCGCTCGCGCTCGCCGGCTTCGCGCCAGGTGAGCGAGCAGCTCGTGCCCATGAGGCGCTTGAAGACTTTCGAGTAATGCGAGGAATGCAGGGCGATGAATCCCATTCCTTCCCAGATCCGGCTGAGGACGCGCTCGACGACCGCGTCAGTCACCTCGCCGTGCGCGGCGTGGCCCCACCAGAGGAGGACGTCGGTCTCGGCCGAGAACGCTTTCCGTTAGGCCGTGTTCCGCTTCCTGCAGGGTGGCAGTGCGGACGTCCGAGTCCAGCATCTTCGCGCAGACCCTCCGCGATGCAGTTGTGCATCCCGTCGGGATAAACTTTGGCCACGATCGGGTTCTTGCGCTCGTGCACGTTCTCGCCCCAGACGGTGACGCGAATCGGCTTGGCCATGGAGCAAGAAAGGATGAAATCAGGAACGCAGGCCGTAACGAAATTGCAAATGAGGCCGCGCTTTCCAAGCAGGAAATTGAAGTTTGCCTCGACTCTGATTCCCCGTGGAGAAAGGCGGCTGCCTAACGATTAGTCTGTTCCGGAAGTTGGAGCGTCCAGCGCCGCGCCAGCCAAAGCGGGATGACGCCGACGGCGCCAAACGCGCAATCGATCAGGCGCCACCAGAGCGGGAGCTGCCGGATGTCGCCGAGAATTAATGCAGTCGGAATAACAAGCAGGCAGGCGATGATTCCGGCGCTGATCACCCAGATATTGCGGCGTGGATCGAGCAGCGGCCCGACGAAAAAGATTGAGATGACGAAATGGCCGAATGCCAGCCAGTCGGTGCCGTAACCGATGAAAGGATAGGCCGAATACGTTGCCGCGAGTCCGCGATGAATCTCTCTCATCCATGCGGCAGCGGCGGGAAACTGACCGCTATGGTGCAGCAACTGGGAGATCCTGGCGGATTCCGTCAGCAACGGGAGCGCGCTGATGCCGCTCGCGATGAGTCCGAGAATGACGATGCCGAGCAGGATGCGAATGCGGGTGAGCAGGCGCGTTTGTTCTTCCGATCGAAGTTCTGGTTCCATCGAAGATGATCCCTGGCCCGGCAGCATGATCGCAGCCGGGAGATCAGGTCAACGCTGGATGCCGCGCGATGAGCGCGAGGGCCTGTTGCAGCAGGTCGCGGCCCGGCGGGATCCGATGCCAGGGCGACGCGCCGGAGGGATGCGGCAGTGGAATGAGATCGAACTGCCGGCCTGCACGGCGGACCCGAAAACTTTGGCCGATCATCGTGTCGAGTTTCGCGGCCGGGATGAACTGCGCGATCGCCAGCTTGCCGACCGGAATGACGAGCCGCGGCTCCAGGATTTCGATCTCGCGATCCAGCCACGACGAGCAATTTTCGATCTCCTGCGGATTGGGCACACGATCGCTTCCGCCCGGCGCTTTGCCCGGGAAACAGCGACAGACCGCGGCGAAATAGATTTTCGCCCGCACCATTTCTTCCGTCAGACCGCAGGTGTTCTTCGAACCAGCGAAAGAGCGTCTTGCCCGCGGTCCAGGCGAATGGTTTCCCGGCGATCGGCTCGCGCACGCCGGGCGCCTGTCCGACTAGGATCACCTTGCTCGACGACCGCGCCGCCGGAGACGGGCGGCGGATGCATCAGCGGACAGCGCCGGCAGTTGCGCAGTCGCGCGACATGCTGCTCGAGCGCGCTTCCGTTTCTCCGTCGCCCGGGCCATGTGCCTAACGACGGAAAAAGGAGAGGAGCAGGCTCAGGACGATGCTGATGAATGATGCAGGTGACGATCGGGAAATAGAAGGCCGAGTGTCCGCGCTCGATCCGGATGTCGCCCGGCAAACGCCCGAGCCAGCCAGCGCCGAATCCGCTCCACAGCGCGAGCCCGAGCAGCGACATCACAGCGCCGAAAACGACCAGCATTTTTCCGATTTCCTGCATGTTGCCGGAGCAACATCGTGTTCGGCAGTGCCAGCGGCAACCTTGTCTTGCCGCGCGCGTCGACCGCATTCTCGCAGGATGAAGCTCGGTCAACTCAGCGAGGCCTCCATTTACGCGAGCGACCTCGCTGCGGCGGAGAAGTTTTATCACGACGTTCTCGGTCTCGAGATGATTTCCAGTCTGGAGGATCGCGGAGTCGCCTTTCGCTGCGGTGCCACGGTGCTGCTTGTCTTTGATCCGGCACGCACGCGCGTTCCCGATGTGGGGGTGCCGCCGCACGGTGCCAGCGGCGAGGGGCACATCGCATTCGTCATCGACGACTCCGAGTTCGAGTCATGGAGGAGCCGGTTGATGAGATCGCGGCGTGGCGATTGAGGCCGAAGTCGAATGGCCGAGCGGAGGTCGCTCGCTCTATTTTCGCGATCCGGCAGGAAACGTCATCGAGTTAGCGCCACGAACCTTGTGGGGGAATCATCGTCCTGACTAACCGCGACGCCGACGCGAGTTCGAGCGATTCCGAGTCTTCTTAAGGGCGGTGATCAACATAACGTCGACGGCGGTGTAATCATCACCCTTTGCCACACATGGGCGACTCGGCCGCTAGGCGAAAGGGCCAGGAAGTCCGGGTACGAAACATGCAATTTCTCGGAACCGGCCAGAATGTTGTTGAAGGGGACAAACGGCGTTGAGTGCCGGAATTTCCTAATTTCTGTCGCCGTCATGAAAAAATTATCTCGTTCTGCGCGCCAGGCGCAACGTCTTACTCCCTGTATTCGGTCACGACCAGCGTGGCGTTGTGGCCGCCGAAGCCGAAGGAGTTGTTCAGCGCGACGCGCACTTTCTTTTCCCGAGCGACGTTCGGCGTGTAATCGAGATCGCATTCCGGATCGGGATTCTCGAGGTTGATCGTGGGCGGAATTTTGCCGTCGCGAATGGCCATGGCGCAGACCGCCAGCTCGACTGCGCCCGCTCCGCCGAACAAATGGCCGGTCATCGATTTGGTCGAGCTGATGGCGAGGCCGTTCTTCGCGTGATCGCCGAAGACGGTCTTGATCGCGCGCGTTTCGCAAATGTCGCCCAGCCCGGTCGAAGTGGCGTGCGCGTTGACGTAATCGACGTCGCTCGGGATCGATGCCCGCGTGGTCGAGCGCCATCTTCATGGCGCGCGCCGCGCCTTCGCCATCGGGCGGCGGCGCGGTCATGTGATAGGCGTCGCCGGAAAGTCCGTAGCCGGCCAGCTCGCACTAGATTTTCGCCCCGCGCGCCTTGGCGTGTTCGAGTTCCTCGACCACCATCACGCCCGCCGCCTTCGCCCGATGACGAAGCCGTCGCGATCGCGATCGAACGGCCGCGAGGCGCGCTGCGGTTCGTCGTTGCGCGTGCTCAGCGCTTTCATCGCGGAAAAGCCGGCCAGCCCGATCGGGAATGATGGCGGCTTCCGAGCCGCCGGCGAGGAAGATATCGGCGTCGCCAAACTTGATGATGCGCCACGCTTCGCCGATCGCGTTGTTGGAGGTCGCGCAGGCGGTGACGATGCACATGTTCGGCCCGCGCAAGCCAAACTCCATCGAGATGAGCCCGCTCGCCATGTTGCTGATGAGCATCGGAATGGTGAAGGCGGAGACGCGGTCGGGACCTTTGGTCGACCAGCGCGCTGTGCTGGTCTTCGAGCGTTTTCAATCCGCCGATGCCGCTGCTCACGAGCACGCCGAAGCGGTCGCGATTCACCTTCTCGAGGTCGATGCCGGAATCGCGCATCGCGCTTTTCGTCGCGGCCATCGCAAGGTGGGCGAAGCGATCGGTCCGCTTGTGTTCCTTGGGATTGTTGAAGACCGTTTTCGGATCGAAGTCGCGCACCTCGCCCGCGATCCGGCAGTCGTAGCCGGTCGTATCGAAGCGCGAGATCTCGACGATGCCGCTGCGGCCTTCGAGCAGGTTCTTCCAGAAGGTTTCGAGTTCGTTGCCCAACGGCGTGACGACACCCATTCCGGTGATGACGACTCGGCGGTTCATTGGTGGAGTGACAGGTAAAGTGACCAGTGACATGATCGGGCGATTGCGAGCCTACCCAGTCACTCATCACTCGTCACTTGTCACTTCCCTCAGCGCGTACCCATCCCGACGCTTTGGACGGTCTGGAAAAGTTTGCCTTCGGTCTTGATCGAGGGCGCGATGATGATTTCGGTCTGCTGAAATTCCGGGAGGATGCTGGCGCCGACGTTGCCCATGCAAGTGGTGATCGCGCCGACGAGGTTCTGGCTGCCGTCGTCCACTTCCGCCGGGCCGAAGAAGATCTGCTTGAGCGAGCCGGTCGCGCCGACTTTGATCCGCGTGCCGCGCGGAAGATTGGCGTGCGGCGTCGCCATGCCCCAATGGTAGCCGACGCCCGGCGCTTCGTGCGCTTTGGCAAAGGCGCTCCCGACCATGACCGCGTCCGCGCCGCAGGCGAGCGCCTTGCAAACGTCGCCGCCTTTGCTCATCCCGCCGTCGGTGATGATCGAAACGTAGCGCGCGGTTTTCTTGAAATAAGCGTCGCGCGCCGCGGCGCAATCGACCGTCGCCGTGACCTGCGGCACGCCCAGACCGAGCACGCCGCGCGAAGTGCAGGCCGCGCCCGGACCGACCCCGATCAGGACCGCGGCCGGTCCGCATTCCATGATTTCGAAGGTGGCATCGTAGCCGACGGTGTTGCCGACGATGACCGGGATGCGCATGTCGCGGCAGAATTTCGCGAGATCGAGCGACTTATACTCCGAGGAGATGTGGCGCACGGTCGAGACGGTGCTTTGCACGACGAAAATGTCCGCGCCCGCTTCCTGCGCGATGCGTGCCAAAACTTTCCGCCCGTTGCGGAATCGAGCTGACCGCCACCGGCACGCCGCGCATCCTTCATCTCGCGAATGCGCGCCGCGATCAGATCTTCCTGCACCGGTTCCTGGTAAATTTTTTGCAGAAAGCGCGGTGACCTCCGCCTTGTCGGCGTCGACGATTTTCTGCAGGACTTCCTGCGGATTCTTGTAGCGGGTCTGCACGCCTTCGAGATTGAGGACGGCGAGGCCGCCGAGTTTTCCCATCGCGATCGCGAACTGCACATCGACCACGCCATCCATCGCGCTGGCCAGGATCGGGATCTTGAATTCGAGCGGCTCGGCATCGCGCCGTGGCAGGCGCCAGGTGATGTCGACTTCGTTGGGGTTAATCGTCACGCGCCCCGGGACGAGAGCGATCTCGTCGAAGCCATAGGTCACGCGCGCTTTTCGATTCCGGCCAATCCACATTCCCATGATTAAATTCGATCCAGTTTAAAACGTTCGTTCAGGCTGCCGCAGCGCGGACAACGCGGCAGAAGCGTCGGCGTTCGGTCTTCGAACTCGAAGGCGCAAATCACACACCGCAGCCGGTAGCGCAGCGCCCGCTGCTCACGGCGGCGACGATTCCACTCGCCAAATATCCAGAGGAGAAAAACCGCCGCAAGAAAAAGCAGCAGATAAATCGTGACCAGCGCCGCGAGGCTGACCCGGATCACGGCGCGCGCTCCGCCGCGCTCGGCGGCATGGTCGAGATCGGTGCCGAATTCGAAGGTCGCCGTCGCCCAGGTCAGCGCGTCGTCCCGGCGTTAGTGTCCGGCCCGGGTCTGGAAACGGCAAAGCGCAAGATATTGCCGCGCCTGCTCATCGAGCGCGGCGTCGCCGGAGGATTGCTCGAGGAAACTGTAGCGGACGATGCCTAACGAATCGACCGCGACGCGAAAGCGCGCGCTCTCCGGCGCCTCGCCGGAGCGAGGCGTGAAATTTCAAATCCGGATGCGCGACCGGCAGATCGCGCCAGCGCGCCGGAGAAAAGCAAGGTCGGTCGGCGCGGTCAGCGGCGGCGCGGGATTTGCCGCGGACGCGATCGGGACCGGCGCCGGCGGCATGGCGGATGGCGCGGCGTGCGACCGCTGTGTTGCGGGCGGCAATTCTTTCAGCTTCGGCGGGACCGCGAGGTAGGAGGGAATGTGCGCCAGTTTCGGGAATTGAAAGGCGCGCGCGTCCGCCGGGCGCTGGGTTTGCGAAGCGAGCGCCGGATCTTCGGCCTCCAGCCAGTTCAAAAAAGTGCGCGCTTCCGGCGGGGTCGGCGCGATCACGCTCACCTGCGCCGGCGGCGGGAGGAGCGAGATCGCCGGGCGGATAGACGACCTGGAAAACATAAAAACAAAGCGCGTGCAGGGCTGGCCGAGGCGAGCAGAAAACCGGCGATCGCGACCTTGCGCCGGCGCGGCCGTTCCCAATGAAAGAGCAGACTCGCCGTGGGGTTGCGCGTAGCTCGCCGCATTCACTGTTGCGGGGTGGTGGCGAGCGCGACCGAGGTAATGCCGCGTTCGAGGGCGGCGTTCGTCACCGCCATGACGAGATCATAGGAAACGAGCCGATCGGCCTTGATCACGACCGAACGGCCTTCGCGCTTCGTCGCGTCGAGCGCCGGAGCCGAGCTGGCGAGCGTGACTTTTTGATCGCGCAAATAGATCGCCGGATTCGGTCCGCCGGTAATGCTGATGATTTGCTGGTTCGGCTGCGGGCCGAGGGTGAAACGCGAGAACGGCACCGTGACCGAGATGCCCGGCTGGAGAACGAAGTTCGAGCTGAGGAGAAAGAAAAAGATAAGGAGAAAAACAACGTCGAGGAGGGGAAAGACGTAGAGCCAGCCGAAGCTGATGCTGGTGGTTCGCGAGAGTTTCATCTCTCGTTAGGCGCGAGAACGAAGCACGACCGCTAGCGCTCGAAGCGCCGCTCCGCGCTTTTTTCCTGCGCCTGCTCGAAAGCTGATGATCTCGGCGGAAGGCGCGTGATCGGTCAGCATGTGGACGACTTCAATCCCGGCCCGCTCCATGTCGTGCATCAGGGTGTTCACCCGCGAGGAAAGATAGCTGTAGCCGACAAAAGTAGGCGTCGCCACGACCAGGCCCGCGGCGGTCGTGAGAAGACTTTTGTAAATTCCGGTCGAAAGTTCAGTCACCGTGGCATAACCGCCGTTGGAAGAGACCAGCCCAAACGCTTCGATCATGCCGGCGACCGTGCCTAACAATCCAATGAGCGGCGCGAGATAAGCCAGGGTCGCGAGCACGCCGAGGAAGCGCTCCAGTTTTGGCACCTCGAGTTGCCCGGCTTCCTGCACGATCTCGCGCAGCTCGGCACGCGGGCGCCTCATGCCGGATGATGGCGGCGTGGATGACCCGCGCCACCGGGCCGGGCGTGCCGGCGCATTCATGCAGGGCCTCGGCGAAATTGCGCCGCTGCACGAGATTGGAGAGTCCCTGGAGGAATTCGCCGACGTGAATCGTCGCGCGATGAAAATAAAAGAGCCGTTCTGCGAAAACGGCGATCGAGATGATGCTGCAGACCAGGATGGGCCACATGAGCAGACCACCCTTCTGGATGTAATCGATCATGCGGAGACCTGATAACTCTCTTTGCCACTGCTGGCAAGTGGCGAAGCCGGCTGGCGGGCCGCCCGTGGCCTAACGAGTGAACGAATCATCCCGACGCGCTCCGCTCAGGGCGGCGGGCGCAACGGGCTGCGACCGAGTCGCGTCATTCTGCGCCGTCGTCCTTCCGATCAATGCCCGGCGCCATCATAGATCGCATAGCCGGTTGGGTGTCCGTCGGCGTCGTAGCTGTAGACGATCCTGTTGCGCACGGAATCGTCCTTGGCCAGCTGCGTTTCCTGGGTCAATCTGCCCGTCGTGTCATAGGCGTAGAGGGTTTTGAAACGCAGGTTGCCATTCGCCGCGAAGACCTGGCCGCTTTGTAGCGGCCGGCGTCGTCGAGTTTGTAGATGATTTTCCCGCGCGCCTTCGCCTTCGGCCCCGGTCGTGGTCGCGACCGTTTGATGATTGGCGCCGTTGGTTTGGTAAACGGTTTTCGAGCCGTCCGGATTCATCGCCACCGTCACGCGGACCGCTGTCGTCTGCCGTCTGAGCGACTGCCGTCAAACCGCCGAAACCGCACAAAGACCATGTGGCGAGATGACAAAGCTTCAAAAACATGCGCGGGGCGGGAATTTACGAGGCGAAAGAAAAGCGCGCAAACCGGCATTTATTTTATTGACCGGGGAAAATGCGAGTGGTTTAAAGTGGGGGAAAGTGGATTAATTTGGATTAATTCTCCTGCGCATGGCTTCGCCTCTTAACCAACTCCGTTTTTTACGCGGGCGAGTTTCGTCATCAAATCGATGACAAACATCGCGTCACGATTCCGTCGCGCTGGCGGCGCAACGGCGCGGTCGATGAGTTCCTCATGGTCCCCGAGCCGAACGGTCAATTTCTGCTCGTCATGTCGCCTAACGAATTCGAGCGGGTCAGTGCCGCGGCGGAAAATGTTCCCGGGCGTTTCGCCGCGCGATCTGCGCATCTATCTGCGGCAACTTCATGCCCAGGCCCAGCATGGCTCGTCCGACAAACAAGGCCGGCTTCTCCTGCCGGACGATCTTTGCAAGCAGCTTGACCTGAAAGGCGAGGTCGCCCTCGTCGGCGGCCGCGGCCGTTTTGAAATCTGGAACCTGGCACGCCGGAAACGCGCGCACGCCGATGAACATCCCACCTACCAGCATGTGGCCAACATGGTCGGACTTTGATGAAACGAAACCGCCGATGAACGCGTTGCTATTTGAACGGCCGATCCGGTTCGCGACCGGCCCGCTGCTCATTGAAGAGGAGGCGCACGAGATGGAAGATTCTCAGTTATCACCGCCCGGTCCTCGCGACCGAAACGATCGAGCTGCTCGCGCCGCGACCCGGTTCGCTCATCCTCGACGGGACCTGCGGCGGCGGCGGCCATACCGAAGCGATTCTGCAGCACCGGCGCCGATGTGCTCGCGCTCGACCAGGATCCGGATGCGCTCGAATTCGCGCGTCCATCGCCTAGACGAACTTTGGCGAGCCGTGTGACTTTGCGCCGGGCCAACTTTCGCGACGCGGGCCGCGTGCTCGACGAACTCGGGATCGCGCAAATCGGCGGCGCCTTGCTCGATCTCGGCGTTTCCTCGCGGCAACTGGAAAACGCCGATCGCGGTTTCAGCCTGATGCGCAACGGTCCGCTCGACATGCGGATGGATCCGCGCCGGGAACTGACCGCGGCCGAAGTCGTCAACAGCTACCCGGAAGAAGAACTGACGCGCATTTTCCGCGAGCTCGGCGAAGAACCGGCCGCGCGCCGCATCGCCAGCCAGATCGTGAAGTTGCGCAAGGAAACGCCCTTTCGCGAAACGCTCGCCCTTGCCAAGGCGATCGAAAAAATCGTCGGTCGGCACGGCCGGCGTCATCCGGCGACGCAAGTCTTCCAGGCTCTGCGGATGGAAGTGAACGACGAACTTGGCGCGCTCGAGGACGGGCTTGTTGCCCTGACGAATCGTCTCGAACCCGGCAGCCGCATCGCGGTCATCACCTTTCATTCGCTCGAGGATCGGATCGTGAAAAATTTCTTCCGCGATCGCAGCCGCGAATGGCTTGACCGGCCGGAATGGCCCGAGCCGCGACCGAATCCCGATTTTTCTCTCCGGCTCGTCACCCCGAAGCCGATCGAGCCGGATGCCGTCGAACAGCGCGCCAACCCGCGTTCGCGCAGCGCCAAGCTGCGCGTCGCCGAAAGGATCGGATGAACCGCCGCCGCGCGCAAAAACTTTCAACCCGATCGACGCGCCCTCGCTCGCGCGCTGGATCGTCATCATCGACTTTCCTGGCCGCGACCGGCCTGAGCTACGTCTACCTCACCGTCCAGCTGCATCATCAGGGGGTGCAGCGAAGCGCGCTCGAGCAGGAGCTGGCCGCCACCCGCACCCAGAACGAAGACGCCCGGGTGCAGATCGCGGCGCTCACTTCACGCACCGCGCTGCAACGCCGGTTGAAGGAAGGCTACCTGAAGATGATCCCGATCACGGAGCAGAGCATCGTTAGGCTGAATTCCTCCGCCCGCGCCGACCGGTGAAGATGAAGTGCAGCCGGTGGTCAACCAGCGAGGCGCGACAATGAAGTGGAACGGCCGCACCCGCTGCGCCCTCGTCTGCGTCTTCTTCGCCCTCCTCTTCAGCATCTTTTCCTATCGCCTCATCTATCTCCAGATGGTGATGCACGATTATTACAGCCAGCTCGCGGCGGAGAAGAACGTCGGGCGCGACATTATCCCGGCGGAGCGCGGCGCGATCTACGACGCCCAGAACGAAGTGCTGGCGCAAAACGTCCCGGTCGCGACGGTGGTGGCCGACGCCACCCTGATCAACGACCCCGGCGCGCTCATCCCGCTTCTGGCCAACCGGCTGCACCTTCCGCCTAACGAGATCGCGGAAAAGATCGGCAGCCGCCGGCCTTATATCGTCCTGAAGCGGGAAGTCCCGGAAGCCGACGCGCGCGCTCTCGAGAACGCCTTGAAGAGCGCGAAACTGCGCGGCATTCGTTGCGAGCGCGGCACGGTCCGGGTTTATCCGAACGGCCCGATGCTTTGCCACGTCATCGGCTTCACTGATTTCCAGCATCACGGGATCCAGGGCGTCGAGGCGTCGATGGAGCAATATCTGCGGGGGGAGGACGGTTATCGCTACATCGAGCACGACGCGCAAGGTCGCGAAATCGTCCTCTACCGCGGGTTGGAACACGAGCCGCGCAACGGTTACCAAGTCCACCTCACGATCGACCTGCATCTCCAGACCATCGTCGAGAACGAGCTCGATGAGGCGATGCGTGAATACACGCCGGAGAAAGCCACCATCATCCTGATGCGCCCGCAGACCGGCGAAATCCTCGCCATGGCGAACCGGCCTAACTTTGATCTCAACCTCCGCGCCGAGGCGAAACCGGAGCAGATGAAAAACCGCGCCATCATCGACATGATGGAGCCGGGCTCGACCTTCAAGATCGTCACCGCCGCGGCCGCGCTCAACGAACAGCAAGGTCCGGCTCGACACCATGATCTTCTGCGAGAACGGCGTCTGGAATGTCGGCGGCCGCCCGCTCCACGATCACGGCCACAAAGGCTACGGCGATCTGAGCGTGCAGGACATTCTCGTGCACTCGAGCAACATCGGCGCGGCCAAGATGGCGTTCATGCTCGGGCGAGCATGAAGTTTTACGAATACATTCGGCGCTTCGGTTTTGGCGATCGCACCGGGATCGAGCTGCCGGGCGAGATTCGCGGGATGGTCCATCCGCCGAGGAGCTGGAGCAAGATTTCCATCACCCGCATTCCGATGGGCCAGGAAGTCGGCGTCACTCCTCTGCAGATGATCGTGGCCATGGCGACGATCGCGAACGGCGGCAAGCTCGTGCAACCGCGGATCGTCAAGTCGATCGTCGACGACCAGGGAAACGCGATCAGCACGCTTAAGCCAACCATCGTTAGGCAAGTGATCTCACCACAGGTTGCGTCCGAGGTCGCCTACGCTTTACGCGGCGTGGTGAGCAAGCGCGGCACGGCCGCGGAAGCCGCCGTGCCCGGTTTCACCGTCTCCGGCAAAACCGGCACGGCGCAAAAAGCCGCGCCCGGAGGCGGCTACGAAAAGGACAAATACGTCGTTTCCTTCAGTGGCTTTCTTCCCTCCGAGAATCCCGCCTTTGTCGGTCTCGTCGTGCTCGACGACGCCCACACCAAGGACCCGCATCTGAACTACGGCGGCACGGTCGCCGGACCCATTTTTTCCCGCGTCGCGGAACAGGCGGCGCGGTATCTCGATCTTGAGCCGCATGAGGAAATTGGAACGCCAGCCGCGGCCGGACGAGTCGCCTTAACTAATGCCCATCGCTAAGTTCCCGCGCCTCGCGTGTCCACGCCTCATGCAGCTCAAAATTCTCGCGGAATCAATTCCAGTCCGGGAAATCCTCGGCCCTCTCGATCGCGGAGATCGACGGTATCTTTTACGATTCGCGCCGAGTGCAGAAGAACGGTCTCTACGTCGCCGTCCGCGGGGACGCAATTTGATGGCCACAAGTTCACCGAACAGGCGATCGAGAGAGGCGCGTCGGCGATCGTGGTGGAACGCCCGGAGTCCCATTCCCGCGCCACCTCGCTCGTGGTGGCGGACAGCCGCGTGGCCCTGGCGGATCTCGCGTTCACCTTTTTCAAAAAACCGGCGCTGCGGCTGAAGATGGCCGGCGTCACCGGGACGAACGGCAAGACGACGACCACCTTTCTCATCAAGCACATTTGCGAAACCGCCGGGCTGCGCAGCGGCCTAATCGGCACCGTCCGCTACGAAATCGGCGAGCGGGTTTTGCCCGCGACGCGGACCACGCCCGAGTCGCTCGATCTCCAGGAATTGCTCGCGCAAATGGCCGGCGCCGGCTGCAAAGCGGCCGTCATGGAAGTTTCCTCGCACGCTCTCGCGCAGGAGCGCACGCGCGGGCTGGAATGGGATGTCGCCGTCTTCACCAACCTGACCCAGGACCATCTCGATTTTCACCAGACGATGGCGAACTACTTCGAGGCCAAGGCGCAGCCTCTTCACGGGACTGAAGAATCAGCCTAACAAGAAGCAGGCGAGCGCTGTGATCAACATCGACGACCCTTACGGCGAAAAGCTTGTTAGCCGTCTCGGCCACGACGTGCCGGTCGTCACATATGGCATGAGCGCACGGGCTGATTTTCGCGCTTCGAATTACCGCGCGGAGTTCAGCGGCACCTCCTTCCAGCTCGATGCGCGGGGCAAGATCTATCTCGTGCGCGTGCCGCTCATCGGTCGCTTCAACGTTTCGAACGCGCTCGCTGCGCTCGCCGCCGCCAATTCGTTAGGCATCAATCTGCGCGAAGCTGTTCTCAGCCTGGCCAAGGCGCCGCAGGTTCCCGGGCGGCTTGAAGCCGTCCCGGCGAAGCGCCAGTTCCAGGTCTTCGTTGATTACGCGCACAGCGACGATGCCCTCCTCAATGTCCTCAAGACTCTGCGTGAGCTGGGACCGCGCCGCCTCATCGTAGTTTTCGGCGCAGGTGGCGACCGCGACAAACAGAAGCGTCCGCTCATGGGCCGGGTCGCCGATCAGAACGCCGACTACAGCATCATCACCTCCGATAATCCGCGGAAGGAAGATCCGCTCGCCATCATTGAAGATGTGAAAAAAGGATTTCGCTCCTCGAATTTCGAAACCGTGCCCGGACCGCGCGGAAGCGATCGCCCGCGCCATCGCCCTCGCGCAACCGCGCGACATCATCCTCATCGCGGGAAAGGGCCACGAGACCTATCAGGAATTCGCCGACCACACGATCCCCTTCGACGATCGTCAGATTGCCCTTCGCGCCTTGGAAAACCGGCCATTGGAATTTTAAGCGATGAATATTAGCGCAACGCGTCGCAACAAGATCCGGAGAACGCCGTTCTAATCATGGACCCGCTTCCAATCGACCAAATCGCGCAGTTTGCCGGAGCCGAGAGACAAAACGGCCGGGGAGAAACGCCGATCACTCATCTCAGTACCGACTCGCGCACGACCCGGCCCGGCGACCTTTTCGTCGCGCTTGGCGGGAGAAAACTTTGACGGCCACAAATTCGTCAACGATGCCTTCGTGCACGGCGCCGTTGGTGCGATCGTGGAGCCGAAATGGAGCGGCAAGACTCCGCCCGATTTCGCGCTTCTGCGCGTGGCGGACACGCTCGCCGCCTACCAGCAGATCGCCGCCCACTACCGCCGCTCGTTAGGCCTGAAAGTCGTCGCGATCACCGGCAGCAATGGCAAGACAAGCACGAAAGATTTCACCGCCTCGGTTTTGGCCCGGCGTTTCCCGGTCACGAAAACGGAAGGCAATTTCAATAATCACGTTGGCCTGCCGCGCACCATGCTCGGAGGCGACTGCCGAGGATGAAATCGGGGTCTGGGAAATCGGGATGAATCATCCGGGCGAAATCGCGCCGCCTCGCGCAACTGGCGCAACCCGACGTCGCCATCATCACCAACATTGGCGTCGCACACATCGAATTCCTGGGATCGCGCGCCGCCATCGCGCAGGAGAAAGGCGATCTCGCGGCATCGTTAGGCACCAACGGCACCCTGATTTTGAACAGCAGCGACGACTTTGCCCGGACGATCGCGCAACGAACGAGTGGCCGGGTGGTTTTCGCCGGTATCGACCAGGGCGAATTGCAGGCGCGCGAGATCGTGCAGACGGCGAGCGGCGCGGAATTTTCCATTTTGGAAGGCGCGCATCACTGTCACGCGGTCCTCCCTGTGCCCGGCCTGCACATGGTGCAGAATGCCCTCCTCGCCGTTGCGGCCGGACGTGTCTTTGGGCTTTCCCTGGAGGAGTGTGCCGCCGGCCTCGCCGCCGCGCCCCTCGCCAAGGCGCGTCTCCAGATCAAGACGATCCATGGCGTCCAGTTCATCGACGACAGCTACAACGCCAACCCCGACTCGGCCAAGGCAGCTCTGCGCACTCTGGCCGAACTGGACACCGAGGGCCAGCGCATCGCCGTGCTCGGAGAAATGGCCGAGCTTGGGAGGGAAGCCAAAAAAGGTCACCAGGAAGTCGGCGAAGCGGCCGCGTCGTTAGGCATCAATCGCCTCATCACACTCGGCCAAGGCTCGGCAGAGATCGCAGCTGGTGCGGAAGCTGCCGGCCTGACGAACATCGCCGTCGTCCCCTCGGCTGAGGCGGCGGCCGATCTGCTTTGCGAGACCGCGCGCCCGGGTGATCTCGTCCTCGTCAAAGGTAGTCGCTCCGCCCGGACCGAGCGGGTGCTGGAGGAATTCGCCAAACGCCAGATGGAAAGTCGCTGCGCGTCATGATGTTTTATCTGCATCGCCTGACGGAGCAATTCAAAGGCTTCAATGTTTTCTACTACGTCACCTTTCGCGCGGTCCTGGCGGCAATCACCGCCTTCGCGATCTCGCTTCTCTTTGGCAACTACATCATTCGGAAGCTGGTTTCACTGAAGATCGGGCAGCCGATCCGCAACGCTTCCGAGGTCCGCCAGTTGGCCGAGCTGCACGGTGGCAAACAAGGCACGCCCACCATGGGGGGCGTGCTCGTCATCGGTTCGGTTGTGTTCGCTTCTCTCCTCTGGGCGCGGCCTGACAACCCGTTCGTCTGGCTTGCCCTCTTCTGCATGGTCTACCTCGGCGTCGCTCGGCTTCGTCGATGATTACCTCAAGGTGACGAAGAAGAAATCCGACGGGATCAGCGGACGGCTGAAGCTCGTCTTTTCAAATCGTGCTCGCCGGGATCGTGACCGTTTTCTTCCTCTTCAATCCCCTTATCGAAGTGCAGGCCCGTTCGCTCTATCTGCCGTTTTTCAAACTTCCCGTGATCGTGAACATGGGCCCGTTTACGTTTTTCTTTTTCGCCTTCGTTATCACGGGCGCCTCGAACGCGGTCAACCTGACTGATGGTCTCGACGGACTCGCGATCGGCTGCACCATCACGGTCGCATTTGCTTATGCGTTGCTCGACCTACGCGGCGGGCAATTTTCGCATCGCCCAATATCTCCAGGTTCCGTTCTATCCCTACTCCGGCGAGCTGGCGGTTTTTTGCGCGGCTCTCGTTGGAGCCGGGCTCGGCTTTCTCTGGTTCAATTGCCATCCGGCCAAAGTCTTTATGGGCGACACCGGCTCGCTCGCGATCGGAGGGACGATCGGAGTCGTTTCGATTTGTTGTAAACAGGAACTGCTCCTCACGGTCGTGGGCGGCGTTTTCGTGATCGAAGCCGTCTCCGTCATCCTCCAGGTGTTGAGCTTCAAACTCACCGGCAAACGGCTCTTCGCCATGTCGCCGATTCATCATCACTTCGAGCTGAGTGGCTGGAAGGAGAATACCGTGATCGTCCGGTTCTGGATTCTTTCGATCGTCTTCGCGCTCCTCGGTCTGGCCACTCTCAAACTGCGATGAGCCACGATTACAAAAACAAAAACGTCGCGGTCCTCGGCGCCGGCCGAAGCGGGAAAGCGGCCGCCCTTTTGCTCGCTGAGGAAGGCGCGAAGGTCACGATGCTTGACAGCGCGCCGGAGGAAAAACTGGCCGGTCTCGAGCCGCTGCGTGCGCGCGGCGTTTACCTGCTCTGCGGTCCGTTGGCGGAGGAGGATCCGACGGTCTACGATCTCGGGGTTTACAGCCCGGGGATTGATCCCGAGCTGGCGTTGGCCCGCAATTTCTCGCGCAAGAATATCCCGACAATCGGCGAGCTGGAGCTGGGCTGGCAGTTTTGTCGCGTCCCCGTCATCGGTATCACTGGCACCAACGGCAAAACGACCACGACCGAGCTGAGCGCCCAAATGCTCAACGCCTGTGGGCAACGCACCGTCGCCTGTGGGAACATCGGCAAACCCCTCGTGGAAGCGGCGCGCGAAAACGACGATCTCGCGGTCCTGACCGTGGAAGTGAGTTCGTTTCAACTCGAGACGATTCGCGAATTTCATCCTGAGATCAGCGTTTGGCTCAATTTTGCGCCGGATCATCTCGATCGTTACCGCTCGATCCGCGAATACCACGAAGCCAAGCTGCGCATTTTCGAAAATCAAACGGCTGACGACACCGCGGTAATCAACGCTTCCGAAGATCTGCCGGGTTTGAAGGCGCGCGTCACCACCTTCAGCGCCTGGAGAAACGGCGGGGATTTTTCGTTAGGCGACGGCTGGATTCTCTATCGACAAAAGCCGGTGCTGAACCTGGCGGAGGCGCAGCTCCGCGGGCCGCACAACGCCGAGAACATGATGGCTGCGCTCGCCATTGGCCGCGCGCGCGGGCTCAGCTTCGAGGAAATGGTGCCGCCGCTTTGCGCTTACCGCGCGCAGTTGCACCGCCTTGAGCTCATCCGCACGATTGACGGCGTCGATTACATTAACGACTCGAAAGCGACCAATCTCGATGCGCTGGAAAAGGCGCTCCTCAGCGCGACCAAACCGATCGTTCTCATCGCTGGTGGGAAGGACAAGGGGTTCGCCTTCGATTCGATCGCACCCCTCGTGGCGCGCAAGGTGCGCCGGGCGATTCTAATCGGCGAGATCGGGCAGCGCGTCGCGCACGACTGGAGCGAGGCGACGGAATGCGAGGTCGCTTCATCGTTAGGCGCGTCCGTCGAACGTGCCCAGGCGATCGCTCAGCCGGGCGAGACGGTCCTTTTCTCCCCCGGCACTTCCTCCTTCGACATGTTTAAAAGCTACGCCGACCGCGGCGATCAATTCCGCGCCCTGGTGCGCGGCTTACGCGACCAAAAACCATGAAAATGCCATCGATCATCAAGCGAAAGAAACTTCACGCTGCCACGGCGCGTCGCTCGCGCGCCATGGGGCTTCCCGACGGGATGGACTACGAAGAGATGTCGGAGCCGAACATGAAATTGTCGCGCGCCCTGCTCATCGTGCTCGTGCTGCACATTGTTGCCGTCGCCGGGATTATTGCCTTTAACACGATCAAAACTCGTGAGGGGGTGACCGCTGGTGTCGCGGAAACGGCCGCCCCCGCGCCGGCGGATCCACCTTCAGCAAGCACGACGACTGATTCGGTGACGAACGCGCCTAACGAAATCACGACGGTCGCGGCGAAGAGCGAGACGAAGGCGCCGGCGAAAACCGTCGAGTCGGCCAAAACCGCAGATCCGCCCAAACCGACCGCGAAGACAACGAAGGTGCCTGACTCGGGCAAGATCTACACCGTGGTGAAAGGCGATAACCCGGTCACGATCGCGCGCCATCTTCACGTCAAATACGAAGCGCTCCTCGAGCTGAACCAAATCACCGATCCGCGCAAACTACAGATCGGCCAAAAGCTGCACATCCCGGAGCAGGAAGCGACGGCGAAACGCAAATCGGACTAGCCATGGGACCGAATCAGACGGACTTCGCCTAACGAACCTACTACCGATGCACCGCAAGAGCGCCTACATTCTGTTTCTCGCTGTCCTTGGCTTGCTCGCCCTGGGCATCGTGATTCTTTTCAGCACCGGAGCGTTTGCCAGAGACAGCCACAACGACGTCTATTACTTCCTCCGCCGGCACGCCATCTGGCTTGGGATCGGGATGGTTGCCTGTGTGGTCGCCGCGCTGGTCGACTATCACTTCTGGCAGCGCACCTGGTGGGTCTGGTTCACCCTCGCCTTGGTTGGTCTGGCGCTTTGTTTTCTCCCGCCTTTCCGGCACAAAATCAATGGCTCCTGGCGCTGGCTGGCCTATCACAGCATCACCTGTCAGCCGTCGGAGTTCGCCAAAATCGCCGCGGTCTTTTTTCTCGCCTTCTGGTTTTCCCGCTATGAGACGGAAAGCAAACAGCTTTGGCGCGGTTTCGTTTTCCCGATGGCAATCGTTGGTCTGCTGATCTCCCTCATCATCACCGAAGTTGATCTCGGCACCACCGTCTTGATCGGCGCCACTTCCTTTGTCGTCATGTTCATCGCTGGAACCAATCTCGCCTTTCTGGGCACGCTCTCGTTAGGCGGAATCGGCACCATTCTTTATCTCGCGACCCATATCGCAGAGCGCAACAGCCGGCTCCTTGCCTTTCTCCATCCCGAACAGTACAAGCTAACGGCGGGCCTGCAGCAGATGCAGGCCCTGATCGCCTGGGGCAGCGGAGGAATCGAAGGTCTCGGGCTCGGCAACGGGCGGCAAAAGATGTCCTACCTGCCGTATGCACACACCGATTTCATTTTTCCCATTGTCGGCGAGGAACTCGGGCTGCGCTTTAGCCTGCTGGTCGTCTTCCTTTTCGTTCTCATCATCATTTGCGGTATGACGATCGCGCTGCACGCGCGCGACCGCTTTGGAATGCTCCTCGCGAGCGGGATCGTGTCGCTGCTTGGATTCCAGGCCGCAATCAACATCGGGGTCGTGACCTCGCTCCTGCCGAACAAGGGCCTGCCGCTACCCTTCGTGAGCTACGGCGGTTCAAATCTTGTGGTGGCGCTTTTTGGAGTTGGGCTTCTCTTAAACATCTACCGACAGGGCGTGCTCGAGCCCGCGCCGAGAAAGGAAATGGCGATGCGGGTCCGCGTCACGCCGAGGATCTGAAATGGAATCGTCACCACGGAGAACACGAAGCTCACGAAGAGGAACGGCGGGTTTCTTCGTCGGAACCTCGCCTTTCTTCGTGTCCTTCGTGGTGGCACTTCAGCGGAGCAGCTCATGAACGCGGTTATCGCATGTGGCGGAACAGGCGGGCATCTCTTTCCCGGTTTGGCCGTAGCCGAAGTATTGCAGGCGCGCGGGCACGAGGTGCTGCTCTTCATCTCCGAGAAGGAAGTCGACACTCTCGCGGTCGAGGGGCGCACGGAATTTCGCTACGAGAAACTTCCGACCGTGGCGCTGCCATCGCCCTTTTCGCCCGCGATTCTGGCCTTCGTCAGGCGTTTCAACGAGAGTCTTTCGCTTTGCCGGGCGATCTTCCGCAAATTCCAGCCGCACGTCGTGCTCGGGATGGGCGGTTTTACTTCGACCGCGCCAATCGTAGCCGGACGGATGCGCGGCGTCGCGACTTTCATCCATGAGTCGAATGCCATCCCCGGCAAGGCGAATCGTCACACGGCGCGCTTTGTTCGTGCCGTGCTGCTTGGTTTCAAGGAGTGCGCCGAGTTTTTTCCGAAAGCGCACACCGAATTCACCGGCACACCCATTCGTTCCAGCCTCCGGCGAATCGATCGCAACGAAGCGCTCGAAAAGTTTGGCCTCCAGCCGGAGATCCCGACCTTGCTCGTGATGGGTGGCAGCCAGGGCGCGAGTGGAATCAACCAGGCGTTGATCAAGGCAATGCCGTCGCTGCAAGGCCTGTCGCTCCAGGTGATTCACCTTTCCGGCAGTCGCGACGCGCGTTTGCTGGAGGACAACTACCGGCGCGAAAACATCCCGGCGCATGTGGTCGCATTTCACCACCAAATGGAGGAAGTCTATAGCGCAGCGGATCTCGTGATCGCCCGGGCCGGGGCCTCGAGTCTGGCCGAGTTCGCGACCTTCGCTCTGCCCGCGCTGCTCGTACCTTATCCCTATGCGGCCGACGATCACCAAACGCGCAATGCCGAGATTTTCGTGAAGGGAAAAGCCGCTGTGATGGTGAAAGAATCGGAGTTGTCCGGCGATCTTCTTGCGACAAAGATTCGCGATCTTTTGAGTGATCGCGACCTGCTTCGCACCATGTCAGACGGTGCCGCGGCGCTCGCCCCCAAAAAAGCGGCCACTTTGATCGTCGAAACGATGGAGAAATACAGTCAGCCAAATGACGCCGTTGCCGCCTGATCTTGATCTTCAGAAATTTCTCACCGCGGAGCGGCACGCCATCCATCTGATCGGCGTGGCCGGCAGCGGGATGAGCGGCATCGCTGCGCTCCTCCTCGAACTCGGACACGATGTGCGCGGATCGGACAAGGCGCGCACGCTCGAGACGGAACGGCTCGCGCAACTTGGATTGCGTTTCTCTTCACCCCATCAGGCGGAGGACGCGCGAGACGCAGAGCTGATTATTTTTTCCTCCGCGATCAAGGCCGGACAACCCGATCCTGGTCGAAGCGCGGGTGCGAAAAATTCCGGCGATTCGGCGGGCCGAAGCGCTGGCCGCGATCATGCTCGGCAAACGCGGGATCATCATCGCCGGGATGCACGGCAAGACGACGACGGCGGCGATGGCGGCGCACGTTCTGCGCGGCGGCGGATTGCATCCGTCGCATTACGTCGGCGCGGAAATTCCGATTCTCGGGAGCAACGCGCACTGGGATCCGTTAGGCGAATATTTCGTCGCGGAAGGCGATGAGAGCGACGGCACGCTGCAGCTTTTCCATCCCGAGCACGCGATCATCCTGAATATCGAGGAGGAGCATCTCGATTATTACGAGGACCTCGCGGCGATTGAGGAGGTCTTCCGGAAGTTGCTCGACCAGACGAAAGGCACGGTTTTCTATTGCGCGGACGATCCGCACGCGGCGCGAATCTGCGGAGCTTGCGCGGCGGGCGATCTCCTACGGCTTCGGCGAAGCCGCGCGCTATCGGGCGACTGGACTCGAGCTGCACGATTTTGCCGCGACCTTTTGCCGTCCAGCGCGGCGGCGAAAAGCTCGGCGACGGCCACTCTGAATGTGCCGGGCAGGCACAACGTCAGCAACGCGCTCGGCGTCATCGCGCTCGCCACGGAGCTCGGCGTCCCGTTCGAGAAAATCGCCAAGTCGTTAGGCACATTTCGTCACGCGCGCCGCCGCTTCGAGATCAAATATCAGAGCGATCGCTTTCTCCTCGTTGATGATTACGCGCATCATCCGACCGAGATCCGCGCCACGCTCGCGACCGCGCGTTCGGCCGGGCGCAAACGCGTCCTGACGATGTTCCAGCCGCATCGTTATTCGCGGACCAAGGCGTTGCAGACGCGAATTTGGCGGGGCGTTTGATGACGCCGATCAGGTCGTCATCACCGACGTTTACGCCGCGAGCGAAGCGGCGCTGCCCGGGTATCACCGGGCAGACGATCGCCGACGCGATTTCGCAGCATGGTCATCGCGCGGTTTCGTATCAGCCGCGGCTCGACCGCTTGCATCGCGACGTCGGCCGGATGCTCGCCGAGGGCGATCTCGTCCTTAGCCTCGGCGCCGGCAACGTGCACGAGCAGCTGGCCAAGCTCGCGGCCGAGCTGGTCGTCGCGGAAAAGTTGAAGGAGATCGTCGGGCCGGAGGGCGAGGTCAGGTTGTCCGAGCCGCTCGCGAAACACACCACCCTGCGCGTCGGCGGCCCGGCGCAGTTCTGGGTCGAGCCGCGAACCGAGGAAGCGTTTGCGAAATTGATCCGGTTTTGTCGCCGCGAAAATCTGCCGCTCTTCGTCATCGGCCGCGGCTCGAATTTGCTCGTGCGCGAGGGTGGAATTCGCGGCGTCGTGGTGCATCCGAGCGGTGGTGAATTCGACAAAGTCGAAGTGTCCGGGCTCGAGATCACTGCCGGGGTTGGCGCGAAGCTGAAACAGATCGCCTACGCCGGCAAAGCCGCGGGCATCGGCGGGTTCGAATGGATGGAGGGAATTCCCGGCGCGGTCGGCGGCGCGCTGCGGATGAATGCGGGCGCGATGGGCGTCCAGACATTCGATCAAGTGGTGCGGGTGCGTTACCTCGACCGCGAAGGCGTGGCGCATGAAAAAACTCCCGCGGAAATGGAAGTGCATTATCGGCACGTCCCGGCGCTCGAGGAAAACTTTGCGGTCGCGGCCGTTTTTCGCGGCGAAAAATGTTCACCGGAGGAGATCGTGAGACGGTTGGAAGAATCGCAGGAGAAACGCCGCACGACCCAACCGAGCGCGAAGAGTGCCGGCTGCATTTTCAAAAATCCAGCTGGCTGCCCGGCGGGAAAACTGGTCGACGAACTCGGCTTGAAAGGTTCGCGGGTGGGCGATGCCAGGGTCTCGGAAGTGCACGGCAATTTCATCGTTAACGAAGGCGGCGCGACCGCAGCCGAGATTTTGGAGTTGATCGGCAAGATTCAGGAAACTGCGCGAACAAGGCGCGGAATCGAACTGGAGACCGAAGTGCAAATCGTAGGGGAGGAAGCATGATCGATCTTCGTGGCAAAAAAATCGCCGTCCTGAAAGGCGGCCCCAGTTCGGAACGCGCGGTTTCGCTTGTGACCGGCGCCGGTGTCGCAAAAGCGCTCCGGTCGTTAGGCGCGGAAGTCACCGAAGTCGACGTCAAGGACGCCGACTTGGTCTTGCCTGACGAGACCGAGCTGGCCTTCATCGCCTTGCACGGCACCTTCGGCGAAGACGGCCAGGTGCAGCAGATCCTGGAAGACCGTGGCGTCCCCTACACCGGCGAAGGCGTGGCCGAAAGCCGCCTTGCCTTCGACAAGATCCCCTCCAAGGAAAAATTCACCCAGCACGGCGTGACCACGCCTCCCTGGGAAGTCATCCACGGTGGCCAGCGGCCGACCCTTCCGCTTGCCCTATGTGATAAAGGCGCCGCGCCAGGGATCGACAGTTGGCGTTTACATCGTCAAGGAACAGAGCCAGGTCGCGCCCGCGCTAACCGAAGCCGCGAAATACGACAACGAACTCCTGATTGAGCAATTCATTCCCGGTCGTGAGCTGACCGTTGGCGTGCTCGGCGATCTGGCACTCCCGGTTCTCGAGATTATTCCCAAAAGCGGCTTCTACGATTTCAACAACAAATATCCGTTCCTCAACCCGCAGGGCGGCGGCGGCGCGCAGCATGTGTGCCCGGCCGAAATCCCGGGCGACCTGACGGGCCGGATTCAGGACCTCGCCTTGCTCGCCTGCCAATCGTTAGGCTTAAAGGTTTACTCGCGCGTCGACATCATGCTCTCGGAGCGGAGCGAACCGTTTGTTCTCGAAATCAACACCATTCCGGGCATGACCGAGGCGAGCCTGCTTCCGGAGGCCGCGGCGGTCGCCGGGATCACCTATCGGGCAGCTTTGCGCGCGAATCATTGAGCTTTCGCTGGCCGCGAGACCGCCGAAAAAATGAGAGCGAAACCAAAGAAGAATCAGCCTCGAAACGGAAACCGCCGGGTCTCCAATCCGCGCCAGCGCCGGCAACAGCATCTGCTCGACGTCAAGGTGCGGGCCCGCCGCGCCTCGCATCATCGCAACCGCCGCATCCTTGTCGCCCTCTCCCGGGTCGTGCTTGTGATCGCGCTTGTCGCCGGATGCTACTATGGCGTGCAGGCGGGCTTGCAGCGCTTCTTTTTCGATAACCCCGATTATCGTCTGAGCACGATCGCGATCCGGACCGACGGCACGCTGCAGCGCGATCAGGTCCTGAAGTCCGCAGAACTGCATGAAGGGCTGAACATTTTTTCCGTCAACCTCGCCTGGGTGCACGACCGGCTGCAGCAACTCGCGCAGGTCGATGAGGTGCAGGTGGAGCGGAAGATGCCTAACGAGATCGATATCACAATCACAGAGCGGAAGCCGATCGCCTGGATCACGAGTGAAAAGACGGTGGTCGATCCATTCGTTTCCGACGCCGCTTTTCTGGTCGACGCGCGTGGGATCCTGATGAGGGAAAAGAAATTGCTCCCGGAATATCTTGCTCTGCCCCTCATCACGGGCTGTTCGAGCGAGGCGCTTGTCCCCGGCAAAGCGGTCGATTCTTTTGAAGCAAAAGCGGCGCTCGAGCTTCTCCGCCTAACGACAACGAGCTTCATGCAGACGCGTTTTCAGATTCGGGAGGTGGATGTCTCGAAAGGTTATTGCCTGCTAGTGGCGGACAAGAACCACACCCAGGTCATGTTCGGTTTCGATCATCTCGAGACCCAGATGCAGCGACTCGAGCAGTTACTTGTTTACAGCGATGATTCCGGACGGCCAATCGAAACAGTGAACCTGCTCGTGGCGCGCAATACGCCGGTGACTTTTGCCCAGCCCGCCGCCGAGATTATCTCCGAGCTGCAGCCGGGGCCCGCGCCAAAATCAGAGGCCGAAACGAAAGGCGCACCCGACGAAGCCAAAGATACCGCGCACGAACCGGAAATCCGCAAGGCGGAGGCCGTACACCCGCCGATCAGAAAAGCACTGCCCTACAGCCCGGGCGTGCAAAAATTCCACTCCAGGCCTGCGCCGATGCCGGTGCGGAAGGCGATCCCAGTTCAGCGTTTTAATCAGGAAGGCAATGGCATGGCTAGCAGCAACTTGATGGTCGGTCTCGAAATCGGAACCTCGAAAATCTGCGTCGTCGTGGGCGAAGGAAAGCCCGACGGCACGATCAAAATTCTCGGGGTCGGCCAGGCGCCCTCGCGCGGCGTGCGCAAGGGCGAGATCGTCGATTTCGAGACCGCGATGAAGTGCGTCCATGAAGCGGTCGTCGACGCGGAAGAGAAAAGCGACATCATGATTCGAAGCGTCTACGTCGGCATCACCGGCGCGCATATTCAGAGCTTCAACAATCGCGGCTGCGTCACGCTCCCGGAAGATCGCGAGGAGATCGACGAGCAGGATGTCGAGGATGTGAAGATCAACGCGCGCGAGGTCAGCATCCCGGCGCAGAACGCGTTCCTCCATTCGATCATCCAAAGTTATCACGTCGATGGACAGGATGGCGTGCTCAGTCCGGTGGGAATGCTGGGCCAGAGATTGGAGGCCGATTTCCACATCATTCATGGCGTGCGGAACCGGATTCAGAACTCCATCCGGTGCGTGAAGGAACTGCCGCTCGATGTCGAGGATGTGGTCTTCACGGCTTTCGCTTCCGCCCAGGTCGTCCTCACCCAGCACCAGAAAAATCTCGGCGCGCTCGTCATCGATATCGGCGGCGGCACGACCGATTACGTGCTCTATGTCGACGGCGCGGTAAAGCAGAGCGGCGTGCTCGCAGTCGGCGGCGATCACATTACGAACGACATCTCGATGGGCCTGCGCATTCCGATGACGCGCGCGGAGAAACTCAAGATCGAGGAGGGGAGCGCGGTCCTCGGCAATTGCCTCCCGGGCGAAACGGTGCTGCTGAAGGACGACTCCGGTTTCGCCGGGAAAGAAGTCGAGCGCGAGACTCTGAACACGATCATCCACCTGCGGCTGCGCGAAACCTTTGAGCTCCTCAAGCGCGGCCTCGAGGACGAGCCGTTTCTCAATTATCTCGGCGAGGGAATTTTCATCACCGGCGGCTGCAGCCAGCTCAACGGGATCGACAACCTGGCGGAGGATGTCTTCGGCATCCCGGCCCGCGTCTGCCACGCCCAGACCATGTCCGGCCTGACGAGCGCGTTCGAAAATCCGCAGTTCTCCGCCGCCATTGGGCTGATCAAGTATGCCCAGGCGGTGCAGGCCGATCGCCCGCGGCGCAGCGGTCTGGGCCGGATCTTCGGGAAATTTTTCCAGGGAATGCGATGAACCTGACAGCGCTCTCTCATTCTGTCATCCCGAGCCAGCGGAGCGCCGCGAGGGACCTCGCAAGCCATCTCGGGCGATGCATGAATTTGCAACGCCGCGCGTCGCTTGCGAGGTCCCTCTCCGTCCTTCGGCGGATCGGGATGACAGAAGTTCGGATGCGTCCTCCCAGGGCAAACGCGTCTGCCTAACGAACAGCCAAACTTATGATCCAACTCAGCCGCAACTACAGCCTGCCGGAAAAGAAAGAAGACGATCTCGCCATCAAAATCATCGGCGTGGGAGGCGCGGGCGCGAATGCGCTTGACCGCATTGTGCTCGACGGGATGGAGCACGCCGAAATGATCGCGGTCAACACTGACGTGCAATCGCTCGCCAGCTCGGTCGCCACCCACAAGGTGCAGATCGGCCGCGAGGTTACGCGCGGTCTCGGGGCCGGCGGGGATCCGGAGTTGGGATTCAACGCCGCCCAGGAATCGGCCGACGAACTGCGCGAAGCAATACAGGGTGCGCGGATGGTTTTTGTCTGCGCCGGGCTCGGTGGCGGGACCGGCTCCGGCGCGGCTCCCTGCGTCGCGCAAATGGCGCGTGAGAGTAGCGCGCTCGTCCTTACTTTCGCGACTCTTGCCCTTCGCCTTCGAAGGCAAACGCCGCGTCGCCCAGGCGATGGAGGCGTTGCAGGAATTGCAGCGCGTTTCCGACGCGGTCATTTGTTTCGAGAACGATCGGATGGGCGACATCGTTTTGCCGAAAGCGGGGATTCATCAGGCCTTCGCCGTCGCCGACACCACCATCAGTCAGAGCGTGCGCGCGATCATCAACGTCGTCAGGCGCCCTGGGTTGATCCGGATCGGGTTCGACGAGTTGCTCGCCGCGCTGCGCAGTCAAAACAGCCGCTGCCTTTTCGGCTACGGCGAATCCGACAGCGACAACCGGGCCCACGAAGCGCTCGCTCTTGCCCTGAAAAATCCGCTCATGAATCGCGGCAAGATGCTGAGCGATGCCAACCATGTGCTGGTGCAAATTTCCGGAGGCCCGGGCATGACCCTGACCGAAGTCGAGATCGTGATGCAGGAACTCAACCGGCATGTCGAAGATCATACCCAGATTCTTTTCGGCACCTCGGTGGATGGAAAAATGGGGAACCGTTTGAGTGTAACGCTGATCAGTTCAATTTCCGCGGAGGACCCGGCGCAACCCGCATCGTCCGTGCCGCCGATGCGCACGGCGACGCCCATCGCGGCCGTAGCGCCGCTCTTACGTCGAGCCCCCGGCCCCGCCCATGCCGGGAATGATTTCGCCGACGACCGAATATGCGACTCCGGTTCCCCCAGAGGTGGTTGCCGCAAGCAACTCAGAGTTGCCGACAGAAACGATCGCCGACGACCTGCCGGAGGAAATGGCGGAAGTTACGCCGCCGGCAGCGGAGATCGCTCCACCGCGACCACCGGCTCGGAAGGAGAGAAAGCCTGCGCCGATCCGCGAACCGGAGGTCGTCCCGCTCGAGCCCGCTGCGCCAAAGTCGTTACCCGCAAAGAAAGACAAATACGTTCAGGCGCGCCAGGAAGTGATGCAGTTCGAGCCGGTCACGCGAGGGCGCTTCGAAAAAAGCGAGCCGACAATCGTGGAAGGCCAGGATCTCGATGTGCCGACCTATCTGCGCAAAAATGTGCGTGTGAAATAGCAGGCTCCCCGGAAATAACGAGCGGCCCTACTTCTTCATCAAATCGAGCACCGCGCTTGTCATCGCGATCAGGCCGGTGCGAATCGTCGGCTCGGGCACTGGCGCGAATTTACTCGAGTGCAGACTCGGGAGGGGTGCCGCGCCGGGTTTTTTCGAGGCCGCAATTTTTTCTGGAGAAACTGCACCGACATGAAAGTCGACGGCCGGAATCGAATGATCCGGCAGGCTGTATTCGGAGAAATCCTCGCCGCCCATCGTCGGGTCGATGATCTCGAACGTTTTGCTCGCCTAACGATTTCTTCCAGACGAGGAGCAGCCGGGTTGTCAGCTCCGGGTTGTTGTAGGTGGAAGGAGTAAATTCATCCTCGCGTACGTGCACATCCGGCATCTTGTCCTGCGGCCAGCCGCCCGCGATCGCGCAACCTTTGGCGATCTGGGCGATCGCGGCCAGCACCTGGTCGCGCACCTCTTTCTTATAGGTGCGGACGGTGAGCTGCATCTTCACTTCGTCCGAGATGATGTTGTGCTTCGTCCCGCCGTGGATCGAGCCGACCGTGATCACGACTGGATCGATCGGGTTGACCTCGCGGCTCGCGATCGTCTGCCACATGTTGATGATCTCGGCCGAAAGGACGATCGGGTCCTTTGTCTTGTGCGGGTAGGCGCCGTGGCCGCCGACGCCGTGCACGGTCACGTCAACCGAATCGACGTTGGCGTAGGTGTAGCCCGGCGTGACGCCGATGTGGCCGATCTCCATCTGTGCATTGTCATGAAAACCGAGCGCGAAATTCGGTTTCCCGAAACGTTGGTAGAGCCCGTCGTTTAACATGGCGCGCGCGCCGGTGCCGAGTTCTTCCGCGGGCTGCGCGACGAAGAGGATCGTGCCGTGCCATTGATCCTTGAGCTTCGCGAGCGCTCGCGCCACGCCGATGAAGGTGGCGATGTGCACGTCGTGACCGCAGGCGTGCATCACGTGGACTTGGTCACCCTTTTCGTTCTTTGTTGTCACCGTGCTCGCGTAGGGCAGGCCGGTTTCCTCCTGCACTGGCAGCGCGTCCATGTCGGTGCGCACGAGCACGATCGGCCCGTCACCATTCTTCATTACCCCGACGACGCCGTAGCCCTTTTCCCGGGGATTCTTGTATTTGCCGATGTGATCGGTCACGTCGCACCCGGCCGCTTTCAGTTCCCTTGCCACCAGCTCCGAAGTCCGTACTTCCTGGGTCGAAAGCTCGGGATGGCTGTGCACGTCCTTGTAAATCGTGAGCAACGACGGCAGCTCCTGGTCGGCCAGTTTGGCAAGGGTTTCGTCTGCGCGGGCGGCCGGCGGCGCGGCCAAAGTGAGAAGAAGCGTGGCGATCGGCAGAAATTTCATCCCGCAGACTAGAACGAAATTCTCAAGCGGCAATGCGAAGCCGGCTGGGGCCGTCAGATCGAACTCCCAAGCTGGCGGCGCACGCGAAAACGTGTTCGTATTAGGGCGTGCGGAAGGCAGGACTTCCGCGATGAAATCTATTCGGTTGTTATGACAGATACTGATCACGTCCGCGTAACAGGGGAGATCACTCCCGCTTTCCGCGAAATTCTTACTCCCGAGGCGCTCGATTTCGTGGCGAAACTGCAACGCGCTTTCAATGCGCGGCGGCTGGAATGTCTGGACCGCCGTCAGGAACGCCAGGCGGTGCTCGATGCCGGCGGCACGCTCGATTTTTTGCCGGAGACGAAAGCGATCCGCGAAGGCGATTGGACCTGCGCGCCGATCCCGCAGGATCTGCAGGATCGCCGCGTCGAGATCACCGGGCCGACCGATCGCAAGATGGTGATCAACGCGCTCAACTCCGGCGCGAAAATGTTCATGGCCGATTTTGAGGACGCGAACTCGCCGACCTGGGAAAACATGGTCGAAGGCCAGATCAACCTGCGCGACGCGATCCGGCGCACCATCACTTTCACCAATCCGGACGGGAAGGAATACAAGCTCGGCGAGAAGCTGGCGGTCCTGCTCGTTAGGCCGCGCGGCTGGCATCTGGTCGAGAAACATTGCTCGTCGACGGCGAACCGGTGGCCGGGCGGGCTCTTCGATTTCGGGCTCTATTTTTTCCACAACGCCAAAGAGCTGCTCGCGCGCGGCACCGGCCCCTATTTTTACCTCCCGAAACTGGAGAGCCATCTCGAAGCGCGGATCTGGAACGACGCTTTCAAACTCGCGCAGGACGAGCTGGGCATTCCGCAGGGGACGATCCGCGCCACCGTCCTGATCGAGACGATCCCGGCCGCGTTCGAGATGGACGAGATTCTCTACGAGCTGCGCGACCATTCCGCCGGACTGAACTGCGGTCGCTGGGATTACATTTTTTCCTGCATCAAACGTTTCCGGAACAAACCCGATTTCCTCCTCGCCGATCGCGCGCTGATCACGATGACGACGCATTTCATGCATTCCTATTCGCTCCTCTGCATCAAGACCTGTCATCGGCGGAACATCTTCGCGATGGGCGGAATGGCGGCGCAGATCCCGGTGAAGAATGATCCGGCGGCGAACGAAGAGGCGTTTGCGAAAGTGCGGGCCGACAAGGAACGCGAAGCGGGCGACGGCCACGACGGCACCTGGGTGGCGCACCCCGGGATGGTGCAGCTCGCGCTCGAGGCCTTTAACGCCAGGATGCCGCAGCCTAACCAGATCGATCGCAAGCGCGACGACGTGAATGTGCTGCGCGAGCGATCTGCTCGATTTCGGTCCGAGCGGACCGATCACGGAGGCGGGTTTGCGCCAGAACATCAGCGTCGGCATGCAATATCTCGAAGCGTGGCTGCGCGGTCACGGCGCGGTGCCGTTGTTTAATCTGATGGAAGACGCCGCCACCTCGGAAATTTCGCGCGCGCAGGTCTGGCAATGGATTCGGCATCCGCGAAGGCAAGCTGGACGACGGGCGCAAAGTGACGAAGGAGCTTTTTCGCAGCGTGCTCGAGGAAGAATTGGGCGAAAGTGAAGCGCTTTCCCGGAGACAAGTTCGAAACGGCACGTCAGCTGTTCGACGAAATCACCACGGACGACGAATTCGTCGAGTTCCTGACTCTGCCCGGGTATGAAAAGCTGATTAATCGAAGGGGGCACGGCATCTGCGATAGCGCACGATTTTGCATGCTGACGAAATTTTCGAACGATTGCAGACGCGCAGTCGTTATCTCGAGCGCCAGGAAGTCCGTCGCGGTTGACATCGTGACCAGTCGCCAGACGCGGCGCTACCCGCAAATGAACGATGCCGATGAATAAACCGCACCCGATGGAAAAACGATCCGCGCTGGAAAGGCGTCGACGCGCACGTATTCGTTAGGCGATGTGCAACGGCTCCAGGGGAGTCTGGTCCCGAGCAGACCCTGGCGCGGCGCGGCGCGGAAAAATTGTGGGAGCTGCTGCAAACCGAACCGTTCGTGCCGACGCTCGGCGCGCTGACCGGCAACCAGGCGGTGCAACAGGTGCGCGCCGGGCTCAAGGCGATTTATCTGAGCGGCTGGCAGGTGGCGGCGGACGCGAATCTCGCCGGCCAGATGTATCCCGACCAAAGCCTCTATCCGGCGAACAGCGTTCCCGCAGTCGTTAGGCGGATCAACCAGGCCTTGCAGCGCGCCGACCAGATCGCGCACGGCGAAGGCAAAAACGAGATCGACTGGTTCGTCCCCGATCGTGGCCGACGCCGAAGCGGGTTTCGGCGGCCCGCTCAACGTTTTCGAGTTGATCAAGGCGATGATCGAAGCGGGCGCGGCCGGCGTTCATCTCGAGGACCAGCTCGCGAGCGAGAAAAAGTGCGGCCACATGGGCGGCAAAGTGCTTGTCCCGACCCGGACCGCGATTGCCAATCTCACGGCCGGCCGACTGGCGGCCGATGTTTTGAATGTGCCGACCGTGCTCATCGCCCGCACCGATGCCAACGCCGCCGCGCTCCTGACGAGCGATGTGGACGAGCGCGATCATCCATTTCTGACCGGTGAACGCACGCCGGAAGGCTTCTTCCGGGTGCGCGCCGGGATCGAGCAGGCGATCGCCCGCGCGCTCAGTTACGCGCCCTATGTCGATATGATTTGGTGCGAAACTGCGCAGCCCAACATCGAAGAAGCGAAGAAGTTTGCCGAAGCCGTGCAGACGAAATTTCCCGGCAAACTGCTGGCCTACAACTGTTCGCCCTCCTTCAACTGGAAGGCGAAACTCGACCGCGCAACGATCGCGAAATTCCAGCGCGAGCTGGGCGCGATGGGCTACAAATTCCAGTTCGTCACCCTCGCCGGGTTCCATGCGCTTAACTTCAGCATGTTCAAGCTCGCGCGCGGCTATCGCGAGCGCGGCATGGCCGCGTATTCCGAATTGCAGGAGGAGGAATTTGCCGCCGAAGCCGACGGCTACACCGCGACCAAACATCAGCACGAAGTCGGTACCGGATACTTCGACGAGGTCGCCCGGGTCATCGCGGGCGGAGAAAGCTCGACCGCAGCGCTGCACGGGTCGACCGAGGAAGAGCAGTTTCATTAGGTCATGCCGCTGCCGTCGCCGTCGCTGACAGATAGCCGGCTGGCGGCGCTTTGCGCGGAGGAAGCGCGCAAAGCGCTCGACGACTACGAGGCGCGCTTCGATGCGATCACCCGACGGGCGCGCGATCGATTCCTCGCGCGCGACTGGCGCGGCAGCTACCAGGACGCGGCCGAGCGGTTGCGGCTTTACTCGCTCGTGCTCGACGACCTAACGAATCGAGTAAAGGCTCTGATGGGCTCGCGGCTGCAGGCCCGCGCGGTCTGGAGCGCGACCAAAGCGGTTTATTCGTCGCTCATCGTGCAATCGGTCCGCTGGGAAATCGCGGAAAGCTTTTTCAACTCGCTGACCCGTCGCGTCTTTGCGACCGAGGGGGTGGACCAGGCAATTGAATTTGTCGATACCGATTTCGATGCGCCGCCCAGCGCGCACGGCGATGAGTTGGTCCAGGTTTATTCCGGCGCGCCGCTGACGTTTTTGCTCAGGGAAGCGTTGACTGATGCGAAGGGCGCCGGCTTTCCGCTCAATCGCTGGAGCGATCTCAACCAAGCCAGCCATGCCGCCGCGGACCGTATCCTGGCAGCCGGGGCGTCGCGCGATTTCGACCGACTCGAGATCCTGCGTCACGTTTTTTACCGTGGACGCGGCGCCTACCTGGTCGGCCGGATCGTTGTCCGAGGCGAGGCGACGCCGCTCGCTTTCTGCCTGCGGCACCCCGACGCAGGCGGACTCGCGCTCGATGCGGTATTGATCGGGGAAAGCGACCTGGCGATTCTCTTTTCCTATACTCGTGCCTACTTCCGGGTCGACGCGCCCGCGGCCTACCGCCTGGTGCAATGGTTGCGCTCGCTCATGCCGGGCAAGAGCGTGGCCGACCTTTACAATGCGATCGGCTATAACCGGCATGCCAAGACCGAATTCTATCGCGATTTCGTCAGGCACCTCCAGCTCTCGCGGGACCACTTCGTCGCGGCGGAAGGCGCCCGCGGCATGGTCATGCTCGTCTTTACGCTGCCGAGTTACGACGTGGTGTTTAAACTGATTCGCGACCAGTTTGACGCTCCAAAAGAGAGCGACCGGCGCGATGTCATGCGCCGTTACCGCCTCGTCTTCGAGCACGATCGCGCCGGTCGGCTGGTGGAGGCGCATGAATTTGAGCACCTGCGGATCGCGAGTGATCGCTTCGAGCCGTCTCTCCTCCAAGACCTGTTAGGCGGCGCCGCGAGCACGGTGCGAATCGAGGGTGATGATGTCTTGATCGCGCAGGCTTATGTCGAGCGACGGGTGCGCCCGCTCAACCTGCTCTTCCGTGAGTGCGATGAGGCGACGGCGATCGCGGCGGCCTGCGATTACGCGCAGTCGATCAAGGATCTGGCCGCCTCGAATATTTTTGCGGGCGATTTGCTGACAAAGAATTTCGGGCTCACTCGCCGCGGCCGCGTGGTCTTTTACGATTACGACGAGCTTTGTCTGCTGACGGATTGCAACTTCCGTACCTGCCGCAATCGCGGAGCTACGAGGAGGAGATGGCGGCCGAGCCGTGGTTTTCGGTCCGGCCTAACGACATTTTTCCTGAGGAATTCCCGAACTTTCTCTCCTTCCCGGAACCGGCACGGGTCGCGCTCTTCGAGCGGCACGGTGACCTGTTTCATCCGGAATTTTGGCGCGGCGTGCAGGAAAAACTGCGCGCTGGCGATCTCCCGGAAATTCTGCCTTACGCGGAAGAGCGCAGGCTGCCGACGAAGGAGAGCGGGCACGACCCCGGAGGATTCTAGTGTCAAATTGCGGACGGGTTGGGTAGCCTGCGGGCATGCAGACACTGGCTGTTTTTCTGCAGGCGTTCGTGGGCGGCGTCGATCTTCTTTGTCTGGGGCGTGCGCTATGCCAACATCGTTGAGGAATTCAAACAATACCGGCTGCCGGATTGGCTGCGGGATTTTGTCGGGATCCTGAAGATCACTTTCGCGATCTGTTTGCTTATCGGGATTGCGCGCCCGCGCGGCGCAGTCCTGGGCGGGGTCGGCATCGCTCTGCTCATGGCAGCGGCCTTCGTTACCCATCTGCGGGTGAAGAATCCGCCTTTCAAGATGCTCCCGTCCGCCACTCTCCTCGTCCTTTCGCTCGTCATCGCCTGGTTGAATTATCGGATGCTCTATCCGGTCTGAGAGGAAGTTCCCGCCAGTTGTCAGGACAGTTGAAGTCGTGAAAGCTGTTCCGTGGCTTTCGAAGACAACCACTGCTCTTCGGCTCCGATCCGACGCCGCGCATCGTCGCGATCGAGCTGGGCGATACCGGGACGGTCAAGGTTTACCGGCGGGAGAAGGACGGCGCGACCGACCTGCGACGTCGAAGAGTTTCATCCCTTTGTCTGGGCCGATGGCGACGTGGCCGATCTTGGCCTGACGAACGCGGAAAAGCTGGCGGGCGACCTGAAATACAACTGGCTGGTCACGACCGACAGTTGGAAGGAACTGATCGCGCTTCGCAACGGGCTCAAAAAAGCGGGCCGCAACTTTTTCGCGCTGAGCGATCCGGTGCAGCATTACCTCACCCACACCGGACGCACGCTCTTCAAGCAATTGCCGTTTGAAGAACTGAAACGGATGCAGATCGAGGTTCTCTCGTTCGCCGGCGGCGATCTCGAGGCGGCGGCCGACGATCACCTCACGAGTATCGCCGTTTCCGATAACACCGGCTGGGAGGAATTGATCGAGGTCGATCCGCGAGCGATCGAGGAGTCCGAGCACGCCGCGATCAAACGCCTGACGAATCTAATCAAGGAACGCGACCCCGACGTGATCGAAGGCCACAACCTCTTCAAGTTCGATCTGCCGTTCCTCGTCGCGCGGGCGCGCAAGGCGAAAACGAAGCTCGATTGGGGACGAAGCGGCGGCTTTCTTCGCTCGCGTCCCTCGCGGCTCCAGATCGCGGAGAAGACGATCGATTACCCAAAGTTCACGGTCGATGGACGGCATTTTGTTGACACGTTCCTGCTCGCGCAATTCTACGATGTCGGGATGCGCACGCTCTCCGGTTTCGAGCGGAGCGATGTTGCGCAGCACTTTGGCCTGACGAACGCGACGGAAATCTCGCAGTTGTCCGGCAAGGAATTGCAGCGCGCCTGGGAGGAGGACCCGAAACTTTACCGCGAGCGCGCCCTCTGCGCGGTGCGCGAGACGCGCGCGGTGGCCGATCTGCTCAGCCCGAGTTACTTCATCCAGGCGCAAATTTTCCCCTACAACTACCAGGACGTGATCGTGCGCGGCAACGCCACCCGGATCAATGCGCTCTTCCTCCGCGAATATTTCCGGCAACGCCACAGCATTCCCGAGATGCCGATGGCGCGCGGTTTCGAGGGCGGCTACACCGACATCTTTTTCACCGGCGTGGCGCGCAACGTCTGGCATTGCGACGTCGCTTCGCTCTATCCGTCGATCATGCTGCAGTTCGATTGTTTTCCGGTGAAGCGATCAGCTCCAGATCTTTCGCCATTTGCTGACCGATCTGCGCACTTTTCGGCTGCAGGCGAAGAGCGACATGCGCGACGCGAAGGATGAGCCGACCCGCCGCTATTTCCACGCCCTGCAAAACACCTTCAAGATTCTGATCAACAGCTTCTACGGCTACCTCGGTTTTGCGCAGGGAAACTTCGCCGATTTCGAAGCCGCCGCGCGCGTCACCCAGACCGGGCGCGATTTGCTCAAGCAGATGATCGAGTGGCTGAAAGCGCAGGGCGCACAGGTCATCGAAGTCGATACCGACGGCATCTATTTCGTCCCGCCCGATGTAATGCGACGCTGTAGGGCGGCCTTCCAGGCCGCCGTCTGCCGCGACCAGGCCGCCGTCTCCCGCGCCCGGCGGGCAATGCCCGCCCTACAATCGAAGAGCTGCAACGCGGGCTGGCGAAAGAGCTGCCGCCGGGGATCGAGGTCGAATTCGACGAACAATTCGACGCCATGTTCAGCTACAAGGCGAAGAACTACGCGCTTCTCACCCAGGATGGCGAAGTGGTGATCAAGGGCGGCGCGCTTAAGTCGCGCGGACTCGAGAAATTCCAACGCGTATTCCTCGAGGAAATGATCAAGCTCCTGATGGAAGGAAAACCGGAAGCGATCCCGGCTTTGCGCGACGAGTTCGCGCAAAAAATCCGCGACCGCGAATGGCCGATCGAGATGCTGATGAAGACCGACACGCTTCAGGATTCGCTGGAGAAATATCGCCAGAAAATCGCCGGCGGCGGTCGCAACCGCGCCGCCGTCTACGAGCTTGCCCTAACGAGTGGCCGCAATTACAAACCGGGCGACCAGATCAGCTACTACGTGAAAGCGACCCCGAAGAAAATCGCCGCCTACGAAGCCGCCAAGCTCGTGACCGATTTCGACCCGCAAAACCGCGACGAAAATGTCGACTACTACGTCGCGAAGCTCGACGATCTGGTGAAGAAGTTCGCGGGCATCACGCCCGCTGCCGCCGATCCGCGAAGCAGGCGAATCTGGCCCTTTAGCGGCGATAATGGTGCCGCAGTTGCGCAATCCGGACGTCATCGCCCGAAACGCGATACACGATCCGGTGCTCGCTCGTGATTCGACGAAACCAATAGCCCTGCAAGGCGTGTCTCAGCGGCTCCGGTTTGCCGATGCCGCGGGAAGGGTCGCGCGTGATGTCCTTGATGAGTTGGTGGATGCGCTTCAACGTCTGCGGGCGCGCCGTCACCGGAGGGACTCGCCGCGGCGAGTCCAGGTTGAAAAACGGAAGAGCCTCAGGCGATGACCTGAAGATTCTGCAATTGCCGCAAAAGTTCTGCCTGATCAGCGGCGTAATACGCCTCCCATTTGCGGCGCTCTTCCGGCGTGAGCTGTTCGTATTCTGCGCCTTGCTGTTGAGGCGGTGATAGGCGCTTTGCAGCGTCTTGGCGACGACGGGTGATTTGAGGATTGCCCACGCCGGCAGCGCGGAGATTCCTTCGTAGATACTTTGGGCGGTCGATTGAAGGAGCGGAAAGCGCGGAGCGCGGGCTTCGTTTTTGCCCGAGTCGAGTTGCGGTTTGAAGTCCGGATCGACCCCAAGAAACTCGTAGACGCGCCGGCGAACTTCGTCAGGCGCGCGGCGGATGGCGTCGAACTGAATGACGAGAAAGTTCTCCGCCGGGAAACGCTCGAGGTACGGCGAAATGGCGGGCGAAACATCCGATGTCGCGCAGGAAGGGATTTTGCATCATCCCTTCGAAGGTCTCCGGCAACTTCGCGATGACTGCGTTCCGACCGTACCAATACCACGAGTAAATCATCTCGACCGGCGGTCGCAGGCAAAGGAGGAGTTTGATATCGGGACGGTAGGCTTTGATGCGGTCGGCCGCTTCGTCGAGGTAAAGGTAGGAAGGACAAAACTCGCCGCGTATCGAGAATCGGCGCCGGCCGCGGGGGAAATTGTCGGTGATACCAGGATTCGCCGCGCTCGAAGCAGTTCAGCTCACTGCCAGCGAGCCGGCGCATGATCGTGTCGGCGAAGTAATAGACCTCCTTGTCCGGGGCGAAGCCGATTTGCGGATGGGCTTCGAGCTGAGCGGAAAGCCAGGTCGTCCCGCATTTGGGCGCGCCGATGCCGATAAAATCGATCTGCGACATGCGAGGCATCATCGGCGCACTTCTTCGGAAAGCATAATCCGCCGAAACGACATCATCGCCCTACGACGTTTTGCTCTCGCCCTTTTCCCGCGCCAGCAAATTGGGTTCCGCCTTTTTGGTTTGGCCGGCCGCGAGGCTTTCGACCGGCGGCAAAACGTCTTTGAAGGTCGTGCCGTAGATATCCCAGACGGTCAGGAACAAACCGCAGACCAGCGGCCCGATGATGAATCCGATGAAGCCAAAGAAAAAGAGCCCGCCGAGCGTGCCGATGAGGATGAGAAGGTCGGGCATTTTCGGCATCCTTCCCGACGAGCTTTGGGCGCAACATGTTGTCGATCGTCCCGACCGACGGCCGAGCACCAGATGAGAAGCAGAGTGGCTTTGAGCGTTTGGCCGACGACAAAAAGATAAATCACCGCTGGCACCCAGACGAGAGCCGCCGCCGATGCCCGGCACGATCGAGAGCACGGCCATGACCGTTCCCCAAAAGGCCGCGCCACCGAGCCCAGCGGCCCAAAAGCCCAAGCCCCGCCAGCGTGCCCTGAATCATGCCGATAACGATCGTGCCCTTGATCGTCGCGCGGGTCACGGAACGGAGCCTTTCCAGGACGCGCACTTCATCTCCGTGGCTGAGCGGCGTGTAGTAGAAGATTTTCTCCAGAATGTCGCTGCCGTCGCGCAGGAAATAAAACATCGCGTAGAGCATGACGAAGAGGTTGAGCAGAAAAGTGGCGGTGCTGGCGGTGAGCTGGGTCGCGCCGCCGACCAGGTAGGCAGCCGATTGCCTTGGCCAACTGCGCCGCGCCGTCCACGATCTGGTCCTGTTCCGGAACGTAACGCGCGAGGGATGGGAAAGCCGTTGCACCAGCCAATCGTGCGCGTTAAAAGCGCTGGCTCCCCGAAGTGTTGTTGCACCCAGGGCAGCGCCTCGTTGCTTACAGCAATGCCTGCCTCGCGACCACACCGAGAAAGGCGCTGAGCGGCCCGGCGACAGAACAAAGAGGATCAAAAGCGTAAGGACAGCCGCGAGCGACCTGCGGCCTCCGAGCAGATCGCGTCACCCAGCGATAGAGTGGCGCGCACAATCCGGCGAGCAGGGCACCGAGAAGAAGCGGCATCAGAAACGGCCATGCCACCGCGAGGAAGAAGAGCGATACCGCCAGAACCAGGAGGAGGACAAAAGCCGTTCGAAAGGTGGACTGGCTCATGTGGGCAGGCTCCATGGCCGACAGTATGACCCTGTTGTCGCTCGAGGATCAATCTATTCTGCCTAACAACCCTGGCCGGTTCCCGGAAGGTCGAAGCCGCTCTTTGAAACGCATCTCGTTGGTCCGGATGAAGCCCAGGCGTTCATAAACGAGGCGGCCCTCGTCGGAGGCGTGAAGCACAAGACGGTCGAGACGTTCCGCGCGAGCCCACGCGATGAGGCGTTTCATCAAGAAAAGTAGCGAGCCCGCGGCGTCGCCAATCCGGCTCGGTAAATACATTGATAACGATGGCATGCCGGCCCTCGGCGATGACGATCTCACCGCCCGGTTGGCCGACCGGATGTGGAAGAGTGCGCCGCAGTTGGACGCCGACACCGGCCACGATCTTGTCCGGCTGTGCAACCGGGTGCGCGAGCCAACCGATGTATTCACCGGTCGCGAGCATTTCGCGGAGGCGTGCTTCGCACTGGGTCCGGTAGGATTCGAAGAGGTGATCCGGGACCAGGCCCATCTCGTGGAACATGCGCGCGCGGTGACGCGATACGATTTCGGCCTCGGCGACACTGGCGAGGCGGATCTCAAAGCCTTTGCGCATCTTTTCGCGAAGATTCCACAGTTTGATTTGCCGGGCGCGGGCAATTTCAGGATCAAGGCAGAGCGATCTATCTCCGTTGAAACGTGGGAGGGGCCTTTGTGCCCCGATCAGCGGCGACAACACCGGGGATCGGGGCACAAAGGCCCCTCCCACATTTCAAATTCAGATTCGTGCCATTCCGTTCTTTGTCGCGCCGGAGGAAGTGCGCGGCAGCATTTGCCAGAGGATCCAGACCAGCCGCCAGGCAAAAATCGCGCCGCCGACCGACGATTCCCAATCCAGAGCCGGTCAGACCGAGGGCGATGATGTTTCTGGATCTGAGCTGCCTCCGCCGCGCTTGATCGGCAGACCGTTTGCCTCGCTGATCGAAATCAGCGGCGATGTGCCGAGCAAGGGATAAAGAATGATCAAGAGCCGATCACACTTGTGACCATGCCAGTCGCGGGAGGCAGCCAGCGCCAGTCGGGTTCCGCCGAGGTTGATCCAATGTTGCGCCGAGATGGATGAACGCGATGATCAGGATCGGCAGGTGGAGCGCAGTCAGGACCGGCGCGAAATGGATCCTGCGCGCCGGAGTCGGTCACGACCAGATACGGAATGCTCCCGTGATTCCACCACCAGAGGATGAAGAGCGATTGGATGATGATGCCGGCGATCGAGCTCGAGCGTCGCACCTGTTTCGCCTGATGAGCGGGCGAGGGAAGTGTGCGCGGATCCCAATCGCTGCCCCATTTCTCCAGGAGATGGAATCGGCGCAGGCCGAAATCGATTGCGAGCGAAGATCGAGGGTAACGAGGAAGAGCGCCGGCAACGAGAGCCAGGCCACGCGCGTCAGAGGCTTGGCCGAGTTGGGCGCAGGGCTGGCCATGCGCTTGCGTCCCGAGGACGACCGCGGGAACGATCGCCGGGAATGAGGAGCAGGACGAGCGTGACTTTCATCGCGGTCCAATAGAACGGAAAAACGAGCGGACCGATGAGCTGTCGCCCGAAAGTGACGGTGCGGTTTTCCTGTTGATAACGCGAGGCGACGAGAATCGGCGAGCCGTGCTGCTTGAGGAGCGCGCGATCTCGTCGTCGGTCAGCGGCCGGCCGAGCTCGGCGACACGGTCGTCAATTTCGGATTGGAGATTGGCCGCGAGTTCGGCGGCGATGTCTTCGCGCTGCTTTTTCGGGAGCCAGAATTTTACGGCGGTGAGATAGCGATCGAGGAGTTGCATGGTTCGTTTGGTCGTCGTTGGCTTAGATGATGCGGGTGAGGGAAGCGTTGATCTTCTCGAGTTCGGTCAGGAGTTGCTTGAGAATGGCGCGACCGTCGCGCGAGAGTTTGTAAAAGCGTTTCTGGCGGTTGTTTTCCTCGCGCCACTCGCTCTCGAGCAGGCCCTGGGTCTCGAGCCGGCGGAGGAGCGGGTAAAGCGTGCCCTCGTCGATTTCGATCCCGAGCGCGGCGAGATCCTTGCGCAAGGTATAGCCGTAATGCTCGCGCCGCAGCTGGGCGAGGACGGCGACGATGAGCAAAGCCGCGGCGCAGTTCGAGGCGGAGATTGTTGAAGAGATCGGAATTTGGATCCATCTGGCAGTTACCGTGTGCGATACACTATGTACACACAGTATGTGCAACATGGTATTGCAGGTCAAACGAAATTTTCCGATTTTTTTCGCCGAAGGATTCGTCCTCTTGTTTCCCTTTCGCTGAGAGGAAAACGATTGCGAAGACGACCTGGACATGCGGAAGCAGGTCCCTCCGGACGGATTGTTCAGCGCGTAACGATGAAGACGCGCGCGTGCTATTCGGTTCTCAGCGCGACCATCGGGTCAACCCGGGTGGCGCGATGAGCCGGCAGCCAGCAGGCCAGAAACGTGACCGACCCGAGCAACAGCGTGACCATCGCAAACGTCATCGGATCGGCTGCGCTGACCCCGTAAAGCAAAGTTTTCAGCAACCGCCCTCCGCCAAAGCCGATCGTTAGTCCAATGAGCGCCCCGATTGCGGCGAGCAACATTCCCTGGCGCAAAATCAACTGAAGGACATCGCCGGATTGCGCGCCCAGCGCCATCCGCAATCCGATCTCACGCGTCCGCCCGGCAACGACATAGGACATCACGCCATAAATACCAACCGCCGCGAGGAGGAGCGCGAGCACACCGAAACTGGCGAGGATTCCCGCCGCCATTTTGGCGGGAAAGAGCGGGATGTTCATGTGTTCGGTCAGTGTTTTCGCGTCATAGATCGGCAACGTCGGATCGAGTTCCTGCACGGCGCGGCGCAAGGCAGCGAGCACGGCCCGCGGATCGCCCTCGGTGCGCGCGATGAAGGTAAATTGCGAATCGAAATAGCGCAGCGGCCGATAGACCACCGCCTTGGGCTCTTCGCCGAGGGTGTTGTATTTGCCATCGGGAACGACACCGATGATCTCCCAGAAAGGATCGTTAGGCCCGGTGTGATTGTAGCGTTTGCCGATCGGATCCTGGCCGGGAAGAAAACGGCGGGCAAAGGTTTCGTTGACGATTGCGACCCGCGTGTCTTTTTTGTTTTCGTTAGGCAGAAAATCGCGCCCGCGCAGACTCATCCCCATGGTCTCGAAGAATTTCGGACTGACCGAGTAAGGAATCGCGAGCGGCAGATCGCTTCTGCTCCGGACCGGCTGGCCTTCGATGTAGATTGTGTTGGAGCTGTAATCGAGCGCGAGCGGGAGAACATCGGTCGCCGCGACCGAGCGCACGCCCGGAATCGCTTTCGCGCGTTGCATCATCCGCTCATAAAAGGCGCGGCCTTTCGCGTCGTCGTAACCCTGCAGGCCGAGGTCGATGGAAAGTGCGACTGCATTTTGCGGATTGAACCCCGGCCGCATTCGCTGCGCGGCCTGCAGACTGCGCACGATCAACCCGGCGCTGATCAAGAGGACGAGCGAGAGCGCGACCTGCACGACGACGAGCGCATTGCGCAGGTGCGAGCGGCGGAAACCGGCCATCGAGCTTTCATCTTTCAGTGCGGGGACAAGCTCCGGTTTCGAAGATTGGAGTGCGGGGATGAGGCTGAAGATCATCCCGGTCAGAATCGAAAGGGCGAGGGTAAAAACGAGGACGCGCCAGTCGATCCGAAGGTCGAAGAGCAGCGCGATGTCAGTCGGCAACTTGATTGAGGAGATGAGGTGATTGGTCCAACTGGCAAGGAGCAGACCAAAGACGCCGCCGGCGACGGAGAGCATGACACTTTCGGTGAGCAATTGCCTAACGAGTCGGGCGCGACTGGCGCCGACCGCGAGCCGGATGCCGATTTCTTTCCGCCGTTCGGTGGCACGGGCGAGCAACAGATTCGCCAGATTGACGCAGGCCAGCAAGAGCACGAGCGCGCCGACGACTGCGAGCAGACCGGAGAAGGCGAAGATCGAATTGCGAATGTCGGGAATGAACAACCCGGGCGGCATGAGGAGAACGCGACGGCCGGCGTTTTCTTTCGGATGCTCTTTTGCCATTTGCGTCGTTAGGGCATCGAGTTGCGCCTTTGCCTGCTCGACGGTGACGTCCGGCTTGAGGCGGCCGATGACAAAAAGATTGTCACTCTCGCGCGCATCGAGCCAGGTGCTGCCCGGCTCGATTTCTTTCGCCATCATCATCGGCACCCAAAACTCCGGCGCGATACGCGACCTCTGTCCCGACAAAACCTGCCGGCGCGACTCCGACGATGGTGAAACGATGGGTATTGAGCAGGATCGTCTGTCCGATGATGGCCGGATCGGCCGCAAAGCGTTTTTGCCAGCAGGCGTAACTCAGGACGACAACCGGATGCGAATCCGGCGTCCGATCCTCTTCGCGCAAAAAGCCGCGCCCGAGAACCGGTTTTACTCCGAGAACGTCGAAGTAATTGCCCGAAACATCGAAGCCCCAGACGCGCTCGTTGACGCCGTTGTGGCTAAGACTGGCGACGACAAAACGATAAGCGAGCAAACCGGAGAAGACCTGGTTGCGGTCGCGGTAATCCTTGTAGTTCAGATACGACTGGAGCGTGAAATCAGTTCCATTGCGCAACTGCCCGTCGACCGCGATCAATTGCGAAGGCTCGCGCACCGGCAGCGGTCGTAGCAGGACAGTATCGACAAGGCTAAAGATGGCGGTGTTGGCGCCAATTCCGAGCGCCATGGAGAGAATGGCGAGCGTGGTAAAGCCGGGATGCTTCAGCAATTGCCGCCAGCCAAAACGAATGTCCTGCAAGAGCGCACCCATCTTCCCTTGAGATGCGCTGCGGCGGCGATTGGATTCAAACTTTTGCGGATGAATTCACAATTACGGGAATTTTTTTGACGTGCGGATTCGAGGTTGCCTGTCCGGTCTTCCCACGCGATGTGCATGGGATGGTTTTGATCAAACGCTTCATCTGCTTCTTCACTCTTCTCGCGATTACCTTCACGTCGTCGCGCGCTTTTTCGGCCGGGAACGATCTCTCCGACGTCAAAGCGCAGGTCACGAAGCAGCACGACGAAGCGATCAAGCGCTTGCAGGACTGGATTGGCCAGGTCTCGATCGCAGCAGAGAATCGCGGTTATCCGGAAGGCGCGGATTACATGATCAAGCTGCTAAAGGATGCCGGTTTTCAGCGCGCGGAACGCGTCGAGACCGATGGCAAGCCGGGCGTCTTCGCGACCCTCGACGCCGGCGCGCCGAAAACTGTCGGGCTCTATTTCATGTACGACGTGAAACAGTTCGATCCCAAAGAATGGTCATCGCCGCCGACGGAGGCTGCGATTGTCGATCGGCCGGGTCTGGGCAAGATCATGATTGGTCGCGGCGCGGTGAATCAGAAGGGACCCGGAAGCAACCTTCCTCGAAGCGCTGCATGCGATGAAGGCCGCCGGGCGCAAGATGCCGGTCAACTTCGTTTTCGTTGCGGAAGGCGAAGAAGAAATTGGCTCGCCGCATTTCGGCCAGGTCGTGCACAAGCCGGAAGTCGAGCAGGCGCTCTCGAAGTGCGTGGGAATTTTCATGCCGATGGCGAGCCAGGACCTCAGCGGCATGGTCACGGTCACGTCTCGGCGCGAAGGGCGTGATCGAAGTGGAGCTGACCTCCAATGGCGAGAAGTGGGGCCGCGGTCCGCTCAAGGATATTCATTCCTCCAACAAGGCGCGGGTCGACAGCCCGGTCTGGCATCTGGTCCAGGCGCTTGAACACGCTCGTGACTCCGGACGGCAACGAGCCCGCCATCGAAGGCCTGACGAAAAACGTGCGTCCGCTCACGCCCGCGGAAAAATCGATGATCGCCGAGGCGGCCAAACGGTTGAACGAATCCGATGCTAAGAAGATCATGGGCGTGAAGAAATGGGTCCACGACATCAGCTGGGACGGAGGCGCTCCAGCGCATGGCCGACGCGCCGACCGTCAACATCGAGGGAATTATTGGCGGCTACACCGGCCCGGGCGGCAAGACCATTTTGCCGCATCAGGCGATCGCGAAGCTCGATCTGCGTCTCGTTCCGAATCAGACCGCGGCGGGCGCGCTCGCGGCCTTGAAGGCGCATCTCGCCAAGCATGGTTACGGCGACATCGAGGTGAACATGACCGGAGGCTACGACCCGACGACGACCAAGCCCGATGCGCCGGTCATCAAAGCCGAGGAAGCCGTTTACAAGGACCACGGGATCGATCCGGTCGTCCTGCCGCGCCTCGGTGGCTCATGGCCGGGCTACGTTTTCACCAATCCGCCGCTCAGTCTCGGCGCCGGTCATTTTGGGCTAGGTCACGGCAGTGGCGCGCACGCGCCCGACGAGTATTACGTGATCGAATCTTCGAATCCGAAAATCGCGGGCTTCGACGACGCGGTCATGTCTTACGTCGAATATCTCTATCAGTTGGCCAAATAATGTGAGCAGCGAATCGGCCATCGTCGTCGGCCCGGGAGCAGGGCGGGTGCTGCACGCCTTTGGCGAAGAAGTTACGATTCTGCTCGATGGCGAACAGACCGGCGGCCGCCTCACGATGTGGCTCGAGACAACGCCGCCGGGCGGCGGACCGCCGCTCCATTTTCACATCAACGACGACGAAACCTTTCACGTTTTGGAGGGGCGTGTCGGATTTTTCCAAAACTCAAAATGGGACGAAGTGGGTCCGGGCGGGTCGGTGTTCGTCCCGCGCGGTCAGCTGCACACCTTCAAGAACGTGGGCGACAAGCCATCGCGCATGCTCTTGTCGACCACCCCGGCGGGCTTCGATGTTTTCATCGGTCGCTGCGCCGAGGAATTCGCCAAGCCCGGTGGCCCCGACATGCACCGGGTGTTCGAAATCGCCGCCGAGCACGGCATCCACTTCGTGAAGGATTAGGCTGGCGCGGTCTCGCGGCCGGCCACCCCGCTGCCATTAGTTGGGCTCTTGCCAATTCGCGCTCGCTCTTCGGGAGGCCGCCTGATCTGAATCAGACCAGGGAAATCGAACATGAAATTCATCACACCTTTTCTGCAGTTTTTCATGCTGGCGCTGGTCGCGTCGTCATCCACCGCGACCGCTCCGCAACAAACCGCATCCACTGGCCCCAGTCCGAGCGCCGAGCAGGATCTGCTCCCGGCCGATACTCAGGACAAGATTGATAAGATAGTCCTCGACCTTTGCGGCCGGCGAACTGGCGATGACCGCGGAGGACCTTGCCAGGTGGGATATTTCCATGATCGATCAGAAGGTGTTGAAGCCAGCCTCCTACGCCAAGATGCAAAAGGATGTGCTGCCAGAGAGCGGCGCGGGGACGCAATACGGTCTGGGTGTAGGTGTCAGCATCGTAAACGGACACAGGTTGATTTCGCACGGCGGTGAAGTCTCGGGCTTCACCGCGCGCAATGCGGTTTACCCGGATGACCGCGCGGCTGTCGTGGTACTGACCAATCTCGACGCGACGAGGGCTTCTCAGGACATGGCGAACAAGATCGCTGAAATCCTTTTTATCCCCCCGGGCAGCGAAGGACCATTGGGCGATGCCAAAGCAATCTTCACCGGGTTACAGCAGGGAAAGATCGACCGCTCACGCTTCACCTCAAACGCAAACGCCTACTTCAGCGATCAGGCCTTGAAAGACCTCGTCACCAGTCTCGCCCCGTTGGGCAAACCAACCGAGTTTAGCGAAGTCGCCGCAAGGGTTGCGGGGAGGTATGGCCTTCCACAGATACCGGGTTCAGTTTGCCAAGAAAGCTCTAACTGTTTCCACCTATTCGTGCCTGATGGGAAGCTCGAGCAATACATCGTAGCGGCCGACTAGCAAGCCGTCCCGGGAGCCGGAGGCTGGCGCCGACTCCGCGTCCCTGCTCCTACACGAGCCTGGCAGCCAGGTTGATCCGCGTCCCGGCCAGCGCCACGGATACGGGGCAAGTCTTCTTTGTTTTCTCGGCCTGTTCCTGGAAGGCTTTGTCGTCCATGCCCGGAACGCTCGCCTCCACCTGGAGATCGATCGTCGTGATCTTCGGTCCGCCCTCCACCATTTCGAGCTTCACGTTGGCGGTTGTGCTGATGCGTTTTGCCGGATGACCGGCCTTTTCGAGGTTGGACGAGAGGGCCATGGAAAAGCAGCCCGCTTCGGCTGCGCCGATGAGTTCCTCGGGATTGGTCCCGCTCCCGCTTTCGAAGCGGGATTGAAAAGAGTACGGTCCTTCATAGGCGCCGCTCCCGAGTTTCATCGTTCCTTTGCCCTCTTTCAAAGTGCCTTCCCAAACTGCTGATCCGATTCTTGCTGGCATAGTGATATCTCCTTTTGTTGTAGGTTGAGTGGTTAGTGTTTGCTGCTCTTGTGTGCGGACTCGGTCAGGTGACCGACGAATGCGCGCCGGTGTTCCTGCTCGTCGCCGAGACGAGTTCCATCCCGCAGGCTCGCTTCAGTTCCCGGTTGATCTTCTCAATTTCTTCCTTGTTCATCGCTCAATATACGTCCGAGAAGCGCTGTTTCGACTCCCAAAGTTCTCGTCGCTCGAAAAACCTGGAGGGCACCGCGCCGTCGCTGCCGGGCAGCTCCGCCGGACCAAGTTTGACGCAGAACTGAAAACAGACGAATTCTCGCCGAAATCGACCAGGTCATCGCGCGCGACCGGCAGAAAATCATTCGACCTAACTTGTCATGAGCACATCCGAAATTTTCCTGATCGCGATGACGATCATCCTCACCGTGCCCTGCCTGGTTTGGCGGCTGGGCCGGACGGAATATTACGCGCCGCTCGCTGTGGTGCAGATCGTCGGCGGCATCCTGCTCGGGCCCGGCGTGCTCGGGGCGATCTTTCCTGATTACTGGACATCCAGCCCAAGATAGAGTTCTTTTTCATTCGGTGTGTTTGCTGGTTCGACTTGTTGATCATGGAACGCTCCGGAACACCACGTCCCGGCCGTTCATGCGGCTCCGCTCCCCCTCAAAAAGGAGGAGTCGCCCGCGGGAAAATATGAACGGCAAACACGCCCTCTCTTTCAATCCCGTGCTCGCGCTTCCACCCCGCAACCGCGCCATAAGGTCTAGGTGGACTCAAGTGGCGGCACCGGCAATACTGCGAGCCATGGCACTCCACGACAGGGCGACATGACGGCAAAGACTGATTCTCGCGTAACGATTCACATGGCGGCGAGCCTCGACGGCTTCATCGCTCGAAAGGACGGGCGCGTCGACTGGCTCGAAACCTCAGACGAATTCGCAGACGGGGACACCCTGGACCCAGAATTCGTCGAGGCCTTTCTCAAGACGATCGACTGCTACGTCATGGGGTCGCGAACCTATGAGACCGCATTGAGTTTTGAAGCCAAAGGATTTGGGTGGTCCTACGGCGACAAACCCACTTTCGTCCTCACTGGTCGCGATCTGCCGCGAACCCGGGATACCGTTGAGTTCTACTCAGGCGATCTTGCGCAGTTGGTGAACGGGCGCCTGCGGCCCGCGTTCCGTAGCATCTGGTTTGTTGGAGGCGGCGCAGTTTCCGGCGAATGCCTTCGTCTCGGGCTGGCCGACGAAGTTCGCTATTCGATCCTGCCGATCCTGATTGGCGATGGAATCCAATTCTTCGAGAAGCTCGACAGGGACATCGCGCTCCATCTGGCGGAGGTCAAAGCCTACAAGAGCGGGATGGTGGGGCTGTGCTACCACGTGAATAGGGGACAGGAGAATATTCTTGTTTCGTGAAACCGCCGCGACGGTCCGGCCGCTGATGAGAAGTGCTCGAAGATTCTTCTGACCCGACCTCTCTCGTGCTGTCAGTTCGAGGATTGCTGCTTGACCTGGGTGTCGTGGAACGGGTATTTTCAATGCCTGCCGGAGCCAGCTTGGCGAGCCTTCAATGAGCCACCCACCAGGGACGAAGTTGCCGCAAGACCGTCGTCTTGCTCGCGGTGGGCAGCTTGCGGGCCCATTTTACAGGAGATCGATCAATTTAATCTTGAGTCGCTCCTGCGTTTGGAGATTAAGAACGAGCAGGCGGTAATGCGGTTTGGGGCGCCGCATGCTCCCTTCTGCATCCAACGCCAACAACACCAGCCAGAAATCAAAAACCCTCGTGCCAAGAAAATGTATTCGTCCGCGCACATCCTTTCGGGTACTTCTAGTTAGGCGGCTCTGCCGCCATGCGATGAACCAATCCTTTTCCAAGCCTTTATCTTCTGCGCGCCTGCTCCTTCGCCGGTTGCAGCGTGGCGATGCCGACTCACTTTGCGCCTACCGTTCGCTACCAGAGGTGGCACGGTATCAGTCGTGGGAGTCGTTCGGGCCCGGTGACGCAACACGGTTGATCGACGAGCAACTCGACCGAGAACCAGATATTCCCGGGACATGGTTTCAATTGGCTATTGTTGAGAAGGCAGCCGAGGTCATGGTGGGCGATTGCGGTCTGCACTGTCGGCTGGATGACCCGCGTCAGATGGAGGTTGGGATCACTCTCGCCCCCAGCCATCAAGGCCGGGGCTACGCCACTGAAGCACTAGGTTGCCTGCTGGATTTTGTTTTCGGCACTTTGGGCAAGCATCGAGTTTCAGCGGTCACGGACGCCGAGAATCCCGCAGCCGCCTCGCTGTTCAGACGGTTGGGTTTCCGACAGGAGGCTCACCACGTAGAGCACCGATGGTATAAAGGATATTGGGACAGCGAGTTTGTGTTTGCACTGCTGAGCCGAGAGTGGATGCTGCGTTTACAGACCAGTCAGGAGATTGCGCAATGATTGCCTTTTTCGACCTGCCGCCTAACCATTTGCTGCAGCGAACGGCGGCGGGCCGTCGCCGTTGCAGTCGGCGCGCCTTGTGGCCGCCGTCGCTGAGCTTGGGTCGTTAGGTCCTACCCAACGTTGAAACCTATGTCGTTCGAACAAATATCCTATCTGGCGCAAATCGTTGCTTCCGTTGGCGTGGTTCTATCTCTGATCTTTGTCGGTTTACAGATCAGACAAAACACGGGAGCGCTCCAGCGCAACGAGCATAATTCGACGATGGCGCAATGGACGGTGATCCGCATGGCCGTCGCCAAGAACCGTGACATTGCCGAATTGATGACTGCTGGCCTGCATGGAGAGCGTGCTCTCGATGCCACCGATCAGCTGAGGCTGGAGCAGATGCTGGCTGAAAATGCATGGGCGTCCTTCCACATTTGGGAGAGAACGCGGCGCGGTATCTTCCCGAAGGGGACTTTCGAATTGTCGTGTGGAGCACACCTGTGCGGCTTGCTTAGCACGGCGGCTGGGGGGACTTGGTGGCGCAGCGCCAAACAGACCGGCTTCCCCCCTGGGTTCGTCTCCGATGTCGACGCACTGCTTACCAAGACGTAACTAAACGATGCAGCGAACCGCGAACCGTCCTTATGCCCAGTTTTGAGAGTATGGGAAAGTCACTTCCAGCTCGCGCGGCGGCTGATCTTGTGTTTCGTTAGATGATGAGCGAAGTGATCGAGCGGTTCAGTTACGAATCGCAGTTCTGGTGGCAAGTGCTAAGATCGTCATATCATCCATGAGTTTTGCCGATCTCGCATCACTTGTCAGCAGCGTCGCCGTTGTGGTTTCGCTTCTCTTTCTTGGCCTGCAGATACGGCAATCCAATCGCAACCAAAGATCGTTAATGCAACAGGGACGAAGCGCGCGCAACGTCGAACTCCTCTCTCGCCTGAGCGATCCCAGGGTTAGCGACGTCATATCGCGCGCCGCCAACGGCGAAACTCTGACCGATCAGGATTGCTTCGTCTTGTACGGTTACCTGACCTCGGTGTTCTGGAGCTACGAAGACTGCTTCTTTCAGTTTCATTTGGGCATGCTGGATCCCAAGAGCTGGGCGTCCGACGGTACCACCTTGAAGCGCTTGCTCGGCAACCCCGCCTATCGCGCGGTCTGGAGGTTTGCGCGGGGCGGGATCGGTGATGAATACAGGTCCTTTCTCGATGGACTCGCCGCCGAATCCAGACACAAGGTTCCGCCCAATATGCCCAACACGCTCCGGCAATATATCGCGGAAGAGAGAGAAGCGCTCCAGAGGTCGCAAGATGTTAGGCCTTGATTTCACGGCGCACAAAACATCGAACCGGGCGATGGAGCGAAGGGCGGACCGCCGTACGTTTCACTTTTGAGATGACTTCCACATTTCACCTCCGAGCGACGGGCGGCCTCGTCCGCCGTCGCTTATCTGTTTGTCGTTAGGCAAAAAGCAATGAGTAGATGTGAGAGTATCACGATTAGGGAAGTCGAGTCTGCCGATCTCGAAACCTTCTATGAGCATCAACTCGACCCGGAAGCGATTAGGATGGCAGCATTCGTCTGTGAAGACCCAAAGGACAAGGTAGCTTTCGACGCCCATTGGGATAAAATTTTGAATTCGTCACAAATCACAAAGAGGACGATCGTTGCAGAGGGACAAGTCGCTGGTCACGTATCGTGCTATCCGCAGGGAGAAAACATGGAAGTCACCTATTGGCTTGGAAGGGAGTTCTGGGGAAGAGGATTAGCGACTCAAGCGCTCAACAGGATGCTCCACCTTGTTGTAGATCGGCCGATATTCGCCAGGGCAGCCACGGACAACATCGGGTCGATAAGAGTGCTGCAGAAATGCGGTTTTAAAATCATCGGAAAAAACAAAGATTTCGCCAATGGCAGAGGCGAAGGCACGGAAGAATACATTCTTCGCCTGGATCTCGATCAAGCAAATGCATGAATTCGCCTAACCAGCAGAGCGAACGCCGTCATCCGTCACGCCTCGTGCAGACGCACGAGTCGCGCCGGCTGCCGTCGTGGCTCATCGTTAACGTTAGGCCAGCACGCACTTCATCTTGATGATGAACAATCCGACTATTCCCGTAAGCCCTTCCGACCAAAATTGCTGCCCGGTGGTGGAATTGAGGCAGTACACGCTTCACCCCGAAAAACGAGAACGTCCTGATCGAACTATTCGACCGAGAGTTCGTCGAGAGCCAGGAAGCCTTGGGGATGAAGGTCATCGGCCAGTTCCGCGACTTGGATGATCCGAACCGTTTTGTCTGGCTCAGAGGCTTTCGCGACATGGCGTCACGCGCGAAAGGCCTCCAGGATTTCTACGGCGGACCGGTCTGGAAGGCACATCGGGAGGTCGCCAATTCTGCGATGATCGACTCGGATAATTCGAGAATCGCTACATCGTGAATCGTGAGCCGATTTGACGTCACGGCTCCGACTAACTTCGACCTTGCCTGACCGACGCAACCTTTGCTCGGCTTGATGTCACCTGTGTTCGCGAACGAACCTTCGGCGGTCGCCTTTTCTATTGCAAACCAGCGGCTGTCGGTCGCTTTTCCGGGCTCCGACCTCAGCCCTGGGCACACATTTTTCGTCGCTCTTCGTGTGGGAAAGGAACCCGGCTCTGCAGTCATCCCTTTCGCCGAGAACTTTGAAGGTTCGACCGTTTTTCTCCCGTTTCAGGCTGACAGCCTCTACTTCGTGCAGGTCGGGAAGGAGTGCGCCAAGCGGTTCGAACGCCGTTGGGAGAATTGGAAGTGGAGCGAACGACAGGACGCGCCTAACGACATTGAATGGGACGCCGCTAACAGGAGCCTGCGTCTGCCCATGACTGGGTTGCCTCGCAAACTCGAAGTCGCGGCCTACACCAAGGATTTTTGCGACGGCAGGACCTGGGGACGCCTCAGCGCGTCGCACGATCCCGCAGTTGTGCCCGGGGAGGGCGACAGATACTTCCCGCATTATTGTGAGGTCGATCTGGGCGCAAAGGACCGACCGTTGGTTAAAGTCCGCGCCCGGCACGGTCAGGACAAATCGCGCCCGCGTATCTACCAGCTTTTTGTCAGGTTATTTGGCAATACCAACGAAACCCGCCGACCGAACGGTACCCTGGCCACGAATGGCGTCGGCAAATTCAACGACATCAATGACGCTGCCCTCGCCTCGCTACACGATCTCGGTTTTTCCCATGTCTGGCTGACCGGCGTCCTGCAACAGGCGACCGGGACCGATCACACCGACATTGGTCAACCGGTCGATGACCCTGACCTCCTCAAGGGGATCGCGGGTAGTCCTTACGCGATCAAGGATTACTTCGATGTCTGCCCCGATTACGCGGTCGACCGGAAGAATCGCCTGATCGGAATTCAAGGCGCTTGCTCGAGCGACTGCACGGACATCAACTCAAGGCGCTGATCGATTTCGTCCCGAACCATGTTGCGCGCTGTTATCACTCCGACATCAAGCCCGAGATCAACTTCGGCACGAAAGACGATCGCGCGCTCTTCTTCGATCCGCGCAACAACTTCTTTTATCTCCAACCGGACAAGGATGGGCCGCCGTTGAAAATGCCCACCTGGGAGAACGGCGTCGCCCTTAGTCCGACGTGCAAACTGGAAGGGATGAAATGCGATGGCCGCTTCGACGGCGAACTGGATCACGGCAAGGTCACCGGCAACAACGTCGTGAGTTGGAGGCCCAGCCTCAATGATTGGTACGAGACGGTGAAACTAAACTATGGATTTGATTTTACCGACCCGACAAAACAACGGCGTGCCTATCCCTGCGCCTGGCATCCCGAGGCGCCGCTTCCAGACACCTGGACGAAGATGGATCACGTAATTGCCTATTGGCAGGCGATGGGAGTCGATGGATTTCGCTGCGATATGTCGCACATGCAGCCGCCGGAATTCTGGAAATGGCTCGTCGGTCGCGCGCGGGGACGCGTGCCAGACGTTTTCTTCTTAGGTGAAGCCTATGATGGCGATCCAGCCAAAGTCCCGGGCGGCGATCCGGTCATCTCGCAGCTTCATGGTGGGAAATCGAATGTGATGTTTGATCTGCTCGACGCTGGGTTCGACGCGGTTTACGACGACCCGAGTTACAGGGCCCTGAAGAACATCTATGACGGGCCGGGCTGGGCGAACGACCTCGACCATGCCCGCTCGGACGATTTCATTTTCGAAAATTCGGTTCGTTATGCCGAGAACCACGACGAAGTTCGCCTCGCCGGCCGCGGAAACTGGGGCGGCATCGGCATGAACGTTGGCCGCGCGGTGACGGCCATTCTTTACGGCGTTGGGCGCGGTTCCGTCATGCTCTACAGCGGACAGGAAGTCGGCGAACCGGCGGCGGGCGCGGAAGGATTTGGCGGCGATGACGCGCGCACTTCCATTTTTGATTACTGGTCGATGCCGGAATTGGTCAAGTGGACGAACGATCACAAATACGACGGCGGCAAACTTTCCGCCAAGCAGAAGAGTTTACGCCAGAGTTATGGGCGTCTCCTCACAATCACAAACGAGCCAGCTTTCCGCGATGGCGCCTTCTTCGGTTTGAATTCGGCGAATAACCAGAACCGAAACTTTGGCCAGGTCGGCGCGGAACCGGCCGGCGGCCATTGGCTTTATGCGTTCCTGCGTTTTGATCCTGTTTCGCGGCAGCGCTTCTTGGTCGCGGTGAATCTTCATCCGAAGGAAGAGCTGAAAGAAAACCGCATCCTCTTTCCGAGAGAGGCAATCGAGTTTCTGCGTTTCGCGCTTAACGATAATGAGACGATTCGCCTTGCGGAAAGGCTCGAAGGCGACCTCGAACTGACGATCTACCGCTCATCGCTCGGCAGTCCGGGTGGATTGGCGTTGCCGGCCTTGGCGCCACTTACTGCCTATTTCTTTGAAATCAGTTCGCCTAACGAATAGCCGGCGCGCGATTCGCATCCGTGCTCACGGCGAAAGCGAGCGACCGTTATGGACTCCTAACCTGCTCCAGGACTTTCATCGCGGCGTTATGACCGGGAATGCCGCTCACCGCGCCTCCGCGTTGGGCGCTCGACCCACAGAGATAAACGTTTTCAAACTCGGTCTCGACGCCCCATTGCCCGACCTGCTCGTTGGTTTCGGCAAAAGGAAAAGTCAGAGCAGTTTGGAAGATATTGCCGTGATAAAGCCCAAGCGCATCCTCGATATCGATCGGACTCTTGCCTTCAATGCAAAGACTTCCGTCGCTCGCATGTGCCAGGCAGTCCTCGAGGGGCTCGGCCAACCAGCGGTTCACTCCCTCGACGAACTTCGCCTGGGCCTTCGCACGCATCTCGGCATTATCCCTGGCGAAAAGCGCCCACGGAGTATCGACTCCGAAAAGCGTTAAGGTGTGAAAGCCGTTTCTCCGTAGGCCGGGAGATAGAATGCTGTCGTCAGTCAGCGAGTGGCAGTAGATTTCGCTCGGTAGTTTGTCGGGCAGTCGTCCCTGTGCTGCCTGGCGATAACTGGTCATCATCTGCTCGTAGCTTTCGTCGATGTGAAAGGTCCCGCCAAAGGCATCCTTCGCGGCCTGGCTGTCATCCTTCAGCCTTGGCAATCGATGCAGGAGCATGTTGATCTTAAAGACCGAACCTTCATTCGTCGGGTCGGGTTGATAGGAGTTGCCAAGTAGTTGCGCCAGCACGTTTGGGCCAAAGTTAACGAGGAGAAACCGCGCCTCGACCATTTGCACCTTGCCGGACTCCTCAAACTGCACCGCGCGTCTGCTCGCCGAGAGGTCCAGACGGCGCAGGGCGACCCCTGTCATTGTTTCGGCACCGTGCCTGCGCGCCGCCTGCTCCAACTCGCGCGCGACGTTTCCCATTCCTCCCACTGGCACCTTCCATTCGCCAGTCTTGTTCCCGATCAGGTGATAGAGGAAACAGCGGTTCTGAAGGAGTGACTCGTCATGCGGGTGGGTAAAGACTCCGATCTTTCCGTCAGTCAAAACCAGTCCACGAACCAAATCGTCCTGCAGATAGCGTTCGATCGCGCACCCCAGCGGTTCTTCCACCAGGCCGCGCCACGCTTCGCGGCCAACGTCGCTCTTGTCGAAGCGACGGCGAAAATCTTCTTTGGCCGGCAACGGTGTTAGCATGGTGTCCCAGACTTGTTCGGCAAAGACTCTGGCCAGTCGGTAGAACCGCTTCATGCTGTCAAACTCCGCCTCGCTCCCGGTCAGTGCGACCATGGAACGACGGCTGATTTCTTCGGAGACATTGCTGAGGAGGAGGCCGCCATGTGTGCCGTTTCTCAGGTAGGGTGTGTAGGAGGCAGTCGCGCGCCTCCTTAACTCAAGATTGAGACCCAGATCCTTGATGATCTTCTCCGGGAAGAGGCTCACCAGATAGGCGTAGCGTGAGAGCCAGGCATCGTAGTCCGGGAAAACCTTTTGCGAAGTTGTCGCTCCGCCGATGTAATCGTTCTTCTCCAGCAGGAGCACGCTTAGTCCGGCGCGCGCCAGATAAGCAGCGGCCACCAGTCCGTTGTGTCCGGCACCCAGAATAACAACATCATATTTGGCTTCCATTTTTGGAGTCTCCTTTTTGCTGCGGCAATTCAGGTTCTGCGCGAGCGGCTCACATAAATGACCGTCGTTGCGATCAGGCTTAGTGGGATTACGACGACGGGGGAGTAGATCGCCGTCCGGAAAACGAGGGATCGAAAAAAGAGAAAGCCACGAGACAACGACGCTACGCGAAAAGCGGGCGGAAGCGTCAATACGAGAGTAATGATGACAATTGCACCCCAGAAGAGGTAACGCCATCGGTCGCTTTCGAAATCGGCGGAAGGGCTGACTGGCTGGCGGCGCAACCACAGCCAGTAGGCAAGAGCGACGATCGCGAAGCCGATGACCGTGCTTGCTTCCTGCAGGACGAGGTAAACGTGAACCGTGGTTGAGGGCAGATGAACGACCGGTTGCTGTAGCCAGGGGATGCGGTCGACAAACCAGCCATGTTCGTGGGTGAAAGCATCCCAGAAGTTGTGGGTCCAGGCGCCAAGCAGGAGAGAAAAGAGGATAATTATCCAGCGCGTCAAACCCACCGGGAATCCTGGGCAAAGCGGGAGAAAAACTTGCCGATGAGGAGAGGGCAGCGCATAGGAAATCGGCCGGCAGAAGAGATAGAAGACCAGCAAAATGATCACGCCGCTGGGCAGGCAGGCAACAAAGCTTCCTGCCAGGGTGTGGGCGAAGTTCGCGAGATTGAAGTTGCCGATGTAATAACCGACATCCGGTGTCGTGCTGCCGACGACCAGGGCGGCAAAATCCAGTGGCTCCGGCGCAAAGCGCCGCAACGGCAGAACCGCGGCTGGATGAGAAAGCGTCCAAGGCATGATGGCGTTCCGGGTTACCGGACCTTTTCCGCAACAATTTCCAAAACGAGCGGCGTGATCAGTAGTGAATGCGGATTTCTACCGGCCTGGGCGACATCCCTTATTACTTCCTCTGCGAAACTGGCGTCGATCCGACCCAGCTCCTGCAACCGCGCCAGACCGATCCCGACAAACGAGGCGGGCCATTGCCACATGTAGTCGCCTGGCCCGACACAATAGATTCGAGGCAGCTGCTGAGCGCACAACAAAGCTGTTTTGCGCAAGATAGATCGGCAGGTCCAGGCCGACATCGGCCTTTCCGCCGGCCGCCTTCCAGCTGGCTTTGACCTGTAACGCGAAACATTCCTGACTCGGCAAACGAGGAATAAATCGCCAGGTAAGGTAATGCGCATATTCGTGGAAGAGCGCGACGCTGCCTTTAGGCATGACCCGGGCAAGCTTCTGCACAAGCAGCGCCGGATCGGTGACAAAAGAAGCCACCCAGCGGCACCAGGAAAAATCATAGGAACCAGCAGGCACTTCTTCCGTCATCAGGTCCAGCTCATGAATCTCCACATTCTCCAACTTGCGCAACCGGCACCTTTCCTCGAGGGCCCGCACAAAATTACTCGATCGTTCGACCGCCACGACTTTGCCTGTCGGGCCGACGATTTCAGCCAAATCAGTCGCTGCGTAACCCGGTCCGGCGCCGACGTCGAGCACCCGACTGCCGATCGTGATCCCGGCCTTCTGCCAACAATCCAGCGCGATGGGACGCCAGATCCGGTGCTGCAGTCCGAGCCGCGCCAGCTCTTCGTCGTGGGTCCCGAGGACGTAATCACGTTCCGTCACCATGCTCAGATCATTCCACCAGTGCGAAGTTTTCCCAACCGAATCTTTCGGGAATGGTAGATTGGTCGGTTTGCAGACTACTTTTCCTGGGTTAGTCCTTACCCAGCCCTTTCGTCCTTAAAATGCCGCTTGCCCTTTAGGGCCTTTGCATATTCGTCGCGGCTCAGGATGTTTTCATCCAATTCCATGTCGGTCTTGCAGAAGGTGCGGAAGAAATTGGTTACTCGATCATGATTGGCCAGCACTTCTTCGGTAAGATAGTTGACATCGACATTGATGCAGATTGCCCCGACGATTCCGTATTCCTTGCGCAGGATCGGAATCGTCGTGCACTTGAACCGTCGTGCCCCCAGCGTCAGCCCGTAGTTTAACTTATCCTCTTGCAAGAGCTGGCGTTTCTTCAGATCGATAATGAGGTTAGTCGTGCCGTCCCGCAAATGACGCCCGGTCACGTCATTCTCCAAAGCCACAAGGGAATGGGAAGGATTGGAAAGGTCATGCAACAGGATCTCGATACCGAGATTTGGGAATGACTTGCCAATCAGCCGGACCACGCGGGTGAAGTTCTCAAGATACTCGGAGGTGTCGTCGGCAATCGTGCGTCCGTCATATTTCTCGAAGAGACGCGCATAGACCTTCTGTTCGGCTGGCTCGAGTTGAGTGCGGACATTGTTTTGTTCGCCGATGAAAATGAGCTGACGCGCGGCGGTGGGATCGTTGTTGCGCAGGAAATAATGCGTCCCGAGCCGGAAGTTGTTGAGGTTAAACTCCGGGAAGTTGTCGCGATTGATCGTGTAGGGATAGAAATCGTATTCCTCGAGGCGGCGACCATAGCGGCCGCGCTCCTTGTATTTGCCCCAGAAGAAACCAACGGCCAGAAACAGCACCGAGGTAATGACCCCGGCGATGATGTTAATCGTCAAATCGCCACCGAATCCACTGAGCAAGGAGCGCATGATCTGCCGGCTCTTATGAACCGGCGAGTCTATTATGAGCCGCTGTCGGTCCCGGGTAAAGAATCAACGGAGAAAGCCAGTCAACGCCAGAGGGTGCGATTGAGCTCTTGTTTTCACGTGCGCTTTTCGTTCGCAATCGTGGGGTGCGATTCTAAAATTCAGGCTCGCATGAGCCGTGTTCGCCTTCTTTCCGATACGCTCGCCAGCCAGGTGGCGGCGGGGGAGGTGATCGAGCGCCCGGCCTCGGTGGTCAAAGAGCTGGTCGAGAACAGCATCGATGCACAGGCGCGCTCGATCGAAGTCATGATCCGGCGCGGAGGGATCTCGCTCATTCGGGTGACGGATGACGGCATCGGCATGGATCGCGACGACGCCTTGCTCTGCCTCGAGCGGCACGCCACGAGCAAAATCCGGACAGCGCACGATCTGGCAACGGTGGCGACGCTCGGCTTTCGCGGCGAAGCGCTCCCCAGCATCGCGAGCGTGGCGCGCTTTCGCCTGACGACTCGGGAAAAAGAAGCGGTTGCCGGGACGGAGGTGGCGGTTGCGGGAGGCCGGGTGGAGGCGGTGCGCGACAGCGGCGAAGCGCCGGGAACCCAGATCGAGGTGCGGTCGCTTTTCTATAATCTGCCGGCGCGCCGGAAGTTTCTCCGCTCCGAGAATACCGAAACGCGCAACATCGAGCACCAGCTTTACCTCCAGGCAATCGCACATCCGGAGATCGCGTTTTCGTTCGTGCGGGATGAACGGCTCGTCTTTCAACTTCCGGCGACGAAGGGTTTGCGCGACCGGATTCGCGATCTGCTCGGGAGTGAATTACTGGCGCGCCTTCTCGAAGTTGAAGCAGTCGGGAAGGGCAAGGTGCGGGTGACGGGATTTATCGGACAAGCGGGCATGAGCCGGGCGAGCCGCGCGCAACAGTTCGTTTTTGTGAATGGCCGCGCGATCGAGAGCCCGCTTATCAGCGCGGCGTTGAAAGAGGGCTATCACACCGCGCTGATGAAAGGGCAGTTCCCGGTTACGTTTCTTTTCGTCGAGCTCGACCCGGCGGAAGTGGACGTAAATGTGCATCCGGCGAAACGCGAGGTTCGCTTTCGCGATCCGACGGGTGTGCGGGAAGCGGTGACCGGAGCCATCCGGCGTACGCTGGAGAGTGACCGAAGCAGCTGGCAGGAACAATTTCGCGCCCCGGCGACGAGCGACGTGCCATTCGTTAGGCCGGCAGAAGGGTTGGCGCCGGCGAAGGACGACGCGCAGCCGGGTTTTGCGATCGAAACAAGCCCGCCCGCGGTCGTCGATGACCGGCTGGCGCCTTTGCCTAACGAGGAGCGTCGCCCGGTGGCGCAGCATCAATTCCGAATCCTCGGCATCCTGAACAAGCTCTACGTTTTAATGGAAAACGCGGACGGCCTCGTGCTGGTCGATCAACATGCCGCGCACGAACGAATCCTCTTTGAAGAATTGCGACGCCGGATGGAAGAACAGGGCGTTCCGTCGCAGCGCCTGCTTCTCCCGCAAGTGATCGAGCTGGCGCCGCGCGACGCGGAATGGATCGAACGCAACCTGGCGACACTGCAAAAAATGGGGTTGGGAGTGGAGGAGTTTGGCCGGCATACCTTCAAGTTGGAAAGCCTCCCGCCGTTTCTGAGCGGGGCGGAGCCGGCGCGCCTTCTCCAGGACGTGATCGACAGTCTGAAATCGGCCAGCAACAGCAGTTCGCCGCTGCGCCTTGGCGAGGAAATGATTGCGAAGACCGTTTGCCGGCACGCGGTGAAGGCGAACGACGTGCTGCGGAATCCGGAGGTGGAAAAGTTGATCCGCGATCTGCTGGAGTGCGAGTTGCCCTACTGCTGCCCGCACGGCCGCCCGACCATGATCCAGATATCGTTAGGCGAGCTGGAGAAAAAATTCGGACGCAAGGTGTAGAAGCGACTGTATCGGCCGCAGGTTTTGCGGTAAGCGCGCTGTTGAGCGGGACGCGGGGCGGCGATGGAGGGCGGGTAACACGCCCGCCTCTACACTACTGGGTGCCGGCGGTTGGCGACGTTGCTTCCTTCCAGTGCTTCGCGATGAGGGCTTTGATAGCGGGGGTTTGCAACCGGTAATTTTCCTCCTCGCGGCTCGGCAGGTCCGGGAACCATTTCCACCAATACATCCCGGCGATGGTGGAACATCGTCGCGGCAGGTCGAGCGCCACATCGATGCAGCGCTTTTGAATTTCGTCGGCGTTCGGGCCGCCTGTCTTGAAGGCCCAGGGCTCGGCTGCCGCGCGGGCGCTTTCGTTATATCCGATCTCGACGAAAAGGAATTTCTTGTCCTGGTGTGCCTTGGAGTAGGCGGTTAACTCCGCGCACTTCAGTTTCCAGGCGCCGGCGATTTCCGCTTCGCTCGGATCAACGCTTTTCGTTAGGGGAAAGTAGGCCAGCACCCCGATGTAGTCGAGCGCGTCCCAGAAAGTCACTTCCTGAAAGCTATCCCAATTTCCGCCATAGGTGAGCTTGCCGTGATATACCTGGCGAATCGCGGCAATGATCTTCCGCCAGCGCTCGTCAAATTTTTGCGCATAGGTGAACTCGAGCCCGATGCAAAAGGTGCCTGCGCCATGCGCTTCGGCGATCTTCGCCATTTGCACAATCCAGGTTTGGTAATCGTCGAAAAAACGGTCCCATTCCTCCTTCGTCTGGAAATTAATCTCGCCCCGCCAGAGAAACTTCGTCCCCCAATAGGCGATATGCGGAATGAGCATGACCGAGAGATCGCGTTCGCGCGCCCAGTCGAGCGGGACCGAGATGTGGCGGAAGTCATCGTCGTTCCGGAAAAGGACGTGTCCGTCGTTCCGGATCTGGGCGTAGGGATGGATGGCGATACTGTTGACGCCTAACGACTTCAGTTCGTCAAGGGTCTGCGCCATTTCGGGAGTAGTCCATTCCCAGCCGGATGTCTGGCAGGAGACGGTCACGCCTTTGACGAAAGGCGTGGGCGCGTTCGGCTCCGCGAGAGCGGACTGGCAGAAGAGAAAAGCGAGAACGAGGGCCGGGCGCAGTTTGTCAAGCACGAGGAGGAGTGATCGCATCTTTGGCCAGATCATAGAGGAAAAGTCTGTTGAAGCGAAGATAACGTATCAGCCGAATCGAAAGGAGGAGCGCGCTTGGCGACCTCGGGAGTTGCGCGATATGGCGGCTACGCCACGCTCGCCGGCGTGACTTTCACTCCCAATCTTTACGCAGCGGCGGTCGATTACGTCGGCGTGGCCAACATGTTTACCTTCATGAAAACGATCCCGCCCTATTGGAAACCATTCCTCGACATGGTGGGCGATCCGGAGAAGGACAAGACGATGATGGAAGCCGTTTCGCCTGTCATGCACGCGGAGAAAATCAAGACCCCGCTTTTCATTGCGCAGGGCGCGCACGATCCGCGGGTGAACAAGGCGGAATCCGATCAGATGGTGGCGGCGTTAAGGAAGCGCGGAGTGGATGTCGAATAAATGGTGAAGGACAACGAAAGCCACGGCTTTCACAACGAGGAGAACCGCTTCGATTTCTACGGCGCGATGGAAAAGTTCCTCGCCAAATACCTGAAACCGGTCGCGTAACACAGGCTTCCAGCCTGTTGCATCATGCGGGCGTCTCGCCCGCACGATCGGAACGAGCAGGCGAGACGCCCGCTCGACGCAACAGCCGAGACGGCTGTGTTACGCTCGCCCTTGCAGACGCTTCACTGTGCGAAGCGCGAGAGTGATTCCCATTCTTTCCGGCCCAGCATTCACTCGGGCCGATCGCAACGGCAAGCCAATGGCGTGTTCACACCTGGCAGGCGAAGCGGCTTTCGCTGCGTTGCTTGATCTGAAGATTTAGGATCAAAAATTCAAGGTCACGGAAATTTTCTCTGTCCCTTTACTCTGCACCCAAATCTAGCAGCCTGATGCAGTGAGGAGCCACTCATAAAGGTCAAGAGCACCGCTACTGACGAAGGCCTGGTACGGGGGATCGGCACCTGGACCTTGGGCGCCAATATCATGAACATAATCATTGGTGCCGGCATCTTTGTCCTGCCAGGCGTGGTGGCCGCGCAACTGGGACCCGCAGCGCTGGTTGCCTACTTAGTCTGCGCAATTATCGTCGGGCTGATCTTTCTCTGTTACGCCGAAGCAGGCAGCCGGGTTTCGCGCAGTGGCGGCAGTTACGCCTACATCGAAGACGCCTTCGGTCCGTTCGCCGGGTTTGTCGCTTCGACACTGCTGTGGCTGGGATGGTCGGCGTTCTCTGATGCAGCGCTGGCCGTGGCCATGACGGACGCCATTGCCCTTAAGCTGCCCGTGCTGAGCGCCGGCGCGCCGCGAAACCTGTTCCTGGTTGCGCTGTTCGGATTCCTGGCGGTGATGAACATTACTAGCCTTAAAGCGGGAATCAGAGTGATGATTATGAGCACCATCGGCAAATTGGTGCCCCTGGTGCTGCTGGCAGCTGTCGGCTTGTTTGCTATTCACTTTGACAACCTGGTGATTGTCGATTGGCCATCGGTGCATGATTTCGGCGCCGCCGCTCTGATCCTGTTCTTTGCTTTTGCCGGTGCAGAAACCGCCCTGAATGCCAGCGGTGAGATCAATAACCCGGCCAAAACCATTCCTCGAGGCCTGTTCCTGGGGATCAGCGGTACTTTATTGCTGTATGTCGCTTTGCAGCTGGTAGCGCAAGGTACCCTGGGTCCGAAACTGGCCAGCAATACCAAGGCGCCGCTGACTGCCGTCGCCACGGCCGTATTCGGCGGTTGGGGCGGCCAACTTCTGCTGATTGGCATGATCATTTCGATTTTCGGATGCCTCAGCGGCGATGTGCTCAACACACCGCGGGTGATTTTCGCGGCCGCGCGCGATGGGCTGCTTCCGGGCATCCTGGCCAGGGTTCACCCCAAACACCACACGCCATATGTCGCCATCCTGTTTTACGCGGCTGCGGACTGCGTATTGGCACTGACCGGCACATTCAAGCAGCTCGCCGTGGTTGCATCCGGCTCCATCCTGCTGGTCTACCTGGGCGTCAGTCTGGCTGTGATCGCTCTGCGGCGCCGGGGTGGGCCACCTTCAGCGGACCAATTCCGCATTCCCGGTGGGCCAATCGTGCCGATTTGCAGTTCAGCGGTCGTGGTCTGGCTGCTGTTACAAATGACAGCCCGCGAAGCTATTGGGATTGGGGCCTTGCTGGCAGTGACGGTTTTGATTTTCTTCGCGCGCAAGGCATCCCGGCACTCGGCCAGTTCGCCGGCCTGATTCCGTTTTTATGGGCCGGCCTTAACCACGCTGATGAGTATTGCCGGATTCCTTCCGGAGAAAAGAAAGTCCGTCGTAGTGCCGTAACGAGTGCGAAGCACCGGCCGGGCTTTCAAACGCCGCGACCAGCGGGCGAGACGCGTATGCTACCTGGATTTGTGCGTCGCGCTCTATGGCTCGATCGCCGGCAAATCTCTCTCGGTATCGCCAGTATCGATCCCGTGCCGGAGCCGGCTGTGGCGCACGCTGTAGAAGAAGTAAATCAACAATCCGAGCGCCAGCCAGATGAAGAATCGGAGCCAGGTCTCGATCGGCAAGCTGAGCATGAGGGCGCCGCAGAAGAGCACGCCGAGGAGCGGGAAAACCGGGACAAACGGCACTCGGAACGGCCGCGGCCGGGTCGGATCTTTTTTGCGCAGCACTATCACGCCGGAGCAAACGAGCGCAAAGGCAAAGAGCGTCCCGATATTCGTCAGGTCGGCCAGCGAACCGATATCGGTCAGCATCGCAATACCGCCGACGGCGATGCCGGTCCAGATGGTGGTGATGTAAGGAGTGCGGAAGCGCGGGTGGATTTTGGCAAAGTATTGCGGGAGCAATCCGTCGCGGGCCATCGCCATGAAGATGCGCGGCTGACCGAGTTGAAAGACGAGCAGCACCGAAGTGAGCCCGGCCAGCGCCCCCGCGCTGATGAGCGCCTGCGCCCAGGGCTTCGAGGCAAAGGCGGTCGCAACGGCGGCGGAATCGCCGAGGTAGGCGGTATATTTTTTCATCCCGGTAAGGACCAGCGACATCAGGACGTAAAGGATGGTGCAGATGATCAGGCTCGCGATCATCCCGATCGGCAAATCGCGTTTCGGATTTTTCGTTTCCTCCGCGGTAGTCGAGACGGCATCGAAACCGATGAAGGCGAAAAAGACGATCGCGGCGCCGCTCATCACCCCGCCAAAGCCGCTCGGCATGAACGGGTGCCAGTTGGTCGGGTGGAGCATGAACGAGCCGAAGGCGATCACGAAAACCACGACCGCGAGTTTGATCAGGACGATGACCGTGTTCGTCGTCGCGCTTTCCCGAATGCCGTAGATCAGGAGTACCGTCACCGCTGCGACGATGAAAAACGCGGGCAGGTTAATCGCGATCGGATGCCCCAGGATGATCGGCAGACTGGTGGAAGAATAGGAGTTGAGCGCATCTCCGCCCTTCGCGATCATCGTGCCGGCCGTGGTGTGATCGGCCACCAGCCAAAGCGGAAATTTGATGTTCGCATTCGCCAGCAGCTGGACGAAATAACCCGACCAACCGACCGCCACGGCCATGTTGCCGACGGCGTATTCCAGGATCAAATCCCAGCCGATGATCCACGCGATGATCTCGCCCAGCGTGGCGTAGGAATACGTGTAGGCCGAGCCGGAAACCGGGATCATCGAGGCCAACTCGCTGTAACAGAGCGCCGCGAATCCGCAGGCGATCGCGGCAACGACAAAGGAAAGCGCAACCGCCGGGCCCGCCGCCGGCCGACCGAAAACAAGGTCGGTGTGGTTGATCCAGGCGATGATGAAATTGAGCACCGGCGTTTTCACGATCGACTCGCCGACGCGCGCCGACTCGCCTGCGGCCGCCGTGCCGGCGAGCGCGAAAATGCCCGCGCCGATGATCGCGCCGATCCCGAGGCAGGTGAGATCGAAGGCGGTGAGCGAGCGCTTCATTTTGCGATCCGGCGCCTCCGATTCACGGATCAAGAGCTCAGGGCTTTTGGTTTTGAAAAGTTGGGATGCCACGAGTGATCTCTGGTTGTTTCGCTGCGCTGAAGAAAGTGGGCGCATCGTCGCATCCGGCGATTGCCGGGGTCAATGCTTTGTTTTCTCAGAGATCGCCATGACCTTCGCTTGGTAAAGCGCAAACAGATCTTGCCCATAGCGAGCAAGGTCGGTCCCGTTGACTCGGAGGTTAAAATATCGAGTAGCGGGAAGATAAAAAATCCGGTGCCCGCTCCGCCTTGTGGCGATCGCCTGGTCTGGGTTTAACAGATAAACGTAGCGGTTCTTCGAGCCACGCCCGTCCGTGGTTAGGACAGCGATTTGCGGTTCCCATCCACCGACCACGATCACGTTTTCGCCTGGCAGGCTTTCGGCGAAGTTGAGGCAACTTGTCACGTTGCGAAGATTGATAATGCGTTCGCAGTGATCGGCGAGGATTGGCCCGCCGCGAAGACCGTCTCTCCCCAGCTCCAGCCATGGCGCGATGGCGAGGCACAGGCAGCAAAACTGGAAGCAGAGCCGTGGCGCGAAACTCGCTACGAGGAGCAGGGTCGCCGGGATGATCGGGATGAGGTAACCCGCCTGATCCGGCAGACGCAGATAGGCCGCGCCATAGATGACGATGATTAGTCCCAGAGCCGGCCGAAGTAGCGCGTTCCGTCCGTTTAGCGGCGAGGACGGCAACGCGGGCGCTCTCCAATAACAAATCGCGGTGCCAGCCAGCGCTGCGCCCAATCCGAAAAGTCCGATGTTGCCCCAGACTTCGCTGCTGGCCCGAAGGGTAATAGTAGCCCAATCCGGCCGGGCATGGTTTTCGTAAAAGGTGAAGAACCGGGTGCCATAACGCAGCCAGACTGGCGCGAAGACAATCAGGCTGGTTGCCAGAGTCGTTAGGCCAAATCCGACCAGAGCGTGGCTTCGTTGCGGCCTCTCCATTTCGCCAAACAAAATCAAGGCAAGTGGGAAGACCATGGCAGCGGAAGTCAAACGGCAGCCGACAGCCAGACCGAGCAGCAATCCAGCGAGCCGGGGCCGCTGGTCGAGGGCGCAGAACAGGCTTCCAAGCACGAACGCGAGCGCCCAGACGTAATCTTTGGCGGTCACGCTATTAATGAAGAAGACTGGCGTCATGGCCAGGGCCAGCCCGGCGAGAAGCGCGTCGCGGCAGCCGAGCCGACGCGCGCAAGCCACGAAGGCCCAGACTGCCGCCACACTGCAAATGGCGGAAGCGCCGTTCAACGCCCGCGGCCCGCCGCGCCAGATCCACGAGCAAAGGATTTCGTGTGCCGGATAACCGGGAAAGCGGGAGACTTCGTAGAGACCGGTCTCGCTAAATTGTTTCGCCACCCGCGCGACGCGCCAAGCATCGACATTAACCCCATAGCCAGCGTCCAGGAAAGGCAACCGCGAGAGAGCCACTGCAATCAGAAGCAGGAGAAGAAGCTGGTCTGCCGAAGGGCGTGAGCGCGTAAACACACGCCTAGCCCAGCAGAAAGATTGCCACGTCTCCCGCGGAGCGACAATTGGCGCGAATGTAGCTTCCCAGCAGAGCGATGCCATCCCTTTCTGGTCCGAATCTCTTTGCTGGCCTGCTTTTCGGCAGCATCGGATTCGTCGGCTTTATCTACGGCAAACGAATGAGCCGCTGGCGGCCGATGTTTCTCGGGATCGTTCTGATGGCTTATCCCTACTTTATCGAAAACACGATTGCCCTTTGCGCGATCGGGTTGGCGGGAACGGCGGCGTTTTTCATTCTGGGCGAGTAAAGGCGAGCGGTCCGCTTCCTGGTTGGACTTGCGCGAGGCCGGCGAATAATCTGCCGCCGTGTCCGACGAAACGACGCCCCTGATTTTCGGCGACGCGGCTGCGGCGGAATTAAGCCGTTATCCACGCCGGAAGTGGCTGCGAGGAAAGAAGAAGTCGCGGCCGCCTCTTACGCACTGCGAAAATTGCGGCGCGATCCTGAGCGGCCCCTACTGCGCGCAATGCGGCCAGCCGGCGAGTCGATTATCACCGCTCCTTTGGATCGCTCCTGGCCGATGCCGCCGACGCATTCCTGAATCTCGACGAACGTTTTCTCCAGTCGTTCGGTCTTCTTCTCTTCAAACCGTGGCGTCTGACGAACGAGTTCATCGAAGGGAAGCGCGCCCGGCACGTTCATCCCTTGCGCGTTTATCTTATCGCGAGCGTCCTTTTCTTCCTCGTCATCAATTTTCTGTCCAGGGACGCGCACCTCGAGGCGAATGCCAGCGAAGATCATTCCCAGTTGTCGATCACTTCCGCCTCGCCCACGCCCGCTCCACTCTTCCCCGTCGTTCCTTCTTCCGACTCTTCGTTAGGCTTATCCTTCCTTCCATCTCCGACCGCCGCGCCGACCCCGAAGCCCCAGGACGTTCTCATTGGGTTCGATGGTGCCGAAAACGAATCGCCTTTCGCCATCTGGGTGCAAAAGCGCGCAAAGGAACAAACTCGGGCCGAGTGGCGACCGAGGCGATCTCTTCCTCCGAGCGCTGCTGCAAAACCTCGGGCCGATGGTGCTCTGTTGCATTCCGCTCTTCGCGCTCGTTTTGAAAATCCTTTATGTCTTCAAGCGGCGCTACTACATCGAGCATCTTATCTTCGCCCTTCACACCCACGCTTTCGTTTTTCTTAGCACGGTGATCATTATCGGGATCGGATTTTTGCTCGCCTGGAAGGCGCCGTCGCCGTTCACCCCGCTCGTCTGCACCTTTCTCGGCTTTGCGGTTTTCATCCAGTTGTTGCTCTCAATTCGCAGGGTCTATCGCCAGAACTGGCTGGCTACGCTCTTTAAGTTCGGTCTCGGCAGCGTGATTTACGTCGTCATGTTGAGTATCGCATTCGCCGTTACGGCGGTCGTCACTCTGCTTCTGCCCTGAGGAAACATCCTCTTGGAGGGACGAGCTTCTGCTCGTCCATGGACGTGCGGAAGCAGGTCCCTCCGGCTTGCCACGCGCAGGCCGGGCACGTTAAATGAGCGCATGGGTCGTCAATGGCTGCACGCGAAGCGGGAAGTCGCCGGTCTGAAAAAGGGGCAGGCGACGGGCAAACTCGTCAAAGAGATCATGGTCGCCGCGAAGCTCGGCGGCGCTGATCCGGCGGGGAATGCGCGCCTTGCCGCGGTCGTCGAAAAGGCGCGCAAACAAAGCGTCTCTCGCGACGTGATCGAACGCGCGATCAAAAAAGGTGCAGGCATCGGCGGCGAGAAATTGGAGCTGGAACAGATCGTCTTCGAAGGCTACGCACCGCATAAGATCCCGGTGATCGTGGAGGTGCAGACCGACAACAAGAACCGCACCGCGCCTGAGATTCGCGTCCTTTTCAAGCGCGGGCAGCTCGGCGCGCCGGGGAGCAACAAATTTCTCTTCGACCACGTCGGGTTGGTCGAGGCACATCATCCCGCCGCGAATGCCGATGCGGAAGCGGCCGCGATCGAAGCGGGCGCGCAGGACTTTGCTCCCCTGACGAATGCCGATGACCCCGAGATTCCGGAGGGCACCACTGGCGTGCGTTTCGTCACGGCGCCGACCGATCTCCACGCCGTCTCGCAATGGCTGGGTCAGAACGGCTGGGCGATTGTGACGAGCGAACTTGGCTATATCGCAAAAAATTTCCCGGAGCTAAGCGAGGAAGATCGCGAGCAGGTCGGCGAATTTCTCCAGGCACTCGAGGACCACGACGAAGTGCACCGCGTCTGGGCGGCGGTTCGTTAGGGGAAAGAATGTCAGACGAGACGAGCCAGGCAATTTTTGGCGATGCGGTCGCCGCCTCGCTCGAGAGGCCGGGGCGCCGCCGCCGCGGGCTATTCGGCTGGAAGAAGCCGGTGGAGGAAAAACCGCCCTACACCCATTGCGAAGATTGCGGTGCGGAATTGCACGGACACTACTGCTCGAATTGCGGCCAGGTGGCGGTCGATTACCGGCGTTCCTTTCGCCATGTCATCGCGGACGTGGCGGAATCATTCCTGAACTGGGACTCAAAATTTACCAAGACAATCGGGCTGCTCCTCGTCTGCCCAGGATGGCTCACGAACCAGTTCGTCGCTGGCCGGCGCACGCGCTATCTCCATCCGCTCCGCCTTTATCTTCTGATCAGTATCCTGTTTTTCCTCTGCCTCCGTCTCGCCCCGGTCAACCTCCATCCGAAGGTCGATTCGAAAATGACGCCGGAAGACCGCGCCAAGGTGGAGGAAGCGATGAAGAATCCCGACATCCCGCCTTTTGTGCGGGAGCAAGTCTTGAAAGGTCTCGCCAACGGCGCGAAGTCGGACACCACCGTTGGCAAACCCGCGCCGGTCATCTCGATACCATCGCCCGCGCCCGGCAAAAGGAAGGATGAGTTACAGAGACAACTGGACGAGGCGGCTCCCCCGAGCTGGCTAAAAAAGCGCGTAATGGAAAAGGTCGGACCGCACGGGAACAACGTCGAACTCCTGAGCAAGACTCTCCGGGACAACATCTCGACGATGATGCTTTTCTGTATTCCGCTTTTCGCGCTGGTGCTGAAAATTCTCTACCTCCGCCAGCGCCGTTTTTACATCGAGCACCTCGTCTACGCCCTGCACATTCATTCCTTCTTTTATATCGCGCTTCTGTTGACCGCCTTCAGTGTGATGGCAGCGAAACGCTGGACGCCAGCGCTGGAGACTTCGCTCATCTGGGTCCTGGTGATTGCGATTGTGACGCAGGTCTTCGTCTCGATCCGGCAGGTTTATCGCCAGAGTTGGTTCATGACGACGTTCAAGTTTCTCTTCGGCGGCGTAATCTATCTCTTTGTCCTCGTTCTGGCCCTCGCGGTGACCGCGGTTGCGACCCTTCTGCTGCCCTGACTGTCGTTAGGCAAGCAGCTCTTTTGCCCGCGCCAGGGCCGCGTCGATTTTCGTGGCGTCGGTCCCACCGCCCTGCGCTAACTCCGGGCGTCCGCCGCCTTTTCCACCAACCAGTGGGGCGGTTTCCCGGATCAATTTTCCGGCTTGATAGCGCGAGGTCAGGGCCTTTGGAATCGATGCGATCAGGGCGACCCGACCTTCCTTTTCCCCGGCGAGAAAAATCGGGCCGTCGAATCGGGTCTTGAGTGCATCCGTAACGGCCTGGAGCATTCTGCCGTCGGCGTCCGGCACGCGTGCTACGCGGAATGCCGCGCCGTCGCTTGCAGCCAACTCGTTCGCGACCTCCGCGGCGCGGCTTTGCATTGCCGCTTCTGCGGCCTTGGCGTTCGCTTTTTCCCAGTCGCGCACTTCCGCTTCCAGTTTTTCGAGATGCGCGGCGCGCGTATCGATGCTGGCGAGCATGATCTCGCCTGTTGCCGTTTCAACCGCGGGCAAATTTGTCAGGCCGGTCTTCTTTTTGGCCAGAGCCTCAAATTTCTCCTCCTGCCGTTCTGCTTCGGCCCGTGCCCATTCGTCGACCGCCTGGCCTGCGATCGCTTCGATCCGGCGAATCCCGGCCGCGATCGCGCCCTCGCTCAGGATACGGAACGAGCCGATGTCGCCGGTGGCGCGGACATGCGTGCCGCCGCACAACTCCATTGAGTAACCATTCAATTCGTTAGGCGCGCCGCCGATTTGCACCACCCGGACGACATCACCGTACTTGTCGCCGAAGAACTGCATAATCTCGGAGTGTTGCTTCGCTTCCGCGTAGGGGATTTCTTTCCAGGAAACGGGCGTGTTCTCGCGGATCCTGTCGTTCACGAGCTTTTCCACTTCGCGCACCTGCGGTTTCGTCAGGGCGGCGCTCGAAAAGTCGAAGGTGAGTTTGTCGGGCCCGACGTAGCTTCCCTTCTGGGCGGCATCCTTCGAGACGAGTTCGTGCAGCGCCCAATGCAAAAGATGTGTCACGGTGTGATGCCGCTGAATCGGCATTGCGCCGGTCGGCATCGACCGACACGCGCACGGCTTCACCGGGTTCGGGCGCGCGCCCTTCGGTAAGCTCCGCGCGATGAACAAAAACGTCCCCGCGTTTTTGCGTGTCCTTGACCCGAAGCTGGCCGACCTCCGTGCGGTCGTGCCCGGGAACATGGAGTAATCCCTGATCGCCCACTTGTCCGCCCATCTCGGCGTAACACGCGAGTCTGATCGAGCACGATGTTGATTTCCTGCGGATTCTTCCCCGGCAGAACCGCCTCCACGACTGCCTCCGTTTCAAGAAAGTCGTGACCGAGAAACTTGGTCGGCGCGACTTGCAGGTTGTCGTCGGAGACGCTGATCACGCTCCTTCTTCTGCGCCGCGCGCGCCGCGAGCGCGCTGTTCCTCCATCAGCTTCTCGAAGCCCTCGCGTATCGACCGTGAGCCCGCGCTCGCGCGCCATCAGTTCCGTGAGGTCGAGCGGAAAACCCTAGGTGTCGTAGAGATCGAAACGCGATACGTCCGGACACTTGCTCGGTTCAGACCGTCCGCATTCGGTCGTGCCGCGTCAGCTCCTCAAAATAGGTGAGCTTCTTTATCACAGCGTCCTCAAATACCTCGCATGCCCCGATCGAGCGTCTTGTTGAACGCTTCTTCCTCGCGCTTGAGCACGTTCTTTGATCTGCGTCTGGTTTGCGCGCAATCTCCGGGAACACATCGCCCATCGTGCGGGCGAGCACGTCCACGAGTTTGTAGAAGAACGGCTCGTGGAAGCCGAGCGAGCGGCCGTAGCGGACCGCGCGGCGCAGGATGCGGCGCAGGACGTAGCCGCGGCCTTCGTTGCTGGGCTGGATGCCGTCGGCGATCGCGAAACTGAGGGTGCGGATGTGATCGGCGATGACGCGGAAGGCGATGTCGATTTTGATTCCGGTTCGGCGTTGACCGGTGCGTGCCGGAGTTCGGCAGGGTGCGAGCCGTATTTTTTGCCGCTCAGTTTCTCGATCTCGTCGAAGATCGGACGAAAGATGTCGGTCTCGTAGTTCGAGATCGTGCCGGTGAAATCGGTGAGATTCTTCGTGCCCTGGATGATCGCGGTGACGCGCTCGAAGCCCATGCCGGTATCCACGTGACGGGCGGGCAGGGGAGAGAAGCGTGCCGTCGGGATTGGCGTTGAACTGGATGAAAACCAGATTCCAAATTTCGATGCACCGCGCGTCGCCGGCGTTGACGAGCGAGCCGCGGGTGTCGCCCGCGGGCGTGAGATCGACGTGAATTTCGGTGCACGGTCCGCACGGGCCGGTGTCGCCCATCATCCAGAAGTTGTCCTTCTTGTTGCCGTTGACGATGTGGACGGCGGGATCGAGTCCGGCGGCGGGGAAGAGCCGCGCCCAATGGTCGTGCGCCTCCTGGTCGAAATCGGACGGTTCGTTCGGGCCAGGCCGATAGACGGTCGCGTAAAGCCGCTCGGGCGGAAATTTCCAGCGCTCGACGACCAGTTCCCACGCCCATTCGATCGCTTCCTTTTTGAAATAATCGCCGAAGCTCCAGTTGCCGAGCATCTCGAAGAACGTGTGGTGATAGGTGTCGAGCCCGACGTCTTCGAGGTCGTTGTGCTTGCCGCCGGCGCGGATGCATTTCTGGGTGTCGGCGGCGCGCGGCGGATCGAAGGCTGGGACGTCTGCTGGCCGAGGAAGATCGGCACGAACTGGTTCATGCCGGCGTTGGTGAAGAGCAGGTTCGGCGCGTCCGGCAGGAGCGATGACGAGGGCACGATGGTGTGCTGTTTCTCGCGGAAGAAATCGAGAAATGACTGGCGGATCTCGGCGGAGGTCATCGGATGGAGTTTAGCGTGGATCGCGGAGTTTTCATGCCGGGGAGCGCACGCGACTCGCGTGCTTGTTTTGGGGATTCGCCAAAACGATCTTTGCGGAAGGTCGCATGGGGAAAAGGTTCGCGACCGCAGGTCGCCTTCGCCAGCACGCGAGTCGCGCGCTCCTCGGATGAGCCGCAAGCGCTGCCGATTACTTCTTCTCTTCGTCGAGCTTCGCTTTGACCGCCGTCTCGATTTCTTCGTAGAGCGCGGGATCGTTCTTGAGCACTTCCTTCGCGGCGTCACGTCCCTGCGCCAGCTGCGTGCCTTTGTAGCTCATCCAGGAGCCGCGTTTCTCCACGATCTGTTTCTCGAGTGCGAGATCGAGCAATGCGCCGGTCGAGGAAATGCCCTCGTTGTACATGATGTCGAACTCGGCTTCGGTGAAAGGCGGCGCGACTTTGTTTTTCACCACTTTCACCCGGGTGCGGTTGCCGGTGACGACGCCGTCGGTCTGCTTGATCGCGCCGATGCGCCGGATGTCGAGCGGACGCTGGAGTAGAACTTGAGCGCCTTCCCGCCGGGCGTCGTTTCGGGGTTGCCGAACATGACGCCGATCTTTTCGCGAATCTGGTTGGTGAAAATGCAGCAGGTCCGCGCCTTCGAAATGAGCGAGGTAAGCTTGCGCAACGCCGCACTCATCAGCCGCGCCTGCGCACCGACCGTGGAGTCACCAATCTCGCCTTCGAGTTCCTGTTTCGTGACGAGCGCCGCGACGGAGTCGAGGACGATGACGTCGAGGGCGTTGGAGCGAACGAGCGTTTCAACGATGCGGAGCGCTTCTTCGCCCGAGCTCGGTTGCGAGACCAGGAGGTCGTCGAGATCGACGCCCAGCTTGCGCGCATATTGCGGATCGAGCGCGTGCTCGACGTCCACGAAGGCAGCCAGACCACCGCGCTTTTGCGCCTGAGCGATGATCGTGAGGGTGAGGGTCGTTTTGCCGGAGGATTCCGGGCCGAAAACTTCTACGACTCGCCCTCGCGGCACACCGCCGACGCCGAGGGCGCGGTCGATCAAGATGTTCCCGGTTGGGATGACATCGATGTCGACAATTTTCTCGTCGCCGAGGCGCATGATGGCGCCTTCGCCGTAATCTTTGGCGATCTGCTGGATGGCGAGGTCGAGGTTCTTGTTGCGGGCGGCGATAACTTTGTCTTCGGAGGATTTTTCTTCGGTCTTGGTGGCCATATGCGGGGTCCTTTAGCTACGACGCGGCGACGGTCGCGCCAAGTAGAAAAGCGCACCGGAGCTGAAAAAGATTGTTCGCGAAGACAAAAAGCCGCGGACCTCTCGGCGACCGCGGCTTCTGTTTGACCAGGTGAATTGCTCTCCTACGAGACCTTGATCCGGCGCGGCTTTACTTCCTCCGCCTTGGGCAGGGTGAGGGTGACCACGCCCTGGGTAATGCGGGCGGTGATTTTCCCGGTATCGATCGACGGATCGATCTCGAAGCTGCGACGGTAGTTATGCGGCCGCGACTCGCGATGGATGAGGGTTCCCTCAACCGCGGAGTTCGAACGGCGACCAACGATCGAGAGTTCGTTATTCTCGATCGAGATGTCGAGGCCGTCCTTGCTCACGCCCGGCATCTCGAGCTCGAGCATGTAGCTGTCGGCGGTTTCGTTGACGCTGGCTGGCGGGGTGACGAAGCGCTCCGTCTCGCGGGTCGCTCTTCCGTTGTTTTCACGCACTAAAGTGTCCATTGGATTTTTCCTTTCTTGATTTTGTGATCGGCGAAACGAGTTCGCCGAAATTCATTTACGCTACGGTGACTTCGACTTTCTTCGGCTTGGCTTCTTCAGCTTTCGGGAGGGTGATTGTCAGGATGCCGTCCTTGTAGGTGGCGCTGACTTTGCCCGCCTCGACTCGCGTCGGCAGGGTAATGCTGCGGCGGAATTTGCCGCTGAAACGCTCGGTGCGTTCGGCATTTTCTCCGTCGCCCGAGGTGCTCTGGCGTTCGCCGGCGATGGTCAGCATTCCGTCGTGGAGAGAGATATCGATGTCCTCCTTGCGCATGCCCGGCACTTCGACCACGGCGACGACATTGTCATTCGTCTGGTAGAGGTCAAGAGCGGGCGCCCAGCCGCTGAAGAGCTGTGCCTGGCGGGCGAAGTTGCCCATCATCGGCAGCTCGAAAAGGCTGTTCATTTCGTCGCGGAGGCTGGCCCAGCGATCCAACGACGGCGAAGTCGACATCTCGGGAGCTTGATAGCGAATTAAACTCATAGTGTTTGTCCTTTCTGGTAAATGGTTGTTCAGCTCCTGTCCGTTAAGCTGGCGACATGCCAGGCGGTGAACGGCGAGCAAACGACATCGCAAGTCGCTATTTTCTAGAAGCTTGTGGAAATTTCACTCGCGATTCTGCCAGACAACACTCGTGCCACTGTGGCGCGGCTGCTTAGTCGATTCGCAGGTTGGTGTTGTGCCAAAATGTAACCGTCCGGGAGCCAGCGCAGAGGAGCAAAACGATGATTGCGAGCCAGGCCACGGTTGCTTACTCTGCGGCGATGGCAGATCCCGACGAGGAAACCTTCATGCAGGCGGCGCTGGCTGAGGCACGCAAGGGTATCGGAAAAGCCAGTCCAAATCCCGCTGTCGGCGCTGTGCTCGTGCAGCGCAATCGCATTATCGCGACCGGCTATCATCGGGCGAGCGGCTTGCCGCATGCGGAGATCGAATGCCTCATCGGCGGCACCCGGCAATCATTGCGCACCGCCACGCTCTACGTCACGCTCGAGCCCTGCTCCACGACCGGGCGGACGCCGCCCTGCACGGAGGCGATCGTTAGGGCGGGAGTCGGTCGGGTCGTGATTGGTGCGACCGATCCTAACCCGCAGCACAGCGGACGCGGGATTCGGGAGCTGCTTGCCGCTGGGATCGAAGTGACGAGCGGCGTTCTGGCCGCCGAATGCAGCCGCCTGAACGAAGCGTTCAACAAATGGATCGTGACCGGCGACCATTCGTGATCGCGAAATGCGGGATGAGCCTGGACGGCCGCCTAACGAGATCGCCTGGCGAAGGCCGCTGGATGACGGGCCCGGCGGCGCGCCGTCACGCGATGCAACTGCGGGCGCAGGTGGACGCCATTCTGATCGGCGCGGAGACGCTGCGCCAGGATAATCCGCGCCTAACGACCCGCGGAATTGCGAGGCGCAAGGCAACCTTGGCGCGTCGTGCTGTCGCGCTCCGGGAAGTTGCCGCGAGCGGCCCATCTCTTCGCCGATCGGTTCGCCGGACGCACTTTGGTTTACCGGAGAAAAACGCTCGCGCGCGGTCCTGGCCGATCTCGGGCGGAGGGAAATCACGAGCGTGCTGATCGAGGGTGGCGGCGACGTGCTCGGGCCAGGCCTTCGACGCGCGGCTCGTGGACAAGGTGCAATTTTATCTCGCGCCGCTTCTGACCGGCGGGCCGGTGCTTCGGCGGTGGGAGGAAAGGGCGCGGCATCGACCGCCGACGGGGCGCGCCTCGAGGAGGTCCATTTTGAAAAGATCGGCCGTGATCTGTCGTCACCGGCTACCCGAGCTGGGACGGAAGAAACCGCTGAATAATTTGCCGGCCTCAGCGTCTGAATTTACGTTCTGATTAAGAGGAGGTGAGATTATGAACTGGAAAAAGCTTCTCCTGATCGCAGCTGTGGCGGGGCGTTCGCTTTTGTTTCCGCTCCGAAATCTGAAGCCGGGGTGCACGTTGGCATTGGGGATCGGATTGCCGATCGCCTATCCCGCCTACGGCTATCCCGTATTATCCGTATGCCTACGGTTATCCATATGGCTACGCTCCCTACTACGCGTCCTACGGTTACTACCCCGTGGTCTATCGCCGGCCGTTCGTCTATTCGCGACCGGTCGTGGTGTACCGCAACGGGCGTCGGGTCCACCGGCACCGCCCTCGTTAGGCGGCTGGGGCGTTTGGTGCAGACGTTTGCAGTTCGGCAGCTTCGAGGAAGCCCTCGAGCTGCCGAATTCTCGTCGGGTGCCGCATCTTGCGCAGCGCTTTCGCCTCGATCTGGCGAATGCGCTCGCGGGTGACCCGGAATTGCCGGCCCACTTCCTCGAGCGTGCGGCTGTAGCCATCGACCAGGCCGAAACGCTGTTCGAGCACCTGGCGCTCGCGATCGGTCAGGGTTTCGAGGACGTCCTTGATCTTCTCCTTCAGCAGCGCGATCGCGGTCATGTCGCTCGGATTTTCCGCGCCTTTGTCCTCGATGAAATCGCCGAAATTCGTTTCTTCGCTTTCGCCCACCGGCGCCTGGAGTGAGATCGGCTGCTGCGCCATTTTCAGGACGGCGCGCACGCGATCGACCGGGCAGCAGAATTTCCTCGGCCACTTCTTCCGGAGTCGGCTCGCGGCCGTATTCCTGGAGCAGCTGCTTCTGCACGCGCATCAGCTTGTTGATCGTCTCGATCATGTGCACCGGGATGCGGATGGTGCGCGCCTGGTCGGCGATCGAGCGGGTGATCGCCTGCCGAATCCACCAGGTCGCGTAGGTGGAAAATTTGTAGCCGCGGCGGTACTCGAATTTTTCCACCGCTTTCATCAGGCCCATGTTGCCTTCCTGGATCAGGTCGAGGAAGGAGAGGCCGCGGTTGGTGTATTTTTTCGCGATGGAAATGACGAGGCGCAGATTGGCCTCGACCATTTCGGTCTTGGCCCGGAGCGCCTTGCGCAGCCAGCTGCGCAGCTCCTGGTAGCGCTCGTGAAATTCGTCGGTCGAAAGCCAGAGCGCGCGTTTCGACCTCGCGCAGCCGTCTTGCGTCAGGATGCGGCCGCGCCGTGCGCGTTGTTTCGGGCGCTTCTTCATCTCCTCCTGGATGCTGCGGAGGAGCGCGTAATGCTCGTCCGCCAGGTGCACGAATTCTTCCGTGACCCGCTGCTTGAAATAAAACTGCGGATAAAGCCTCTGCAGCTTCGCGACCGCTTTCTCGAACTTTCGCAGCTTCGCCGCGTCGCGCTGCGCCGCGCGGGTGAGTCTGTTCGTATTGCCGCGCGAGGTCGGTGCTCATCGTCTGCACCTTCTTGCAGAGGCGCGGGAGCGATCTTCATGTAGCGCTCGCGGCTCTCGATTTTCTTGTCGAGGATCACGCGGTCGAAACGCTCGCCGCCTTCGACCAGTTTCGCCGCCAGCTCGAGATGGGCGCGGGCGACGAAACCGAAGCGGTTGAATGTGCTCGCGACCATCGCTCTTCCGCCTCCTCGATCCGCTTGGAGATTTCCACTTCCTGCTCGCGGGTCAGGAGCGGCACCTGCCCCATCTGCTTGAGATACATCCGCACCGGATCGTCGAGGATGTCGAGCTTCGGCTCGGGCTTCTCCTCTTCCTCCTCGGTGTCCTTTTTTACGTCCTTGTAACGGTCGACCTCGGAGGCCTCGATGATGTCGATCTCGAGTTTGCGCAGCCGGATGAGGATGAGATCGAGCTCTTCCGCGTCGGTCAGATCGGGCGGGAGCGCTTCGTTCAGATCGTCGAAGGTGAGATAGCCCTGCTCCTTCGCGAGCTTGATCAGCTCGCGAATGCGCGACTGCGTCTGGCTCCCGTCGGGCACTGGAGTGGCGCCGTTGCTCCGCTGGCAGTTTGCACTCGTGATTCTCGAGGCACCGTTTCTCGCGACGTGCCGGAAGGCGTTCTTCTCCCGGGTGGGCGGCCGCGGCCGCGCTTCGACCGGTTCGGCTGTGTAGCGCGGAGATCTTTGCGCGGCCGGCCACGGGGTCGTTTGATTTCGCGCGTCGACGGCTTTTGCCTTCCTTGCGACTTTGCCTTGCCGGCTTTTTTCGCTTCGACTGCCCGTGGGCGTCCCCGCTTCTTCAGGCTTGTGCGCGGCGGTCTTGCGCGGCTTTTTCTGGCCGGCCGCGATGGTTTCGATTTCTTTGCCAAATCGATGTCGCGTTAAGTCGAAAACGAAATAGCAGATCTGACGCTAGCCGCTCCGTGCACCATCCATTCAGGACTCCAGCGTGGCGGGTCGGCGAAAACCGTGAAAATTCGTCGAGCTGCCCACGCAGGTCAACCACTTGTTTCTGCAGCGCGACGACTTCGCCCGCGCTCAGTCCGGGGAGCTTCATCCGGCTCTCGCGCGGCCTGCAGCCGGCGGCGCAAGGCCGGCTGGCGCAGGCCCTGCCACCAATCGCGCGCCACTGTTTCCGCGTTAGGCGGCATTTTCTGCAGGAGCCAGCCCGAGACTAACGACTCCTCCTCCGCCGAGAGCGAGGACATGAAAAGATTAAGCGAGGCCGGGTCGTCCGGGCGCAGATCGCTCGCGAGGATCCGTTGCCAGCATCTCGCTGCCCGGAGTCTCCTCCATCACCTCGTGCCAATCCTGGCCTGAGAAGAAAGTCGCGAGCGCCGCGGATCGCGCAGCGCGAGGAGGCAAAGCATGCGCGATCTCGTGACGAGGCGCGGGCGCGACCGTGCGCGGCGTCGCCTCCGGGGTTCGCGTCGCGCGGCGCTTTCGGCAGGAGATTGGCGAAATCCGCCGGGCGCGACGCCGAGCCGCGCGGCAACTTTGCTGATCACTTCGTTGCGCATGAGCGGGTCGTGCACGCGCGCAACCGTCTCGGCCAGCTGCCGGGCCAGCTGCATTTTGGCGCTCAAGTTCGTCAGGTCGGTCGCCGCGACGCTTCGCTCGATCCAGAAATCGAAAAAATCGCGGCGCGGCCGCGATCCGCGCGCTGAATTTCTCCGCGCCTTCCTTCCGGACTAACGAATCGGGGTCTTCGCCCGGCGGCATCTCCGCCACCCGGACGACGAGATTGTTTTCCAGGAGCGGCTCGAGCGAGCGCTCCGCCGCTTTTTGCCCGGCGGCGTCGGCGTCGAAACAGAGCACGACCTCGTTGACGTAACGTTTCAAAATGCGCGCCTGACCTTCGGTGAAGGCCGTTCCCTGCGGCGCGACCACGTTCGTCAGGCCGGCTTCGAAGAGCGTGATCAAATCGAGCTGTCCTTCGCAGACGATCGCGCGATCCGGCCTCGATCAGTCCGCGCTTTGTTTTGTGCAGACCGAAAAGAATGCTGCCCTTGCGAAAGAGCGGCGTCTCCGGCGAGTTGAGATATTTCGCGCTCTCTTCGTCGCTCTTCAGGATGCGCCCGCTGAAGGCGATCACTTCGCCGACATCGTTGCAGATCGGGAACATGAGCCGGCCGCGAAACCGATCGTAAACGTCGCTCTCCGGCCGCTCTTCGTCGCGCAACTTGACCAGCCCGCTCTGCAAGAATCGTGCCGCGCTTGTAGCCGCGATCGAGCGCCCATTTCAGGCAGGCGTCCCAACTGTCGGGTGCAAAGCCGAGCTGCCACGATTTCGCCACCGCGCTCGTTAGATGCCGCGCTTTTTCAAATATTCGCGCGCCGGCGCGGCCGATCTCGCGCTTGAGCAGATTATTCTTGAAACCATTCCGCCGCTTCGGCGTGCAACTTCAGGAGCGTGCGCCGCGCTTCGTGCTGGCGATCGTCCTCCGAGCTCGTCCCGCTCTCCTCGATCACTGGAATCCCCGCGCGGGCCGCGAGCCGCCTGCACGGACGTCGGGGAAATCGATGTGCTCGTAATCCATCACGAACCGGAAAACGCTCCCGCCGACGCCGCAGCCGAAGCAATGAAACGATTGCCGCGCCGGATTGACGTGAAACGACGGCGTCTTCTCCTGGTGGAACGGACAGAGCGCGCGGAAATTGGCCCCCGCCCGCTTGAGCGGGAAATAGGAGCCGATCACTTCCACGATGTCGTTCGCGGCGGCGACTTGCTCGATGGTGTGAGTTCGGGATGGTGCCCATGGGCGTTCTTTTTCTCGTGACGAAAGCGGAACGATGGCAGATTAACGCAGCGCCTTCGGGCCTCCAAATGATCTTGTCATGTTCCGCCACACGTCTCGCATTTTGCTCTGTCTGCTGGCCGGCTCGCTTGTCGTTAGGCACGGCGGCCGCGGCGGGCAACGACATCGGCCGGGGCGACGTCGTGGTCGTCCCGTTGCAGGGAGAGGTCTCGCCTTCGCTTGCGCTCTTTCTTCGCCGCGCGGAAAAAACCGCGGAGAGCGCCGGCGCGTGCGCCATCATTTTCGACATGAACACCTACGGCGGCCGGCTCGATGCGGCGGAGGAAATCACCAGCATCCTGAATCACGCCACGATCCCGACCTACACCTACATCAACTCCAACGCCGGGTCGGCCGGCTCGCTCATCGCCCTCGCCACCAAACACATCTACATGGCGCCGGTGAGCGCGATCGGAGCCGCCGCGCCGATCCTCTCCACCGGCGAGGATCTTCCCCGCGACGGAGAAGGAAAAAACGATCTCCTATTGGTCGGCGCTCGATCCGCGGCACGGCCTTGCGCAACGGCCATAATCCGGACGTCGGCGAGGCCTTCATGAACAAGGACAAGGAAGTGAAAATCGGCAATCGCGTGATTCATCCAAAAGGCTCGCTCCTTACCCTCAACGCGCAGGAAGCGACGGAAAAAATCAATGGCAAACCGGTCCTGGCCGACGGCATCGCCGAGTCGATTACCGGATCTGATGCGGAAGGCAGGCTTGAAAGGCGAGGTCGTGCAATTCGAGCCGAGCGGCTTCGAGCAACTTGCGTTTTGGCTGACCGCAGCTCGCGCCGCTCTTATTGTTAGGCGGAATTCTCGGCGCCTATCATCGAGTTCAAGATTCCCGGGTTCGGCATTGCCGGAATCATCTCCATCATTTGTTTTTCGCTCTTTTTCCTCGGGCATTATTTTGCCGGGCTGGCCGGCTGGGAAGTGGTCGCGCTCTTTGTCGCTCGGCTTCGTTTTCGTCCTCGTGGAAGTTTTGTTTTTTGGGCACTCGACCATTGTCTTCGGGGTCGTCGGCGTGCTCCTGATGTTCGCCTCGCTCCTCTGGGCGATGATCGATCGCTATCCCGGGCCAGGAATTTTTCCCGACCGGCGGAATGCTGAAAATTCCAGTCATGAATCTCGTTCTCACCCTTGATCGCGGCGGCCATCCTGATCGCGATCCTCGCCCGCTATCTCCCGCGGACGAGCATCTATCGCCGCTTCATTCTCTCCACCGTCCAACCCGCCCGGGCCGTCGCTGGCGAGCCGCCGCGCGCCTTTGCTCGGGAACTCCCGCTCGCGCCCGGGATGCGCGGACGTTCCCTCACGATCCTGCGTCCGAGCGGGAAGGCGCAGTTTGAGACCATGTCGTCGATGTCGTGACCGAAGGCGAATTCATCGCGCCGGAAACGCCGGTCGCCGTCATCGCGACCGACGGGATGCGCGTCGTCGTAAAGGAAATCTCCGCGTGATCCGCTCGTTGGCTTCGCAGTTCACGCGGACGGTATTCACCTACCTCACGCTCTTGCTCGTCACTCTCTGCGCGATCTGCCTCCTCGGCGCTCTTGAGGCGCCGATGCGTTCGGCGACCACGCGGTTCGACACTTCATGCCTGCGCTGGCTGGGAGGATCGAGCCTTGTTGCGCTGACTGTTGCGATCACCGGCCTCGCGCTCGCCTCCGCTGCCGGCTACACACTCTCGCGCTCCAGGTTTCTCCGGCGCAGCTCCACGTTAGGCGGGGCTTTGCTCGCGCAGGTTTTGCCCGCCGCGATCCTGCTCGCGGCGCTTTGTCTCGGCTTGGTCTGGCTCGGCCTTATCGTTTCCTATCTCGGCCTCTTCATCATCTATCTCGTTACGACCCTGCCCTTCTGCATCTGGGAGATGAAGCGCAACTACGACACGATTTCTCTCTCGTTCGAGGAAGCGGCGGAAATCGATGGCGCCTCCGCCTGGCAATCTTTTTCGCGCATCGTGCTCCCACTCGGCATGCCTGCGCTGGCGATCGACCGGCCTCTTCTCGCTTTTGTGGCTTGGAATGAGTATGTCATCGGCGCGATTCTTCTGCGGAATCCCGCGATTTCCGCCTCCCGCTCGTGCCGCATGGATTTCAATTGCCGCCGGCGCTGTGTTCCGCCGCCGCCTTGCTCGTATCCATCCCGGCGATCCTGGTCTTTCTCCTGCTCAGCCGGTTTCTTATTGCCAGATTGCATTCTGGGGCAGTGGGCAATTGAGGCGGCGTCTGCTCCGACTTCCGATCTCTGACGGCGGTTCCGCTGAACCATGCGCCCGGCGCGGCTCGAACGCGCAACCTACGGCTTCGGAGGCCGTCACTCTATCCAGTTGAGCTACGGGCGCAGCGAGCGTGATTATAGCGACCGCATCCGAAAGCACAACCGGAGGCGACGAAGGGAGAGGGCGTGCTCATGAGGAGAAGCAGCGGGGGTCGCCCCCTTTACATTCCCCCGTAGTCGCGCTAGGTATGCGACCCCATTTCCGGAGCAGAAAGCGACTTTATGAACATCATCGATACCATCGCCAAAGAGCAGCAGAAGACCGACGTGACGAAATTCAAAGTGGGCGACGGCGTGCGCGTGCATACCCGCGTGCGCGAAGGCGACAAGGAGCGGATCCAGATTTTCTCCGGGATCGTGATCGGCCGAAAAGGCACGGGGATTAACCAGACGTTTACCGTCCGCCGCATCTCCTATGGCGAAGGTGTCGAGCGCGTTTTCCCGGTTCATTCTCCGCGCATCGCGAAGGTGGAAGTGGAAAAACAGGGCAAGGCGCGCCGCGCCAAGCTCAATTACCTGCGCGATCGCAAGGGCAAGGAAGCGACCGCGGTGCGGGAGTAGTTTTCGTCCACAGATGATTCGCAGATCGACGCAGATTTTCGAGCTGCACTGACCGCGTCTCGCCTTTTCAAGTCCGAGAAATAATCTGTGAAACTCGGTGAAATCTGTGGATAAATCCTCCGCAGGATGCGCTGCGGATTCCGGCACGAGAAAAAACTTCGAGCCTCGTTAGGCGTGGCGCGCATCGCCGGGATCGATGAAGCCGGGCGCGGCGCCCTCGCCGGCCCGGTGGTGGCGGCAGCAGCGATTTTGCCCGAGCGTTTTCGGCACCGGAAGCTGAACGATTCGAAACAACTCTCGCCGGAGCTGCGCGAAGAGATTTACCAATACCTGACGAATCACTCCGAGATCGTCTGGGCGGTCGGCATTGTCGATTCGGTCGAGATTGACCGGATCAACATCCTGCGCGCCTCGCATCAGGCGATGCGGATCGCCGTCGCCGGCCTGACGATTTCGCCTGAGCACGTCTTGATCGATGGGCTGCCGGTTTTCCCGTTTCCGCTTCCGCAGACGGCGATCATCGACGGCGATTGCCTGAGCCTGAGCATCGCGGCGGCGAGCGTGATCGCGAAGGTGACGCGCGACACGATTGATGCGGGAATTTTGCGCGCGGTTCCCGCAGTATTGTTTCAGCCAGCACAAAGGTTACGGCACCGAACTGCATCTCCAGAAACTCCATGAACATGGCCCTTGCCCGATCCATCGCCGCTCGTTTGAGCCGGTGGCGCAGCCGGTTTTCGCCTTCTAAGCCGGCCCATCTGCGCCTCGGCGCGCGGGGCGAGAAACTGGCCGCGCGTTATCTGCGCCGCCACGGTTTCAAGGTTCTTTATCGCAACTTCCGCGGACGTCATGGCGGCGAGATCGATCTTGTCTGTCGCGAGCGCGACACGCTTGTCTTCGTCGAGGTGAAAACGCGGACGCGGGAGGATTTTGGCCGGCCGCTCGAAGCCGTTGGGCCGCAAGCAGCAGCGGCGCATTTCGTCAGGGCGGCCTGGCCTGGCTGCGTTTGTTAGGCAATCCGGATGTCACTCTTTCGATTCGACGTGGTCGAGGTGATGATGGCAGAGGGAGCCGAGCCGCGGATCGAACTGATCCGGAACGCCTTTCAGTTGTCGGAGCCGTATCTTTATTGAACTGGAGGGGCGCGTTTCGCACGTCCAGGACATGCGGAAGCATGTCCCTCCGAATCGCTCGCACACGGCGGAAAACAGGATTGTGGCAAGAGCGCGATTACTCCGCGCCTCTTTGTCAGGCGCGCAATGAAGTTGCTTGAGCCTGGCCGGTGACCACGCTCCTATGAGGCGTGAGACAGGCGAAACAAAACGGCTGGTCGTTCACGCCGCTCGATTTTCTTCTGCTCGCCGTGCCGTTCGCGATTGCATTGCGCTACATCCCGGCGTGGCGGAACGACACGCTGCTCTTCGTCATCGCGGCGATCGCCATCGTGCCGTTGGCCGGGTGGATGGGACGCGCGACCGAACAGTTGGCGGTACGCTCGGGCGCAGGCGTTGGCGGATTTCTGAATGCGACCTTTGGCAATGCGGCGGAGCTGATCATCGCATTGGTGGCACTGAGCAAGGGTCTGACCGGCGTGGTCAAGGCCTCGATCACCGGATCGATTATCGGCAACCTTCTCCTCGTGCTCGGTGCGTCGATTCTCGTCGGCGGCGTTCGCTACCAGAAGCAGACTTTCAATCAGACGGCAGCGCGGATTTCGGCGACTTCGTTAGGCTTGGGCGCCATCGCGCTGATCACCCCGACCATTTTTCATCGCGCCGCTGCCTCGCGCCCGGGCGGATGGTCGTTGGAGGCCGAACAGCGACTTTCGATCGCGATCGTAATCGTCCTATTCCTTACCTACTTTCTGTCGCTCTTTTTTCATCTTTTTACTCATCGCGAACTATTCGCCGGTCCGCTCCGAGGAGCAGGCAAGTGATGAGCGCTGGCCGCTTTGGCAATCCATTACCGCGCTGACCCTCGCGACGTGCTTGATCGCGTGGCTTAGTGAATTTCTCGTCGGCTCGATCGAACCGGCGCGTCATTCGCTCGGCTTGACCGAGACGTTTGTCGGCGTGGTGGTGGTCGCGCTTGATCGGCAACGCAGCCGAGCACTCCACTGCGGTGCTCATGGCGTGGAAAAACAAGATGGATTTGAGCTTGAGCATCGCCACCGGTTCCAGCTTGCAGATGGCGCTCTTCGTTACCCCGGTCCTGGTCTTCGCCTCCTACGCCTTGGGCGATCCGATGACGCTGGAGTTCTCAGTTCCCCAGATCGCCGCGATCGTGCTCTCGATCTGGATCGTTGGTCAGATCAGCGGCGACGGCGAAAGCAACTGGCTCGAGGGCGTACAGTTGATCTCGGTCTACGTCATCATCGCCGTGCTCTTTTACTTTCTGCCCGTGCTCCCTACGCAGTGACTGACGCCAGCACACTTGGGGCACGCGAACCGAGAGCAACGTTCCGGCCCTGCCGCTCTAATAGCGATAATGGTCGGACTTGTAGGGGCCTTCCACCGGCACGCCGAGATACTCGGCCTGTTTCTCCGTCAGCTTGGTCAGCTTCACGCCGATCTTCTGCAGATGCAGGCGTGCCACTTCTTCGTCGAGCTGTTTGCTCAGAACGTAGACGCCGACCTTGTAGGTGTCCTTGTTCCGCCAGAGATCGAGTTGCGCGAGCACCTGGTTGGAGAACGAGTTCGACATCACGAAGCTCGGGTGGCCAGTGGCGCAGCCCAGATTCACGAGCCGGCCTTCCGCCAGCATGAAAATCTCGTGGCCGTCCGGGAAGGTATATTTGTCGACCTGCGGCTTGATGTTGGTCCGCTTGATGTCGTTGCGCGCGTTGAGCGGGTCGACCTGAATCTCGTTGTCGAAATGGCCGATGTTCGCGACGATCGCCTGGTCTTTCATTCGCTCCATGTGAGCGAGGGTGATGACGTCGACGTTGCCGGTCGTGGTGACGTAGATGTCGCCCCGGCCTAGCGTGTCTTCGATCGTCGTGACTTCGTAGCCTTCCATCGCCGCCTGGAGCGCGTTGATCGGATCGATCTCGGTGATGACGACGCGCGCGCCCTGGCCGCGGAGCGATTGCGCGCAGCCTTTGCCGACGTCGCCGTAACCACAGATGACCGCGACCTTGCCCGCGATCATGACGTCGAGCGCGCGATTCAAGCCGTCGACCAGCGAATGGCGGCAGCCGTAGAGATTGTCGAACTTCGATTTCGTGACCGAATCGTTGACGTTGATCGCCGGGACGAGCAGTTGGTTTTGCTGCTGCATTTTGTAGAGGCGATGCACGCCGGTGGTCGTCTCTTCCGAGACGCCGCGCCATTCCTTGACCAGCTCGTGCCAGCGGAAAGGATTCTCGCGCTGCACCTCGAGGAGCAGATCCTTGATGCACCTGTTCTTCCTTGCTGTGCGAAGGCGACTTCGCCCAATCGCTGCCTTCTTCGAGTTGATAGCCTTTGTGAATGAGGAGCGTGACGTCCCCGCCATCGTCGACCACGAGTTGCGGACCTTTGCCGCTCGGGAAACGAGATCGCCTGGTTGGTGCACCACCAGTATTCCTCGAGGCTCTCCCCCTTCCAGGCGAAGACCGGCACGCCGGCTTTCGCGATCGCGGCCGCGGCGTGATCCTGGGTCGAGAAAATATTGCAGCTCGCCCAGCGCACGTCTCGCGCCGAGATCGACCAGCGTCTCGATCAGCACCGCGGTCTGGATCGTCATGTGGAACGACCCGGTTACGCGCACGCCCTGGAGCGGTTTGCCCGGCGCGTACTTCTCGCGAATCGCCATCAGGCCCGGCATCTCTTTCTCGGCGATCGAGATTTCCCTGCGGCCCCAATCGGCCAGGCTGATGTCGGCGACTTTGTAGTCGTTAGTCTGAGTTTTGGTGATGGTTTTTGTGCTCATAGATTTCTTACAGATAAATTTCGTCCACAGATTTCGCAGACTGACGCAGATTTTCAGATGGACCGAAAACGACGCGCTTCTGTTCCAGGCTCCCTGCTCCGAAGTTGAGCAGAAGACCTCGGTGAAGGCCGGTCGCTTTCAACTCGTTGAGAAGTTGCGCATCGTCCGCGCTCGTTAGTTCGAAATCGCTTTTGTCTCAACGATGATGTTTAAAGCAGACGAAGTCAGCGCGGTAGGCGCAGGGGAGCAATTTTCCCTTGTTACCAGATCGGAAGCGAGACCTCGGCTTTGAATGGAATGGCACGCGTTCCTGGAACTCCAACGCGAGAGCCGTTTGGTAAACGCGTTCAAGAAAACCGCGTCCCAACTCCCAGTGCACCTCCATGGCCGCGCCGATGATCGCGAAAGTCTCCGAATCCTTCTCCATGCCGAAAAATCTGGTAAATCTGCGAAATCTGTGGACAACTATTTCGCGGCCCTCTTCAGTTCGGCGGCCTTATCAGTTTTTTCCCAAGTGATCTCCGGGTCGTCCTTGCCGAAGTGCCCGTAATTGGTGGTCTTCGAGTAGATCGGGCGGAGCAAATCGAGCTGCTGGATGATGTCGGCCGGCTTGAAGGAGAAGAGGCGATTGACGGCCTGCTCGATCGCTTCTTCGGGAACGGAATTGGTGTCGAAGGTGTTGATGTTCATGCTCACCGGATTCGGATAGCCGATGGCGTAGGCGAACTGGATTTCGCACCGCTTCGCCAGGCCGGAGGCGACCACGTTCTTCGCCACCCAACGCGCCATGTAGGCCGCGCTTCGGTCGACTTTGCTCGGGTCCTTGCCGGAAAAGGCGCCGCCGCCGTGCCGGCCCCAGCCGCCGTAGCTGTCGACGATGATCTTGCGTCCGGTCAGACCGGTGTCGCCTTCCGGACCGCCGATGACAAAGCTGCCGGTCGGGTTGATCAGATACTCCGTCGTGTCGGTTAGCATCTCGTTAGGCAATACCTTCCGGATCACTTCTTCGATGATGAAGCTGCGAATCTCGGAGTGCTTTACGTCTTTCGATGTGCTGGGTCGAGACGACCACGTTGGAAATGCCGATCGGCTTGCCGCCCTCATAGATCACCGAGACCTGTGATTTCGCGTCCGGCCGGAGCCAGCGCGCCTTGCCGGCCTTGCGAATGCGGGTCAATTCCCGGCCAAGCCGATGGGCAAACATGATCGGCGCCGGCATCAGTTCCGGCGTTTCGTCGCAGGCGAAGCCAAACATCAGACCCTGGTCGCCCGCGCCCTGCTCGGAATGGCCTTTGCCCTCGGCTTCACTCGCGTTCACGCCCTGGGCAATGTCCGGGCTCTGCCGGGTGATGATGTTTTGAATGTCGATCTTGTCGGCATGAAAAACATCGTCGTCGTTCACGTAGCCGATTTCACGCACGGCGTTGCGCACGATCTCGTCGATCGGCACGACCGACTCGAGCGATTTTCCCGCGGCCAGGTTGGGAATCGTGATCTCGCCGCCCACGATAACGAGTGTGACTCTTGGCGAAAGTCTCGCAGGCGACGCGGCTGTTGGGATCCTGCCGCAGGCAGGCGTCGAGAACGGCATCGGAAATGGTATCGCAGACTTTGTCCGGATGACCTTCTCCGACGGATTCGGAAGCAAAAATGAAACGACGAAGCATATTAAAAGAAGCGTTGAGGATTCAGGATTCAGAGGAAGGCAGGCCGCGGGTATCTGAACCCTGAAACCTGAACCCTTTGATCTGCGAGCGGCAGCGAGCAACATATTGACCAATCATGATACGTCGATATATCGTTTTCAGATTCCATGGCGTCAACCATTAATTTCCTCCGCCTGCTGGCCGATCCGACCCGGTTGCGCCTGCTTCTGCTGCTCGAACAGGAAGAGCTTTCCGTGGCCGAACTGCAGGACATTCTCGGGATGGGCCAGTCGCGCATCTCGAGTCACCTCGCGCAATTGAAGCGAGCCGGAGCAGTGGAGGATCGTCGCGCCGGCAAGAATGTTTACTACGGACTAACGAACGGCGGAAAGCTGGACCCGCAGCGCGCCAAAGTGAGCGAATTGACTCGCGCTCTCGCGCGCGAGATGCCGGAGACGCAACGCGACCGGACCGCGCTCAAAAGTCGTTCTGCGCAAACGCCAGGACAAGGCGCGCGAATATTTTGACCAGCTCGCGGGCCGTTTCGGGCGCAGCCACTGCCCGGGTCGCTCATGGCAGGCGCTCGCCCACACCATGATCTCGCTCCTCCCGCCGCTCACCGTCGCCGATCTCGGCGCGGGTGAGGGAACCCTCTCGCAGTTGCTCGCGAAGAAAGCGCGCAAAGTGATCGCGATCGACAACGCCCCCAAGATGGTCGAGTTCGGATCGCAGCTCGCGAAAAAGCACGGATTCAAAAATCTCGATACCGCCTGGGCGACATCGAGGAGCCGCCGATTGAAAAGAACTCGATCGATCTCGCGATCTTCAGCCAGGCCCTGCATCACGCGATCCATCCCGAGCGTGCGATCGGAGCGGCGCACCGCATTCTAAAAAAAGGCGGCCGCATCGTGGTGCTCGATTTGCTCAGCCACCGCTTCGAAAAGGCGCGCGAACTTTACGCGGACCACTGGCTCGGTTTCAGCGAAGTGCAATTGCACCAGTGGCTCGAGAAAGCGGGCTTTAACGGGATCGAAGTGACGGTTGTTTCCCGCGAAAAGGAGAAGCCGCATTTTCAAACGGTTTTCGCGACGGGGTCAAAATAGCGGAATCTGGCAACGAAGTGCCGGGTTGCGTTGTCTAAATCTAGAGGTCGCGAGCTTGCCTTTCACCGATGTCGACCAAAGCTATTTCTGTGACGGGATTCTTCGACGAGTTGAAACGTCGGAAGGTCTACCGCGTGGCGGTGGGTTATGTCATTGCGGCGGGCGGTGTGATTCAATTGGCGTCGGCGGTGTTTCCGGCCTGGGATTTACCCAACTGGACGCTGCGCCTGACGGTGCTGCTCTTGCTTGGTCGGGTTCCCGATCGCGCTCATTCTCGCCTGGGCCTACGAGGTGACGCCGAGCGGCATTCGGATGACGCCGCGGCTTCCCTTCGCTGAAGGGCACGTCCATCGCCGACGAAATATTTTTTTGCTCGGCCTTTCTGGTCTGACCCTGGCTGCGGTCGCTGGATTTTTTCTCCTCCCGCACCTCGCCGCGATCCACGTCGAGAAATCCATCGCAGTCCTCCCCTTTGAAAATCTGAGCGCCGACAAAGAGAACGCCTATTTCGCCGATGGCATCCAGGACGACATCCTGACGAACCTGGCAAAGATTCGCGACCTGAAAGTGATCTCGCGCACTTCGGTGATGGGATATCGCGGCAATCCGCCCAACGCGCGGGAGATCGGCAAGGCGCTGGGGGTCGGCGCGGTCCTGGAAGGAAGCGTGCGCCGGGAAGGCAATCGGGTGCGCCTGAACGTGCAGTTGATCGATACCGAGACGGATCAGCATCTTTGGGCGGAAGATTATGACCGGGATCTGACCGACGTATTCGCGATTCAAACCGACCTGGCGCAGAAGATCGCCCAGGAACTCCAGGCACAACTTTCTCCGAGCGAGAAAGAACAGATCCTGCGCCGACCGACCGAGAACGGCGAAGCGTATCTCGCCTTTGTGCAGGCGAATTCCTGGCATTCCTCCCTCGAGGAAGTCGAGCAAACTGAAAGAGGCCGAGCAGCTCTACCAGCGCGCCATCCAACTTGATCCGAAGTTTTCCCTCGCGCTGGCCAATCTCTCCATCCTTGAAAGCTGGATTTACCACACCTTCGAACCGCACGGCGGTACGGCGCGAGCTGGCCCGGAGCTACGCGCAACGCGCCCTCGATTTGCAGCCAGACTCGCCCGAAGCGCATCTCGCCCTTGGCTTTTCGCTCTACTACGGAGATCGCGATTACGACGCGGCGCTCAAGGAGCTTGCCATCGCCGAGCGCGCGATGCCGAACGAGTCGCAGATCAGCCTGGTGATTGGCGCGATTCAACGCCGGCAGGGACGCTGGGCGGAATCGACCGCCAATCTGGAAAAGGCGGTCAGTCTCAGTCCCAACGATACCTGTGTGCTGCTGAATCTGGCTTACAACTATTGGATGGTGCGCGACTATGAGGCGGCGAATCGGGTGATCGATCGCGGGTTGGCGATCGAGCCGAGGTCGATCAGCCTATGGGAATTGAAGTCGGGGATCGCGATCGATGAAAAGGGAGATTTCAGTGTCGCCGAAAAATCATTCGATGTGCTCGCTAAACCCCCAGGGAAATCTAGCGGGAAAGGTTCGCAGGAATTGAGCGCGGAGAAAAAGGCGGATCTCGCGCTTTCACGCGCGAATACGGCTCTGATGGAGGGACAGTACGACAAAGCTCTGGCGGCGCTGGGCGACGCCAAAGATGAGGCGCTCTCGGGCCGTCCGGGTAGCCTTTTTGAAAAGCGATTGCTGACCGGCGTGGTTCAGCAAAAGCTTGGTCACGCTGTCGAAGCGCAGGCTGCCTTCTCGGCGGCGAAGGAACTTGCCAGCGCTGATGTCCACGCCGCGCCCAATGACGCTTCGCGGCACGCGAAGCTCGCGCGCGCTCTGGCACATCTCGGAGAAAAGGAGGCCGCCATTGCCGAGGCAATGCGCGCCACCGAGCTGCTCCCGGAATCAGCGGACGCTTTCGAGGGACCGACGATGACGGCGGCGCTGGCCGAAGTTTATGCCCTCACCGGCGAGAACGCGAAGGCGATTGAGTTGCTCGATGGCCTGCTCAGCCGGCCGAGCGGTGTGACCGTGGCCTCGCTGCGGGTCGATCCCGCGATGGATCGCTTGCGCGACGATCCCAAATTCCAGGAGCTGCTTCAGAAATACGACGGCGGGACCTAGGATGCGCGGCCGTAACGGATGCGAAGCAACGGCCGGGCTTTCCTGCGCATCCCTCCGCTCGTCTGTGCTTGAATTCCTCCGGTAGAGAACGGATTGATCGGCGTGACCTTTTTCGAGGAGTTGAAGCGACGCAAGGTTTATCGCGTCGCAGTTGCCTACGTGATCGCGGCGGGCGGCGTTATTCAGCTCGCGTCGGCGGTTTTTCCGGCGTGGGATTGCCCGACTGGTCGCTTCGCTTGGTCATTGTCCTGTTGCTGGTCGGCTTTCCCTCGCCCTCATTCTCGCCTGGGCTTTCGACGTTACCCCGCACTGGCATCCAGACGACCCCCGCGCTCCCGATCGCCGGCGGCGCGACCAGCCCGCATCGCAGGCGAAATATCTCTTCTGCTGGGTGCGGTCGGCCTGATCGTGGCGATCGTGGCCGGGTTCTTTCTCCTGCCGCACGTGGCCGCCAAGAAGATGGACAAATCGATCGCGGTTCTGCCGTTCGAAAATTTCAGCCAGGATAAGGACAACGCCTATTTCGCGGATGGCATCCAGGACGACATCCTGACCAACCTGTCGAAGATCGGCGACCTGAAGGTGATCTCGCGCACCTCGGTGATGGGATATCGCGGGAAGGAGAAAAACGTGCGCAAGATCGGGAAAGAACTGGGTGTCTCGGCCATCCTGGAAGGGAGCGTGCGACGCGAGGGCAATCGGGTGCGGGTGAATGTGCAGTTGATCAATGCCGAGAACGATCAACACATTTGGGCCGAGGACTACGACCGCGAACTGACCGATGTCTTTGCCATTCAGACGGATCTGGCGCAGAAGATCGCGCACGAATTGCGGGCCCAGCTTTCCCCGAGCGAAGAGGAGGAGATGACGCGCAAGCCGACCGAGAACGGGGAGGCTTATCTCGCTTTCGTCGAAGCCCACAATTTGCAGATGTCGCTGGAGAACCGCGAGAAATTGAATCAAGCGGTGCAACTCTACGAGCGCGCCATTCAACTCGACCCAAAGTTTGTCCTCGCCATCGCCAATCTCTCGATCCTGCACAGCTGGATCTATCACAACTACGAGCCGACGGATGCTGAGGGCGACCTGGCCAAGAAGTATGCCGACCGGGCACTGGAGTTGGCGCCCGATTCACCCGAGGCGCATCTCGCGCGCGGCTACTCGCTCTACTATGGCGAGCGGGATTACGAGGGCGCGTTGCGTGAATTCGCCATCGCCCAGCGCGGCCTGCCCAACGACGCCGGAGTCTATCTTGTGATCGGCGCGATTGAACGCCGCCAGGGGAAGTGGGCAGGAATCCACCGCCAACCTGGAAAAAGCCGTCAGCCTCAATCCCAACGACACCTGGCCGCTGCAGAATCTCTTTTTCAACTACCAAATGCAGCGCGATTTCGGGGCGGCGAATCGGGTCATCGATCGCGCTCTGGCAATCAGTCCAAAATCATTCAGTCTTTGGGACCTCAAGGCTACCCTGGCGGTGGCCGAGAATGGCGACCTGAGCGTGGCGGAGAAGGGTTTGGCTGAATTCGAAAAAGCGAAAGCCAGCGGCGCGCTCAAGGACGTGGATCCCGGGGTCCTCGCCGAGTTTGAACTGGCAAAAGCCAACAGTTTTGGCGTTGCGCGGAAAATACCCGGAAGCGCTCGCGGCCCTGCAGCAGATCCCTCAGGAAGCGCGGACCGGTGAACCCCATGAGTTGAAAGAAGTCGATCTGCTCGAAGGCAGGATCTACGAAAAAATGGGCCAGCCCGAGGCGGCGCACGCAGCTTTTCTGAAAGCGAAAGAGGAGGCGGAGGCGGCGTTGCGCGAGGCGCCTAACGACGCCGAGCGCCATGCGTCGCTTGGCTGGGTGCTCGCCCATCTTGGGGAAAAAGAAGCGGCCATCGCCGAAGCGAAACGGGCGACTGAGCTGCTCCCTGAATCGGTCGACGCTTTCTCCGGACCCGATGATGAAGCAGGCGCTGGCGGAGGTCTACGCCTTGACGGGCGAGAACCCGAAAGCGATCGCGCTGCTCGACGAACTGCTCAGCCAACCAAGCAACGTTACGGTGGCTGGTCTCAAGGTCGATCCTGCGATGGATCGATTACGCGACGATCCAGAATTTCAGAAGCTGCTGGCGAAACACGAGCAGGGGACTTGAGCCCGGAGAGGCTACGTGGGCCGTCGCGGTAACTCCTTGGTGGGGCGAGACTCCGTCGAGCCAAGGGGAAGGAAGTCTTCCGCGCAGCGACTCGCCGGCACCGGCTCGACGCAGTATCGCCCCACCAAAAGAGATGCGGGGATTCGCCACGGCGCAGTCTGCTCAGGACGGAGGCACGTTCATTCGCCTAACGATTCGCCAGCTCCAACGGGCCGGGTAGATTTCGGCGCTGATGAAATATGACCTCATCGTGATCGGTGGTGGGCCGGCCGGCTATGTCGGCGCGATTCGTGCCGCGCAACTTGGAAAGCGCGTCGTCTGCGTCGAGAAGGAGCGGGCCGGCGGCACCTGTCTCAACTGGGGTTGCATCCCAACCAAGTCGCTCCTGCGCAACGCCGAGCTTTATCACCTGATGAAACATCGTGCGGGCGACTTCGGCTTTACGATTGAAGGGCTTTCCTACGATTGGAGCAAGGTGATCAGGCGTTCGCGCGACGTCTCGGATAAGAACGCGGCCGGGATCGAATTCCTCTTCAAGAAAAACAAAGTCGATTATGTGCGCGGCGAAGCACTGATGGAAAAACCGGGCGAAGTTGTGGTGAAACTTGCCGATGGCAAAACCGAGACGCACTCCGCACCGAAGATCCTGGTCGCGACTGGAGTGGTTTCGCGGCCTTTGCCGGGATTGCCGTTCGACGGCAAGGGAGTAATCGGCAGCCGGGAAGCGATGATTCTAGAGCCACAGCCGAAGAGCATGGTCATCATCGGCGCGGGAGCGATCGGGGTCGAGTTCGCGTATTTCTACAACGCCTTTGGCACCAAGGTAACGCTGATCGAAATGCTGCCGAACGTCCTGCCGGTCGAGGATACCGAGGTTTCGCAGACGCTGGAAAGGGCCCTGACAAAACAGGGGATCAAGGTTCTGACCGGCACGAAGACGACCAGGACCGAGACGACCAAACAAGGCGTGAAGATAACGGTGGAAGGCAAATCGTCGGAAATCATCGAGGCCGATGTTTGCCTCGTTGCCATTGGAGTCGTGCCGCTCTTGCCGGACGGAAAGCTGAAACTCGAGTTGACCGATCGCGGTTACATCAGGACCGACGATCGGTACGAAACCAACGCCAAAGGTATTTACGCGGCTGGCGACATCATCGGGCCGCCCTGGCTGGCGCATGTCGCGAGCTGGGAAGCAATTCAGGCGGTGGAGGGAATGTTCGACAAGATCGAACCGCGCAAGGTCCGCGAATTTCCCGGCTGCACCTATTGCCAACCGCAGGTCGCGAGCATCGGCCTGACGGAGCGCGCGGCGAAGGAATCCGGCAGGAAATTTCGGGTTGGGAAATTTCCCTTCAGTGCCAGCGGCAAGGCGCGCGCGATTGGGGAAACCGCCGGCTTTGTGAAGTTGATCATCGGCGAACCGCACGGCGAGATCCTCGGCGCGCACATTATTGGACCGGAAGCGACTGAGATGATCGCCGAGCTCGGCCTCGCCATGACGCTGGAAGCAACCTACGAGGAGATCGAGGCGACGATTCACGCGCACCCGACCCTGAGCGAGTCCGTGCATGAAGCGGCCGGCCAGGCTTTCGGCCACGCCATCCACATTTAGCGCGCTTGTGGCGTCCGCTGTCTCAGCGGACAACCGGGCTTCGCATCGGCCCTATGCGCTGCGACAGCGCAGCCTGCAACCGCCCGTTATTTCCGGCTGCCGACGATTAGAAGCACGACTCCGCCCGCCAGCGCGAGCCCCCCGAGGACTGGCGGGAACGGAATGGTGTGTTCTTTATTCGCGCTTACCTGGAGCGGTCCGGCATCGATGATCTTCTCTCGCTTGGTGTAAGTGAACCCGCCGTAAGCGAGCGCGATAATGCCTACGACGATAAGAATAATGCCGATGATGCCTGCCGGTTTCATGATGTGTGTCGCTAAACGCGCCGCCCGGAGACGAGATTAATGATCAGCACGATGACCGCGATGACGAGCAAAATGTGAATGAAGCCGCCGAATGCATAACCGCTAACCAGGCCAAGCAGCCACAGCACCAACAGAATAACGAATATTGTCCACAACATAACTTTCCTCCGTTTTAGGTTTACCCTGCTTCGTCTCCCATCGTGCAGGTGCGCTTGTTTTTGCCAAGAAAAATTTCTCGCCGGCCAATTTTTCAACCTCCGATTCCTTAGGCGTGAACGTCATTTAGAAGATGAACGCGCGCTCAGCGCCCATGGCGCGTAGAGGATGGCAAAGAAGATCAGGGCGAGCAGGTTCAACTCTGCGATGTAGAGCCAGCGGGGGTGCGAAAGATAATCGAGGATGGAAGGAGCAATGGGTTTGTGGAGAAGGAACCCGTAGTTCACACCGGTCAGGTGATCGACGAGCAGGGTTGCGAGGAGATAAAGTTCCGACCAGGCGAGCGTGCGCCAGACCGAGCCCAATGTTGGACGGAAGCGCCGCCCCACCAGTAGATAGATGACCCCGACCACGATCCCGCAGTGAGTGATGAAGAAGCTCACAAACCGGATGTCGGGAAACCCGACCTGCAGGTTTGGAGTCAGGATGGCTTGGAAGGTGCCGCCGATTCCCCAGAAGTAAGAGACCTCGGTCCAGCCGCGTCGGGCAGACAGCAGGGCGACGATGATTGTGACCATTGCCCAGTCGCAAAGCTGAAAGGGGAGTGCCTGTTTCCAAATGAAGAGATCGTGGCTCCACAGGTAGAGGGCGAAGCCGAAGTAGTTGGTGAGGAGAAGAAGCGTCAGACCGACCGCAACCGCGCGGTCAATCCGCCGGGAACCCGTAAGGCGCACGGCGAGCCCAAGCGCGAGCGGGATGGTGATGGTGAGGAAGATGGCGACAAGATGCGCCTGACCGAAAAGGTGAAAGGCAGGTTGGGAATTCATGCCGCGGATCGCGGCGGGATTGTTCCGCCTTGCCGATCAACTCGTCGAGCAACGCTAGTCTCGCGGTTCAATCTTGCCTGCGCCGGTGATTTTCTTTTCCACTGACTTCGGGTGTCCGGTGTAGCTGACTTTGCCCGCGCCGGTGATCGCGGCCCGGAGCAAGTTGGAAGCTGAGACGTTGGCTTTGCCCGCACCGGTGACAGACAGTTCGACATCATCCGCGGCCAGGTTTGTCGCCTCCAACTTGCTCGCACCCGTCAGGCTGGCGAGCAGTCGGTTCACCTTGCCGGCGAGAGTCACCTTCGCTGCGCCACTGGTTTCCAGGCCGAAGGTCGCGCCGCTCAACCGGTCGGCGTTCAATTTCACCGCCCCGCTCAGGGTTGCCCCATCCAGGGACGGGCTCGTGATGGCCACCTTGACACCGTGCGAAGGAGCAATCGAGCCTTGCGTTTCGATTCTGAGCAGGTCGCCCTCCACGCTGGTTGTGACGTGCGAAAGCAGATTTTCGTCAGTCGTTAGGCTAAAGGAAGGAGAGCCGGGATGCCATTCGATCTCGTAGAAGCCGCCTGCATCCACCCGGGAGAAAGCGGTCACCGGTCGCTGCTCCGTCTTGATATCGCCATTGCCGCGAATGCCTCGCCAATCGCAACCAGCGGAGAGGAGGACGAGAAGCAACAAAACGGCGAAAAGATTCTTGTTTTTCATGATTGGGATCTCCGGTGAGATGCGACGACGGCCGGTTTTGGATTCAAGAAAATGAAAGCCCCCTTGTGCCTAACAAGATGTTGGTATCCGCTGGGCGAGCGCCACGCCGTGCGGAATTGCGCCTGCGACAAAACCCAGACATTCGACTGCGCCGCTCGGTTTCCCAGGCAACGCGATGACGAGCGATGATCCGACAACCGCAGCCATGTTGCGCGAGAGGATCGCGTTCGGTGTGATTTTCATCGACTCGGCCCGCATCACTTCGCCAAAACCAGGGAGTTCGACTCGCATCATCTCGCGAATCGCTTCCGGGGTAATATCGCGGGTGGCGATTCCAGTACCGCCCGTCGTCAGGATTAATCCGCAGCCCTGGTCGGCAAAAGAGCGGATTGCGCATTGCAACGGGTCCATTTCGTCGGCCACGATCGCTTCCGCGAGAACGTTCCAGCCATGCTTCAGCGCGGCCTCTTTCAGCGCCGGACCGCCGAGGTCGTCGTATTCGCCGCGGCTGGCGCGATCGGAGACGGTGATGATGCCGACGGCGATTTGCATTCGTTAGGGGCGGTTCCGTGGCCGTGTTTCCGCGTTCACTTTCGCATTGTCATCCCGAGCCGCGCAGACGGCGAGAGATCTCACCCTTGCAATCTGCGTTTTCAGACAACGAAACGCCCTCATCGCAATTGCGAGGTCCCTCTCCGCGCTCTGCCGGATTGGGATGACAAACATTGTGTGGCGTCGCGATTTCGTTTTCTTCAGGAGCGTGATCTCGCCGATCCTCATTTTCTTGTCGACCGCCTTGCACATGTCGTAAACGGTGAGGAGCGCGACTGCAACACCGGTGAGCGCTTCCATTTCGACGCCAGTCTGGGCCGTGGTTCGCGCGGTGCAAGTGGCTTCGATGAAAGCGCCGCCACTCGTCAGGCGGATTTCGACGTGGCTCAAACCCAGGGTGTGACAAAGCGGAATAAGCTGCGCCGTTTGCTTCGCCGCCTGGATGCCGGCGAGGCGCGCGGTGGCGAAAACATTTCCCTTCGCGATCCGATCAGCCGCGATCAGCTTGAGGGTCGCCGCCTGCAATTCGATGCGGCCGCTCGCGACCGCCTCGCGATGGCTGAGCGGCTTGGCCGAGACGTCGACCATTTTCGCGCGGCCGTCGCTGGCGACATGAGTCAGGCGCTTCATTTTCTAACCGCCGATCGCGACCATCTTGCGCCCCGGCTGATAGGTAGTGCGAAAATCGTGCTGCTCCGGTTTTCGATCGACCACATCGCGAAAGAACTGGCGCAACTCGGCGTCGCTCGCTCCAGCGCGGAGCGGCTGCATGATGTCGAACTCGAGGTAGCTCCCGAGACACGGCCGCAGTTTTCCGTCGCAGGTCAGGCGGAGCTTGTTGCAGCTCTCACAGAAATGCAGGTTGGTCATCGCCCCGATGAATCCGATGCGCTGGGCCCGGCCCGCAATTTGGATAATAGCTCGCGGGACCATTCGTCCGGAATTCCGGCTCCGGAATCAACGGGCCAAACTTCGCTTCGAGCGTGCGCCTCGCTTCCGCGACCGGGAAAAAGTTGCTTTCGGTCAGGACCTCGGTTGTGCTCACCGGCATCAGCTCGATAAATCGCAGGAGAAGGTTGCGCTGCGCGGCGAAATCGGCCAGCGCCGGCGAGGCCCTGATCATTGCGACCGCGCATCAAGACGCAGTTGAGCTTGATCTGCGGAAATCCGGCGGCGATCGCCGCGTCGATCCCGGCGATCGCCTCCGGCAAAAGATCGCGTCCGGTGATGCGGGCGTACTCGGCGCGATCGAGCGTATCGAGCGAGATGTTGATCGAGTTGAAGCCGCAATCGCGCACGGCTTGCGCCATCGTTAGGCCGGGTTCCACTTCACGCGTCAGAAGCGTGCCGTTGGTGGAAAGGCCGATTTCGCGCAGCTTCGTTAGGCGCGGAAGTTGGCGGAAGAGTTGGATGACGTCGCGCCGCGTCAGCGGTTCGCCGCCCGTCAGACGAATCTTGGTTACGCCAAGATCGCTCGCGATGCGGATGAGGCGGAGCGTTTCCTCGAAGGTGAGGATGTCGTGGCGGGGGAGCCATTCCTGCAGCTCATGCGGCATGCAATAGGTGCAGCGCTCGTTGCAACGGTCGGTGATGGAGACACGCAAATACGAGATGCGATGGCCGAAGCGATCCTCCATGGACCGAGGCTAACGCGGGGAGTTTGGCGAAGCAAGATGGAGGGAGGACGGCTCGGCTGCCTGAGAGTGGTTTGACGCTGTTTCGCCGCGACTTATGTTTCCCGATATGAAGCGTCAATTGTCATCGTGGGCGCTGTTGGCGGGCATCGCAACGGGCGCGTTGGTTCTTTCAGGTTGTAGCGACCGTTTCCTCGCGAATCGACGCCAACCGTGCGACCTATGAACAACTCCCGCCCCAGCAGCAGACTCTGGTCAGCCAGGGCAAGATCAGCGGCGGCATGTCGCAGATGGCGGTCTACATGGCATGGGGCCAGCCGCAGCAAAAGGCGGTTGGCATGGTCCGCGGGGTGCCGACCGAAACCTGGGTCTACACGTTATCAACCGCCGCTTACGGTCCCTATTACGGGCCCGGTTGGTGGGGCTACGGCGGCTGGGGTTTTGCCGGGCGAGTTGGTTTTTATGGACGGCGCGGTCGCTATCGCGTTTACGGAGCCTTCGTCAATCCCTATTGGGATCCGTTTTATTATCCTTTTGGGCCGACGGTTCAGTATCCGGTCAAGACGGTTTCGTTTCAGAGCGGTCGTGTCATCGCATTCCAACTTCTGACTCCGTCGGCCTACTGACCGCGAATTGCCTCTAGGAGACTGTTGAAATATTGGAGCGGCCGCGTTGCGACGCAACCCAGCGGGCGCGAGGCAGACAAGCAGAGGGCGTCGTCGCTCTCTCGTTACAGTCCGCTGCGGGGATGCGCCTCGCTCGCTCATTGCCCTCTGCCCGTCTCCCTCTACGCGCGACCCACTCCAGTATTTCAACAGTCTCCTAGGTGCTTTGCACCAATCGCCTGACGAGATCCTCGATCGTGACGATGCCGGTGAGCTTGCCGCGTTCGCCTTTGACCGCAGCGAGAGTGAGCCGTGCCGCGCGCAAGCGGCGAATGATGCGGTAGGCCGATTCGCTTTCTGCCGCGGAAACGATCCGTCGCGTATATTGGCGCAGGTCGGCCGTGGGATTTTGGTCGAGCAAGAACGTCGAAGACGTTGACCAGCCCGAGCGCCGTCTTTTCGGAAATTACCGGCAGGCGATCGATGCCGGTCGCAGCGCTTAACTCGAAGAGTTGGGGAATTGTGGCATCCGGCTTGACCGAAACGATTTTCCGCAGCGGAACCATCACGTCAGCCACCTTGACGGTGCGGAAATCGACCACGTTGTGAATCATGGCGCGTTCGGCCGAGGTGAGCGCGCCCTGGCGTTCGCTCTCGACCGTGAGTTGCTTCAAATCCTCGCGGGCCGCGAAGAGCCGACGGGGCGCCTTGGTCCGCCGGAAGAGCAGCCGGCCGATCAGTGATCCCAGTGCCAGGACAGGCCAAAGAAGCCGCGAGGTGAAAACGAGCAGACCAGCGAACGCCGCGAGCGCGCGATAGGGGAAGCGACGAAAAAGCGATTTGGGCAAAACGCCGAGCAGAAAAAGGTAAATCGGCGCCGCGACGAGAAGCGCGACCGGATAGCCAAGGATGCCTAGCAATGCCACCATTCGTCGCGTGAGCAAAAGGAGGCCGGCGATGTCGGCGAAATTTGTCACCAGCAGGATGGTGGCGAGCAAACGCTCGGGCGCTTTCATCAAACGGCCGAGAAGGATGGCGGAATGATTGTGCAGCTTTACCTGATGGCGCAGGCGCACCTGGTCGAGGGAGAGCAGGCCCGCCTCGATCCCGGCAAAGACGAACGAGACCACCCAGCAGCAAAAGATGATGATCCAGGCAATCATGTTTCCCTCCCGGCCGCTGCGTCGTCGTCCGCCGCGCCAGCTCCGTTTCTTTCGAGCAGCACTTCCTCGATCCGTTTGCGGCTGACCCGCCGCACCGTGATGGCGAGATGTGGAACCTCCAGGGTCGCGCCCGGGTTGGGCAAATAGCCGAGCCGATTGAAAACGTAACCACCGATCGTGTCGATGCCGTCGGCCGTCAGTGCGAAGCCGAGATGTTCCGTCAGATCGTCGAGCCGCGCGTTCCCGCTCACGAGAAAACGCCCATTCTCGAGCGGCTCGATGTAAAGCTCGGCGTCGCCGAGCGGCGCCGCGTCGCTGATGATTTCCTCGATGATGTCGTCGAGGGTGATGATTCCCTCCGTCCCGCCAAACTCGTCCACCACGATCGCGAGCCCCTGCGGATGGGAGAGAAAACGGCGGAGCAACTTCACTGCCGGCATCGTCTCGGGGACGTACGACGGGGCGATGAGCGTTTCGGTGTAATGCGCCGAGGGATCGAGCAGGAATTGCTTTACGTCGACAATGCCGACGATGTGGTCGGGCGTCTCGGCGTAAACCGGGACGCGGCGATGGCGGCGTTGCTGGAAAAGGGCGATCGCTTTGTCGTTAGGCAAATCATCCGGCACGGCGAAGGTATCGACCCGTGGCGTCATGCAATCCTTCGCCGTCTTGTCTCCGAGCTTGATGATTTCCTGAATCATCTCGCCTTCCGCTTCCTGCAGCGTGCCCTCGGCCTCACCCATTTCGACGAGCGTCTCGAGCTCCTCGTCGCTGATCCGCTGCCGAACGCGCAGTTGCGCCGGGGCGAGCCGGTCGATCACGACGTTGCTGGCGTTTTCCAGGGCCTGACCGACCCGATCGAGCAGCGGCAGCATGACCTTGAGGGTGAACACGCCGAGAGCCGAAATCCGATAGGCGGTGGAAAGGGCGAGGAGTTTCGGGATCAAATCGCAGAGCACGACGATGACAGCGAAGATCGCGAGCGTTGCCAGCCAGGCCGGGAGATGGGTGGCGAGCGGTCCTTCCCAGATCAGAATGAGACACAGCACAATGAGGGGCACGTTGACCATCGTGTCGCCGAGGAGGAGGACGTTGAGGACGCGCCGTGGATTCTCGCGGAAGGTGCGGAGGAGATCCGTTAGGGACGGGTACTGTTTCTGGAGGCGCTGAATTTGGTGACGCTTGAGCCGGAAGAGCGCCGTCTCCAGGCCCGAAAAAAGCGCCGAGCAGGAAATCAGAACAACGATCGCGCCAAGCAGAAGGGTGAGCCCGACTGCCGTCATCCGTCGCCCGCGGCCGTGCGCACATCGGCCCTCCGTGGAAAAACAGTGCGTGCTCGGTTGCCGGTCATCTCTGCCGAGCCGAAACTAAGCGTTCCGTGAGCAAAGGCCAAAGAATTTCCCGGTTGGTGGAAGGGATGAGTGACGCATCGGGCGGGCAGGGGAGCGACGAGATCGCGCAACATCCCTGCTACGTCGGCTTCTTCCGCTGCTGGAATGAGCAACGTTATTACGAGGCGCATGATGTTCTCGAGCATCTCTGGCTCCGGACGAAATCGGAGGACGCAAACTATTTCAAGGGGCTCATTCAGGCGGCCGGCGGTTTCGTCCATTTGCAGAAACAGCATGCGCGGCCGACGCACCCGAAAGACGGGCGGCGGATGTATCCCGCGGTGCGTTTGTTTCGGCTGGCGGAGAAAAATCTGATGCCGTTTGCTCCGATGCGGCATCGATTCGATGTCGCCGGATTTCTCGAAATGCTCCGGGCGCAGCGGGAGGCCATTGTCGCGTCCAGGCACCGCGCCAACCCGTGGTCACCGGAGCGCGCACCGCAGCTCAGCCTTTCATCGGGTCAAAAATAGCCTGGCCACCGCAATCGCGAGGACCGTCATCAGGAATCGGCAAATGGGGAATCTCTCAGTCAAGAAAGTTGCCTGACCCATTGCCTGACCCCTAATTTTCCCATGTTATCTGGCGCCCTTCCTTCTCTGACCCCGCGCGTTTTCGCTTTTCTCGTAAACTTGCTTGCTTTTTTTGCGTTCGTTCCGGCAGAATACCGATCTAGTCGTTTTTCAGGCGGAAGGCCAGGAAGCGGTGGAGCATTAGTTAATGAAGGGTTCACCCCCTATTCAAAGCGCCGATGGTGGTGCGATGGCATTCACCACCACTCATTGGAGCATAGTGGTGGCGGCGCAAGGCGAATCGCCCGCCGCGCAGAAAGCACTCGAGATACTTTGCCGTACCTATTGGCGACCTCTCTACGGATTTGCCCGCCGGCAGGGGCTTGGACGCGAGGAAGCGCAGGATCTGGTCCAGGAATTTTTCGCGCGTCTGCTCGAACACAGAAATCTGGACACGGTCCGGCGCGAGAAAGGACGGTTGCGTTCTTATCTGCTCGTGTCGCTTAAACGTTTTCTGGCGAGCGAGCGGCAGCGCGCCGGCGGCGTCAAGCGCTATGAGAGTGGTCCGCATATCCCGCTGGACGAACTGATCGAGTCGGAAGTTGTCGATTTTGAGCTGGCAGAGAGATGGAGCGCTGACCGGCTTTACGAGCGGCAATGGGCGGTGGCGGTACTGGAGCAGGTTTTCGGACGACTGGAGTCTGAGTACGAAGCCGCAGGCAACGCGACGTTGTTCGACCAGTTGAAGGAATTCCTCGTTGGCGAAAACGACCGGCCCCTCCAGGCCGAGATCGGCGCCGAATTGCATATGACAGAAAACGCCGTGAAGCAGGCGTTTCATCGGTTTCGCCAGCGTTACCGGGTGCTATTGCGCGAGGAAATCGCTCACACTGTGATGGCGCCCGGCGACGTTGAGAATGAACTGCGTCATTTGGTTTCCGTGCTGCGCGGGTAACGACACGAATTGCACAGAGAGAGACACGAATTACACGAATTATCACGAATACGCTGATCGATTGCTGCGAGTTTGTGAAATTCGTTTCTCAATTAGTGAGAACTCGTGAAATTAGTGTCTAGAGTCTGCGGAAACTGCGGGGAGAGAATCCTCGGGGACGAGCCGAAAGGATTATGCCCGGCCTGCGTCCTGGAGACAGGTCTCGGCCCACTGGCCGATCAAGCTGTAGCTGGGATCGACTCGTCCGCCGTAGCCTCGGCGAAGGCGGATGATCCCGGTCCCACAGCCGGCGTGCTGATGGACTTTGGTGACTACGAATTGCTGGAGGAAATCGGGCGCGGCGGCCAGGGAGTCGTTTATCGCGCCCACCAAAAAAGTCTCAACCGAACGGTTGCGCTAAAAGTCATTGGCCTTGGGCAATGGGCCACGCAGGCGCATCTAAAGCGCTTTCGACGGGAAGCGGAAGCCGCCGCCCGGTTAGAACATCCCGGCATCGTACCAATCCACGAAGTCGGGGAGCGCGACGGCTCATGCTATTTCAGCATGCAATTCATCGAAGGCGGCCAGCTTGACGAAGTGGTGAGGCTCACGCCGATGTCGATCCGGCAGGCGGTCGAGCTTGTCGCCAAGGTGGCCCGCACAGTGCACTACGCGCATGAACATGGAATTCTCCATCGCGACATCAAACCGGGGAACATCCTTCTCGATGCCAAAGGCGAACCGCACCTGACTGACTTCGGACTGGCCCGGCTGGTGGAAACGGAGAGCACGATGACGCGCACGCTGGACGTTTTGGGGACACCCAGTTACATGGCGCCAGAGCAAGCGATGGGAAATAATGCGGCCGTCAACGGTGCCACAGATATCTATGGACTTGGCGCAGTGATTTACCAACTGCTCACCGGACAGCCGCCCTTTTCGGGTGGAGCAACATACGAGACGATCAGGTTGTTACTCGACACCGAGCCGAAGCAACCGCGCCTCTTGAATCCGAAAATAGATCGCGATCTCAGTAACCATTTGCCTCAAGTGTCTCGAGAAAGATCCAAAGCGCCGCTACTCGTCTGCGCTGGCGCTTGCCGAAGATCTCGAACGCTGGCTCAAGCACGAACCGATTCAGGCGCGCCGCACCGGCGTTTTCGCGCGAGGAGAAAAATGGCTCCGGCGCAATCCGTCAAGTACACTCCTTATGGCATCTCTGTTTGCTCTGGTGGCTGCCTCTGGGTGGATCGTGGCGACTCAGGTTTTCCCGTTTTTCGAGATCCCGCACTGGGCGGTGTTCCTTGTCATTCTCCTCTCGATCCTCGGCTTTCCAATCGCCCGCATTTTGTCCTGGGCCTCTCAAAGTACGCCGGGAGGCATCAAGCGTGAGGCAGATAGCGCGTTCGTCGTAGCCGATAGCATGTCGCTCGTGGTGCTGCCTTTTGCGAATCAAACCGGTGACCCCGAACAGGAACACTTTTGCGATGGGCTGACAGAGGAACTCATCAACCGCCTTGGCCGAATGCGGCCTTTGCTGGTGATCGGGCGTAACTCTTCCTTTGCCTTAAAAGGAAGGACGCAAGATTCGCGGGCAATCGGGCAGATCCTGGGCGTGGCGAACCTCTTGGAAGGCAGCGTGCGCAAGTTCAACGGTCGTGTGCGGATCACTGTTGGGCTGGTCAGGGCAAGGGATGGCAGCCAGCTTTGGACGGAAAACTATGACCGCGAGCTGAAAAACGTTTTTGCCGTGCAGGAGGAGATCGCAAGCGCCGTTGGCGAACAACTTCGCGTGACGTTGCTCGGTGCGGGAGGTACGGCACAGCGCGCGAGAGCGCTCGCCGACACCAAGGTCGCAGAAGCTCACCACCTCTATTTCTGCGGTCGTTACCATTGGGGCAAGCGGACTGAAGCGGGGCTGCAAGCAGCGATCAAAGACTTCAACGCGGCGATCGATATCGATCCAGGTAACGCGCGGAGCTGGGCCGGCCTGGCTGACTGTTACACTATTCTCGGGTGCTGGGGCTATGAGTCTCCTCATAAGTCTTATCCGAGAGCGAGAGCCGCCGCAGAAAGAGCGCTCGAGTTGGATGACACGCTGAGCGAAGCCCATGTCTCGCTGGCGGTCGGTAAAAAGGATTACTACTGGGACTGGGTGGGTGCGGAACAGGAATACCGGCGAGCCTTGGAGCTGAACCCGAGCAATGTCATGGCGCGGCAATGGTATGCTGAATATCTGAGCTGCCTCGGCAGACACAGCGAAGCCATCGCCGAAGCGGAACGGGGGCGGCTCCTCGATCCCCTCGCGCTCGTCGTCGCGGCCACTTTAGGACGCCATGGTTATGGTTTCGCGCGACAATACGACCGCGCCGTCGAGGAGCTGCGAGAGGCGGTGCGGATAGATTCCGACTTCTGGATGGCTCACCTTTTCCTGGGATTCACCTATATGTATCAGGAACAATTTGACGAAGCCCTGGCCGAGTTTGCTCTCGCGCAACAGCTCGAGCAGAACGGCGACATATTGGCCGGCACCGGCTACGCGCTTGGTCGATCGGGGCGGAAAGCGGAGGCGCGGCAGGTGCTTGCCGAAATCATGAAACTGCGGCAAGGGCGTTACGTCCAGGCAGTGGTAGTCGCCTTGGTCCACATCGGTCTGGGCGAAAAAGACGAGGCCTTTTTCTGGTTGGAAGAAGCCTTCACCGAGCGCGCACAGTGGCTGACCGAAATCAAGGCTGACCCAGCCTTCGATAGTTTGCGCGCCGACGCCCGTTTGGAACAATTGTTACAAAGAATAGGCCTGGCGTAATGGATCCCGGCAGTTTCTTCACCGAACTGAAGCGAGCGGCGCAACGTCATCCCTATGGCGGGACTCTTCCGCGATCATTCGCGCATGGACAGGCGAGAAGGACCTTCCCTTTAAGGAACTGGCGACAGCCGCATAGAACCTGGGCTGGATAAACTACGTCAACTGAAACTGCAACTCTGGTGGAATCAGCTGCGCGGCGAGCCGCGCTTCGAGAAAATCGTCGCCTCGCTCGCGCCAAAGGAAGTTTTACCTGGCGCTAAATCAGATGATCGGCGGCGAGAATAGCCGCGCCGTCTCAACTCTCATCTCGCTGTTCCTAAGCCCATACACGAGCTGGCTTGACCAAAGCCCGTCCGTTACGCCGGCACTGTTAAAGCTCGATCCGACCTGGGACCCTTACGCGCCGATCCCGCTTTCAAGAGCTTTGCAAAGATATACAGCTGCCTCCTTTAGCCGAAGGCGGGTAAAGACACGAATTACACCCGCCTTCGCAACGCTTCGGTGTGGCAGGCGAATTGTCACGAGACACGAATTATCACGAATAGGGTAATCAATTGGTGCGAATTAGTTTCCATTCGTCGTTTTGAGTGCCGGTCCTGATACGTGAAATCCGCGTAATCCGTGGTTTCCGCAAAGTGCAGACTTCCCGCGTAACCCGGCGCGGGATTTTCCCTAGTACCTCAGTGAAAGGAAAAGCAAATCGACAAAAGACAAAACAAAGGAACAACCTATGAAAACAAAAGTCATCAGCAGAATTCTTCTTAGCCTCGGATTGGTGTTTGTGCTTGGTAGCGCAATCACGCAGCTGCATGCCGGTAGCCCGGCAAGCTCTCAGAATCAGCAACTCCCGATTATCACTATTGATAGCACCGGGGATGTGATCCGAGGGAAGATCGGTTCATTCGTCCTGGACACGAATCCTCGACTCCTGCTCGGTGGAACTTACGTAAACTTCTCGGTCAGCGGCACCGCTATCCCGGGAGTCGATTACGTTCCGCTGGTCTCCCCAGCCTACATCGGACAATCCGGCTACGGAACCATCCTGGTCCAAACGTTGTTTGACCCGAGAGGATCATTCATCAGTCAAGCATACAGCGTGGTGGTAACCCTACAACCTGGCTTCGGATATGCAGTGGGCGAACCTAGCTCGGCTCAAATGATGATTAGGCCCTCACCTTGAGTCTCAGATGGGCGACAGGAACGGCGCTGCGCCGCTCCCCCGGAAGGTTTCGGGGCGGCGCGGCGTCCCTATTTTGCGTCCATTAGTGCGCGATAGCATGCGCTACAACACGGTGAACGCCCACGTTGCTCAACGAAGTCGCCTAAGAGCACGGCACAATGCAGGACGTCACAGAGCAAGCCTGGCCGCATCTAATCTCGATTCCAAGTAGCAGCGCTTCAAAGCAAATCCTTATCGTCTTTCTCCGCGTGATCCGCGGTTTTCTCAAGAAATTCAAACTTTCCGCGTAACCTCACGCCAGAGTTTCTCTATACCCTGGTGAAGACCAAAATTAACAAGAGAAAACAAAACAGGAGCAACCCATGAATCGAACTCGTTTCTTCTCCATAGTCCGCATCGCAACCGCAGGCAGGCTTGTCACCACGGGCATCGCCACAGGCGTCCTCAGCGCAATCCTGACACTTCCGTTGATTTCCACCAGCAACGCCGCACCGGCAGCCGATCCTCCGGTGATGAGCTTCGAACAAATGCACGCGCTGAGTACGACCATCGGCAGCGCCCAGGTGCTACCAACAACGCGGACGGTCCCGCATTGGTTTGGATCGACACTGGATCCGCACAATGGGATCACCTACGGCTATCATATGGTCGGCGCCGACCCGAACAACTGCTCGGGGGCGGACTGCGATGTGACGGTGACTGTGGACATCATCCCGGTCAACGTCATCGTTGACGGAGAGTCGTTTAACGGTACGGAACGTCCTTGCCGCGACGCTTGCCTCTCCAGTCTTCGTGCCAAACGACTACGGCTCGACACCGTTCGCCACCGTGCCGGGTGATTTCCCGGACTTCCCCAATTTGCTCCGAGGCCCGGGCGGAGTCCTCTCGCAGAATGACGCAGGCAATCAACTTCAGCTTGAGGACGCGACAATGCGGGCGCAGTTTAACAAAACAGGCTCCAGCTCTTACCATCTGAGGCTCAATCCTGTCGTCCACGACCCCGTCACCATCGTCGTTCCACGCAACAAGGGGATTGTGATCCAGAGCACCAGTGGCATCTACGCCGCGGACATTAACTTCCGATGGTGGTTGACGCAGATTCAGAACTTGGATGCCAGCCTCGGCTACATCGATCCGACCCACCTGCCGATATACCTAACGTACGACGTTCTGCTTTACTTCGGCAACGATCCGGCCAACGGCTTCGTGGTCGGCTTCCACGGCGAAGGCCAAAGCGCACACGGCGGGGGCAACCACCCAGTACAAACGTTCGCCTGGGCTTCATACATGAACCCCGGGGGATTCCCGCAGCCCGACGGTTCCCAGTGGGCGGGGCAAGACATCCACATACTCAGTCACGAGATCTCAGAGTGGGCGGATGACCCGTTCGACAACAACTACGTCGAGCCCTGGTCAACGCCGACTGCGTTCTACGACTGTTACAACACGTTAGAGACCGGCGACCCAGTGGTGAACATCGGATTCGCGAAGGGGACGAACATTTACTTTCAGGGGCCGAACCCCGATGGCACACAGACCGCCGACGGTTACTATCATCCGGAGGACCAGGTCTTCCTCCCGTGGTTCATGCGCCTTGCGCCAAATAACATCTCCGAGCCTACGCAGAGCCCGTCGACGAACATCGGCCGCTATTCACTGATGGGCGATCTCAACCTGTTCCAAAGCTTCCACGAGCCGGCCACGGGCTGCAACTAGTGCGGTGTATCACTTGAACCGAGACCGTCGGCTGCGGGCGCGAGCGTGGACGCGCGGAAGCGCGTCCCTCCGGAGGGACATGCTTCCGCATGTCCAAGCTCTGCCATGGCGGTCTCAATTTCTCTAATACTGCACTAGTTAACGAGCCTCGCCGAAGCAGCCCGGGATGGGTGCGGCGCCGCACCCATCCCGACTCTCTTCCGGACACTTGGCGAGCTTCCGCTGGATAGATTTTGTCAAGAGTCTCTTGAACGACGGCGTTGTCTACTGCGTGTGGAACTGGCGGGACTGGGGTTAGGCTGGAGTTGAATTGAACACAAAGGCGTCGCCGCTCAGCCCTCTCATCGGGTTAGAAATAGCTTGGCAGCGGCGATGAGCAGAACCGTCGCCAGGAGCCGGCAGATGGTTCGAGGCTGAAAACGCCGGCTCCCAAAATACGAGCCGAGGAAACCGGCGACGATCACGACCGGCACCAACACCAGAGTCAGCGAAGGGAGGCCGTGACTTCCGGTCAGGAAGCCTCCGAGTCCGGCGATCGAGTTGACCAGGATGAACAACGCCGAAACGGCGGCGGCCTGCCGGATGTGCGCCCATCGGCAGACGAGCAAGAGCGGGGTCAGAAAAATACCGCCGCCGGTTCCGGTCAGGCCGGAGAGAAGTCCGATGCCGGCACCGACGCCGATCGCCGCCGGGGTGGAGGGCGGCGCGACGTGAGGCGAATCGCTCCGCCGAAAGATCAAATGCACCGCCGAGAAAAGCAGGATCAGACCGAGCAGAATGCGGAAAACACTGCCCGGACAACTGCCAATAGCCGCCCAGATACGCGGCCGGCACCGAAAGCACCGCGAAGGGCCAGAAAAGCCGCCATGATAAGTAACCCGCCCGCCAGAATTGAAAGCTCCCGATCGTCGCCACAAAAATGTTCAACACCAGGGCGGTCGGTCGAATGATCGCTGGAGCAATGCCAGCCAGCGCCATGACCGCGATGTAACCGGACGCGCCGGCATGGCCGACCGATGAGTAAAGGAAACCCACGACGCCGATCGCCAGGATGAGCAGAGTCAGATCGACGTAGTTCATTGTGCGTCGGAGAGGAAACCGGCGGAGCCCGCGCAGCTTCCGCGACGCCTCGGCGCGTGACAAGCGACTTCCGCTTTCGCATTCTCGCGCTAGCCTAGAGCGTGACACCGACTCCGCCCGCCGACCGCTATACCGCCCGCGCATTGATCAGCACACCAACCGGCTCATCTCACGAAAAATCGCCCTTACCTGCTCCAGCACGCGCATAATCCCGGTCGATTGGTATCCGTGGGGCGAGAGAGGCTTTCGAAAAAGCGCAGCGGGAGAAGAAGCCGATTTTTCTCTCGATCGGTTATTCGACCTGCCACTGGTGCCACGTGATGGAACGCGAGTCGTTCGAGAACGAAGAAGTCGCGGCGTTCATGAACTCGCGTTTCGTCAACATCAAGGTCGATCGCGAAGAACGGCCGGATGTGGATCGCGTTTACATGACTTTTGTCCAGGCGACGACGGGCGGCGGCGGATGGCCGCTCAGCGTCTTTCCTACCCCGACGCTGAAACCGTTTGTCGGCGGCACTTATTTCCCGCCGGAAGACCGCTATGGGCAACCGAGTTTTCTCAAAGTTCTGCACCGCGTGGCCGATGCGTGGGAGAAGGATCGGCTCAAGATCAGCGAGAGCGGCAACCAGATCATGACCGCGTTGGCCCATTCCGGCGGCGCGCCGCGCCCGGCACGAAAAAGTGGACGCAAAAGCGATCGATGCCGCCTATATAGCAAATCGCGCGCAGCTACGATTCGCGCGAGATGGCGGGTTCGGCGGTCGCGCCGAAATTTCCGCGCCCGGTGACGCTGAATTTCCTCTTCGATGTCTACCATCGCTCGCCGCCAACTCGGAGCAGGGCGAGGCCGCGCTCGGGATGGCGCTGCTCACCCTGCGCAAGATGGCGGCGGGCGGGATGCACGATCAGCTGGGCGGCGGCTTTCATCGCTACTCGGTCGATGCGCTCATGGCGGGTGCCGCATTTCGAAAAGATGCTCTACGACCAGGCGCAACTGGCGAGCGCCTATCTCGATGCCTACCAAATCACGGGCGACCTGCTCTACGAAAGGATCGCGCGCGACACGCTTGATTATGTGCGGCGCGACTGACCGACGCGGCGGCGGATTCTACTCCGCGGAGGACGCGGACAGCCTGACGAAACCGCCGGCGGGACGGAAAAAGCGGAAGGCGCGTTTTACGTTTGGACGAAGCAGGAAATCGACGAGGCGCTCGGGCAATACGCCGAGCTCTTCGATTACCAGTACGGCGTCGAGCCGGAGGGCAACGCGCCGGAGGGGAGCGATCCGCAGGGAGAATTTCGAGGGCAAGAACATCCTCTACGAACCGACAGAACTTTGCCGAGACGGCGAAGCATTTCGGGAAAAGCGAACTCGATGTCGACGAATCAATGCGTTACCGTCGCGCGACCCTGTTCGAGCTGCGCAAGAAACGTCCGCGGCCGCACCTCGACGACAAGATCATCACCGCCTGGAATGGGCTGATGATTTCCGCCTTTGCCCGGGGCGCGCAGGTCCTGGGCGATCCGAGCTATCTCGAGGCCGCAACCCGGGCGGCCGAGTTCGTCAGGCAAAAGCTCTACGACGAGAAGACGCACACGCTTGCGGCGCAGTTATCGCGGCGGCCCCTCCGAGGTGGGCGGATTTGCGGAGGATTACGCCTTTTACATCCAGGGCTTGCTCGATCTTTATGAGACCTCCTTCGACGTGAAATGGCTGCGACTGGCCGAGCAATTGCAGGCGACGCAGGACCGCCTCTTCTGGGACGAACGCAACGGCGGCTATTTCACGAGCGCGGGGAATGACGCCGAGCGTCCTCATTCGGATGAAGGAAGACAACGACAACGCAGAGCCGGCGCCGAGCTCGATCGCCGCGCTCAATCTGATGCGCCTGGCGCAGATTCGGGACTCGAAGGCGCTGCGCGAGCGGGCGCAAAAACGATCGGCGCGTTTCGCCGGGTCCTTGAACCATTTCCCGAGCGCGATGCCGCAAATGCTGGTGGCGCTCGATTTCAGCCTGGCGAAGCCGAAACAGATCATCGTCGCGGGCAAACCGGACGCGACCGACACGCGCGATTTGCTCGACGAAGTGCATCGGCATTATCTGCCGAATACGGTCGTGCTCCTGGCCGATGGCGGGGAGGGCCAGAAATATCTCGCCGGAAAAACTGGAGGAGCTAAAGGGGATGAGGCCGGTCAACGGGAAAGCCGCGGCCTATGTTTGTGAGAACTTCACCTGCAAAGCGCCGGTGACTACGGTAGAAGAACTGCGCAAGCTACTGGCTCGTTAGGCAGGCTCAATATGGGAGGGGCCTTTGCGCCCGATCCGTTGCGGCCCGTTTGCTCATCGGGGCACAAAGGCCCCTCCAATATTAGGCGCCGTCGACCTCGGTTGGTCGCAGAGGAAGTGTCTTGCGCCGGCGCAGCCGCATCCAGTTGTTCCAGGTTTTGCGCACGCTGTCCTTGGGCGTGAGGTATTGCTGGTTCAGTTCGTTGCTTTTCACGATCTGGGCGAGGATGCCGCGGACCGAGAAATCTTCCGTGTCGAGGATGGTGTAAGCCGTCCCGATCGCGGCGTGATGATGTGCATCGCTCGCCGCCGTCATCGGCAGGCCGCGAACCTGCGCATATTTGAAGGCATAGCGATTGTAGCGGCGGAGGGTGGTGGCCGCGTTGAAGACCTCGATCGCGTCGATCGGCAATTTTTCGAGCGTCGAGAAGCGGATTCCGGCCCGGAACAAATCATACGGGTGCGGTGGAATGGCGAGGCCGCCGCACTCATGGATGAGGTCGCACACCTCGCGTGCCGGTCGACCTTTCAAATAAGGAAGCGATGCGCCGATGCTGAGGAGATGGCCTTCGGCGGTCGTGACTTCGACGCCCGGAATGATGAGAAAATCATCCACCGGCATGCCGTCCTCGCGCATCAGGCCTTTGTCGAGGAGATAGGTGACGCCGTCGTTTGTGTTGTGATCGGTGAGCACGAAACCGTGCAGTCCTTTCGCTCTGGCCGAGGCGATGTTCTCCTCCGGGCTGGAGACGCCGTCGCCGGAAAAGAACGAATGCGTGTGCAGGTCGATCTTGAAGGGCATCGGCGGGAGCGTAGTTTTGCAGGCTGCGAAATGCAAAGTATCGGTTTCAAGGAGTGGGCGCTCATCTGCCAGGCCATGGGTGAAGGCCGCCAGACGGTCATCATCCGCAAAGGCGGGATCGCGGAGGGGCGCGACGGCTTCGCCTTTCGCCATCGGGAGTTCTTCCTTTTCCCGACTTTTTTTCACGAGCAACTGGACCGCGTCCGCCTGCCCGGCGCCGTCCTGCCGGAGCCGCAGCCGAACGAGATCGAGATTCAGTATCTTGCGCGCGTGAAGGAGACGCGTGTCATGACCGACTGGGAAGAAGTGCGCGCGCTCGAGCCATTGCACATCCTCCAGGAGAGCGTGGTGCGAGAGCGGTTTGAGTATGATGAGGCGTCGGGAGTTCACGTCGCCTTCGTCGAGGTTTTCCAGCTCGACCCAGTCTGGCGTTTTCCAAACTCGAAAGCCTACGGTGGTTGTCGGAGTTGGGTTGACCTGCCCGCGCCGCCGGCCGGTTTGCAACTTCAACCGGCGGACGCCAAAGGAGTGCCTTGATCGAAGGCGGCTGCTTATGCGGGGGCGTGCGCTACCGGTTGCACGCGGAACCGACGCGATTATGCGATTGCCATTGCATCGATTGCCGACGGGCGAGCGCGGCGCCTTTTGTGACTTGGGGAACGGTGCGGAGGAACGATCTTGAGCTGCTCTCAGGCGAGCTGCGCAAAGTCCATCACGCCGGTCGGCTGCGGTCGTTCGCGGCCTGTTGCGGAACGCCACTTTTCTTTCAGCACGACGAGTCTTCTGAATCGATCGACGTAGCGATCGCGTCGCTCGATCAGCCGGAACGCCATTTTCCCGAGGTGGTGATTTGGACGGAGGATCGCCTGCCCTGGGTCTTGCTTGATCCGGCGCGTCGAATTTATCGACAGGGCGGGAACCCGGTCGAGAACGCTCCGTGAGGACAGCTCAGGCGGTGGCTTCGGCGAACAGTTCCACCTCCGCACCCGGTTCCTCTGGGTTGCGATTGAATTGCAGGTCGTAGAGGCGGCGATAGTAGCCGGAATTCTCGAGCAACTCCGCGTGTGTCCCGATTTCCTTGATCCGGCCTTTCTCCATCACCACGATCTGGTCCGCGGACAAAATCGTGGAGAGCCGATGCGCAATTGCGATCACAGTGCGCCCACGCGCGAGGTGCTCAAGGGCGATCTGGATCTGTTGTTCCGATTCCGAGTCCAAAGCGGAAGTCGCTTCGTCGAGCAGGAGAATCGGCGCGTTCTTCAGGAGCGCGCGCGCAATCGCAACCCGCTGTTGCTGGCCTCCGGAGAGGAGACAGCCCTTGTCGCCCACGATGGTCTCGTAGCCGAGCGGCTGCGCTATTACGAAGTCGTGCGCGTAGGCGGCTTGGGCGGCGGCGTAGACTTCCTCGGGCGTGGCGTCGAGCCGGCCAAACTGGATGTTCTTGAAAATCGTGTCGTGAAACAGGAAGGTGTCCTGCGAGACCAACCCGATTTGCGCGCGCAGCGAAAGCTGCGTCAGCGTCCGCAGATCGTGGCCGTCGATCCGCACCACGCCGGCAGTCGGATCGTAAAGACGCAGAATGAGCGAAAGGATGGTGCTCTTGCCCGAGCCGCTTGCGCCCACGAGGGCAAAACTTTTCCCCGGCTCGATCCGCAGGTTGATCCCGCTAATGGCATCCGTGATCCCGCCCTCGTAGCGAAAGCTGACGTCATCGAGCTCGATCAAGCCGCGCGACCTCGGCAGGGCAACCGCATCGGGGCGATCGAGGACGGTGGGAGTGGAATCAAGCATACTGAAAATTCCCACTGTGGCCTGGATGGAGCGTTGCAGCGTAATGTGAATGCGACTGAGGGTCTTGATCGGATCGTAAAGGATGAAGATACCGCTGATCAGGGCGATGAACTTGGCCGCCGGCAGGTTTTCGAGATAGACATAGAACAAGGCCATCCCGACGCCGACCGCGGCGATGATCTCGACGAGTGGACCGATGGCCTGCGTCGAGCGCACAATCCGCATCGCGTTGTCGAATTGAATGCGATTGCTGCGTTCGAAGGTTTTTTTCTGATGTTCTTCGCGGCCGAATGATTTAACCACCCGGATGCCGCCGAAGGTTTCCTGCATGGTCACGACCATCTGGCCGGCTTCTTGCTGCTCACCCTGCACCGCCTTGCGCGCCCGTCTGCCATACATGCGCAGCGGAATGAGGCAGCTCGGGAAGAGGATCATGGTCACGACGGTGAACTTCCAATCCATGTAAAGGAGCACCCCCAGACCGCTAATGATTGTTACCGGTTGCTTGAATACATCGCTGCTCACGCTCGAGAGAGCGGTCTGCATCATCCGCGTGTCGTTGGTGATGCGCGAAATAAGAAAGCCGGAACGCATCCGGTTAAAGAAATCCATCGAGTGGCTCAGCATCTTGCCAAAGAGCTGGTTCCGAATGTCGGTCAGCACTTTGTTGCTGACCCAGTTCATGTAGTAGGCGTCGGCGTAGTCGCAAAGGCAACGCGCGGTCATGACGGCCGGGATGAGGAGGCAATACCAAATCAGAGAATTGATCCGTGGTCCGTTCTGCATCACCTCCGGGTGGGAAAGGATGGCGCTTGGCGCCGGCGCCGCGCCGTGAAAAATGAAGGCGGTGACCTTCGCGATCACGATCGGGAGGCTCGAACTGATGATACCGGTGAGAAAGCCGAAGACGAGTCCGGCGATGAGCCGGAACTTGTAGGGCATCGCATAACCGTAGAGGCGCTTATAAGGACCCCACGCCTGACGAATCGTCGTCCAAAAGGAAGGCTTGGGGGGCTTGGCAGTGGGAGCAGCGGGCTCTTGGCTCATCAGGCTTGAACTGCCGGAGTCGACAGCAGACTCTCCATAGCATCGATCACCTGCTGCGTCGAGATTTCCTTCATCGGGCGGGGCGGCTGTCTCGGGATGAAAGTAACCAGCGGTTCGGCATGGCCAGCCCGCAGAACGACTGCGGGCGCCCCGCGCGGATGCCAGTGAAACGGATTCGTTGGTCCGAAGAGCGCCACCTGGGGAGTGCCGAGCGCGCCCGCCAGATGCATCGGCGCTGAGTCAATCGTCAAGAGCAACCGCGCCCGCTCGATCAGTGCTGAGAGAGTAAGCAGATCCAGTTGCCCGGAGAGATCGATCACCGGCCGGCGCAGATGCGATTTGATCCGCGCGATATGCTCTTTTTCCATGCGCGATTTGCCCCCGGTCAGCACGATGCGCGTCGCCTGGTCCGGTATCGCGTTGGCGACTTCCGCCCAGCGCCGCGCGACCCAGAATTTCTCGGCCCGCGCCGACCCGGGATGGATAATGACAAAGTTATCGCCCAGATTTTTTTCCGCGATTACCGCGGCGGCCCGGGTTTTGAAACTCGGTGGCACGGCCAGATGGATGCGGCCATTGGCATGACGCACACCGAGCGGCGCGAGCAGCGCAAGGTGATGATCGACCGTGTGCATGAAGAGAACCCGCGAGGGAACAAACTCGTTATAACTCAACTGGCGCAACGGTTCGCGCCGGATCGTGTCGTAGCTGATTCGCTTTTGTGCGCCGGAAAGCAGGGTCAGAAAAGCCGACCGATCTGTGCGCGAGAAATCGAGGCAGTAATCGAACTTTGCCGCCGCGAGCGCGACCCATTGGGCCGCGTCCGAGACCCGTCCCCGCGCGACAAAAGTGCGATCCAATCCAGGAATCGCGGGCAGCAATTCGCGTGAGCCGTGCGCGACAGCAAGGGAGATCCTTGCCTCGGGAAAATCCTTCCGCAGAGCCGCGATCGCCGGCACGGTCAGGACCAGGTCGCCGATCCGTTTGAGTTGGATGAGGAGAACGTTCAACCGCCCCCTAGCGCGCCAGGCGCATCGCCACTTCGTAAGCGTCGAGCAGGCGCACGCGGAAATGGTCCCACGTGAAATTCTCCACCACGCGCTCCCGCGCGGCGTGGCTCATCCGTTCCACGATTTCCGGACGATCGTAAAGTTGCTGAATCGCGCCTGCGAGCGCATCGACGTCGGCGGGCGGGACGATGATTCCCTGCACGCCATCCTCCACCACGTCGCCTGCTTCGCGCGTCGTGATCTGCGGGAGTCCGCACGCCGCCGCTTCGTAGGTGACTTTCGCGCTTCCTTCACATTGCGAAGGGAAAACGTGCACCGTCGATTGGCGCAGATATTTCTCCGGTTCGGCCGCAAAGCCAATCACCTTCACGCTCTCGCTCGCGAATTTTTTTAGATAAGGTTTCACCTCGTCGTGGACCGAGCCTACCAGCCAGAGCTCTGCATCTTTCAAGGCGAGACGATGCCACGCTTCCAGCAAATGATGCACGCCCTTGCGTTCGATCAGAGCCCCGGAAAAAACGGCCCGAAAATGCCGCGGTCGCTCACCGGGCGTGAAGCGATCGACATCCACCCCACGCGGCAGGTAGAAAAGCTTGTCCTCGGAGAAACCCTGAACGCGGAAAGTCTCGGCGGCGCGTTCCGAAAGGACGAGAATCAGGTCCGCCAGATCGTATTCCTCGAGATAACGATCGCGGTCAAGCAGCAGACTTTCTTTCCAGCGTTTTCGCCACGGCAATTTTGACTCGGATGGCGCGATATGGTTTTGGGATCGCTTGACTTTGCCGCGGTCGCGATGCCAGGTCGGAATCTCCAGGACGGAAGGAATCCCGCGTTTTCGCGCTTCGCGTAGCGAGAGCAGGCAATCGCCCGACCAACTGTGAAGCAAATCGAAGCGCCCGCTCGCGAGATGCCGCGCCACGATCCAGTCGAGATATTTCTTCTTGGCCCCGTAGTAATATGGACTTTCCAGCGAAGAAAGAAGACGCACCGGATGCCAGCGTAGCGAATGGATGCGCGAGGCGGGAATTTCACTTTGGCGGTTGGCGTAGGCGACGGCTTTCCCGAGAAAGCCACCCCGCCAGGAAGCACGCAGCGTTTCAAACGCGTCCGTGTCCAATCCAGAGCCGCCGACGCGCGCAAAAATCGAGTAAAGCAGGTGCTTCGGTAACCGGCGTGTTGCCGTCGCGTTTGCGCGGGCGGGCGGCGGTTTTCTTAGAGTTCCGCCCACCATCCCCTGATCATTATTGTTGGGAATGGTCGCAAGTAAAGGTAGAACTCCGGCGTGCTGCCAGCAATGAGTGCTCCTCTGCTAACGATCGGTTTGGCCCGGCGCGGCCATTCCGAGATCGGCGGCGCCGAGGCTTATTTGAAACGACTCGCCCGCGGCCTGAGCGAGGCCGGCTATTCCACCCGGCTTTTTACCGACGCCGCCTGGCCGACGCGGGAGTGGCCGTGGGGACCAATCACGCGTCTGCGCGGCGATACCGCGCGGCGTTTTGCCGATGAATTGGAAAAGGCCGCGCCCAAGACGCAATGCGATTTGCTGCTCAGTCTGGAGCGGGTTTGGCAATGCGATGTCTATCGCGCGGGCGACGGCATCCACCAAGCGTGGATGCGCCGGCGCGCGGCGGTTTCAGGGCTTCCTCGCCGACTCTTCGACCATTTCAACGCCAAACATCGCGAAACGCTCGAACTTGAGAAGGCACTTTTTACCGGTGGCGCCCGACGGGTGATTGCCAACTCGCAGATGGTGAAACGTGAGGCCGAGGAATACTACGGGTATCCGGCCAGCCAGATTGACGTCGTGCCGAATGGAGTCCCGCTGGCCGACTTCCGGCCCGATCCCGAGGCGCGGCGCCTGCGCCGCAACATCCTCCGATTGCGCGATGACGAGGTCGCGGTGCTCTTTGTTGGCTCGGGCTGGGAACGGAAAGGGGTGCGCTTTGCTGCCCGGGCCGTCAATTCGTTAGGCCAAAACTTTCGTCTCCTCGTGGCCGGGCGCGGCCGGAGCCATATGGCCCGCGGACGTTGTGTGCAGCGTCTCGGCACGGTGCGCGATCTCTCCGCGTTTTACGCCGCGGCCGATATTTTCCTCTTGCCCACCCTCTACGATCCTTTCTCCAACGCCTGCCTCGAGGCGCTGGCCGCCGGGCTCCCGGTCATCACCACACGCGACAACGGCTTTAGCGAAATCATCGAGGACGGCGTCCATGGCTCGATTATCGAGGCGGCTTCGAACACCACGCAGATTTGCGAGGCGCTGCAATATTGGTCGGACCCCGAGCGGCGGCGCGAGGCCCGCTCAGGGATTCTCGAGCGCGCCAGTCAATTCGACATCTCGGTGAATGTTGCCCGCACGCTTGGAGTCTTCAATCATGTCCCGAGGGCCGATGCCGTGTCAGGAAAAATCCGAAAAACCTGATCGAGCCGCGCGATCTCGAAAATTGGCCGCACGCGTTCCTGTAGGCCGCAGAGGGCAAACTTGCCGCCGTAGCTGTCGACGTTTTGCATTGCCTGGATCAAGGCGGCAAGACCCGAGCTATCGATGTAAGTGACTTGGGAAAGATCGACCACCAGTTGCGGCGGCTTGTTCGCGATCATCGCCGCGAGCGAGGCGCTCAGTTGTGGCGCGACGTGAAGATCCACTTCACCTTCCAGCGGCAGGATACCTGGCTTGCTTTTCGGCATGACGCAAAAAGCATGTCACTGCCGGCGTCGTCAATCGGCCAGTCTTCTTTTCTCGCCCGTGCACGAGCATGAGTTGGTGATCACCAACCAAGCTCGGCGAGCACCGCGTCAACGTTAGAAAAATCATCCAGGATCCAATCCGGTTGGTACCCCGCCAATTGCTCGCGCGTAAAGCTTCCAGTCGTGACCGCGACGGTACGCGCCCCGATCGCCTCGCCACAGGCGATATCGTGCGGGGTGTCGCCGATCACATCAATCGCGGCCGATTCGAACTCGACTCCGTGTCTTTCGCGGGCCCGCCGACGGGCGAACGCGCCCAGTTCATTGCGATCGTGGTGATCGTCCGCAAACGCACCGAACTCGAAGAATTGCCAGAGGCCGTAATGCTTGAGCTTCAGCTTCGCGCCGCGTTGCACGTTGCCGGTGAGCAGCGCGAGCACGATGTGCGAGCGCTCCCTCAGTCGCAGAAGCAATTCCTTCACCCCGGGCAAAACGAATCCCGGCCGCTGGGGCAACTCCTCCGCCAGCAGCTCAAGGTATTGGTCGAGAAAGCGGGCCGTGTTCTTTTCGTTAGGCTCGATCTTTTGCTTGCGCAAAATCTGGTGCACGATCCCGCTGTCGGTCCGACCTGCGACTTCAATGCCCTCAAGGTCGTCCGTGATCCCGAACTGTTCCTGCAGGACATCCCGCAACGCCTGGAGGCCTGCGCCGCCGGAATTGATCAGAGTTCCGTCGATGTCGAAAAGGAGCAGCCGTTTGGGAATTGGAGATTTCAGAATTGAAGATTTCAGATTGAAAAGCGCTTCAGGCAATCTGAAATCTGCAAATTGCAATCTGAACTTCCCTATCGCGGTCGCCTTGCGCCATCGCCCACCGGTTACCTGCACGCCGGCCACGCGATTACTTTTTGGCGTGCCCAGGAGCGTTGCCGCGCGCAGGGCGGCACACTTCTTCTGCGCGTCGAAGATCTCGATCGCGACCGCTGCCGGCGGAGTTTCGAGAGGCGATCGATGAAGATTTGCGCTGGTTTGGTTTGCAGTGGAATGACGGGCCGTTTCTGCAAAGTGAACGCCGCGCGCTCTATCTCGCCGCGTGGAAGAAATTACGCGACCGCGGCCTCATCTATCCCTGCGACTGCTCGCGACGCGATGTGCTAAACGCAGCCGGCGCGCCCCATGCCGAGGATGAGGAGCCGCTCTACCCGGGCACCTGCCGGCCCGCTGACCTGACGATTGTTGGAGCCCCGGATCCCGCGGGCGTCACCTGGCGCTTTCGCGTTCCAGAGGGCGAAGCCCTGGAGTTTGTTGATCGATCTGCCGGGCCGCAGCGCGCGGTTGCCAGCCTCGATTTTGGCGATTTCATCGTATGGCGCAAAGACGACATCCCTGCCTATCAGCTCGCAGTCGTGGTGGATGACGCCGCCATGCGCATTACCGAAGTGGTGCGCGGTGCCGACCTTTTGCGCTCGACCTTCCGGCAGTTGCTCCTTTATCGCGCTCTCGAAATTACCGTGCCGGAGTTCTGCCATCTTCCTCTCGTGACCGACTCATCAGGCAAACGTCTCGCGAAACGGGACGACGCCTTAAGCTTGCGCGCCCTGCGCGCGCAGGGTTTGACGCCTGAGGAAATCCGACAGCGCTTTACCCGGGGCGTGTGAATCGAGAATCGTGATTTGCTAAACCGCCCCCGGCGCATTCCGGCTCACGGACTGACGATTCACTTCTTCTTAAACACCTCGACCGCGTTCCACGCTTCATCCGGCGGTGTCTGCTCATATTCGAGCGTTCGATCCAGATACAGCTTGGCGAGGAAATCCTGTGGATAGAATTCGAGGAAGCGGGAGAGAAGAATCTTCGCCTCGCGAAATTCGCGCAACCGAAATTTCTGAAAGGCCTCCTCATAAGTCTCGAGATGGCGCAGGAACTCGGGGTCGATCCCGGCGCTCCGCCCGGCGATCAGCGTCGAGATTTCGACCGGCTCCGATTTCCCCTTCACCTGCACCCGTGCTACCGAGCGGACGTGGAACTCATCGCGCACCAGTTCGGTCGCGGTCGGTCCGAGAAGAATATCCGTGTTATAGGTTCTCGTCAGGCCCTCGAGGCGCGAGGCGAGATTGACCGCGTCGCCGATTACCGTTGGATCGGCCTTGGCCTGCGAACCGATATTGCCCCCGAGGACATCGCCTTGGTTGATCCCGATCCCGATCGCGAACGGCGCGATCCCGCGCTCCGCCCAGTCGGCATTCAACGCCCGCAGATCGCGCCGCATCGCCAGCGCCGCCCGCGCCGCCATTCGCGCGTCCTCCGCCGGTCCACGGCTGCGCACATTTCCCCACACCGCCATGACCGCGTCGCCGATGAATTTATCAAGGGTGCCGCCATTCTCGAAGACAGCGGCGGTCATCCGGCTCAGGTATTCGTTCAGTTGACTGACGAGAGCCTCGGGATCTGCGTGTTCGGTCAGGCTGGTGAAGCCGACGATGTCGGAAAACAAAACCGTCGCCGGCATACGCACCCCCTTCAGGCTGCTGTAAAAGCCGCGCGGATTATCGAGGATCTCTTTTACGAGATTTTTCGAGACGTAACGCTCCAAGGTGCGGCGGGTGCGAAGCTTCTCCAGGCGCTCCATGGCGTATTCGTAGCCTAACGACACCAGGCCGCTAAGGAGGAACACCGTCAGCACCGGCACTGTGACAATGAGTAGCCCCCTCCAATCGTAACTGATCCGGACGATGGCGAGATAGGCGAGGGTGGTGCCGGCCAGGAGAGTGAGGACAAGACCCGGGCGTCTGACGAAAGCGATCAGTGCCCAGGCGAGTGCCCCGGCTCCAATCACGAGCGCGAAATCAACCCCTACCGGGGTCATCCAGAGAAACTGGTGCGCCATGGCCGCCGCCATCGCGTTCAGGTGCAAAACGGGTCCCTGCAAGCCGGGCCCGAGCGGCGTCGTCACAACGTCGTGCCAGATCTGAGCCGAACCGCCCACCATCACGATTTTGCCCTTGAAAAAAGCGCCATCGTGATAATTGGCGTGCCAGAATTTTGGATCGAACACCTCGTAGAACGGGTGTGGCGGGTAAGCGTCGTCGTCGCTGAAGCGCAGCATCCGGGCGGAGCGCCCGCGCGGCACGTCGGCGCCACGGCCGATCTGCTGCAGAGCGCGGGCCGAGAGGGAATAGTAGATTTGTTCGCTTGCCTGCGGCGGTAGCCCAGCCAGCTGGCGATCGGTCAACGTGTAATAAATCGAGCGCGTTTTTCGATCGGGAAGGTCGGGGAAATAATTGACGTAACCGACCCGCCGATCCTCCAACTGCGGCGGACGTATCAGGGTTTCGTTAGGCACAATCAACTGCATCGCGTTGGCGACATCGAAGTTCGCCGCCACGACCACCTTGTCGCGGTAGCGGTCGAGCGCGGCGTGGAACTGCGGATCGCCATCGTTAGGCGGATTGAACATCATGTCGAAGACCACGAGCCGCGCGCCTGCTCCGAAAAGCCGGTCGAGAAGCAGGGCATAGACTTCCCGCGACCACGGGTAGGGGCGCGCCGTCATCAACTGGAAGGCACGATTGTTGGCCAGCTCTTCGGGGGAAAACGGTGGGAGCTCGAGCGTGCTCTGGTCAATTCCGAGGAAGACAAAGTCGTCCCGCGTCGGCGTCTTGCGGCCCTGGCTTTGCAGGAAATCTTCAAAGCGCTGCTCGCCCGACCAGACGGCGGAGAAAAACGGCACGTTTGGCGTGAAATGCAGAAGGAGCACCAGCCCCGTCCAGAAAAGGCAGATCCCGCCGATGACGAGCAACCGATACCTGGCCAGCCAATGCATGCCGCAATCTTAGGGAAACTTCTCCTTTTCGGCCAATTTCAAATTCGTCCCTAACGTTTCTGCAAGACGCAGGTGCGCTGGCCGCAATCCGGCGCCCGGTTCTCGATTATCTCCAAATCCAGTTTTGACGCCCACGTGTCGAAGAAGGCGGCGGAGAGAAAAATGTCCATTGGCTTTTCCTGTCGCCGTCGGGCAGATTGGACGTTGGTCTCGAAAATCTCCCAGTGCATCGGCTCCGCGATGTCGAGGTAGGAAGCGACGATGCGACCGCCGGGCTTGAGGACGCGTTTTGCCTCGCGCAGGTAGAGAAACGACTCCTCCTCCATCAGGTGGGTGAAGACGGAAAAGAAGCAGACCATGTCCGCTACCTCATCGCTCTCGGGAATTTTCGGTTCGGTCACCAATTCGAAACGCCAGCGTGGCTTCCGGCATTTCTCGGCTGCGAAAGCCAGCATCTCCGGCACGATGTCCACTCCGAGATAGCGCAAGGTGTCGCGGAAATCAGAACGGGCGAAGGCGGACGCCACCCGGCCCGAGCCGCAACCGACGTCGATCAGGTAATGGTCAGGCCTAAGGCCAAACCGGACGAGGCGCTCGCGCAATGCCTCGCCCATGACTTCGTAATCGCCGCCAACCGCGAGTGACATCGCAGTCTCCGGGTCGTTCTTCTCCAATAGACTCGCGAGGTGATCGGCGTAGGGACGCCGCGCATTCGGGACCGCAAGGTTGCGCTTCTCTTGCTCGCTCCGGCGGTTCTCCTGCCCGGCGCGCGGATCTGGAATAAGATGCAATTTCCGCAGAAGGTCCTTCATAACGGGGAGGGCAGAGTCGCGCGGCACATTGGCAGAAAAACGATTTGAGCGACAGCGCTTCCCGCTTACTATTGCCCTCCGCTGCGCTGGTCGCACGGAATTCTCTGCCCACCTGGCCCTCGACCGGGCCGTATCGGTGAATGAGGTCGGGCAGAGACTAACGAAAACAACAGTTCGCCGAAAGAGGAGCCCCGAAGCGATTCGGGGAAGAACAAAATGCCACGAGCCACCAATGCGCCCGCCAGCCGCGAGCGCCGCAAACGCGTCCTGAAATCCGCCAAGGGTTACCGGGGGCGCCGATCGAAACTCTTCCGTTACGCGAAAGACGCAACGATGAAGGGCAAATACTGGGCCTATCGCGATCGCAAGACGCGCAAGCGCAATTTCCGCATGCTCTGGGTGCAGCGGCTTAACGCCGCGGTGCGTGCCCAGGGCCTCACCTACAGTCGTTTCGCCGAAGGCTTGAAAGCCGCCGGCATCGGACTCGACCGTAAAATTCTCTCCGACCTTGCCATTACCGATGAGAGCGCGTTCAAAGCCATCGTCGAGCAGGTCAAAGGCGCGCTGGAGAAGAAGGCGAGCGGCGGAAGAAAAACAAACGCGGCGTGAATCGAGAATCGTGAATCGATTTTGCCGGTTCACGATGTAACGGTTTAACGATTCACGGATCCATGAACCACCCGCTGGAAGAACTGCGCGCCGCCGCGCTCGCCGAGATCGCGGGCGCGTCGGACGAACAGGCGCTTGATGCGGCGCGCGTCCGCTATCTCGGGCGCAGCGGCAGCATCTCGGCCTGGGGCGAACAGATGAAGTCGCTCTCGAAAGAAGAGCGGCCGGTCGTCGGCAAGCTGCTCAACCAGGTGCGCGCCGCCGTTACAGCCGCGCTCGAGGAAACCGGTGGGAAACTGCGCGCGACCAGGGAGGCGGGCGCGCTGGTCGATCTCGATGTTTCGTTGCCCGGCACGCCGAACGAAATAGGCGCGCTTCACCCGCTCACCCAGATGCTCGATCGCGCGATCGGCATTTTTCGCCGGATGGGTTTCGCGCTCGCCGAGGGTCCGGACGTCGAGGACGAATGGCATTGCTTCGACGCTCTCAACACCGCGCCGGACCATCCGGCGCGCAACGAGCAGGACACTTTCTTCCTGCCCGACGGGCGGCTTGCTGCGCACGCACACTTCGACGGTGCAAATTCGCACCATGGAATCGGCGCCGCCGCCCATCCGCGTGATCGCACCGGGCGCCGCCTTTCGCCGCGACGAGGTGGACGCGACCCACAGCGCGCAGTTTCACCAGATCGAAGGACTCTACGTCGACCAGCGGGTGAGCGTGGCCGATCTCAAGGGCACGCTCGAATTTTTCCTGCACGAACTTTTCGGAGCGGAGACGGAGGTGCGTTTTCGGCCGCATTATTTTCCGTTCACCGAGCCGAGTTTCGAGATCGATGTGAAATCGAAGGCGCTCAAGAGCGGCGAGAAATGGATCGAGGTGTGCGGCTGCGGGATGGTGCATCCGGCGGTCTACGAGGAAGTCAATCGCGCTCGTGGCGATACGGCCTACGACCCCGAAAAGTGGACCGGGTTCGCTTTCGGTCTCGGGATGGATCGGCTCGCCATGATCCTGTTCGACATTCCTGACATCCGGCTTTTCGCGCAAAACGATCTGCGCTTCCTGGAGCAGTTCGCATGAAGATCCTTCGACTGTCTGCGAATGTGGGAGGGGCCTTCTGTGCCCCGAGGGGTTGCGGCGTCGCCAGCTGATCGGGGCACAAAGGCCCCTCCCACATTCGCTATCCGCAAGATCGGTCAAGAAAGGGTGCTTCATGAAATTTTCCCTCAACTGGCTCGCTGAATTTGTCGAGTTGCCTGACGACATCGGGGAGCTGACCGAGTTGCTCACTCTCGCGGGCGTCGAGATCGAAGGCATCGAAGCGCGCGGCGCGAATTTCGCCCATGTCGTTGTCGCGCAGATCACCGCATCGGCACCGCATCCCAACGCCGATCGCTTGAGCGTCTGCCAGGTGGACGATGGCAGCGGGCAAGACGCGGCAGATCGTTTGCGGAGCGAAGAACTACAAAGTCGGCGACAAAGTGCCGCTCGCACTGCCGGGCGCAGTCTTGCCTAACGATTTTAAGATCAAGGCGAGCAAACTGCGCGGGGTCGAATCGCAGGGCATGCTTTGCAGCGCGAAGGAACTCGGGATTGCCGAGGATGCCGCCGGCCTGCTCATCCTCTCGCCCGAGGCGCGAATCGGCGCTCCGATCGGCGAGCTTTTCCCTAACGACACCATCCTTGATGTCGAAATCACGCCGAACCGCGCCGATCTGCTCAGTCACTACGGGCTGGCGCGAGAGATCGCCGCCCTGACGCAAAATCCGCTCCGGCGGCTGGAAATTGCCGAGCCGTTGACCAAGAACGGCCCTGTCGTGCAGATCAGCGCGCCTAACGAGTGCCCATTTTATTCCGCGCGCCGGATCGAGAACATCACCGTCGGTTCGAGCCCGGATTGGTTGCGGGCCAGGCTCGAAGCGGTCGGACTGCGCGCGATCAACAACATTGTCGATATCACCAATTTTGTAATGCTGGAAATCGGCCAGCCGCTGCACGCCTTTGATGCCGACAAATTGCAGGGCGGGATCGACGTCCGGCTCGCTCGGCCTAACGAGAAGTTTCTCGCCCTCGACGGCCGAACCTACAATCTCGGCTCCGAAGAACATGCTCATTGCGGACGCCGTCCGCGGCGTCGCAATCGGCGGTGTGATGGGCGGCGAGGATACCGGCGTGACGGAGGCGACGCGCAATGTCCTGCTCGAAAGCGCCTACTTCCTCCCCGCCAGCATTCGTCGCACGGCGCGCGAATTGAATCTGCCGAGCGACGCCAGCTATCGCTTCGAGCGCGGGGTCGATCCGGCAATGGTGCTGCGCGCTTCGGAGCGCGCGACGCAATTGATCCGCGAGATCGCCAGTGGAGAACCGGCCGGTAAAACGATTGTCGCCGGGACCTTGCCCGCGCCGCCGGCCGGGTTCTCTCTTCGTTATGCGCGTTGCAATGAATTGATCGGCGCGACGGTCGAACCGGCCGAAGCGGACCGCATTCTCGAAGGTTTCGGGTTGCAAAAGCTTGGCGCGACGGCCGAGCAATCGACCTGGAGCATCCCGAGTTATCGCTCCGATCTACGGCGCGAGGAGGATTTGATCGAGGAGGTGGTGCGCGTCTTTGGAATCAATCAGGTCGTGCCGGCGCGATCGCAGCCGCTTTACCCCGGTCTCAGCGGCGGATCGGCGCTACGATTTCGAAATGCAATTGCGGCAGCGACTGGTCGCGCGCGGCTTTTCGGAAGCGCGCACCTCCGCTCTGGTCGGCCGGCAGTCGTTAGGCTCGAGCTTTGTTCAGGCGGCCCTCGAGCTCCGGAATCCCTTGAGCGAGGATCATGTCGCGCTCCGCCCGAGCCTGCTCCCGGGCCTGATTGCGGCACTGGAACGAAATCTTCGCGCTGGGGCCGAAAAGCATGCGGCTGTTCGAGATTGGGCGCGTGTTTGCTGGCACCAAATGGCGAGGAGAGTCGGCGACTGGCGTTGCTGCTTTGCGGCGACGCGAAGAGCAAACCGCATTGGCGGAGCGGAGAAGTGCGATCCCTGGATCTTTACGATCTGAAAGGCGCGCTCGAAGCGACCGGCCTGGGCGACACTGGTGCTTCGTCGTGATGAAGGCCCGGAGTTCGCGCTGAGTCGCGAAGGTTCTTTTTGATCAGGCAGAAAGAGGCCTGGCTGGGCAACTGGCTTCCGGTCAGGCAAACGCAACCGCGCCGGTTTTCGTCGCCGAAATCGATTTGCCTAACGAATACGAAGCGACGAACAGGGCGCGGAAGTTTCGCGAGTTGCAGCGTTTTCCGTCAGTGAGCCGGGACATCGCGCTCATCGCGCCGGAGCGGCTGAGTCACGCGGAAATTCTCGCCGCCATGCAGAGCGCGCGGGAACCGCTTCTGGCCAAGATCGAGTTGTTCGATCTCTTTGGCGGCAAGAAGGCCGAGCACATCGGCGCGGGCCGAAAATCCCTTGCGTATTCATTGACATACCTCGACAAAAATCGGACACTGACTTCCGACGAAGTTAGTGCGGCTCACGACCGAATTCGCGCGCGATTAAAGGGCGAGTTGGGTGTGGAACTGCGCGAATAGTTCTTTGAGATTTCGAGAGTTGTTGCTTGAGAGTTGAAGGTTCAAAGACCTTCTCGTGTCTACTTTCAGCTCTCTATCGACAACTTTCGGAATAATTTACCCTGCGGTGTTCGAGATTACAGGTGGATTCCCGGACTGATATTTGTTAGCTAAGGGGGCTAGGTTGTTGGGAGAAGATGGCATGCCTTAATTGGAAGTCAGACGCTCCGACGACGGTTACCCGCCCGTTACCAGAAGGGAACGGGATATCCACCTAAACGGCACAGCGGGGTAATTAGTTTGAACGCGTCCGGATCAAACATGATCCGGGCGCTTTTTTTTGACGCGCCGACCTTGGGCGGCTACATCGACACGATGCCGACGCCCGTTTCGCCTCCACTCAAGGCGCTGCTCGCATTAGAAGATGGACGGATTTTCGAGGGGACGTCGTTTGGTGCCGCCGGCACCTGCATTGGAGAAATTTGCTTCAACACTTCCATGACCGGCTATCAGGAAGTGCTGACCGACCCGTCCTACCGCGGACAGATCGTGGCCATGACGTATCCGCTGATCGGAAACTACGGCACAAACGCCGCCGACGCCGAAAGCCGCTCACCGCACGTGCGGGGGTTTGTCATCGAAGAACTGAGCGAGGTGGCGAGCAATTGGCGGGCGGAAAATTCGCTCGATGAATACTTGCGCCGTTGGGACATCCCCGGCGTGCAGGGTATCGACACCCGCGCGCTCACCCGCCACTTGCGCACGCTGGGCGCAATGAAGGCTTGCCTAACGACGGAGAAAATTTCCGCGGAGGAAGCGATCCGCCGCGCGCGCGAAGGCGAGGGGGTGATCGGGATGGATTATGTGCGCGAGGTGACGACGCCGGCCGCCTACCAATGGGATCCAAACGATGAGGAAAGCGCTGTTTGGGCGACCGAGGGGAGCAAGGAGACCAGTCTGCCGCCCATCCGCCATCGTATCGTCGCCTACGATTACGGGATCAAGGAGAATATCCTGCGCCGCCTGCGGCAGAATAGTTTTGGCGTTACGGTTCTGCCGGCAACGACGACGGCGAGGGAAGTGCTTGAGCTGAAGCCAGAGGGCGTTTTTCTTTCGAACGGGCCGGGCGATCCTGCGGCGCTCGCTTACGCGCATGAGGCAGTGCGCGATTTAGTGGGTCGCGTCCCGATCTTCGGCATCTGTCTCGGTCACCAGGTACTCGGGTTTGCCTTCGGCGGTCGCACCTTCAAGCTCAAGTTCGGCCATCGCGGCGGCAATCAACCAGTCAAGGACCTGACGACCGGGAAAGTCGCAATCACTTCGCAGAATCACGGGTTCGCGGTCGACCCCGACTCGTTGCCTGACGAAATCGAAGTGACCCACATCAATCTGAATGACGGCACAGTCGAAGGGATGCGTCATCGCGAACTGCCGATCTTCAGCGTCCAGTATCATCCCGAAGCCGCCCCCGGACCGCATGATGCCGGCTACTTCTTCGCCGAATTTGCCCGGCTGATCGAGCGCGAGCGAGGCCAGACCAACGATTGACCCGCGCCCGGTTCGGACGAAGTTAAGGTTATGTATTCAATTACTGACAGAGTTCCGAAGTTTGTTACCGGGACGGTCGTGCTCGCGCTTGCGGCAGGCCTGGCCGCCTCACCCCTCGCGCTGGCGCAGGAGCCCGCCAAGGACGCATCCGGCAGCACAGAAATTACCGGCGAAATCGTCGATATGATGTGCTACGTCGATCACAACGCCAAAGGCGAAAAGCACGCCAGTTGTGCGGAAAAGTGCATCAAGAGTGGCGGCCCGGTCGGCATCCTAAGCGACGGAAAAGCCTATCTCGTCATCGGCGAACACAAGCCGATCAACGATGAACTGGCCCCGCTCGCCGCCAAGACCGTTACCTTAAAAGGCAAGCTGGTGAGTAACGGCGGCGTCTCGATGCTGGAGAACGCGGAAATCGTTAAGAAATAGCTTCGTTGAGTTTGCGAGAGCGCGCTCCCCGGCTTAGACCGGCGCGAGCGCGTTTTTTGCGTACGCAGCTTTACGTTTCTGGCGATTCCTTTGAGATGAAAACCGTCCGCCTGTCCGGTGAAACCGTCGTTCCTTCGATAGGGCAGGGGACCTAGATGATGGGCGAAGGCCAGCGTTCTCGGCTTGAGGAAGTGGACGCCCTCCGCCTCGGAATCGATTTTGGTCTAACGTTGATCGACACCGCCGAGATGTACGGCGAAGGCGCGGCCGAGGAAGTCGTGGCGGACGCGATCGCTGGTCAGCGGGATCGTGTTTTTCTCGTCACCAAGGTCTATCCACAGAACGCGACCCGGCCCGGTCTGCCACAGGCTTGCGCACGGAGTCTGAAACGACTGCGAACTGATGTGATCGATCTTTACCTGCTGCATTGGCGCGGCCGCACGCCGTTGGATGAAACGGTTGAGGCGTTTGAAAAACTTCGCGAGGAAGGGAGGATCCGGCTTTGGGGCGTTTCCAATTTCGATCTGGCCGATTTGCAGGAACTTGATCGGCCAGATCGCGCGGCCAATCAGATCCTATACAACCTCGAAGCGCGCGGAATTGAATTCGATCTCCTGCCGTGGTGCCGCGAGCGTGACCTGCCGGTAATGGCATACTCACCGATCGGCCAGGGCGCTGGCATGCTGGGACATCGGACGTTGAAACAGGTCGCGCAGCGCCATGACGCGACACCGGCACAGATCGCGCTCGCCTGGGTTTTGCGGCAGCCGCAAGTCATTGCCATTCCAAAAGCCGGCAACCCAGATCACGTGCGAGCCAACGCTGCAGCGGCGAACTTGCAACTCACCGGGCAAGACCTCGCTGACTTGGATTTGGTCTTCCCACCCCCGCTGAAGAAGGAACCGCTTGCGATGCTCTGAATTGCAGGCGTTTCGCCGTCCGAAACGGGCTGAACACCGCTTGCGAGGCGACCCGGCGCCGTCCACAGGGCGATCGCTAGAGAGTTTGAGTTCCGCGCTACGCCTCGCAAGACGGGCGGGGCACTCCGATTAATTCACATTCACCGGCACCGGAATCACAAGCTTGCCATCCTTTTCCGCCACGTAGCTCTCGTGCGTGCTGGTCGAACTGCCGTTCTCATCCTTGTGCTCGACTGAAACCTTGAGCTTCTTGATCGGTTTGAGCGGCAACTTCATTTTAATCCCGCCGGGACCGTCCATCGGTTCTTCCGCCTTCTTTATGTCCTCGGGCGTGAGGTCGACGAGCTCGATCTTCGAGATCTTGTCGCCGGCACCGTTGGTCACCATCATCTGGTAAAATTGGAGCGCCATCGGGTTGGCATTCTGTGTGTAGAGAAAGGCATCAAGCGTCGCCATGTCCTTTGCTTCGAAGGCAGCTTTGTATTTGTCGGTAAACGTTTTCTCCCGGGTTGGGATGCCGGCCTGGAGCGCAATCGCGTCGAGAAAGAAACTCAAGAGCAGTGGAGCGAGAAGAAGTCTTGTTTTCATTTTGAATTTTCCTGTGCCCCAAGTTGCTAAGACCAGTCCGACCCCCGTGACGAGGAAATTATTTCATTCCGTTCGCTCCGAGCAAACGGCGGCCGCCTCGGTCGGGCGGGGGAAAAATCCGTTGCTGGCCCGCGTTTCGCACGCTAATTGCACGACTGCCCAACGCGCTGCACGCATGAACATTCACGAATACCAGGCGAAGGAATTGCTCGAAAAATTTGGCGCGGCCACCACACGCGGGAAAGTGGCCGACACGCCGGAGGAAGCGGAGAAAATCGCGCGCGAACTCGGGACCAGCGACTTGGTTGTGAAGGCGCAGGTTCATGCCGGCGGACGAGGGAAGGGAACATTTGCGAACGGGTTCAAGGGCGGCGTGCATCTGGTCAAATCGCCTGCCGAAGCACGCGAGGTCGCGAGCAAGATGCTGGGCCAGACGCTCGTTACGCATCAGACCGGAGCGGCGGGGCGCGTGGTGAACAAGGTGCTGGTTGCCGAATCCGCTGATATCGCGCGCGAGATTTATTTTGCCATCCTGCTCGATCGCGCGACGGCCGCGCCGTTGGTCGTGGCGAGCACGGAAGGAGGGGTGGAAATCGAAACCGTTGCGGAGAAATCGCCGGAGAAAATCATGCGCGAACCGATCGATCCGCTCGCCGGTCTGCAACCTTTTCAAACCCGCAAGCTGGCGAAGCAACTCGGCTTCAAATCGGACCAGATCAAGCCGGCTTCGAAACTTTTCAGCGCGCTCTACCGCACCTTCATCGAATCGGATTGCTCGATGGTGGAAGTGAATCCGCTCGTTGTGACGAAGAAGGGCGAAGTGCTCGCGCTCGATGCGAAATTCAACTTCGACGACAACGCGCTCTACCGGCATCCGGAGATCGCCGCCATGCGCGACACGGCGGAAGAAGATCCGCGAGAAGTCGAGGCCTCGAAGCACGGACTCAATTACATCGGGCTCGACGGCAACATCGCCTGTCTCGTCAACGGCGCCGGCCTCGCCATGGCCACGATGGATATCATCAAATTCTATGGCGGAAGCCCGGCCAACTTCCTCGATGTCGGTGGGAGCGCGACCGAAGAACAGGTGACGGAGGCTTTCAAGATCCTCGTCGCCGACAAGCGAGTCGAGGCAATTCTGGTCAACATTTTTGGCGGGATCGCAAAGTGCGACGTGATCGCGCAGGGGATCGTGAACGCGGTCAAAGCGGTTAAGCTACCGGTTCCATTGGTTGTCAGGCTGGAAGGAACCAATGTCGAGGCCGGCAAGAAGATCCTCGCGGAATCCGGTCTGCCAGTGACGACGGCGGACGATCTGGCGGATGCCGCGGAGAAAGTGGTGAAAGCGGCCGAGGCGAAATGAAGATCAACGCCCTCGCCTTTGTCGGGATTCCGGTGACAGACATGAAGCGCGCGCGCGAATTTTATGAAGGAGTGCTCGGATTAATGCCCGATCCGGAAATGGCGGGCGAGATGTGGACCGAGTATTCGATCAGCCCGGGGACGCTGGCTATCGCCTCGGTCGGTGACCAGTGGAAGCCCTCGGAAGATGGGACGAGCGCAGCCCTCGAGGTAGAGAACCTGGAGGATGCAATCGCCCGCCTCAAAGAACGCAATGTGACATTCGAGAAAGTCGATTCACCGGTTTGTCGGATGGCAGCGATTCAAGACCCGGACGGGAACAAAATCATCATTCATTAATTGAAATCGGAGAACAAAAAAGGAGACCAGCCATGATTACAGAAGTCGCATTTGTTGCTATCGCAGTGTCCGACAAAGAGCGCGCGCGAAAATTTTACCAGGAAACGCTGGAGCTGAAGCCGGGCATGACCGCGATGGAAGGCGGGTGGGTTGAATACGATCTTGGTGCGACCACAATCGGCGTCGGCTGCTGGCCCGGCTGGGAACCATCGCGCGACGGGACATCGATCGCCTTCGAGGTGGACGACATTGATTCAACCATCGCAACCTTGAAGGAGCGCGGTGTGGTATTCGATATGGAAAAAACGGAAACACCGGTCTGTTGGATGGCTCAGTTCCGAGATCCTGACGGGAACAAGCTGCTCGTGCACAAACGCAAATCTGCCTAACGGGAAAATCCGAAATTCGAAGCTCGAAATCCGAAACAATCCGAATGATCAAAGTCCAAAATCCGAAACGAGACGCTGCGGCCGCATTATTTGGAATTCCGAGCTTCGATATTCGGATTTCGAATTTCTCGTCCTATGTCTGTTCTCGTCGATAAAAATACTCGCCTCTGCGTGCAGGGCATCACCGGCAGTGCAGGTGGATTCCACGCCAAGCAATGCATGGAATACGGGACCAATGTGGTCGCCGGCGTCACTCCCGGGAAAGGCGGGCAGAAGTTTGAAGGCAAGGTTCCCGTCTTCGACACCGTCTGGGAGGCACGCCAGGCAACCGGTTGCAATGCTTCCGTCATTTTCGTGCCCGCGGCGGGCGCGGCCGATGGAATCCTGGAAGCGGTCGATGCCGGCGTCGAATTGGTGATCTGCATTACCGAAGGAATCCCGGTCATCGACATGATGCGAGTGAAGGCGGAGATGGCCGGAAAAAAATCGCGCCTCATTGGGCCGAATTGTCCCGGCATCATCACCCCGGGCGAATGCAAGATCGGCATCATGCCCGGCTACATTCACAAGCCGGGCAGCGTCGGGGTCATCTCGCGCAGCGGCACCCTCACTTACGAAGCGGTCTGGCAACTCACTTCACGCGGCTACGGTCAATCGACGTGCATCGGCATCGGCGGCGATCCGATCAACGGAATGTCGCACCTCGACGCGGTCAAACTTTTCAACGACGACCCAAAAACCGAAGCGATGATCCTGATTGGCGAAATCGGCGGCTCAGCGGAAGAAGAAGCCGCTGCCTGGATCAACCAGAACTGTAAAAAACCGGTCGCCGCGTTCATTGCCGGCGCAACCGCCCCGCCCGGTCGTCGGATGGGCCACGCCGGAGCGATCGTTTCTGGAGGTAAAGGCACCGCTGCCGGAAAAATCGAAGCGCTCAAAGCCGCTGGGATCGCCGTGGCCGATACTCCCGCCGCCATGGCGGACACCTTGATTGCATGCATGAAAGAGAGGAAATAACCTGATGCCCGTTACCGCCAAAGGACTCGAAGGAATCGTCGCCAATAGCACTCGCCTCAGCGATGTGATCGGCGACAAAGGTCAGTTGACCTACTCCGGTTACGATATCAACGAACTGGCCGGCAAGGTGAGTTTCAAGGAAGTCGTCTACCTTCTCTGGAAAGGGAAGCTGCCGAATCGCAGGGAAGTCGACCAGTTCACGAAGCAACTGCGCGCCGAGCGAGAACTCCCCGGGCCCGTGATCGATTTCATCAGGAACGCGCCGAAGACCGCCGGCCCGATGGACGTGATGCGCACCGCCGTCTCCATGCTCGGGCTTTATGATCCGGAGATGGACAAGGAGGCAACGCGCGAAATCAACGAGCGCCGCGCCCGCAGCATCACGGCAAAGATCGGGATCATCGCCGCTTATTTTCACCGGGCGCGCAACGGCAAATCGCTTCCGCCAGTGCGCGACGACCTGACCGAGGCGGAACATTTTCTTTACCTCATTAATGGTGAGCCGCAGCCGCAGGAAGCGTGCGACACGCTCGACGTCGCCTTTGTCCTGCACGCCGATCACGGGATGAACGCCTCCACTTTTAGTGCCCGGGTTACGATCGCTACCCTGAGCGATTTTTACTCCGCCATCACCTCTGCTATCGGCACCTTGAAAGGCCCACTGCACGGTGGCGCCAATGAAGGCGTCATCCACATGCTGGAAGAAATCGGGAGCGAAGACAAAGTCGACGCCTACATCGAGAACAAGCTGGCGCACAAAGAGAAAATCATGGGCATCGGTCATCGCGTTTATAAGACGCTCGACCCGCGCGCCCCGCATTTGCAGGGGATGGCAAAGAAGCTGAGCGCGAAACTCGGCGATCCGAAGTGGATCAACATGTCGGAACGGATTGCGACGCTGATGAAGGAGAAGAAGAACCTGAACGCGAACGTCGATTTCTATTCCGCAACGGTTTACTATTCGTTAGGCATCCCGACCGATTTGTTTACCCCTGTTTTTGCCATCGCCCGCTGCGCCGGCTGGTGTGCTCACGTACTCGAACAGCTTGAGGACAACCGCCTCTATCGCCCGTTGAGCGAATACATCGGCGAGCCAGTCGGGAAGAAAGTCGTTCCGATCGACGAGCGCCCCTAGTTGCAGCGACGGACCGTGACCGTTGGGCATTTCCCTCCGCGCGTCGCCACGACACTCATAGAGCGCCGCTACACAGAGTGGGAGGATTGTGGCTCCATCCTGACGGGTATCGGTTGCATCCAGACCGGGGTGAAGTTAGGTAGCGGAGAATTCAGCAGTCGGAGATCGACCATGCGCATTTTGGCGCAGAAACAGAAACCAGCTCAGGAGGCCGATTCTGCCAGGTCGGCCAGGCATCGCTTGGTGCAATTTGGACAGGGCCCCGGGGGAAGGCTATCCCCGCGCGCGCGGCGCACTATTGGAGATCAGCTGGTCGAGCGACAACCAAATGCTCAAGGCCTCGCAGGGGGGCTCGCCCCGGTTGTATCACCTCACTTTTGGCACGATTTCAGCCGGATATCAGTTCGCCGTGGAGCATCGGCAAAGATTGGGCCAAACTTTACGGTTGATGCCCCGGAGGATAGTTGCGAGCAGCAAGCAAATTTCGTCGCCGAAAAAATAATACGCATGCCTGAGCCACAACCTCGGCACGCTTGCACCTGCGACGGAGGCTGTCCAAAATGTCAGACTAGGGAGCCCATCGGCAAGCGCCAACATCTTGGAATGAAGGACCTCGAAGCCATCAATGCCGGGCAGGTCATTGCGTTGCCCATTGTGTACGAAGGATTGCGATCACCCGGCCAGCCCCTGGACTCGTCTACCAAAGCCTTCTTCGAATCAAGATTTGCGCATGACTTTGGCAAGGTGCGAGTCCATGCCGGCGAGATGGCGGCAAAGTCAGCAGAGGCGGTCAACGCTCGAGCATACACAGTTGGACGCGACATTGTCTTTGGGACCGGTCAGGTACCGGCCAGAGGAGAATGAGGGAAGGCGATTGTTGGCGCACGAGTTGACTCATGTCTGCCAGCAGTCAGCGCAAATGACGCCCTGGGTGCAGCGACAAGGGACGCCGGCGACGAAGGCAGGACCAAGTGACGCCGTGGTGCGGAAACACATCGATGACGCACTTGCTGCGAAGGGCAACGTCCTTGAAGCATGGTTGTATCTGCGGGACAACCGCTGCCTACCCCAAAATTGCGGTGACGCGAACATGGCTGCGGCCGAGCACTACATGTTTGCACGGTACCTGGTCGAGGACGGACCTATTCCTCTTACTCCTCTTCTTCCCGAGTGGAGGGTGCCGATCGTAATCGCCGCAGTCGCCGGCTATTCGCTCTGGAAGCTGGGCTTTGAAGTGATTGGCTCTCATGCGCCGCCTCTTTTCTGTCCCCAGGCTTGTCTCGTAACGCCGACCAGCGCCTTCCAAGTTCGCTGGGGCACGGACGGGGCACTGGACGGAAATATTTTCGCTGCCATCCCCCACGCCCCACCGAAATGAGCGGGCACAATTCGGCCGGATCGGACCGTCCACAACGCGACGAAGGCCTAACAACGGCATTCAACTGACTCGGTGAATTCCCAATCCCCCGGAATTGGCCGGGAATGGGCGTTTGTCTATTCCACGAGACCCGCGGACACCTCGCCAACTTATCCGCCGTCGCATTGCGGCTCCACCCTTCACCACGTATCTGTTGCTCCGATGAGCGCGGGAGCAAGACCCTGGGGACGCGAGACACTGGCGCTGCTGCACGCCGGGCCGTTCCGCCGCTACCTCATCGGCACCTCCATTTCCGATACCGGCACCTGGATGCAGGTCATGGCCCAGGGCTGGGTCATGAGCACCCTCACAGACAAGGCGATCATGCTCGGCATGGTCAACTTTGCCTCCGGCTTGCCGATGATTTTCCTCACCATGTTTGGCGGCTCGGTCGCCGATCAATTCGACAAGCGCCGGATCCTGATTTGGACGCAGGTGGTGCAAATCGCGCTCGCGTTGGTCATCGGTTATTTGATTTTTACCGGGCGGATTCAGATCTGGCACATCATCGCGGTCGCGGGATTGTTAGGCATCGCCTTCGCCTTTGAGAATCCCGCTCTCTCTGCTCTCGTGCCGGAGCTTGTTGCGCGGGAGGAAATTGCGGGCGCGGTGGCGTTGGATCGGGCGGTTTTTCACTGCGCGCGACTGGTCGGTCCATCAGTCGGAGGCGTGATTGTCGCGCTCTGGGGTGCCGCGATGGCATTTTTCGTCAACGCCTTCTCCTTTGTCGCCTTCATCATCGCGCTCATTTCGCTGCCGCCTCGTCCGGTCGGGAGTCAGGAGGAGGAAGCGCGACGCGCCAGCGGGATCAAGGACGGCTTTCGCTACATCCGCGCAGACAAGCCGAGTCTTGCCATGGTCGGCATGATCGCCACCATGACGATTTTTATTTTCCCCACCGTATCAGTCATGATGCCGCTCTATGTGCGCGACGTGTTGCATTTCGGGCCCAATCTTCTCGGCTATTTGATGGCGGCCTCCGGTGTCGGCTCGGTTTTCGGCGCGATCACGTTGGTTTCCATCGCGCCTCCCCGCCGGCTCGGCTGGATGATGGCCGCGGCCCTGGCGGTGTCGGTCTCGGTGCTCGGGCTCAGCCAGGTGAACGCCTTCGTTCTTGCTGCCGCTTCGCTCATCGTGATTTCGTTTGGCTTGTCCCTTATCTTCGGTCTCTCGAACACGATCGTGCAGGAACGCGCCCCCTCGCATCTGCGCGGTCGGGTCTCGGCGGTGATGGGCCTGAGTTTTTTTGGCCTCATGCCGATCGCGGGCCTTGGCGTCACCAGCCTGGCGGACGCGATCGGGATGCGCACCGCGCTCGGCTTCTCAGCGGTTGGTTACGGAGTGGCGGCGATTCTCATTCTCAGCCGGATCGGTGGCCGGCTGAACGAAATGCCGGCCGCGATGACGAGCGCGGCGGTCCCGGAAGCGGCCACGGTTTCCTAGTCGCCAGGCAAGCGGATGATTTCATTTTCGACCTGCTGGAATTCCAACCGTCACACTGCGGGCGATGAGATGTTGCGCGAGATAAAGAATGAATTTGGCTTGGATCTCATCGAACTCGGGCACGGCATCCGTGTTTCTCTCATGCCGGGTGTGCAGAAGGCGTTTGAAGGCGGTGAAGTCCGCTTCAGTAGTCTGCATAACTTCTGTCCGTTGCCCGTCGAGGTGATGAGTGCCTCGCCCGATTGCAATACCTTTTCCAGCAGCTCTGCCCACGAACGCCAGCGGGCGATCAGGCAAACTTTGCAGACGATCGACTTTGCGGAACGGCTCGGGGCGCCGTTTGTCGTCCTCCACCTTGGCCAGGTGCCGATCAAACCTGTGACTGAACCGTTGATTGTGCTGGCCAAAGCAGGCGAAATGTTTTCCCGCGAATACGTTCGTCGAAAAGTAGACGCGGTCGCGCAACGCGAAGCGGCCGCCCCCGCCTGTCTCGCGAACGTGAAGGAATGCCTCAAGCCGGTCATTGAACACGCCGGCGTGAAGAACATCCGACTCGGGATCGAAGGACGGCGCGGCTACGAGGAGATCCCGAGCGAGCGCGAAATCCCGGCGCTTCTCGACGAGCTCAACTCGCCGCAGGTTGGCTATTGGCACGACTTCGGCCATCTCCAGATCAAGGAAAACCTTGGTTTTCTCAACCATGAGGAATGGTTGCGCGTAATCGGGCCGCGAACATTGGGCTGCCACGTTCAGGATTGCATTTGGCCCGCGCAGGATCACCAGCCGCCCTTCGCCGGCGATGTCGATTTCGAGAAACTGATTCCGCTTTTGTCGCCAACCTGCTTGTTTGTCTGGGAAATGAGCCCGCGCCAAACGGCCAAGGAAATTCGGCAATCCATCACCGCCTGGAGGGAGCGTTTCGGCGAATGAAAAAAATTCTCGTGGGCGCTTTTCAAGTCGCGGTTACGGTCGCGGTTCTCTTCTGGGTTTTCCACGATCCGCACAAGCGCGCGCAAATGGGCGTGGCGCTGCGCACCGCGGATTACCGATGGATCGTCGCCGCGCTCTGCGCCTATTTTGTGGTGGAACTTGCCGCTGGCGTGCGCTGGCACATTCTCCTCAAGGTGCAACGCATCCATCTTAGCATCCCGCGCGTGTCCGGACTCTTTTTGATCGGGATGTTTTATAATCAGTTCCTGCCCGGTGGCACCGGCGGCGACATCATGAAGAGCTATCTCCTGCTCAAAGAAACGCCCGGCAAGGCGACCGGCGCTTTGCTCGCCGTCGTCTTCGATCGCCTGGTCGGGCTGGTTGCTCTCATCACCATCACCGGCACCTTGATTTGCCTGCGCTACGAGTGGTTGACGCAGTTGACCGAGACGCAGCATCTCGTCTGGCTTCTCCTCGCCGTCCTCGGCAGCGCGGTCTTGATGCTGCTTACTTCCTTTGTCGTGAGCGGATTCAATCTCGCCCACAAGTTGCCGCAAAGATTTCCCGGGCGCGACAAGCTAATCGAACTTTCCGCTGCCTATCACCTTTATGCGCATCATTGGCGTGCCACGCTCGTTGCGTTTGGCGTCTCGATCGTCGCGCATCTTTCGACCTTCGCTACCTTCCTCTGTGTCGCCTACGCCTTTCGCGCATCGGTCGCCGTGATCGATTTTTTTGCCATCATGCCGATCGAGCGCACCATCTCGTCGCTGCCCATCAGCTTCGCCGGCGTCGGTCTGCGCGAAAAGATTTTCCAGATCATGCTCCACGGGCTTTGCGGCGTGCCGGAGGCCGTCGCGGTCCTCATCGGCTCGATGAGTTTTCTCGTCATGCTCGCCTGCTGCGCCCCGGGCGGGATCGTCTATTTCTTCTACAAACCGAGCGGCCAGGCCGGTCATGTGAAGCTGAGCGAAATGCGGAGGGAAGTGGCGACGCTTGAGCATGAGATCACGGAAATCGAGTAAAGTGGGCAAATCTGCCAAGGTGGGAGGGGCCCCAGTCCCCCGATCTGCCCGCTGGTGGAGCGAGACTCTGTCGTGCCGGAAAGGGTGCATGATCTTGTGAAGCGATATCTTCCAGCAGGCTCGACGGAGTCTCGCCTCACCAAAAGCAAGCCATCGCGGCGCAAAGGCCCCTCCCACATTGGCAGGCGCAAGCCGATGCGCCCATTCGTCGCCGCCACTTTCGCCATGACCGTTGACGGCAAGATCACGACCCGCGCTTTTTCTCCAGTTGATTTCACTTCGCGCGAAGACAAGCGCCACCTCCTGCGGCAGCGTTCGTTAGGCGACGCCGTCCTCATCGGGCGCAGCACTCTTTCGCACGACAACGTACGTCTTGGCCTGCCCGACCCGCTTATGCGGGCCGAGCGCGAAGCACGGGGTCAGGCCGCGTATCCGTTACGCATTATTGTTTCCAACGAAGGCCGGATCGATCCTGCGCTGAAAATCTTTCAAACCGACTTCTCGCGAATCGTGATCTTTTCGACTACGCGCATGCCGAGAAAATATCAGGTCGCGCTGCGGGAGAAGGCGACCTTGTGGCTAAGCGAAACTCGGTCAGTAGATCTCCGTCGGATGCTAGAACTCTTGCGAAGCGATTACGGGGTGCGCCGGGTTGCGTGCGAAGGAGGTGCCGAACTTTTTCGCGGCTTGCTTGAGTTGCAGCTGGTCGATCAACTTAACCTCACGATCGCGCCCTACATCTTTGGCGGGAGATCTGCGCCGACGCTGACGGGGCGCGGAACGGCATTTTTACCGGCGAGCGTACGCTGTTCGTTAGTCGAGATGCGGGTTGTCGGCGACGAGTGTTTCGCCATTTACCGACTCCGATATTAGCTAAGGGACGGAAAGGGCGAGCAGGCGGTGCGCATCCAGAACGAGGAAGTGTGCGTCCTTATAAACAACAGATCCCGGAGGCGGTTGCTGAAGAACAGGGGTCACTCCTGATACAGGACCTATCGGTTTGTCAGGCGTGGTCATGTTGAGCTGTCGAAGCAGTCGACTTTTCTGCCAGTAGTCGCGAGCAAACGCGTCGCGGTCGAGAAGCCAGAAGTCGACCCGTTGATCGCGCAGGCACTTTCGCAGGAGCGTGGGGTCAGCGCTGTATTGGGCGCGCGCGATTTGCAGTCCACGGGCGCGGAGCGGCAGATAATAACCAGGATGAAAAGGGACCGCGCATTCTGCACCGATGATGATCGAGCGACGAGAAAAGACCGGGAGGTTGTTCGCCTCGTCGGAGAGTGACGCAATGCGGATTGTCACCGGTTGGCTGGCAAAGAACCGATAGAGAGCCGGGTCAATGCCTTTGATGTAGCTGGCGGTCGGGAAGGCAGGGAGAAGCAAGGGATACGCGGCTATCACCACGAGAAGCAGGCCGGAGAAGCCGAGCGCAGCCACTCCGGATCTGGAGAGATGCTCACCGGAACGTGCTTCGGCCCAGCGCAGCAGCGCATCAATCAGCGCCAGCAAGACTCCTCCGGCCAACAGAATTAGCAGAACGCGAGTGGTGGATTCGGTGTAGCGGTTCGGCAAATAGAGATGAAAGAGAAGCAGGTGCGCGAGGGCAAAGAGCGAGAGCGCGGCCGCTATGATTTGCGGCACCGGCCGCGCTCCTCGCGGGATGACATTGAGGAGGGGAAATCGCCTCGGGAAATGGCGGAGCACCGGCCAGAGAAACGCGGCCAGGAACCATGGCGGACGCGTTGGCAGGGTATGTATCCCTCCGTTTCCGCCTACCCAATAACCCCACCAGGTTGGGAAGAAGAATGGCACTCGCCCCTTGGGAGCGAACTCCGGCATCCGCTGTGCTTCTGAGTAAGTAACGAGCGGACCAAAGGCGCTCATTCGGTGGAGATAGGGCATGACACAAAGCAGCGTCAGGCCCAAAGCTGCGGCGATAACCAAATAGGCGCGCGAGCCGCTGGGAGGCGCAAGCCTAAGACCATGATCCCAGGAGACACATCCCCAGGCGAGCACCGCGAGGCTGAGCAAAGCGGCCGGCGGAAAGAAAAGTGCCTCGAGGCCGATCGTGATCAGCACTCCCATAGCCGACCCGCGGACCTGATAATAAAGGAAGGCAACAAAAAGCGGATAAAAGAATGCGCGTGGCGTCGCAGAAGTGAGGTCGCTATTTAACCAAAGACATTGGGAAAAGAGGCAGGCGGTCAGGGTCGCCGCCGCAGGGGAACGAAAGAAGCGCCATGCGAGACCAAAGAAGTATCCGGTGGCGATCAGGCTCAGGACAGAAGGAACGCACTTACTCGCGAGCAACGGATTGATCCCCAGTCGGGCTAGAAACCGGTAAAGCGTGGCGTAGCCGCCGGGCGCGAGAGATTGGAAGTAGTCCGCGATTGGATCGTGAGGAAAAAGCCCATGATCAGGGTAGCGGAACATCCAAAAAACGTGTTCGCGCGCGTCATCGGCGACCATGTATTGCACGGCGAATGCCTGGTGCAAGGCGAGTAAAGCGCAGCCCACCGCGTAGAGCATGGCAAGAGCAAACCACGGCCGCAGCTCGCGTCCCGTGGGCTCGCCCTCTGCGGTGCCCAACAGTTGGCGCAGACGCGCGAGGAGCGAAGTTGAAAGCGGCGGCATGAAATTCGGGATTTCTACGTCCGATAAGCCTGCCGGTGTGTCCAGATCGAATCTACTGGCGGCAAAATCACACCAGCATCATCTGAAGATTTCGCTGGCGCGCGCGCTCTTTTAGCTGTGGATTCTCTCATGACTACACGCGCACTCGTGGCTGTTGCGGGTCTTCTTGCTCTTGGCGTTTCGGTCTCGGCGCAGGAGATGCAGGCTCCGGAACTGGTTCCGTCCTCTCTCCTCACGCTTGCCCAACCGAGTGCGGGCAGCGTCCCGGACGCTCGGGCCACGCTCGTTCAGCCGACTTCATTCGCGGCTTTGAATAGCGTCTATTACGGCCCTGCGCCGCTCACGCTCGCCGACGGGCGACTCTTCTCTTTCTCGCGGGCCTTCGGCTGGATGGACGCGACGCCGGTCGATTTTCTTCCCACGTTCGTCGCTGCGGGCCCCTCGATGATCATGCCTTATGCAGCGCAGCCGCGAGAAGGCATCGCGCCGGGAAGTCTGCTACCCAAGGTTGGCTATGCCAACGGAGAAGTTGGTTTCTTTTACGGGAGATCGACCGGCAAATACAGCCATGATGTCAAGCAAGGTTACATTCTCGGTACGGTGGGCTACGAAAACACCCAGATCACGGTGGGTGTGGCATACGGGCAATCGAGCGGGCATCTTCCGGCTCCGCGTCGTTAGGCAGCGGAACACCCCGGGATCATCCCGCTGCCAGCTTTCGTATTGGTGACGAATTTCCAGTGCGATCTTTTGCTCCCTCCGTTGCGCCGCGACGTTCGCCGCCTATTCTGTCGCTCGCTTCCTCGTAGGAAGAATCATGCACACCGGCAACTCGATCATCATGCAGGCGTCGCGCGAAGCGATCTTCGAGACCGCGGCCGACCTCGAACAATGGCCGCGCATTCTGCCGCACTATCGTTACATCCGTTTCCTCGAGCGCGCCCCGGACCGCAGCATCGTGGAGATGGCGGCATTGCGTTCTGGCATTCCGATTTCCTGGACCTCCGAGTTCGTGGTCGATCGCGACCGGATGGAGCTGCGCTTTTTGCACTTGAAAGCGTTTACGCGCGGGATGCGTGTCGTCTGGACGTTCAAGGAAACGCCCGCCGGAATCGTGGTCGAGATCATGCACGCGCTCCGTTTTCGGATCGCCGCCCTGGCCCCCATCGCGGAGCCGATCATCGGGGGCTTTTTCATTCAGCATGTCGCCAACCAGACGTTGCGCGCGATGAAGGCGCACCTGGAGGAGAAATCCGAAATCCGAATCTCGAATTCCGAAGCAATTTCCAAATGACGAAAATCCAAAAGTCAAAACAGTCGAGCGCGGGAGCGTCGTTTCGAATTTCGGATTTCGGATTTGTTTCGACATTCGACATTCGACATTCGAATTTTCCCCGATGAGGCGCGCTGTCATCACCGGTCTCGGTCCGATCACTTCCGTCGGCATCGGTCGGGAAGGTTTTTGGGGCGGGCTGCGCGCAGAGAAGAGCGGCGTTCGCCGAGTGGAAAGTTTCGACAGTTCGATGTTTAACGCGCATTGCGCGGCTGAGATTCCTAATTGGGCGCCGGATGAATTTTTCCCGCCGCATCGGTTGAAACGTCTCGATCGCTATGCGCAGTTTGCCGTCGGCTCGGCCAAGCTCGCACTCGAGGACGCAGGTATCGAATGGTCGCGTGAGCGTCCACAACATCGGATTGGCGTCAGCTTCGGGACCGCGCTCGGCGGGATTTCGAATGCGGAATCCGAGCACGCGCATTTTTTGAAAAAGGGAAGCCGTGGGGTGAATCAAACGCTCGCTCTGCAAGTCTTTGGCGGCTCCGCCCACACCAATATCGCGATCGAGTTCGGTTTTCGCGGCGCTGGGACGACGAACTCGAACAGTTGCGCCAGCGGCACGATCGCGGTGGGCGAAGCGCTGCGCTACATCCGCGACGATTTTGCAGACGTGATCGTGGCGGGTGGCGCGGAATCGCCGCTCAGTCAGCTCACCTTTGGCGCATTTGCATTCATCAAGACGATGAGCCAATGCAATGAAGACCCGGCGCGCGCCTGCCGGCCCTTCGACAAGTTGCGCGACGGTTTCGTGATGGGAGAAGGCGCCGCCTCGCTCATCATTGAGGAGTTGGAGCACGCCCGTGCCCGTGGGGCGCACATTTATGCCGAGGTGCTCGGCTACAGTTTGAACAACGACGCTTTTCACATGACGACGCCCCTCCCGAGCGGCGAATCGTGCATCCGGGCGATGCGCGAGGCGCTGACCGACGCGCGGCTTGTCCCGGAGCAGATCGATTACATCAACGCCCATGCCAGCTCGACGCAGGTGAACGACAGCACCGAGACGATGTCGATCAAGGAAGTCTTCGGCGCCCACGCCGCGCGCGTCCCGGTCAGCGGTACGAAGGCCTATACCGGTCATCCGTTAGGCGCGACCGGCGCGATCGAGGCGGCGCTTTGTGCCCTGACGATTGATCGCGGCTGGGTGCCGCCGACGTTGAACTGGGAAAATCCCGATCCGACCTGCGACCTCGATGTCGTGCCGCAGCATGGTCGCGAGATGCCCATCGATTACGTTCTGAGCAACTCTTTTGGCTTCGGCGGGATCAACGCCTGTGTGGCTCTCGGACGTGTCCAGGAATAGTCGCGCGCCGACGTTCGTCCGAGAAATTCCGGGCCTAGCCTCACCCGCATCGTTGACGCCGTCCCTGCCCGCTCCTAACATGCGCGCGTGCAAGTCGAGTTGGAGCAACTGCTCATTCTGCAGGATCGCGCCCAACAAATTCGACAAGTCGAAGCCGAACTGAAAAGCGTGCCGCTGGAGCGGAAGTCGCTCGACGCGCAGGTGGCGGCCGCTTCTGCCCGCCTCGAGGCGATCAAGGACCGCGCCCGCCACGTTGAGATCGAAAAGAAAAAACTGGAACTCGATGTCGGGACTCGGAACGAAAGCATCGCGCGTCTGCGTACGCAGCAATATGAGACGCGCAAGAACGACGAATTTTCCGCGATGGGGCGCGAGATCGAGCGTTATCAGCAGGAGATCAGCGGGCTCGAAGACCAGGAACTCGAGTTGATGGAACAGGCCGATCAGCTCAAAGCGCAGATCGCGGTGGAAGAAAAACAAACCGCGGCGGCGAAGGAAGCCATCGCCAAACAAGCGGTGAATCTGGAGGCCAAGCAGGCAACCTTGGAGGGCCGGCTGGAAGAATTGAAAAAGGAACGGGAAGAGCTGGCGGCGAAGGTTGATGAAGATCTGCTCGATCGGTTCAACCGGCTTTTCACAAGCAAGGGCGACGCCGCAGTAGTGGCGCTGGAGCACGATGTTTGCACCGGTTGCCACATGAAAGTGACGACCGCGACGGTCGTGCGCGTGAAAGGCGGCAAGGAAATCGTGAGCTGCGAGCAGTGCGGCCGGATTCTCTACCTCGCTGAATAGCGACCCCGCGGAGGGACGTGCTTCCGCACGTCCGCTCTGCCAGTCGCGCGCACTCGAACAACCGGGACGTGCAGAAGCACGTCCCTCCGACTGTCGGTCTGCGAAAGTTGCACCGGGCTGGATCGCGCTCACATCCATGAAGATCTTGTCTGCGCCGAAGACCTGCGCGAGCGAGGCGTAAATGCGTTCGGCATGCCCCGGGGGGAATCGGCCCGCCGATAGCCGATGAAGACGTTCAGACGTTGAAGCGGAACTCGACCACGTCGCCGTCCTTCACGACATATTCCTTGCCCTCGATTCTCAGCTTGCCGGCCTCGCGCGCCCTGGCGAATGAGCCTAACGACACCAGATCATCGAAGTGCACCGTCTCGGCCGCGATGAAACCCCGCTCGAAATCGGAATGGATCACGCCTGCTGCGGCCGGCGCCTTGTCGCCTTCGTGAATCGTCCAGGCGCGCGTTTCCTTTTCGCCGGTCGTGAGGTAGGTGCGCAGCCCGAGAAGGTGATAGACAGCGCGAATGAGCGCGCCGACGCCGCTTCCTTCCACTCCGAGATCGCGCAGATACTCGGCGGCTTCCGCCTCCGAGAGATCGACCAGTTCGCTCTCGATCTGTGCGCTGATCACAACCGCCTCGGTCGCGAAATGGTTTCGGCGCGTACTCCTCGACCGCGCGCACATGGCGCAGCGCCGCATTCGTCTCATCCTTCTGGGCGATGGCAGCCAGGTCGCTTTCCGCGACGTTGCAGGCAAAGAGCGTCGGCTTGGAAGTGAGCAGGAAAAAGTCGCGCCCCGTGACTTTCTCTTCGTCGCTGAGCGCGAGCGTGATCGCCGGTTTTCCAGAATCGAGATGCGGCAGGAGTTTTTCGATCACCGCCATTTCGGCCTTCGCCGTCTTCGAGCCGGCGCGGACTTCTTTCTGCAAACGGTCGCGACGTTTCTGGAGCGAAGCGAGGTCGGCCAGGATCAACTCGGTGTTGATCACCTCGATGTCGCGCACCGGATCGATTGTGCCGCTGACGTGATGAATGTCGCCGCTCTCAAAGCAACGCACGACCTGCACGATCGCGTTCACTTCGCGGATGTGGCTGAGGAACTGGTTGCCGAGTCCTTCTCCGGCACTCGCGCCTTTCACGAGCCCGGCGATGTCGACGAATTCGATCGCGGCCGGGATGATCTTTTGCGAATGCGAAAGCTTCGCCAGTACTTCGAGCCGCGGGTCGGGCACGGTCACGACGCCGAGATTCGGATCGATCGTGCAAAAGGGATAATTCGCCGCCTGCGCCTTGCGGGTGCGGGTAACGGCGTTGAAGAGAGTCGACTTGCCAACGTTAGGCAGACCAACGATTCCGGCGCTGAGCATATGAAGAAAGGATGAAGGATGAAGGCAGAAGGATGAAAAAGAAAACTGTCGCAGCGGATCTTCATCCTTCTGCCTTCATCCTTCATCCTTGAATATATCGGGCCGGCGAGATTCGAACTCGCGACCTCTTGAACCCCATTCAAGCGCACTACCAAGCTGTGCTACGGCCCGAAAGGCGAACTATTCGCCGCACCAGTTGCGCTTGCCAAATCTTTTTCCCCGGGTGTCATGTTGAATGATGCGTGAACGACCACCACTTCCCGGCGCCACTCCGCTCGAGCGCCTCGTCAAGCCATTCCAGGAATTTGCCAAACTCGAAGCTTCCGGCGGGATCCTGCTCATTGGCTGTACCGTAGCTGCGCTCGTCTGGGCAAATTCACCGTGGGCGGCGAGTTATTTCCATCTCTCACACACCAAGCTGACGATCGGGTTTGCGGGTCGCCAGCTTTCCGAGGAGCTGCATTTCTGGATCAACGACGGGTTGATGGCGATCTTCTTTCTTCTCGTCGGGCTCGAGATCAAACGCGAGGCGCTCGTTGGCCAGCTGGCCTCGCTTCGTAAGGCCACGCTCCCGATTGTCGCTGCCCTCGGTGGCATGATCGTGCCGGCGTTTTTTTATTTTCTGTTCAACCGGACCGGCCCGGGAACGGCGGGGTGGGGCGTGCCGATGGCGACCGATATCGCTTTTGCGCTCGGCGTCCTCGCGCTTCTCGGTGATCGTGCCCCGACTTCCCTCAGGGTCTTTCTCGCCGCTCTTGCCATTGCCGACGACATCGGAGCGGTCCTCGTGATTGCATTCTTCTATACCGCGGAAATCTCCTGGGTCGCCCTAACGATTGCCGGAATGTTCCTTCTCGCCCTGATCGTGATGAACCGGATTGGTGCGCGTCATCCATTGATTTATGCTGTTCTCGGCCTCGGCTTGTGGCTGGCTTTTCTCGAATCGGGCATTCACGCCACCGTCGCGGGCGTGCTTCTTGCCCTCACGATTCCCGCACGGCAGCGAATCGATGGCCATGCCTTCCTCGAGCGCACAGGGAAAATTCTCGATGAATTTCGGGCTGCCGATCAAGAAGGGAACAGGATAGAGGCCAACGCCACGCGAAGTGCGGCGCTCAGCCTGCTCGAGGAAGATTGCCGGGATGCCGAATCACCCATGTTGCGCTTCGAGCACGCACTCGGGCCCTGGGTCAAGCACGCCATCATGCCGATCTTCGCGCTCGCCAACGCGGGGGTGGTGCTGGGCGGCGGCAACGCGCTGGACGAACTCGTTCATCCAATCAGCGTCGGAGTGATCTGCGGGCTCGTGCTTGGGAAGCCGATCGGCGTGGTGGGATTTTCGTGGCTGGCCATCCGCAGCCGACTCGCGACCCTCCCGGAGGGGGCGGCGTGGCGTCAGCTCATCGGAGTCGGGATGCTGGCCGGAATCGGTTTCACGATGTCGCTCTTCGTCGCCAACCTTGCCTTCGGTGTGAATTCGACGCTGGAGATTGCGAAGGTCGGCATTCTTGCCGCCAGCCTCATCTCGGGCATCGCCGGAATGTTGACGCTGGTGAAGCGGTCAGCCTAACGACAGGGAACGGGGTCGCTCTTATTGTGCCCAGGCCTGCAGGAAAGCGTCGATCAACTCCGGCAACTCGTCGCTATAGCCGCCTTCGAGGATCGCTCCGGCAGGAAGCGATGACGCCCGCAACCATTGGCCGAAGAGGGTGAAATCCTCCAGCTCGAGACTCATTTGTGTAATTGGGTCGTCGGCATAGGCGTCGAAGCCGGCGGAGACGAGTAACAGCTCGGGCTCGAACTCGCGCAGCATTTCCAAGGCGCGCGCAACCGCATTGCGATGTTCCGCCCGCGGGCAGAAGGGAGGAACTGGGAAGTTGTAGATGTTGCCTGACGAGCGCGCCCCGGTCCCTGGATAACCCGGGAACTGATGAACGGAAGCAAAAGCGATTCGCGGATTTCCGACCACGATCGCTTCCGTGCCGTTGCCGTGGTGGGCATCGAAGTCCCAGATCGCTACGCGCGCCGCGCCCTGCTCCAAGGCATCGAGTGCCGCGACCGCAACGTGATTGAAGAAACAAAACCCCATCGCCTGGTCGGAGGTGGCGTGGTGTCCCGGCGGTCGCATCAGGCTGAAAGCGCGCTTCCCGCCCAATGCCAGTCGTGCAACCTCGCAGGCGGCGCCGGTTGCGCGCGCGGCATGCTGAAAAATCCCCGGATAGGCCGGCGTATCGGCATCGAAATCCGCCGCCGCGGCGCGCACCCGTGCGATCTGATTCGCGGTGTGCGCGCGACTGATTCGCTGTTCGTCCGCTTCGTCAGGCAAACGCCATTCCCAAGCGGGATGCGTCGTCCGGAGATGCGACGCGCTGGCTGTTACCCGGGTGGGTCGCTCGGGATGACCGACGGCCGAATACTGGGCGCAGCGCGGATCGTGCAGGAGGATCACTTGCCCGGTTGCCTGACGAGATGGCGAAAGTGCTCCCAATAACTCACGAGCAAAATGAGCGAGAGCAACGCGACGAAACTCGCGAGCGGCAATCCGGATGGCGCCATCGTGAGGTGGAAGAGCACGATGTTGAAGACGATCGGGTAGAGGATGGCGAGGCCGAGCACCGGCAGGAAGTTCAACAGAACGAGTAGACCGCCGAGAATTTGCAGGTCAAAAACAACCTTCATGTAACCAGTTGTCGAAACGGCGGTGAAAAAGTGCATGGCCGCGCTGTCAGGCGGCGGCGGCGGCATCGGAATGAAATGGAGAAAGCCGTTAAGGCCGAACACGACAAAGATCAGGCCAAGAAGGATGCGCGCGATGATGGTGACAATTTTCATGGTCGAAAGCTGAGCGTCTTGCCGGAGAAAGACAAAGCGAAAAAACGGGTCGCCCTCGGCGCGGTTCGATAACGGTTCATCGGCTAAGCCTTTCAGCCCTTCACCGACAGTTCCTCCTGATCCTCGCGCACGATCAGCATGCTTTTCGCCCGACGTGCTTGATCGCCGAAAGCCAGAGCGGGCCTACTTCCCGATCAGGATAAAAATGCCCGCGACAAGCGCGAGGATTGGGAGCAGCAAGCCGGTGCCCATTCCGGTGAGACCAATGATGCCAACTACGATCAGGTATATCGCGAGCAAAAGCATTCCAATGTTTTTGGTAAAGTTCATGACGGCATGATGAGCAGTACGAATCCCTGACGCACGCTTATTCGTAAAGTCATCCGAGAGTTAGCGTTGCAATAAACTCCATAAGAGCGAGCAAGTACAGCGACTCGCTTCCCGGACGGAAATACCCCCCTGATCAAGAAATCAGCTGGATGTACCTCGTTGTCTGTTGACAGCGAGTTGCCAAACTTACTACAATCGTGCAGTGAGGCCAATCCCCAACCGAGTTCTCACCGGTGCTTTTTGGCTTGCCGGTGCGGCGCAAGCAAGTCATGGATCGATGCATTAAACCCCAGCTCGTTAAGCTCAGTAAGATTGAGGCTGCGCGCCGTCAGATAGAGTCAGCTATCTGGCTCTGGTTTGTCGACGGAGATATGGTGTCAGTCCACACTCTGGCTGCGGCTGCGCACCGAACCTTGACTGACCTTGCGAACGTTTGGGGCGCATCGGCCTGGCCCTCGACCGCGGCCTACATTCCGGAGCCGGTCGAAGGCCGGCGCAGGATCAAAATGGATGATGCGATTACGTTCTTCAAAGACGCGAAGGACAATGAGACTTATGAGGTGAGTGAGCAATGGACGGAGATGTATCTCTTCGATGCAGTGATGGCTTACAGCAACCTCGCACCAGACCGTTGCGGGAGCGCACTCATGTCCACGTTTGTCGTTCGATTTGGGGTCGAAAGACAGGACCTCTTTGTCACCGACGCCTTTTCGCTTCTTGAGCGGAAGATCAGCAAGAGTTTCAACCTGAAACGGCTGGAACGACTCTCGAAAATGGAGTTTCTAAAGGAGTTTCTCGGTTTTCTCGGGCGCCCTCTCGACTAGGCTTGGCGGAAATCGCCGATTCTGAGCAAAAATTGCCGCCGCAGGGCAGTGAAGGTGGCATTCTTGCGCAGGCGTAATGCCGGCGTGCGACTAGCTTCACGGCGGGGCAGCGCTTGACCGCTTCTGCGGACAATCTTACAATGCCCGCCTGCCGCGCCAGCGGGAGGTCCGGGCGGAAGGGCCTGCGCCAGCTTTTCGGAGCTCTGGCAGCAACTTTACAAAGCAAAGGAGAACCCAAGACGATGGATTTTGCATGGTCGGAGCAACAACGTGAGCTGCTGGACGCCGTCAGCCGCTTCGCTCGCGAACAGCTCAGCTACGATGTTATCGAGAACGATCGGAATGCTATTTTCAATCACGAAGCGTGGAAGAAATGCGGCGATTTCGGCGTTCAGGGCCTTCTCGTCCCGGCAGAATATGGCGGCCTCGGCCAGGATCCCCTGACGACGGTAGCGGCCCTCGAGCGGCTCGGTTATGCCTGCAAGGACAACGGCCTCCTTTTCTCGATCAACGCCCATATGTGGACGGCGGTGATCCCACTCGTCTACAACGGGACCGAGGCGCAGAAGCAGAAATTCCTGCCCGGTCTTTGCAACGGCGCGTTGATCGGCGGCAACGCCATGAGCGAGCCGAACAGCGGCTCCGATGCCTTTAGTCTCGCTACGACCGCCACCCGTCAGGGCGACAAATATATCCTGAACGGGAGCAAGATTTTCGTCACCAACGGCCCGATTGCGGATGTGCTCGTGGTCTTCGCCAACGTGGACAAATCGCGCGGGCAGGACGGGATCACGGCGTTTTTGGTCGAGAAGGGCTCACCCGGTCTGGATGCCTCGCACAAGATCGAGAAGATGGGGGTACGCACTTCGCCAATGGCGGAGGTCTTTTTCGAAAACTGCGAGGTGCCGGCGGAAAATCTTCTCGGCAAGGAAGGGGGCGGCGCGTTTCTTTTCACCCGCTCGATGACCTGGGAACGCGGTTGCATTCTGGCCAGCGCGGTGGGCGCGATGCAACGTTTGCTCGAAACCTGCATCCGCTACGCGAACGAACGCAAGCAAGGTGGGCAATCGATCGGCAAATATCAGCTCGTTGCGAGCAAGATTGTGGACATGAAGATGCGGATCGAAAGCTCGCGACACATGCTTTATCAATACGGCTGGCTCGCCGGACATCGGAAGGCAGTTTACCTCGAGGCGGCGATGACCAAACTCCATCTGGCCGAGGCCTGGGTGAAATGCGCCGAGGACGCGATCCAGATCCACGGCGGTTACGGCTACATGACGGAGTACGAAATCGAGCGCCAATTGCGCGACGCGATCGGCGCCAAGCTCTACTCCGGCACGAGTGAGATTCAGCGCAACATCATCGCATCACTCATCGGCCTGTGACACAGCCGGTGGAGAAGATTCTCGTTCCGTTCAAGAGCGTTCCGGATCCCTACGAGGCGGCAGCTCCGGGAGGGACTGGCGCGAACGCCAAATCGGTCATCAACCCCTTCGATGAGATCGCCATCGAAGAAGCGCTGCGCATACGGGAACGCGGAGAGGCGACCGAGATTGTTGGTCTGACGATTGGGCCGCCGGCCGTGGACGAACAGGTTCGCGCCGCTCTGGCGATGGGCGTCGATCGCGCGATTCGGATCGACGATGCACGGGCGCTCGACCCATATGCCGTGGCGCGCATTCTCCGCGCGGTAGTGGAAAAGGAGGCGCCGCAGGCCGTGATCATGGGTAAGCAGGCGGTGGACGACGATTCCAACCAGGCCGGGCAGATGCTGGCCGGATTGTTAGGCTGGCCGCAGGCGACGTTTGTTTCGAAGATCGAGTTTCTCGATGATCGGACTCGCGCCCGCTGCACTCGGGAAACGGACGCCGGACTCGAAGTGATCGAGCTGAGGTTACCCGCCATCATCACGACCGACCTGCGTCTGAACGAGCCGCGCTATGTTTCGCTTCCCGGCTTGATGAAAGCGCGCAAGAAAACGATCGAGGTTCAGACCTGCGACCAACTGGGCGTGAATGTGCAGCCGCTTACGACCGTCATTTCGACCGCGCGTCCACCCCGGCGCGCCGCCGGGATGCGTGTCGAGTCGGTCGAAGAGTTGGTCATCAAGCTCAAGGAGGAAGCGAAGGTGCTTTAATGACCGCCAAGACCCTCATTCTGGTCGAACACGATCGTCGGCAACTGAAGCGTCCATCGCTGCATGCGATCACCGCCGCCCGCCAGTTGGACAACGATTTCGCGCTCCTCCTTCTTGGCCACGGCGTCAGGGAGATGGCCAACTCGCTCGCTACGTATGGCGCGTCGGCTGTCCTGGTCGCGGACGATGCTGCCTTGGCAGAACCGCTGGCCGATCGCTATGCGGCGGTGATTGCCGACGCTTTCCAAAAAAGCGGCGCGACCACGCTTCTCGGAACCTCATCGACTTTCAGCAAAGACATTCTCCCCCGAGCGGCCGCCTTGCTCGACGCGCCGATGCTGACCGATGTGCTCGCAATCGAGAACAACAACGGCGCAATCTCCTATCGGAGGCCGATCAACGCCGGCAGCTTGCTGGCGACAGTTCAGTTAGCCGGTAAACTTCGCGTTCTCAGTATCCGCGCCTCCGCTTTTGACGCACCCGCCGCCGACGCGCCGCCCTGCCCGATCGAGCGACTCGAATTTGACCGGGCATCCATACCCGACGGAATGCAATTCGTTTCTCGCGAAGAACGTATCTCCGATCGCCCCGACCTGAGCGAAGCGCGCGTTGTCGTCGGTGGCGGACGCCCCTTGAGGGACAAGGAAACCTTCGATCGCCTCGTGGGCGGCCTGGCCGACGTTCTCGGCGGCACGATCGGCGCGACCCGCGCCGCCGTCGATACGGGTCTCGCGCCTAACGATTACCAAATCGGTCAGACCGGCAAAGTTATCGCCCCCGATCTTTACATCGCGCTTGGAATTTCCGGCGCCATCCAGCATCTTGCCGGGATCAAAGACTCGCGCATTATCGTGGCGATCAACAAGGATCCTGATGCACCCATTTTCCAGATGGCGACCTATGGCCTGGTCGGCGACCTGCACCAGATCGTGCCGCAACTGATTGAGTCCATCCGCCAGGGCTAACTGTCAAAACCGATGATCGCGCTCGACGTGAATACCACCACGCGCGAAGTCTTCGGCAACATCACGCCCGGAATGCGGGTGGTGTTCTTTCTCATGATCGCAGCGAGCCTCAGTGCGCTCGCCTGGCAGGTTTTCGCGCACGTCCGGCAATGGCGAAAGGGGCGGCCAGGAGGATTTGAACGCGATTGGCGGGTCTGGTTGCAGCGGCTCACCGTCTACGCGCTGGCCCAAAAGCGGGTCTACAAAAAATCGCTCGGGGCGCTCCTGCACCTGCTTCTTTTCAGCGGTTTCCTCGTTCTCACGATCGGGACGACGCTTCTCGGGATCGCTTACGACGGTCCGTATTATTTCCATCACGGCTGGTACTATCTCTTCTACGAGCTGATCATGGACGTCTTCGGCGTTGCCTTGTGTCTTGGCTGTCTTCTGGCCTTGTATCGCCGCGCATTCCAGCGGCCGAAGAGCCTCGGCCACAACTGGCGTGACTGGTGGCTTCTCAGCAGCCTCCTCGGTCTCGGTCTCACCGGTTTCGCGGTCGAAGCGCTACGCCTGCACTACACGCAGGTGCAACCGTGGCTGGCGCATTGGTCCACCGTCGGTTGGCTTATCGACACTACGTTCTTGCGCGGGGTCGATGTCGGCACGGCCAGGAGAATGCATCTCGTGACTTGGTGGCTCCATACCATCTGGGTCGCGGGATTCTTTGTCGCCATCCCGGTCAATCGGTTTCTCCATGTCCTGACTGGCCCGATGAACATCGCCGCCCGTCCCGCGCGGCCTATGGGTCAACTGGTTCCCCTGACGATGGAGGAAGTCGAACAAACCGGCCGGACCGGCGTGCACGAGCTGGGGGATTTCAATCGCCAGCAGTTGCTCAGCCTGGATGCCTGCATGGAATGCGGCCGGTGCGAGGACGCCTGCCCCGCGACCGCTTCCGGCAAACCGCTTTCGCCCAAAGCGGTCGTGGTCGACCTCCGGCACCTCATGTCGTCAGGCGGGAGCAACGTCCATGAAACGATTCGCGACGAAACGCTCTGGGCCTGCACGATGTGCCAGGCGTGTGTGCAGGAATGCCCGGTCTTGATCGGGCACGTCGACTTGATCAGCGATATGCGCCGCGATTTGATCGGCGAGGGCCGACTTTCCGGCCCGCCGGCAAAGGCGCTCCAGCAGATCGGAAACCAGGCCAATCCCTATGGTCGCCCGAACGCCGACCGCCTCGCCTGGGCCGAAGGCCTCGATGTGCCGACGGTAGAATCGAATCCGGACTTCGAATATCTTTTCTGGGTTGGTTGCGCCGCTTCCTTCGATCCGCGGGCGCAGAAAGTCGCGCGAGCCACCGCCCAGTTACTGAAGGAGGCAAAAGTGAATTTTGCCGTGCTCGGGAAGGAGGAGGCCTGCACGGGCGATCCGGCGCGTCGGATCGGCGATGAGTTCCTTTTCCAGGAGCGCGCTCAGACCAATGTCGAAACTCTGGACCGACGCAAGGTCCGGAAGATCGTAACTCCGTGCCCGCATTGTCACAATACGCTCAAGAACGAATACCCGCAGTTTGGCGGTCATTACAAAGTGCAGCATCACTCCGCACTCCTCGCGGAGCTGATCGAGGCGGGTCGCCTAACGAACAAAGCCGCAACCGACGCCGAGCCGATTACCCTGCATGATCCATGTTACCTGGCGCGCGTCAACGGCGAGGTCGATGCGACGCGCACGGTCATCGGCGCCGGCAAAGACGAGCAGTTTCGCGAGATGCCACGCTGCGGAAAGAAAACTTTCTGCTGCGGCGCGGGCGGCGGACGGATGTGGTTCGACGAACCGCCCGAGCAACGAGTGTCAAACCTGAGGGCGCAGGAAGCCGTTGCGACCGGCGCCAAGACGCTCGCCACCGCCTGTCCGTTTTGTCTGAACATGATGAGCGATGGTGTGGCGGGCACGAAGGGCGGTGAGACGATCCAGGTGCTCGACATCGCGGAGGTGCTCGTCGCCCGGCAGGCACAGGCGCCGCCGGCAAAGTCCTGATCTTTCCATGAGGCGTGTCGGAGAAGCTTTGCAAAGGTTGGGTGCCATGCGAGGAGCCAGCCAATGGCTGATTTCGTGAAGACCTCACCTCGCTGGCGGCGCAGCCTTTTCGTCCTCGCTTTGCTCGCGATCCTGAGCATTTACGCCCTTGAGGCGAACGGACGTTGGCGCGCCTTCCCTACCGCGTTCGACCATGCCGATCAGAGTGCATATCTCCATTACGCAAAGAAAATGCGCGAGAGCGGTTACGCCTTCGTGGGCGATCGCAATCGCATGCCCGTCTTTCCTTTTCTCCTCTCTCGACTTTATCGGCCGGGGGAGAGCGAGGCGGACATCCTGGCGCGCGCCCAAACCAGCTGCGTCATTCTCTCCGTCGCGCTCCTCCTGATTCTCGCCGCGATTTTCCGCCAATACTTTTCGCGCCTGGAGAGCACCGCGCTGCTGGTCGCGGCCGCTTTTGGCGTCTTCGTTTATCGCGCCGGGATCGTGCAGGTGGAACCACTCTTCTTCGTCGTCAACTTCGGGGCCTTCGTTCTTCTCTTGCAGATGTTGCTCACCCCGCGCTGGTGGCTTGCGCTGCTCGCCGGGATGATCCTGGGGCTGGCTTTTCTGACCAAAGCTTCGGCGCTGCCAGCATGGCCTTGCTGGGGCGCCGCCTTTATTGCGCAAAGCTTTGAGCCGCGCCGGAACACGACGGAACAGCGGGCGCGCTATCTCCTAAAGCGATGCGCGCTCTTCATTCTCCTGAGTACGACCTTCCTGCTCGTCGTCTGGCCCTATGTCTGGACGAGCAAACAGCGTTACGGGCAGTTTTTTTACAACGTCAATTCCGCGCATTACATGTGGTGCGATTCATGGCCCGAGGCGCTTTCCTATTCCGATCGCCTGCAAGCTCCGCCGGTCGATAATCCCGCGGCACCGGAGTTGCCCTCCTTCGCCAAATACTGGCGGCAACATACGACGGGCGAGATGATCTCGCGGCTCCTCCACGGTTTGCTCAGCCTTGCGACGCGCGGTTTCAAGGCCGTGGGCTATTACAAATATGCGGCCGTCTTGGGAGCGATTGCGCTCGTCCTGGGCATCCGCCGTCGTGCCCGTGCTCGCGAGTTGCTCGCCCGCCAACCCTTCGCTGCCATCTTTTGCTTCGCTTACTTTGCTGTCTACCTGATTCTCTACGCCTGGTATAACGCCGTCGTGACCGACAGCCGATTCGTTCTCACCCTTTTCCTGCCCTTTGTTTTCGTGGCCTCGATCACCATCCAGAGATTGGCGCGGGATGAGACTGTCGTGATCGGCAGGTGGACGGTTCCAATCACGACCACGGTGGCGGCGGGAATGCTCACGCTGGCGTTGATCGATCTGCTCCACAACGCCGGGAACATTGTCTGACCCCCTGGAACTGCCTTCCGCCCTTTGTCAGGCTGAACCGTTATTTCAATCTTGAGAAGAAGTCTGCCCGGCTGGTGTGAAGGCCGAATGAGGAGTCGTAACCGTGTACTTCAGGATGCACCAGAGCGCTTTGCCGCCATCCCGCCAGCCGATCTTCTTTCCTTCTTCGTAGGTGCGGCCATAATACGAGATCCCCACTTCGTAGATGCGCAGCTTCATTCGCGCGATCTTCACTGTGACTTCTGGCTCGAATCCGAACCGGTCCTCCTTCAGCTTGATTGATTGAATCACTTCGCGCCTGAATACCTTGAAGCCAGTCTCCATGTCGGTCAGGTTCAGGTTGGTCAGAATGTTTGAGATGAGGGTAAGCAATTGGTTGCCGGCCGAGTGCCAGAAGAACAACACCCGGTGCTCTCGTGTCGTCAGGAAGCGCGAGCCGTAGACGACATCGGCCCTGCCTTCTACGAGCGGCTTGAGGAGCAAGGGATACTCAGCCGGATCGTACTCGAGGTCGGCGTCCTGCACCAAAACGAAGTCGCCAGTCGCGTGCTGGAAGCCGAGCCGCAGCGCCGCCCCCTTCCCGCAATTGCGAGGTTGCCGGAGGACCCGCATATTTTCATAGCGTTCCTGCAAGCTCGCGAGCACTTCACGAGTGCCGTCCGTCGAGCCGTCGTCGACGACGATTATCTGTTTGGCAAGGTCGACCGCGTAAACTCGACCGATCAACTCGGCCACCGTCGCCGCCTCGTTATAGACAGGAATTACGACGGAGAGCGTCATCGAGGAGTGTGCAAATCGGGTTGGAGGAAGAGAGATCGTAATGGTCGCCTTGCAGGAAAGTCAACTGAGGTCAGGCCGCGAATCGTCCTCTGGCTACAAAGCGGTAGCCAAGGCAACCGGAATGCTTCTCGGCAGGCCGACCACCCGACCTTCTGGGCGAGGATCTCGTCGACCCGCCATCATTCACCGGCGCCTTCGCCATCGCGCCGGGAATGGCAGATTGTTCCCGGGGTCAGGATGCCGGATACCGGGCCGTCACGTAGTCTTGGCTTACGGCAGGAGGTCGGGTCGGTTTTCGCGGGTGCGGCGCTCGGCTTCGCGCTTGCGCCAGGCGGCGATCTCGGCGTGATGGCCGGAGAGAAGGATGTCGGGAACTTTCCAACCGCGGAACTCGGCCGGGCGGGTGTATTGCGGCGCTTCGAGCAGTCCGCTGCTGAAGCTGTCGTCCACCGCTGATTGCTCGTGACCGAGCACGCCGGGCAGCAGCCTGACGATTGCATCGACGAAAACGACCGCAGCGATCGCGCCGTTGGTCAGGACGTAGTCCCCAATTGAGATTTCGACATCGACCAGATGCTCGATTACGCGATGGTCGACTCCTTCGTAATGCCCGCAGATGACGATGAGATGTTCTTTCGTTGAAAATTCCTGCGCCATCGTTTGATGCAAGCGCCGGCCCTGCGGTGTCATGAGCACCACCGTACTCGCCTTAGTACGGAGCGATTCGACCGCGGCGAAGATCGGTTCCGGCTTCATGACCATGCCCTGGCCGCCGCCGAAGGGCGCGTCGTCGACGACGTGATGCCGATCGGTGGTCCAGTCACGCAGGTTGTGAATGCGCAACTCGAGCGCGCCTGTCTCCTGTGCGCGGCCCATCATGCTTTCGCCTAAGGGGACGCGACAGATTTGGGGAAAGAGCGTGATGATGTCGACCTGCATGTCCTAATCCTCGTTGTCCTCGGCCGGAACGAGCGGCGCCGGCTCGTTACGGAACTCACGATGGCGAATCTTGCCTCCGGCATGAGCAATGTAGCCGCCCACTCCCAGAACCGCACAGGAAACCACCAAAGTGACGATGCTCAATCCAGTCGCGGCTTTCGGCCATTTTATTGGCGCGAAAATGGCGACTGCGGCCAGACCAGCGAGCACGTAGAACGACCACGCGAATTCATCCGCGCGATGCCTATGAACCTTCAACCATGCCTGGCCCTGGTCGTCGGACATGGAAAGAACACGATCGTAACCGGCTTCTCCATAGTGTATCACCGGCCACGCCATTGCGCTGCTGAGCAGGATGAGCGCGAGAGTCGCGATTTGCGCCTTCCGGCTGCGGAGGAAAAGCGCAATGATTAGGCCGAGAACGCCCATCGCCAGGCCGTAGACCGGAAGCGGGTTGATCAGGACGTGAATGTATTCAGGCTGACTGAGATCCTGGCTGAGCGAGGCGAGCATTGGCATGACCGTGAGTCGTCAAATCGAGATTCGTTGCAGCGACTGTTCAAGCAATGACCCGAAGGACGTTTGCATCCGATCCACGATTCAACGTGGCACTTGCCGAGTTATGCAGATGAGAATTGATCACTGACTTCGTTGCGCTTCCTCCTCGGTTGAAGAGATCTCAGGAGCCCGACATTGGCTGGACCTTTGCCAGTCGCTCCAAGAGTAAACGCGCCGCGCCTTCTGGAATGTTGAAATGAAGATCAAGCTTTTCACTCTTCTGCTCGATCTTTGGCGGATCAGTCGAGAGAACGAAATCGGATCCCGGAATCTTAAGCCAGCGCGCCGGTTCGTTTTGCAATTCCGCGGCCAATCCTTTGGCTTTCGCTTCATTCGTTGCCTTCATGATCAGGTGCGCCTTGGCCGGCATATCGAACGTCATTTCCAATCCAAGCAGATCGCAATTCTCGATGAATTCAGGCGGCAGAATCGGCCCGAAAAGCGTCTCCAGATCGTCCGGGTCGCGCGAGACGAGGCGCAGCGCGCTCCCCGTATTGAGCGTCTGGAAACCCTCGAGGAGCGGGTCGTCGATTTTTAGGTCAGCCCGGGTGCCGAGTCGCACCTGGACCAGCTTGTCGACCTCGCCTAACGAACCAACGGCGAGGGTACGCGGGCCGACCCGGGCCACGGTCACATCGGGTCGCTCCCAGACGACGAGGCCGGTGATCGTGCTTTTCGCGAAGCTCTTGTCTTGCGTAATCGTGCGCACGATCGGCGCGAGATCGTCGCGAGTTTCCACCAGGACGTATTCCTCCTCGCGATCGTTGTCATCCAGTGTCAGTGCGCGAGTCACGCGGACTGCATCCTCGGCGAGGTGGAGGACCGGTGTGCGCGCGGCTTGACCGAGGAGACCGGCTGAGACCTTTTGCCAGGTCTCGGGCTGCTCTTTGCGCCAGCGATTTGGCAATTTTCCCTTGTCGAGCTGATGATACATCGAGGGAAAGGATGGCGGATGTTTCCGCCGGGAGCCATTCGCGTTTCGTCGGCGATTGCGAAACCAGCGGCAAGATGATCGCGAGCAGGGCGAGGACGGAGAAAATCACGAAATAAAACTTTCGCAGTTCCTGCTTGTCGATCTGGGCGGAGAGCCTGGCCAACTCCTCTTTGTGTCCGGCATGGTGCTCGACCGCAGCGCGATGCCGCTGCACTTCGATGAGGAGGTGCGGCGCGTTGGGCGGGGCGATGCCTTGCGAGGCAAGATGGCGCCCGATGTTGAGGTAGGCTGGGTTCTTCTTCTCCTCGACTGTCTGATGCTGCTGTTGCGCCTGCCGAACTTCCTCCTGTTGCGCGCGCGCACTTTCCTTCAACGTGCGATCTTGGGCCTCAAATTCGGCGCGAGCCTTCGCGATTTTCTTGTCGGCCTGCGCGACGAGCGCTTCTTCCGCGGTTAGTTTTTCGCGGGCGGATCGACTGGCCTCCGCGCTCTCGAGGCGGTCTCGCTCCATCTCGGCTTTCTCCTGCGGAAGCCGCGCCCGTTCCGTGCTGAGCCGTTCCATCTGCGTTTGCAGATCGGGCGGCGGCGGCTCGGTCGCCTGGAGAGCGGAGACTTTTTTCAACAGTTCGCGATCGGCGGCCTCATTTTCCTTGAGGCGACGATCGATGGTCGCGAGCTCGCTCTCGCAGCGCTCGGCGGCGGATTTCGCCTGGTTGCGGCGCTCGACCAGTGGGCGCTTTTCCTCCTCGAGCTTGTCCAGGGCGGTCGCCTGCTCCCGTGAGTTTTCCTGGCGTTGCGCCTCGATCTGTTTGAGCGCCTCCTCAATTTTTGCGATCCTGACCGCGACCTCTCTTTGCTCCTGCTCAAGTTTCTTCAGCGCGACAATCTCATTGCGCACCTCGGGAAAATTCGCGGCTTCCGCCGTGCCTTCCCGCCCCAACGCGATCTCGGATTTTTGCAGGCGGCGTTTCTCGTGCCTGAGCGCGATGCGCGTACGCTGGCGGCGCACCTTCAGCGTCAGCTCACGAAATCCGGTCGAGATAAAACTCACGAGGGCAATCTACGGCGAATCATTCTTCGGTGCTGGCTAACTTTGCCAGGACGCTGAAATCTTCCAGCGTCGTCGTGTCGCCAGTGACCGCGTTGCCGCTCGCGATTTCCTTCAGCAAACGGCGCATGATTTTTCCGCTGCGCGTTTTCGGCAACGCCTCGGCGAAGCGTACCTCGTCCGGTTTGGCGATCGCGCCGATGTGCTGCCCGACATGGCCGCGCAACTCTTCCTTGAGACCGAGCGTCGGCGTGACGCCGCTCTTGAGGGTGACGAAAACCACCAAGCCCTGGCCTTTGAGTTCGTCCGGGCGTCCGACGGCGGCGGCTTCCGCGACCTTGGCGTGACTAACGAGCGCGCTTTCGATTTCGGAAGTGCCGAGGCGATGACCGGCGACGTTCAGCACGTCGTCGATCCGGCCGACGATCCAGAAATAACCATCCTTGTCGCGGCGCGCGCCGTCGCCCGTGAAATAGCTGCCTTTGTATTCGCTCCAGTACCGCTTTTTGTATCGCGGCTTTGTCGCCGTAGATCGTGCGTAACATCGAAGGCCACGGTCGCCTAACGATCAACTTTCCGCCAACATTCGGGCGGTACTTCCTTCCCTGCCGCATCGACCACCGCCGCATCAACTCCGAAAAAAGGCAACGTCGCGCTCCCGGGTTTGGTCGGAATCGCGCCCGGCAGCGGCGTGATCATGATCGCGCCCGTCTCGGTTTGCCACCAGGTGTCGACGATTGGGCAACGCCCGCCGCCGATCGTCTTGTGATACCACATCCAGGCCTCGGGATTGATCGGTTCGCCGACTGTGCCTAACAATCGCAGCGATGAGAGATCGTGCTTCTTCACCCATTGGTCGCCCCAGCGAATAAAGGCGCGGATCGCGGTCGGCGCGGTGTAGAGAATGCTGACCGCGTATTCCTCGATCAGCCGCCAGAAACGATCCGGCTCCGGCCAGTTCGGCGCGCCTTCATACATCAGGGTTGTCGCGCCGGCGGCGAGCGGTCCGTAGACCACATAGCTGTGACCGGTGACCCAGCCGATATCGGCGGTGCACCAGTAAATGTCGTCCTCGCGCAGATCGAAAACGTATTTCGTGGTGCGTATGAATGCCGACGAGATAGCCGCCGGTGGTGTGCAGAATGCCCTTCGGTTTTCCAGTCGAGCCGCTGGTGTAAAGAATGTAAAGCGGATGCTCGCTGTCGAGCGCGAGCGCCGGGCAATGCGCATCGACGTATTCAAGTTCGCGATGCCACCAGACGTCGCGCCCTTCCTCGATGTGGATCTCGTTCCCGGCGCGCCGGAAAACGATCACGCGCCTGATCGTTGTCTTGCCTTGCAGCGCTTCATCGACGTTGTGCTTGAGCGGAACGATCGCGCCGCGGCGGTAAGCGCCATCGGCGGTGATGACGGCGGTCGCCCCGCAATCGACGATCCGGTCGCGAATGCTGTCCGCGCTGAAGCCGCCGAAGACGACCGAATGAATCGCGCCGATCCGCGCGCAGGCGAGCATCGCGATCGCAGCCTCTGGAATGGCCGGCATGTAGATGATCACGCGATCGCCTTTGCGAATCCTGTTTCGCTTCAGAACGTTGGCGAAGCGGCAGACCTCGCGATGCAATTGCTGGTAAGTGAGAATGCGTTTGTCGCCCGGCTCGCCTTCCCAAATGATCGCCGCCTTGTTCCGGCGCGGTCCGTTGCAGGTGTCGATCGAGACAATTTTCTGCCAGAGTTCAGCTTCCCGCCGACGAACCATTTTGCGAAGGGCGCCTTCCATTCCAGCACCTTTTTCCATGGCTTCTGCCAATGGAGCTCGCGCGCTTCGCGCGCCCAGAATTTTTCCGGATGCCGGATCGATTCCCGATGCATCCGGCGATATTGCTCGAGGCTACGGATGCGGGCGTTTTTGGCGAAGTCGCGCGCGGGTTTGAAAATGCGGGTTTCCTTGAGGTGGGACTCGATATTTTTTTCCATGAGCGCTACGGCACGCTAACAAGCCGCTTCGGGGGGCTCAACGCAAAGTTCGCCATTGTTCCGCGCCGTTGCCGTGACGCTCTGCGAGCCTTGTGGGTCGTGGGAGGGTTCGGGTTTGGCGGTCACGGAACGGCTCTGCAACGGGAACAGCAGGAGCAATCCGGGAACGGGTTTTGCGTTTGAGTTCCGGGCGCGGGCGCCGATTTTCCGGGATGAGCGATCACGTTTACAAGAAAATCGAGTTGGTTGGTTCTTCCCAGACGACGATCGAGGACGCAGTGCAAAATGCGGTCTCGCTGGCCGCGAAAACAGTCCGGAACATGCGCTGGTTCGAAGTGAGTCGATACACGCGGGCACATCGAGGAGAACAAGATCAATCACTGGCAGGTGACGATAAAGATCGGCTTTACTCTCGATCGTTAGGCGAGTTCAGCGGCGGACATGCCGGCCGCAGGGATTTGAACTGCGCCAGGCGGAAGCTTTTGACGGCGAGATTCGCGGGCGACACACCCGCCACCAGCGCAATTACTCGTCGGTCTGGAGCACTTCGTAGAGCTTGGTCGCGCCGTAGATCAGGATGGCTGGCTTAAATGCCATCAGGAGCAGCCGCAGGAGCGCGCCGAGGATGCGGAAGATCGGCAGCCGATCGAGGATGAAAACCGGCCGCCACGCCGTAGAGCAGCGCCCGGGTCGGGTTGGCCCGCACATAATCCTCCGTCTGCGCCGATGATCTCATTCCACTGCTCCCTGGTGTAGCGGATTCCTCGTTCGCGCGAAGTCTTCCGGTGCGCCGGCCATTTGTTCGCGTCCATATATCTGATCTTCGGATGGTGAGACCGTCTTTGCGCGTCCCAAAATTCTTAACGCAAGTCATCCAAAGCGAGCTGGCGCCGCGCCCGGCGGAAAATCCGGCAGCGGCGCGGCCGGACGGAAACTTCCCGCGCGCCGCGTCGCCTTGAGGCAGAAGCGGCGCCATGACCTCGAGCGCGCGCTCGTTCAGCCGGGTGCAATTGGTCGAGAGCAGAATTTTCGCGTCACGCTCCGCCACCTCGAGCGCGGCGAGCAGAAGATTTTCGAAATCCGCCTCGACCTGCCAGGCCTTGCCGGTGCGGGAGCGGGAAAAAGTCGGCGGATCGAGAATGATGCAAGTCGAAGACGCTCGCCTTTGCGCGCGAGCCGCGGGAGGACGCGCATGACGTCGTCGGCGAGGAAGCGATGCCGATCGGTCGCGAGCCGGTTGAGCATGATATTGTCGCGGCCGCGCTCGAGCGATTTGCGGGAAAGATCGATGCTCAGGGTCTCGGCGCCGGCCACCGAGCGCGGCGACGACGGAAAACGAGCAGGTGTAGGCGAAACAATTGAGCGTGTGGCGCGGAGCCGCCCGCCTGACGAACTGCCGATTCTCGCGCTGGTCGATGAAAAAGCCCGGCCGAATAACCGGCCCCGAAATCGAGCGCGTAACAAATGCCGCGCTCGAGCACGGTGCGCCGGAGCGGCGCCTCGCGTCGCCGCGCGAGGAGCTGCGGCGGGTTGCGCTCGGCGTTTTGTTTCGGGAGAAAACGCGCGAAAACGCGTTCGAAGGCTGATCCGGCGAGACGCGCCCATTCATCCAGCTCGTGCACAATTTCTTCGCGCGTCGCCTCGGTCTTGTAGGAAACGAGAGCATCCGCGCCGTAACGTTCCGCCCAGCCGTCGGGCTTCGTGCAGAGCCGGTAGGCTTCGGTTTTTTCGGCCGCAAAATCGCGCACCACGCCCGAAATCGATCCAGTCTTTCATCGCCGCTTCGGGCGCGTCTTGCCGCGGGAAGGTCGCGTTAGAATCAAGGCGGCCATGGCTTGTCCGGCTGCAACTTCGGATGATTTCCTTTGAAAAAGCAACAGATCACGGTGCGCGTTCCTGCCACCACTTCGAATCTCGGCCCCGGCTTCGATTGTCTCGGAGTGGCCTTGCGAATCTACAACTTCGTCACCGTCGCGCGAGCGAAAGAGACCGTCGGCCGGCCGCGATGGCGCAACAGGCGGCGCGCAAATTCTTCGAGGCGACGGCGATGCGGAGCCGTTTCCGTTTTCCTGCATGATCGTCGGGCGACGTGCCCGTTTCGCGCGGGCTCGGGAGCAGCGTCACGGTGCGGCTCGGCGTCCTCCACGCCTTGAATGCGCTGCTCGAGCGCCCGCTGCGCGCGCGGCAAATTTTCCGGCTTTGTGCCGAGCTCGAAGGTCATCCCGATAACGCCGCCCCCGCCGAGTTTCGGCGGCTTTGTCGTGGCGCGCCACGAATCGTGCCATCAAAAATTTCCGCGTCGATCCGCGGCTCCGCTTTGTCCTTCTCATCCCGACCTTCGAAGTGAAAACCGCCGCAAGCCCGCGCGGTCTTGCCTAACGAGATCGATCGGCGCCAGGCGGTCGAATCGTGCGCCAACGCCTGCGCCTCACCGCCGCCCTGGCGAGCGGCCGCTACGAAAAGTCTGCGCGGAGTGCTTGGCGATCATCTGCACCAGCCTTTTCGAGCAAAGTTTGTTCCTTTTCTCGACCGGGTGATCGCCGCCGCGGAGAAGGCCGGCGCGCTCGGTGGATTCCTGAGCGGCTCCGGTTCCACCATTGCCTGCCTTACCCTTGCACGCGCCGGAAAAAATCGCCGCCGCCATGCTGGAGGCCTCCGGCTTGCGCGAGGCCGAGACCGCGTCATCACCGCGGATAACCACGGCGTGCGCCTCGTCGTCTCCACCCCTGCTCCCTGATGCGCCGCTGGCTTGAAAATCTCGAGCAGTTCGCGATCGACGTCATCCTCGGGCGACGGCACGGTGTGCGCGCCGCGCTCCTTCGCAGTCTGCTTTCTTGTCTTTCGTTCGTCTACGCGCGTATCGTGCAGCTGCGCCTCTTTCTTTATCGCAAACGCATCTTCCGCGAGCGCGCCCTCGGTTGCCTCGTCATCAGCATCGGCAACCTGACCGTTGGCGGCACGGGCAAAACGCCGGTCGTGGAAAAATTTGCGCGCGCCCTCCAGGCCGGCGGGCGCCGCGTCGCCATCCTCAGCCGCGGCTACAAGAGCGTGGCCAAACCTTCCAAACGCAGCTGGCTCGATCGCCTTGCGCGGCAAGTCGCGCCCGATCCGCCCCGCATCGTCTCCGACGGGCAATCGCTCCTCCTCGATTCCCTCACCGCCGGCGACGAGCCCTACATGCTCGCGAACAATTTGAAGGACGTGATCGTGCTCGTGGACAAGGACCGGGTGAAGAGCGGCCTTTACGCGATTCGCGAGATGAAAGCCGACACCCTGCTGCTCGATGACGGCCTGCAATACCTGCACCTCAAACACCGGCTCGATATCGTCCTGATCGATCGCCAGGCGCCTTTCGGGAACGAGTTTCTCCTTCCCGCGCGGCACCCTGCGCGAGCCGCCGCGCAACCTGCGCCGGGCCAGCTACATCTTCATCACCAAAAGCACGGGCCAGCCTAACGACGAGCTGATCGCGCGCATCCGGCGCTACAACCGCACCGCCGAGATCATCGAGTGCGCGCACCAGCCGCTCTATTTGCAGGACGTCTACACCGGCGAGCAACTCCCGCTCGATCGCCTGACGAACACCTACATCGGCTCCTTTTGCGGAATCGCGGCGCCGGAAAGTTTCGAGGATGGCCTGCGCAAGCTCGGGGCGCGAAGATCGAGCTGGCGAAGCGCTTTGCCGATCACCATCGCTACAGCGAGGCCGAGCTGCAGAGCTTCATCAACCGCTGCGTCCGGCGCGACGTCGACATGATCGTGACGACGGAAAAGGACGCCGTCCGTTTCCCTCGCCTAACGAAACCGGAAGTGCCGATCTATTTTCTTGCGGGTCGAGATCCTGATCCTGAGCGGACACGAAACCTGGGAGCATTGCGTGGCGCGCATCTGCCAGCCGCAGCCGATGCTCTCGCCCGAGCGCTTCTTTTCGTAAAACGCGGTGCACTGGCTTTGTAGCGGCGGTCTATGACCGTCGAGGCGAGCGTGGGGTTCGTATTGTATTTTCACGGATTGCAAGAATCCCTCTGGTGAGAAAGCGTGACGACGGTCATAGACCGCCGCTACAAGGAGAAGAGGATGGCGCTTTTGCGCGGCTGGAATCGGATCCACGCGCGCTATCCGCTCTATCCTGTTACGACCTGCACGGCTCATCGCCGGCTACTTCTCGCTTGCACTGATGCCCATGCAGCTTTGCTGGATTACGGCCACGCGGGCTCCGAAAGCGGCGCGTGGCTCGGTGCGTATGTCCTGATGCCCGATCATCTGCACGTGTTCGTCGCTTTTGACGGCAATCGAATCCAACTCTCCAATTGGGTGAAGTCTCTTAAGAACACAGCTTTCGAAGCAACTTCGAGAATCCGTGGATCGTCTTCGCCTCATTGGCAAAAGGGTTTTCTTCGATCATGTGTTACGAAGTGAAGAATCCTACGAAGAGAAGTGGAATTACGTCCGGGACAATCCAGTGCGTGCCGGATTGTTACGCGTTGGTGATGACTGCGCAATTTCGAGGTGAAGTCTTCGATTTACGCATCCGGTAGCCTTATGGAAAGCTCGACTTTGTAGCGGCGGTCTATGACCGTCGAAGCGAGCGTGGGCTGCATGTTGTATTTTCACGGATTACGCGAGTCCTCCGCGGTGAGAACGCGTGACGACGGTCATAGACCGCCGCTACAACAGCACATCGTGATGCGATAAGTTGTCATACTCATGAGCAAGAAAGCCGAACTGGTCGTCGAAGGGTCGCGCCCTCGCGGTCTCGAATCTCGACAAGGTCCTTTAGCCGAAGGCCGGCTTCACCAAGGGCGAGCTGATCAATTACTACATCCAGATCGCGCCCGCCCTTTTGCCGCATCTGAAGGACCGGCCGCTGACCATGAAGCGCTATCCCGATGGCGTTGAAGGCGAGTTTTTTTACGAGAAAAATTGCCCGAGCCACCGGCCGAAGTGGGTCAAGACAGCGAAAGTCTGGAGCGAACGCAATCGGCGCGACATCGACTACTGCCTCGCGCAGGATCTGCCGACATTCGTCTGGGCCGCCAACCTCGCCGATATCGAGCTGCACACTTCGCTCTCGCGCAAGAAAAATGTCGGCGCGCCCGACGATGATGGTCTTCGATCTCGATCCCGGGCGCGCCGGCCGACATCGTGCAGTGCTGCCAGGTCGGTCTCTGGCTGCGGGAAATCTTGCAGGGATGAACCTGAAAAGCTGGGCAAAAACATCCGGCTCGAAAGGTCTGCAAGTTTACGTTCCGCTGAACACCGCAGTCACCTACGAGCAGACGAAAGCGCTTGTCGCACGCCCTTGCGGAGTATCTCGAGCACGAGCATCCGGAACTGGTCCTCTCCAAAATGTCGAAGGCGTTGCGCAAAGGAAAAATCTTCGTCGATTGGAGCCAGAACGACGAGCACAAGACAACCATCTGCGTTTACTCGCTCGCGCGCGAAAGAGCAGCCGACCGCATCCACGCCGGTCACCTGGGAAGAGGTCGAGCAAACGTTGAAGAAGAAAGATGGGAAGCGTGCTCGTCTTCCGTTGCGATGAGACTCTCGCCCGAGTGGAAAAGATGGGCGACCTCTTTGAGCAAGTCGAAACACTGAAGCAAAAGCTGCCGAAGAAGTGGATGCGCTCGTAAGGATGTACGCCTCGTCATCCTGAGCCGGCGGAGCGCGGCGTGCCATCGGGGCCTCTGGCCCGATATGTTATAATTAAGAATGAATTCTGACTTGCCAATGCCGCTCGTAGTCGGTGCGGGACCGGTCGGCCTGACGATGGCTAACGAACTCGCGCGCCATGGCGTGCGTTGCCGCATTATCGACCAGGCCCGGGAACGCTCCCAAACCTCGCAGAGCGCTCGCGATTTTTCCGCGCACGCTCGAAGTCTTCAGACCAATGGGGATTGCCGATCGTTTTATCACCGCCGGCCACCGCCTCCGCGGGCTCTCGATCCATCACGGCGGTGACCGCCTTGCGGCGATCGATCTCACCTCGGTGGCGAGTCCGTTCCCTTTCGTCCTCAGTCTGCCGCAATCGGAAACGGAACGGCTGCTCATCGAACGCCTCGCGACGGTCGGGATCGAAGTCGAGCGCGAACTCAGCCTGACGAATCTTGAACAGACGAACGAGTCGGTGCGCGCGACGCTGCGTCATGCCGATGGCCGCGACGAGATCGTGGAAACGCCATGGCTGCTCGGTTGCGATGGCGCGCACAGCACAACGCGGCACACTCTTGGAATGGAGTTTGAGGGCGCGCAGTACGACGAGAGTTTCATTCTCGCCGATGTGCGCGTTGAAACGTCGCTCGATCGCGAGCGTTTGCATCTCTTCCTCGGCCCTGACGGAGTTCTCGGTCTCTTTCCCTTTGGCGGCGATCGCTGGCGGATCGTCGCGAACATTCCTCCGCAATCGCGCGATCAGACTTTGCCCGATCTTACGCTCGACGAAGTGCAAAGATTGATTGGGCAGCGCGGACCGGCGGACGCTCGTCTGAGCGATCCCGCCTGGCTCTCGCGCTTTCACATTTCGCATCGCAAAGTGCAGCAATATTGCAAGCTGCGGATCTTTCTGCTGGGCGATGCGGCCCACATCCACAGTCCGGCCGGCGGGCAGGGGATGAACACCGGGATTCAGGACGCATTCAACCTCGGCTGGAAACTCGCGCTTGTCGTCAGGGACCGCGCTTCGGCTCAGCTACTCGCGAGTTATCAGAGCGAGCGCGAACCGGTCGCCCGTGGCGTCTTGAATCTGACCGATCGCATCACAAGGATGGCGACGGTGCGGAATTCCGTTGCGCAAAGCGTGCGGGATTTTCTCCTGCCGGTCGTGAGCGGGATTGACCTGGTGGGAGAGAAGGTCGCGGATCGGTTGTCGGAGCTGGCGGTGAATTATCGCCAGAGTCCGTTCGTGGATAATTTTGGCGGCGGCAAGGTGCGAGCGGGCGATCGCGCGCCTGATGCAGAGTTGCGCGAGGAAAGCGGGCAGGCGCGCCGGCTCTTCGAACTCTTCCGCCAGCCCCGACATGTTTTGCTGATCTTCCTCGGGGCCGCGTTCGATTCCGTCGCAAAAGCAGAACAGATCGGCAATGCGTTCGGTGGCTTGCCGGAGGACGCGATCAAGACCTATCGCATTGTGCGCGGCGAAGGCGGTGCAGCGGTGGCGGAATTGCACGATCTCAGCGGGCTCGCCCATTCCGCCTACGGGTTATCCGAGGGGGGGCTCGTGCTCGTTAGGCCAGATGGATACGTCGGTTATCGGGACAACGATTTCGATTCCACACGGCTACGCGCCTGCCTCGGCCGCACTTTTATCTCTTCCCCGAACCTGTAGACGCTTGGCCGGGCGAAGCTTGGGAGCGGGGTTCCAACGTCTTCGGTGATAAACTACCTGCATGCCTGCGTCTTCCATAGGTGCTACCAGGGGCGAACGATCACCGAGGATTGAGATGTAGGCTCGCGATTCCGAAGGATTGATTGGCGAGACATCGCTCAAAAAAAAGTCGCGACCGTTCGATATTCGCTACCGAATTACGGTTCCGGCGGCGGGGGCTGAGGACCGGGCGGGCCGGGGAAGTGATGGTGCTTTCGGAGGTGTTCGCGATGTTCCGCTTCTATTTTGGCGAACTCGATTTTCTGCTCCGGGGTGAGAAGCGCGGAAATTTGTGCGTTGGTTTGCGAGATTCTCTCCAGGACGCGCTTGGTCGTCTCGCGGCGGATGATTTCCATGTCGGCGCCGGTTTTTTCGATCAACGGTTTGATTTGCGCCGCCTGCTCAACGGTCAGGTGCAAACCGGATTGCAGTCGCTCCAGCATCCGGCGCGATAACTCGCGCGGCTCGGGCGGACGCATGAAGGTTCGGCCGACCAGGGGCGCGACGAGGGCGCCGGTCACTGCTCCGGCGAGAAAGATGAGCACGGCATAAAGAACGACCCGGAGGGAAGGCCACTTACTCATAGTCATAGCCGGCTACAATCGCCGAATCAGCCAGGCGTGTCTCGGGGTCGTAGCGGTTGGTGAAGGCGGCAAGCTCGTCGCTTTTCAAAAGGCCAACCAGGAACGCGACTGTGCAGGCCGTCAAGGCCGCCCAACGCAGGCCACGCAGCAGGCCCAGTTTCATCGAGCAATGAGCGATCGCTTCGCGCCAACGCGCCAGCACAACCGTCTCGAGGCCGTAGGGCATCACGGGCCGAGGCGCGTCGGGCGCGTGCCGTGAGAGCGAAAAGATGCGGTCAAGAACTTGCGTTGAATTCATGAGGCGAAGTCGAGGTTAAAGGTGGCGTTTTTCTTCAGCATTTTTTTCATCTTCTCGCGGGCGCGAAAAGCACGAACTTTGATCGTGGCCCGGCTCCAGCCTGTGAGCTGATGAATCTCTTCTACCGATCGCTCTTCCAAGTGGAGCAGGGTCACGAGCAGGCGATCATCGGGTGAAAGTCGGCCCAGGAGGTTGTGCAGAAGCTCCTTCGCGAGGCGCGCGTCGTCGGGGGATGCGAGATCCGTTTCGGCCCGGCTGAGTTGCTCGATTGCGGCGGAAGTTTGCTCGTCAAAATCAGCCAGACGCCATTCCGGGCGCCGCTTTTCCGCCCGCAACTCATTGAGACAGGTATTGACCGCGACGCGCGAAATCCAATGCTCAAGCGGCACTTTGCCGGAATATTTGTCCAGATTTTGGAAGATCTTGATGAAAATCATCTGCGTCAGGTCCTCTTCACTCATTCGCCGGGGGAGATGAGAGCGCACGAGTTTGAGGACAAAGGGATGAAAATGGCGGAGGAGTTCGCGTGCAGCGCCCTCATCACCCGAAGCGATCTGACGCAGGCAAGCCTGCTCGTCGAAACTCTCATCTGGCATGGGCGGCTGCAGTACGGCTCCACATTACGCTTAAGACACGGCGGGCTGCCCGGAAGTTACAAGCATTTTGTGCGAATCTATTGCGCAGCATCGTCTCCGAGGGCCGGTGAGCGAGTGTGGGTCGGCCGGTCTGGAAGATTCTCGAGGACAATTCTCAAACAGATCTGTAACCGTTCCATATTGTTGGCGTCTGTAGGAGCAAACAGCAATTTGCTGTCAGAGAAACCTAACGAATAAAGCAATGAAACTATCCAAACTTACACTTATTACATGCTGCGCCGCGGGCTTCCTCGTGGCAGGACAATTTGCGGGCGCTCAGGCGCCTGACGATCCGATGTCGCCGCACCGGCACGGGCCGCCCAATCTCACGGCGATGCTCACTCATATGCTCAACCTGACTGACGCCCAGCAGACTCAGGTCAAGGCGCTGGTTGCCGAGGTGCAGCCGCAACTCGATGCCATCCATGAACAGGCACGTCAGGCGGCGGATGTGATCATCAAACAACTCGACGCCAAAATCCGTCCGCTCCTAACCGCCGACCAGCAAAAGCGATTCGACGCGCTCGAAATCCTGCGCGAGACGCGGCCGCCGGGACCCGGTCCGGAATGACTTAGGCCGTTTAGATAGGACAGGCGGGGCTGCGGGTTGTCCGCAGCCTTCGCCTTATCCAACCAGGGCAGCGGGCGATTCGCACACCAGTCAAGCTCGCCATCCTATCTCATCGCGAGTTATGACGCGGTCAATTTCTGGATCATTGTGCAGTCGCGGAGAAGGACTGCGGTTGTTCCGGGTGCCAGGTCGGGTTCCGACTTCTCCGTTTGAATCCAACCGGGGCTGCCGCTAGATGATCGGCCAGTGCGTTCGAACTCTTCTTCTCCGAGGCAGAGAACCATCTCGTTGCTTACCGCGACCTGCATCGTGGTCGCCAACATGGTGGGCACGGGCATTTTCACCAGCCTCGGTTTTCAGGTCGGTGATTTGCCGAGCGGGTTTCGCCATCATGGCGCTCTGGGCGATCGGCGGCGTGTGCGCGCTTTGTGGCGCGCTTTCCTACGCCGAGTTGGGCGCGGCACTTCCGCGCTCGGGCGGCGAGTATCATTTTCTGCGGGAAATTTATCATCCCGCGGTCGGGTTTATGGCGGGCTGGATTTCGGCGACAGTCGGCTTTGCCGCGCCGGTGGCGATCGCGGCGATTCCCTTCGGCACTTATCTCGCCGGCGTTGTGCCGGGATTGAACCCGCTTTTTTTGTCGCTCGCGGTGGTCTGATCTCGACCCTGGTCTTGCTCTGGGATTTGCGGCTGGGAAGCGGTTTTCAAAACGCTTCGACGCTCTTAAAAGTCGCGCTCATTCTCGTCATCATCGCCGCCGGGTTCTGGGTGCAAGGGAACGCAGGCGATCTCTTTTCTGCCGCGTGAGCGGCGGATCGCGCGCTGATCGTGAGCACGCCATTTGCGATCAGTCTTTACTGGGTCATGTATGCCTACTCGGGCTGGAACGCGTCGACTTATATCGTGGGCGAAGTGCGCAATCCGGCACGCACCATTCCGCTCTCGCTCGGGCTCGGCACTCTTCTGGTCACTGCGCTCTATCTCGGGATCAACGCTGTTTTTCTGCGCACCACCCCGGCCGCCGAGATGGTCGGCAAACAAGAAGATCGGGCTGATCGCCGGCGTGCACATTTTCGGCGAAGCCGGCGGCAAGGTGATGGCGGTGTTCATCGCGCTCGGGCTGGTCTCGGCGGTCAGCGCGATGATGTGGATCGGGCCGCGCGTGACGGTTGCGATGGGGGAAGACCTGCCCGCGCTCTCCTGGCTGGCGCGGCGCAACGCGCGCGGCATTCCGGTCCGCGCCACCCTCGTGCAATTTGCGATCGTCAATCTGCTCATCCTGGTCACGACCTTCCAAAAGGTGGTCAACTACGTGCAATTCAGCCTCACGCTTTTCTCCGCCCTGACGGTGCTCGGGGTCTTCATCCTGCGCTGGCGGCGTCCCGATTTGCCGCGGCCATATCGCACCTGGGGCTATCCGATCACGCCGGCGATCTTTCTCGCGGTCAGCGGCTGGATGCTCTGGCATCTGCTGGCGGATCCCTCGACACGCGAGCCCGTCGCTCTGGGGTTTGGCGACCGCTGCCCTCGGGCTGATTATTTACTACCTCTCGCCGAAGACGGCGCCTGACGGCGCTCCGTGATCCGCAGAAGTCTGGGCGAGTAACTGCGCCCCGGTGGCGGTCGCGGATTTGACGCTGGAGGAGCGAACGGGCGGCCGATTGCGCGGGGCGATAGAAGGCAGGATCCGGTTCCGCCCCTCCCTCTATCAAATCACGACAAAAACCTTCGTCCGGGAACGGCTCCTGCTTTCAGACCGGCAGTCGTCGGCTCAGTCGCCGACAAACGTAATCAACGATCAGACGAACAATCCACAAAACGAGGAAAGAAGAATCATCAAAAACGAGTCCCTGCGTGTTCCTTGTCCGACGAAAACAAATCTGAAAATTTCGGCGCGGTGTTTTACGCAGAGGACAACCTGAAAGGCTTTTGCCGTGGTCAGTCACATGTCAATTCATATGAAATCTAGATCAACTGTAGTCTGGAGTGCCCGTCTCTTCACGCTCTGCGGGTGTATCGTCTTGTCAGTCACGTCCGCCTTTGGCCTCGGGCCACAAAGGATGGAGGTCACCGGCTCCTATCACAACGACGTTTCCCGTCCGTTGCGCGAGTTGGCCGCTCTCGATCACCCCGTCCGACATCAGGAACGCCAGGCCGCTGAAAATCCAAGGATCCCGGCCACCGTCTTCCAGTAAACGCACAGAAGCGCAACCGTCCCAGAGCAAAATGAAAGAAGGAACAAATTGAAAAAAGCACCTAACAATTTCGGAAGCGCGGTCGCGCTGATCCGAATCACACTCGCTATCGCTCTGGTATCCGCCGCTGCGATCTTACTGGCCTCAAGTTTTATGGCGCAATCGGCGCCCCCCGCAGGCTCGGCCACAGATGATCAGGCCGCGCGTGATCGCAAGCCGCAGGAACTGGTCGCGATCCGCGCGCCTCATTCATTTAACGGGGATCTGCAGACGCTTCCCTACACTGCGCCGCTCAGGAAGGAACGCCCTGAGTTCGAGCCACCCGCGCCGAATCCGCGTTTTATTCGGCCAGAGGGCGGAACTCCCTCTTCCCCGCTGCCAGAGAGCCCCCTCGGGCCCGTGATCGGCGCTCCCGCTCCCGCCCCGAATATCACGTTTAACGGACTCGATTTTGCGAACTGGGGTGCAGGTTTTCCGCCCGATCCCAACGGCGACGTTGGCCCCAATTACTACATCCAGACGATCAACACCTCGATCGGCATCTATAACAAGACTACCGGTGCCCAGGTGGCGGCGTTCACTTTTGACACGTTCATGAGTCAGGGAAGCTTCGGGAACAATTGCGACACGCATAACTTCGGTGACCCAATCGTGCTCTATGACAGCTTCGAGGGCCGTTGGTTCATTAGCGATTTCGCGTTCACGGTAGACGGGAGCGGCAACATCAACATGCCTTACCAGCAGTGTATCGCTGTCTCCAAATCGAGCGATCCGGTCGGCGGCGGTTGGAACTTCTATTCACTCACGATCAGCGATCTTTTCGGGGATTATCCAAAGTTCGGCGTCTGGACCGACGGCATCTATGTGTCGGCGAACATGTTTTCACCGCTGGCCGGCGGCAGCTTCAGCAATGCCCGGGTTTGGGCTCTGAACAAGTCACAGATGTACGCCGGCGCGCCCACCGTCCAGATCGTTTCCTTTGACGTGGCGGACGCGGCCGAATTTACTCTCCTGCCGAGCAACGCGCGTCTCCAGACCGGGACCCCGCCAGCAGGTCGACCGAACTTCTTCGTCTCGACATGGGAGTATCTGAATGCCCAAGAAGTCTACAAGTTTCACGTGGATTGGAGCAACATCTCCCTCTCGACCTTCACCGGACCCGACCTCGCCTTTGCCGCGACCAGTTGGCCAAACGCCTCCGTGCCGAATGCGCCTACGCCAGGCAACAGCCTGGACGTTATCCAGATCCGCAACATGCACGCCACACGCTATACCAATATCGGTGGCGTCGAGTCGCTCTGGGCCACCCACACCGTCCGCAGAGCCAACACCAGCGGTTCCGCGGCCTCGCGCTGGTACCAGATTCCGGTGACTGGCGGCACGGTCGGCGCCAACGACACCCAGGGGGTGACGTGGGACCCTGACGCCGCGAATACCTTCTACCGCTTCGTGCCCAGCCTCGCGGTAGACCGGATGGGCAACATGGCGCTGGGCTACAGCAAATCAAACAGCACCACCAACCCACAGATCAAGTACGCCGGACGGCTCTCGACTGACCCGATCAACACCTTTAGCCAGACCGAACAGACCCTGTTCGATGGCACGGGCACGCAGACCGGCACCTGCGGTGGTGGCAACTGTACCCGTTGGGGCGACTACACGGCAATGAGTCTCGATCCCGATGGCTGTACGTTCTGGTACACTAACGAATACTACGCGGTGAGTGGATTAAACTACCTCACTCGCATCGGCTCGTTCACCTACTCATCCTGTACCCCGGTTGGAGCTGGCGGCACGGTGCAAGGCACTGTGACTGATGCCGGTAACAGCAACCCCTTGAGCGGCGCGACCGTGATGCTCGGCTCCCGGATGACGACGACCGACGGGAGCGGCTTCTATCAGTTCCTGAACATCCCCGCCGGTACCTACCCGAGCCTCACGGCCAGCTACCCGGGATACAACTCGTCGACGGCCACAAACATCGCCGTGACAGACGCGGGCACCTGGGTCCAGGACTTCCCGCTCACGGCGTCGGCCATGAGTGCTTGCCTGACCGATACGACGCAGGCTGACTTCCAGGCCGGGATTCCGACGAACGTTGATCTGACCACCAGCCCCGACAACGTGATCCTGTTGGCTGCGCCAACTATCGATCAGCAAAATACGAACGTCACGTCGAGCGGCTTCGGCTTCACGAGCACGAGCTGGGCCGGCCAGACTTTCATTCCAGCCGTCACGGGCCAACTCACGCGGGCGGATCTCGACCTGTTCTGCAGTGGTTGCACGGGGACGACCCCGGACATCACAGTCGCAATCAGGGCCACGAGCGGCAACCTGCCCACGGGCGGAGACCTCGCGACCGCGACGATCCCCGGGTTTTCGAGCGGCGCTGGTGGCTTTTATGCCGCCAACTTTGGCAGCCCAATTACTTTGACGGCTGGGACGCAATATGCCGTGATATTCCACGCGAATTCGAATCCCTCCGCGGGAACCTACGCCTACGTCGTCAGCACCGGCAGCCCCTATGCCAATGGTCGCCGGGTGACTTCCGGGAACAGCGGAGGGACCTGGGCGGGCCAAACAACCGACATCGGCTTCAAGACTTACATGAGCACGGGATTCGCTGCCGCGGGTAATTTGATCTCCTCGGCAAAAGACGCCAACCCGGGGATAGGCTTTACGCCCACCTGGGGCATGATCTCATGGAACGCTTCGGTGCCAACGAACACCAATGTTCAGTTCCAGGCCGCGGCGAGCAACGATGTTGCCGGCGTCTTCACCTTCGTCGGCCCGGATATGACATCCGGCACATACTTCAACAACGGCGACTCGCTGGCGCAGTTCGACGGGTCTCGCTACCTGAAGTACAAGGCGTTCCTCACCACCAGTGACGGCACCATGACGCCTACGTTGAACGACGTCACTGTCTGCTTCACGACACCAACCCCGACTCCAACGCCAACTCCAACCCCAACCCCAACGCCAACTCCAACTCCGACGCCGACGCCGACGCCGACGCCGACCCCAACCCCAACGCCAACTCCGACACCGACACCGACTCCGACGCCAACGCCGACCCCAACCCCGACTCCAACCCCAACCCCAACGCCAACTCCGACACCAACGCCAACTCCGACTCCGACTCCAACTCCGACTCCGACCCCAACCCCGACGCCGACTCCAACTCCGACGCCAACCCCAACACCCACACCGACGCCAACCCCGACTCCGACCCCAACGCCGACCCCAACCCCGACGCCGACTCCAACTCCGACGCCAACCCCAACGCCGACTCCGACGCCAACACCGACGCCAACCCCGACTCCGACGCCAACACCGACTCCAACTCCGACGCCAACCCCAACGCCGACTCCGACGCCAACACCGACGCCAACCCCGACTCCGACCCCAACCCCGACGCCGACTCCAACGCCAACCCCAACCCCAACGCCAACCCCAACTCCGACGCCAACGCCAACGCCGACTCCGACGCCAACACCGACTCCAACTCCGACTCCGACTCCGACTCCAACGCCAACGCCGACACCCACTCCGACTCCGACGCCGACACCGACTCCAACTCCGACGCCAACACCAACCCCAACGCCAACACCGACTCCAACCCCAACACCGACACCAACGCCGACCCCAACGCCAACACCGACCCCAACGCCGACTCCAACTCCAACACCAACGCCAACTCCGACGCCAACCCCAACGCCAACACCGACCCCAACCCCAACTCCCACCCCCACGCCCACCGTGGGTCTGGCCAACATTTCGACGCGGCTGGTCGTGGGAACCGGCAACGACGTGGCCATCGGCGGGTTCATCGTTACCGGCACGCAACCGAAAAAGGTCATCGTGCGGGCGATCGGGCCGTCGCTTCCGATTACAGGCGCACTGGCAAATCCAACACTTGCGCTTTATGGCCCGGGCGGCGTGCTGATTGCCTCGAATGACAATTGGCGAAGCACGCAGAAAGCAGAGATTATCGCCAGTACGGTGTCGCCAACGAACGATCTGGAATCGGCGATTGTCGCAACGTTACCAGCGAGTCCCACTGGGATTGGTTATACCGCCGTCATGGGCGGAGTGAATAACACCACCGGCATCGGCCTGGTCGAGGCTTATGATCTCGATCCTGCGGCGAATTCCAAGCTGGCCAACATCTCGACCCGCGGCCAGGTGCAGACGGGCAACGACGTGATGATCGGGGGCATTATCGTGGTTGGCACCGAGGCGCAAAAAGTGATCGTCCGCGCGATCGGTCCATCGTTAGGCACGGCCGGCGTGACGGGCGCGCTTCAGGATCCGACCCTGGAATTGCACGACAGTGACGGCACCCTGATGGCCTCAAATGACAATTGGCGTGATACCCAGGAAGCGGAGATCATCGCAACCGGTGTGCCGCCCACAAACAACCTGGAATCGGCCATTGTCGCGACCTTGCCAGCCAGCCCCAGCGGCCTCGGCTACACCGCGATTGTGCGAGGCGTGAACGGAACCACCGGCGTTGCCCTGGTGGAATTTTACGCTCTCGCTCCCTGAACGGCCTGCTATTTGCCGAGGAGCAGGCGCAGGAATTGCGCATCGGAAAATCGGCCGCCGCGGCCCTGCCTAACGACAATAAGGTCGAGCGACGGGATGACGTAGAGGCGCTGGTAGCCGGAGCCGACACAGGCGACAAGGTCGCGCGGCGCGTCGCGGCAAAGACAGGCGTCATGCCAGTCCTGGCGTGACCATTTCGGCTCCAGCATGTCTTCGAAGTCGAACTCCCGGCCGCCGGGAGCGGCGCGATTGTTCCACCAGCCTAACGAGAAGGCGCGGTTGGCCGGCGAACCGCGCCAGCATTGCGCGAGCGATTCCGGCCTGATGACCGGCTTGCCCTGGTCGAGCACGAGCTGACCCATCCTGGCCCATTGCCGCGCCGTGAGAACGAACCCGGCGGCGAGGAGCGGATTGCCCGCCCGATCGTCGAGGTAACGCTGCGGGCCGAGCCGCATCCGTCGCAGGACCCGCTTCTCCAGATATTCGGTCGGCGTTTCGCGATGCAGTTTCTCCTTCAAGACCTGATGGAAAACCTGGAGCGCGCTCGGCCCGTAAATGAAAGCCTGCCCCGGTTTCGCCACCATCGGGAGGCGGAGCGCCGCCGCATCGCGATCGCCGTATTCGTTCACCTGCAAGCCGAAGCCCGGCGCCAGCCCGCAGGAGAAATCGAGCAACTGCCGAATCGTCACCTGCGATTTGCGCGGATCTTTGCGCCACGAAGCGATCGTGTCCGCGACGTGTTCGTCGAGATTGAGAATCCCGTCTTCCTCAGCCGCGAGCGCGGCCAGATTCCAGAAGGCTTTTGTCCCGCTGTAAATTCGTTGCGGCGTGTCGGCGGAAGCGCCTCCGGGATAATCCTCGAGCAGCGTCTTCCCATTTTGGATGGCGAGAAACGAGGTGCCGCGATGCTCGGCGGAATATTTCGCGGCTCTGCGCACTGCCGCGGGGTTGAGAGTTGTGGCCTGCGCGCCCGTCGCGACGAGAAGAAGAAGACAAGCCGGGAGGTCTAATTTCATTTCGTCAGACCTTGCCTCGCCTCCGTCCTCTCGGACCAAAAATTTCTTCTCCGCATCATTCGTTCTCTGATCTACGCTGCTGCCGCTTTGATCGCCTACTACCTCGATAATTTCAGTCCCTTCATGGTCAAGTTTGGACCGCACTTCGGCATTCGCTGGTACGGCTTTTCCTATTTGCTCGCTTTTTTCTGCGGCTTTCTCCTTTTGCGCTGGCTGGCGCAGCGCCGCTACTGCGCCCTGCCCCCCGAAAAAGTTGGCGACTTCATTCTTGCCGCAGCGGTCGGCGTGGTCGTCGGCGGCCGGCTTGGTTATGCGCTCTTCTATCGCCCGGGGCAATTTCTGGTCGATCCGCTTTTTGTCTTTCGCATCTGGGACGGCGGGATGTCGAGTCACGGCGGGATGATCGGGCTCACCCTCGCCGTCTTTCTTTATGGGCGGCGGCAACACGTTCCATGGCTGAGCTTGGCGGATAACATCGCGGTCGTCGCGCCGGTCGGTTTGTTCCTCGGGCGCTGCGCGAATTTCATCAACGGCGAACTCTATGGCCGGGCTGCGACCGTGCCGTGGGCGATGCAGTTCCCGAAGGAAGCGCTCGATCTGCCGGAGCTCGGCGCGCGCACACTCGCGGCAGCCCACGCCGTGCAACCCAACGTCGGCAATCTCGAGACGGTGATCGAGCAGGCCCGCGCCGGCGACGCGGCGCTGCAACGGGTCCTGCACCAGACTCTGACCCCGCGACACCCGTCGCAGATTTACGAAGCACTTCTCGAGGGGGTATTTCTTTTTGGCTGTCTCTGGTTTCTCCGCCTCCGCACCCGGCAGCCGCGCGGAATGCTGGCCGGGATTTTCCTGCTCCTTTATGCGCTCGTCAGGGTGATCGTGGAAAACTTTCGCGAACCGGACGCGCCGCTTAACGGTCCCTTCACCCGCGGGCAAACGCTCTCCATCATTCTGGTCGCCGGCGGGATTTGCTTCATTGCCTACGCGCTAAAAACGAAGCAGGACCGAAGCGGCGCAGAGAGGCTGAGAAATGTGGGAGGGGCCTTGGCGCCCCGAAAGGGTTGCGAAGCTGAAAATGTGGGAGGGGCCTTGGTGCCCCGATGGGATGTGGCAGGCCAACAGATCGGGGCGCCAAGGCCCCTCCCACATTGCAACGATCAGCGCGGACCGGCCGGCTTCTGATTCTTCAAAACGAAACCCGCCACCAGGCCCACGCAAAGAAAGCCGATGAACTGAATGAACATGTAGGCCGCAGTGTAATTCGCGGGGAAGCCATACCAATTCCAGTAGGAAACATTAGTCGCAATCGCCGTGATGATCCCAATCACCGTAACAAAGCCCACCCGGGCCCCATAGCTCGTCAGGCGCGTTTGCGCCAAAAGGAAGACGGCGAGGAAGGCCAAGATTAATTCCGTCACAAATTCGACTGACAACAGCGACCCAATCTGGAACGGCCGCGAACCCGCGGGGTGGTAAATGAGAATCCCCGAGGGATGATGGGCGAGAGCTTCGTCCATGTGTTTCATCGCTTCACTTTTCTGCTCATGCGTCGGGTTCTCACCGAGTCCGAGCCCAGGGAAATAGTAGAAGCCGGATTTCTCCCCGATGTTGGCCTGCATCGAGTCGAGCACGACTGTTTCGTTAGGCATTTCACGCACGCCCGTGTCGCCGAGCGGAAGCGCCATGTGGGCGATGGAAGTCCAGATAAACATTGCGATGCCGCCAAGCAGGCCCGCGAGAAAGATACGCATCATAAATTAATTCTCCTTCAGGCCGATCATGACCGGGTTCCGCGAGCCAAGTCGAGCCATATTTCAATCGGCAGCCTCGCTCTCCGTAGCGGAGCGTGACCAGTGCGGGACTCGTTACGAGATTTGGGGCGGGCTCAGCGCTGGCGCGGTGCGTGCCGCGGCTCCTTGTCCAAGACGGTAGCCGCGATTCGACTTTCTTCAGTTGAAGCGCGGCCACCGCTCCTCCGCCGATCGTTAGGCGCACGCCGCCTTGGGCGACACGGTTGCAGCTCCAAATGTCAAATGTACGGACGCGACTCCAATGACTCCTCTAAAACGACGAGCTTCGTCGCTTTTTGATTGGACCGCGCCCACGTTCCGCTTCACCGGACGGCATAAGTCACATTTCACATTGCGCTGCGGCAAGTTGCCCCAGGCGCGGATAGGAGTATCAGCCGCTGAAGAGTCTCAGCGGAAAAAGAAGCGGAAGCGTTCCGGAAGCCGACTTTAACCCACCAAACAACCAAAACTAATGTAACCAACAAACTACCAACTCACCCGTTGACACTCTTCATAGGGGTTAGGTGCTTTCACGTCTATTCATGAATTGTTCTTTGGCTTGCGGCGGTGGTGGTGTGCCAACCAATCGGCCTTCGCTCGCTCACAAACCGGGCAGACGTAAATGGAAACGCGCTCGCCCGCTCTCTTTTCGTCCACCTCACAGCCGCCCATTATGTATTCCTGCGCGTTCGGGAAATGCCGGATCTCCGCTGAACTGTAGACCGGATCGTAATCGAACAAGCCCCAAGCAATCGGGACGCGCTTTTTCTCCATTGCGATGTGATGCACGTTGCAGATGCCGGTCTTCTGCGCGTCCCAATAGGCTCGATACAGACGATCGCCCTCGGCCTCGCTGACGAGCTTCTCGCCAGCGCGGGCGGCGAAGCTGGAAAGAACAAGCATCGCGACAATGAGCGGCCTCATAGACCTAGACCTTATGGCTGCGGTCGCGGGGTGAACGCGCAAGCACTGGGTTGAAAAGGAGGGTGAGTTTGCCGTTCATATTTACTCGCGGGCTACTCCTCCTTTTTAAGGTGGAGCAGAGCCGCAGCAACGGCCGGGACTCGAGGGTTCCGGAGCGTTGCAATGTTTAACAACAGAGAAGCAGCAAACACACCGAATGAAAAAAGAACTCTATCTGGACTCGATGTCCACAAGGAAGTGATCATCACGGCGTTGGCGGAAGCCGGGCGCCAAGGCGAAGTGCGGGCGGGCGGAACCTTAAGCAACGATCTGCAAGCGCTGGAGAAGTGGGTGGGGCGGCTGCGCAAGAGGCATGGGAAGGAAGTGCTCCTGCACGCCTGCTACGAAGCGGGGCCGTGTGGTTTTGGGCTGGCCCGGCGCTTGATTTGTTAGACGGCGCGCTGGCTTCACTTCACACCTGAGACAAGAATCGCTGGGTTTGGCATCGCAAACACCTTGCCAGACCGGTACGATTCCGCCCTCTTCCGCACACTATCTTCAATTCCTTCGCGAACCTGTTTGGTAAACGCGTCTAGATTTGCCCAATTGCGAAAGGCCGCCAAGTATGGATCCAAAGAATCTGTCCGCCACACGATCGGCACTTCTCTGACAGACGAGTCACGGAACCCTGCCCGACCAGCCATGACATGGAAGACGGCGAAGTCGCTCACTCCGAACAAAGGACCGTGGGGTAGTTCCGCCGAGCCCGCGTGCTCCTCCACTGCGGCGAAGAACAGGCCGAAGGCCTCGAGCTTCGAGAGATCGGCCCAAACGGTAAAGCCCATTCTGCCCCCTGGTCGAAGTACCCTGAACGCCTCCTTCAAGGCCCTGTCGGGTCGGCCCGAGTGATGAAGCATGAAGTTACCCACAACCACGTCAAACTCGCCGTCCTCAAAAGGCAACGTCTCGGCGGACCCGGCGCGGAACTCGATTTGAGGGTGGAGCCGACGAGCCTCGGCCAGCATCGCCTCGGAGAAATCGAGGCCGACGGGGTTAGCACCCCTTGCCGCGACCGCAGCCGCGACCAGCCCGGGACCAGTTCCCACATCCAGGACTCGGTCTCCCCTCGTCACCTTGACCTGGTCCAGCAAAGGGCCGATCCCCTCTGCGACCAGCGCGCCGAATCCATCCACGTAACCCCTGGCGCACCGAGACCAAGTCGCATTCTCGAATCGCGCAACTTCTACTGCGTTGAACTGGTTTTGCATCGGATCTGCGGTCAAGACGCCGTCTAGACGGAACTCAGCCACCGCTGACGGGAGCGAGGTTCACGGCGAAGTTTGATGTTAAGTTCATTTGAAAACTATTTATCGCACCGGCCAGCGGTTGGCTGCAGCGAATGGTTAAGTGATTTGGTGGCGACCTCCATGGAAGCCTCAGGCCGGCTCCGGCTCCTCGACGTTAACAACCAGCGGGCCAGTGCCTACGAACGCTATAACCAGCTCCTGTTCCTCTGGCCAAGCGTTCACGTCGCGGTGGATTATACTTGGCGGCAGATGGAAGTATCCATTCGTGTCGACATCTATAGCCTCCTTCCCGCCTGGTCCATACTCAAACCTGAGTCGCCCTCGTACGACGTAACCAAAGACCTCCCTGTCTCCATGGTGGTGCCATCCGGTAGCAATATTGCCGGCCACCGTGGCCCGGATGAATACTGCCCGCTCAGAACTGAAAGCCAGTTCGCGCAGTATGCCTGGTGTCGGCGGCGCTTTCTTCAGTTCCGTCCTGCCGATTCCTTCTATCTTGCTGACGAATGATCCCTGATTCGACGAGTGGTGCATAATCATCTAGACCTTATGGCTGCGGTCGCGGGGTGAACGCGCAAGCACTGGGTTGAAAAGGAGGGTGAGTTTGCCGTTCATATTTACTCGCGGGCTACTCCTCCTTTTTAAGGTGGAGCAGAGCCGCAGCAACGGCCGGGACTCGAGGGTTCCGGAGCGTTGCAATGTTTAACAACAGAGAAGCAGCAAACACACCGAATTAAAAAAGAACTCTATCTGGGACTCGATGTCCACAAGGAAGTGATCATCACGGCGTTGGCGGAAGCCGGGCGCCAAGGCGAAGTGCGGGCGGTTCGTCGTAATGGAGCGCGTCTTCCAGCTTGAGCGCGACCTCCAGCTCCCCGCCGTTGACGCGGCGGAAGATCATGTGCACATTTCTGCCATATGGGTCAGACAATTACTTTTCGTCCTACCAAGGAGCTGGCGGGCTGGATTGAGCAGGCGGCTGCGCAATTGGGGGTTTCCCAGGGACAGTTCATTCGCTCGCATCTGGAGCAGGCGCGAGCCGGCGATCGCACCGCGAAGAAATTCATGCGTCTCGCCGGAGTGGTGCGCGGCCCGCGCGACCTTTCCGTTCGCAAAGGTTTCTCGAAACGGTGAAAGGCATCGCCGATACCGGGTTTCTGATTGCCCTGGCGAATGCGCGGGATCTCCATCATTCCTGGGCGCTACGGATGGCGGAGCAGGTAACAGAGCCGCTCCTGACCTGCGAACCGGTTTTGGCCGAAGCGGCCTTTCACCTGCGCAATTCCGCCCTGGTGTTGGAGATGATCGCCGAAGATTTGGTAGCCCTTGCCTTCGATTGCAATGACCATTTGCAGCAACTGGCCGTGCTGGCGGCGCGTTACGCGGATCGACAACCCGACCTCGCGGATCTCTGCCTGATCCGGATGAGCGAACTTTATCCCCAACACAGTATTGTGACGGTCGATCGGGATTTTCGGCTGTATCGCCGGAACAAGCGCGAGGTCATTCCAATCATCATGCCGCCGGGACGGTGAAGCGGCAGAAAAATCAGCCGCAGATTGCGCAGATGACCGCGGTTGTGCTCCCGGGCTTTCGGCTGCTCAGGGCTTCTCAGCGAGCCGGCTACTGTCGATGGTGGAGACGTTTTTTGGCTCCTGAAAACGTATTTGCGGAAGGCGAGGCATCCGGGAGGTGGTAGGCAGAGTCGCAGAACCAGAGACGCGGACGACACCCACCGCGGCGGGCAGGCTTAGGCGTCCATCCATCTGATGTGCGCGCGGCGGCTAGTCGCTGGCCATTTTTCCCGGCTGGCAGAGGCAGGAGCTGGTGATCTTGAGGTCGGCGTCGGCCCAGATCTCTTTGAATTTCGCCTCGGTCGCTTTCACTTCCTTCGGGTTCTTCTTTTGCGCGCGCAGGCTTTGCGCCAGGCCGTAGAGCGACCAGCCATTGTCCGGCAATTTCTTGAGGTCTTCTCGATAGACCTGCTCGGCCTCGGCATAACGACTGTTGCGCATGAGGGTCGCGCCTAACGAATGGCGGACCGGGATAAGCCAGCCGGGCGGTTCATCGTAGTGAAGCGCGTCTTCCAGCTTGATCGCTTCGCGCAGCTCCGCGATCCCGGCGTCGAGCTTGTTCTCGCGGATCAGGATCTCGCCCTCGGTCATGTGCTGGGCGACCGCGAGCAGATCCACGGCGGTGTTATTGCCGAAGGTTTCCTCTTTCGGGACCAGCTTCACTTTCTCGAGAAAGATCGCCTGTTCCTTGCGCGCGTTTTCGGGATCGCCCTTGGCGGCGTAGGCGATGGCGCGGGCGGCATGATGAAAAGCGCGCGTGCCCGTCATGTAGTCGGCGTAATTGTCGGGCTCAGCCAGGATTTTGTCCCACATCCCGAAGCGGACCATCACCTCCATCGGCATGGCGACGAAGCCTTCGGCCTGGAGCGCGTTTTCCTTCAGGAAATCGGCCGGCAATCCCGGCGACCGCGGCGCAAATGTGTTTCATCGCCAGTTCGCGCTGGCCGGTCATCATCGCGGCGTAGGCCAGCATGTGGCGGTTGTGGGCCACGTAAACGTTAATGAAACCAACCGGCGGTCCAACGATCTTGCGATAACGGCGATCGGCCTCGACCGCCTTCATGTTGGTCTCGACCGCCTCCTGCCATCGCCCGCAACGAATGTCGATGTGCGAAGGCATATGGACGTTGTGGGCAAGCCCGGGCTGCAAGGTGCGCAGGCGATCCGCGGCTGCGATCGGCCCGCTCCGGATGCGGCGAGGCCTCGACCGCGTGGATGTAGAGATGATTTGCGAACGGATGTTTGGGATTGAGCTTCAGGACGGCCTCGAGCGTCGCGAGGATTTCGTCGGTGCCCGGATTTGCCTGCCCTTCCGGCGTCCATTGATTCCATGGCCGTAAATCCATCATCGCCTCGGCGAAGAGGACGCCGACGTCCTGATCCTTCGGGTAAGTCTGCCAGACTTTTCGCATCGCGTCCGCATAGGCCTGGTCGAGCGGCGCGCGATCTTCCGGCTGCGGATTGGCATAACGATGACTGAGCGCCTCGATCAAATCGCGCTCTACCGGCGATGCGTGCTCCGCGTTCTCCTGCGCGAGCTTGATTTCCTTCCAGGCCAACTCCGCGGCCGGAGGCGAGACTGTTGGAAGGTTGATATTCGGTCCGCAGGCGAGCGCGATGCCCCAGTGCGCCATGGCGCATTTCGGATCGGCTTGCGCGGCGGCCTGAAAGGAACGGATCGCTTCGCCGTCGTTGAAGCCATGATAAAAGGCGAGGCCCTGATTGAAATAGCGCTGCGCCTGCCGCGAGTTGGTCGTGACTTTGCGTTTGTAGGTGCCAAGCCCGTCGAAGAGCGGTTCTTTGGCGCTGAGCACTCCCGCGCCGGCGAGTAAGAACGCCAGCATGAGCAGAATCCTGATTTGATTGGTCGGTTTCATAAGGGCTGACAAAGGCAGGAACTAGTAATGATTGTATCGGCTTTGGCCCAGACCTTTTTGAATTTCTCCTCTGTCGATTTCGCTTCCTCCGGGCTCTTGTTCTGCGCACGCAGGCTCTTGGCTAGCCCATAAAGCGACCAGCCGTTATCCGGCAGGCGCGCGAGATCGTCGCGATAAACTTGCTCTGCTTCGGCGAATTTCCGGTTGCGCATCAGGACCGCGCCTAACGAATGCCGAACAGGGATCAGCCAGCCCGGCGGCTCGTCATATTTGAGTCCGTCTTCTGCCGCGACCGCGGTGCGCAACTGAGCGACGCCCTCATCGATCTTTCCTTCCGCGACGAGGATCTCGCCTTCCACCATCGGCGTGACGACGCCCAGAATCGCTTCGCAACTGTTGTTGCCCCAGATGAAATCATCCTTCGGCACCAACTTCTTGCGTTCGAGAAAAATGCCCTGGGCACTGCGCGCCTTATCCGGTTCGCGCTTCGCGGCCAGGGCGACGGCGTGGGCGGCCTGGTGGAAGGCTCGAGTAAATGGCATGTAGTCCGGGTAATTGTCCGGCTCGGCGAGGATCTCGTCCCAGCGCCCGAAACGGACCAGCACCTCGAGTGGCATGGCCGCGTAACCTTCCGCGATCATCGCGTTTTGCTGCATGAAATCGGACGGAAATTCCGTCACCATGGTGCGGATTTGATCGACTGCGAGCTTGCGCTGCCCCGTCATCATCGCGGCGTAGGCGAGCATGTGACGATTATGCGCCGCGTAGAGCGGGACGAGACCTTTGGGCATGCCGACGACCTCGCGATAACGGCGGTCTGCCTCAATCGCATGCAGGTTGGTATCAATCGCCTCCTGCCAGCGACCGCAACGAATGTCGATGTGCGATGGCATATGGACCATATGGGCAATCCCTGGTTGCAAAGTGCGCAGGCGATCCGCGGCGGCGGCGGCTCGTTCCGGATGCGGCGAAGCTTCGAGCGCGTGGATGTAGAGATGATTCGCGAACGGGTGTTTCGGATTAAGCTTTAAGACCTCGTCGAGAGTGGCGAGGATTTCGTCCGTGCCGGCGTTCGGCTGACCTTGCGACGTCCATTGGTTCCACGGACGTAAATCCATCATCGCTTCCGCAAACAAAGCTCCGGCATCGGGATCGTTAGGGTATTTCTTCCAAACCTTCCGCATTGCGTCGGCGTAAGCCTGGTCAAGCGGAATGCGATCGTCCGGCTGCGGGTTGGCATAGCGATGGCTGAGCGCCTCGATCAGGTCGCGCTCCACCGGCAATCCGTCCTTCGCGTTCTCCTGCGCAAGCTTCAGTTCCTTCCAGGCCAGTTCCGCGGCCGGCGGCGGAACGAGCGGGAAGTTGATGTGCGGGCCAGAGGCGAGCGCAATGCCCCAGTGCGCCATCGCACATTTCGGATCGAGCTCCGCGGCTTCCTGGAAAGAAAGAATCGCTTCGCGGTGATTGAAGCCGTGATAAAAGGCGAGGCCCTGATTGAAATAGCGCTGCGCCTCGGGCGAGTCGGTCGTGATTTTGCGCTGGTAGGTGCCAAGCCCTTCGAAGATAGGCTCCCTGGCGTTGAGAACTCCCGCGCCGGCGAGGGTAAACGCCAGCATGAGAGCGACCAGGCTGACTTTGTTGGTCGTCTTCATCGCAGCGAGTGTTAGCTCTTAGGCTAGCGACTCATTTGCAATCGAAGCAAGCATTTCCGAGCATGAACGAGCGACCTTTTTCCATCGCCCGACGAACCTGGAAAGCAGAGCGTCCCATTCGCCGGTGCGAGATCGTTACACTTTTTTGAATCCAAATCTCTGCGGGAAGCATCAGATCGGTATGCTTCACGACTTTAAATTTGCGTTTCGACAGCTCGTGAAGGCACCGGCTTTTGCCGCGGCGGCGGTTTTTGTGCTCGCGCTCGGGATCGGTGCGAACACGGCCATCTTCAGTCTCATGAACACGCTGCTCTTCCAGCCGCCGCATTACGCGAAGCCGGGCGAGGTGGTGCAGGTCTTTTCCCAGGACAGGAAAAATCCGGAGAGCTTTCGCGGATTCTCGTATCCGACTTATCTCGATATCCGCGATCGGAACAGCGTCTTCTCCGGGGTGATGGCGCACAATCTCGCGATGGTCGGCCTGGGCGAAAAAAGCAACACGCGGCGCGCGTTTACCGACGTGGTGAGCGCCAATTATTTCTCGGTCATGGGAGTGAAACCAATGCTGGGCCGAGCCTTTCGGCCGGAGGAGGAAACGCCCGGTCGCGACTCGGCGGTTGCGATCGTGAGTTATAACTATTGGAAGCGGGAAGGGTTCAATCCCGCACTGCTCGGCTCCGTCATCAGGATCGATGCGCGTCCTTACACCGTGATCGGGATTCTCCCGCAAGGATTCACCGGCACGACGCAGATTTTCGCTCCGGAGATCTGGCTTCCGCTCGGGGTCTACGATCAGGTTGCGAACGATTTCGAAACCGAGAACAAGGACAAGCTGACTGATCGCGCGGGCCGGCAGTTCATGATCGTCGGGCGGTTGAAACCGGGTATGACCGCGGCCGCGGCGGCGCCAGCCTTGAAGAACCTGGCGGCAAATCTCGAACGCACGTATCCCGTCGAACAAAAGGATCAGACCTTTATGGTTGCGCCGCTCTCGCGATTTTCCCTGAGCACGAGCCCGAGCAGCGGCCGCAATATCAAGAGACTGGCGCCACTGCTATTCGGGATGTCGGGCGTCGTCCTGCTGGTCGCGTGCCTTAACCTTGCCAACATGCTGCTCGCGCGGGGCGCAGCCCGGCGCAAGGAGATCGCGATCCGGCTCGCGCTGGGGAGCAGCCGCTGGCGTGTCGTGCGTCAGTTACTGGTGGAAGGCTTCCTTCTTGCGCTGGCGGGCGGGGCCTTCGGGTTATTGCTTGGTCTTTGGTCGTCGGATCTTCTCGTGGCGTCGTTAGGCGGGAAATTGCCGATCGATCTCTACTGGCAAAGCGGCCTGAGTGCGCCGGTCCTCGTTGCGACATTGGTCTTTTGTTTGCTCGGGACCCTGGCCTTCGCGCTCGGGCCGGCACTGAAGTTATCGAAGTCCGCGGTGATTGCAGACTTAAAGGAGCACGCGGGAGAAGACACCGTCGTGAGGCGCGCAAGATGGCTGCCGCGCAATCCGCTCGTCGTGGTGCAGATCGCATTTTCGCTCGCGCTGCTGACCGCAGCCGCGCTTTTCATTCGCGGGGCGAACAAGGCGGCCAATGTCGATACCGGGTTGCAGACAAGCTCGGATTATCTGTTGGAAGTCGATGCCAGCCTCGCGACATACGATCAGGCACGCGCCCAAGAGCTTTACCGAACACTGGAAGAACGGCTCGCTGCCTTGCCCGGCGTCGAACACGCCAGCATCTCTTCCACGGTCCCATTCGGGATGATCGACTTGGACAAGTCGGTGCGACGGGCCGGAGTGAATCCGGCACCGGACGCCCGGCCCGCGACGGCCGCCGAGGGTCGCGCCTTCACTGCGACTTGGAACAGCGTGGGCGCGGATTATTTCAAGACTGTGGGCCTGCCCTTGCTACGTGGGCGCGGGTTCACCGCTGACGGAAGCGATGCATCAGACTTCACCGAGAGTGGCGATCGTTGATGAAGTGCTGGCAAAGAAGCTCTGGCCCGAGGGCGATGCGCTGGGTCGACAGATTCAGTTTGCGGGCAAGGATTCGTCCAACGCGATGCGCGGCGGCGACGCGAAGGCTCCGATCGAGATTGTCGGCATCGTGCCTTACACGCAGAGCAGTTTGTTTGAGAAAGATTCCAACGGCACGCTCTATCTCCCGTTTTCCGGCGGTTTCCAGAGTAACGTCTTCTTTCACGTCAAATTTGCCCCGGGCGCCGGTCGCGACGCGCGTGCGGCCGCGGATTTGATTCGCCGCACCGTGCATGACGTTGACGGCGCGCTTCCCATCCTGAGTTTGAAAACATTTGCCCAACATCTCGATGGCAATATCGAGCTTTGGATCGTGCGCGCTGGCGCGGCGTTGTTCAGTGTCTTTGGCGGGCTGGCTCTGGTGCTCGCGACGGTTGGAGTTTATGGCGTGAAGGCCTACTCCGTTGCGCGACGGACGCGGGAGATTGGGATTCGCATGGCCTTGGGCGCTCAACGCGGGACGGTGCAGTGGATGATCCTGCGCGAAGGCACCGTGATGTTGGCGAGCGGAGTGTTGCTCGGCGTGCTGCTGGCGGCCGCAACGGGCAAACTGATCAGCGGAATGCTCTACAACGTCGGCGCGCTCGATCCGCTGGCCTTCACGATCGCGCCGTTGGTGCTCGCGGCGGCTGCGTTGCTCGCGACATGGCTCCCTGCGCAACGCGCTACCCGAATCAGTCCCATGGTCGCACTGCGGACGGAATAGGTGGCAGCCGCGGCGTCGATCTGCGGACACGAAGCCAGGCGAACCGGTTGAAGGACTGAAGGGTTCGGACCAGTTTGCTCGATGCCCGATCAACCTTCCGGCATCACCCGGCGGGAAGCGACCCGCCTGCTTGGTGGCGCGGCCGCGCTGACGCTCCTTCCCATGTCGATGAACGCAGCGGAAGCGCCTAACGAGATGCGGAAGCGCGCCATTCCTTCCACGGGCGAGAAAATTCCCGTAGTTGGCCTCGGCACTTCGGGGACCTTCGACGTGAGCGAATCGCCTGACGAAAGAGGGCCGCTCAAGGAAGTGCTCCGCCGTTTCGTCCAGCTCGGCGGCAAAGTCATTGATACCTCGCCGATGTATGGCCGGGCCGAGAGCGTGGTCGGCGACCTGACGAGTGAATTTAATCTGCGAGATTCGCTCTTCCTCGCGACCAAAGTCTGGACGACTGGCAAGCAGGCTGGGATCGACGAGATGGAGCGCTCGCTCGCGCGCCTGCGAACAAAGCGCCTCGACCTTATCCAGGTGCATAACCTGGTCGATCTCGACACTCAGCTCGCAACGCTCCGCGCCTGGAAGGAGGAGGGCCGTATTCGTTATCTCGGCATCACCCATTACAACGAGTCTTCCTTTCCAGAAGTGGAGAGAATCCTGCGACGGCAGAAGCTCGACTTCCTCCAGATCAATTACTCGATCGCGGAGCGCGGAGCGGAGAAAACGATCCTGCCGCTGGCTCGGGAGAAGAGCGTCGCGGTCCTGATCAACCGGCCCTTTGCCCGGGGCGATCTCTTCTCGCGTCTGCGCGCGAAGCCGCTCCCGGAGTGGGCGGCGGAGTTCGATTGCAAATCGTGGGCGCAATTTCTTCTCAAGTGGATTCTGGGGAATGCTGCGGTGACCTGCGCGATTCCAGCGACGAGCAACTTGCGCATTTGGAAGACAACATGGCGGGCGGCGTGGGCCGGCTGCCGGATGAGAAAATGCGGCAACGGATGGTGGAATTTGTGCGAATCTTTGAGCAACCGGAGGGACGCGCTGGCCGTAGCGCTCTCTCGAGCGACCGGGCTTTCCAAGCCCGGCCGTTGCTTCGCATCCGTTACGGCCGCGCGTCCGGGACATGCGGAAGCATGTCCCTCCGTTGTGACGACGTCGCAGCAGCTCACAACCACTTCCTCACCTTCGGCCAGAGCTCCCGCAGGCCGCCCTTGAAATCGCGGCAGACGTAAATGTGCTGCCGCTGTTCCCCCGGCATCGCCCAATTGCTGCTCTCGACCGGACCGCGATCTTCGACCGAGCGAAATTGCTCGCGCTCATCGTTCGCCTCGTCATCGAGCACGATCATGATTTCGCCGCTGTATTTGCCCGGTCCCCAGTAGAAATAATTTTGGTGCCCGGAAAGCGCGGGCGGCAATCCGTACTTCGGCCCGAAGAAATCGATCGCGCCGGCCTCACCGTAATCCTGACAAAAAATCGCGACCCGTTTTTGTTCTTCTAGGTGAGAGGCTCTCGTAAACCCGCGCGACCGAGCGCACCATTTCCTTCCAGCCGAATTGATCGGCGTAAAGCTGCGGCAAGGCGGCCGTGAACGAGGTCTCGGTTTTCGGGACTTTGAAGTGCAGCTCGCGCAGGTAGGCGAGCAGCTCTTTCCGGCGGCAGGATCGGGAGCACGATCGGCGAGAGAACCGCCGCCGACGCGATCATCACCAGCGCGAGGGCCGGCTTGAGCCAGCGCAGGCGCATCGCAAAGATGCGTTCCGCGGCGACCCCGCCGGCCGCGAACAACATCGGGTAGGCTGGGCCGAGGTAATAGTTTTTGCCGTGCATGACGATGAATTCGGCGAGCGCGATCAGATAAGTGAACCCGATGACGCGGAAGCGCCGGCCGTCGCGCGCCACGAGCGAGCCAGATCAATCCGCCCAGCCAGAGCGGCGCGGTTCCGGGGTTCATGAGGGTAAATTGCTGAGCGATAAACTGCAGCGGAGTGAGGACGACGTTTTTGTTGCTGTGCGCGATGTTGTTGAGCAAGACCCAGGTGGGCCAGCCGTGTTCGATTTGCCAGAGCACGTTAGGCAACGCGATCAGGAACGCGACGAGGCCGGCCAGCCAAATCCATTTTTGTCCGAAGTGACGGCGCTCCGGCGTGAAGAGGATCGCGAGCACGATGGCGGCGGCAAAAAACGCCATCGAATGTTTGTCTTGCAGGCCGAGGCCGACCATGACGCCGAACCAAATCCAGGTGCGCCCTGGGGCGCCGTTGATGATGCGGACGAGAAAGTAGATCGCACCAGTCCAGAAGAGCGGCTCGTAAACCTGCGGTGTGTAGAAATTGCCGATCGCGAGGAAGTAGAGACTCGTCAGGGCGCCGATGCACCCCAGGGACACTCCCCAGATGCGACCGCCCAGTTCGCGCGCGAGCAGACCGGTCAGGGCGACCATGCCCGCGCTCGCGAGCGCGGAGAAAATGCGGACGGCAAAGAGCGAGTCGCCGAAAACCATCATCTCGAAACGAAGCAGGAGCATGCTCAGCGGCGGCAGATCGACGTAGCCAAAATCGAGGTGGCGCGCGCAGGCGATGAAATAAAGTTCGTCGCGAAAATAGCCGTAACGCTGGTTGGTCAGGAGATGGACGAGCAGGGCGAGACCGGCGCAAGTCCAGAGGACGAGGCTGGATTTGTCGCTGGCGGCCTGCGCTTCCGATGTTTCGAGCATGGGCTTGGTTAGCGACTGAGATCGTCGGCTGCAAGGAGTCTGGCCTCCGCTGAAGTGGAACTTATAGCGGGCGAGCGCTAGTGCAGTGTATCAATTGAACCGAGACCGTCGACTGCGGGTGCGAGCCTGGACGCGCGGAAGCGCGTCCCTCCGGAAGGACTGGCCGCGGCGAGTCCAGGCTCTGCCATGCGGTTTCAATTTGACTGATACACTGCACCAGGATCGGCCCGATGGTCAATCCGCCTAACGACAAGAATCCTATCCTGCGTCTCGCGATGTGGTCCGGGCCGCGCAATATCTCGACCGCGATGATGCGGTCGTGGGGGAACCGCGCCGACACCGTGGTGGTGGATGAGCCGCTTTATGCGTTTTATCTCAAGGCGACGGGGAAAAAACATCCGCTGGCGGAGGAGGTGGTCGCTCATGGGGAAACGGATTGGCGGAAAGTAGTGGCCGGCCTGACGGACCGCAATCTCCCGCCCAGGCAGAAGCGATTTTTTACCAAAAGCAGATGACCCATCATCTCTTGCCGGAGATGGGGCGCGACTGGCTCGCCGGCCTGACGAATTGCTTTCTGATTCGCGATCCGGCGGAGGTGATTGCTTCCTATGTCAGGAAGAATGACGAACCGGCGCTGGACGATCTTGGCTTTGTGCAACAGGCCGAGATTTTCGATTGGGTGCGTGAACGATCGGGAGTTGCGCCAGCGGTGATCGACGCGCGGGATGTCTTGCAGAATCCCGGAGCGCATCCTGCGACTCCTTTGCGCAGGCGGTCGGGGTCGAGTTTGATCCGGCGATGCTGAGTTGGCCGCCCGGCCTGCGCGAGACCGATGGAGTCTGGGCGAAACATTGGTATGGCGAAGTGGCGCAATCGACCGGGTTCGCGCCTTATCGCGCGCGGGCCGTCGAAGTGCCGGAGCGACTGCGAGAAATCGAAGCCCGCTGCCGCGAATGCTACGAGCAGCTTTATCGGTATCGCCTGCATTGAACCGCGGATTACGCAGATTTCGCTAATAAGATTGGAGTCATTCGCGCCATCCGTGTAATCGGCGGTAAGAAAATGCTGCAACAATTCAACGAAAAGAACCGCAACCTGATGGTGAACATCAACGGCCGACTCTGGCATCGCGACGAGGCGGGAGTGAGTCCGTTCGATTCCGCGGTGCAGGGCGGCGATGCGGTTTGGGAAGGGTTGCGACTCTATGACGGCCGCATCTTCAAGTTGCGCGAGCATCTCGAGCGCCTGCGGCGTTCCGCCACCGCGCTCGCCTTCGCGGAGATTCCGCCTAACGAGAAGCTGATTGATGAAATCAAACGCACACTGGCGGCCAACCAGATGCGCGACGGGGTGCACATTCGACTTACCCTCACTCGCGGAGTGAAGATCACCTCCGGAATGGACCCGCGTCTCAACCAGAGCGGCCCAACCCTGATCATCCTTGCGGAGCACAAGGCGCCCGTTTACGCGAAGAGCGGTCTCAACCTGATCACGAGCAGGATGCGCCGGCCGCCGCCGGAAATCCTCGATCCGCAGATTCATCACGCCAACTTGCTCAACTCGATCCTGGCCAAGATCGAAGCGAACCAGGCCGGCGCCGACGACGCCATTCTGCTCGACCTGCGCGGCTTTGTCGCGGAAACGAACGCGACGCATCTTTTCCTCGTTAGGCAGGGCGAAGTCGCGACCAGTCGGGTCCTTGCCTGTCCCGAGGGGATCACCCGCGCCACCGTCCTGGAAATTTGTGCCGCGCAACAGATCCCGCACCGCGAAGCGGACCTGACGATTGAGGAGTTCCATTCCGCCGACGAAGTCTTCTGCACCGGGACGATGGGCGAACTGGCGGGCGTAACGACGATCGATGGTCGCACCATCGGCAAGGGCAAGATCGGCCCTATGACGCGACGGTTGAGCGAGCTTTATGCCCGACGCACCGCGAACGAAGGCGTGCGGGTGGTGGAATAGGCTTCTCGATTGGGCTCGCTTCCGGCATGATCCGGCAATGGAAATGCCAAAACCGAGTGATGGTCATCGCAGACTGGAGAGGCTGGCCGGCCGTTGGGAAGGAGAGGAAAAAATGGAGCCCTCGCCCTGGGATCCGAAAGGCGGAGCCGCTCTGGGCCGTATCACGGGCCGGATGGCGCTCAATGGTTTTGCCCTTGTCTTCGACTACGAGCAGGAGCGTAACGGTGTCGTCACGTTCACTGGTCATGGCGTTTACACCTACGATCCGAAGGAGGACCTTTACACATTGAGCTGGTTCGATTGCATGGGCGTGCCCCCGGAGATCTTCAAAGGAAAGTTCGAGGGCGATGTCCTGCAGCTCTCCCACGGCGGCGCGACGCACGTGCGTCTGACTTACGACCTGAGCGAACCGGGCTGCCTCAAGACCAGCATGGAAATGTCCGAGGACGGTAGCAGCTGGAATCGCTTATTTGATGGGCGGCTGATGCGTCGTTAGGCGGTAATTGCGAGGCGGCGTTCCGCCTGGCTGTTTTCCTGCTTCTGCGAGCCGGGAACGGGCTTCGGCGCGTCCACATGGCGGCTCGGCTCGAGCAGGGTATCTGCTCAGCATCAGAAAAAGGGGTGGAGAGACAGGAGACTCGGAGCGTGACTTTGGGATTGGGGAGCGCGTGCGCCTCGCGCGCTCTTTCCGGCGCCACCGCCGGAAAGTCGGGGCGGCTCCGAGAGAGAATGAAGCGTTAAGTGAGTGGCAAAAGTTCGCGATGGCGAGGCGCCATCGCCAGCGTGCGAGGCGCACGCGCTCCCCGGAGCAATACGCCACGCTCTCTTGTCTATTCCGTTCGCAATGCGATCACTGGATTGAGCCGGCTGGCGCGGCGGGCGGGGAAGAGACAGGCGAAGAGCGCCGCGGCGCCCAGGATCACGACCGTTGCTCCGAGCAGGAACGGGCTGTGCGCCGAGACTTCGTAGAGCTGGGAGGCGATCAATCGACCGAGCGCGAGCGCAGCTGCGAGTCCGATCATCAAACCGAAGAGGACCGGTCTCATTCCCTGGCCAACGACGAGGCGCACGACATCGAGGGTTTGCGCGCCGAGTGCCATCCGGACACCGATCTCGCCAGTGCGTTGCTCGACCGTATAGGCGACTGCGCCATAGATGCCGACCGTCGCGAGTAACAAAGCCACGCTCGCGAAAACGCCGAGCAACATCATCATGAGACGCGCTTCCCCGAGCGCCAGCCGGACGATTTCGTCCATCGACTGCGGTTGAGCGAGCGCCATCGTCGGATCGATCCGATTGAGGGCGCGCTGCACCAGATTTGTGACAGCGGCGGGGTTCATTTGGCTCCGCACTGTGATGCTCATGAAAGGAAAATTCTCCTGCGCCCACGGCCGGTAGAATTCCATGTCGTTAGGCTGGGCGACCTTGCCGGAACGCACATCGCCGACGATGCCGATGATTTCAGTCGGGGTGCTGGCGCTCGTGACGAGCAGGGTTTTGCCGATTGGATTCTCGTTCCCGAAAACTTTGTGCGCGCCCGCCTGGCTGATCAGCATCACATTGGGCTGAGCAGCGAGATCGTGCTCATTAAAATCGCGGCCGGCGATGATCGGAATTCCCCAGGTGCGAAAATAACCGGGCATGATGTCGTGGGAGGGCGCGGTAGCGCGTTCGGGAATCGGGGGCACGTTGCCATCAGGCCGCGCATAAAGCGTCGCGCCGTTTCCACCAGTGAGGGGAGCGTCGCTGCTCACCGCTGCGTCTTGGAAACCAGGAATCGCGCGCACGGCCTTTTGGAACTGGTCAGCGAACCGGGCACGGGAAGGCTCATCGGGATAGCGCGCCTGCGGAAAGGTGATGAACGCGACCCAGAGATGATCGGGCCGGAAGCCGAGCGGTTGCTGACTTAGCCTGACGAAACTGGCGATGAGCAAAGCCGCGCTCGCCAGCAACGCGACCGAGAGGGCGACCTGCGCACCGACAAGGATTTTGCGGAAGCGCTGTTGCCGCAGGCTGCCGCTGCTCCCGCGGCCTCCTTCCTTCAATCCGTCCACCAGATCGGCACGCGAGCTTTGCCAGGCGGGATAAATTCCCATCGCCAATCCAGTGAGAAGCGAAAGAGCGAGCGTGAAGCCGAGCACCGGCAGTGAGACGCTCACGTCGCTGGATTCGAGCGGAAGAAAGTTGGCCGTGATTTTCGGAACGAGCGGAATCAGTTGCCAGGCGAGGAAGGCGCCTAACGATCCAGCGAGCACACTGACAAGAAGACTTTCCAAAACAAAAAGTCGCAGGACGCTCGTGCGCGAGGCGCCCAGGGCCATGCGGAGAGCGATCTCGCGGCGTCGCCCGCTGAAGCGCACCAGGAGAAGATTGGCGACATTGCTGCAGGCGATGAGGAGCACAACGCCAACCGCGCCGAAGAGGGTGGCGAAAGCCGGTCGCAATTTGCCGGTCGCATCCTCGGGAAACGGCGTGATGATAGTCCTCAGGTCGGCGTCGATTTTCCCCGGGTTTTGGCGGCGATAACTTTGCTCGAGCGAAGGCAAGGCGGCCCGGGCCTGCTCAATCGTCAGGCCAGTTTTCAATCTTCCCACCACCCGCAGGAACCCGGTTCCGCGCATCATGCGTTCGTGGGAGAACCCGGCGAGCACAAACGGCTTGGTTGTCCAAACTTCGTTGCCATTCGGTCCGACCCACGGCACTGGCATATTCGGCACCACGCCAACGATGGTGTGCGCGACGCCGTCGAGCGTAATGCTGCTCCCAAGGACGTTTGGATCACCTCCGAGCCGGCTCTTCCAGAAGTGGTCCGAGACGAGCGCGACATCAGCGCCTTCCTCTTCGCTGGGCAAAAAATTGCGCCCGAGAGTCGGCCGCACCCCGAGCACGTCGAAATAATTCGCCGTCACTCTGAAGCCGAAGATCTGAACGGGATCGCCCCGGCCGGTCAGCGTCAGGGCGACAGGATTGTCGGCCGCAAACCCGTCGAAAATCGTCTGGCCTTCGCGATAAAGCTGAAAGCGCGGCGCCGAGAGCGGCCACTCAATCGCCTCGGCGGTTTTATCTCCGGAATAAAAATGGACCAGGCGACCGGGATCTTTGAACGGAAGGCTGCGCAGAAACAAATCGTTGACCAGGCTAAAGATGGCGGTGTTCAACCCGATCCCAAGCGTGAGGGTGACGACCGCCAGAAGAGTGAAGCCGGGCGATTTGATCAGCTGTCGCAGAGCAAAACGAAGGTCGGTGAGCATACGACGAACAAGGTTGAGACGCACCGTCGGGCGCGTCTGGATTCAAACAAGAGACGTCGCTGCTGTCGAGTTTTGTCTCTGGCCCCATCTGGCAGTGAAGCTGGCCTTTAGCGCAGGTATCGGTTCGGTTCGATGAGTTCGAAGCCGGGCGTGTTTTGGACGAAGTGCCGCAGCCAAAACGCGTGGCCGGCGCCGAAGGTGACAAGAACGCGATCACCGGGTCGAGCGATTTGGACGAGCTTGGCGAAGATCTTGGCGTTGCGTTGATACCAGGCCGCGTTCAGCTCCGCTCCCGGCTGTTCCTTTTCATCTCCAAACGCGAGCAGCCCGTAGTAGAAATTCTGCTGGTCTGCCAAAATGCGGGCGGGCTCGTTTTCATTCGCGAGCATGATTCGAATAGGCGTCGTTTTCTGCGCGGCTCCCATCTCTTTCACCGTTCGCTCGACGTTCTCTTGCAGGCGGGCAAGCGCTTCAGTTTGACCGTGCGCCCTGGCGTAGGCGTCAACTTTATCGAACGGAAAATAATCGATCGTTTTGCTCTGCTCATCGATGCCGTAAACGATGTTCTGACCGAGTTGATGAGCGAGACGGAACGCGATTTGCACCCGTTCGTCCGGGTTCGTCATCAGATCCTTCGGCGAATAGTCCGCGAACTTCTTCACCCCGAAGTCGACGCGATCGGACAACGCCTCGACCGCGATCTTTGTCGGATTGAACTTCGCCAGACGCGCCGCGACATCGGCCAGTTCGGCCTGTTTGGCCGGTGTGAGCACGCTGTCCACCTTCATGTTGTGCAAGTCCAGGCCGGGGTTCCCGAAGTGATAGGTGCCCAGGATCATGACCTGGATCGGAGGGGGACTGGGGACTGGAGTTTGGCCGGACAGACTCGTGCCGAAGAAAGCGATCAAGCAGACGTGGATTAGGAATTTCATAGATCGGTTGGCTCGTTCGATGAGATGCAATCCACGCCGGATTTGGATTCATCTTTCTTCGGTGGTCAAAGTCGAGTCGTTGTTTTGCGAAGGCACGGCTCGCTTCGGCTTCGAAAACCCGCAGGCAGAGATCGCCTCCGCCGTGCAATTTCGTAGCCTTCGAAATCGTCACGTGTTAAGCATCACCATGCCGAAATCCTCCGCCGCGACGAAAACTCCCCGCGCGCCTTCGAGTTCAAGAAAAAGCGCCCGCAAAGAGGAGGAAGAAGAAGCTGCGGTCGCCGAACTGGCGCTGAAGGCCCACGTATTGATCTCCGACCCTGAGATCCTGGCTGAGATGACGGAAGGAGACAGGATAATGCAGGGAATAGGAGACATGGTCGACCTGACCGAGGCGCCAGAGGATGCAGTCTGCGGTCTTGTTATAGGCCTGTTGCAGTATTGCGAGCGGGAAAAAATCGACTGGGATCAAGAGATAATGTTGCGGGCACGGAAGCACCTCCGCAGTGAAAGCGCCGACGAAGTTCAAGAGTGATGAGCTTCCCGAAGCAGAGCGAAATCGAATTGCCGCTCCTTAAGACATTGCAGGAGCTTGGCGGAAAAGCGGAGCCAAAAGAACTCTACCCCAAGCTTGCCGGGATGTTCTCCCAGCTGACCGAGGAAGATTTGACAGCGCGTCTGGCAAGCAGCCCTTCTACGTTTCGGTGGCACAATCTCGTGCAATGGAGTCGGCAGAAGCTGGTAGAGAAGGGTGAGATCGACGGATCGACGCGCGGTCTCTGGAAACTAACGGCCAGAGGTCGCGCACGCGCCGTTGGCTCTGCGGGGAATGTTACAGAAGAACTGCTGCTGGCGAATCAAGCAACGTTGAAAGACTTGGTTTACGAGAACGAGGCGGAGGTCAAACGTCGCACTATCTCAGAGCTCCATAACTTGGGATCGACAGACTTTGAGCAGTTCTGCGTCTCTTTGCTGGGTCCGCTCGGCTACGAGCAGTTGCAGGTCACCAATCGAGGGGCTGATCGCGGCATTGATGGACACGGGCTGTTTCGTCAGGGGGTCGTTACGATCCGTTCTGCGTTTCAAGCTAAACGGTGGCGGCGAAATCCCGTGAGTCGACCAGAGATCGACAAGTTTCGTGGAGCAATCCAAGGCGATTACGACCACGGTGTTTTTCTAACTACGGGACGGTTTACTTCTGATGCAGAAGCCGCGTCCATCAAGAAGGGTGCGATTTCTCTTCTTTTGCTGGACGGCGACGCCATAGCAGAAAGCATGATTCGCAATGGCATCGGTGTGGTTCGTCGTCCTGTGCAGTTGTTCGACGTTGATCCAGAATTCTTCAACTTCCCTGCGGCAGACGCGCTGCTGTAACCCTCCGAGGGGTGGCTGAGAGTTGCTTATTGTGAGTTGAGACGCTCGATATTAAGCTGTCGCTGTGAGTGCCGCCGAGATAATGGCCGAATTGCCGCGAATGACGGTACACGAGCGGAGAGAGATTGCGCGGCGTCTGCTGGAATTGGAGGCTGATGCCGACGCTCTGAAGACAGCGGATGAAACTGCTGATCAAGGTTTCCAGATTTTAGATCAGATAGAAGGCGATGGCCCAGCCAAGGCGCGGTGAGGTTTGGGTGGTCGATCTCGGACTGGCGGCGAAAGTCCGTCCTTGTTTGCTGTTGACTAATTTTCCGGCCGATGACGAATTAGCACTGGTGACAGTCGTGCCGCACACCACGGCAGTTCGGGGCAATCGATGGGAGAACGCTTGCGCGAAAAATTTTCTGAAACCCGGCGTGTTTCATCTCCAGCAAGTTCAATCGGTGTCCATCGCGAAGCTTGTTCGTCGCCTTGGCGAGTTGGACGAGGTTGAAATGGCAAGAATCGCGGAAAGGTTACGCACCCGATTGGGAATACGCTGAGTCGCCGATCTGCCGCGCGCCTCGGCGCGAATGCGTGACAGGACCTTAGGCAGACTGCTACCGTGCGCGAAATGGAAGCGGATGATTGGGCATTACTGAGCGATCAGGAACTTCTCGAACGCCGCATTTCCAAACTCGCCTTGCGGCTCGAAGGTACGACTCTCGAATCGCTCATCCGTCAACTTTACGACGAGCTTTACGCTCGCGGGCTGGTTTTGCGCCCGCCCTGCCACATCGGCGACGAATGGTTCGTGCCGGTCGGCATCCCGGCGATCTTCATTCCTTTTTTTCTCGTCCACGACCGGCTGCGCGCGCTGGAGCGGACGATGATGCTCGAGGTCGAGGGCGGAACGCCGGAGTGGTTCATGAAACTGATGCGGCACGAGGCGGCGCACGCCTACAGCTACGCCTACCAGCTGCCGCGAAAGAAAAAGTGGCAGCAGACTTTTGGGCGGACATCGCGCGAAGAGACGCCTGATTTCTACCGGCCGCGCCCGTTCAGCCGCAGCTACGTCGTGCATCTGGACGACTGGTATGCGCAGAGCCATCCGGACGAAGATTTCGCCGAGACTTTCGCCGTCTGGCTCACGCCGGGGCTGGACTGGCGCCGACGTTACGCGGGTTGGAAGGCGCTGCAAAAACTCGAATACGTCGACGAACTGATGCGATCGCTCGCCGGGAATCCGCCGTTGCACCTGCCAGAGTATCGCGTCGCCGAGCACGACTGCCTGAACCTCAAGCTCAAGACCTATTACGCGCGCAAGCGCAAGCTTTACGAAGATACCTATCCCGATTTCTACGACGCCGACCTGCGGCAGCTCTTCCCTGCGCCGGCCGGACCGGGCGGGATCACCGCCAGCGCCTATCTGCGACGACGACGACGACGGCTTTTGAACTCGGTCTGCCAGTGGACAAATGAGAGAAAATTCCGGGTGAACAAACTCCTCGCGCGGCTCATCGACCGCTGCGACCAGCTCGATCTCCACGTGCTGAACGACGATCCGCAGCAGGATTTTCGCGTCTCCGCTTTTATCACGACGCTGGTGATGAATTACCTTTTCACCGGCAAATTCAAACGCACCAAGTAAGGTGAAAAAGAAGCTCAAAGTCCTCGCGCTTTTCGACGCCGTCGGTCCGACTACGATCGACCAGGACCTGAGCGCGGAGCTCAAGACGCAGGATTGGAAGACCGAGGCGAACGTCCTCGGCGCGCTTGGCGCGCTCGGTTACACGGCCGCGCATCTCGCCATTTTCGACAATCTTGATCTGCTCCGGCAAAAGCTGGAAACGTTCGCGCCGGATGTTCTTTTCAACCTCGCCGACCAGTTCAAGAACAACCGCGGATTCGATCAAAACATTGTCTCGTTGCTCGAGATGCAGGGCGTGCCCTTTACCGGTTGTGGAGCGACCGGGCTCGTTCTTTGCAAACACAAGGGCATCTCGAAAAAAATCCTCAGCTATCATCGCATTCACACCCCGAACTTCGTCGTGATCCCGCGCGGACAGCGCATCGCGCGGCCGCGGCAACTGAAGTTCCCGCTCCTGATTAAACCGGTAAGAGAAGAGGCTTCCCACGGCATCGCCCAGGCATCGTTTGTCGAGACCGACGAGCAATTCCGGGAGCGCGTCGCTTTCATTCACGAAAAACACGACGGCGATGTCATCGCGGAGGAATACATCGCGGGCCGCGAACTCTACGTCAGCCTGATGGGCAACCTGCGCCCGACCGTTTTTCCAATTCGCGAGCTGGTCTTCCGCGAAGTGCCGCCGGAGGAGCCGAAGATTGCGACCTATCGGGCGAAGTGGGACGAGGAATATCGAAAACGCTGGGGTTTACAAAATCAGTTCGCCGAAGAGCTCGATCCGGCGCTGATCGCGCAGATCGAGCAGATCTGCAAACGCATCTACCGACTGCTCACGATCGACGGCTACGCGCGTATCGACCTGCGGCTCACCGCAGACAACAAGGTTTATTTCATCGAGGCGAATCCAAATCCGATTCTCGCGGCGGACGAAGACTTCGCGCTTTCCGCAGGCCAGGCCGGTCTGTCATATCCCCAATTAATCGACCGAATCATCCGCAACGGAATGAAAACGGTCCGGGACTGATTCGGTCGCGGTTCGTTAGGCCGAAATGTCGCGGCGACAAAGCCCGGATCTGCGGAAGCAGGTCCCTCCGGAGGGACGCGCTTCCGCGCGTCCAGCTTCTCTCGCTCGGATCAGCCGATCCCAGGTTCTAGCGGAGTAGCTGGAAGTTTGCCGGTAGCGACACCCCAGTGGCGGGCAAATCGCGATCGACGATGGCGCCAAGTGAAGCACCGCCGGTTTCGGGTTCGTTTACTGCGACCTTCGCGGGGGGCGGCGCGATCGCGGGCTGGCCTTTCTCCTTCAACTGGTCGTTGAGCTTCGGCAGTTCGTTGGTAATTAAGCCCGCGAAGTCCTTTGCGATATCATCCAGTTCGCGCTGGAGCGAAGCGATCCTTGCGATTTGGTATTCAGCGGGCCGCCCTTCGTAGCTCAGGATTGCGCCGTAAAGCTGGTCAGTGTGTTCGCGCAGACGCTGTTCACCGGTAATTGCGCCGCCTTCCGTGGTGGCGACGATCCGTTTGCGCACCGCATCCACCTTTGTGTCGAAATCGCTGACGGCGTTCCGCATCATTTCGTCGGAAGAAAGGGCTTGCTGGCTTTTCGCCAGGCTGGCGCGCAAAGCCATGATCCGATCCATCAGCGCGCTCTCGTCGCCGAACAGAGTCTTCACCCGCTCCGCCGCCTCATACTGTGCTTTGCGATCGGCTTCGCTGAACTTGTCGCGTTTGTCGAGTGCGACGATCAGCTTCATTTCATAAGGCTTGCCGTTCTTGGTCATTCGCACCGTGTAAGTACCTGGCAGAACTCGCGGACCAGTGAGGCCGGAGCCGGCGACCTGCGCGGCGGGTGGCACGCGCGGTGGCTTCTCATGCATATTCCAGGTGACGCGGTTGAGGCCCGGGCGTTTGCTCGCCGGCACTGTGTCGATGACCTTGCCGGCCGGATCGAGAATTTCGATCTTCAACTTACCGAAAAGGTGTCGCGATTTTTGGTAATAGGTGATGACCGCAGCGTCGGGCGGGTTTTCACCGCTAAAGGCCGCAGCCCCCTCAGGCCAGCCACCATTGGCCTCGATGCGTTGCTGCTGGACTGGTTCCCCCGGGACGAAAGTGGCTTCTTTCGTTAGGAGGTCTGGCGTGAGCGAACGCAGCGGCGTGATGTCGTCGATAATCCAGATCCCGCGTCCGTGGGTTCCGAGGACGAGATCATTAGTCTGTGGCTCGATGGCGAGATCGCGCACCGCCACGGCCGGGAAACGGCTGCCCTTGAACTGGGCCCACGATTGGCCGCCGTCGATCGAGATATAGAGTCCGAACTCCGTTCCAAGGAAGAGCAAATTCGGCTTCACGAGGTCTTCCTTGATCACATGCGCGTAGCCGCGAATGCCTTTTACATCCTGAGGAGTGACCAGCGGCTTCCATGTCTGGCCATAGTCAGTTGTCTTGTAGAGATAGGGCGCAAAGTCGCCAAAGGTATGGCGATCAAACGCGGCGTAGGCTGTGGCGGGATCGAAGTTGCTCGCCTGCACCCAGCGGACCCAGGAATTCTTTGGCAGGTTGGGAACGTTGCCGACGACGTTGTTCCAGCTCTTGGCTCCGTCGCGCGTGAGTTGGAGATTGCCATCATCCGTTCCAGCCCAGATGACGTTTTTGTTTTTGGGCGATTCGCTGATCGAGAAGATGGTCGTGTGCATCTCGGCCTCGGAGTTATCCACCGTCACACCGCCGGACTGTTCCTGTTTCTGTTTCTCCGGATCGTTCGTCGTCAGGTCAGGCGAAATTCGTTCCCAGCTCTGGCCGTGGTCGCGGGAGCGGAAAAGAAATTGCGCGCCGATGTAGATCGTCCCTTTCTCGTTAGGCGAGGCAACCAGCGGCGTGTTCCAGTTAAAGCGCAACTTTTCCTTGTAGTTCGGCTGGGGCTGGATGATGCGCGCCTCGAGGGTATGGCGATTTACCCGGCCGACATGGCCGCCCTGATATTCCGCATAGACATAATTGGAATCGGCCGGGTCGGTAAAGGTGTAGAAGCCGTCGCCATTGAAGAGATTCTCCCAACGCGAGTTGGTGATCCCGCCGGGGTATTCTGAATCGCCGACCCAGCAACTGTTGTCCTGGAGTCCGCCATAGACGTGATACGGATCAGCGTCATCCGCACTCACGCGATAGAACTGCGAGATAGGAAGGTTATTCGCTTTCCACCAACGGTTGCCGCCATCGTAGGCATACCAGAGTCCGCCATCATCGCCCAGGATAACGTTTTGCGGATTCGTCGGATCAATCCAGACCACGTGCACGTCTCCGTGCCCGCCGTTGAAGCCGCCGACGGTGGCGAAGCTCTTGCCGCCGTCCTCGCTCAGGATGAGGGCGCCGTCGGTCTTGAAGACGCGATTTGGATTTTTCGGGTCAACGATCAGGTTCGCAAAGTAGAATGGGCGCCAGACCATCCACTGGCTTTTGTCCCGTTGCTGCCAGGTCTGCCCACCGTCGTCGGAAACGAACAGGGCGCTGTCAGTGGATTCGACAAAGCAATAGACCCGCTTCGGATTCGAGGGCGCGATCGCGACCGCAAGCCGGCCGTAGGGTTTCTTCGGGAAACCCTTGTTGGCTTCCGGGGTCACTTCCTTCCAGGTCTTGCCGCCGTCGGTCGTGCGAAAGAACCCGCTGCCGGAGGGATCGTTAGGCGTAGCGCCACCCGAGCGATAGGTCCAACCCTGGCGCCGGAAATCCCAGAGTCCAGCGAACAGGATGTCGGGGTTCGTCGGATCCATCGCGATGGTCGAGGCGCCGGTGGAAAGATTGGAGCCTTTGAGAATCAGGTTCCAGGTTTTGCCGCCGTCGGTCGTTTTGTAGAGACCGCGATCGGGCGAATCGCTCCAGAGCGCGCCCGGCACCGCCGCATAAACCGTGTCGCTGCTCTTCGGACTAACGATGATCTGCGAAATGCGTTCCGAGTTTGGCAGCCCTGATTTGTTCCAGGTCTCCCCGCCGTCGGTTGATTTGTAGATGCCGTCGCCGATCGAGACGCTGTTGCGGACCCACGGTTCGCCCGTGCCGACCCAGACGTTCTTCGAGTTCTTCGGGTCGAGCGCGATCGCGCCGATCGATTGCACCGGTTGTTCATCGAAGACCGGCCGATAATGCGTGCCGCCGTCCTCCGATTTCCAAACGCCGCCGCTGGCCGCGCCGACAAAGATCGTGAGTTTGCCGGACGGTCCGCGATGGGCGGCGAGCGCTGCGACTCGACCGCTCATGGTGGCGGAGCCGATATTGCGTGCGCCGAGGCCCGAAACGGTGGCGGAACTGTAGGGCGCCTGTTCGCCGGAGGTCGCGCCGACAAAAGCCAGTGAGCTGAGAAAGAGAAAATTAATAAATCGCATGGCGGTAAGAGTGTTGAGTTATTTCGCGGCCTTGACGGGGAACTCGAAGATGGAGTCATCGACCGGGATGTTGGCTTCGCCTTTTTCGACGATGGTCTTTTGTTTGTCGTTCGATCCTTTGCTCCCCGCCTCAATCGAGAACGGGAAATAAACGCCATTGACCTTTTCATAGTCGCCGAGGTCGGTTTCGACCTCGACCTGCGCGCCCTGTTCGAGGCGGCGATCGATAATGCGGATCTCCAGAAAATAATCCGGATCGAGATAGACGTAACTAACGTCGCCATTCTTGCGCACGACCTGCAGCTTATGGGCCGGCGTGCCTTCGACATCTTCCGTCCCGAGGTAAGTGATCGTCTTGCCCTGCGCTTTCCAGTTCTCCAGCGGTCCGCCGATCTCAGCCTCTTCGACCAACGACTTCGATTCGTCCGCCGACATTTTCTCCGGATCCTTGCGGCCGAAGATCGGGTAGATCTTCCAGCCGCTCGTGCCGTTGTAAGCCTGCACCAGGTTCATTCCCTGAAGGACGGCATCGGTGCGCACCTTCCCTGGGCGCTTTTTCGTTTCGCTATATTTCAGTTCGATCTGACCCTGGTTGACCAGCAAGCGGCCCTCAAAACGAATCGTCTTGATCGCTTCGAGCGCGGCCGTGCCGCCCTTGGCCTTCAGATTCTTGGCGACCAGCTCGTCGATCGTCGGAGTGGGCGCAGCAGTTTGAGCGTTGATCGCCGGCAGGAAGAGGGCGACGGCGGCGGGAATGAGAAGAGAGTAGCGCAGATTCATAAGGATTGGCGAGTGGCTCACGGAGCGATCGCGGCGCAGCCTGATGCAAAGCGCGTGCCATGGCAAGTGCGCAAAATGGAGCACGCTTGGCGAGAGCGGGTTAAGAAAGAAACCTCCCTTCGCCTAACGATTTCGGATTCCCAAAACCGGGATTTCGTTCGCTCGAATTTGGGATGGTTGACGCATCTTCGGGGGAAATTCATCCATTCCCTTACTCCGCCTACCCCATGTAATAGCCGCCGTTCACGTTCAGCACATGCCCGGTGATGTAACTCGCCATCGGCGAGGCGAGGAAGAGCGCGGCGTCGACGATCTCATGCACATCTCCCAGGCGGCCCAGCGGAATCTGTTTCTTGAAATTTTCCGTCACTTCATCCGGCATGCCCTTGCTCATCCCGACATCGATGAAGCCGGGCGCGATCGCGTTCACCGTGATTTGCTGGCGGGCGAACTCCCGCGCCGAGACTTTCGTCAGGGCGATGATTGCCGCTTTGCTCGACGAATAATTCGCCTGGCCGAAGAGTCCCATCTGGCCGCTGACCGAGGAAAGATTGATGACGCGCCCGCCCTGCCGCAGGACAGCCGCCGCTTTCTGCGTGACGTTGAAGGTGCCGGCAAGATTCACTCGTACCACGTTTTCAAATTCTTCCAGGGTGAGCTTCTTGATCGTGCGGTCGCGGATAATGCCGGAATTGTTCACCAGCACGTCGAGCCCGCCGAATTGGTCCGCGATGTTTTTCATCATCGCCTCGACCTGCTCCGGCTTCGTCACATCGCAGTCGACGACGAGAGGTTCCTTCAACGTGGCCGCCACGTTGGCCGCATCCGCCTTATTTGTCCCTGCCGGGTCGCTGATGAAATTGACGACGCATTGCGCGCCGCGATCGCCAAAGGCTTTGATCATCGCCGCGCCGATGCCGCGCGAGCTGCCGGTGACGAGGACGACTTTGCCAGTGAAATCGAGAGGATCGTTCATCGCGCAAGGTGAACCGGCTGGGAAAACCTTCAACCACGGGTCCGCGGGCCTGGCCGAAGACGCCCAGACTTTTACCTGTGAAACCGGTGTTTGCCGGGTCACCGTTTGTCGTTAGTTTGCGGGGCTCATGGCTGTACCCGTCCGCATTCTCACTGCCGTTCCGATTTGCGATGGCCACGATAGTGCGATCAACACGATCAACCTCGAGTTCATTCGCCATGGCATCGAGGTGGTTTATCTCGGCTTTCATCGTTATGCCGGCGACATCGTGCGCGCCGCCATCCAGGAGGATGTGGCGGCTATCGGCATCTCCAGTTACAACGGCGGGCACATCGATTTCTTTGCTGAGGTCGTCAGGCAATTGCGCCGCCAGGGCGCGGGCGACATAGCCGTCTTTGGCGGCGGCGGCGGCACGATTACCTTTGACGACGCCCGCCTGATGAAGCGTCAGGGCGTCGATCAGATCTTTTTCGCCGGTACTTCGCTCGTCGAGATGGCGGATTACGTCCGCAAGCACTACGGCAAAGCGCGCAAAAAACGTCCGGTAAAAAGCAGCCGCCCGGATCTCGTCCTCGCGCGCGAGCTTACGAAAATAGAAGACGCTTTCACCAACGGGGATCGTGAGAAGAAAATCAGAAATCAGAAATCAGTAATCAGAAATTCAAAGGTCGTTGGGTTCACTGGCCCGGGTGGCGCGGGCAAGACGACTTTGATCGACGAATTGGTCCTGCGATTTTTGCGCAACGAGCCGAAGGCGCGGATCGCGATCTTATCGCACGATCCGAGCGTAATCGGCGAAGGTGCGCTCCTGGGCGATCGCGCCACCATGATCAACTCGCAGGATGACCGCGTTTTCATGCGCAGCATGGCGACGCGCGGGCAGGCGGGGGGATTGTCGCCCGCGACCGAGAGTTGCCTCGCCCGCCTCACGAGGGCGGACTTCGACTACGTCTTTATCGAAACGGTTGGCACGGGCCAGGAGGCGCTCCCGTTCCGGAGCAAGTTGATTGATCAAACCGTGCTGGTGATGAATCCTGATTACGGCGCGCGTTTGCAATTGCAAAAGATCGTGATGCTCGACGTGGCCGACATCGTGGTCGTGAACAAGACCGATCTCGACCGGGCGAAGGCCGCGCTCTCGGAAATCGAACATCGCCTGACCCAGAACAAGCGGGTGCAGCAAATCGTCGCGACAGTGGCAAAGCGCCATCGCGATCCGGGTGTGGATGAACTTTATGAGATGATCACGCGTAAGAACGCGGCGAGCGTTCGGGAGGCAGGGCCGCGCTCTGGAAAGAGGAAAGCGAGTAAAAAATGAGCAAGCTGGGAGCAGTCGTTGAGTCGGTGGAGAAGCACGAGAAATTCGTGCTCGAACAGGTGAGGCGTGCGCGTACGGACGAAAAATTCGGCCGCGAAATGGTCGAGCGCTGGAACAGGATCAAGGCCGGCATCTCGATTTCCCGCGCGCCCACTGGTTTGCCGCTGCCGCGTCTCGCCTTGCCCGAGATCGATGAAGCGGGCGAGATTGCGCGTTATCTTTTTGGCGATGGTTTGCCGGGCGAGTTCCCTTATTTGAACGGCGCCTATCGCGAGATGTATCTCGAGCCGTTGCAGGAAGTCGAGCCGGGCAGTTACGGCAACGTGAAATCGCGTAACGGGTCCAATGGAGCCGCGAAACGCAACGGCACGGAAGCGACAATCGCCCAGCCGAAGGTGGAGCCGCAGGAGGAACCAACCCGGCTTTTCTCGGGCCTCATGCTCGCGGAGGACACGAACAAGCGCTTCCATTTTTTGAGTGCGCATCAGCGCTCGAAACGCCTTAGCACCGCTTTTGATGGGCCGACACTTTACGGCATCGATTCGGATGCCGACGGTGTGATGGGCAAAGTGGGCGAGGGCGGCGTGGCGGTCGACACGGTCGAGGACATGGTCCGGCTCTACGACGGATTTGAAGTGGGCGCGCCGAACTTTTCCGCTTCGATGACGATCAGCGGCCCGGCGCCAATCATCATGGCGATGTACATCGCGGCGGCCAAACGTCGTTTTGGCCCTAAAGTCGTGCCGAACCTTCGCGGCACGATTCAGGCCGACATTTTCAAGGAAGTCCAGGCCCAAAATGAAACCATTTTCCCGATCGAAGCGTCGCTTCGTTTTCTCTGCGACATGATCGAGTGGACGACCGGGCACATGCCGCGGTGGTACCCGGTTTCGATCAGCGGTTATCACATCGGCGAGGCCGGCTCGACCCCGGTGCAACAGGCCGCCTACACGCTTTCGAACGGTTTCGCCTACGCCGAGATGCTCGCGGCGCGCGGGGTGCCGGTCGATCGGTTCGCGCCGCGCCTTTCCTTCTTTCTCGATTGCGGACTCGACGTGGAATACATCGCGCTCTCGCGGGTTTCGCGAAAGATCTGGGCGATCGGGATGCGGGATGTTTTCGGGGCCAGCCCGCGCGGACAAATGTTCAAGCTACATACTCAGACGAGCGGCCGTTCGCTCATCGCGGCGGAATTTAAAAACAACCTAACGAGAACGGCAGCGGAACTGATGCTCGCTTACATGAATGGGACTAACTCCTGCCATTCCAACAGCGCCGACGAGCCCTTCACCACGCCGAGCGAAGAATGGATCCGGCTCGCCGCACACGGTCAGGCGATCCTGCTGGAGGAATCCGGCATCTTCAAACACACCATGAACATGCTGAGCGGGTCGCCTGGCATGAAAGCGGTCGAGCGCGCGGTGGAGAAAGCGATTCTGGATGAGTTCCGCGAGATCGAGTCGTTAGGCGGAGTGATGGGCGCGGTCGAGAATCGTTATCAACGAAGCCAGATCCAGAACGCAGCCCATCGCTACGAGCAACAGATCTACGATGGCACGCGGCCGATTGTCGGGTTGACGCGCTATCGCGATCCGGATGAGGAGCCACCGGAGATCGAGCTGGCCCGAACCCCGCGCAAGAAACAGGAGCTGCAGGTTAATCGGCTGAAGAAGTTCAAGCAGCGGAACGCGGGCAAGGCAGAAAAAGTACTCGCCAAACTGGCTGACGCGGTCGAGAGCGGCGCGAACACCTTCCCGGCCCTGCTCGAGGCGGTGGAAGTCTGTTCGTTAGGCCAAATCACCGAGCGACTGCAAGAGATCGTCGGCCGCTTTCGCCCCATGGTGTAGCGAAAGGTGGGAGGGGCCTTTGAAAGCCCGGCCTCGCCTTCGGCTGTGTTACGGGTGCCCCGATTGGTGGCAGCATGACAGCCCCCCATTCCAAAAGCCTGCCTCTTCACCGGTTGAGGGATGTGCCGTCGACATTCTTCGTCACAAAATCGCTGCGACCAAAGAAACCGGTGCTTGGGGCCTGACCTTCGGCAAATCATCGTCGAAGCGTTAGCCTTCGCCGTGCAGCACAAACGCATTTATCTCCGTGCGTTCGGTCAAAAAGGCGAGTCGAATAAGTGCCTGACGATTAGCATGGCACAGGCTGGCTTTCGCTGCCGTCAACCCGACGTGACGAAATCCCCACGGGTCAGCGTGAATTGAAATTGGCAGGACTACGGACGGCGTTATGATGCGCGCACTCATGGCTTCCCTGTTAACCGATGCCGGAGCAAGTGCGCGCGGTCGCATCGCGACGCGGCTTTTGCCGTTCCTTTTTCTGCTCTACGTCGCGAATTATCTCGATCGCACCAACATCGCCTACGCGACGCTCGGAATGAAAGGCGACCTGGGCCTGACCGATTCGGTCTTTGGCACGGCCAGCGGAATTTTCTTCATCGGCTATCTCGGGCTGCAAATTCCCGGAGCGCTGCTGGTGGAACGCTGGAGCGCGAAGCGCCTGCTGGCCATCACCCTCATCACGTGGGGCGCCCTAACGACCCTGACCGGTTTTGTTCGCAGCCCCCTGCAGCTCTACGGCGCGCGTTTCCTCCTCGGCGCCGCTGAGGCCGGATTTTTTCCCGGCGTCATAGTCTATCTTTCCCATTGGTTCATCGTCCAGGACCGGGGCAAGGCGGTGGCGCGGTTTATGTCCGCGATCCCGATCGCATACATTTTTGGTGGACCGCTGGCCGGTGCGATCCTGGGTGTTGACTGGCTCGGTGTTCCCGGCTGGCGGTGGCTTTTCCTGCTCGAGGGTGTGCCTGCGATCCTGCTTGGAACGGCGACATTCTTTGTGTTGCCCGATCGGCCTGAGGAAGTGCGATGGCTGCGGGCGGACGAACGCGAGTGGCTTACGAGTCGCCTCGGGGAAGAACGGCAAGCCAAAGCGCATGTCGAACACGTGACGGTCGGGCAGGCGCTCCGTCATCCCGCGGTGCTGTTGCTCACGGCCGGGCTGTTTTTTTGCTATACGGGGGGTTACGCCTTTTGGTTTTGGTTCCCGACCATGCTTCAGCGGCTGACTGGCTGGACGGATGTTCTGCGAATCGGCTGGGTCGGCGCGATTCCGTTCGTCGCGGGTCTCATTGGGATGCTCTTGCTGGGCTGGAACTCTGATCGCACGCGCGAGCGCCGCTGGCACTTTGCAGTACCGCAACTGACCGGTGCGGCTGCGCTGGCAGCCTGGTTTTTCCTCCCGCATTCGAACGTCCTGCTCGTCGTTGTGTTCTCGCTTATCGGCTTCGGTACGACCGCATATCTGCCATCGTTCTGGGCGCTGCCTTCCTCACTCCTCACCAGTTCGGCGGCGGCCGCGGCGGTCGGTTTCATCAACTGCACCGCCAGCATCGGCGGATTCGTTGGTCCCAAGATCATCGGCAACCTCAGCCAGAGCAGCGGCTCGTTTCGCGGGGGATTTATCTTTATGATCGCCTGCTGGGTAATCGCGTCGCTGCTCGTGCTGCTCTGCCCGCGGGAAAATCAACCCAATGTGGGAGGGGCCTTGGTGCCCCGATCAAGATGAGTGATGCCAGGAAGAAAATCGCTGCACTGAGGCAGCTCCCACCTTCTTCAGCTTTTGAGCGCCACCTCAAATGGGGCGCCGGTCTTGGCGCGGATGTCGTCCACCGTGGCGCCAGGATGCAGCTCGGTGAGGACAAGCCCGCCGCCCTCCTTGACCTCGAAGACGCAGAGATCGGTGATGATGAGATTGACCACTCCCAGCCCCGTGATGGGAAGCGTGCATTCCTTTAGAATCTTCGGACTCCCGTCCTTCGAAGTGTGCTCCATCACTGCCACCACCCGCTTCACGCCGGCGACGAGATCCATCGCGCCGCCCGGGCCTTTGACCATCTTGCCGGGGATCATCCAATTCGCGATGTCGCCTTTATCCGTCACTTCGAAGGCACCAAGGACGGCGAGGTCGATGTGGCCACCGCGAATCATCGTGAAGGAATCTGCGCTCGAGAAAAAGGCCGAGCCAGGCATCGTCGTGATCGTTTGTTTGCCGGCGTTGATCAGGTCGGCGTCGACCTCGCCCTCGGTCGGGAACGGGCCGATGCCTAACAAGCCATTCTCGGATTGCAAGGTGACGTTCATCCCTGCGGGAATGTAATTTGCCACCAGCGTCGGAATGCCGATGCCGAGGTTGACGTAGTAACCGTCGCGCAGCTCCTTCGCGGCACGTTTCGCCATCAACTCACGGATCGGGTTTTCCTTCCTGGCAGCCGCGCCACCCTGGACGGTGCGGAACTCGATCCGCTTCTCGTATTTTTCTCCCTGGATGATGCGATCCACGAAGATGCCCGGTGTGTGGATCTGGTCCGGGTCCAGCTCGCCGACCTCGACGAGTTGCTCGACTTCGGCCACGCAAACCTTGCCGCAGGAGGCGATCATCGGATTGAAGTTCCGTGAGGTTTTTCGAAAGATCAGGTTGCCCGATTTGTCGCCCTTCCACGCCTTAACGAGCGAAACTTCGGCTTTGATGCCGGGTTCGAGGACGTATTCCTTGCCATCGAAAATTTTCGTCTCCTTACCTTCGGTTAATTTGGTGCCAAAGCCGGTGCGGGTGTAAAAACCCGGGATGCCCGCCCCGCCCGCGCGCAACCGCTCGGCCAGCGTGCCCTGCGGAATGAGCTCCAGTTCGAGTTCGCCTGCCAGCACCTGGCGTTCGAACTCCTTGTTCTCGCCTACGTAGGAGGCCATGACCTTTTTCACCTGCCGGGTGGTGAGCAGAACGCCCATCCCGAAATCATCGACGCCGGCGTTGTTGCCCACGATGGTGAGGCCCTTCACGCCGCTGTCGCGCAAGGCGGCGATGAGATTTTCCGGGATGCCGCAGAGGCCGAAGCCGCCGGCGGCGATCGTCATGTTGTCGTGGAGCAGGCCGTCAAGGGCCGCCGTGGCGTTGGAGTAGACTTTGCTCATGTGGAGAGAACTTTAACCACGGATTACGCGGATGGGCACGGATGAATTCGGCAGCTAGGATCAGCCTGCTCAGCGTCCGACACCCGGACCTGCGGAAGCAGGTCCCTCCGGAGGGACGCGCTGGAAAGCCCGGCCGTTGCTTCGCATCCGTTACGGCCGCGCGTCCAGAATGCGGCTTCTTTGCTGGTTGCCCGGTGGTTGGCACCACCGGAATCCGATAATCTCAAACCTCAACGCCCCGGCCGGGGCGGAGGAAAACCCCAGGCATGCCATCGACCCATCTCAGCCTCCACTATCATCTCGTTTTCGGAACCAAGGATCACGCCCCGATGATGGCACCCGCATGGCGCGCCGATCTGCCCGCGTTCATGGGCAGCATCGTCCGAACCCTTGAGGGATTACCAGAGGCGGTGGGTGGTGTTTCCGACCATGTCCACTTGCTGGCGGAATTGCGCGCGCGCGAAACACGATCCGGCCCACCAGGAAGTTCCGCCTTTTCCCTTGTCGGCGGTTACAACTTCGTTAGCTTGAGATCCCGCGCGCTTGGCGGTTGCTGAATTTTCGAATTTCGTCCAGTGATTTTCGATCGCAGTGACTCGCGCTGACCCGCTCCTGCGCGCTTCCTTTATATCGAAATCGAAATTTCAAGATTGAAAATCCAAGCATGAACACTGGTAATATCGTCCAAGTAATCGGTCCCGTTGTTGACGTGGACTTCGCCGATGCCGGGAAGCTCCCCGGCATTTACAACGCGCTCGAGATCGAATTCGAAGTCAATGGCAACCCGACCAAGCTTACGCTCGAAGTGCAACAGCATCTCGGCGACAGCTGGGTTCGCTCGATCGCGATGTCGGGCACCGAGGGTCTCAAGCGCGGCATGAAGGTGATCGACACCGGCGGACCGATCTCCGTGCCGGTGGGAGAGGGGACGCTGGGCCGCATCTTCAACGTCATCGGCGAGGCGGTCGATAACCGCGGTCCCGTTTCCTACACCAAGCGCTACCCGATTCATCGTCCGGCGCCCAGTCTGACGGACCAGGATGTGCAAGCCTCGGTTCTCGAGACGGGCATCAAGGTCATCGACCTGATTTGTCCTTTCACCAAGGGCGGCAAAGTCGGCGCCTTCGGCGGTGCCGGCGTCGGCAAGACGGTCGTGATTCTCGAACTGATCAACAACATCGCCAAGAACCGCGGCGGCTTCTCGGTTTTTGCCGGCGTGGGCGAACGCTCGCGTGAGGGCAACGATCTTTACACCGAGATGAGCGAGGCGGGAGTGATCGATCAAAAGGATCTGAGCAAGTCGAAAGTCGCGCTCGTTTACGGCCAGATGAACGAGCCGCCGGGCGCCCGTCTGCGTGTCGCGCTCTCCGCCCTCGCCATGACGGAATACTTCCGCGATGAACGCAACCAGGATGTGCTCCTCTTCATCGACAACATCTTTCGTTTTTCCCAGGCAGGTGCGGAAGTCTCGGCGTTGTTAGGCCGGACGCCCTCGGCGGTCGGTTATCAGCCGACGCTTGCCTCTGAGATGGGCGATCTTCAGGAACGCATCACCTCGACGAACAAAGGCTCCATCACCTCGGTGCAGGCGGTTTACGTCCCGGCGGACGATCTGACCGACCCGGCCCCGGCAAACACCTTCGCCCACCTCGATTCGACGATCGTGCTCGAACGCTCCATCGCGGAGCTTGGCATTTACCCAGCAGTCGATCCGCTCGCATCAACCTCAAAAGCGCTCGCGCCCGAAGTGGTCGGCGAAGAGCATTACAGCGTCGCTCGCGGCGTGCAGAAGGTGCTTCAGCGCTACAAGGACCTGCAGGATATCATCGCGATTCTCGGCATGGACGAACTCAACCCGGAGGACAAGTTGACCGTCTTCCGCGCGCGTAAGATTCAGCGTTTCCTGAGCCAGCCATTCCATGTTGCCGAAGTTTTCACCGGCACGGCCGGCCAATACGTTTCGATCGCCGAAACCGTCCGCGGTTTCAAAGAAATCCTCGACGGCAAACATGACGATGTGCCCGAGCAGAATTTCTACATGAAGGGCGGCATTGACATGATTAAGGAAGGATAGGAGAGAGTTTTGAGTGTTAGGGATAAAGCTTTAAACGGTCGTTAGGCGTGATCGTTTTCCCTTTAAACTTAAGACCTAAAACTGACCGACATGAAAACCTTGCGTTTGGAAATCGTCACCCCGGAGGCGAAAGCGTACTCCGATGACGTTGAGATGGTCGTGCTTCCCGGGATGGACGGCGAACTTGGTGTTTATCCGCAGCACGTTCCTGTGCTGACCTCGCTCAAGCCTGGAGAACTGCGCGTTTTTAAAGGTGGCAACGAGATCTCGCTTGCCGTCGGTGAAGGATTCGCCGAAATCACGGGTGACTTCATCTCTGTCATCACCGACATGGCCCTGGAATCGACTGCAATCGACGAGAGCGCCGCGGAAGCGGCTGTCGCCCGTGCGAAGGCGGCGATGAAGGGAGACCTTGGGCACGAGGAATGCGCGGCCGTCCAGGCCTCGCTGCAAAAGGCCCTCGCGCAGTTACACGTCAAGCGTCGTCGCCATTAATCCGAGGAGCACGGGCCGCCCGTCGGCGCGAACTTTCCTGCGCTCCTCACTTCCCGGCGTCTTGATCTTGCGGTAAGTCTTTCGCGCAAATGCAAACGCCGGACGCGCTCGGGATCATCGCTGGCAGCGGTGTTTATCCGCTTCTTCTCGCCGATGCCGCGCGCGTCGCCGGAGTGAAAAAGATCATTCTTGCCGCCTTCACCGACGAGACGTCTCCTGACGTCACCAATCGCGCCGACCAAATCGAGTGGCTGCGTGTCGGCCAGCTCGGCAAGCTGCTGAATTTTTTCCGCGAAGCGAAGGTCAGACACGCCATCATGGCGGGGCAAATTGCGCCCGGGAACCTCTTCAGTTTGCGCCCGGACTTCAAGGCGATGTTCCTCCTCGCCCGCCTCAAGCAGCGCAACGCTGAATCCATTTTCGGCGCGATCGCCGACCAGCTCGCCGAGATCGGCGTCGAGCTGCTACCTGCCACAACGTTTCTCGATCATCTTATCGCTCTTCACGGACAGATTGCCGGACCAAAACTGAAGGAGCGCGAAGAAGAAGACATCGCCTTCGGCTTCGCCATCGCGAGACAGCTCAGTGCTCTCGACGTCGGTCAGACCATCGTGGTGAAGAATGGCACCGTGCTCGCGGTCGAAGCCTTTGAAGGGACGAACGAAGCGATCCGGCGCGGCGGTTTGTTAGGCAAGAAGAACGCCATCGTGATCAAAGTGACAAAACCGAATCAGGACATGCGTTTCGACGTCCCGGTCATCGGGACCGAAACCTTGCGCGTCGCGGACGAAGCGAAAGTGTGCGCCATCGCCGTCGAAGCCGGCCGTACCCTTCTCCTCGAGAAAGCCGCCCTTCTTGACCTCGCCGAGCGCTTGAAAATTTCGCTTGTCGGCCGGTAAGGTGAGGCAGGTTGACGGCTTGAATTTGCCGGATTGGCAAGCGGGCAGCTCACGTCCGTCCGAAACAACTTCCTCGTTGCAAATCGGCATGCGAGACCCGAAAATCGGGATTCTCCCGCGGGGTCTTAGCTCAGTTGGTAGAGCGCCTCAATGGCATTGAGGAGGTCAGGGGTTCGAATCCCCTAGGCTCCAGAATTTTCAAGCCGGGGTCGTGTGACCGGACACAGGCGCGTCGCGGAGCAATAGTAAATCGTGCCAGGCGCACCGAAGATCGCGGCCGACGCGAAATTGACCCCGGGGCCGAACTTCCAGAGCAGCGCTCCGGCCAGTGCTCCATTGCTGACGATAAGCTCGCGCACGAGATAGTACGTGCCGATCATCTGTCCGCGTCGCTGCGGGTCGCAGTAGCCAATGATCAGCGCCTTTCTTGGGGGTGCCGCCGAATTCCTTCAGACCACGGACACCGCCAAAACTTCCCACGTTAAAAGAAGAGCCGGCGTTGCTGTTTGTTAGGCAAGTCTGCAACTTCGCGCTTGTCGCGCGCGAACCGCCGGCGATATCGTGAGGCAGCCGCATTTTCATGAAACCGATTGTCCTGATCCACGGTTACAGCTCGGAGAGTCCCACGGCCGATCCGACCTCGATCGCCAATATCTACGGCGATCTGCCGCGCCGCTTGCGCGAGAGCTACGATGTCGTCGAGGTCGATCTCTCGCGCTACGTTCGCTTAACGATTCCGTCTCGGTCGCCGACATCGCGCGAGCCCTCAATCGCGCCCTGCTCGAGCAGCATCCGACTTTGCTTGAAGGCGGATTTCATGTCGTCATCCACAGCACGGGCGCGCTCGTCATTCGCACCTGGATTCGGCTTTTCAGTCCGCGGCCTTCGCCCGTGCGCAACCTTGTTTATCTCGCCGGCGCGAACCTCGGGAGCGGCTGGGCCAGCATCGGGCAAGGCCAGGTGGCGCGCTGGGGCCGCTTCGTTTTCGAGCGCGGCGCGCAACGCGGCGTGAAAGTGCTGCAGTCGCTCGAGCTCGGCTCCTCGCCGACGATCGATCTGCATCTTTCCTTCACCCGCCCGGGCTCGCGCATGCTGGAGGATTACAAGGTCCAGGAATTCGTCATCATTGGCACCCAGGCCGATCCCAGCTGGTTTGCGTTTCCGATTCGTTATGCGCATGAGGATGGCTCCGATGGCGTTGTCCGGGTCGCCGCCGGCAATCTGAATTTCAATCACCTCGTGATTCAGCCTAACGAGCAAGGCCGCCCTGCTCCCCTGGCCGGCCATTCAGATCGCGGTCCAGGCGGCGGCCGCAGTGAAGGCGGATTTTCCGGAATATTATGAGGTCACGGACAATCCTTCGCGGGCAAGGATCGACCGCTGGTGCCCTGCGGCATTCCCTATCGTTGCGCCCATTCGGGCGACAAGATGGGAATCGTTTCCGGCACGGTCCCGCGCGACCAGGTCGAGCGCATGTTGAAGCTCGCGCTCGAAACGCCCGAGCGAAACGATGGCCGCCTAGCAGCGCGCCGTCACTGCCTTCGATCGCGAGACCGCGCAAACTTTCGATTCGGCCAGGACGATGCAGAAGCCGGGGTTGTTCAATTTTCTCGCCGATCCGCGCAACCAATACGATCCGCATGCTCAGGTCGTCTTTCGGCTGCGCGACCAGGATGGATTTGCCAATCCCGATTGCAAGCTCGGACATTTTCTTTGTCTCGGAGCAGGGGGAAAAAGGGACGATCCCGATCCAGTCGATCATCGAGCACACGTCTGTGAGCGGAGTCTCGCCCAACTCATCGTCTTTTATCTGCGCACGCAAAAATTCGACCGGCGCGCCAAGGGTTGGGTCGATCACTTGGCGAACGTGAGCGACTTCGCGCTCGAGATCACCGCGATCGAGCCGGCGGCGCCGACCAAGAACCCGCTGATCTCTTATCTGCCGTTGCGCATTCCGCTCTCGGGCAAGCAGGTGAAGAACCTGATCCAGCCGCATCGCACCACGATCATCGACGTGACTCTGCTCCGCTTGCCTTCGCCGGATGTTTATCAGCTGATCAAATCGTAGCGCGCTGCTGATCTGTCATCCCGAGCCGGCGGAGCGCGGCGGGCGATCCCACATTGCGATTTACGCTCTATTGTGAAGAACGCGCGTGTATTTATCTGCGAGGTTCCCCGCCGTCTGCGCGGGTTCGGGATGACCGGATTGAGCGCGCGAATTTGACTCTCTCCGCCTCAGCGTTTCCCTTTAAACCGAATTGGCGATCCGCCAATTCTCGCTTCGGCGATCATCCAACGTTCATCTTCATCATGACTTCACCTCTCTCGTCCTGTCTGCGCGCTGCCGCTTTTTGTTTTCTGGCTGCTTCGTTCACGCCCGCTCTCTCCGCTGCGGAAGAAGAAATTTGAATTCCCGGACGCGAGCCAGCACGCCACGATCACCCAACGCGTCGGCCTGACGGATGTGTCGATCGATTACTCGCGCCCCGACATGCGCGGTCGGGAGATTTTTGGCGGCCTGGTTCCCTACGGCAAGGTCTGGCGGACCGGCGCGAACGCTCCGACCAAGATCAAATTCAGCGACGCGGTTAAAATCGGAGGCCAGGACGTGCCGGCCGGAGAATACGCCTTTTACACCATCCCGAACGAGAATGAGTGGACGATCATCCTTTCCAAGAATTTGAAACTCTGGGGCGCCTACGGCTACAAGCCCGATGCCGATGCGCTGCGGGTGCAGGTGAAACCAACCACGCTTGCCAATCCGGTCGAGACCTTCACCATTGGCTTCGATGATTTGAAAGACAACGGCGCCACCATTTCCCTCGAGTGGGATAAAACACGCGTGCCGGTCGAGCTGACCACCAACACGATTGAAAAGGTGAACGCCGAGATCAGCGAGGCGCTGAAAGATCCAAAATCGCTCAAACCGATTTTCTATTATCAGGCGGCCAGCTTCTACTACGACCACGACAAAGACCTCGAGCAGGCTGCGAAATGGGTCGACCAGGCGATCGAGAAGCAACAGCCGGCCGCGTTATTTCCTCTATTACAAAAAGGCGCAGATCGAAGCGAAGTTGGGGCACAAACCGGAAGCCAAAGCCGCGGCGGAGAAGTCGATCGAGCTGTTGAAAGCCGGAAAAACGCCCGACGCATCCGCGATCCGCAACAGCCAGCTGATCATCGACGGTCTGCAATAGCGAGCCGGGGCCGGCGGTCTCATTGCGAACCGTTCTCGGTCATGTTTCCGCTCTCGCGCTGTCTCGTGTCTTTGTTTGCGTTCGTTAGTCTGGCGGGCGCTGCTCGCGCCGCCGAGGCGCCACAGTCGATGGATTCGGCACACATTCGTCTCGCGCTTGAGAAGTTGAACGTCCTCGGCCGCGTCCTCTACGTCGCGGCTCATCCGGACGACGAGAACACCGGCCTGATCGCCTATTGGGCGAATGGTGCGCTCTACGACGCCGCCTACCTTTCGCTCACGCGCGGCGACGGCGGACAGAATCTGATCGGGCCGGAGCTGCGCGAGCAACTCGGCGTCATCCGCACGCAGGAGTTGCTGGCGGCGCGGCAGATCGATCACGGTCGGCAATTTTTCACGCGAGCGAACGACTTCGGATTTTCGAAATCGGCCGAGGAAACCCTGCGCATCTGGGACCGCGAAAAAATTCTCGCGGATGTCGTCTGGGTGATCCGGGAATTTCGACCCGACCTCGTCGTCGACCCGCTTCCCGACTGAGGACAGCACGACCCATGGGCATCACACCGCCTCGGCCCGTCTGGCCGGAGAGGCTTTCCGGGCGGCGGCGGATCCGAAGCGTTTTCCAGAGCAGTTGAAATTTGTCCAAACGTGGCAGCCGACCCGTCTCCTCTGGAATTCCTGGGTCGCCTTTCGTGCCCGTGAGCGCAACGAGCCTATCGATACAACGGGCTTGATCAGTCTCGAAATCGGCGGCTACCAACCGCTCCTCGGCAAGTCCTATCCTGAGATCGCCGCCGCCAGCCGCAGCATGCACAAAAGCCAGGGCTTCGGGGTCGAAGTCCACCGCGGCGAACGAAAGGAATATTTCAAGTTTCTCGACGGAAAGCCTGTCCGGGAAGGTGAAGGAATCTTCGACGGCATCGATACGACCTGGTCGCGCGTTCCGAAGGCGTCGGCGATCAGCGACAAGATCCGTGAAATCCTCAAGAATTTCGACGACACACAGCCCTCCGCGTCGGTTGCCGCCTTGCTCGACCTTCGCAAAATGTTGCACGGCCTGGGCGATGATCCGTGGGCGACGAAGAAGTTGTCGGACCTCGACGAAATTATCGGCGCCTGTCTCGGCCTGCACCTCGAAGCGGTGACCGAAAAACCGGACGCCCAACCCGGCGAAAATCTGACTGTCCAGGTCGAAGCGATCAATCGCGCACCGGTGAAGGTGACTTTTCAATCCATGCGCGTGCTGAAGAATGGCGCCGTCACGCTGGTCGGAAAGAGGCTCTCGCCTAACGAACTCGTGACGCAAAAGACTACCGTCACGCTGCCGAAGGACCTGCTGTTTTCAGAGCCCTACTGGTTGCGGCAGCCGGGCACAATTGGGACATATACGGTCGCGGATCAAACGATGATCGGCCGTCCCGGAAAACCCGCCGCCATTTCCGGTCGAGGTGACGCTCGAGATGGGCGGCGAGGAAATCACCTATTCTCTCGAACCGCAGTTTCGCAAAGTGGATCGGGTCGCTGGTGAAGTGAGCGAGCCGCTCGTCATCGCGCCGCCCGCTTTTGTCGAGCTGCCGCGGTCGGTCTTTGTTTTCGGCAGTCAAAAGGCGAAGACGATCAATCTGCGCGTGATCGCCTCGGCCGAGAGGTTCACCGGAGATGTCGCCTTGGAGGTGCCGGCCGGCTGGAAGGTGCAACCCACGTCTATCCCGGTAAAACTCGAAGGCGCCGAAAGTGAAACCAACGTCGCATTCCAGCTCACGCCGCCGGCTGCGAGCAGTGAAGGGACCTTGCGCGTCGCCTTTGTTTCCACCGGTGGAGAGAGGACTCGCGCCTACGGCCGGCAGCGGATCGCGTATTCGCACATCGAACCGCAAACGCTTATTTCGCCCGCAGAAGCGAAACTCGTCAGGGCAAAAATCGAGAATAAGGCGGCCAAGGTCGGCTACATCCCGGGTGCCGGAGACGCCATTCCGGAAAGCCTGCGCGAGATCGGATCCGACGTCACGATTCTCGCCGACCAGGATATCAAAGCACGCAAATCTCGCGCGCTTCGATGCGATCGTCCTCGGTGTGCGGGCCTACAATGTGCACCCGGAACGAATCAGCGCCTGGTATCCGGAGCTGCTCGCCTACGCCCAAAAGGGCGGCGTCGTGGTCATCCAGTACAACACCACGCCCGGACCCAGGCCTGATGAGTTGCCGCATCCGTTGCACGTCTCCCACGATCGGGTGACGGATGAAAACGCCGAGGTGCGAATCCTCGCGCCGGATCATCCGGTGATGAATTTCCCAAACAAAATCACCGCGGCTGACTTCGCCGGCTGGGTGCAGGAGCGCGGTCTCTATTTCCCCGATCAATGGGACCCGGCCTGGACGCCGATTCTTTCGAGCAACGATCCGGGGGAAAAGCCGCTCGACGGCGGTCTGCTCGTGACGCGCTGCGGCAAAGGCTGGTTCGTTTACACCGGCTACTCCTGGTTTCGCGAACTGCCCGCGGGCGTGCCCGGCGCCTACCGGATTTTCGCGAACCTGATTTCGTTAGGCGCATTCCGAGAAATGAAGCAGACCGGCCGATCCCGTCCCGCTCTTCCGGAGCTGGCGCAACGCTCTATCCTCGCGATTCGCCGTCGTTTTCATTGTCGAGGTCGCGTTTTTCTATTTCGTCAGCCGCTCATTTTTCGTGAGCGGACTCGATTATGCCGTGCTCTTCGGCACGCTGCTCGCGATTGCGATTTACGGCTGGTGGAAGACGCGCTCCGATCACGATCTCGGGCATTATCTGCAGGGCGATTCGAGCATTCGCTGGGGCACGATCGGGCTTTCGGTCATGGCGACGCAGGCCAGCGCGATCACTTTTCTTTCCACCCCCGGGCAGGCCTACGAGAGCGGAATGGGCTTTGTGCAAAACTACTTCGGCCTGCCCTTCGCGCTCATCGTCGTCTGCGCGGTCTTCATCCCGATTTATCACCGGCTGAAGGTCGTCACGGCCTACGAATATCTCGGCCAGCGTTTCGATCAAAAGACCCGATTGTTAGGCGCGTTTCTCTTTCTCCTCCAGCGCGGGCTGGCCGCCGGGATTACGATTTACGCGCCCGCCATTATTCTCTCGGCGCTCCTCGGCTGGAATCTTGCGCCTCACGATCCTGCTCGCCGGCCTCTTCGTCGTCATTTACACCACGACCGGCGGCACGACCGCGGTCAGCCACACCCAGAAATGGCAGATGGCCGTCATCCTCGCCGGGATGGCGGTCGCCTTCGGCATGATCTTGCATCATCTGCCGCCGGACGTTCTCCTTTCTCCAGGCCGTCTCGGTTGCGGGCAAGATGGGCAAGCTCGACGCGGTTGATTTTTCGTTCGACTTCCAGCGGCGCTACACCTTTTGGTCGGGCCTGCTCGGCGGCTTCTTCCTCGCGCTTTCCTATTTCGGGACCGACCAATCGCAGGTCCAGCGCTACCTCGCGGGCGGTTCGCTCACCGGCGGCCGGCTCGGTCTCCTTTTCAACGCCGTCCTCAAGTTGCCGATGCAGTTCTTCATTCTCCTCACCGGCGTGATGGTTTTTGTTTTCTTTCAGTTCGAAAAGCCGCCGCTCTATTTCAATCAGCCAGCTTACGAACGCGCGACGCAGAGCGCGCAGGCCGGCAAACTCGCCGCACTGCAAATCGCGCTATGACGCGGTCTTCGCGCAAAAGCAGACGGAGATTCGCGCCCTGACGAGTGCGCTCGATTCCCATTCCGCGCCGGCGATCGAGGGCGCGACCAAAGCCGTCCGGCAGGAGCAGAAAAAGGTCGATCACCTGCGCAACGAAGTGAAGCAGACCTTGAAAGCCGCCGATCCGAAAAATGGAAACCGGACGACGCCGACTACGTTTTCATCAGCTTTGTTCTGCAAGTATCTGCCGCATGGAGTCATCGGGCTGCTCATCGCGGTCATCTTCTGCGCCGCGATGTCTTCCAGCGCCTCGGAGTTGAATGCGCTCGGCTCGACCACGGTGGTGGATTTTTACCGGCCGCTCCTGCATCCGCACGCGAGCGACGCGCATTACCTGTTCGTCTCGAAATTGCTCACCGCCGCCTGGGGCGGCGTCGCCATTTCCTTCGCCCTCTTCGCCAACCTGGTCGAGAACCTGATCCAGGCGATCAACATTCTCGGCTCGATTTTTTACGGCAGCATTCTCGGGATTTTTCTTGTCGCGTTCTTCCTCCGCTGCGTCCGCGGCTCGGCCGTCTTCACCGCCGCGCTGGCCTCGCAGGCGCTCGTGCTGATTCTCTTTTACACCACGAAGATCGGCTATCTCTGGTATAACCTGATCGGCTGCTTCGTGGTCCTCGGTCTCTCCGTTCTGTTTGAGACGACGCTCTTCCGCAGGCAACGCGCGGCCTGACGAAATGGCAACGCCGATCATCTGCTTCGGACAACAACCGTGCGGGATTTTCCCGCGCCGCTTCCTTTATGCGAAAATCCAGACCGCGCGGCGGCTGCAAGGCGAGATCGGAGGCGAGATCGTTTTCTTTTATCACGACAGCGACCACGATCCGCGCGAGACGATCACCATCCTGCGCGATCGGCAAAGCGGGCGGGAACAGCGGTTCAACTTCCAGTTCGCGAACAAACTGCAAAAACAGTTCTCGCCGCTTTTCGCCAAGCGCGTCCTGCCGGAGTGGCAGGACGAAAACCGCGCGGCAACTTCCCAACTTTGTCCCGCGCCGACTGGTCGAAGACTTTGCAAGAAAGTCGCGGCGAACAACGTGGCCGACTTTTGTCTCGAAATGTATCGGCGTCTCGGTCTGCTCGAAGGATTGCGCGTCATGCGCTCGGGCGATCCGGAGCTTTCGGCGGCGCGCGGTCGCGGTCGACGACTACTTCGTCGACGTGATCTACCAGAACGAGCTCGTGCGCGCGCGCAAGAGTCCGCGACGGCCTTCTGCTGCACAAGGGTGGAAATTCCTACATGAAACTGCCGTTGCAGGAATACGACGCCGCCCAGATCAGCCCGACGCGCGACACGCGGCTGCGCTGGATGCAATCGGTCGTCCACTGCACGCATTACGTGGCCGGGGCGAGCGAGATCAAATATCTGAACACGGAAGATGCGCCCGGCGTCCAATTCATCGCGCGCGACGAAATATCCGAGTCCGACCGCGCTTACCTGCCCGATGCCTGACGCAAAACTTCACATTCTTGCCGTCGGCGCGCACCCGGATGACATCGAGTTTGGCTGCGGCGGCGTCCTGCTCGGGGAAGCGGCGCGCGGGAGCGAGATCTCGCTCTGCGTCTGTTCGCGCGGGGAAGCGGGAAGCAACGGCACGCCTGACGAGCGCGAAGCGGAGGCGCGCCGGGCGGCGAAGATCCTCGATGCCACAATTGAGTTCCTCGATCTGGGTGGCGATTCACATTTGGAAGTTTCGGCTGCGAACAACATCGCCATCGCGCGTCAAATCCGCGCCGCGCGGCCCGACGTTCTGCTCGCGCCCATTCCGTCTCCCGATCAGCACCCGGATCACATCGTCGTCAGCCAGCTTTGCCGCAATGCGGCTCGTCTCGCGCGCTACGGCGGGCTAGCCGAACTGCGCGATCTCGCTGCCGCACGCGATCAAGCATCATTTGGAATACGCCGATCACATCGGGTGCCGAGCCGCCTAACGGAAGCATTCGACCATTCGCGTCGATATCAGCGAACATTTCGAGCGCTGGATCGAGCTGATGGAATGCCATCAAACGCAACTGCGCACCCGCCGCTATCTCGAATTGCAAACTGCGCGCGCTCGCGTTCGCGGGCTCGAAGCCGGGGTCGAATACGCCCAGGCGCTTTACGCAACGGATGACATGTGATCGCAAGTCTGGCGGAGTTGCCCAGATCGGTTCGCCTTTTCTGACGCCGCAAATGAGAACTTCTTCAAGGCATCGAGCACGATTGCTGCAGCAGAGCTTGGACATGCGGAAGCATGTCCCTCCGGAGCGACGCGCTTCCGCGCGTCCGGTTTCAGAAGGCACGGATGGCGATCTCGCTTTTGGCGGTTCGAATGCATGAAAGTGGGAACTTCACCGCCGCTCAAGATCGGCATTACCTGCTACCCGCTGATCGGCGGGAGCGGCATCCTCGCGACTGCTCTTGGCTCCGAGCTCGCGCAGCGCGGGCACGAAGTGCATTTCTTCAGCTCGGCGCTGCCGGTCCGGCTCGATCTCGCGCAGCCGCGGCATCTTTTTTCACGAGGTGGTGGTGAACGAATACAGCCTCTTTACCTATCCCGATTACACCCTGCCGCTGGCGGTGAAAATGGCGCAGATCGCGCGCGAGGCGGGGCTCGACATTTTTCATGTGCACTACGCGGTGCCGCACGCGACCGCGGCCTATCTCGCGGTGCAGATGCTCGGTGCTAACGCCGCGCGCGCACCGAAGATCGTCACCACGTTGCACGGCACCGACACGACCCTGCTCGGGCAGGACCCAAGCTATCGGCCGGCGATCGAGCACGCGCTCTCGCATTCGGACGCGCTCACGACGGTCTCGGAAAGTTTGCGACGAGGAAACGCTCGCCACTTTTCGACTGAACCGACCGGTCGAAGTGATCCACAACTTCTTTGTCCCGTCCGCGCAGTCTGCGCAGCCGCGAGGAGGTGCGGCGCGAGCTTGGCCTAACGAATGACGAATTTCTCGTCGTGCATATCTCGAATGTGCGGCCGCTGAAACGGATCGATCTGTCTCCTGCGCACTTTCGCCGCCGCCCGCAGCGCGCGTCCGCTGCGGCTGCTCATCCTGGCCGGGAGTTCGTTTGCGCCCTACGAGCCGCTCCTCGACGAACTGAATTTGCGCGAACGCGTGATGGTGAAGGAACAGGTGCGCGAGGTGGAGGAGTATCTCAACGCGGCCGATGCCGGGCTCTACACCTCGGAGAGCGAGAGTTTTGGCCTGAGCATTCTCGAGACGCTCTTTCACGCCAAACCGGTGGTCGCATTTCGGGTCGGTGGGATTCCGGAGGTGGTGATCGATGGGGAGATCGGCTTCCTGCATCCCTTTGGGGATATCGAAGCTCTGGCGCACTCGCTCGCGCTGCTGGCGGATTCTCCCGCGCTTGCGCGAACAACTGGGCGCGCGCGGCCGGCAACGCGCCGAGGCAAATTTCACCGCCGATCGGATCGTGCCGGAATACGAGGCGCTTTACCGGCGGAGTGCTTCGTTAGTCTTTGCGTGCCGGGCGATGTTGCGTGTCCGGGCGTGCTTCTCCCGCCGCTTCGTAGAGCCGACGCGTTACGCGCGTTTCCTTCCACGAAATAGGTCGTCCTTCCCACATTCGTTAGGCGAAGCGTCTGGCGCCAGGTCGCAGTCGCCGAGATCGCGCTCCGCGATCAGTTCGTGGGACTGGATGCGAGGGGTTCGGTCTTCGCGTCGCGGAACGCTTCGCTCAGGACCCGGCCGTCCATCGACGTTGGTGTGGGTTCAGGCCGAGGAGAGAAAGAATCGTTGGCGCGAGATCGATGTTGCCGCTCGGCGTTTCGTCGTTCCAGCCGCGGCGAAAATCCGGCCCGCTCGCGATCAGGGTGTTGTGCATGTCGAATCGGCTCAGGCTGGCATGCGTGCCCTGGCCGAGGTTTCTTCCGATGTCGGAGGCGACCTCGCCGAGTGTTCCGAATTCGTTAGGGCGATCGTTCCAACGCGAGGCGACGACCACGTCCGGCGCGTCCGAGTGTCCGATGTGCGAGCTGGGCGAGGGTGAAAGTTCCCTCCTTCTCCTCGCGCGTCAGAATCACGCCGGCGAAATCGGAACGCTGCAGGTAGTCGACCAGGCGCCGCATGGTATTGGCATCGTGCTCGATGACATAAAACTCCGATACTGCCGCCCAGACTAACGACCAGGACCTGGCCCGGCTTTGGCGCGTCGGCGAAATGGCGGACGGCATCGAATCCGGCGGCGCGCAGTCGCTCGGCTGCGTCGAGCGCAAGATCGATCGGTGGAGAACCCGTGATCGGAGACCACGAAAATGTCGGTGTTCGTGAGGGCATTTTTCGCTTTCAAGGCGGCGATGACTTTCGCGAGGTTTTCATCGCCGCTCTTGATCGCGGCCAGAGAGGTGGGCGAGCCGGGCGCGGTCTCGTGCTGGGAAAGATCGGGCTCGCTCAGCCAGAGGAGGGAAAACTTCGGCACATCATCTTTCCAAAGCACATCGGTGAGCGCGCGCGTCGTCCAGGCGTCTTCCGGCTGTTCGGGAACCCTTTGCGTTTCGGGAAGGGGCCGATTGCGCGACGTAATCGCTCTGCAGGGCACTTGCGGGCAGGATCTTGCCGCGATAGAACGACGACCGATCGCGCGCGATCGCGTTTTCGCGAATCCGGGAGCGGTCGAATAGTTGCGCGACCGGCTTCGAGCCGGCGATCGCGGTACGGAAGCCGACCTTTTGGACGAGTCTCGACGATCGTCGGAACGGCGATGAAGCTTCGACTGATCCGCCCGTCTCGTCGTCGAGCGCGGGAAAATCGGATGTGTCGAAGGGCTTGTGCGGATCGATCTCGGGCCGGAACTCCTGGTTGGAAATGATGCCGTTGTGCCCCGGATAATCGCCGGTCGCGAGGGCGGCGCCGTTGACGTTGGTCGAGCTGGGAAAAGCGGGATGGTTGTTGCCGGAAGAAGACGCCGTCGCGCGCCAGAGCCGAGAGGGTGGGCGCGTGCTCGGGCGTTACGAAATCCGGTCGCATCCCGTCCCAGACCACGATGACGAAGTGCTCCGCCTTGCCGTGTTCGTCAGGCGCGGCGGTAGCGCTGAGCGCGAACGGAAGCAGCGCGGCAACGATCAGACGGCGGAGTTGCATCGAGTGGGAATTTGCATTGCTGACGCGCGATTTCGAGCGGCCTTTCGTGACGATCGGGTGACGGGCAGGGGAATCGTGATTCGTGGATGGGGAACCGTGAACCGGTCTCGATCGAGGCTGCGCTTCGCGGGTATGCTAGGCTCCGGTTTGATGGGCGATGGCATGACCAACCTAATCGCTTTCGCTTCTCCGCGGCGCGACGGTTGAAGCGAAGTGCGGAGTTTGAGCGGGTCCGGCGGGAAGGCCAGACGGTCCGCGGTGGATTGCTGATGCTGGGAGTGTTGCGAGCTGGAAGAAGCGACGGCTTTTCGGGTTGGGTTTGTGACTTCGAGGCGGATCGGCGGCGCGGTGGTGCGCAATCGGGTGCGGCGCCGGTTGCGCGAAGATCGTGCGGCGGAATCAGTCGGCGCTGGGGAATGGTGTTTGGCTGGTGGTGATCGCCCGGCCCGCGGCGGCGAAGGCGGATTTCGCGCGCGCTGGAGAAAGAATGGCGACGGCTGGCGCAGCGGGCCGGGCTATTGCGTGACTGCGTCCGCTTCCTGATCGGGTAATCGAACGCCACTGCCTGGACATGCGGAAGCATGTCCCTCCGGAGGGAGCGCACTTCGGCGCGTCCAGGATGCGGAGCACGACTAGGAGATGGAGTTTGCGCCTCGCGTGACGCGCTTCTATCCTACCGCCCTGACGATGGCTTTGCTCGTTCGTTTCCTCATTCGCGTCTACCAACTGACACTCTCGCCTTTCCTCTCCTGGCTCGGCGGACCGTCCACCGGCTGCCGGTTTCACCCGACCTGCTCGGCCTATTTTCTCGAGGCCGTGGAACGGCATGGCGCGCTCCGCGGGAGCTGGCTCGGGTTGAAGCGTATCGCGCGATGCCATCCGTGGGGCGGACAGGGCGAAGATCCGGTGCCGGAGCAATGTGGGAAGGGTCTTGCCGCCCCGATCGTCGCCGCGCCAGAGCGGCTTTCACACTACGGGATTCCACACTCCAATCGGCAGCCGCAGGGCTTGGCCTGTGAATAGTCCCGCCCAATCAGTTTATGGACAGACAAGCCTGGATTGCCGTTACGCTTTGCATCGTTGGATTGCTCGCATGGCAGGTCTATGTCGCGAAACATGCGCCGCCGGTGGCGCCGAAGCCGCTCGTCGCTGCTAGCCCATCCGTCCCGCCGGGGACCACGGCCACTTCTTCACCAGCAGCCACCACGTCTGGTTCGACGGAGCCTCGCCCCACCGAGCCAGGGTGCTTCGCCTAACGAAGCTACGCCGGCTCCGACCTCGACGCCTCAGCCGTTCGTGGAGAAGACAACGACCCTGCGCAACGCCGATCTCGAGCTTCTCCTGACGAATCGCGGCGGCGGCATCGCCGAGGCGATCCTGCCGAAGCACAAGGGCGAGAATCATCAGCCGGTAAAGCTGAATGCGCGTCAGCGTTTGCCGATCGGCGCGCTGATCGAAAAACCGGCGGCTCCGGCGTTGGAGGAGTTTTCCATCGTGCGCGGGAAGGGGAGCGTGCAGTTCGAGCGCGCCCTGTCTGACGACGTGACGTTGCGCAAGAAATTTACCCTGCCGGCTCCGCCTAACGAGAAGGACAGCTATGTCGCGCAACTCGAGCTGGACTTCCAAAATCGCGGTCCCGCGATCTACAAAAACCCTGGCTACTTTGTCGCGCTCGGCTCCGCGGCGCCGATTCACGGCAACGATCTGCCGAACTACACCCGCGTGACCTGGTGCATCGACGGCAAGACCAAATCGACCGATGTGAGCTGGTTCTCCGAGCAGAATTATCCGTTCGTCGGAGTGCAAAAACGCGCCGCCCAGCAATACTTCGACGAGAAAGTCAGCAACGCGGAGTGGCTCGGGGTGAGCAACCAATTCTTCGTCACCCTCATCACACCGCTCAACGCCAAGGCAACCGGGGTCTGGGCGCAGCGCTTCGAGTCGCGCAAGGACGAGAAGGGCAAGATCGATTACGGGATCGAAGGCGCGATGGGCATGCCGGGTTTCGCCGTCCAACCCGGTCAGACCGCGACCCTGCACTTCCAGCTCTACGTCGGCCCGAAGCTCTACCATCGTCTTGCGGAATTGACGCACGACGAGGCCGAGATCATGGACTTCGGCCTTTGGAAACTGGTCAGCGAAGCGCTGCTCAACATGATGAACCTCATCCACGGGTTCGTCGGCAACTACGCGGTCGCGATTCTCATCCTGACCGCGATCATCAAGCTCATTCTCTGGCCGCTGCAAACCAAGGCGAACAAATCGATGCGCCGCATGGCCGCGCTCTCGCCCAAGATGCAGGAGCTCAAGGAAAAGTACAAGGACGACCCGACGAAGATGAACGCCGAGGTCATGAAAATGTACAAGGATTACGGGGTGAATCCGGTCAGCGGTTGTCTGCCGATGATGATCCAGATCCCGATCTTTTTCGGTCTCTTCACCATGCTGCGGCAGGCGGTCGAGCTGCGTAACGCGAGCTTCCTCTGGGTGCGCGATCTTTCGCAGCCGGACACGATCGCGCACATTCCGGGACTCGGTTGGCCGATTAACATTCTGCCGCTCATCATGGCGGGCACCAGTTTTTGGATGACGCACATCACGCCGAAGAGCGGCGACTCCACGCAACAGCGCGTCATGATGTTCATGCCGCTGATTTTCGTTGTCTTCTGCTACAACTTTGCAGCCGCCCTTGCCTTGTATTATACAACTCAGAACCTGTTTACGATTCTGCAGTTGTATCAGAATCGGAAGCAGCCCCTGCCGAAACTGGAGAAGGTGAACCAGCCGGCGAAACGGAAAGGAAAAGCACGCTGATGAGTATCGACGCCAAACCGATCGCAAATGCGAAAGAGGTGCTCGATACCATGCTCGGCTATCTCGGTTTCGTCGTGCAGATCGAGGAAACACGCAGCGAAAGTGGCAATCCCACGCTCCAAATTTATACCGAGGAAGCGGACCGCCTGATCGGCCGCGACGGCGAAACGCTCGATGCGATGCAGTTCCTGCTCAACCGGCTGCTTCAGGCGAAGGATCCGAGCGCGCCGAAATGGATTGTCGATTGCGAAATGTATCGCTCGATGCACCAGGACAAGCTCGTGCAGCATGTCCGCCAGCTGGCCGAGCGCGTTCGCATTTCCGGCCGGCCGTTGCAGCTCGAGCCGATGAATTCCTACGAACGCCGGATTGTGCACGAGGCATTCAAAGACGACCCGGAAGTGGGAACGTGGAGCCCCTCCGACTCGGCGCGGATCAAGCAGATCACGCTCATCCGACGTCCCGCGAAAAAAGAAGCGACCACAGATTAACTTCGGAGGGACATGCTTCCGCATGTCCGGGCGCCGAAGCGTGGTTCTCCGCCTTGCGCCGCCAAAATGTCTCTGCGCGGTGACCTTTTCGTAGCGGGACAAACTTGAACCCGCCGCGCCGCTACGCGACGGTCTCGTTAGGGTGAACCTGGAGGAATGGGAGCGGGCTTTGCCGGACCGGGGCAGCTACTGGCTGACGCGCTTTGTCATCCTGCGCCTGCTCGGGATCGTTTACGCGATCGCGTTTCTCGTGGCGGCAAATCAGATCCTTCCCCTTATCGGCTCCGACGGGCTGCTTCCGCTCGGCAACTTCATCGATCGCGTCCACGCGGCGCTCGGTGGTTCGTTAGGCGGTTTTCTTCGGCTGCCTTCGCTTTTCTGGTTCAATCATTCCGATGCCGCTCTTGTCGTCACCGCCTGGATTGGCTTCGCGCTTTCCTGCGTGGTGGCCTGCGGTTATGCCAACGCGCTTCTCCTCACGCTCCTCTGGATTCTCTACATGTCGTTTGTCCACCTCGGCCAGGATTGGTACGGCTACGGCTGGGAAGTGCAGCTGCTCGAGACCGGTTTCCTCGCCATTTTTCTTTGTCCGCTGCTCGACGGACGGCCGTTCCCGCGCCGGCCGCCGCCGCTCGTTGTCCTCTGGCTTTTTCGCGCGCTTATTTTCCGGATCATGTTTGGCGCCGGCATGATCAAGATCCGCGGCGACGAGAGCTGGCGGAACCTGACTGCGCTCTTCTATTATTTTGAAACGCAGCCCATCCCCAACGGGCTGAGCCGCTGGTTTCATTTCCTGCCGCACGTCCTCCTGCGCGCTGGAACGCTCTTCAATCACTTCGCCGAATTGGTCGCGCCCTGGTTTGTTTTCTGGCCGCGTCTCGCGCGCCTTATTGCCGGGAGCGTGATCATCGTCTTTCAAATTACGATCGCGCTCGGCGGCAACCTGTCGTTTCTCAACTGGCTCACCATTATTCCGGCCCTGGCCTGCTTTGACGATCGATTGTGGGCCAAACTGCTGCCGCGCAGCCTGACGATGCGCGCGGAGATCGCGCGCGACGCGGCCATCGTTTCACGCCCCATGCTGAGCACGAGCTGGGCGATCGCCGCGCTCGTCGCGGTCCTCAGCATTCAACCGATCCTGAACATCTTCTCGCCGCACCAGATCATGAACACGTCGTTCGATCCTCTCGATCTGGTCAACACCTACGGCGCCTTCGGCAGCGTGGGGAAGGAGCGTTACAACGTCGTCTTCGAGGGCACGACGGCCTCCAACCCTGACGATCTCGCCGCCGAGTGGAAACCGTATCCCTACAAGGGCCTGCCGGTCGCGCTCAACGAGCGCCCGCCGCAGATCGCGCCCTATCAGTTGCGGCTCGACTGGCAGATGTGGTTCGCGGCGATGGGTTCGCCTAACGAATATCCGTGGACCCTGAATCTGATCTGGAAACTCCTTCACAACGATCGCGGGGCGGTCGGATTGTTTCGCTCCAACCCGTTCCCGGGCGAACCCCCGCGTTACATCCGTGCCGTCCTTTATCGTTACTCGTTCGTCAGGCCAAATCCGCAGGGACTCTGGTGGAAACGCGAGCGACTGGGTCTCTGGCTGCCACCTTTGGATGCGAATAATCCGAATTTCAAACAGGTGCTGCGCCGCGCCGGCTGGCTGCACGACTATTGATGGCGCCCCTTGGACGAGCGGAAGCTCGTCCCCTCCGGAGGGACATGCTTCTGAACGTCCAGGACGCACGCGCCTGCTTATTTTTTGCCGCTGGATTTTTTCTTCGGCAGATTCTTGCGCTTTGTCCCGGCGATGTCCTTGAGCTGCTTCTTGCTCATCGATTTCGCCATACTCTTGGACGCCCCTTTGAGCGACGATCTCTTCCGCTCGCCCCGTTTCGCCGCCAGCGCCGCGCCGGCTGCCATCTGCTGTTTTTTGGATTTTGCTGGCATATACCTGATCTACGCGGCAACCGCCTGGCGCGGCCCTCTTTCCCTCGCAGTTTTTACGGTGAGTCATGATTTTCGTTGCCGCGGCCGGGGGCTTGCTCCATACTCGCCGCTCATGGGTGCCAAGTGGAAATTCCCCCTCGGTCTGTTCGCCTTCCTTGCTTTTGCCGGCATGGTCTTTGCGGACTCCGACTGGCAGATTGTGAAAATCCGCGGCCGTGAGTATCTCACGGTCGATAACATCGCGAAGTTCTACGGATTGCCGACCGGGGTCGCGCCGATCGACAAACACCTCCGGATCGAAAACAGCCGAAACTCCGTCGAATTCCAGCTCGACAGCCGCGAGGTCATGATCAACGGCGTGCGCAACTGGCTCTGCTTCCCGGTCACGGAAAAGAACGGCCAGTATCTCGTCTCCCGCGTCGATCTGGCCAAGACCCTCGAACCGGAGTTGCGCCCGCAGATGATCAATAATCTCGGCCACTTCACGACCGTCGTGCTCGATCCCGGCCACGGCGGCTACGACCGGGGCGCGATCAGCCCCTACGGCTACGAAAAGAATTTCGCGCTCGACGTTGCGCGCAGCATTAAGCCGCTCCTCGAAGCCAAAGGGCTGAAAGTGAAAATGACGCGCAACAGTGACATCTTTGTGCCGCTGGACTTGCGCGCCCGGATCGCGAACGCGACGAAGGACTCCATCTTCGTCAGCATCCACTTCAATGCCGCCGACACGAATCCGTCGGCAAACGGTTTCGAAATCTATTCACTCACACCGCGCGGCGCGCCGTCCACCTCGGACGACGCGCTCGCGCTACGGTTTATGAACATGGAGGCCGGCAGCCCGGTCGATGCGCCCGAGCCTTGCGCTCTCGATGAGCGTCTTCCATTCGATGATCGGCCATTTCTCGGAATTCGATCGCGGAATCAAGCGCGCCCGTTTCGCCGTCCTGCGCCGGACGCAAGTCCCGGCTATCCTCATTGAAGGCGGCTTTCTCACCCAGCGCGGTGACAGCCGTCTGATCGCAAAAAGCAGCTGGCGCGAGAAGCTCGCCGAGTCGATCGCGACCGGGATCATGAATTACAAGGAGCTGGTCGATAATCATAAGCGCCCGATGATGGTGGCCGATTATCGGCGCGAATTCGAGGGCCAGCTCGTCTTGAAGGATGCGACTGCTCCGGCCAAACCGGGAGCATCGCCCACGTCAGTCGTCATTCCGGCGAGTAACTGAAGCGTCGCGCCGGGGTGTCGAGGTTCCTCCACTCCGCCTTCTCGGTCCTTCCGTCGTGCCCGGAATGGAGTTGACCGTGACGCCCTGGGTGTTCAGTTTGGGCCCTAACCAACCAAACCAACAAAAGGAGCATCGATGAAAAAACTATTCAGCTACACAATGATTGCCTTATTCGCGACGGCCGCGATCTCGTTCGCGAAGACGCCGAGCAACGACGAGATGATGGAAAAGGAAAAAGCCGCCTGGCAGGCCTTCAAAGACAAGGACGCCGCCGGGTTCCAGAAAGTCGTCGACAAAGACATGATTGGCGTTTACCCCGACGGTATTTCCGACATGGCAAAGGAGATGGCCGACATGAAGAAGTGGGACATGAAATCGTTTGAGATCAGCGATTACAAGAGCCACTCCGATGAGAAGGACGTCGTGGTCGTGAGCTACGTCGTCAAAATCGAGGGCACCTTCGACGGCAAGGATGCCTCCGGCACCTACAACGCCGGTTCGGTCTGGAAGAAGGAGAACGGCAAATGGCTTGCCATCTTCCACACCAACGTGAAGCAGGAGGGGACGGCTTCGGCAGCGCAGAAGAAAGAATAGCCGAAGTAAAGCTGCCGTAACGGCTGCGCAGAGACGGCCGGGCTTTCAAAGGCCGAAATCGCGAAAAGCTGAAACGAACGTAGGGGCGCCTTTGCCCGATGCGCGTCGCGTTCAGCTTTTCAGCAGTTTCAGCTTTTGGCTTTTTGACTTCCCCCGCTCGCGTCCTATTCTGAAAACGACAGAGCGGGGGAGCCCACGGCTGAGAGGTCCGGAAAGAATCGGACGACCCCTTAAACCTGATGCGGGTAATGCCGCCGTAGGGAGCGAGGAGTTCCAATTCCAGCCATGCGTTTTCCACGCATGGCTTTTTTGTTTAGCACGCCAAAGACAATGAATCAGGAACTAAGGAACGCAGGAAGAGAGACAGTCATCTTTCCGGCCCTTCCTGCTTTCCTGCTTTCCTGAATCCATCATTCTCATGATCGCAGACAAAGACACACTCGAACCGAAATCCTCCGACTACGTGATGCCCAACTCGCAGCGCGTTTATGTCGAAGGCGAAATCCATCCCGAAGTGCGCGTCCCGATGCGCGAGATCAGCCTCGCGCCGACGAAAGATTTCAACGGCAACCTCGAGCCTAACGAGCCGGTCCGCGTCTACGACACCAGCGGCCCGTGGGGCGATCCGCAGTTTGCCGGCGACTCGAGCAAAGGCATTCCCGGCCTTGCGCGAGGAATGGATCCGCGGGCGAGGGGACGTGGCCGAGTACGAAGGCCGCGAGATCAAACCGGAAGACAACGGCTACCTCACGCGCGGCCACGAAGAATTCGCCAGCCAGGCCGAGCGCAAGAACCGCCTCGACCATTTCCAAGGCGCGAAACGCAAACCTCTCCGCGCCGCAGCCGACCATCCCGTCACGCAACTCTGGTATGCGCGCCAGGGCATCATCACGCCGGAGATGGAATTTATCGCCATCCGCGAGAATCGGACGGCGCGCATCGCCGTAAGTCAGGCGTCCCGCCTGACAAGTCGAGAAGGCGTCTCGCCTGCAGGCCCCAGCGCCGCAGCCAGCGTCAAGATGCACGCCGACGTACAGGCAAGATGCCTGCGTTACGCCACGAGACTCTCTCGCCCACCAACACCCCGGCGAATCGCTTCGGCGCCGTCGATCCCGAGCGAAATCACCCCCGAATTCGTCCGCTCCGAAGTCGCCCGCGGCCGCGCCATCATCCCCGCCAACATCAACCATCCCGAGCTCGAGCCGATGATCATCGGCCGCAATTTCCTCGTCAAAATCAACGCCAACATCGGCAACAGCGCCGTCGCCAGCTCGCATCGAGGAAGAAGTCGAGAAAATGCGTTGGGCCACCAAATGGGGCGCCGACACCGTCATGGACCTCTCCACCGGCAAAAACATCCACGCCACCCGCGAATGGATCATCCGCAACTCGCCCGTCCCCATCGGCACCGTCCCCATCTACCAGGCGCTCGAGAAAGTGAACGGCCGCGCCGAAGACCTCACCTGGGAAATCTTCCGCGACACCCTCATCGAGCAGGCCGAGCAAGGCGTCGATTACTTCACCATCCACGCCGGCGTCCTCCTCCGCTTCGTCCCGCTCACCGCGCGGCGCATGACCGGCATCGTCAGCCGCGGCGGCTCCATCATGGCGAAATGGTGCCTCACCCATCACCAGCGAGAGCTTCCTCTATGAACATTGGGACGACATCTGCGACATCATGGCCGCCTACGACGTCAGCTTCAGTATTGGCGACGGACTCCGCCCCGGCTCCATCGCCGACGCCAACGACGAAGCGCAATTCGCCGAGCTCAAAGTGCAGGGCGACCTGACCACGCGCGCCTGGGCCAAAGGCGTGCAAGTCATGAACGAAGGCCCCGGCCACGTCCCCATGCACCTGATTCAAAGAGAACATGGAAAAACAAATCGAGTGGTGCCACGAAGCGCCCTTCTACACGCTCGGCCCGCTCACCACCGACATCGCCCCCGGCTACGACCACATCACCAGCGGCATCGGCGCCGCCATGATCGGCTGGTACGGCTGCGCCATGCTCTGCTACGTCACCCCGAAGGAACACCTCGGGTTACCAAACAAAGACGACGTCAAAACCGGAGTCATCACCTACAAACTAGCCGCCCACGCCGCCGACCTCGCCAAAGGCCACCCCGGCGCCCAATACCGCGACAACGCCGTGAGCAAAGCGAGCTTCGAGTTTCGGTGGGAAGATCAATTCAACCTCTCGCTAGATCCGGAAACGGCTCGTGAGTTCCATGACGAGACTCTGCCTCAAGAGGGAGCGAAAACCGCGCACTTCTGCTCGCATGTGCGGTCCCCATTTCTGCTCCATGAAGATCACAGAGGATGTCCGCAAATACGCCGCGGAGCACGGAATCTCAGAAGCCAGGAGGCTTTGGAATCAGGAATGCAGGAAAAGAGGAAAGAATTCGTCGAGAAAGGGGCGGAACTCTACGCGAAAGCGTGAATCCTTTCTGGGGAGCGCACGCGACTCGCGTGCTGATTTCGGCGACCTCGCCGTAACGAACTTTGCAATCCACCTGAATGAGCGAAGAGCCACCAGCCTTCCCTCTTGGCGGATGTTCTTCGCGCGGCCAATGAACTCGTCGCGGCACGCGTGCGCGAAGATGCGCCAATTTATCCGCAAGCCGGCAAGCGACGTTGCGAAAAGCGCAGCCTGTAGCCGCCCGTCAGCCTTGGGACGGACTGGCCGTGGCGAGCCGTGTCGAGGCGTCTCCTTCTAGGGAGCTGTCGCCGCGGCGACCTGAGTTCGGCGACTCGCCGAAACGAACTGAATGAATACGAAACCGAGAGGTAAAAAAGCCCGGCTGATTCTCAACGGCAAAGCAGCCGGCAATGACGCGGTGCGGGCGGCGGTGAACCGACAACGGGCGGCCGGGCATACCATCGAAGTCAGCGTCACCCGGGAAAAGGGAGACGCGCGACGCTTTGCGGCGCAGGCCGGCGCAGTAGATCTGGTGATCGCGGCTGGTGGGGACGGCACCCTTAACGAAGTGGTTCACGGTCTCATGGATCTTTCCCAGGTCGCGCGGCCTGTTTTAGGAATCGTGGCCCTGGGGACGGCGAATGACTTTGCCACCGGCTCTGGCATTCCGCCTGACCCTGAGCAGGCGCTGGCTCTCTGCATGGACGGGACGGCGGTCCCGGTCGACGTGGGTAAAGCCAATGAGCATTGGTTCCTGAACGCGGCCAGTATTGGCTTCGGCGCCGAGATCACAGCGACTACCCCGCCCGAGCTGAAACGGGCTCTTGGCCCTGTTGCCTACACCGTGATGGGTGCGATTCTGGCGACGAACCTCCATCTTTATGAAGGAAGGCTGATCCTGCCAGATCGCGAGGTCACTGGCAGCGGCCTGGTGGCGATTGTTGGCAATGGGCGTCAGACGGGCGGCGGCATCCGGGTCACGCCCCGGGCGCGCATTGACGACGGTTTGCTCGACGTTCTTGCCGTTCGAGATCATTCCTCCGCGGGCGTTGCTCAGCGCCGCCCGTGAGTTACAAGAGCTTTCGCCGGACGGCGAATATGTCTCCTACTGGCAAGTCCCCTGGGCCGAAGTCCAGACCGACAAACCAATTCCAGTCAACCTCGATGGTGAGCCGGTGCGGTTTTCAAGCGTCCGGTATGAAGCAGTGTCGCGGGCGATTCAGCTCATTGTGCCGCCGAATTGTCCATTGTTATCGGCGCACCCGTAGGGCAAGGTCCGCGGGCCGACGAACCCGTCCAAAGTATATCGTACAAATTGAATGTCCTTGGGGGTCTGGTTCGTTCGTCGTAATCATGACCGAACGAAACAAGACAACCAACGCCTAAAGCAGGGATACGGCGACGGCGACCAGAGATCGCACTGCGCCCTCCCTGACACGAAAATGGAAAGAAAAATCATATGAGCAACATCGCTTCCGAAATGGTGGCGCCACAAGGGTCCTCGGGAAAATTTGGCCGTTTTATGCCGGCCGTTGTCCGAGTTCTGTTGGGTTTGATGTTCCTCCTGTTCGGCCTGAACGGTTTCCTGAACTTCATGCCGGCCCCGAAGGACATGCCCCACGAGATCATGACGGTAGTAGGATCTCTGATGCAGGCCGGATACATCACGGTGGTGTCGGGCGCGGAAGTGATCATCGCCGTCCTGCTGCTCTCGAACCGCTTCGTCCCGCTGGCATTGGCGCTGCTCGCGCCGATCATCGTCGGCATCCTCACCTTTCACATTGCCATGGCACCGGCCACGATCGGGCCGGGCATCGTCGTCGCAGTGATGGAACTCTATCTCGCCTGGGTCTATCGCGGCGCCTTCAAACCAATGCTCGCCGCCCGAGCAAAGCCGGGCGCGAACTGAGCACGAACGAAACTCAGACTCCTTCTCGGTGAAGTAGCCAGGGGCTGAACCCGAATCACTCCCCGCTCGTCACGCGTCACTCCCACAAGGCCGCGTGGTGCAGCTTTACGCGGTCGCAACGCTCCAGTGGCTGTAAGCGGCATGGAGCGAGCCGGGCCATGACGCCCGCGCCGCTCGGCCCCTCGGAGGGAGGCGACGGGATCAAGAAAGCTGCCCCAGGCGCACTTATCTCGCAGGATACGAAGGAGCCGGAAGAGTGGCGTAGAAATACTGCCCGTCGTCCTCCGCGTGGGGCAACGTGACTGAAAACCTTGGCAATATCGCCAGCCGCGGGATCACTGGTATTCTTGAACAGATACAAGGTGATGGAGACGATGTCGGCCCGCCCGGGGCGCAGAATCTTTAGCGGGAAGACATAACTAAAGCTGTCGCCCTCTCTTACCTGCCTCTGGTTCTGCGGTTCATTGGTCGATTCGAACACAGCAGAGTCCGCCCCATCGTTTCGGACGCCCGTCACGTTGCCGGCGAACCGGCCGGCCTCGTGCACAGTTACATTCACTTGAATCTCTGCGGGGGAAACGTCGTTGGGATAATAGCCCCAGCTTCTTAACTCGATCACATTCAGCCGTGCTCTCCGACGTTCCGTTGCGAGATGGTCCTGATGACGAGCGCTCCAAGCCTGCGCTTGGCCGTAAACGAAGAAACCGGTGATGAGCAGAACGAGGGAAAGCCCCATCAACGCCAGCTGGCCCCCGACCTTTCGCGCGCTCGGGAATAACGAAAGAGCAATCGAGCCCACTGCGGTATAGATGGCGAGCCAGATGAGATAGCTCCAAAAGAAGAGCCCGCGGAAATCGAGGGTGATCCAATTGGAACCGCGTGGAGCAAGCAATGATTGATCGACGAAATAGATCGGAACCGCCAGCAATCCAAGGCAGGAGCAAACGATCAAATGCCTGCGCCAAACGGGCTTCATGCAGGTTTGCCCGTATCAGAAAACCAACGAAGTGTCAGGGTCAAATATGCGCACCTTGATGGGCTTAGAGCCGATCGTCATCGGGTCGCTCCCTTTTCAGATCGCTCGAGCAGCCGCGGCGCTTCCATCCGCTCCGCCCAGGCCGCGAATGCCGGCGTCGCACCGCGCCAGCGCAACGTCTCGACCTTCTTGAAGAGCGGCGCATCGGTCCGCAGGGTCGCGAGTTTCTTGAAGAGCAACGCGAGATCACGCCGTTCGCCGAGAACATCCGAGGGGAATGTTTTCGATCGGCCCGTAGCGGTTCAAAAACTGGGCGGCGGTCTTGGCGCCGATCCCAGGGATGCCGGGATAACCGTCGGCCGCATCGCCCACGAGCGCGAGCAGGTCCGGGATGAGCGGCGGATCGACCCCGAACTTTTCGCGGACCCCAGCCGCATCGCGCAGGATCTTGCGCCGGCCATCGATCTGCACCACGCGCGTCCCTCGCACGCATTGCGCCAGATCCTTATCGGGCGTCCAGATGGCGACTTTCTCGACCTTTTTGTCCTTCGCCGCGAGATGCGCGGCCGAAGCGAGCGCATCATCGGCTTCCAGCTCGATCATCGGCCAGACGACAACGCCCATCGCCGCCAGCGCCTCCTCCAGAGGATGAAACTGCGCGCGCAGCGCGGGCTCGATCCCGGCGCCGGTCTTGTAGTCCGGCCAAAGCCGATTGCGAAACGACTCGATCACGTGGTCGGTGGCGACGCCGAGATACGTGGCGCCGTTCTCGGTTTCGATCATTTGCAGAACGGTCTGCAGCACGCCGACGACCGCGCCGTAGGGGCGGTCCTTGCCTTTGGTGAACCGGCGCAAACCGTAGAAGTGACGGAAGAGCTCGTAGGTGCCGTCGACGAGGTGGATGATCATTTTGAGTCAATATTAGATCTCGCGGCAGCGCGATCAAAGGCCGTGTCGACACGGTCAAGTGTCAAAAGACACGACCCCGCTCGGCCCATCCGCGCGCCCTTGAATTCGCTCGATCGATAGATGGGAGGAAGCTCGTCCCCCGGGGATCGAGCGACCAGAGAGGCAGCGGAATTGTATTGCGTTTCTCTGCCTCGAGGATAAAATGCGCCCGCATTTTGAAGATCTCCCAGCTGCTCCGTTTGGTTTTCTTGAGCGTTTCTTTCCTCTCCGCGGCAAAGACAGCTTGGAGCTACGTCTGGGAGGAAACAGCGTGGCCGAAGGGTTCGACCGTGGTCATGCAGCTGGGGCTGGGCTCGACCGCGCGATCGTTGCAGGATGGAAGCGGTTCGTGGAATGCCTCGGCGGCGGACGCGGCCGCGATCTGGAACGGTTACTGCGATTTCATCAGCTTTTCCACCGTCTCGAGCCCGACCGTCCCGGAGCAAGCGGGCGATGGCGTAAACTCTGCCTTCTTTTCCAACACAGTCTTCGGAGACAGTTTTGGCTCAGACACCCTGGCCGCTACGGTCATACAGATCGGGGTCGGGCAAATCACACTCGAAACGACTGAAACAGACGTGGTCGTAAACACGGCTTACGCATACGACTCTTACCGCGGGCCGCAGCAGCCTGGGCTCTACGATCTCCACCGAATCATGCTCCACGAGTTTGGACATGTCCTGGGCCTCGATCATGTTGTTTTCAACCCACCGGGGCAGGCCATCATGGAACCGGAGATAAGTGACTTCGATCACCTCGGAGCGGATGACGTTGCTGGGATACGAAGCCTCTATGGAGCCACCTTCTCGTTTCTGCCAAGCTCAATAAGTCTCCGTGTGGGAGATAGCTATTCCTCGGATCCCTACAACACGAATAACGACGCAACCTCTTATTCGGCGAATGGTCTACCCCCGGGACTGACGATCAACTCGAGTAGTGGCCAGATCACCGGCACCACCACGGTCGAGGGCAATTATGGCCCGGTTATTACCGCTCACGGCCCCATCGCCGACGCCTATGGCACTTACCCGATAAAGGTATTGGGGCTGGATCTCATCCGCGGCCTCTTGTCCATAATACACACCCGCAGTGCTTCGATCGTGCCTGATCCGATTCGGCCGCGAATGTATCTCAATGGCAACGACCAGATGGAAATGGTTGACACTGCCACGTATGCAACCACTCAGCTGGCACCGTCTGTGACACGTACCGGCTTTATGGTTTCCGTCTCAGCCGATGGGTCGACCCTGTTATACACAGACACCAACGGGCCATCACTCGAACATCGAATTGACCTTGAGTCGCTGACTAGCCTGCCGGATATACCGATCCCGGCAAACGGGTCGATCATTCTTGAGGGTCTCGATAACCGAGCCTATGTGGGAGGAACGAACTCTGGAATGTCGTTCATAGACCAGTTCGATGCCACGACCGGCGCATTGGAGCTTACCTTTGCCTCTTTCAGCTCGCACTTCGCTCCGCAAATGGTCATTTCACCTGACCGGAAGACCCTTTGCGTAGTGGCGCCGTTTCTAACGATGGCTACCTACGACATCTCCACCGATACGCCGGTTCTGATCAATCAGCTGACAGGTGATTTTTCGTATCCAACGATCAGCTCGGACGGACAGTATATTTATGCCGTCAGTGTCGAAAATGGCTCGCTTCAGGCGGCGCGAATGGATTTCCCGGGTCTGACTTCAGAAACGGCATTCTCGAGCGAATTCTTCTATGGCGGCATCGCCGTTTCGCCCGATGGGACGATCTATCTCACTCATGACTCTGATGATTTTCTTACCAGCACACTGGCGATTTACGATCCAGCGTCGCTGCAACTAAAAGAGGAGATCACGCCCGATCCTTTCAACTCCGAGTTCGTTGGCTATGTGTTTAACAATGGAGCCTTTGATCACACGGGGCAAAAGTTCTTTGTCTCTGTAGCAGGATATTACAGTGAGACTTGGGTCTTCTCGGCCGATCGAGACAGTCTCCCGCCGGCGACGATGCCGGGGAGCAAAGACCTTCTCAACATCTCAACCCGGGCCAGGGTGGAAGCGGGTGAGGACGCGATGATCGGAGGCTTTATCGTGCAGGGCTCGAACCCGAAAAAAGTTGTGATCAGGGGGATAGGACCTTCCTTGCCACTGACTGGTGCCCTTTCCGATCCAGTTGTCGATCTCTACGACAGCACGAGCACGCTCATTACCTCGAACGACGATTGGACGACGAACCGGACAGCCATCCTGGGAACGCAAGTCGCGCCGTCGAGTCCGCGCGAAGCAGCGATTTTGCGTACGCTTGACCCTGGCGCTTATACGGCCGTGGTGCATGACAAGACGGGGCAGCCCGGGATGGGTTTGATCGAAGTCTACGATCTGACGCCTGACGAGTCCCTTCTGGCGAACATCTCGACGCGCGGAAAGGTGACGACGGGAGATAATGTCATGATTGGCGGTTTCATTATTGGAGCAACGGAGCCAACCGAGGTCGTGGTGCGCGCGATTGGCCCTTCCCTGGCCGGGAAAGGGATCGCTTTTCCCTTGGCCGATCCGCTTCTCGAGTTACACGATGCGACGGGCGCGATCATAGCCAGTAATGATAATTGGCGATCGACGCAGCAATCCGAAATCATCGCCACCGGGCTGGCGCCAACAGATGACCGGGAATCAGCGATCGTGCAGACTCTTGATCCCGGCAATTACACGGCGATCGTGCGAGGCCAAAACGGCGCCACCGGCGTTGCCCTCGTCGAGGTCTATAACGTCGGACATTCTGATTCGACCAAATAGATCGAGGCGAGCCAAAGCTGGGATCTAAACGCCGAGGGACAGCAACGCTGCGCACCGTTCATTGCAGCGAGGAACGGCCGGGCGGGGAATAGGGGGCCTTCTATCATGTCATCTGTCGGAGTGATGGGCGGGAAAACTGTGATCGCCATCGTCGCGGCAAACGTCAGTGCGGCATGGAAACGCGAAGTGCGGGCTGAAAATGTCTTCATCGGAAGAATGAGAAATTCATGAGTGGGAATTTGGGGAGTGGGAATTTGTGGGAATTTGGGGGCCAGTGTGCATTGCACCCTGACCCAACACACTGACCCCAAATCATACGAACAAGAGGTTGAAAAGAGCGGTTAGCTCTTGATTGCATCTTTCAGAATCCGCAGAAATGATTCCGTATCGGCAAAGTAGTTTGGATAAGCTCGTCGAAGCGCATTCAATGAACTAACTGACACGAGAACAACGTTGAGCTCAGGATTTTGTTCTGCCTGTGTTGAATCGGTAATTGCTTCCTGCAATTGAAACTTGCGATATCCAGTAATCGCCAGGCTCGCCGGGGTATCCGCCGTGTTTAAGACAAGCAAATAGTATGCGGAACCGCGCAGAATGTCGACTTCCTTGGTGGCACCGAGGCTCTGCTGAAACGCCTCAAGTTGAGCAACCGCGTTGAGCTGCACAGCACATGCCCCTAGTTCGGCCTTAATCTCCGATGCTTGTGTTGGTGTATTTGGAATAAGAGCAGTCTTTTCGGTTATGGCAATATGTGAACCCATCAACGCAAAGAACCGAAGCCATTCAGCTTGACCTCTACTTGATTTGAGGGCCTGTCTCGTAAAGGCGCCAACGGTTTCAACCGCTGTTGCCCACACATGCTGCAACTTCGACCGAAGTTGCAATTCGACCTTCAATCCATTCCAGGTCTTGCGCTTGTCGCTGTATGGACTCATAAACTATGTGGACGCCCCGGTATCCGGAAGCTTTTGGGGCACGGATGTAGTCTTTGACGTGGTGTAGTTTGTGCTTTAGATTGCTCTTGCGATAAATTTCGACTAACCGATCCACGCTGCCCACTCCGCTGAGGATTGCTCGACAGCCCGCAATATCCTGCATTTGAGTTAGTTTCATTAAGGGTTCGCGTTCGAGCTTCGATAGGATTGATTCGAGTCGTTTCCGGCGTTCGGCGACCACAGCGCTGGCAAACGCTTTTCTCGCATATCGGCGCAGCGTGACCTTAAACGTGTTCAACGGGTAATTGTGCGCGTATCGCCAATTGTTCACGATGTCAGACGCCCACTGACGCTCCTCTTCACATAAGAAGCCGTTCTGGAGTAGCACTCTGGCAGCAGCGTTGACCTCAGCGCGTTTGTGCTCTGGCGTTATCCATTCCATGATTACTGTGTATTACCGCGACTCCTTGGGCGCCTCAAGAAGCGATTGAGGCCAGAGTGCGTTCGCGGCCTTCGTTTAGCCCGATCGCTGCCGGGAACACGCGGGATTACCCGAGAAGGAGAAGCCAGGTAGGACCGGGGTCGATCTTGACACGTGACAGGTCTGCGTTCGCTGAAAGCAGTCGCCGGGGTCACGTCTTTGGTTTCGCCTTGTATCTCGCTCGCTCCCGCGATGCTCGACCGCTACCTCGCGGCTTAACCGGCCATGTCGCTCGTCCCCTTCGCTCCATTCTTCACCGCGGACGAACAGGGAAAAGCTGAAAAACTGAAACGTTGAAAAGCTGAACAGCTGCCGTAACGGATGCCCGCCGCGGCGGGTGAACTGCGCGACGGCCAAGCTTTGAATTGAGCGGTTTGTGGGTAATCGGCGCCAGCTCCAGAACTTCGCTGTTGCCGCCGGTTCGGCTCTTCCAATAGGCTCGATTGCAATGCAAATGAGCACATGAAGAAGCACCACTGGACCGGCGTGTTCATCGAGCTGGCGATCGTCGTCGTCGGCGTCTTCATCGGCCTGCAGGTCAATAACTGGAACCAGGCGCGGGCGGACGCTCGCCTCGGCCAGGATTACGTCAGGCGGCTGACCCGTGACCTGGAAGAGGATCTGACCGGGCTTCGGGCGGAAGTTGCCTATTATTCCGCCGTTCTGGAGAGCGTTCAGCGGACGGACGAGCTGCTGAGAGCGGCTGATCCCGACCCGCGCGCACTCGTCGTCGACGCCTATCGCGCTACTGAGATCGCCTATAACGCGCCCGTGCGCGCGACGTGGGATCAGATCGTTTCCTCCGGCCATCTCGGGCTTTTGCCGCCGGGCGCGGTGGAATCGGGCCTGTCGCAATACTATGCGTTCGATAACGCCCAGGATATCTACCATATGGGTTTTAATTCCGCCTATCGCCAAACCGTGCGGCGAATCATTCCAATGACCATGCAAATCGCCATGCGCGCGGGCTGCAGCGATGTGCGGGATAAACTTGGCAATATCACCGGCTTTGCCAGGAACTGCGACCTCGACGTCAGTCCCGCCGACCTGAAAGATGTTGCCCTCGCGCTTCGCAGCGATCCAGCCGTCCTGGCCGATCTCCGATATCAATATAGTTTTGCCGTTTCCGCCACGCTCAATCTAGGCGGATCGAGAAGAGTGTGGAAGAGGCGCTGGCTGCGCTCGGCGCCGCACCGGACGCCGCGGAAAAAAAGGCGCCCTGATTCTCTCTCGCCTCCCAGGACATTTCCGTCGACAGTTAGCTCTGGCCCCTATTTTCCGGCGGTTGGATGACACGACCTCCGCATCGCAACTCACGCGTGCAGGGCCGAGTCAGCGGGGTCAGTTCGTTTGCGCAACCCGGCGCTCCAAAGTCACATTCCAAGCCTGGGTGGCGCCGTCGCTCAGTTGGGTGGCAATGACGAACTCCTGCCAGCCCGTGACCCCTTCTTTGGTCAGCTCGACCGCACCACACATGAGGAGACGGTCGGGAAACTCGAAGCGATTTCTCAGCTCTTGGATCGGCAACGTCGAACTCCACTTCTCTCTCAGCTCGGTATCCAGTCGGGTGAGCGCGAGCCGGCCCTCAGCGTCGATGCGGGTCCGATGCAGGACGAGGAGACCTTCTGGATTCTGGAGCAGAAGTGGTTGTCTCGTGCCCGCTCGAATGAGCAGACCGGCCTCCAGAAAATCCGCTGCTCCCGGCGCGCGCGTGAGATCAAAAAGCCGATCGTGCGCGCCTTCCGTAAATTCCCTGGTCTTGCCGATGCGTGCCGTCCAAAAAGTACGCCGCGCGCGCGCGCCCTCGAGGAGCACTCGGGTTGGGTCCGTTAGATGATCGCCGAATTCGTCGTTACCCGCGTCGGTCGCTTCTTTCTCCGTGTAAAGCCCAAGCCAGCGCCCGCCCAGCTGCGCATGCTGAACGAGAAAATCGCGCGTGCGGTAGCCGCCGTTCCACGTTGCCGACATGTATTGCAGGCGGGTGAACTGTTCTTCACTCGCGGGCGAGTAGGGTTCCGCGACATAGTCAGCGGCGCGGACCTTGTGGCGATGCGCATCGGCCGCCGTGATGATGAGACCGTTATCAAAGGTGAAATATTTTAGCTCTTTCGGCATGAGACCGCGCAGCGACGCGTTGCGTTCCTCGATCGCAGCGCCATCAGCCAATCGGCTCCCATCTTTGGCCGAGACCGCGACCGGCTGATCGCGCAGGAAGAGCCAGACAATATTTCCGTCCTGGCCGAGAATCCGTGCCTGTGCGCTGTGGCCGCCGTCCTCGCCCTTCAATGTAAGCAGCCTTGTTTTCCAGACGCGGTCAGTCGTGTGCGTGTCATGGGCCTGGAGATCGAAATGATACAGTGTCTCACTAACCGTCGTTCCACTGGCGCGACGAGACTGCCCAACAATCCTTACCTTTTGTTCTTCCTGTTTTACGAGCAGCCAGAGACGCGGTTCGTTCTCTGCCATGACGAGCGCGGGCGGGCCGAGCTGCGACGGCGGCCGGCTGAGCATCTTGCTGCACGAACCCAGCAGTAATGGGAGCGCGAGCGCGCCGCCAAACAGAAAGAGGATACGCGCATTTACAATCGTACGGTGCAACATGCGTCGAGTCTCTAAATCAGGCCGGGCCCGTCAATCTCGAACGCTTTGCCAGCCGCATGTTTTTGCGGGCTCAGGCGCAAGCGCTGGCCGGCTGCGAACAGCCAACCGCGTCAACCCTTCCTGGGACTCGGCGATTGGCCGGACTTCACTTCCAGGCAGGTGAACGACTTGACCACCTGCTGCAGGGCCGACTGATACTTGCGGAAAACGGCTTCGTCGTCGGCCGAGTAGACCACGTAGGCGACCGCCCTGGGCATCTGAACGTAGGCCACGCGCTCGTGCCGCGAATAATTCTCGCTCGGACCATAGTCGTTGATGAAATAAGCACGGCCGTCCTTCGTTTTGCCCGACTCCACCCGCTCGGTTTTGTATTCGCCTCGCTCTTGTTTCATTTCTTCAATCGCCTTCTTTGCGAATGCTTCGGCATCCTCGATCGAAGTGCTGGCGATCTTGGTATACATGAGCGGATCGGCGTTCTCCCAGCTGTCACCCTTGCGATAGAGCACGCACGGGATGCCATTCTTTTCCCCGGCCGTGTTGTCGATCACCCAGCCTTCGGGCGCCGCGATGTTGAAGGCGCCTTTCGGTCCGTAAACGATCGCGAACGGAACCTGTTCGGCCAAAGCAGCGAAGCTCAGGCCGCTCACAACCGCGGCAATAACAAGAATTGATGGTTTCATGGATGGCCGATCGTGTTGATCGGATTTCGTCCCGGCGAGCAAATTCCTCCGGGCATTGGGAACGAATTGTAGCAGCGGTCATGACTGAATTCGGTGTCTCTTGCCTAAACGAGAAGGGTCAAAAGATCAGTCATAAAACATTCTGCTGCCGTTATCTTCGCGGCTGTCTTTGGCACGAAGGATCAGCCCTCCCGAAATCCTCGGGTTTAGCGCAGGCTCGTGAATGTTTTCACGAGGGTGAGATCGAAGGTCGCATCGATCTTGGCGCCACCGGTCGCGGTCGCGTCGAAGTGCAACTTGCCGGCGAGATGATCAGGCTTGTTCGTGGTGAGGGTAAACGCCTCCAGGTTGGTCCCGCCCGTTAACTGCACGAGCGTGTGATTCAACCGGACCGCGTAGGACAAAGGTGGGGTATCGCTGAAATCGACCATCGCGCCATCCTTCAGCGCTCGGTCAGCCTCATAAAACGTCTTGGCCGCTTTGATCTTGGCCCCGATGTCGACACTCGACAGGTAAAGCCGCAGGACCGTCTTGCTCTGATCGAAATCATCAGGGCCGCGGACCAGTACCCCATATTTCACTGTCCCCTTGGCGTCTTTGAAGCTGATCGTCCCACTCGCACTATCGTCCGCCAGCGCGAGAGTCGACGTGCCCAACCATAACGCGGACACAACTAGAAGAGTTCGAAGTGATATCATCCTCGCAGCGTGAGGCTTCTTCTCTAATGGTCAAGAACCTTCTGACGCCGCCGCGTCATCCGGACGATCGGCATCGTCGCAGTTTCCACCACCGCTCCTCCCAGAATCCATGAACCTGCAGGCTGCACCGGGCCGGGGACAGGGGGGGCAGTTGGGGTCGATCCTTTGACACATGACAGGCCTGCGTTCGCTGAAGGCAGTCGCCAGAATTACTTCTTTGGTTTCCCTTTCTTCACCGCGTCCTTTTTGGCACTCCTCTTTGAAAGCCCGGCCGCTCCTTCGCCCGCGTTACGGCCCTCGTCGCCGGGTAATTGGCCATGTGCTCCTCCACGGACACGCGCGCAACGGTGCGGCGGACGACGTCGAGAGCCAGGTTCTCCAACTTTTTAAAGCGGACGCAACCTCCGAAAAGCTGAACGCTGAAAGCTGAAATTCTGCGTAAACGCATCACGAATGGAGCGCAGCACTGGTTCCTCTTCCCCCGCAGGGAGGCGCGAAAACCGCGCATTTCTATTTCCCGTTGTCACACAATCGTAACATTGACGGCAAATAGCCGACGGGATGAAGATTCTGCGGTGCCGGTCGCGCCAGGGCTGGCGGAGTTTAGTGCAACCTCAACCGAAAGGAAATTCAATATGCCGTACGTCACAGCTGGAAAAGAAAACGGAGAGAACATCGACATCTATTATAAAGACTGGGGCAGCGGGCAGCCGATTGTGTTCAGTCACGGCTGGCCGCTCTCGGCGGATGATTGGGACCCGCAGATGTTATTTTTCCTCAGCAAAGGTTATCGCGTGATTGCAACTGATCGACGCGGACATGGTCGCTCGACTCAAACGGGCGGCGGACACGACATGGATCATTACGCCGACGATCTGAAGGCCGTCACGGATCATCTCAACTTGAAGGATGCGATTCACGTCGGCCATTCGACGGGCGGCGGACAGGTGGTGCGTTATCTCGGCCGTCATGGCGACAAGAATGTGGCGAAGGCAGCGATCATTAGCGCGGTGCCGCCACTGATGGTGAAGACCCCGGCCAATCCATTAGGCCTGCCCAAATCGGTGTTCGACGATCTTCAAGCCCAACTCGCCGCCAACCGGGCCAAGTTTTATTACGATCTGCCGGCCGGCCCGTTCTACGGCTTTAATCGTCCCGGCGTGAAAACGATTGAACCTCTCGTTTGGAATTGGTGGCGCCAAAGTATGATGGGCGGCGCCAAGGCGGGTTATGACGGCGTGGTCGCGTTCTCACAGACTGACTTCACGGAGGATCTGAAGAAGATCTCGATACCGGTTCTGGTCATGCATAGCGAGGACGACCAGATCGTGCCGTATCAGGCCTCGGGTCCACTCTCCGCCAAGCTGCTCAAGAACGGCACGCTGAAGACATACAAGGACCTGCCTCACGGCATGATCACGACGCAAGCGGATGTCATCAACGCCGACCTGCTCGCGTTCTTCAAAGGTTAAGCCGAAGCCAGAATCCCAAAACGCTGAACAAACACTCCTTGGAGAAACAAAACACAGGAATGACAAAATGAAGATCGTGGTAATTGGAGGCAGCGGCCTCATTGGATCAAAGGTGGTAAACATCCTTCGCCAACGTGGCCATGAAGTCGTGGCGGCGTCCCCTTCCACCGGCGTGAACACGCTCACTGGTGCGGGATTGGCGGAAGCGCTGGCAGGCGCTCAGGTGGTGGTTGATGTGTCAAACTCGCCTTCGTTCGAAGACAAGCCTGCCATGGATTTCTTCGCAACGTCCACTCGCAATCTTCTGGCCGCGGAAAAGACTGCGGGCGTGAAGCATCACGTGGCGTTGTCGGTCGTCGGCACCGATCGCCTGACTGGCAGTGGCGCCGGTTCCTTGAGTGGTTACTTCCGCGCCAAGATGGCCCAGGAAAATCTGATCAAGGCTTCCGGTATCCCGTTTACCATCGTCCACGCCACCCAGTTCTTCGAGTTCGCGAAAGGCATTGCGCAATCGGGGACTGAGGGATCAACCGTTCGGTTATCGTCAGTCCTTATGCAGCCGATCGCCGCGGATGATGTCGCTGCCGCGGTCGCGGAGGCAGCACTTGGTCAACCGGTCGGTGGGATGATCGAAGTGGCCGGGCCCGATCAGATCCGGCAGGACGAGCTTGTCCGGCAGTATCTGAGTGCGACGGGCGACCCGCAAAAGGTGGTCACCGACGACAAACCGCGCTACTTCGGCATCGAAGTAAACGATCAAAGCCTCGTTCCCGGCGCTAATCCTCGCCTCGGCAAGGTGCATTTCAAAGATTGGTTAAGCCACTCCACACGCATATGAGAGGAACATCACAATGAAACAAATCCGAACTTCAGCATCAGTCGGGCTGTTGCGCCTGACACTTATTGTTTGCGCACTGGTGGCCGCTGTCGGCGTGCGCTCGGGGATTGCCGCCGACGAAGGCCCAAAGGTCACGATCGTCTTCGACCACGTTCTGCCGAATGTGCCTGGCAAAAGTATGAAGGGTATTCTGGTCGAATATGGTCCCGGCGTTGCGACGGGGGCCCACATCCATCCCAAATCTGCTTTCACCTATGCAACCGTTCTGGAAGGAGCGGTCCGAACCTCGGTCAATGATCGGCCGGCCGTTGTTTATAAGGCTGGCCAGAACTTCGCCGAGATGCCTGGTGACCGACACAGTGTTGATGAGAATGCGAGCAAGACCGAACCTGCCAAGATGCTGGCCGTGGTGTTGGTGGATACGGACACGAAAGAACCACTGTTAACGCCAATCCACGACCACAAATGAGATAGCTCTTGAGTGAACAACGAGCCTCGCGTGGTGATCATCGGCGGCGGTTTTGGCGGACTCTGCGCAGCACGCGGGTTAGTCGGCGCTCCCGTCGGTGTGACGCTGATCGACAAGCGCAACTACCATCTCTTCCGTCCCATGCTCTACCAGGTGGCGACCGGTTTGTTATCGGCCGACCAAATTTCCCGGCCGCTGCGATCGATCCTCAGCCGACAGGCCAATGTAGAGGTGTTGATGGACGAAGTCAGCGGGGTCGATACGGACAAGCGCCTGGTTCGTCTGAAACAGCATTCAATCTCTTACGATTACCTAGTCCTCGCCACCGGCATTCGATACAACTACTTCGGACACGATGAGTGGCGGCGCGTTGCGCCCGGGCTCGAATCGCTGGATGACGCGGACGTGATTCGCGGCAAGATCCTGCTTGCATTCGAGCGCGCCGAGGAGATGGCTGCGCTCGATCACGCCGATACGGAGAGAATACGGCAACTACTCACCTTCGTGCTGGTCGGCGCGGGCACGGTGGGCGTGGAAATGGCGAGCACCCTGGCGGAGATGTCGCGGATGGCGTTGGCACATGACTTTCGTCACATCGATCCGCGCCACGCGCAGATCCTCCTCTACGAGGCGGCACCGCGCGTGCTTCCGACATTTCCCAAAGATCTGTCGGCGAAGGCGCAGCGTCATCTCGAGAGCCTGGGCGTGAAGGTTTACACGAACACGCGAGTGACCAGTGTGGATCCCGACGGAGTCGTAGCGGGCGGCCAGCGCGTTCGGTCGGGCACGGGTCCTGTGGGGAGCCGGAGTGCTGGCCTCACCAGCGGGTTACTGGTTAGGCGCGGCGATGGATAAGTCGGGGAAAATCATCGTCGGCTCCGACCTCTCAGTGCCGGATCATCCTGAGATTTTTGCAATTGGCGACACGGCGCACGTTGTTGCATTTTCGCGGAATTTGCTGGGGATCAGGTCCAAAGAGCCGATGGTCATGCCGGGTGTCGCGCAGCCTGCCATTCAAGCAGGAAGGTAAGTTGCAGCCCTGATTCGACGACGCGTGGCGGGACAGCCGCCGCCGGGGCCCTTCCGGTATTGGGACAAAGGCGATCTCGCGATCGCGGGGCGTACCTACGCGCTGGCTGATCTTCGCCTGCTCCGATTCACCGGATTTCCGGCGTGGGTTGTCTGGGCGGTCGTGCACATCTATTTCCTGATCGGGTTCGCGAACCGATTCTTCGTCATGCTGCAATGGGTCCTGACGTTTCTGACCAAACGTCGGCAGGTGCGGGTCTTTCCAGGGCAAGAACGAGTCGCAGAGGCTCCGTAGGAGCGATTTTCCCTGGGTCGCTGCCAGGCGTGCTAAAATATTGAGAAGGTCCAGCGGCGCGTGCCTTGCCCTGAATTCACGATGCAATCGATCGTTCATAAAAAGGGATTACATTGTTGGGCCGGGGGTTGGGATGGGCAAGGATGCCGCGCCCGCGGCAATCGAAGCGGTCGCTCGTTACATGCGTTATTGAACAGTCAAAACGGCACCATCACTGGTGATACGTCCCACTCTGTTGCTGATCGTGACGGAGAAGACTGTGCCATCGTCTCTGCGCCTTGCCGGAGCCGTCACGTAGGTAGGATGGGTTGCTCCAAAAATTGGCGCGCCGTTTTTGTTCCATTGGTAGGCGAACGGCTTGGTTCCGCTTGCCTGCACTGTGAACGTGGCCTGCTCGCCCACGGCCACAGTCTGATCAGCGGGTTGCCGCACAATTGACGGCAGAACCGGTGGATAGCCGTTGTAGATTACACTCGTCTCGAGCAGCAGTGAATCGATCACCCCGGAGCCGGAGTAGGAGGTCAGATCAACGGTCGACGTCACAATCGTGTAAAGCAGGTGGGTCCCGGCCGGCTGTGGAGGAATTGTCGCCACGTAGCTGGTTCCAGAGCGAGTCGCGGGGACAATGTGCGAACTAATGAAGGAGTCTGTCGACCACCGGATATAGATGTTTTCTTCCGGCGACTTCGATTGGCTGGTCGAGATATTGACCGTGATCGGATCGGTTGGGCGGGGGTTAGGAGGCACCTGACTCGCTCGCGTCACGGTCACCGGCGGCGCCGAGGTTTTCATCACAGCCAGAGGCAGACTTTGCCCGGACTGGGGCAAGAGACGGCTATCGATGATGCGCATTGAATAATAAAAGCCGTCATCGAATGAGATCGTATTCGGTGGCCCCAGCTCACCGCCTGAGTAGGCAGGAATATTAGTTACGGCATTGATATTGACGGTCGATCCTCCCCATTGTGTCGCGTAACTCTCCGCCCCGACGACGGTAAATTGATGGATTCCCGGAATGGTATCCCCACCGGTCGTGGCAACATGAATCGTGTTTGTTAGCCAGTTATATCCATCCGGCGATCCGCCGGCAGCCGGGGCAGTAATCCGCGTCAGGTTCCAGGGGGGATTAAGATCGTCTTTGTTAAAGCCATTCCAGTCCCCGGCAAGGACTAAGGGAAGAAGTTGCGAGTCATTATCGTTCTGCCAGGCACTGGGAAGTGTGTCCAACTGCCAGTTATCGTAAAGGCCCTGCAGAGAGGCGACCTTTTGGGGTTTTTGCGAAGCGAGATCGCTCGTTTCTCCGATGTCCTGGGCCAGGTTGTAAAGTGCGGGCGGGAGATCATCGTGGAGCCGCGGTACCACCAGCTTGTAGTCGCCGCTCCTGACGGCCCAGATTGTAGTAAGCGACCCCAAGGGGCCATCGGGCCCTAGCCCAAACCAGCGCCAAAAAAGATTCCGCTTCGGACTGCGTTCCTGTCCTTCCAGGAAAGGCAGAAGATTCATTCCATCGTAGACGCGATCGCTCGGCAGACTCACTCCCGCGGCGGCCGCAGCCGTGGCTGTGAGGTCGAGGGAAGAAACCATCCCGCTGTAGACGGTGTGCGCTGGCAGTTGGCCCATCCATTGGACAGCAAAGGGAATACGGATTCCCCCTTCAAAAGTATCTAGCTTAAAGCCTCGCAGCGGGTAATTACTTTGGTTCGTAAACGAGTTGTTCGGGGCGCCGTTGTCACTCAGAAAAAAGATGAGCGTGTTATTGAGGAGGTCGTTATCCTGCAGTGTTTGGATCACCTGTCCCACGCCCGTATCGAGCGCGACCGCCATCGCCGCATAGTTGCGCCGATCGGGATCCTGAATGTAGGAGACTTTCTGCTGGTAAACGTCCGGTGCCTGGTTATAGGGGGCGTGCACGGCGTTGTATGCCAGGTAAAGGAAAAAGGGTTGCGAGGCGTGTTCCTGGATGAAAGCGACTGCTTCCTGGGTAAAGGCATCGGTGAGATACCTTGTTTCCGTATAGGTCGTATTGTTTTGGTAAAGCGTGGCATTGTAGTATCGGGACTGGGAACCGAGGAATCCGACAAATTCATCAAACCCCCGCTCCAGCGGGAAAAGATCCGGCGCGACGCCGAGGTGCCATTTCCCATAAATACCGCAGACGTAGCCCGCTGGTTTGAGGAGTTCCGCCAGGGTGTATTCGGTCAACGGCAGCCCCTGCAGCGGATTGTCGTTATCCTCTTCCGGTTCGGAATCATATCCGAAACGCTGCTGATAGCGCCCGGTCAGAAGACCAGCTCGCGAAGGGCTGCAGTAGGGAGCGGTGACATATCCGTCGGTGCACAAAGCACCATTTGCGGCGAGCGCATCGAGGTTGGGAGTAGGAATATCGGGAGAGCCGTTGAAACCGACGTCGTCGTAACCTAAATCGTCTGCCAGGATGATGACGATGTTGGGGTGATTTTGAGCGGTGGCAGTATGCGACAACGCCAACAGGAAGAAAAACAGGCAGAAGAGAACTGCGGTTCTGAGTGTGTGAGAATTGTTTCTTTTGGGAGAACGTGTTTTCATGTCTTGAAGTGCAGCGATTTGACGGGGAATTCCATGGATGCCCATCAACGATAGGGCAAAATGCAACCGTGCGAGCAACGCTGATCTTTTAATTGAGATTGCAGGAAAAGTTCAAGAACATTCGTGGTTCCTGGTATTTTCCCCGCTCTCGCACCATGACGCGGCTGCGGATGGTTCGCCGGCACTTCGCTTCGCTCGGGATGGTTGCAGGGCCAGAGAAATTCTGCGGCCACGAAGTTTTCGAGGAGCGATTTCCTTGAACGTTGAAAGAGAGCGAAAAACGCAGGCTCGTTCGCGTGCTGCTCGAGGAACACGGCCGCACCTTTGCCGACGAGCCGCGGATCAAATCGAAAAAAACCGACGCCGTCTCCGCTTTTTCGCTGGCCTTTTGTGCTCGCCATTCTTCGGGCTCGCCGGCGAGGCAAAACGGAAATGGTCGGGGCTCAAGGTCTGCACGTCAGAGTCGACGCAACCGTGGTTATCCAATTTTATTCACTCACGCCGAGTGGCGCGCTGTTTCTGAATAATCCGGAAGCTCCAGGCGGTCGAGCAGGCTGCTGCCCAGAACCCATTTGCCGAAAAAGGGAATCGCGAAAGCTTTGGTCACCTGGTTGCGCAGGAAAAGCCCCCAGCGCGTCTTCGGCGTAAACGACGCGGCAAATTTCTTCGCCGCCTCCTGCTTGCCGAGCATGAAAGGATGCAGCCGCTCTTCATAGCGCTTGAGCGCTTGTTCGGGTGAGCTGCCGGTTGCGCCGAGTTCGCCCGCGAGCACATACGCTGCGGCCATGGCGAGCGCTGATCCCTGACCGGCGAGGAGCGACGGGCAGAAGGCGGCGTCGCCCACGAGTCCGACGCGGCCTTTCGACCAGCTTTCCATTCGAATCTGGCTGACCGGGTCGAAATACAATTCCGCGCAGGAATCCAGCGCGGCCAGAATTTGCGGGCACTCCCAGCCGAGACCGCCGAAGTGCGAGCGGAGCGCTTCTTTTTTCGCGGCGATATCGTGAAGATCGGTCAGGCGTCCGCGTTCGTCGGCGAAAACAAAAAGGAACAGCGTCCGATCGTTCCGCAGCGTCAGTCGGCCCACCTGTTTTCCTGGCACGCTGTAGTTGATGTAAATGTCCTCGTCGCGGTGCGGATAACCGACGACCTCGAAGGCGGCGACGGAGTAACCGAGAAACTCCTCGAACTGATCCTCGTTTCCAAAAGTTAGTTTTCGCACCACGGAATGAAGACCGTCGGCGCCGATCACGAGATCGAAACGCCGGGAGGGCGCGTGCTCGAACGTGACCTCCACGCCGTCAGGCCGCTGGTCGATGCCGGTGATGCTATCGCCGAAGATCGTTTCGCAATTCCCTTCGATCTTGCGGTAGATATCCCGCGCGAGATCGCTGCGGGCAATGGTCACGTAGCGACCCTGAGCCGTCTTCCGAAAAATATCCACGTCGAACCCTCCGATGCGCCGGCCTTGCGCGTTGACGATTCGCAGTTCCCTGATGTTATAACCGTCGCGCCGGATCTCGGGCAGGATGCCCATTCGTTCCGCGACATCGAAGCCGAGGCCCCAGAAATCGAGCGCGTAACCGCCGGTGCGCAGTTGTGGCGCCCGCTCCACCAGCGTCGACTTTATCCCGTAAACAGAAAGCCAATACGCCAGCGTCGGCCCGGCGATGCCAATCCCGGAAATGAGGACAGACATGCCAAAAAGTATATCCGGATTCCGCGCGATGCCATGGAGTTGCCAGATGCGAGCTGGCGATAGACCGGACTGCTAGCCGGGCCGCAAAGATCGCCGAGGGTCATCAAAAAGGGACAGGCCGTACTACGGAGACTTTCAGATTTTCTCCCAAGCTCGTTCGGCGATGGGGTCGCGGCCTTCGTCGAATTCGATGTGGTCGATGAGGGTCTCGATTGGTTTGCCGGTGAGGCCACTCTCCTGGATGCGCTGCGGGAGGACGTGGCTGCGTTCGTCGCGCCAGCCGAGCTTGGCGATGAAGCGGTTCCAGATGTGGCACTCTTCATCGGTGCGCGGGGTCCCGTGAGCGTGCGCCCAGGCCAGCACCGACTCGTCTATCTCGCCGGCGAAGGTGCGCATCTTGATCTCGGAATAGGGTACGCCGAGGAAACGGCAGCAGCGGCCGTCGAGGGTAAATGGGTGCGGCTCGCCCAGGTTCTCCACATAGTCCTGCGGGAGCTGTCCCGCGGCGTGGAGTCGAACCTTGTCCAGCATCCGCCCGAAATAAATCAGGCGCCCAACCTTATCGTAGCAACTGCGCAGACCGGGAATGTTTGGCATCAGTAAACATCGATTAGGGCTGGCGCGCTCGCCAGCTTTAGGGGCCGAGGAAGAGATTGGGGCAGAAGGTCACGGCTGTGAGCTGATCCCACTGGCGGAGACCGCGTCCGAGGCGGGCAGTTAAATTAAAGCAAGCGCTTCCGGGATGTGCCGGACCTGGATCGGCATGGCAAAAGAATGTAGGAACTGACGGCGCGAAGGCATAAATTGAAGGGGTTATGGCAGAAGAAGAAAAGACCAGGACGCGTTTGGAAATCGCGCACGTGCTCTTCCTGGACATCGTCGGCTATTCCAAACTGCTGACCGACGAACAATCGGAAGCGCTTCAGGAATTGAACCACGTCGTTCGCAACACTGAGGCGGCGCGCGAGGCCGAGGCGGCACGACAGCTTACCGTCCTGCCGACCGGCGATGGCGTCGCGATGGTTTTCACGGGGTCGGTGGAAGAGCCGGTCGAGTGCGCCCTGGAGATCAGTCGCGCCCTGCGCGCGCAGCCAACTCTGCCGGTGAGAATGGGAATCCACAGCGGCCCGGTCCATCAGGTGAAAGACGCAAACGGACGCGACAACATCGCCGGCATAGGGATCAACATCGCGCAGCGAGTGATGGATTGCGGAGACGCCGGCCACATTCTGGTTAGCAAACGGGTAGCGGACGATCTGGGACAACACCGTCGCTGGCAGCCGTATCTTCATGAGCTGGGCGACGTGGAAGTGAAACACGGAATCGTTGTCTCGTTAGTTAATCTTTATGCGGACGCAATCGGCAATCCCTCGCCGCCGAAGCGAATCGGCAAGGTGCACGCCGGCATTTTCCGCTCCCGAGCCGCGACGCGCCAAGGACTCTCTCCGCTCGCCAAGGCGATCTTTATTCTCGCCGTGCTGTTCATTACGTTTGCGATCGTGGCGATGATCTTCGCGCCCGCGATTGTGCGCACGCTCGAACGACGCAACGCGACGCCGACGCCTCAACCGAGCCCCACCGCATCCCTTTCGCTGGGCGACACGATCAAGAGCGCAATCCAAAAGGAAGTCACCGAAAAGTTGCAGCGCGATCTTCTTGGAAAGAAGAACGCGCAGGACCAGGTCGACGAAAAGAAATCGTCCCCGACGCCTGCTGCATCGTCGCACCCGTGAACATTTGCGAAGGTAGTCCTGGGAGAGCTCGGGCCGCCGGCGTTGCGTAATTTTACGGGGAGTATCTGCCGCCAGTATTTAGTTCGCCGCTGGCGTCCCTTCCGCCCCAGACGATCATTTCGCTGCCAGTCCAGACTGCCGTGTGCCGGTAGCGCGCATCAGGTGCGCCGGTCGTGGCAGTGGCAACCCAACTGTCTGTGCTCGGATTGTATCTCCCTCCGGTATTGAAATACGTGACGTCGAAATCGTCAGTTCCACCCCAGACGATCATTTCACTACCGGTCCACACTGCCGTGTGAAGTGTGCGCGCATCAGGCGCACCGGTCGTGGGAGTGGCAACCCAACTGTCTGTGCTCGGATTGTATCTTCCGCCGGTATCAAAGTAATGGGTGAACATCCCGTCAAAATATGAACCGCCCCAGACGATTATTTCAGTGCCAGTCCACACTGCGGTGTGAAATCCGCGTGCGTCAGGCGCACCCGTGGTGGTAGTGGCAATCCAACTGTCAGTGCTGGGATTGTATCTACCGCCACTGTTTAGGTAGGTCGCGGAGCGGTCTCCGCCCCAGACGACCATTTCACTGCCAGTCCAGACTGCGGTATGGTAGACGCGGCCAACAGGCGCGCCGGTGGTCGTGGTTGCAAGCCAACTATCTGTGCTCGGATTGTATCTACCACCAGTCTTTGTTTCGGTGTTTGTGGCATCATCCCCGCCCCAGACTATCATTTCAGTGCCAGTCCACACTGCGGTGTGAAACCAGCGCTTTGTAGGCACGTCGTTGGTGGTAGTGGCAACCCAGCTGTCTGTGATCGGATTGTATCTACCGCCAGTTTTTAGTAAGCCCCTGTTGCCGACTCCGCCCCAGACGATCATCTCGGTGCCAGTCCACACCGCGGTGTGATTCGCGCGCGCAGTGGGCACGCCCTCGGTGGTGGTTGCAATCCAACTGTCTGTGCTGGGATTGTATCTGCCGCCGGTATTGAGGAAGCCGGGGCCGTTTCCGCCCCAGACGATCATTTCAGTGCCAGTCCACACTGCGGTATGATAGTAGCGTCCATCCGGCGCGCCGGTGGTTGAGGTTGGAACCCAACTTTCTGTGCACGGAACGTATCTGCCGCCAGTATTTAGATAGGCGCCGCCGTTTCCGCCCCAAACGATCATTTCGGTGCCGGTCCACACTGCCGTGTGATTCCCACGCCGGGCGGGCACGCCGCGGTGGGTGGTCGCAACCCAACTGTCTGTGCTGGGATCGTATCTACCGCCAGTATTTCGGTAATTGTAATTCCCAAATCCGCCCCAGACGATCATTTCACTACCAGTCCACACGGCTGTGTGATACGCGCGCTGAGGAGGCGCGTTGGTATTGGTGGCAACCCAACTGTCCGTGCTGGGATTGTATCTGCCGCCAGTGTTCAGATACAGCGTGCCGAGCTGTCCGCCCCAGACGATCATTTCACTGCCAGTCCATACAGCCGTGTGGTACACGCGCGCATCAGGCGCACCGATCGTGCTCGTAGCCACCCACCTGTTCGTGGTTGGGTTGTATCTACCGCCGGTATTTGCGTAACTGCCAAGGCCATCGATTCCGCCCCAGGTGATCAATTCACTGCCGGTCCAAACGGCCGTGTGGTGCTCGCGCGCCGAAGGAGCGTTGGTAGTGGAGGTTGCAACCCAACTGTCTGTGCGTGGATTGTATCTACCGCCAGTATTTAGTAAGGTGGAGTCATGCTCTCCGCCCCAGACGATCATTTCAGTCCCAGTCCACACTGTTGCGTGATACGTGCGCGCAACAGGCGCGTGGCTAGTGGAAGTGGTAACCCAACTGTCTGTGCTTGGATTGTATCTGCCGCCAGTTTTTTGTAAGCCCCCTCTGCTACTTCCGCCCCAGACGATCATTTCAGTGCCAGTCCACACTGCCGTGTGAAGGAAGCGCGCAGCAGGCGCGCCCGTGGTGGTAGTGGGAACCCAGCTGTCTGTGCTCGGACTGTATCTGCCGCCAGTTTTTAGTATTCGCCCGCCCCGGCTGCTCCCCTCTCCACCCCAGACGATCATTTCGGTGCCAGTCCATACCGCCGTGTGAAGGTAGCGCCCATCAGGTGCGCCAGAGGTGCTGGTTGCGCTCCAATGATCAACGCAGCCCCCCCTGGGTCTTCAACCGGTGAGCTTGCTATCTCGGGAAGATAGTAACCGGAGGCCGGCTGCTCGGTCGGCACCGAAGATTCGGTTTCCATTTTAGCTGCCTGCGATTGCAGGGACTCAGTTTCGGCCACTGGATTCGACCCGGCATGTAGCTCGTCCACCAGCCGCTCCGATAAGAGCGGTCTGGCCAGACACTCGGCGACGATAAACGGATCGTTGCCCAGCGCGGCGAACAGCTCCCGGAGCAAATCGGGCTGTCTGGTGTGACTGGCCATGCGGTCCATCTCAGCTTGCAGCTGGTCAGGCGTGATCGACTTTTGCCATTGATCGGTGAGCAATTGCGAATTGCGCAGATACTCTTCCACCTTTTGTTCGATCTGGCCCTGCGACATCACTTCATCCAGCGACGGTTTGGGCCTTGGATTTTCCTTCGGCCAAATACGGTGCCGCCAGTAGACTTCTTCGACTGTGCGCTGGTAGGCCACACGCTCCGCAAAGGTGAGCGTTCTTTGGGAACCTTCCTTTGTTGCTTCGGGGCCGAACGTTGCTGCCTTTACAGCCGAAGATCCGGCAGCCGAGAAAAGCACCAGAGCGAGCAGCGTCTGGGCGATGGTAGATCGACAACTGAAGTAAGTCTTCACGCTCGAGCACCCATTCTGACTGACTCCAAACCACCGTGTCAACGTTAACGATTCGAAATCGCAAATGCGCGATGGTGAGAAAGTGTGCGATTGATCGGTGGATTGATCGGCGTCGTGTCTATACATTTCACCTTTGCTCCGGGTATCGCTCTCCTTTGCCGGCATGTGATCTTCGATTGGTATGAGTCTTCTGCGGCCGCCGGGCATGAGCCTTTCGGGTCTGCAAAAATGCGCTGCTGCCATTTGGTTGGCTGCATGTCTGACCTTGGCACTCCCGGCACGATCGTACGCTGACGAAGCACGCGGTCGAGCTGCCAAGCGGGAACCGTCAGGTTTGCACGGCGAGGAGCAGAATGACATGGTCAGCGATGTGGCAGAAGACCCCCCAGCGCCGGATCACAAAGTCATGACGCCTGAGCAGATGAACATCCGCCCGATGACTCGAAGCGAGCTGGACACACTGGTCGGATGGGCGGCGTCCGAGGGTTGGAACCCGGGCCTGGACGATGCCGAGATTTTTTGGGCGACCGACCCGGAGGGTTTCATCGCCGCGGAGATAAATGGCGAGCTGGTTGGGGGAGGTTCGATCGTCACGTATGAAAAAAAGTACGGGTTCATGGGTCTCTTCATCATGAATCCGGAATACCGCGGGCATGGATTGGGGGATCGCCTCTGGCATGAGCGCAAACGACGCCTGTTGGCGCGACTCGACGCCGACGCGTCTGTCGGCATGGACGGCGTGTTTAACATGCAGGACTACTATGGCCGTGGCGGGTTCCGTTTCGTCTGCCGCGACCTTCGCTTCGAGGGGCGGGGCATGGATCTTCCGCAGCCAAAGGGCGTCATCGAGGCGAGCTCTCTTCCCTTCGAGCGCATCGATGCCTATGATCGACGACACTTTCCCGCTCCGCGGAGCAGGTTCCTGCGCGGCTGGATCCACCGACCGGGAGGCCATGCCGTCGCCGCAGTCGATGGTGAAGAGATACGCGGCTACGCGGTCATGCGGCCCTGCCGGACCGGGCACAAGATTGGCCCTCTCTTTGCTGCCAGCGCGGCCGTGGCGGAGTCGCTCCTGGTAGCTCTTGCCTCACGGGTCCCGGGTGAGTCGATCTTCCTCGATGTTCCGGAGATCAACCGCGATGCGCTGGCGCTGGCCGCGCGCCATGGGATGGTGGAGGTCTTCGGTTGCGCGCGAATGATACTCGGTCCGATCCCGGAGCTTCCGGATGCCGAGATCTTCGGCGTTACGACGTTTGAATTGGGATAGGGAAGGGTCGGAGGTTCGCCACGGCGAACCCGTCCTTTGGTGGATCAGGGAGCTGACCGCCCGTTAGTTCTGCCTGTGCCTCGGGGGCAGTTCGGCCGGATAAACAAAGATTTTTTAGGTTTTCAGCTTATACGCCCTCTGTTATAAATGTGTGGCCTGCGGATCTCAAATACCCCCGGCACTCTTATGAACCATCCTTTTCTCTTCCCTCTCCTCCTGGTCGGATTGCTCGCTGCGATTGCATCCTCTTTTGGCCAGACCCCTACGCCAACACCCGACCAGTCAGTCACGTTCCAGAATAACGTTTTGCACGATGGAAACGACTCTGCCAGCCCGTTATTACCGCCCCTTGCCGTGGGTTGGAAGAAAGATCTAGCGTTGTCTGGGATAACGTCGATTTCCTATCCCCTGATCGCGCAAGGGCGAGTCATCGTCACCACGGTGGATAATTCGGGCAGTAAAGCAGTGATGGCATTCGACGAGACGAACGGAAACCAGCTCTGGTCCGTCAATAAGCCTGGCACGTACGGTTTCATCAATGCTGCCTACGACGCGGATAAGGTCTTCGTGGTTAATTTCGACGGTCTGATGTGGGCTCTTGACGCGGCCAGCGGAGCCCAGCTTTGGAGTGTCCGGCTTCCGGGACAATATGCGTTTACTTCTCCGCCCACCGCCGTCGATGGCCTTGTGTTCGTTGGCGGCGCCGGGTCTGGAGGAACATTGTATGCCGTCGACGAGAACAATGGAAATGTCGTGTGGACGGCGTCCGTCGAGAACGGCGATCATAGCTCACCGGCAGTGGATTCCGGGCGCGTTTTCGTTTCCTATGCGTGTCCGCAGTCGTATGCATTTGCGACGACGGATGGCCGGCAGCTTTGGCACTACATGGGCCCGTGCGAGGGTGGCGGGGGCAAAACACCTGTCGTCCATCTCGGAAAAGTTTACGTGCGAGATTCGTTCTTCGGCTCGACAAACAGTTTGATCCTGGACGCCGATACAGGTGTGACCTTGGGTGGCTTCGATTCCGACAGGCCGCCAGCCTTCAGTGACAACGTCGGTGTCTACCTACAGTCAGGAACTCTTAGAGGAATCGATATTTCGAGCGGACAGGTGCTATGGAGCTTTGCCGCTGATGGCGATCTGACCTCGGCGCCACTCATTGTCAATCAGACCATTTATATCGGTAGCAGTTCGGGGCTGCTCTACGCGCTCAATCTTGAGGGTCAGCAAGTATGGAGCACACAGGTCGGAGCTCCCATTCCCGCCCCTGACGAGTTTAATGCTGTTCTCACCACCGGGCTGGGAGCGGGTGATGGTTTGCTCATCGTGCCCGCTGGCTCCATTCTCGCGGCGTATGTCCTGCCGTCGCAGTCGCTTAATATCTCTACCCGCGCGCAGGTTCTTACCGGCGACAATGTTCTCATCGGCGGATTCATCATCACCGGCTACGCTCCCAAGAAGGTGATCATTCGTGCCATCGGACCGTCATTGCCCCTTTCTGAACCCTTGGCCGATCCAACCCTCGAACTCCACCTGAGTGACGGCACCGTCATCACTAACGACAACTGGAGGATCGACGACGCCACTGGAAATTCACAGGCGAGCGAGGTCGAAGCCACACAGCTCGCTCCCACGGATTACCGCGAATCGGCGATCGTCGCTACCCTACCGCCCGGAAACTACACCGCCATCGTGCGGGGCAAAAACGGCGCCACCGGTATCGCGTTGGTCGAAGTCTACGATCTGGCTGTGGCCCAGGGTTCGGTTTTGGGCAACATCAGCACCCGCGGGTACGTCGACACGGGCGACGACGTAATGATCGGGGGTTTTATTCTCGGTCCCGAGAGCGATCCCAGCTCAGCGATCGCGATCAGGGCTCTCGGCCCATCGTTAGGTATCTCCGGTGAATTGTCGGATCCGGAACTCGACGTCCGTGATTCGAATGGCGACAGTGTCGCGACCAACGACAATTGGGCTGACGATTCCAGCCACGCCGACCTTGTCGCCCAGCATCTTGATCCGGCGGACCCGCACGAAAGCGCCCTCGTTAGAACGTTGTCACCCGGTGCCTATACTGTGATCGTCGACGGGCACGACGGAGGTGCCGGTATTGGCCTCGTCGAGGTTTACAACATCGGCAGCGATTAAGGACCGATGGTCTTGGGCGTTACGGCGCGTGCTGACGACGGCACCCTCGCCGTCGCGAACTTTAGAACGTTTGCATCCCGTCTCCCAAGCTCACGATATGCAGCAGCGTCCGTCGAGGATGAATGGGTGCGGTTCGCCGAGGTTCTCCACGTAATCCGGCGGAAGCTGACCGGCGGCGTGCAGGCGAATCCTATCCAGCATTCGTTCAAAGTAGATCAGGTGGCGGCCACAAATAGGACGGGATTCCCGAGGGGCGCACTATCGGGAGGATCGCGCAGTTTTGCTCCAAGCGGTCTCGAGCGACCTCGCAGGTGTCGGGATCGCGGAGAATCGGGGTCATTCGTTTTCAGCCGATGAAAGATATCTTCTTTTCAGCCGCTCAAAGGGCGCGTCGACAGGGAAATCCGCGTTCTTGTCCAAACCCGCTGCAGCGATCATCGCGTTGTAAAAGTGGACGGCAAAGCAGCCTTCCAAGGAAAGCGTTTCATCAGTAAACAAACGCTCGTAGTCCCACCACGCGACCGGACAATATCTTTCGGGCGACACAACTAGGGGGCGCTTTTGCTGGGCCAGGACGGCTTCGGTCAGCAGCCGCGGGCCGGTTTGGCCATGGACCATCTGGGCAGGATGTTTCTGCGCGAAGCGGTCGAGGCAGTGACGCAGCACGGGACTGCCGGACGGTGCCCGGAAAAGAGCGCTGCCGACGGAAAAGTTTTCGGTCCGGTGCGGTTGTTTGAAATAAATTTCTTTGGAATCGAAGAAAAAGGGTTGGAGACAGCAATAGTCGGTATCGATCCACCAGCCGCCAATCTGACGGATCAAGGTGTAGCGGAAAAGGTTGGAAAATCCGGCGACACTGCCGGTGTTAAAACTGCCAGGCTGGTAAAAGAACATTTTGTTTCGGGGCAGGAAATCTGCCGCGTTTTCCAGGATGACGCCCCGTGGCAGGCCAATCGGCGGCTCGTAAACCCAAAGGCGAACGCCGATGCCATTTTTAACAAAGGATGAGAGGCAGAGGATTTCGAGATTGCTGAGACGTTCCCCGTGCCAAAATGAATTTACCTCCATGCCGGAATGGAGTTCCTCTCATGAGCTGACCATCAGGTGGCGCGAGGCGAGAGATGATCTCCGCGGCAGAGGTAAGCGGCCAGCCGCGTATCTTCGACTACTGTTCCCTGGGTGATCCATTCTGCCAATTGCGGATCATCGGCGGAGCGAAGTTCGTCATACCAGTCGCGCAGTGTGCCGATGCGTAAGCGCTCGTATAACTCGCGGCAAACCGCACCGTTGCTCCGGGGCAGCGCGATATTTCGCAGATAAGCGGCGCCGCCGCTCGCAATCCTGCGTTCGTACTGCGATAGGATCGGTAAGGGAAATGGTGGATGACAATCCGGGACGTGCTGACAGATGGGCCGAGGGACGGTGCGAGGGCGCAATGATTGCCCTGCTGCACGCAAACGTCGGCCACGGCCCGATGGGCCACTTTCGGCGGAAGCCGCTGCCCGAGGCCGTTGACGCTATGGACCTCGCGAAACCGCATCGCTGCGAAGGGATGACCGGAGAGCGATCGTAACGGAAGCGCATTCATCCGTTCCACCGTCACGCAGCCATACAGCGGCGGCACCGCCGCCAACACGGACTTCAGGTCCCCCTCGACCGGCCACCACATTTCGTCGGCGTCGTTGTTGATCACCCAGTCCGCGCCCATTTTCTGCGCCAGCCGAGCCATGCGTGTGACCCAGCGAAACTGGCTAAAGTCATCCTCGTCTTCGTCGATCAGGGTGATTTGTCCGGCCCTTTCGAATTCCTGCAAAATCTCGCGCGTGTCATCTACGGAACGGTTGTTGGTCACGATGATGTGGTCGACGCCACGTGAAAGGTGATACGAGAGATTGGCCGCAACAATGTCCGCCTCATCCCGCACGAGAAGAGTCATGAAAAGATTCATCAGATTCCCGGAAAAGAATGGGCGTTGATAGACGGCCGCTCCGGACTACGCTGCATTGGCTCACAAGATCCTCAATCTTTCGCGCGAATGTCAATGAAATCCGCGCGGAAGCCCCGGAGTTCGGCTCGGAGATGTTGCTGTGCGCGATGTCCGACAATGAGAAGGAAGCGGCACACGCGCCCATCAACCGGGCGCTTCGTCAGAAGGGCGCGCGCACGCCCTCCCAAATCTGGTGATGCCAGTAGGGCCATCCGTGGTCGCCCTTTGGGCCCGAGTCGTCCAGATGATGAGCAATCCCCCGGGCTCGCGAGCACGGCGGATATTTGGCAGGTCGGACCGGGCATTTCCTACGGGCCGCAGCCGGTCCCGAGGCGGATGTCGCAACTCGCGTGCTAGTGAAGAAACAGGGGTCGTTCTGGCTGAGCGCTTGTCAGACCTTGCCGAGCGCGGCGTTCAGGCGTTCGAGGCTGGCCTTGGGCCAGAGCTTGGCTGTGTCGTAGTAATCGCGGAACGCCGGCGTTGTTTTGGGCAGCTGGAGCCATTTCACCTTCCAGCGAGTGAAGATGTGCGCGTCGGGCTGCAAGGCCCCGGCATCGTCGAGCGTTCCGACGCGGACGAAGCGGAGATTCGGCCTGTGCCCGTAGTCGCTCCAGAGGGCGGTCTGACATTTGCGGCAGCGATAGATGTCGTGTGGCCCGTGCTCGCGCGGCACCGGCACGGCCACCGGCTTTCCGCGGATCAGCTTGATCGCCTGGGTCTCGATGACTGCGTTGATGACAAACGCGCTGCCCGTCAGCCGCTGGCAGTCATCGCAATGGCAGCAGTTAACGAACATCGGCTGGACGAGGAGCTGGTAGCGGATGGACCCGCAAGAGCAGCCGCCGGTGAGTTTCCTGGCCATGGTGATTCGTGTCTCAGACAGCCGCGAGCAGCAACCGAAAAGTTGGGAATGGCCGGCGTGAACCACGACCCCATTGTGCGGACCGGCGTTTCTCCAGCCCGACTTCGTAAGCTGAGAAGCTGCTGTAACGGCTGCGCAGCAACGGCCGGGCCTTCCAATTGCAGGTTGCGTTGACCAGGCCCGAAAAGCGACAAAGGTCAGAGTTTGCCTTCAAGGATCTTCTTGAGCGATGAGCCGTCATCGTAGCGAATGTCGCTGATCTTCCAGCCATTGGCAGTTCGGCCGAGCATGTAGACGACTCGCGTTGGTTTGCCGAAGTTCTTGAAGTTAACCGTCACGCGCGCTTCTCCGCCGGTCATTTCCGGCGCTGAAACGGAGAGGTCCTTGATTTCCATGTCCTGCGCATTGTAGAGCGGGTCACCGTCGAGGCGGCCGACTTCGCCCTTCGCCTCGCGCCGGTCTCTCAGGTAAAGCTTCAGTAGCGCGGAGTCGAAATAGCGGCCCAGCAGGGCCGTTTGGTCGAGCGGGTCGTGTTTGGACCGATGTGCTTGATAAAGCTGCGCGACAAGATCTTTCGGTGACAGGTCTCCTGCGCTCGAGATCGCGGCAGTGAGAAGGCTAACGAGCAGGACGAGCAGTGAGCGCATGATTGCTTCTACGCGTGTCGTGGTCCCGCGCAAGCGCCGCCGACGGCTTCCGAGGCCGGATTCGCGGGAGAGGTAATCGTTGGCAGGACGAAGGGCGATGCCTAAAGTAAGTGCATGAGCAAGGTTGGGAGCGAAAAACAGACGCTGTCGGCGGAACAGCGTGACGAGTTGCTAAAAACCCTGAAGTCGCGTTTCGAGAAGAATATGAACCGCCATAAGGGTTTCGAATGGGCCAAGGTGAAGGCGAAGCTGGAGGCCAAGCCCGGCAAAGCTGTGGTCACTCCATGAGATGGAAAGAACCGGCGGCGAACCGGACGTGGTAGGTCAGGATAAGAAGACGGGCGAATACGTCTTCTTCGATTGTTCAGCCCAAACTCCCAGTGACCGCGTAAGCCTTTGCTACGACGATGAGGCGCTGGAGGCGAGGAAAGAGCACAAGCCCAAAGGTAGCGCTCTCGGCATGGCCGCGGCCATGGGTGTTGCACTCCTGACTGAGGAGCAATATTTCGAGCTGCAGAAGCTGGGAGAATTCGATACGAAGAGATCGAGTTGGATAAAGACGCCTGCCGAGATCAGAAAGCTCGGCGGTGCGCTTTACTGTGATCGCCGCTACGGCCGCGTCTTCGTGGGGCACAACGGCGCGGACTCCTACTATAGTGGCCGGGCTTTCCGTGGCTCGCTCAGGGTCTGACTTTTCGCGGATCGCCGGGTTTGAATGGGGGAAGGGAGCGGCCGAGCGCATCAAACTCTGGAATGCTGAAATCTCTCTTAAGGGAGAAGCGCATCACACGCTTGGCCGGCCTCATCGCAGCAAAGAACGGACAGGTGCGTCTGATTCCTATCAACGGGTCGAAGCCTTAGCGCGGCAAGAATAGCCGTGGGATTATGCGAGGTCGTAGCGATCGAGGTTCATCACCTTGTTCCAGGCCGCGACGAAGTCGTGGACGAACTTACTCTGCGAATCCGCACAGCCGTAAACTTCCGCCAGGGGACGGAGCTGGGAGTTGGAGCCGAAGATGAGGTCGACGCGCGTGCCGGTCCATTTCACTGCGCTGGTTTTGCGGTCGCGGCCTTCGAAGACGTCGGCGGCTTTCGAGAGCGGCTGCCATTCTGTGCTCATGTCGAGCAGGTTGAGGAAGAAGTCGTTAGTCAGCGCTTCCGGGCGCTTGGTGAAGACGCCGTGTTGAGATTGGTCGGCGTTGGTCTTCAAGACGCGCATGCCGCCCACGAGCGCCGTCATCTCGGGCGCGGTCAGGGTGAGCAATTGCGCCTTGTCGATCAGCAGCGCTTCGGCCGGGATCGTGTAATTGGCCTTGAGGTAATTGCGGAAGCCGTCGGCGATCGGTTCGAGCGGGGCGAAGGCTTCCACGTCGGTCTGCTCCTGCGAGGCGTCCATCCGTCCCGGGGCGAAAGGAACCGTCGACCTCGTGCCCGGCATTCTTCGCCGCCTGCTCGACGCCGGCGCACCCGGCCGAGCACGATCAGGTCGGCGAGCGAGACTTTCTTACCGCCGGTCGCTGCGCCATTGAACGCGCTCTGGATGCCTTCCAGAGCCTTGAGCACTTTGGCCAACTGGGCCGGCTGGTTGACCGGCCAATCCTTTTGCGGCGCCAGACGAATGCGGGCGCCGTTTGCGCCGCCGCGCTTATCGGATCCACGGAAGGTGGAAGCCGAGGCCCACGCGGTCGAAACCAGCTCCGAAATGGAGAGACCGGAAGCGAGGATCTTGCTCTTCAGCGCGGCGATGTCCTGCGCATCGATCAGCGGGTGATCGACTGCGGGAATCGGATCCTGCCAGAGGAGTTCTTCCGCCGGAACCTCCGGTCCGAGGTAGCGCGAGCGCGGACCCATGTCGCGGTGGGTCAGCTTGAACCAGGCGCGCGCAAACGCGTCGGCCAACTGATCGGGATTCTCCATGAAACGCCGCGAAATCTTTTCGTAGACCGGGTCGACCCGCAGCGACAAGTCGGTCGTAAGCATGGAGGGCGCGATCCGCTTGGACGGGTCGTGCGCGTGCGGCACGGTGCCATTGCCGGCGCCGTTTTTCGGCTGCCACTGGTGCGCACCGCCGGGGCTCTTCGTCAGTTCCCATTCGTAGCCAAACAGGTTTTCGAAGTAGCCGTTGCCCCATTGCGTGGGCGTGCTGGTCCAGGTGACTTCGAGGCCGCTGGTGATGGCGTCGGCGCCTTTGCCGGTGCCGAAGCTGTTCTTCCAGCCGAGGCCCTGCGCTTCGAGGCCGGCCGCTTCCGGCTCAGGCCCCACGTTGGTCGCGGGGGCAGCGCCGTGCGTCTTGCCAAAGCTGTGGCCGCCGGCGATGAGCGCGACGGTTTCCTCGTCGTTCATGGCCATGCGCTTGAAGGTTTCGCGAATGTCGATCGCGGCGGCCGCCGGATCGGGATTGCCGTCCGGACCTTCGGGGTTGACGTAAATCAGGCCCATCTGCACCGCCGCCAGCGGATTTTCCAGGTCGCGCGTGTGGTGCGACTTCGCTGTCGTCGTCGGATACGAGCACGGCGTGGTTTTCCTCGACGCCCGGCGAGCCCTTGGCATAGCGGATGTCGCCGCCCAGCCAGGTGGTTTCGCGGCCCCAATAGACATCGCGATCCGGCTCCCAGGTATCCTCCCGCCCGCCGGCGAAACCGAACGTCTTAAAGCCCATCGTCTCGAGCGCGACGTTGCCGGCGAGAATCATGAGGTCGGCCCACGAGATCTTGCGGCCATACTTCTGCTTGATCGGCCAGAGCAGACGACGCGCTTTGTCCAGGCTCACGTTGTCCGGCCAGCTATTGAGCGGCGCGAACCGCTGCTGACCCCGGCCGGCGCCGCCGCGACCGTCACCGGTGCGATAGGTACCGGCGCTGTGCCACGCCATGCGGATGAACAGCCCGCCGTAATGGCCGAAGTCCGCCGGCCACCAGTCCTGCGAATCGGTCATCAGCGTCGCGAGATCTCTTTTCACCGCTGCGAGGTCGAGGCTCTTGAATTCTTTCGCGTAATTGAAATCCTCGCCCATGGGATCGGACTTCGCCGAATGCTGGTGCAGCAGTTCGACTTTCAACCGGTTCGGCCACCAGTCGAGATCGGTCGGGACACCCCCGGTGACGGCGGTGTGAGTGAAGGGGCACTTGGCTTCGGCGGATGTGTCGGTGCTCATTTGTGAATCTAAAACGGTGCAAGTTTGGTTTCAATGATACGCACGAGATCGGAGGAAAAATTGCGCAGGATGGGGATGTCACTGATCTGCGCCGGCTGTGCAGATAGGCGAAACGGCTCACCACCAGCGATGGCGATGATATAAATTTCGTCTGGCACCTGATCGATTATGAGCACGAAAGAGAAATGCCCGGAATACCGCCGTGCGGGGGCCGGCGGGATGGACTCGCCGCAGGCGAGCCTGGAGGGTTCGGGTGCTGGGGGAGCGACCGAATCAATTTGTCGCCCAGGCGTGGATTGCTGACGCACATCGCGGCGACGGAAAGCGTTTGGTTGTGGTGCGTTCGTTTCTCAGGTAAATGGTTCAAAAATCCGGCAATGTCATAGCCAGGCCTTCGGTCGCCTTCGACCTAAGGTTAGGCCTCTTGCTGACACGCCGGGTCGGGTAGGCCGGGTGCAGTGTTGCCGACGATGTTAGCGATCCGAGTGTCTGATATGTGAGCCACCGTTCAGGTGAGCAACGCTTCAAGCTCGGGTTCGGCAAGAGAGGACAATATCGGCCAAGAAAGGGGTAATCTTTGCCAAGAGATGGTTGGCCGATCACGCTTCCTCTCCCTCTTGTTCTTTATTATGAAAGCGACATCCCTGCATTCACCAAACTGCTCGCAGTTGCAGCGCGGTTCTATTCTAATTGCGCTCGGTCAGCGCTTGACGTTGCCCTTATTTTTCTTAGGTGTCGCGCTGCTCGTGCAACCGTGTGCCGCTACTCCCTTTCAATGGGAGTATACCGGTAACCTCAATATTGGCCGCCGTTATCAATCCGGCATCGCGACCCAATTGCTGAATGGCAAGGTCCTTTTGGAAGCGGGAACCGTGGAGGGCGACGCGGGATTGATTGATTCACCAAGTGCGGAGTTGTATGACCCGTCGACAGGCACCTGGACTCTCACTGGTAACCTCAACAGAAGACGCTTCCTCCACACCGCGACCCTCTTACCTGATGGCAAGGTACTGGTTGCGGCAGGAGCTGATATCGATGGAGGCGGCTACTTTCCCATAGCGAGCGCGGAACTGTATGATCCGGCCACCGGAACTTGGACTATCACCCGCCCCCTCAATAACCGTCGCTTCTCGCACACGGCGACGTTGCTGCCCAATGGCAAGGTACTGGTTGTAGGGGGCTCTAACAATGTCGGCCTCACCAGCGCGGAGCTCTACGATCCAGCGAGCGGGACATGGAGTGATACCGGCAGCCTCGGCAATGGGCACTCGAACCACACGGCGACCTTGCTACCCAACGGGATGGTGTTGGTGGTGGGAGGGCTGGACAGTACTAACCACATTTCCGCCAACGCTGACGTTTACAATCCGGCGACGGGAACTTGGACCGTCACCGGTAGCCTCAATACGGCTCGTACCGACCACACGGCGACGTTGTTGCCGAATGGAAAGGTGCTGGTGGCCGGCGGGGCGATCTTTTTAGCAAGCGCAGAACTATACGATCCGGCGACTGGGATGTGGACGGCGACCGGCAGCATGGCCACTGCACGCGAGGACGATACGGCGACGTTGCTGCCGAACGGGCAGGTGCTGGTGGTCGCGGGAAATTCTCCCACAGGAACGGTTAACAGTGCGGAAATCTACGACCCGACGAGTGGGAGTTGGGCCGCCACCGGCAGCCTCAATACTGCTCGTAGAGAGCATGCAGCGATCCTGCTCTCTAACGGGATGGTGCTGGTGGCGGGGGGCGCTGATGGCAGTGGCTTCCCTTTGGCGAGCGCGGAACTTTATGATCCGGGAAGCGGGACCCCTAATCTGGTGAGCGCGGCTTCGCGCCTGACCCACCGGACCGCCGGCTCGTTCGACATCGACATGCCGCTGAGCGGCACCTCGGGCGTGGAAGATCGCGATGCCTCTGGCAGCTTCCTCGCCGTCTTTACCTTCGACGCGCCCGTTACCTCAGGTAATACTCAGGTCGTGGGCGGCACGGCCACAGCCGGTACACCGACCTTCAGCGGTAACGAAATGCGGGTCCCGCTCAGCGGCGTGGCCGACGTGCAGGTCGTGATCATCGAGATCTCGGGTGTGAACGAGGGCGGCGCGACGTGGGATGTGCCGTTCGGCTTCCTCATTGGCGACGTGGACGGCAATCGTAGGGTTGCAAAAGCCGACGATAACATTCTCAATGCTGACCAGCATCAAGTGGTTACTGGCTCCAACTTCCGCGACGACATCAATCTAAGCGGGGTGGTGGACAGGCCCGACCACCTTGAGGTCAAGGCCCACGCGCACCACAGCCTCCCGTAAGCGGGGTGCTTTGGAAAGAAAACTGACTCACCAAGACGGAAAGAAAAGAACCTCTAACCTCTATGAAAACACAATCCACTTCTCGATTTCCCTTTCTTAATCCACGCCAAAGCAAACGTGACGAGGAGAATCACATGAGAATGAGAATCGTACTGGTATTCGCGTTGTTCATGGCTGTTGCAACTGTGACCGCAAATGCCCAAAGAACCAGCTTTGTCCCCGGAAATGCCACCGGATATTTCGGCAATTCGAATGACATAGCCGTACCCTTCGTGACTGCCCTCACGGTAAACGGACCGGCCACGATTACCATCACCTATGTCAGTGGTACCGTGCGTTGGGCCGGTGAACCGGAAATTCCCGAGGTTGGCCCTAATGGCGGCCACTATCCAGCGCCCGGTCACCAGCTGCAGCCTTTCCAGTTTCCTCTACAGGAAGCCAAGGGCTTTGCCCCTCACACGCCGATAGACAACATCGCAGCCCTGATCGGTATCTTTGTTCCGCAATCGCGAGTGCAACTACCTGGTTTCACCGCACTCGATGGCACCAAGAATGTGACTCGGGTTGGCATCAATCCATCGGGTCTTTTCTTCGTCGGCGAAAGTAAGACCTTCACTGTGAATATGGCTGGAACTCTGTTTCTGGGCATCAATGACTGTCTCGTGAGCGACAACAGTGGCGGCTTCAACGTGGAGGTGTCGGCACAATGAAGAAAACGCGAGGATTGCCCAGAAGGGTTCGACATTCAGTAACGCGCATCGGTCAAGGGTAAGTTCGTCGGTCGAACCGCTTCAACACGAAAACTGAATCAACAAGACAGAAAGAAAAGAACCTCTATGAAAACAGCATACACTTCTCGATTAGCCTTCCTCAATCGACGCGGTTTAATCGGCTTTGCTCTTTACGCGGCTGGCCTCGTTTTAACCTTCGGCGCCATGAGCAGCGCGGTCGCGGGAGACAACGCTGACGCGGAGCTCAGTCAATCGGTGCCGGCGCAGGTGCCCGGCAGGTGGAGAGTCACCGGCGACCTCGTCACTGCACGCGAAGGACACAGGGCGACGTTGCTGCCGAACGGGCAGGTGCTGGTGGCCGGTGGCTACAACTACCCGCCCGATTACTTAGCAAGCGCGGAGCTGTACGATCCGGCGACTGGGATGTGGACGGCGACCGGCAGCCTCGCCACTGCACGCTCGGGTCACACGGCGACGTTGCTGGAGAATGGGCAGGTGCTGGTGGCCGGCGGCTGAACTTTCCAGCGGCGGCTACCGGGCAAGCGCAGAACTATACGATCCGGCGACTGGGATGTGGACGGCGACCGGCAGCATGGCCACTGAACGCTACACTCACACGGCGACGTTGCTGCCGAACGGACGGGTGCTGGTGGCCGGTGGCACGCGTCGTAACTTGGCAACCGTGGAACTATACGATCCGGCGACTGGCGTGTGGACGGCGACCGGCAGCATGGCCACTCCACGCACCCGCCAAACAGCGACGTTGCTGCCAAATGGACAGGTGCTGGTGGCCGGCGGCTTCCGTATCGGTGGCGAGCACGCAAGCGTCGAGCTATACGATCCGGCGACTGGGATGTGGACGGCGACCGGCAGCATCCCCACTGACGCGACTATCCGTCACACGGCGGCGTTGCTGCCGAATGGGCAGGTGCTGGTGGCTGGCGGCGAGTGCCCATGGTGCCTAGCACGCGCGGAAGTATACGATCCGGCGACCGGGTTGTGGACGGCGACCGGCAGCATGGCCACCACACGCGAATCACACGGCGACGTTGATGCCGAATGGGCAGGTCCTGGTGGCGGGTGGTTTTGGCGACGCCTCTGGTTGCTTAGCAAGTGCAGAACTATACGATCCGGCGACTGGGACGTGGACGGCGACCGGCAGCATGGCCGCTGTTCGCTACGTACACACGGCGACGTTGCTGCCCAACGGGCAGGTGCTGGTGGCCGGCGGTCGGTGCAACTTCAACGTCTTAGCGAGCGCTGAACTATACGATCCGGCGACTGGGGTGTGGACGGCGACAGCCAGTCTTGGTCACGCGCGCTGTGTCCATGCTGCGACGTTACTGCCGAATGCGCTTGTGCTTGTCTCAGGAGGAGAGTCCTTGCTGCACGTTCTACCCCACGCGCAACTCTACAAATCGGCCCCAGGAGCGCTCGACATTCAATAGCGTGGCATCGGTCAAGGTAAGTTCGTCGGTCGGGAGTGAAAGATCGCCCCGGAAGCGCGAACCGGCATGAGTGCCCGGCGGCCAGATGAAATATCGATGAGCGATCCCTCTCTGTATAAGACTCGCGAGCAAGCGCCGTAGCGACATTGAATTTCTGCAGCAACTCTTTGGCTAACACGCGACCAGCGCTCAAGATCAAGTGTCTCACTATCCAGATACACGCCGAAGGTGTGAAGATTGCTGGATATGCGGCCTCGGCTGCGCTTACCAGTATTGACAATCATTACATCTTGCATCTCTCGTCGAGCGGAATGTGCAAAGGGAATTGCGTTCGCGTCCAACTGAGAAATGGTTTTCTGATATGTGAGCCATCGTTCCTGTGAGCAACGCTTCAAGCTGGCGTTCGACAAAGAGAAGAGAATATCGGGCAAGAAAGGGGCAATCTTTGCCAAGAGATGGTTGGCCGATCACGCTTTCTCTACCCACTGTTTTATTATGAAAGCGACATCACTACATCCACCAAACTGTTCGCAGTTGGCCCGCGGTTCTTTTCTCATTGCGCTGGGCCGGCGCCTGGCGTCGCCGCTGTTTTTCTTAGGTGCGGCGCTGCTGGTGCAACCATGTGTTGCTACTCCCTTTCAATGGGAGTATACCGGCAGCCTCGATGTTGGTCGGTATTACCACGCGTCGACGTTGCTGGCCAATGGGGAGGTGCTTGTCACAGGCGGTACGACTACTGGCAATGAAGTTCTCGCGAGTGCGGAACTCTACGACCCAGCCACCGGGAATTGGACGCTCACTGGGAGCCTCCATACTGGCCGCCTCAACCACACCGCGACGTTGCTGGCCAATGGCAAGGTGCTGGTCGCAGCTGGTAACGACTACATTACGGGTTGGTCCGCGAGTGCGGAACTCTACGACCCGGCCACCGGAGTTTGGGCCATCACCGGCAGCCTCAATACTGGTCGGGACGACCCCAGCGCAACGTCGCTCTCCGATGGCAAGGTGCTGGTCGTGGGTGGCTATGGTCTCGTGGGTGGGAACAGCGGCCAGCTCGCGAGTGCGGAACTCTACGATCCAGTCACTGGAACTTGGACCGTCACCGGCAGCCTCAATACTGCTCGGGAAGTCCACACCGCAACGCTGCTGCCCGATGGCAAGGTGCTCGTCGCAGGTGGCTATAATCGCCCCGAATCTCTCGCGAGCGCGGAACTCTACGATCCAGTCATTGGAACTTGGACCGTCACCGGCAGCCTCAATACTGCCCGGTCCGGCCACACGGCGACGTTGCTCACCGATGGCAAAGTCCTGGTCGCAGGTGGGTTTAACGACAGCAGCGGCACTCTCGCGAGCGCGGAACTCTACGACCCAGTCACGGGAAATTGGACCGTCACCGGCAGCCTCAATACCGCTCGGGGCGGCCATACGGCGACGTTGCTCACCGACGGCAAAGTCCTGGTCGCAGGCGGGTTTAACGACAACGGCGGCCCTCTCGCGAGCGCGGAACTCTACGATCCAGCCACTGGAACCTGGACCCGCACCGGCAGGCTCAACACTGCTCGAAGAGGCGCTACGGCGACACTGCTGGCAAACGGCAGGGTGCTGGCCGCAGGCGGTTACAACCGCAATCCTCCGGGGTTCGCGAGCGCCGAACTTTATGATCCCGGAATTGTAGGCGGGACACACGTCGATGGCCGCGGCACCGTCGACAACCAGGGGAACGCAATCACCTTCAGGTTTAGCGCAGCTCAGGCCGATGACGGCGGCAGACTCGGTCATTTTGCATTTTGCGACCCCGCGGCCGGTGTCTGCATAACAAAAGGCATCATTCGGAGTCTCTCGATCCCAAGCAACACGGCCGACTTCAGCGGCTCGGCTCGTTTGGAGGACGGAACCAGAGTCACGTTCACCGTCAGTGTGACTGACAATGGGTCGCCCGGGAGATCGGACACCATTTCGATCAGTCTGAGTACCGGTTATTCCGTCACCGGAACCCTGACCAGCGGTGACATCCGAATCTACTAAGGGATTGAGGATAGCGTCGTCGAGCCGCCGTCCTTTGATTCGTCAGGCTTATGCACTCCGATGAAAGGTTGACCAATGCACTGTCGAGGGACACAGCGCAGGCGCAGAAACGTACGACTAACGTCTCATAGACCCACAACGCGAACCCTTCCATTAGTAAAACGAAAACTGAATCAACAAGACAGAAAGAAAGAACCTCTATGAAAACAGAATGCACTTCTCGATTGGTCTTCCCCAATCCCCGCGTCTTGATCGGCTTTGCTCTTTACGCGGCTGGTCTTGTTTTGGCCTTCGGCGCCCTGGGCAGCGCGGCCGCGGAAGACAATGCTGACGTGGAACTCAGCCAATGGGCACCGGCGCAGCCGCCCGGTAGGTGGAAAGTCACCGGCGAGCTTGTCACTGCACGGGATGGACACACGGCGACGTTGCTGCCGAATGGACAGGTGCTGGTGGCTGGCGGAAACGACGGCACCAGTGGCGTCTACGGTCTAGCAAGCGCGGAACTATACGATCCGGCGACTGGGATGTGGACGGTGACCGGCAGTATGAACAATGCACGCGAACAACACACGGCGACGTTGCTGCCGAACGGGCACGTGCTGGTGGCCGGCGGCGTCAGCCACGCTACTTTACGCAAGCGCGGAACTATACGATCCGGCGACTGGGGTGTGGACGGCGACCGGCAGGCTGACAATGACACGCTACCAGGCACACGGCGACGTTACTGCCGAACGGGCAGGTGCTGGTGGCCGGTGGCGCCGACAACAACGGTAAGAGCTCAGCAAGCGCTGTACTATACGATCCGGCGACTGGGGTGTGGACGGCGACCGGCAGCCTCGCTACTGAACGCAAGTATCACACGGCGACGTTGCTGGCGAACGGGCAGGTGCTGGTGGCTGGCGGCTTCACTTTGCCCGGTGGTTACTTAGCAAGCGCGGAACTATACGATCCAGCGACGGGGATGTGGACGGCGACCGACAACCTTGCCACTGAACGCGGCGGACACACGGCGACGTTGCTGCCGAACGGGCAGGTGCTGGCGGCCGGCGGCGTCAGCGTCGGCAGTGCGCAGCACGATCACCACATACCGAGGGCAGAACTGTACGATCCAGCAAGCGGAAGCTGGACGCGCACCGACAACCTTCAACCCGGGCGCTATCTTCATACAGCGACGTTGCTGCACAATGGAAAGGTACTTGTCTCAGGAGGATACTCTGATGACGGCTTCCTTGCGCGCGCGGACCTCTACAAATCGGCGCCATAAGCGCTCGACATTCAATAGCGCGCCGTCGGCGACAAAAAACACGCGAAGATCCGGAGGTAGTTTGGGTAGAAGCGGGGTGTCTTGGCAGGGGTCTGTCTTCACTTTTGAGACAAAGGAAGGCAAAGTCCGAGTGTCGGCGATCTACTTGCCAATGATCTTGACCAGCGCGCGCGCTTGCGACGACGGGCATCGAACTCGCCGTAGAAGAGGGGAAGAAAAAAGCTGCCGTAACGGATGCCGGAGCAACGGCCGGCTTGGAAAGCCCGTTCGTTCTGTCGATCCGCTACGGCAAAGGCTGAAATGATTTGCGAGGCGGCTGCGTTGTCTTCGCCGGAGCCATGCGGATCTGGCAACCTGCAGCTTACCCATGCCGCGGCGTACAAGCTGCGGACTGCGTGTCCTGCTTTTTCAAAAAGGCCGGCGTCTTATCGCGGGAGCTCGGCCGGACCGTCCCATGCGGAACGTCGGGCGGGGCGATTCGTCGGACGACATCTCCCAGTTGGTGATCCAGAACTGCGTTCCCCAATCGAAATGCCACCATTCATAGGGATAATTAGCAAAGCCCGCCTCGCGCATCATCCAGTAGAGCAACCGTCGGTTTCGTAGCGCCTCCACGTAGCTGAGCCCAACCTCTTTTTTCTCGATCGCGTGCCCGGCACACAGCTTCTCGAAATGCCCCGTATGGCTCACATCGTCGGGATCGTCGAACACGCTTCCCATGAAAAGGAATTCTCCCGTCTTGCGGATGCGCAACGTCAAGTCCACGGCTCCGCCCGTGATATGGGTTGGCCAGGTGCGCGAATCCGAATGATCGAATTCACGCGGATCGGAACAGTATTCCCCGGCAAACGCGACACAGTTCGCTTCGGTCGGATCGTCGAGGCTTTCTTTTCCCTTCTCGACGAAGAAATCCCAAAGCTCCTTCTGTAGGGCAAGGGGACGATACCCATTCAGCACAAAGAGTTCGACCCCCAATGGCAGGAGCCGCTCGTTTGCTTCGCTCAGCCGCTCCACGACCGAACGGCGACAGAAGACCCGTGCCGAGGCGGACGCAAAACTCCGGTGGTAGGGAGCGTTCAAGCCGTCGGTGCGCGCGTAGTATCCGTGGGCCGCTATGCCCCATTCTATCGGGTCGACCAGAGCTTCACTGCTCCGAGGATCGCTCAAGTCCACGGGAACATTCTCGTAGTCGAGCGCGGTCGGTGGATGTGCATGCCACGGAATCGGCCTGTCTCGCAAATCAGACTTCATTAAAGCACTCCCCGAAAATGCAACAGCGCAAAGGAATACTTCATCATAATTTCGAAAGCGCTCAAGCAAAGCACGGCACGCACTCGCCACGGCGAGCAAGCTGCATGACGCGCCCTGCCAACGAGACGACCATTGCGGTGTCATTTAATATGAGGCAATTCGGCCGCGGGCGTGCCTGGTTAAATTGTTGGTGTTCCAAGTCCCCTTTGCTACACTCGTCGGTCTTTTCCAACCTCAACCTCATTTACCCGCCCCAATGAAAACAGCACACTCACCATCCTTGTCTCGCTTTAACTTTTTGCCGCGTTTGCTCTTGATTGGATTGATTGCAGCCGCGGCAAGAACGCTTCCGGCACAGTCGTTGCGCAATGCTCCGGCACCGTATCCAAACTCCGTGACTTCCCGGTTCTGGGCAATCACCGGCAGCATGCAAACGGCGCGGTTACTTCACACCGCAACCACGCTTCAAGACGGAAAAGTGCTTGTCGCTGGCGGCTACGCAAGCGGAGCTGGAATGACCAGCTGCGAGCTTTATGACCCTGCTACTGGCCTCTGGTCGGCCACTGGCAGTCTCGATTCACCCCGCTTCTACCACACGGCAACGCTGCTTCTGGACGGCAGGGTGCTGGTGACGGGCGCTTTACCAACCCGTATCTAGTCTACGCCAGTTGCGAGCTCTACAACCCGGCGACGGGACAATGGAGTGCGACCGGCAGCATGCTGAATGCGCGCTACCTCCACACCGCCACTCTCTTGCCTGATGGGACAGTGCTTGTGGCCGGTGGCTTTGGTGACATTGGCGGTGAAATCTCATTCTGCGAACTGTATGACCCGGCAACCGGCACTTGGACAGCCACGGGCGACATGCATTTTAGCCGCGAGGGACACACCGCTACTTTACTTGGTAACAGCCGTGTATTAGCCGCTGGCGGCACAGGAGGCCCCACCGGGGGTATTCTGGCGTCGGCTGAGATTTACGACATGGCCAGAGGCAGATGGCGAGTCACAGGCAGCCTCCAACACGCTCGTGACTCGCATCAGGCAACACTTCTTCCTGACGGTACGGTCCTCACCGAGGGCGGACTTGACTTCAACGACTATGGGATTGACAGCGCCGAGCTTTACGACCCTCGCACAGGTAACTGGTCTGAAACCGGAAGCCTGACGCATGGCCGCAGCTCCCATACGGCTACTTTGCTCCGGAACGGTCGCGTCCTCGTGGCCGGGGGACAAACCGATGTCGACATTCTCGCGAGTACAGAATCGTACAGACCCCAGGCGACGCACCTGGAGTTCGGCCGGACCCCTTAATGTGGCGCGGACTACTTGCGCTGCGGCGCTTTTGGGAGACGGGAGAGTTCTGGTCAGCGGCGGGCTCGGTGACAGCACGCTCTCGAGCGCCGAGCTGTTTGACCGGACGCCATAGCGCCTCGAAATGTGGCGCTAAGCAGCCAATGGCCGGAAACCGAAATTTCATGCGCCTGTGTGGGTGGGTCCAAATCTTCGCATCCATTTTCATTATCGTGAGTGGCCTTTACCTGTTTCTAAAAGGCTACACTTGGGGCGCGTTGCCCCCCTCCTGGGGCAAAATTCATATGTTACAAATTGTAGTCGGCGGCGCTCTTCTCTTGGTGGTTGGAGTTCATTTTTCCCGGTGGAAATCCTAGTTGCGTGGGGAGCACTAGCAGGCATTCGGCACCGCATCTTATTCTAGGTCAGACGCCTGCGACTTTCGCCGCAACAACCTTCGAGTGTTTAGTTTGTTTCGCCATTCAGATCTTGAACCATCTGTGTCCGGGCAGGGATCGGTCCTCACTTTTGACACAACAGGAGGCAAAGTCCGTCGGTCTGCGGATTACTCGCCGATGATCTTTACCAGCGCGCGCTTGCGACGACGGCCGTCGAATTCGCCGTAGAAGATTTGTTCCCACGGGCCGAGATCGAGTTTGCCTTTGGTGATGGCGACGACGACTTCGCGGCCCATGATCTGGCGCTTGAGATGGGCGTCGGCATTATCCTCCCCGGTGCGATTGTGGTGGTAGGCGCCGGTCGGCGCGTGCGGCGCCAGCTTTTCCAGCCAGGCTTCGTAGTCGTGATGAAGCCCGCTCTCGTCGTCGTTGATGAAGACCGACGCGGTGATGTGCATGGCATTGACCAGACAAAGCCCTTCGCGAATGCCGCTTTGGTCCACGAGTTCCTCAATCTTTGGCGTGATGTTGATGAACCCGAGCCGGCCGGAAACTTCAAACCAGAGATATTCGGTGAGCGATTTCATGTGGTCACAACCATGCGACCTCACGCAGGCGAACCCAACGGCTTTTAGTAGTGCTGGCCCACGTACTCCCACATCTGGTGGTGCCAGTAAGGCCACTCGTGCCCGCCTAACGGGCCCCAGTCGTCCAGGTGATGGGGAATGCCGCGGTTCGCCAGGATCCCGGACATGTAGTAGGTCGGCCCGCTGTTCTCCCACGGGCCACAGCCGGTCGCGAGCCGGATGTCGCAACTCCCGTACTGGTGCAGAAACCAGGGGTCACTCATGTTGGCCATGTAATCGACCGGGTTATTGAAATAGAAGTTGTCGTCGTACATCCCGTCCATCGAATCCCGCATGTCGTAGACGCCCGAGAGCGCGTAGCAGCGTTTCACGTGATCGGGATGCTTGAAGAGGGTGTTGGCCGCGTGATAGGCGCCGAGCGACGCTCCCAGGGTGGTAATCGGGATGCCGGGCGTCTGGCACATGGAGTCGATGAATGGGAAGACTTCGCTCGCCACGTAGTCATCGGTACTGCGCCTGCATCCAGCTCCGATGGAAGGGATGCGCGCCCTTGTTTTGGAACGAATCGTTGTTCACGCCGTTAATGGAGAAGAAGCGGATTCGCCCCTCTTCCAGGTACGGGCCGAGGGTGCGGATCATGCCCTGACCTTCCTGCTCCCATTCGTCGCCGCCGCTCGTCGGGAAGGCGAGGATGGGCAGACCGTAATGGCCATAAACCGCGACGCCCATGTCGCGGTTGAGACGGTGAGAGTACCAGCGGTGATATTCACGATGCATGGATTGGGAGAATAGCGGGTTGACGGTGGGGCTCAAGCCCCGTTTAACCATCGCGCTCGCTGCACGCCTTGGCCGGAGCAAGGATGGCCGGGACTGCCTCATCCCGTTGCACGGATCGAAGTCTTAGCGGCCGGGGGGATCGACGAACTTACCGCAGCAAATTCTCCGGGAAATGTGCGTTCTGTTCCCGGAGGAGAATGCGCTGCTGACGCCGCCGTAAGGCCGCGCCGGGTTTCGCCGGATCCCAGCGTTTCGGGTTCGGCAGCACGGCCGCGAGGAGGGCCGATTGCTCCCGCGTGAGACCGCGCGCACTGACGCCGAAATAATGCTGCGCCGCGGCTTCCACCCCGTAGATCCCGCGTCCCATCTCGATCACGTTCGCATACAGCTCGAGGATGCGTCGCTTCGGAAGCAACGCCTCCATCCAGATGGTGTAGTAGGATTCCAAACCTTTCCTGATCCAGGAGCGCCCCTGCCAAAGAAAGATCGAGCGGGCGCACTGATTCGTGATCGTGGAAGCGCCCCTCACCGGTTTCCCTGTCCGCTTCGCTTTTTGCAGCGCGAGGTCCATCTCCTTCCAGTCGAAGCCATCGTGCTGGAAGAAGCGCTGATCCTCCGAAATCCAGAGATGTTTCAGGAACATCTCGGGCATCTCCGGCAGATCGATCCAGCGATAGCGGAGCGGGGCCGTCGGTTCGCGCGAAAAGACCGCGCCTCCCTGCTCGAGCAACATCGGCAGCGTCCGCGGCGGGTTGATAAACCGAACCGCCGCCACCTGCAGCGCCGGGATGAAGAGCAGAACGGCGAGCGAAATCAGGAGCCCTTTCCAGCGGCGGGCCGCTCGCGGTTTCTTTGCTCCCGGCCATTTTTTGGTTCCTGCCATTCGCTGCGGTTGTTATGCGCGGGCGCAGGCGTTGACAACATTCTTCCGCTGCTCTCACTGTTTCCAGGCGGCTCAAACGAGACGAGATTGTTTACCTTTGGGCGGGGAGAGGCGACGTTAGAGCGGACCGGGGATGAGGCCGGGAAGGAGAAGGAAAAATTATGGCACGAGTGATTCGTTTTCATCAGACCGGGGGACCGGAAGTCTTGCGTATCGACGAGGTGGAAGTGCCGGCGCCGAAGAAGGGCGAGGTACGGATCGCGGTCAAGGCGCTGGGCTTGAACCGGGCCGAGGCGATGTTTCGCGCCGGGCAATACCTGGAGCAGCCGAAGTGTCCCGCCCGCCTTGGCTATGAGGCATCGGGCACGGTCGAGTCGTTAGGCGAGGGAGTGGAAGGGCTGCAGATCGGCGACGCGGTCAGCACGATCCCGGGATTTTCCATGAATGATTACGGGGTTTACGGCGAGGTGGCGCTGGTGCCGGCGCGGGTGGTGGCGAAGCATCCGGCTTCGCTCACCTGGGAAGAAGCCGCGGCGATCTGGATGCAATTCGCCACCGCCTATGGCGCGCTGGTCGAGATCGGCAAACTTAAAAAGCGCGACACGATCCTGATCCCGGCGGCCTCCAGCAGCGTGGGCCTGGCCACGATCCAGATTGCCAACCGGATTGGAGCGAAGCCGATCGCCTTGACGCGCACGAGCGAGAAACGCCAGGCCCTGATCGAGGCCGGCGCGGCCCATGTCATCGCGACGGAAGAGGAAGACCTGGTCGCGGAGGTATTGAAGTTCACTCGCAAAAAAGGCGCGCGGATGGTGTTCGACCCGGTAGGGGGACCGACGCTGGCGAAGCTGGCCGCAGCGACCCGGGAACGCGGAATCATTTTTCAATATGGCGCGCTCAGCAGCGAGCCGACGCCGTTGCCCTTGATGGATGTGCTCAGTAAATCGCTGACTGTGCGCGGCTACCTGCTCTTCGAGATCACGGGCAATCCGAGAAAGCTCGAAAAAGTGAAGCGGTTCATCATCGACGGCTTGGCCGCGGGGGAGTTAAAGCCGATTATCGCCAGGACGTTCTCCGGTCTCGAGCAGATGGTGGAGGCGCACCGTTACCTGGAAAGCAATCAGCAGATTGGCAAAATCGTGGTCACGCTCTAAGCACGCGTCAGCCGCCGGGGTGTATGCCTCGAGATCCACGCCGAGTAAAAGACTGACGCCGTCGAGCAACCTGAAGCGGAATTCCAGTGACGAGTGCTACTTCATGAAATCCCGGACGATCTTCGCAGTCTGATCTGCCGCCGTGTCCAATCCGAAGTGCCCGGCGTCGAGAACGTGCACTTCCGCATTCGCCACGTCCTTGCGGTAGCGTTCCGGCTCTCCGGAATCGAAAGAGAGATCGTACTTGCCCCAGATCACCAGTAGGCGCGGATGCTTCGCGCGCATCCAGGCTTGCCATTTCGGGTACGCGTCAACGTTTGTCCGATAGTCGTAGAACAGATCGCTTTGGATCTCGGCCTGGCCCGGCTGATTGAGAAAATAATATTCATCGGTCCAAAGATCCGGGTCGTAGCGATCCACATTTGGATCGTTCCCGACGTGGCGGGTTCGCGTCGTCTGCAGCGAAAGCAGATTTGTGCGCAGCGCATCCTCGTGGGCGACGCGATCTCTCCAGAACTCGCGCCGCGTCTTCCAATTCGCACCGAGGCCTTCGTTATGCCCAGCCGCGTCTTGAACGATGAGCGCGTCGACGCGCTCCGGGTGCGCCAGCGCCATGCGGAAACCGACCGGGCCGCCGTAATCGTGCATGTAAAGTGTGTAACGCGAGAGCCCGAGCGCCTCGGTAAAGTGATTCATGATCTCGGCGATGTGATCGAACGTGTAGGCAAATTTCTTCGGGTCCGGCCAATCGCTGTGTCCAAAACCCGGGTAATCGGGCGCGACCAGGTGGAACCGATCGGAAAGCCGCGCGAAGAGCGGCTCGAATTGCCGCGAAGAAGTTGGAAGACCGTGCAGCAAGAGAAGAGTCGGCGCGTCTTTCGGGCCGGCCTCTCGGTAAAAGATCGACAATCCATCAATCTGTTTCGTGCGATAAAAAGTCGGGTATTCCATGGCGGATTCCTTTCCATTGACGCGTGCGAGGGCGAGCAATTCAAACGAACACGCGAGCATCACAATCTGTGCTACAACAGTTCGCTGCATGATCGCTCCTCTTAGTTAGACACTTCAAAAATCACGTCCAGTAACACCGGTGTGCCAAGCGGAAGGCTGGCCACGCCATAGACCGAGCGGCAAGGGTTCTTGTTTTCTCCGAACACGTCCCGCAGCAGGTCCGAAGCACCGTCAGCGACTTTCGGCTGATCGCGGACGTCGCCCGAAGTCGCCACCGATACACCGAGCCGGACGATTCGCGTCACTTTGTCGAGTGATCCCAAATATTCTCGCGCGACCGCGAGCAGATTAAGCGCCGCGAGACGAGCGGCTTTGCGTCCGGCTTCGACATCGAGCTCGGCGCCGATCCGGCCGACGTATTTCGCCGCGCGTCCCTCCGTGGGAAGCATGCCGGTCAGGAAAAGGAGATTACCTGTCTGGACCGCTTCCGCGTAGGTGCCAAACGGTTGCGGCGGGACCGGAAGTTTGATGCCGAGTTCCTGCAGACGCTGCTCGGCGCCGGTCGGATTGGAATTTTCAGGTGTTACCATTTGCCAATGTGGGCACCACCGTCGACATGCAACACCTCTCCTGTGATTTGACGAGCTTCCGTCAGATAAACGACCGCGCTGGCGATGTCTTCTACCGTCGTGACTGAGCCCATCGGCGACGCGTTTTTCAGCGAGTCCTTCGGAGCATCGGCGTGCAGCGGGGTATCGACGACGCCGGGTGCGACGGCGTTGAATCGAATACGCTCTTTCGCGTATTCCAAAGCCAAACTTCTCACCACCGCGTTCAGGCCACCTTTGGTGATCATGGCAACGGAAGCCGGCGTGCCGGCAATTGGATTGTCGGCCAGCGCTGCAGAGATGCTCACGATGCTGCCGCCGCTCCCTTGCGTTTGCATCTGTTGAACCGCCAGCTGCGTGATGTAAACGAAGCCCGCGAGGTTGGTCGAAACCAGCGCGCGAAAGTCGCCCGTCGAATATTCCGTGAACGGCTTTGCGATGAAGATGCCGGCGTTCGCGACGACGGCATCGATTGAGCCGAACTTCTCGAGCGCGACTTCGGCCACTTTCTGTGCCGTCTCAAATTGACCGATGTCGCCGTCGACCAGTGCGAGGTGGTGGGAAGCTGAAAGTTCCTTCGATTTCGTCGCGCTTCGCGCCGTCGCTACCACATCGTAGCCGCGCGCGAGAAACGCCTGGGCGATGCCCGCGCCGATACCTTGCGACGCTCCGGTCACGATCACTGTTTTTCGATTTCTTTCCATAAACTTACGCAGCGATCTGAATGCTTTGAGCCTCGTCCAGAAGCCTGATCACGCTGTCACGGCGAGCCGCGACGCTCTGGCTTCACATTACACTTCGGGTGCGACAGGCTGTCCGAGCGCATTTTTTTGTCCGACAATTTCTGACGTCCTCAACGCTTGACAGAGCGCATCCGAATTGCCCAACCTCCGAGGCATGAAAGTTCCCTCCAGATGCAGAGCTACACTTATCGGCTTGGCGGCAGGTATCTTCTTCGCCTGCAGTCTCGCGGCGAAAGAGAAAGAACTCACTGCCACAAGTCCGGAGACGGACAGGCAAACTCCACACCTGCTGCTTGCGGATGTGTGGAACCCGTCGATTGATCCGACCGGCTGGTGGATGAGCGAGAAATATGATGGGCTGCGAGGCTATTGGGACGGCCGGAAGTTATGGACCCGGCAAGGAAATCTAATTCACGCCCCGGAATATTTTCTCGCCGAGTTACCGCGCGACATCGCGCTGGACGGAGAGTTATGGATTGGTCACGGAAAGTTCGAGGAAACCATCAGCATCGTGCGTTCAGAGACGCCGGATGATCGCTGGAAAGGCGTCCGGTTTATGGTCTTCGATGCCCCGCAGGCCAAAGGTACCTTCGAAGAGCGAATGCAAATCGTGCGCGTGACTTTGCCCGAAGGAAACCGCTTTGTCAGAGTCGTAGCGCAACAACGCTGCCAGGGCGTGACGCAACTCCTGGCCGAACGCGATCGTGTCGTCCGGTTGGGCGGTGAAGGATTGATGTTGCGTCAGTCGGGGTCGGCCTACGAACCGGGACGGTCGCCCACCTTGCTCAAGGTCAAACCTTACGACGATGCGGAAGCGACTGTCATCGCACACGAGCCGGGAAAGGGGAAATACGCGGGCAAGCTTGGGGCGCTCCGGGTACGGACGGATGACGACAGGGAATTCTCCATCGGGAGTGGCTTGACCGAAGCCGACCGGGAATCGCCGCCGCCGGTGGGAACGGTCATCACCTATCGGTTTCGCGGACTAACTGCCAAAGGCCTGCCGCGGTTCCCTTGTTATCTTCGTGTGCGCCGGGATTAATCGACGGAACCGCCCGACGGAGCACGATGATAACAGAGTGGCCGCAAGCCTATGACGAACCAGATCACGAACATTTTCCGCATGATGGCGCTCGGACGGAGTGTGGCGGGCGGTCTGCTGGTCTGCGAGGTGATCCGCCCGTTCCATGATTTTTCAATCGACGGTCCGATTGCCTTGAGCTTTTGGGGAATCGACGCGGCGCTCGCATTAGTGTGCTTCGTTTTGCGAGCGCGATCGCTGGCGTTCAGCATTATCAGCCGGGTCGGCCAATGTCGTGCCCTTGATGGGAGCGCTCGTCGTGTGGTGCCTGATGACTCAGAGCAATTTTGCCTGGCGCTGACCGCGGAAGGCGCGGCTCGGGCTCCGATAATGATTGTGCTTTGCGGGCCAGAGGTTTCATTGAGCGGAAATGGAACGCCGCCTCGCTGCCATCCTTGCGGCCGACGTTGTTGGCTACAGCCGCCTGATGGGGCTCGATGAGGTCGGGACTTTGGCCGCCTTCAACGCGATCAAGACCGAACTGATCGATCCCGCCATCGCGCGGCACGATGGACGCACGGTTAAACTCACGGGCGATGGGATGCTGGCCGAGTTTGCCAGCGTGGTCAGCGCAGTGAACTGCGCGGTCGGGATGCAACGACAGTTACGGGAACGGAACGAGAAGCTGGCGGCGGAGCGCCGGCTCGAGTTTCGCATGGGGGTGAACATAGGCGACGTCATCGTGGAGGGCGAAGATATTTTTGGCGACGGAGTGAATCTCGCCGCCCGCCTGGAAGGCATTGCGCCGCCCGGCGGCATCGTCATTTCGCGCTCGGCGCGCGAACAGGTCGGCAACCGTCTCGACTTTCTCTTCGAGGACATGGGCGAGCAGGAACTAAAGAACATCGCCAGACCGGTTCGCGTTTACCAGGTTTCGCTGGCCGAAAGTGGACTAACGACCAAAGCGCCGGCCGCAAAGGAACGGCCATCGATTGCCGTCCTGCCTTTCAGTAACATGAGCGGCGATCCGGAGCAGGAGTATTTCAGCGATGGGATCACGGAAGACCTGATCACCGATCTATCCAAAGTTTCCGGGCTCTTTGTCGTCGCGCGACATAGTTCCTTCACTTACAAGGGGCGCCCGACAAAGGTGCAACAGATCGGCCGCGAGCTGGGTGTGACATCGATTCTGGAAGGAAGTGTGCGCAAGGCCGGCTCTCGCGTGCGCGTGACGGCGCAACTCGTTAGCAGCAGCGACGGCGGACACGTCTGGGGCGACCGCTTCGATCGCGAGCTAACAGACATTTTCACGATTCAGGACGAAATTACCCATGCCATTGTCGAGCAGCTCAAGGTCAAGCTCCTCCCGCAGGAACAGGAACGAATCACGCAGGCGCCGACCGGGAACGTTGAAGCCTATACGTATTACCTGCGCGGCCGGCAGTTCCTGCTCCGTGGTTACAAGGGCTACTACCAACTGGCGCGACGGATGTTCGCCAAGGCGGTCGAGCTCGACCCGCTCTACGCCCGGGCCTATGCCGGGGTGGCGAATTGCGACGCCTTCATTCTGTTGCACACCAAGGCCAACGTCATGATTGCAAATATCCTCGCGACGAGCGCCAGGGCCATTGAGTTGGACGACAAACTGTCCGAAGCGCACGCCTCGCTCGGGCTGGCGCTCGCTCTGGCCGACCGTTACGGGGAAGCCGTCGCAGAATTCGAGAAGGCGCTCGCGCTCGATCCGGATTCCTTCGAGGCGAACTATTTTTATGGCCGCTCCGCCTTCGCTGAAGGTGAAGAAGAAAAAGCGGCGACTCTGTTTCAGCGCGCTGCGGAAATCAAGCCCGACGATTATCAAACCCTCTGCCTCCTTGTGCCTATCTACAAGACGTTAGACAGAGAAGCCGATAGCCAGAGAGTAGCCCGGGAAGGCCTGGCGCGGGCCGAGCGGCAGCTGGCCCTGGAGCCCGATAATCCGCGACCGGCTTACCTCGGCGCAAACTGTCTCCTCGCTCTCGGCGACCACGAACGAGCGCACGATTGGACAGTGCGCGCACTGGCGATCGATCCGGACGACATCCTGGTGCAATACAACGTGGCCTGTATCTACAGCCACATGGGCAAAATCGAAGAGGCGCTGGAGCTGCTGGAGCGTTCGTTGCCGCGAAGCGGACGTGAGTGGGCCCGGTGGGTTCGGCATGATTCCGATTTGGATCCTTTGCGCAAACATCCGCGTTTCCAGCGTATCCTTGACCTGACAAAGTCGCGGTGAAACTGAAACAAACGCGTCGCGCGACGTTGCTCGCATTTTTGTGACGCCAAGCATGTCCTGATCGCCTGCTCCCATTCGTTGCCGCCACTCGTCGGGTCCGCGAGGATGGGCATTTGGTCTTGCCGCGCCGCACCTGAAATCAAGCCGGTATGAAATGCAGCGGGAGCGTTTTCGCTGTGCACGTAGAGCTGAGTGTCGATGTTCGCTTTTGAGCCCGGCCTGAGGACGGCGTTGTCTGGCATTCGGCCGAAATTGCGCCACATTACGCGCCGCGATGCGCAAGTACCGGAATCACAGTTGGAATATTCCTCGCCGCCTCTCTGGCGACCGCCGCTGCGGCCGATAGGGCGTGGTCCGGCTTACACATCAAACCGGAGACCGCCGGCTTCGCGTTGAATCCGATCGTCAAATCGGTGGTGATCGACAAGGTAAAGGAGAATTCGCCTGCTTCAGCCCAACACATTCGGGTTGGTGACGAGATCATCGAGGCGGACGGCAATATCGTCCCCGGCACGCGAGCCATTCGACTGATCTTCCTCCTGAACAAGGAACCGGGAAACGTCCTGCGTCTGCGGCTAAAGCGAGCCGACGGGGAGAGATACACGGTTGTCGTGCAAGGAATCAAAAAGCCGCGTGCCTAACGAGCGAGCGGAACGGGGTCGCGTCCAAGCTCCGAAAGCTCTCGCGAGCAGGCCATTTGACCTTGAGACCGAAACGTCTGGCGTTTGGAAGCAGGCGATCCTTACGCGCCCGGAGGTGGCAGGATTTCCAATTCATAACAGCTCCACCTGCTACCATTTGCGCTCGACGAGCGCGGTGGACGGCCGATGGCAGCAAGGCAATGGCGCATAAGGAACGAGTGGAATTATGGGCGCGATGCAATCCTTGTTGTTGTGGTTATTCGTTATTGGGACAGCATTCGTCGCCGCGCTATTGCTGCGGCGATTAGGAGACGATCTGGGCGGCTGGTGATTCGGCTCGGCGGCAGGCAAGGCCATGCAGAAGCATATCGCTCGAAAGACGCGCTATCCTCCGCCCGATTCATCGTTAACCTGTGCCGATGCAAAAGATTTCACCATTCTTGTGGTTTGACGCTAACGCGGAAGAAGCCGCGAAGTTTTACACCTCCGTTTTCAAAAACGCGAAGATTAACAAGATCACTCGCTACCCGGAAGAATCGGCGAAACAAATCGGGCGGCAGCCGGGCTCGGTCATGACGGTGGAATTTACGCTCGATGGCGTTGAGTTTGTGGCGCTCAATGCGGGGCCGCGGTTCAAGTTCACCGAAGCCGTGTCGTTCGTGGTGATGTGCGACACCCAGACCGAGGTCGATTATTACTGGGAAAAACTGACCGCCGACGGCGGCGAGCCCGGCGTCTGCAGCTGGCTGAAAGACAAATACGGTTTGTCGTGGCAAGTGCAGCCGCGTTTGCTCATTGAATTGCTCGGCGATCCCGACAAAGCCAGGGCCGAACGGGTCATGAACGCGATGATGAAAATGACCAAAATCGACGTCGCTGCACTGAAGGAAGCGGCGGCCGGATCATGACCGCCAAAGCTGCCAGCCAGCACGCGGGATTCGCCCCGAACTCTGCAGGGCGGGAACCAGCAGCCGGCGCGGAATGAGAGTCTGCCTAAGCCGCCTTGGTTTCCGCCTTGAGCGTCGCCATGTCGATGACGAAACGGTATTTCACGTCACCGCTTACGACTCGTTCCCAGGCCCGGTTAATGTCCTGCATCGAAGTCATCTCGATCTCGGGCATGACGTTGTGCTCGGCGCAGAAATCGAGCATCTCCTGCGTCTCCTTGATTCCCCCGATGCCGGAGCCGGCGAGGGAACGGCGTCGCATGATGAGATTAAAGATTTGCGGTGAAGGATGGGGCGTGGCGGGCGCGCCCACCAGCACCATGGTGCCGTCGCGCTTGAGCAGGTTGATGAAAGGGTCGAGGTCGTGCGCCGCGGACACGGTGTTCACGATGAGATCTAGCTGGCCGTTGTAGCGCGCCATCTCCTCTTTGTTCTTGGAGATGATGACGTCGTCGGCGCCGAGTTTCCTGCCATCGGCTATCTTGCCCGGCGAAGTGGTGAAAAGAATGACCTTCGCGCCCATGGCGTGGGCGAGTTTTACTCCCATGTGACCGAGACCGCCGAGGCCGACGATGCCCACGGTTTTGCCGGGACCTGCGTGCCAATGGCGAAGCGGCGAGTAGAGGGTAATCCCGGCGCAAAGGAGCGGCGCGGCGTGGGCCGGATCCACACCTTCGGGGATGCGCAGGACGTAATGCTCGTCCACCACAATGACCGTCGAATAACCACCCTGAGTCGGTAGCCCGGTTTGTTTCTCGATGCCCATGTAGGTGCCCTGCATTCCTTCCGTGCAGTAGTTTTCAAGATCGGCGTTGCAGTTGTCGCAATGACGGCAGCTATCCACGATGCAACCCACGCCGACGAGATCGCCGGCCTTATGTTTGGTCACGTTTTTCCCCGTCTTCACGACCTTGCCGATGATCTCGTGCCCGACGACCTGCGGATAGGTCACTGGCATCCATTCGCTGCGCGCGTAGTGCAGATCGGAATGGCAAACGCCGCAGAACAGGATGTCGATCTGGACGTCGTCATCGCCGACCTCGCGTCGTTGGAAATCCCAGGATTTGAGTGGCGTTTTCGGGTCGAAGGCGGCGTAGGAATGGGCGTCGATCATAAGAGAATTCGTTGAGCGGGAACTTTACGCAGGGACAGCAGTTTCGCGACTCAGAATTCAGGGCCGCGCCCGCAAGGCTAACCTCCAGACGGCGGCAGGATTTCCAACCCGTATTTGCTCGCGATCTCCGGCACCCGCGGAATTTCCTGCTGTTGCTCAGAACCTAGCGCGTTGATGTCTTCGAGGAATCCATAGAAGCCGGAAGGCGTGATGACGCACATAAGCCGGCCAGGTGTCTGGCCGAGATAACGGTAAGTGTGAGGAACGCCTTTCGGCGCAAAAATCGTCGCGCCTTGCCAGGCAACAAACGTCTTGAGACCACAGCTTCCCAAGATTGTGGTTGTCAGCCGGGGAGGGGATCTGGAGGATCGACCTGATGAAGGAATTCAAACGCAAGGTCGCACTCGAATTGAACCGTTGCCCATGAGCGCGCGACGCGTCACGCGCCGAAGGGTGGTGAAGATGTTAGCCGCTGGTTCGGTCGGGGCGATTAGCTATCCCTTCGTGGCCGGCGCGGAGAAGAATCCGCGCGATCTTGCGCAGCTTGACCTCGCCGAGGCCTCGCGCGGAGTGCGCGATCGCTCGCTCTCACCGGTCGAGTTAACGCGCGCCTGTCTGAAACGGATCGAGCGCCATAACCCGCGACTGAATGCTTTCATTACCATCACCGCCGCTCGGGCGTTGGCGGAGGCGCGCGCCGCCGAAAAGGAAATCGCGAAGGGACATTGGCGGGGTCCTCTGCACGGCATCCCGATTGCGCTCAAGGATAATATCGACACGGCCGGTGTCCGCACGACCGCGGCGAGCGCCGTCTTCGCGGATCGCGTGCCGGCGGAAGATGCGGAAGTGGTTAGTCGATTGAAAGCGGCCGGAGCCGTTTTCCTCGGGAAACTCAACATGCATGAGTTCGCGCTTGGGACGACTGCGGCGATCAGCCATTTCGGTCCGGTGCATAATCCATGGGACCTGGAGCGAATCGCGGGAGGCTCTTCCGGTGGAACCGGGGCGGCGGTCGCGGCCTCGCTTTGTTTCGGCGCGGTGGGGACAGATACGGGGGGCTCCAATCGCATTCCCGCGGCGTGCTGCGGCGTAGTCGGATTGAAGCCAACTTATGGTGTCGTGAGCACGCGGGGGTTGATCCCAGTTTCCTTGGCATTCGATCACGTCGGCCCGATGTGTCGCACGGTGGCGGATACGGCGTTGATGTTCCGCGCGATGACGGATCACCGCATCGCGCAGGAGTGTCGGACCGATCCTTCTCCGCCGATATCCAACCTTCGATTGGGCGTGATCAAGGCGCCGCGCAATCTCTGCGATGACACAGCGATCGACCCGGAGATCAAAGCCGCGGTCGGGGCGGCGATTGGCGCGATCCGGCCGCTTGTCGCCGAGGTGCGCGAGGTGGAACTTCCCAACCCGGAACAACTGGGACGCCTGATCGATTACGAAACCTACGCCTTTCACGCGCAGCATCTCGCGCAAACACCAGGGCGCTACGATCCGCGCACACGCGCCGATGCGCTTTCCGGGAAGGAAATTTCAAAAGAGGAAGCGGCGCAACTGCGTCGCGAACTCAAGCAGCATCGCACGAAAATCCGCGAAGCATTCGCACGAGTTGACCTGGTGATGTTGCCGACGCTGCCAAGCCTGCCTCTGCTGATTCGCGACGCGACCAAGCCGTTCGCGCAGCCGGCCTGCACGTTTGCCTTCAGCCTGGGCGGGCTTCCCTCCATGTCGGTGCCGTGCGGTTACTCACGGTCTGGCCTCCCGATCGGCCTCCTGATTGGTGGTCCTCCGCTTTCCGAGCCGAACATTTTCGCATTGGCTCAGGCTTACGAAAGCGCCAAAGGTTGGCGGCGACGGCGGCCGATACTCTAACTATCGATCCTTTGGAACTCCGGGTCTTTGGCCAGGGCGGATCGCTCGCCGCGGGCGGCCTAACGTTTCGGCGCGAAAAGCTTGGCACCTTTTCGATTTTCTGGTCGGATGACGCGACCCGGGAGTGATCTGCCAAAAAGTGAGGAGCAGTTTATGACGAAAAGATTCATCTGTCTGCTGATGGCGGCGAGTGTCATTCGCGCGGTCCCGCTCGTTGCGCAGGAAGGAACCGCGCCGGTAGGAACGCTGACCGTGGAGAAGAAGGTCTACCCATTTCGACACGCGCTCGCCTACGAGACGACGATCGACGGTGACGAAGCGATCGTGGTTCTCTTGAGCCGCCAGACCATTTCAGGCGAGAAGCTGAAAGAAGCGAGAGAATCGGAACAGGATGGTGGGAGCGGCGACTTCGATCGGCCGTACCTCAAGCTGATCTTTAACAAGGCGGGGAAACTCACCTATTGGAGCGCCGGCGCGGGAAGCGTATCGCTCGGACACGGGAGCGGCAAGGCAACCGGAGAACTCAGGCAACAGGGTGGTCGCGTGATCGGTAAAGCGAATCAGCCGACTGAGACGGAGGGAATGTTTCCCAGCGGTTTCGATGCTCATTTCGATGTCGCGCTGCTGAAGGAGGGCGAATTGCCGCCGATGTTGGCGAGCAAAAAGCACGGTCCGGCGGCCAACGTGAGGCCAACTGTCACCGGCACCTTCAAGGGCAATGGCAAAAACGCGAAACTGGCCTACGTCTCCGCGCATTGGGGCGAACCGTTTGCCGGCAAGCCGGGAATCGTCCTGGTTTTCACCGAGAAGGATCAATCCAAAGACCCGAAGCCCGATTTTAACGCTTCGTTCGGCAAGTTGGGCAGCGCTCTGATCATCTCCCTCCATGAAGATGGCAGCATCTTTGGTTGCGAAGTGGTTCACAGCGCCCTTAAGACGCGGAACTTCAGCTCGATCGGCCACATCGAGACGACGGATTTTTCTTACGAAGATGGCAAGGTGGAAGGCGAACTCACCACCGACGGTCAGGTGGATACGTTCGGTGAAACGTGGGAGGTGAAAATCAAATTCGTCGCGCCGCTGGGCGAGATACCGAAAGAATCTCAGGTCGCGGAAACGAAGGAGCCCGAGAAGCAGACGATGGCCGCTGAGAGCGACTCGGAGGACGATAGCGCCGATGTGGAAGCGCCTGAGAAATCCGGCGAGAAATCAGGGGGCGCGGGTATCAAAGCCAGGGACCTCGCGCTGACCAAGGACGCGACCGGCGTCGAGTACAGAGCGCTGGTGGAACAGCTTGCCTTCAAGAGCAAGTCGAACGTGAAGAGCGTTTGCGCCGAACTCGCCGCGAACCTGAAGGCACAGGGCTGGCAGACTGAGGGACGGGACATGGTCAATCCGCGATCGTCGATCCTGAAGCGGAAGCAGGGCGACGCGACGCTCACGATTTTCGTGAAGCCGGACGGCGGAGGCAGCGAGGTGAAAATGATGACCGACGGCCTCTCCTGGGATTAGCACCGCGGATATGACTTGGAACCTCGTAAGTCATGCCTTACCCAACTCTCGCAACGTGTGTGTTCGAGCCCCCGGCTCCGTCCGGACTTTGCATGATCCCGCGGCGCCGCGCGGTCGCGACGTCGGAAAACCCTAACGCGAACCTGTTTCGCAGAGGCGGCGCCATGTTTGCCTTCGCGAATGTGTTCCATTTCTTCGCGGACGCATTCGCCCGCCTGGGTTGAGGGCGATTTACCCTCGCGCCGATCTTGCTCGACGCGTTCCATCGTTTCCTTCTCAGGCATAACAAAAGGGTTTCGCAGTCAATCGCTCTGCCGAATGTAACGCAATTCGCGGTGGGCCGCGCTGGCTTCGCCAAGCATTTCCCGCTTCGCGCTGCGAGCAGATCCCTACGCCCCTGGTTTCCGCGATTCGATTCCGAGCAGAGCCGCCTTTGTCTCGAGGCCGCCAGCGAAGCCGGTGAGTTTACCGTTGGAACCGATTACGCGATGACAGGGAACGATGATGGAGACGGGATTTTTTCCGTTGGCCGCGCCGACGGCACGGACGGCTTTGGGACGCCCGATTTGTTTTGCGATTTCTCCGTAGGTGCGAGTCTCGCCGAAAGGGATTGCGGCCAGCGCTCGCCACACTGCCTTTTGAAATTCGGTTCCGGCGAAATCGAACTTCAGAGAAAACTTCCTGAGTTTGCCGGCGAAATAATCTTTTAGCTGGCGCTCGGTTTCGAGAAGTATCGGCTGATTCTTATCTTCCACAAGCGGGGCCAGCCGGACTCGTTTCGGATCGTCGTTTTCCCACAGGATCGCAGCTAATCCGCGGTCGCTCGCGACCAGTTTCAACCGGCCGACCGGTGACTTCATGGTTTTGTATGAATAAGTCGTCGGTTTGTCTTTTGTCGTTTTCATTGCTCCCAAGATGAGATGTTTTTTGAACTGCGCTGGCCGTTTTCGGACATGAATATTAAAAATAACCACATGTCCGAAAACGGCCGGTGCGCGCGCTGATGATCATTTATGGTAAGGCATGATCAACAATCACGCCGCCTATCGCGCCCTGGTCTCGCGCGATCCTCGCTTCGACGGGATCTTTTTCGTCGGCGTCTCCTCCACGGGAGTTTATTGCCGGCCAATCTGTCCGGTGAAAACACCGCTACAGAAAAATTGCCGCTTTTTCGAGAGCGCGTTCGCCGCGGAAAAAGCATCGTTCCGTCCCTGCCTGCGGTGCCGGCCGGAACTGGCGCCGGGCCACGCGCCGATCGACACCTCGAATCGGGTCGCGCATCTCATCACACGTCGCATCGATGAAGGGCTAATCGACGAGGGCGCCGGGCTGGAAGAGGTCGCGGCGGAGTTTGAGATCAGCTCGCGCCAGCTTCGGCGCATTGTGCAGAAGGAACTTGGTGTGTCGCCGATCGAGCTCATGCAAACGCGGCGTTTGCTTTTGGCGAAACAGTTGCTCACCGAAACAAAATTGCCGATCACCGAGATCGCGTTTGCGAGCGGCTTCTCCAGCCTGCGCCGTTTCAATGACGCTTTCAGCACGCAATATCGCATGCCGCCGACTCATCTGCGCAAGCGCGCGGTCAAGCACTGCGAAACGATCGATACCGGCCGCACCTCGAGGTTGCGATTGAGTTACCGGCCACCGTACGATTGGGAGGAAATTCTGAAATTCCTCCGTGCTCGCATGGTTCGAAATGTGGAATTCGTCACCGCGGAAAGTTATGCACGCACCGTTCGGTTAGGCAAACGGACCGGCTGGATCAAGGTCGCGCACTTGCCTGAAAAGCATGGGCTGGTCGTCGAATTCACGCATACGCTTTCGCCGGTCCTGCCGGCATTGTTAGGAAGGCTGCGCAATTTGTTCGACCTCACGGCACGGCCGGATCTGATCGCAGCCCATTTGATGAAAGATAAGCTCTTGAAACAAAGCGTGACGAAGAATCCCGGTCTGCGCGTGCCCGGGACGTTTGACGGTTTCGAAATGGCGATCCGCGCGATCCTTGGACAACAGATCACGGTGAAAGCCGCGACGACGATCGCAGGCCGTTTCGCCGAAGCTTTCGGCGAGAAAATTCGAACACCGTTTCCTGAGCTGACGCGACTCTCGCCGCTCGCCGCGCGGGTTGCCAAAGCCAGTGTAAGTGACATCGCGAAGCTCGGAATTGTCAGGGCGCGCGCAGGCAGCATCATCGCGTTGGCGGGGGCGTTCCAGGCGGGCCCGTTAAAGCTCGATGCGGGAACCAACCCCGAAGCCGACATCAAGCAGCTGATCGCGCTGCCAGGCATTGGGCAATGGACGGCGCACTACATCGCCATGCGGGCGTCGCGCTGGCCGGACGCCTTTCCGAAAGAAGATATCGCCGTGCGCAATAATCTCGGTGGTGTGAGCGCGAAAGAAGCGGAAGAGCTATCTCAAGCCTGGCGCCCGTGGCGCAGCTACGCCGTGATGCATCTTTGGAAGAATCCGCGAAATCGCAGCCGAAGCGACCAGTCGGCGCCGCGTCGCGCCTAACCGATAATGAGTCTTAATTTCGCGCGAGTGGTGGATCTGGCACGACGAAAGCGCCGGCTCTGCCTGAGGCCGCAAAACCAGTATCTTAACGTCTATGAAAACACCATTCACCGGTGGATGCGCCTGCGGCGCGATTCGTTACGAATGCACGGCGGAACCGATCGCGATGTTCAAGTGTCACTGCCGCGATTGCCAGCGGGCGACCGGCGGCGGACACGCCTGCGTCGTGGTCGTGCCCGCCGATTCGTTTAAGATTACGCGAGGCGAGCGGAGCTATCATTTCAGCGAGAGTGCGGCCGGCGGGCATCACAAGCGCGGTTTTTGTGCCGGATGCGGCTCAAGATTGACAGGCGGCGAGAATAGCGATGTCACCACAGGAATTGTCGGGATCAACGCGGGAAGTTTGGACGATCCCAGTTGGTTTCGTTCCCAAATGGACATCTTCACCTCGGAGGCGCAACCATGGGATCAAATGGATCCGTCGCTCCCGAAATACGACACATATCCTCCCGCGACATAGGAGGAACGAATCGAACCAGCCCGCTGAAGCGTGCTGAGTCGGCTGGGTCGGCGATCTCCTCCGCTGAAAGCCCCGATGTGGGTCGAATCGAGTTGCGCAATTCGCCAGCCGATACGACGCAGTCATTAATCCTGAGAACAATCCGCTCGTCTTCGACAAGTCCAATCCGCTCTGGATTGAGATGAACAAGCAGCGTGAACGCGTCGCGGTCGAGATCTGTTACTGCTCGACGCTCAGCGAATGCTGGACCTTGCGCAGCGGTGCGATGACCACTGGCACCACGACGGAGACGAGCCGTTGCCCGAGCCCGTCGGCGACCAGTTTCCAGCAGTAGTCACGTGACGATTTGGAACGGGAAATTGGTTTTCGGCGGCTCTCACTTGGGTTAGTGAAAGGCCGTGCACTTCAAAGCCTTGATTGTGATCGCGCTGTTGACCGGCCAGGTCTTCGCTGCGCCGCCGTCGCTTGAGATTAAACTCAAGCATAACAGCGCTAAAGAAGCGCAAACGAAAAAGCAGCTCGAACGCCTCGCGCAGACCTATCCGCTGGCGCACTGGTATTTCACTCGCTTGATCGAGATCGACGAGACTGCAATTCCACATAGTCACCCGGTCTTAACTCTGCATACAAGGCATTTGAAGCATGACGACCTTTTCCTTTCCACGTTTTTGCATGAGGAGATCCACTGGTTTCTCGACGCGCATGACGAGGAGACCAAGGCGGCGGAAAACGACCCGCGCGCGCTCTTTCCAAAAATCCCAATTGGGTTTCCCGATGGCGCCGAGAACGAGGAATCAGGTTATCTTCATCTACTCGTGAATTTACTCGAGTGGCGCTCCGACAAGCAGTTAATGGGCGAGCTCCGCGCCCGGCAGGTCATGGAATTCTGGGCTCACGATCACTACCGGGTCCTTTACCAGTTGGTGCTCGATCATTCGAAGGAAATAGGACAGATCATCTCGAAACACCACCTGGCATTGCCGGCCTCCGGCTAGAACGCCGCTCGTCGAGTTGCGCCTTAGTTAACGGGGTTTTGCCACTTCAGGAGGCTGCAGATATCGACCGAACCACGCCATGGTCTGATCGAGCCGATCGGCCTGGTTTTCCGGTTTCACAAACATGTGACCTTCTCCGGGATAAACGATGAGCCTGGTCGGGACACCAAGGGTCTTGAGGGCGTGCCAGAATTCGTAGGACTGCGGTGCAGGACATTCCGCGTCGTGTTCGCCGACGATGACCAGCGTCGGCGTTTTCACCTGCTTGATAAATTGAATGGGCGAACTCTTCGCGTAAACCGCCGGGTCGTCATAGACCGACGCGCCAAAGAACGGGATCATCCATTGGTCGATCAGGTTCTGGCCGTAGTAACTCTGCCAGTTAGCAATCCCGGCACCAGCCACGGCGGCGTGGAAACGATTGGTCTGTGTGACCGTCCACATGGTCATGAACCCGCCGTAACTCCAGCCGGTGACACCGAGGCGGGCCGGATCGATCGGGTACTTCCTTAGCGCGGCGTCGATCCCGGCGAGGGTGTCGCGCAGGTCGCCACCGCCGAAATCCTTCACGTTGGCGCGGGTAAAATCTTCGCCCTGCCCATAACTGCCGCGCGGGTTGGGCAGGAAAACGTAATAGCCGCGGTTGGATAGGGCGGCGATGATGGCGCGTGACATCCCGAACCCAGCCGGCCAATCGGGCGTGGTGACTCCGGATGGTCCGCCATGGATCAGAACAACCAGCGGATATTTCCTGTTCGGCTCAACTTTTGCCGGCGGAAGCAACCAGCCTTGAATCTTTTCTCCTTCATTCGTCCACTCGAGGTTCTCCGCTTTGCCCCAGGTCGGTTTTAGGTCGGCGTTGTCGTGGGTCAACTGATGCGACTGTCCGATTGGTCCGGCCCAAACTTCCGGAGGTGCGTCGTAGCTGCTCCGAACAAGCGCGGCGACTTTGCCGTCGCGGGCGAGGGCGAAATCGGGAAAATTGCCGAAGGCATAAAAGCCTTCCGGCGCCTGCCAGAGGATGCGCATGGAGTTATCGGCCAGGCTCAGTTCCGAAATGGCGCTGCCGCCTCCTACATACTCAGTGAGCACAATGCGCTCCGGCGTTTGCCAGAAGAACGAGCTGACCGAGCTTTTTCGTTTCGGAGTCCGATTCGTTAGGTGCCGCCCGGTGGCGGAGATGGTGAAAAGATCGCCCCCGTGAAAGCCCTCGTCGCTCATGATCCCTTCGATGAAGGCGACCGACTTGCCGTCCGGCGACCAGCGTGGGACCGCGACCTGCAGAGAAGGTTTGTAGATCGACGTCGCGCTGCCTTTGCCCAGATCGATGGTGTAGATCTGCGCGATCCACCAGTTGTTGTTGCCCGGGCCGGGCGCGGCGCTGGCGACGAAAGTCTTTCCGTCCGGCGACCAATCGAAATCGTAAATGTGCAGATCAGCCGGTGAGACCTGGCGGACCTTTTTGGTCGCGAGGTCGAGCAGCGCGATACGCTGATTATGAATCGCAGTATCGACCACGCCGGTCGTGCTCGGCGCCGCGACCAGCGGCCCGCCACCGCCCGCGCCTTCAATGTAGAGAAAAGCGATCTGTTTCCCGTTCGCCGACCAATGCGGTCGCGCGGCGTATCCCTGCAGCGTCGTTAGCTTCTGCTGATTCGAGCCATCGGCGTCCGCCGTCCAGAGTTGGCGCTGATCGTCTTTCTCACCCGCAGTGGAAAAGAAGGCGATCGTCTTGGAATCCGGCGCCCAGGCCGGATCGCTATCGACGCGCTCGCCGTTCTCGCCCGGAAGAGACAACCGGGTTGCCGCGCCATTGCCGGACACGGTCGTTAGGTAGAGGGGCTTTGGTTTGGCCGCGGCTGCGGTTGATTGCACCCAGGCGACGCGCGCGCCATCCGGCGAGAGCGCGATGTCGCCAAACAACACTGTTTTCCCGAGCTGCTGAGTAAGTTCCATACTTTGCGCAATTACGATCGTGGGGCAGAGAAGGACGAGAAGAAAATATTTCCTCATGCGGGTGCAGTCTGAGTGCCGTTGTCGGGCAGGGCAAGCCGTTTGCCCCTTTCTTGGCAGCGATGCGCTGTCACGGGCGACAAAGATCGACAGGCTTCGGGAGCGACGACGCTGTACTTGGGTCAGGACGTGCCGTCCCTTTGCATTTGGCGCGGACATGCGTCCAGTCGTGGAGTCAATGACTGATTCCGCCGTTGCGACAGGACCTTCGCAAAGTCTGCGTGATCGCGTTTGTCTTGTCACGGGCGCGACCTCGGGGATCGGGCGAGTGGCTGCGACGGCGCTGGCGGACATGGGCGCGACGGTGCTGCTCACCGGACGCGATCGCGGGCGAGGGGAGGCGGCGGTGGAGGAAATTCGGCGACGCGGCGGGACGGCGGAGTTTCTTCAGGCGGATTTCGCCTCGCTGCAGGCGGTACGCGAGCTGGCCGCAGAGGTGCGTTCCCGACACGCGCGGCTCGACGTCCTGCTCAACAACGCCGGCGGCGTGAACCTGGAACGGCGGCTAACGCCGGACGGAATCGAGCAAACATTTGCCGTCAATCATCTCGCAACTTTTCTACTCACGGAGGAATTGCGGGATCTGCTCGTGGCCAGCGCGCCAGCCCGCATCGTGACAGTTTCGTCCGAGGCGCACCGGGCATTGGAGACGCTCGACTTCGACAACCTGCAGGGCGAGCGGCGTTACAAACCGTTGCTGGCTTACAGCATCTCGAAGCTGGCGAATGTCATGTTTACCTACGAGCTGGACCGCCAGCTCCGCGACCGCGGGGTGACGGCGAATTGCGTGCATCCCGGCGTCGTGAACACCGGAATCTGGGGTGCGACTCGCGGCTTTATCCGGTTGCTCACCTGGTTGGCGCAGCCGTTCATGATCTCGGCGGAACGCGGAGCGCGCCCGCTGATCAAGCTGGCGAGCGATCCGGAATGTGCGGCGGTCAGCGCATGCTATTTCAAAAAAGAGAAAGCCGTTCGCTCGTCACCCCTGAGCTACGACATCGAAGTGGCGGCGCGTCTTTGGGAAACGAGCGCCGAGATGGCTGCCGCGGCGCGTTAAGGCCATCAGCGGCGCTTTCGGAAGTGAGGCGCCGGTACCAGAGTCGTTTGGCTCTAGGGGTCCTTGAGTCCGTTCTGCCGCCGCATTTCCGGCAGCTTGTCCTTGATTTTCGCGATATGGTCGCGGAGCGCTACCAGGCCGGCGCGAATCTGGTTGTAACGCTCCGGTGATTTGCTCTTGGGCGTGAAGTCGTTGCTGTGCGCGGCGTCCCATTCGAGCGCGTGATTCATCTCCGCCAGCCAAATGTCGGGCTTGCTCCCGGCATACTCATTGATCGGCCGCCCGATCGTCTCGGAAAGCGAAGCGAAGACCGCCGGGTCGCCATCAGGTGGCAGATCCGGGTTGGCCGCCAGGTAGTAGCGGTAGCGAATTTGCCCGACATAAAACCAGAAGAGAGCCTCTTGTTTGGTGGCTGGGTCTCTAAAAAGCCTGGAGGCAAGAAGGTAGTAATCGGCCGGGTGCTTTTTCTCGATGTTCTGCTTGAGCTGGGCGGGAGTTTGATCAGCCAGGTCATTGGCGGGCGTGTTGGTGGCCAGGAGCGCCGTTAGTGCCACGCAAGAGAGAAGGGCTTTCATGATGCTAACAGACACTGCCGGCAGGCCGAGGTGCGTGTAAAGGCAAATTACCGGCTTTGCGCGGCTGCGGACCACCGTTGCCCCCCTTATTTTCGGTTCGGGGCGAGCAAGGGCGACCGTGACATTGGGCTCGGCCCTCGTTATTTCACGATCTCTGTCGGGTCGCCGGTGCGATGTTCTGTGATTTGGAAGCGCAGGAATTCATGCACGGCTTTTAGTGCGTTCGGGTTGCTCGTCGCAATGCGCACGCGGCCGCCGTCTTGTGTCTCATCGTAGCTGTATCGAATGGTCGATTTGTCTTTCGTCATAACGTCAACTCCAGCCGGCGTTTTGCCGTGCACGAACATCGGAATGTCGAAATTGCCCTGCTCAAACATTTTCGCGAGATGTCCCAAATGCCTTCGGACTTGTTCACGAGTCGTCGTATCGTTGGGGTCGTTAGTCGAAACCTCGATCATTCCGCCCTCACGCGTTAGGCGAAAGTGATGGGTTGTCTTGTCTTGCGAGAAACCCATGCCGTTATCCCCGCGTTCCTTCATGGCAGTGTAACCCTTCATCATCGGGCAGTCTGCCATCGATGTATCCTTGTCATCGTGCGCCAGCGTGACCGAGGCCATGCCTAACGAGAACGCCATCGCTGTCATCAATCGTTTCATGTTCTTATCGTTTCTTTCTAGTTCTGGCTATCGTGGTGAAATGAGTCCCGCGCTTCGGCCGCAAAGCTTTAGGAAGGATTAAGATCTCGAGCAGCGCGGCCCTGTGATTCCTCGGCGTCCTGGCTAGGCGAGTATCCCATTCCTTTAAGGTCATCTGCAGCTCGTCACGCAAGGCGACCAAATCTTTTAGTCGCTCTTCCACCGATTCGAGCTTGCGCGCCGCCAGCTCCCTGACCTTTCGGCACGGTGCGCCGCCGAAATCGCGCACGCGGAGAATGTTCTTCAGTTCATCGAGCGTAAAGCCGATGGCGAGCGCACGCCTGACGAGTTGCACCCGAGCCAGAGTTTCCGCGGGATAGACTCGGTAACCATTGGCCTGCCGCGGCGGAGGTTGAATGACTCCCTTCGCCTCGTAGTGCCGGAGAGTGTCGGCGCTCACTCCGGCGGCCCGGGCAAGTTCGCCAGCTCCAAGCGAATTCGTCTTCATTTTCGCATCGATCACACCTCGAACCTACGCTCCGGAACCCATTCCAAGGTCAAGAGATTTTTTTGGTTGGACCTGGATCGGCCCCTTGCGACGAACCGATGGATGATAGCCGCCCGTGATCTCGTGGACGCGGCCAGGTTAGGGCGCGGCTACGGGCCGCCGTTGCCTGCTCGCGCTTTTTTCGCTTCGTCGATCACGCGCTGCTCGATCTCGCGCGGCATTTCTTCGTAGCGGCTGAATTGCTCGGTGTGAACGCCGCGTCCGCCAGTGAGCGAGCGCAGAATACTGGCGTAACGGTAGAGTTCCATCGCGGGAACCTCGGCCCGGACGATTTGAAATTGTCCATCGACATCCGTGCCGACAATTCTCCCGCGCCGGCTGGAGAGATCGCCCACGACTTTGCCCATGCAATCTTCGGGAATACGCACCTCGACCGAATGGATCGGTTCGAGCAAACAGGGCTGCGCTTTCATGAACGCTTCCTTGAACGCCCAATAGCCCGCGACCTGGAAGGCGATGTCCTTCGAGTCCACCGGGTGCATCTTGCCGTCGAAAAAATTCGCCGCGACGTCCACGACGCGACAGCCGGCGAGAATTCCTTCCGCGCACGCGTTCTCGATCCCGCGCTGAACCGACGGCACGAAGACGCGGTCCACGCACTGGCCTGAAAGTGATTCGCTGAATGCGATGCCGGAGTCGCGCGGCGCGGGCGCGAGATTGAGTTCGACTTCGGCGAATTGCCCCGCGCCGCCGGTTTGCTTTTTGTGGCGATACCTGTGCTCGGCGCGGCCATGAATCGTTTCGCGATACGGCACGCGCGGCTCGACCAGGTCGAAATGAAGGTGGAACCGCCGCCGAAGACGCTCCGCGATCACCTCGAGATGCAGTTCGCCCTGCGCGGAAACGATCGTCTGGTGCAACTCGGGATCGGCGTGGAAAACAAAGGCCGGATCTTCGTTGTGCAACGTTGCGAGCCCCGCGGCCATTTTGTCTTCTTCACCTTTCGCCCTGGGTTCGAGCGCGGCGTGAATGTTCGGGCGCGGATACTTCGGCACGGGAAGCTTTACGGGATGATTCGGGGCGCAAAGCGTGTCGCCGGTGTGGGTGTTCTTGAGTTTCACCGTCGCGCCAATGTCGCCCGCGCCGAGGCGCGAGACCGCCTCGCGCATGTGGCCGTTGAGCAGAAAAATCTGCCCGATGCGTTCCGTGATGTCGCGGTTGGCGTTGAACGCATCGCCGCCGGTCGTGATTTGGCCGGCATAAATCCGGAAGAACGAAAGCTCGCCGAAATGCTCTTCGTTCATCGTCCTGAAGACCTGCAGCACCGGCGCGGTGCCGCCGAGTTTCACTTCAACCTGGGCTCCGCTGCGCGCGTCCTCTGCATCGACTTTCGCGTGATCGAGGGGCGAGGAACCGTATTTCGCAATAAAATCGAGCAGGCGCGCAACGCCGACGTTCGACGTGGCCGACGTGCAGAAGAGCGGGATCAACGCCTGCTTCTGCACCGCGGCGTGAATGTCCGCTCGAAATTCCTCCTCCGACAACGAGCCTTGCTCGAAAAATTTGTTCAGCAACGCGTCGTCCGATTCCGCGATGAGTTCGATCAATTCACGATGCAGTTGGGTGACGCGCTCTTTCCATTCGCCCGTCGCCGGCTCTTCGCGAAATTTCCCGCGCCCATCGGTTTCATAGGTCACCACTTCGGTGCGCAACACATCGAGCACCTGGTTGAAATTCGCCCCGGGATTGATCGGCACGTTCAACGGAAAAACTTTCGGCCCGTAGTGCGCTCGCGCGTCGGCCAGTACTTCGTCGAAGTGCGCGTTCTGTTTGTCCACGGCGTTGACCACGATGACCTTGGGGATGCCGCAGTCCGTCGCGCAATTCCAGACCCGCTCCGTGCCCACGCCGATGCCTTCCTGGGCGTGCACCACCACGAGAGCGAAATCCGCCACGTGCAGGGCCGCGAGCGCCTCGCTCATGAAGTCGAGATAACCCGGGGTGTCGAGGATGTTGAGCTTTTTGCCCAGCCAGGTGCCATGCAGGAGCGAAGTCTGGGTGGAAATCTGGTGCTGCTTTTCGCTCACGTGATAATCCGAAACGGTCGTGCCCTGCGCGATGTTACCCATCCGCCCGATCACGCCCGCGCACGCCAGCATCGCCTCGCTCAGCATCGTCTTGCCGGACGACGCGTGACCCACGATGGCAAAATTGCGAAGATCCCCTGCAGAAGGCTTGGCCATAACTCAAATCGTTCCTCCTCTAATTCGCCGCGGGCGCAAGCGGAAATCTCCGGCTAGTTGCGCGGGCGTTGATAATCTCGGCACCAAGTCGATCGGGCGACGCGAACGTCAGCGAGCATTTGAAAGCCCGGCCGTTCGCTTCGCGAGCCGTTACGGCAGATTTCAGTTTTCAGCGTTTTATAACAGCCCGTTCCATCTCTGAAACGCGACTGCGGAGCGGCAATGCTGCTGACCGCCGACCTCGGACTTCTGATGTCTAATCGGGCTCTCCCCGCTGGCTTTAAGAGGTCGGCGATTCTATCTCGCGCCCCGCGCGCAACGACGCGATTTCCTCTTTGTTCGCTTCCCGGACAGCCGAAACGCGCATGGAATCAATTCGCCCGCCGGCGAACTTTCCCGTGACGAACAGGCCGGTAGGATGCGTGCCGACCGACTCCACGTGAAAGAAGTCGGCCCCCACCGGCTGCCGATCTGTCGTCGGCTGGACGACCATCAGTTTGCCGGCATGGGCGCGGCGATAGGTTTGCGCCGGTGTGAGGGTGCCGGTGGCGGCCGAGTGTGTGGTCATCATGTCGGAAGGTACGGCCACGCGGCGCGATATGATAGCCCCTTTCGTCCGATCGTTTTCGGCCAGCCAACGCAGTCAGCCCTTAATCTCGGCCGGTCCGATTGAGCGCAGAGCGGTAAAAGACACCCCGTCACTCCGGCGGGCGTCGGCTCTGGCGGCCCTTTCCTACCGAAAGAAAACGAAATAACCCAAGGTAACCAGCAGCACCACCGCCGTCATCAACCAGGGAAGGATTTTCGGATCGAAGTGCGGCAGGAGCGATCTCGGCAGCATAGCGGGAGCACAATGCCGGCAGCGATGATCGACAATCGAGAGGGCATAACCGCAAATTGGGCATTCTTCCAGAGGCACACCTCACCCATCGCAGGGTTTGGCGCGATAGCGAACCCGGCCCGCGCAACGTCCGCGCGAAAAACTCGCCGAAGAGATCACGATCACCGCCGGTTGATCCGCCTGTCAGGATTCTGTCGTGAGTCTTCGCTGAGATCAAAAATGCGGTGGCCGCGCTCTCGCCTCGCGACTTAACCACGACTGTCGATAGTAAGTTTTGACCACGAAGGTCTGCCGCTACTTCTGATTCTCGATTTCGTCCGCCAGCGCGCCGGCATCGTAGACTTTGCGAAGCGCTTCGTCGATCGCGGCGGAATCGACGGAAACGGCGCGTGCCTGCTTGTTGTCGTAGATGTAATCGAGGATGAGCGATTCGATGTTGCCGTCGAAAATGATTCCGACGAATTCGCCGGCCCGATTGACGACCGGGCTGCCGCTATTGCCGCCGATGATGTCGGCGTCGCAGACGAAATCGAAGTTTGTGCCTAACGAGAGCTGACTTTTGCGATCAACCCAGCGCTGCGGCAAATTAAAGGGCGGCTTGTCCTCATGCTTGGCCGCGCGTTGATAAAGACCGGCGAAATCGGTGAAGGCCGGAATCTGTTTTCCATTCTCTTCGTAGCCGCTCACGGTGCCGTAGGAAAGGCGCAGGGTGAAGGTCGCATCCGGATAAGTGCTCGTGCCTTCGATCGCGAAACGCGCCCGGGCGATTTGGGCATAGGCCTGCTGCCGCGCTTCGTCATTCGCATCGTAAACTTTGCGCGCGGCACGCGCGGTCGGGTCGATCAGAAGGGCGAGGTTGAGCATCGGATCATTGGCGGCTTTGATCGCGGCGCTGTCGCCGGCAAAGAGTTTCTTACGGAAAGCGACGTCCTTGAGCTTTGTCCCCGTGACAAGTTCGGCCGCGCGCTCGCTCGGAGATTTGCCGGCCAGAACTTTTTTCACCAGCGGATCGTCCGCCCCAAACTCGCCCGCCAGATCGGTTAACGAATCGGTCAGAAGCAGCTCTTCGAAATCGTCGTAAATCGGTTGGGTGGAGAAAAGATCGAGCTCGAGCGATTCGCGCGAGCCATCCTGATAGGGAGGCAATCGTTCGCCGTTCGGCTTTTTGCGATCCTCGGCGGCGCGCACCAGAAAACGCGCGTATTTAAAGAGGGTGCCGGCAAATCCGCGCGGCTGCCGGTAAAGACCGAACCGGTATCGCTCGCTCTCGTAGTAATCGTAAACCGGCGCAGTCTTTTTTATCGCCTCCTCCGCCGTCTTGATGCTGTTGTAGGCGCCGAGCGCCGCTTTGCATTCCGCATCGCCCTTGCCCGCGCGCGTCTTCATTTCGTCGCGCAATTTTGTTTCCTTTGTCTCCAGCTTCGCAAAAATCGCCGGATCGAGCAGACCCGCGAGCATTCCGTTAAAAGCCTTGCGGCTGTTCTGCACGCCGAAGAGTTCGTCCCGGGCGCGCCGCGCATTCTCGATCGAGCGTGCGCTGAAACTCGAAAGAGCAACTTCCCGCCGATAAAACATGGCGAGCCATTCCGGAAACAAACGGTCGCGACGATCCGCCAGGGCGGAGACCGTCAATTCGCGGTCGGTCCGGCCGGGGCTGCCGCTGACGAAGACGAGGTCGCCTTTCTTTGCGCCGGCCGGGTTGAACTTCAAAAAGTTTTCGATCTTCGCCGGCTGGCCGTTTTCGTAGACGCGAAAGATGCAGATATCGAGATCGTAGCGCGGGTATTCGAAATTGTCGGGATCGCCCCCGTAAAACGCCGCCTGCTGTTCCGGCGCGAAGACGAGCCGAACGTCGGTGTAAACCTTGTAGCGATAAAGTTGATAGGAACCGCCCTGGTAAAGCGTGACCACATCGCTGCGCAGGCCGGTCTTGTCCTGGGATTCCTTTTCGATCTGCGCGATGATCGCGCGGCGGGCGGCGAGTGCGGCATCGGAATTCATTCCCGGTTTTACGGCAGCGTTCACCCGGGGGGTCACGTCTTCGATCGAGTCGAGAACGTTCAACTCCAGGTCGAGCGCGCGTTGTTCCTCGGCCTCACTCTTTGCGTAGAATCCATCGTGCAGATAATTGTGCTCGGCACTGCTCAACTTCTGCAACGTATCCGCGCCGACGTGATGATTCGTGATGACAAGGCCGTTCGCGGAAATGAACGAACCGCTTCCGCCCGAGTTAAAGCGCACGCTCGATTTCTGCAGATGCTCGAGCCATTGCGGTGTCGCTTCGAAATGATATTTCTGCTTCCAGACTGCAGTCGGCGGATTATTGAAGAGCCACATCCCTTCATCAGCGCGAACCCCGGCGACGCCCAGGCCTAACGAGCAGAGAATAAGAAACGAGCGGAGCGAGATCATGTGCCGAGTTTAGAGCGACATCGCCTCCGTCGCCAAAAGCTTTCGCGCGCTCGATTTTTCAAAGCATGCGACCGGATTGCCTGAGCGAACTGGCGACCGAGCCTGGAGGGCACCGCGCCGTCGGTGCCGTGGAATCGACTGCGCGATTCCCTCCCATCCTATAGCGCCGCCGCCGAACGACCCCCAACCTACCAGGAGGAACGGTTGTCGCCGGTTGATCCGCCGGTTAGGATTCTGTCGTGAGTCTTGCTGAGATCAAAAATGCGGTAGCCGCGCTCTCCCCGGAAGAACTCGCTGAACTCGCGGCCTTTGTTCGGGAACGCGATAACGCCGCGTGGGACCGTCAGATCGACGAAGACTTTTCTCCCGGCGGCAAGCACACCGCAGCCTTGCAGAAGATCGAGGTGGAAATTGATGCTGGAAACTTCACGCTGATGCCGTGAAGTCGCACGCGCTGGGTTCCTTCTGGGAATGCTACAGCGCGTTGCCTGAGCGCGTGCAACGACTCGCGAATGCGCTAAACTGCGGAAATGAGGACAAGCGAGCTGGTCACAATTGACCCGGACATTCTTGGAGGCACTCCAGTCTTTAAGGGGACGCGCGTTCCGACGAAGACATTGTTTGATTACCTCGCCGACGGTCTCTCGCTCGATTACTTCCTGGAAACCTTCCCGTCAGTCTCTCGGGCTTTGGCGGTCGGGGTCCTGCGGAATAGCCAGCGCGAACTCGAGCAACACGCAGCGGCGTGAAGATCCTGCTCGACGAATGCGTTCCAGCGCAGGTGCGCCAAGCATTCCCGGAGCACGACGCCACCACCACCGTCCAGGAACAGGGCTGGACGGGAATCAAAAATGGCGACCTCCTGGCTGCGGCCGAGAACGCTGGGTTTGACCTCTTCATCGTCGCGGACAAGAACCTTCGCCATCAACAGAATCTGGCCGGTCGGCGACTGGCGATTCTGGAACTCTGGACCAATCACCGCCCCACTCTGGAAAAGCATTTCGCGGCGATCCGGGCGGCCGCGGAAAAGCTCAAGGCCGGCGAGTATTTTTCTCTCGAAGCTCCGCCACCGTGAGATACCGCCTTCAGCGCGCTTCACGGAAGTCAGCGAACGGCTGGCCGAAGACATTTATTTCAGCGTTTGATTCGTTCGCCCCCGCTTGTCCACCCTGCGGGCTTCGTCCATGTCGCTCCGCTCCCGCGGGCTCCATTCAGTTTTTCAGCATGTCAGCGTGTCAGCTTTTGCCTTGATCGGCCTCTCCCCGCTGCAATTCGTCACCCGCGAGCGCTTCGCCCGCGCCATGATTTCAGCGTGTCAGCTTTTTCGCCAAGCGAGTATCTTTGGCGGATGAAACCAGAGGTTCTCTTGCGCGACATCGAACCGGACGACCTGCCAATCTTTTTCGAACATCAGCGAGATCCGGTGGCCGTGGCGATGGTCGTATTCCGTTCACGCGAGAAAGCTGAATTCGACGCGCATTGGGCCAAGATCCTGGCGGACGACAGTCAGCCTGAAAAAGACGATCGTAGCCGATGGCCAGGTAGCCGGGCACATCGCTAGTTTCATGCGCGACGGGGAACGCGAGATCGGCTACTGGATTGAGCGCACACTCTGGGGGCGAGGCATTGCCAGCGCAGCCCTCGCTGCGTTTCTTTGCCTGGAACAGAGGCGGCCACTCTACGCCGGCGTGGCCCCGCACAATATTGGCTCGATACGCATCCTGCAAAAATGTGGCTTCACCTTATGCCAGAGCGCGATCGATCAGGAACCCGAGCCCGCCGGCGAGTCGCATATTATTTTTAGGCTTGCCACGTAAAGGCTTCGCTCACATGGCGGGCCTTTACGTGGCTTCCTCCCTTTCCCGCAATCCGCAATCCGCATTCCGAATTCCGCATTTGACATATCCCTGTCATCGTCGCGTGAGGCACGAGACCTTTACGCTTTCTGCGTTTCGTTTTTCAGCTTTGAAAAATTGTGAAAACGCCCGACCGCGCCAGCCTGCGCTGTTGCTGACCTCCGACTTCTGATCTCTGTCCTCTGTTTTCCAGCCTTCCCCCGCTGCAATTCGTCACCCGCGACCGCCGCACCGTCGGCACCTTTCTCGACGAATTGTAGGGCGGGGTTGCTGCGCAATCCCGAGGCGCCGCAGGTCGCGCTCATCGCCTCGGATTCGCCTCAGTCCGGCCGGTAGAGGTGGTCGCTCCCGACATCGAAGACTCGGTTGAGACGCGCCCGGTAATTCTCGAACGCGATTTGTCCGCTCAGCTGCAGCAGCTGCTCTTCGGAGAACTGCTGGCGCAAACGGGCGTAAAGATCGTCGTCGATATTCGACGGGGTGGCGACCATCGCATCGGCCAGTTCGATCACGAGTCGTTCCACTTCGTTGAAGATCGACCGATCCGCGCCGAGAACGGCGCGCAATTTGTCATCGGTCAACCCGGCTTTTCTGCCCACGGCAGAATTGATGTCTATTCAGAACGGGCAACCGATGCGTCCCGCCGTGCGCACTTTTGCCAGCTGGATGTGCCGCAACGAAACTAGGCGTTTCCGTGCGAGACCCGCTTCCATCGCGATGCTGCCCCAGATAAGTCCCGGCACGCGCATCTGGATCTTCACCGGCGTCAGGTCGCGGTCGAACATTTTGCGCAAGACTCCGTAGAACCAGCGCAGATGCCAGGGTGCCTGCTTTTTCTCGAGTCCGGAAATTCGCGCCATCGATCGCCCGTAAATAAATCGTGCCGGCCGCCAGGGGCGGACGCACAAAAAATTCAGCGAATCGGTCGCCGCGCTGCGAAACAAGGTCCTGCGCCAGTGGGCGAACGCGCGTCGATGGCAAAGTGGAACGCCCATTTCAGCGTTTGAAAGCTCGGCCGTTCGCTTCGCGAGCCGTTACGGCAGATTTCAGCGTTTTAGTCTTTCCTCAGGACCGGCCTCTCCCTGCTGCAATTCGTCACCCGCGAGCGCATCACGAATTCTTCCTTCATCCTTCTGCCTTCATACTTTCTTCTCGCCCGAATGCCTTCGCGCAAGTCTTCCGCGGGGTCGTCGGCATTACGCCGACGGAATTTCGTTGCGCTTTGTGAGAGCGATCGAAAGTCGAAGCCGCCCAACAGCGCAGAAAGCCGTCCCGCTTTTTGAAAGGCGACCCGCCGAGCAAATTTGCTGAGCTGCGGAATGCCAGTGCCTGAACTATCCCGAATATTGCGCGCGCGTCATCCCGGAACTAGGATCAGCCCGTGGACGTTTATCGCGCTCGCCCTTTCAAGAGTCGAAATGCTGAAGATTTCGATCTCAGTCAGATTCTCGACCTCTTCGTTAGCCCCGCGTCCGAACTTCAAATCCGTTTGAATACGAGAATGCGATTATCAAAGGCAAGATGGGCTCGGGAAAAACGATGTTCCTCAAAGCGAATTTGGCTTACCACCTGTACTCAATCGTTCCAGCGATTCTAGAAGGTCTGCCCATCACGCTTCCCGTCTTCCTACCTCTTAGCGATTTTCAGCATTTAGCGACGCCGGCCGAAATTTACCGCGGAGTGATTCTTCGAATTATTGAGGAACTATCGAAAACATATCTCACTCTCGAAGACTGCAATCGTATGTCGCAAATCCATCAAGGTATGCAGTCGCTGCCTGTGGATTATTTTCGCGGTTCCAAGCTTTCATCGGTCCTCGAAAATCTGACACGTCTTAGCTCCGACGAGTATCTTCGAAAAATAACTACGAGCCTTGGTTTAGCGGGGGCGGCTAAACCACATTTTCTCGAGTTGTCAGCGAAGTTTGCAAAAGATTCTGTCACAGAGATGAAGCAAAAGACGCAACCTGGAATCGCTGACGTTAGACACGCGTTCCAAACGTTGCTTGGCGAGACCGGGGGACAGATTCTTCTGTTAATCGATGAAGCGGGGTCCGTTGCCCGCTCCTTCTTCGTAGGAGAAGGGCAAACATCGCTGTTTGAGACGCTAATGAACCAGCTGCGTACAGCGGAATTTGTTCGAACTAAAATCGCAATTTACCCGCACACGTATTCCGACATCCTTGTCGAGACTCGATACGGCGATCTTGTGGATCTAGGTGAGGATATCCTTGACGATTCGGGTTACCGTCGGTTCAGGCGCAAGGTTTTGTCTTTAATAGGTAGATACGCTTCTGCAGCAGTCGAAATGGTCGTGCGCCCTGCGGAATTGTTTGACGTGGCCGGTGACACCGGAACGACGACGGATGCGGTCGAGCAAGTTATTAATGCGTCAGGTGGGAATATGCGACGGCTGATGGGATTGCTCGACTTGTCGATGGGCAGCGCGTTCGAACAGCATCAAGGGACGGGCAAAGTGACCGTGAACAACGTGCTGGATGCACTGAAGCGGCATTCCGGGGCCACAGAAGCTCTGTATACAGACCAAGAGCGCGACTTTTTGCGTGCGATTGCGAACACGTGCAAGAGTCGGCGGACGTTTCGCTTCCAGTTTCCGAATAGGACACCGGCTCTATACAAGTACACTGCGAAGTCGGATGAACACAACATTCTGAATGTCATAGAGGCGGGTATCGGTCGCAGGTCCACGACATACGGCTTCGACTATGCATATTGCGTGAATCACGATGTCCCTACTCATTACATCAAGGGTAGCGAACGCATCGATGAAACGCGTTCGCGTCGTTCCGGAGAGTGGATTACGCGAGTGACGCGCGTTTCGGAGGAGCTTCTTCAGCACGCAACTATGTTCGCGAAGATCGAAGGTGTCATTTCGTTTATCTCGCGCAAAGGGAGCGGCGCGTTCATTTCTGGCGATGACGGGGATGAGTATTACCTTGATTCGGCGGAGATCATTGGGTCAGATCGTGCGCAGCAGATAGTCCTCGGTCGCCGTGTGAAGTTCTATCCCGTAAAGGGCACGTCGAGTAATCCTGAGGCCGCTTTGGTTGAGCTTCTTTAGGTCGATCACATCAGATAAGCTTGGCCACACACAGAGGTTGCGCGTCGCCCATGCGGAAGGTAGCGGACGAGGTCGTTGGCTTCCCTCTCAGCGGACAGGAGAGTAGTTCGAAATTTCCCGCAAGAACGCGACAGGCGGCGCACGATCGCCCGAGCAGGATCGCGTTGAGGCGCGATGTTGTTCGCTCACCACTGCCTGCCCGCTGTGGTGGGGCGAGTCCGTCCGATGGCGGACATGCAAAAGAATCATTACGGCAAATTGAAATCGAAAGGACTTTAAAAAATGAAAACACGAAAACTTGGAAAGAATAACCCCTTGGAAGTGTCGGCGATCGGGCTGGGGTGCATGGGGATGAGTTTTTCCTATGGGCCGCCGAAGGATACAAAGGAGATGACCGCGCTCCTTCGCGCCGCGGTCGGATCTGCGCGAGATCGATGAAGCGGCGTCGGAGATCGACGTGCAAGGGGCGCGTTATCCGGAAAAGCTGGAGGCGATGACGGGAAGGTAGGGCTCTAGCAAACCGACGGCGGGTCCCTCTCGCACGGCACTTGATCATCCTCGGATTTCTGGATCAGCAGGCGGACGACTTCGATGAGCGAGGCGAGCGGGTGGATTTCGTCGTTCAGCGCACGCGGGCGTTGCGACAGCAGATTTCCCACTTGTTGCCGTCGGCATCCTCGAAAAACACGGCGTAGTAGCCCGGCGTGTATTCGTGGCAATACTCCGGGCCTTCGACGTTTTGCGCGCCGGCCTTGCGGATGATCGCGCCGAGACGGTTGACTTCTTCTTCTGTGTCCGCCCAGAAGGCGAAGCGGTTGGCGTTGCCGCGGTGGCCCGGTTCCTCGTTGAGACCGATGAAGGGCGCCGTCTTACGCTCACCCTCGGCGTAATAGCTGACCTCCGTTTTGGCGGCGCGGATCTTCGGGAAACCCAGCGCCCGGAGGAAGACGTCGTAAAATTTCCGGGCTTGCGCAAAGTCGGACACCCGAAGGTCAACGTGATCGAAGAGGTGGATGCTCATGAGATGATGCTCGCAACAAACACCCGTCGCCGCCGCCCGCAACCGTCGAACTGACCTTCATGCGGTCTGCTTGCGGCGTTGCCTGGTAGCCGTGGCGAGCACGGGCTCGGATGGGAAACATTCGCCCGCAAAATGGAGCGACTGGGTGAGCGACACGGATGGGCAGATCGGCGCTAGAAAGTAAGAAGGCAGAAGGAAGAAGTGGAAGCTGCCCTAACGGCTCGTGAAGCGAACGGCCGGGCTTTCAAAAGCTGAAAACTGAAACGCTGAAATGGGACTTGGGTGCATCCTGCCCCCTTCCTGGTTTTATGGGTTCCAAATTTCATCCGGCATCGGAGATCGAGGTGCAAGGCGCGCGTTATCCCGAAAAACTGGAGGCGATGACGGGGCGGTAAGAAGAAAAAGGCTGACACGCTTAAATGCTGAAACGTTGAAGTGCCAATGCTCGTCCAAGTGCGATACATACTAGATGCCTGACAAGATTCATCCTGATGTCCGGGTCGGGCATGTGCATCTGAAAGTGTCCGATCTGGATCGCGCGCTGCGCTTTTACCGTGACATCCTCGGATTCGAGCTAACACAGCGTTACGGCAGTCAGGCGGCGTTTCTTTCGGCGGGAGGTTATCATCACCACATCGGGCTGAATACCTGGGAGAGTTCGGGCGGCACGCCGCCGCCGCCGGGTTCTACCGGTCTATATCATCTCGCGATCGTTTATCCGACGCGGGCCGAACTTGCTGATGCGCTGAGACGGGTGTTGCAAGCCCGCCTTCCTCTGGAAGGTGCGTCCGATCATGGCGTAAGCGAGGCCATCTATCTGCGCGACCCTGATGGAAACGGCGTCGAGCTTTACTGGGATCGTCCGAGTGAAAAGTGGCCGCGCACGCCGAAGGGAGAACTGGCGATGGGGACTGCGCCACTCGACCTGAATGAGCTGCTTAGGGATTAGCTCAAGTAAGTCAACCTGCTGCATTCCTCTGGTCGAACCGGACGGCGATCTAATCTTCAGCTTTGCCGCGAGCGGGGAAGGGCTTCTCGATCATTCGCTCCAAATTCAACAATCCGTGGCTACTTGCGGATTTCCTCGCAGACATTCATTCTGTGGGGGTCGCCATCCAGCTCACATCGAAAGCCGCACTCATAGTCGCCGGTTTTCTCAATCCCGAGTTCCTTCATCCGCTCGAGGGCGGATTCCCGGCAGTAGGAGAACGTCTGGAAGCGTGGCGTGACAACAAACCGGGTGCGGTCGGTTCGATCGGGATAGATGATCATACACCATTCGCCAGGACGATCGTCACAACCAGCCAGCAAAAGAAAAACCGTGAATGATAAAGCGGGGCCGAAAATTTCTGCCAGGTAGCGAAGCATGCGTCCCTTCATACCCGATACTGAAAACTGAAAACTGAAAACTGAAAATCTGAAAGGCTGAAAGGCTGAAAGGTTGAAGGCGCAGAGTGAGTTCCCCTCGATCAGCGTGCCGCCGGTTCGAGCGTCCGACTGAGGCGACGACCGAAGAGCATGACGAGAAGGCCTCCGCCGGCGGCGATGGCCGCGTGCATCGCCCAAAACTCAGCGGGAGTCATCTTCTCGTAGAAGCCGCCGATCCAGCCGACCAGGTTGTTCGAAATGAACAGGCTCATGAAGACCAGTCCCATCAGGGTGGCGTTCACTTTGGCCGGCGCGGCCTGTGAGACCAGGGCAAGAAGCGTGGGCCAGTAGTAGAGGAAGGCGATTCCCAATCCAGCGCTATAGAGGAACGGCCAGATCGGGTGAACTAGACGCACCGCCCGAAACAAAGATTGCAGCCACCAGGATCAGGTTGCTCGCAGCGGCGATCCAGGCGCCGGTGCCGATCTTTGCCAGATCGTTCGGCTCGCGCCGCCGCAACGCCTGGCGCCGCCAGATCCAGAAGACCAGCGGCACGCCCAGGATGCTGAAAACCGAATTGATCGATTGGTACCAGGGGACCGGGATGCGGAAGCTGCCAAGGTCGGCGCGACATGCTGTTGAATCCAGATCGGATTCACGTTGTAGATTTGAGAGTAAGACGTTGACTGGAAGATCGTGATGATCATCACGGCGATGAGCGCGTAAACGATGCGCCATTCGGCGGCGGTGAGTCGAGTGCCCTCGAACTTGCGCCGCTCCACCCGCGCCGGCAGGTAGCGGTATCCGTAGAGATAAGTGGCAAGGCCGAGGAGCATGAAGATTGCGGCGATGCCGAAGCCGTAGTGCCAGCCATAAACCTGAGCGAGCAAACCGCAGAGCAAGGGGCCGATGACCGCTCCGATGTTGATTCCCGTGCTGAAGATGACGAAACCGCGGGTGCGCCGCGCTTCATCCTCCGGCGGATAAAGAGCGCCGACCTGCGCCGAAATATTGCCCTTCAAAAAACCCGAGCCGATGACGAGCAGCAGCAGGGCGAGGAGGAATGACTGGTCAAAAGTCATGGCGATATGACCGGCACTCATGGAGAGAGCGCCGATCACGACCGCGTTGCGCTGTCCGATCCAGCGATCGGCGATCATGCCGCCGAGCAGCGGCGTGAAGTAAACGAAACCGGAGTAGAGGCCGAAAATCTGCGACGCGAGCGCCTGCGTGGAGAGCGGGCCGACGATCGATTCCACCGCGGCACGGAACCCGGAAAATCCGGCGATGTGCTCGACATGTCCCGGCAGGAGCAACTGATTGACCATGAAAAGGACAACCAGCGCGGTCATTCCATAATAGGAAAAGCGTTCCCATGCTTCGGTGAAGGCGAGATAGAAAAGGCCCTTGGGATGACCAAAGAAGGTCGCGTCCCGGCGCTTCAACGTGGCTTCGCCTGTCATCGTATCGCGCTTGTCTTCCATTCGCGCGGCACCTTAACAGGCGAACGCACGGAGTTGCCAGATAAGTTGCCGTGCTCTCGTCGCGCCAAGGACGCGGCTGTGTGCCGTGGTCGAGTCGATCTTTCCCCGTTATTTTCCTGGCTCGCCGCGATCAAATTCGAGAAATTCAGAAGATGGAAATCAAGAGAATTGGCTCACAGGCATCCAGCAAAGGACCGGCCGATTGGTTTACCGGCACGGTGCGGATCGATCCGTTATTCGAGGCGCCCGAACCGGCTCGTGTTCGTGGCGCCAGCGTGACGTTCGAGCCGGGCGCTCGCACCGCGTGGCATACGCATCCATTGGGGCAGACGCTCATCATCACGTCAGGCGGTGGGCGAGTGCAGCGCGAGGGCGGGCCGATTGAAGAAGTGCGGCCGGGCGACGTGGTCTGGTTTCCACCTAACGAAAAGCATTGGCACGGCGCCGGCGCCGACCACGGCCATGACGCACATCGCGATTCAGGAAGCGTTCGACGGCAGGGTCGTCGACTGGCTGGAAAAGGTCAGCGACGAGCAATACGAGGCCTGACGGCACGCGAGGCCAGAAGTCCAAGCTCAGAAGGTGAGAAGGTCGGCTTTGTTCCAGACGCCGAACAAGGCCTCGCTGAACCTGATGCGAGGCAAGGGCGTTCCGGTCGAGCGTGTTCGTCAGCACATCCGCCTACGGGCCGCTTAGCCTGCCCACGGCAAAGCGAACGAGAGTGCCGGCAATTGCTCCCGCCAGTGCGCAAACGAAGCCAATCAAACAGGCGATGATGATTTCGAATGGCCAGAGGTTATGCGCAGTTGGATCGTGTGCACAATCGACGATGACTCGTGCGAAAACCGCAGCCGGCACGGCGGCCGCGATCGTCAGTGTCGCCTTCCAAAACTTCGCTCCTGCATAGGAGCGAAGAACTAACGTCGCCAGGAAGGCGATCCACAGGCCCGGCGCCAGTAAGGCGTCAGGAAGATTGATCGTATTGTAGGGAATGAACCAATAGGGAACGCCGACCGCGACAAAAGTGAGGAGAAAAGCAATCCATCGCCACCGCTGCTGTTGTTTGTTCATCGCCTCAGCGCTTCACTGGACGCGATATCATCCAGCCACAGGTGATTCCGATTACAAATCCGATCGGTCCGGTGAGAAACACGCCATAGATACCGCATAGGTTGCTGGTGGGAATCAGCCATTCGCATGCCACTTCCACGCCGACGAAGTATCCGACGATGAATCCGACCACGCCGCCAAGAAAAACAAGGAATAGCCGCTTCATTGCTTGCGTTCGCATGAATGGCTATTTTTCTGGCGCTCGACAAGCCAAATTCCTGTTCGTTGCGAGTCTCCAGGTATCGAAATTGGATTTGACGGTCAGATGGCCGCTTTCGCAATCGCGATCTTGTTTCAATCAGCGTGCGAGCGTAGACCTTTCGGCATGTTTCAGCCGGCTGACACTGCCTGCCGCGCCTCGTCTCGCCTGCTTAGTCGCGGCGTGACTTACCTGCTCTTTATCTCAGCGCTTATGTTTGCGCTGCCGGTCCAAGCGCAGCGAATGGGCGTGATTGATGATCCCGACGGTTTTGTGAACCTGCGCGCCGGCAAGAGTGCCGACGCGGCGATCGTGGCCAAGGTGAAGACCGGCGAGACGTTCACCTTCGCGTGGGATCACGATCCGGAGTGGTACAAGGTCACGCTGCCCTCGGGCAAGTCAGGCTGGATGCATCTTAGTCGCATCCGTCTTTTCTTTACTGAAAAGGATTTGCCGAGCGCGGAGAAGGATCCGGCGGGACCGTCGGAGATCGACGATGTGGCGCGCGCGCACGGCTTTGACTATGCCGCTGGAACACGTCGCGCGGCGCGTGGTGACGCGAAGTCACTGAAGAAGTTCTTTGAGGTCGCTCAGGATGCCGACGGCGCGGCGGCGGAGAGCATCGCGGGTGTTCCGACCGTGGTCTATCACCTGTTGGGCGACGAGAAGTTCGCCAAATTTCTCGCCGGGCAGCCGTTGCCCTTTCGAATGATGGTGCGGAACCGGATCCTGAGCGACGGACTGATGCCGCCAGCCAGCGCCTATCTTAGCCGGCATTTTCCTCAGACCACCCGGGTTCTATTGCGGCGTGAAATGATCGACTGGTCGTCGCCTAACGATCTGTATGCGATCCGCAAAGTCTTTAGCGACGAGCTGGAACTCGCCGGGTCGAAAGTCGCCCGCGCGGAGTTAATCGAAAAGAAGAGCGGGCGCGTCCTCTGCGATCTGACACGCGACGACATCGGCACGGGCCCGGAACGTGAGGGCGAAGCTTTCTGGTCGCCCGATTCCAAACGAGTCGCCTGTGTCTCGAGCGACCTGACGCAGGAAAGCGGCAACCTGTTTAGCACGCCGCGCCCGGCCGTGCTCAAGACAGAGACGGCGGTCTACCAGCTCTCGGGAGAGGCGTTCATCCGGGTCGATCTTCCTCTGCAGGAAGCGCCGGGAAGGGAAAGCGACCACGAGCTCGAGGGGGCGGTCCTCGGCCACCGATATACGGAGCCGGTCCGCTGGGAAAAACCGAACGTGCTTCTCCTCCGACAACACGATTACTACGAGAAGATGGTGCCGATGGTGGTCGGCGGATCGACCTTCGATACGATCAAGGGGTTCGGACGATCCTATGAAATCACTGCCGCCATCGATCCCGACGGAAAGGCGCGCGTCAATTGGAAGCTGCGCAAGGATTGAGCTGCTGGGCGGCGGCCGGTTTTGGCCGCGGAAAAGAGCAGCCCAAAGCTGCGCTTGAGGTGCACCGCTTCTTCCGTCAATCTCGCCGCGAATCGTCATGCGCAATCCACAACGCTCGCGAAAGATCGCGCTCGCATTTTTTGTCTCCGGCGTGCTGGCGACGGCGGCCCCTTTCCTCCTGCCTGGTCTGACGTCGGATAGTTCGGCCCGGCCCTGGCTTTTCATCTACGGACTGTCGGCAATCATCTTTGGCGGGGGCACGGCGTTGTTTCGGCATTTCGACGTGCGGGCGAAGGAAGCGCTCGCGCGCGGCGAAGACATCATCGCGCGCTGGCGAGTCGAGCCGGCGGCGTGGACTGATTTTGTCGCGGCGGATCGCGAATGGAATCAAGGACGCGACGCGCTCTTTAACGAACTCTCACTCCCGGGAAGCGTGCCTGACGAGGGTGTCGAGGTGATCGTGGGCAGGAACACGGTCCAGATCGACCAAAGCATCCACCGAATCACCGGCGGCGTGCCGGAGGTAACGAGCGCAACGCTGCACGATCTTCGCCCGTCCGTGATCGAGCTGCAGTTGTATTATCCGGGCGGGGGACATGGGGCCTCCGGCGTCCCGCGCGCGCCGAGCCGCTCGGCCTTGCGCTTTCCAGTCGGGACGGGCGCGTGGAAGGAGGCCGGAATCGTGGTCGCCCACTATCGCGGCGACACTCCGAGGAAGGAGGATTTCTTTCACGGCAAAGGCGACGGGACGGAACCGGAGGACCTGACGAAGTGTTACAACTGCGGTTACGAGACTCATCGACTGATGTCGCATTGCCCGCAATGCGGGCGCAGCATGCAATCGAAGCGCTGGTCACGCCGTTATGGCTGGATCTTGCTTGTGTTCGGCATCGTCATCAGCGCGGTCATCGGCATGGTGCTGCTCGCGATTGGCCCGGCGTTACTCGGAAGGAGCGGCGCTGGGGTGCGGTTTTCGGGGTCGCCCGCCGAAACCAGGATCGTTCTCGGCATTCTTGGGGCGGTAGAAATATTTGGAATCACCGCGGCCTGCTATGGCCTTTGGCAGATTGTGACCGGGCGACGGAGCAAGTGGGTCATCTATTTCGCCATCGGTTTGGCTCTGGCGCTGGGATTGGTTGTGCTGTTCTTGTAGGCTTTGGGAAACAGCCACGAAATTCAGCCGGGTTACACTGCCTCGCGCGCCAGGTCGCGCCTGCTCAGCCGCGGCGTGGGGAACATGCTTCTGGCGACGTTCGCTTTTGCGGTCATGAACGTCTTCGTGAAGCAGCTCGATCGCATCCCGGCGATGGAGATCGTCTTCTTCCGCTGCCTCGGTCTCGGGGCTGATCTGCGGCGTCGAGGTCGCGCGCCGGCAGTCTCGATTGGAAAGGCAACAATCACACGCTCCTGATTGCGCGCGGCACCTTCGGCACGCTCGCCCTCTTCACCTTTTTCATCACCCTCCAGCACATGCACCTCGCCACCGCGGTCACGATCCAATATTTGTCTCCGATTTTCACCGCGCTCATCGGCGTCTTTGTCTTGCGCGAAATGGTGCCGGCGCGGCAATGGCTTTTCTACGGGATCGCTTTCGTGGGCGTGTTCGTGATCAAGGGCTTCGATTCGCGGGTCTCGATGATCTATCTGCTCATCGGCATCGCCTCCGCCATCTGTTCGGGGATGGCCTACAACCTGGTGCGCCGGCTGCGCGAGCGCGAAGAGCCGATTGTCGTCGTGCTCCATTTCCAGCTCGTGGGCATCGCGGCCGGGCTCGTCTTCATTCTGTTTCAGCTGGCGAACGCCGTTGCCGTGGGAATGGGTCTGTCTTCTCATGTGCGGCGTTCTCACCCAGATCGGCCAGATCTGCCTGACGAAATCCCTCCAGTCCGAGCGGATCGCGAGAGTGGCGGTGCTGAACTACATCGGCCTGATCTACGCCCTTATCTTCGGCGTCACGATTTTCGGCGAACGCTACAGCGCGCAGACCGTCCTCGGCATTTCGTTAGTCGTGGCCGGCGTGCTTCTCGCGGTCCTTTACGGAAAACCGAAGCCGCCCGAGGTGATCGAAGAAACGGAGACGGCGGTCGTGTGACGACGCTTCGCGCGCCTTTCCAATTTCAATGACCAGTGCCTATAGGGAGAAAAAAAGTTCTCCACAGATCAGGCGGATTGGTCCAGATGTCTGCGGAGTCTCCCTGATCGCCTTCGATCTGTGGAATCTGTGAAATCTGTGGATGATTCAAACTTGTAAGACATGGACCAAGTTATCGAGAAACAACGGCTCGCTTCGCCCTGCGTGACGCCGCAGGCGCTGGCGTGGGACGGAAAGCAGTTCTGGATGAGTTCGCGTGATCTCGGTACGCTTTACAGGGTCGACGTGGACGGGTTGAAAATCGTCGAGGAATTCGATCCGCCCGGAGTCGTCTGGGCGGCGGTGCTGACAAACGACGGTTGGCGGTTCACGATCGGCAAGGGCTTAAATGACGATCGCTACGTCTATCGCTACACCGCGGCTGACGGCTTCAGGAAGTTGTTTGCCTGCCCCGACTTCACCGGCTCCTATCTCAGCTTCGATGACGAACATCTTTACCTGAGTCAGTGGTACAAGGGTCAGATTCATCGGGTCGACCTTTCCGGAAACATCTCGCGTACGATCGACGTTGGCGCGGAAATCTGCGGACACACTTTTGCCGACGGGACGCTCTACGTCTTGCGCGGGCGAGAGAACAAAAATGTTCCGAACAAGGCTGAAGCGTGGCGGATCGCCCGGATCAATTTGCTCCCGGAAACGCCGGTGGTCACCGACCTCGCGACGTTGACCTTTGCCGCACGCTCCCTCGCTTTCGACGGTCAGAACTTCTGGTCGAACCATCGCGCCGCGAACGAAACGGTGGCCTTCGCGCTCCCGCACTGAATTGCCGATCGGCGGCGCCGCATCTTGGCTTACCAATCCAGAACGAAGCGCATTGCGGCAACTTGCCGCTGAGCTGCCTGACGCTATTAGAACTTCGCATGGACCAATCCATTTCTACCGATGGTTTCGACGGGTCGGCCAAGCTGCCGCCGCAATTGCTGGAGCGGGTGCTCGAGGGGCTTGGCTTTGCCGAGATGCCTGAGCCGATTTTTGAAAATCTGCGCGCCATCTATGCGGCGTGGTGTCAGCGCGTACCGTTCGACAATGTTCGCAAGCTGATCCACGTGCGCGCTGGGAACTCGGGCCCGCTGCCGGGTGGCACGGCGGAGGACTTTCTTGAAGCATGGCTCAAGCACGGCACGGGCGGCACTTGCTGGGCGGGCGCGGGCACGTTTCATGCCTTGCTCGCCTCGCTAGAGTTCGACGTCGCGCGCGGGGTGGGGACAATGCTCGTCGCGCCAGATCTGCCGCCCAATCACGGCAGCGTGCGGGTGACTCTCGGCGAAGCGCGTTATCTGGTGGACTGCTCGATCCTCCACGGCGAGCCACTGCGCCTGGAGAAAGATGCCGAGACGCGGATCGAGCGTCCGGCGTGGGGCGTCCGCTGCTCCATGCGCGATGGGCGCTGGCATGTCTGGTGGCGGCCATTGCAGAAACCGGACGGCTTCGAATGTCGCCTCGAGCGCTTCGGGACCCCACGTCGTGAGTTCCAGAATTTCCACGACCAGACGCGTGGCTGGAGTCCCTTTAACTACGAGGTCACGGCACGAATCAACCGTGGCGAGCGCGTTGTCGGCCTTGCCTTTGGCAAAGCGGTTTCGCTGGAGGCCAATGGAAGTTTCCGGGAAACTGCGGTCACTCACGCCGAGCGCGTCCGCCTGCTGATCGAGGACATCGGCTTGAGCGAGGAGATCGTGAATCAACTACCGGAAGACATCGGCACGCCGCCGCCGCCGGATTCGCGAACGGCACAAGCAGCGGCGAATTCAGTACCGGGGCTTCCCGGAAAGACTGCCACGCCAGACATCCCGGACGATGGGCACGCCTGAAACGGGGTCATCTCGGGATAAAAATCGGTCCGCTCAGTTTTGGTTCGGTGCCTACTGACGATTCTTGTCAGATGTCTCTTGCCCTGAATTCGCAAAAAAGCCCGGCGGAGGAATCGGAAGAGACGGCTTTTGGAAGAAGCCAGAGCGACCGCCCTGCGCATCCTTTTTCGGTGTCAAATCCCGTAATTTTACGGTTGGCTTCCTTTTTGCTGGTTCCTTCTTGGGCATTTAGATCGTTGGGTTACTTTCGGGCTGGAGGAACTACCGCCCTTGGCGTTAATTCAATGCTGAGAATTGCCCGAACCGCAATTCAAAGGCGAGGCGATTTATTCAATCCCGTTAAATATTCATTGAGATGTCATCAAATTGCAATCTTTTCCTCGCGGCCTGCTTTGATGGGAAAGATTTCCATACATTCCGCTTGCTGAGACAGCCGACGCACCGGAGTGATAGTTGAGTTTTCACAATCCTTGCGAAAGTTCCATAGCGACGGGGCTCTTTTGGAATCTGGCGGCGACGTAAAGACGCAGCCACGCAAAATATTTTGCAAGGTGCGCCGCACCTTCAGCTTGGCCGCGTGTGGCCTTGGGCTTGCATGGTTACCGCCGGCGACATCCGGATTCGCGCAATCGCCCGGAGAAAAGGCAACTTTCGGGGCGCCGAAGGTATTCTTGCCCAGGGCCGCTCGGCATGTCAGCAGGACAAGCTCAATCGACGAAACGATGGGCACGGCCGTTCCGCAAACCGGGCCGGAGGAAACTGCTCCGGGTCCGATGGTCGCGATGGCTCCGACTCGCAGCAGTTTCCTGGCGAACTGGGCGCCGATAGACGGAGCTAACGGTTATCGGTTGGACGTTTCGACCAGCCCGTCCTTTGACACCCACGCAAGCGGCTATCAGAGTCTCAACGTCGGCAATGTGACGAGTCGCATTGTCGGCCATTTGAGCGCCGGAACGACCTACTACTACCGGGTGCACGCCTACGGTGCGTCTGGGACTGGTGGCACTTCGTTGGTCATGACGGCTACGACGACAACTGGAGCGGGATTGATCATTAACCCGACCTTCGATAGTTCCATCACCAGTAATCCCAATGCGGCGGCGATTGAGGCGATGATTAACCGGACGATCGCGATCTTTCAGTCGCTCTTTAGCGACCCGATTACGGTGGAGATACTCTACCGTTTCGCGGCGACCGATCCCGGCGGCAGGACGCTCGATTCCGGCACTGTCTCGGAAAGCGACTATGCTGTCTACTCGATCCCCTGGGGCTATTTCACCTCCGCCCTTGTGACCGATGCCAAGACCAGCGATGACAACACCGCCAATGCCAGCCTCCCTACATCGTCGCTTACACCTAACGTCACACCTTCGAGCGCGAACGGCCGAGCGCTCGCACTTGATACTCCGCCGGCGATGTTCTCCAATGGCAGGGTGGGCGACGGGGGACAGTATGACGGCATCGTGACTCTCAACTCTCAGATTCCGTTTCAGTTCACCAGGCCTACTCTCACCAGCAACTACGACGCTCAACGTTCTACTGAGCACGAGACCGATGAGGTGCTCGGCTTTGGTTCTCACTTGGGCAACTCCCCGCCCGTGACCGACCTTATGCCCCAGGATTTGTTCAGTTGGTCCGCTCACGGCATTCGTAACTATTCCGCCCACGGCACGCGCTACTTTTCGATCGACGATGGGGCCACCTATATCGTCGGTTTCAACCAGATGGCTTCGGGCGATTATGGGGACTGGTTGAGTGAAACCTGCCCGCAATCACATCCTTATGTGCAGAATGCCTTCGGCTGTCCGGATCAGTCCTTCGATGTTTCCGCGACCTCACCGGAGGGTGTCAACCTGGACGTGATCGGTTATGACCTTGTTTCCACCCCGCCGCCTGCCTCTACGCTTTTGGGAAACATTTCCACCCGCGGCTTTGTGGGTACAGGCGATAATGTTCTGATCGGCGGCTTTATTGTTACCGGCACGCAGTCGAAAGAAGTCATCGTCCGGGCCATTGGTCCCTCGCTTCCCATAAGTGGGGCGCTTGCGAATCCTTACCTTGAACTGCACGATTCCACCGGCGCTGTGATTGCCTCCAATGACAACTGGCGCAGCACTCAGGCGGCGGCCATCATTGCCACCGGAATCCCGCCGTCTAATGACAACGAGTCAGCCATAGTCATGACCCTGGAACCGGCGGCCTACACGGCCATTGTGAGCGGCGTAAATAACACGACGGGTCTCGGCCTGGTGGAGGTTTACGACTTGAATACCGCCGCTGCTTCAAAGCTGGCAAACATCTCGACCCGCGGGCTTGTGCAAACAGATAACAATGTGCTCATTGGCGGGTTTATCGTGTTGGGGAGCGACCCTGCGAACCTGATTGTCCGCTCCCTGGGGCCGTCCTTGCCTCTCAGCGGTACCCTGGCCAATCCGACCCTCGAATTGTATGACGCGGATGGGAATAGCCTGGCTTACAACGATGGCTGGAAGAGCACTCAGGAGGCGCAAATCGAAGCCACGGGTCTCGCGCCCACCCTGGATGCGGAGTCGGCCATTCTTTCCACGCTCCCGCCCGCCGCCTACACCGCCATCGTCCGTGGAGCGAACAACACCACAGGCCTGGCGCTGGTTGAGGTGTATCAGCTCGCCAACTGATCGCCCCGGCTCTCGATGCCGGTCATTGAGAAGGACTAGCGCAGTGAGTCAGAAGAGACTGAGCGACATCAAGGCGAGCCCATCAGAGAATCGCGTCACGCGTCCGAGTCCAGAAGTCAATGACTTACTGCACTAGCTAAATTTCCCAAGGGCGAAAACCGAGCGCTGCGGCGCAAAATGCCGGGTCCCGGCTGGCTCGCGGAACGTAAAGCGGGATTAGTCATGATGCTCCGTGTTGATCCCCAAGCAGACGCTTTTTTATCTACGATTGAACGAATCCAGGATCATCGAATCGACAGAGGTATCCTCCGGTGCGGCGCTGGATTAGGATGCGACCCGAGAGAGTGGTTGGCGTGGAGGTTCTATTCCTCTCCAAACGCGGCGTGGACACAAACAAGCTGGACTTTCACACGCTTCGCGCGCCCACGCCCGGGGAGGGTGGTTGCGCGGGAAACGCCGCCGCCTACGGCAAGTCACAGCAAAGAGTGGCGTTCCTCGTCCTCCTTGGCTCCGCTGGAGCCTTGGCTAGAAGGCTGACTTCTGATTTCCGATCTCTGATCCCTGAATTCCCTTGCCGGATGCAGAGGCCTTTGCCAACGGCCTTCGCTTCTGCCGATTCGGGCAATCGGCCTTCCGCGGCTTCAATGATTGCAAACGCCACGAACCCGGCGCATCATGCTCGCTCGAAACGACCCTATTATGAAACGAATACTCCGCTGGACGTTGGTAAACGCGCTCACTGCAGTGGCCCTCGGGTCCTTGATCTCGGGCTGCGGTACGCTTGCAGAAAACAATGCTGAGATTGCCAAATCACAGAAAGAAATGCTTCTGACGGAAGCTGGTTTTAGAGCAAGAGCCGTTACCAACGCGAAGCAGCAGGCGCGAGTCAACCAGTTGGCACCGAACAGGGTTTCAGCCGTCAAATACCAGGGGAAATTGTATTACGTCTATCCCTCGGGGAAGAAAAACCAGATTTACGTCGGCAACGAGGCCCAATTCTACGCCTACAAGCAGGCCCTGGAGGGAGTGCGGACCAACCTTCAGCCGCAGCAGAGTGCCCAGATGGCTCAAGGATCGCCGATTTGGGTCGACGAAACCGCCGGACCAAAACACGTTGACATCGAGACCTTCGATGGATTCGGTTCGTTGGACCCGATGCCGGGCAACTGAGCAAGCCGCTTTCAGCCGGGCGACCGTCCCGCCCTCGACCGTCGATCGTTCGGCTTTCAATGACGCCTGCGGGGGGCCGAGCTTCGTAGGCCATCCTCCGGTCTCTGTCGTTCCGCCCTGCCTTTGACTATGTCCGCTTCGCTCCCATCGATACGCCCACGGCCCTCTTGCCTGCCCTTCGGGCTTCGTCTATGGCGCTCGGTCCGCAACGGCGCCATTCAGCTTTGCGTAACAACCCCGTTACCGTCACTCGATTGACCATCGTCGCTTATTTCAACAGCCTCATACCATGAGCGCTTTAGTCAGTTCTCTCATTGTCTTCCTGCGGCGACTGCTTCTACCCTGCCTCTGCTGCGGGTTTTGCCTCGCCCTTTCAGCACAAGCCGAACAGCCGGCGGTCGGCCCTAACGGCGTCATCGTCCACAGCCAGTTTGGCGGCCAGATTTTCGGCTTCGATATCGACCAGGTCGGTACGGAAGGCGTCCTCGCCGAATCTCATCGGCAGGATGACGATACCGTTCTCGCCGCGGTCGAAACCTTCGACCAGCGCACCGGCGCCATCCTGAAGGTCGTCAGGGAGACCATCACCCCGAATGATGACTTCGTCGCGCTCGGCGTGACCGGTAACTCGGTTGGCCTGGTCGAGCGCGAACACGTCCAGGGCCGTTTTAACGTCGTTCGCACCTTTTTAACGATAAACCCGTTGCGCCGAAACCGGTTTACCGGTCGCTGGACTCCGCCCGTCGGCGCCGACCACCTGGTTGAACTCGTTAGTCGCAACCAGGGAACCCAGAACGCCGTCTGGGCGCTCGACTTCAGCAGCAACTTCATGCCCACCGTCTTCAGCACCGATGTCGGCGCCAACACCTTTGGCCCGGTCTTTTCCATCAACGACCCCGACTTCAGCAACTTCCCCGACCCCGGGTTTGCCTATGATCCGATGCGCAATCGGGCCATTCTTGGGCACGCCTTTCTCGGCAATCCATTTATCCCCGGCTGGATGGCGACCGTCGACCTCGCCACCGGCAACTTCACCAAGTTCCGCAGCGTCGGGATCGGCGACGTCAACGGCCTCGCTTACGACCCGGTCACCGACACCGCCTGCGCCACGACCGAGATTGACTTCAGTGTCGCCTTTTACAACATCGCGACCCAGAGCGGATTCGAAGAGCCCTTACCGGGAGCGACCCAGCAATTCTTCTCCGGGGCGGCAGTCGAGTTCGACCCAGTGAACAAGCTCTTTCTGGTCGCCCAGGAACACTCCAGCACATCATCCAGCGGGAGCAGCATTCACGTTTACGACACTGCCGGCAACCTGATCGAATCACTCAACGGCTTTAGTTTCTCCAACGCCTTCAACGTCGTCCCTGCCCACATCGCCATCAAGCCGGGCAACCGCACTGGCTTCATCGACGGCCCCGACGAAGGCGTGACGCAGCTTCAGGGCTTCAACTATTGAGCTGCGAACAGCGCCCTGTGCTCTCACTCGTTAGTTGAACGTTTGCTTCTCTCAGCCCCCTCCTCCCGCCGAATTGTCTTGACTCTCATGGACGCAGGTCTCAGCTTCGTCGACCACCGGTAGCTGCTTGCTAGCGGTATCTTGCTTATATGTTACAGACATCTTCCTTAGGTCTTCTTCTTTCAAGTCTGTGCGCTATTGGCACAACGGCTTTCAGCCACCTCGCCGCCGCAGCAGATACAAACGCAGCCATCCGCCGGGGCGATTGGGTCCAGGGCGAGTTCGATGCCGGACACACTGTGCACAACACTTCCGAGCGCACCATCAATCCATCGAACGTTGGCAGCCTTCAGCTCGCCTGGAGCGCTTCGCTCGTCGGCACGATCTATGCCACTCCCATCGTCGCCGGCGGCCGCGTTTTCATAGGTGGCGGAGACGGCAGGATGCACGCCTTCGACGCCCTCACCGGCGCCGTAGTCTGGACGAGCAAAAGGCGAGGGATCTTCTATGTCGGCTCCGCCGCCTATGCCGACGGCCTCGTCTTCGCCAGCGCAATATACGCCCCGCTTACCGCCTTCAATGCCCGGACCGGGAAAGTAGTCTGGATCTCTTCCGTCGTCACCGATCTCCGGGCACCGGCCACGGTCGTCGGGCACACCCTTTACGCGGCCGCCTTCGAAGGCACGCTCTATGCCCTCGACACGCGAACCGGCGCCGTGCTCTGGTCGACCACGGGCGGCTGCTGCGTTTACGATCAATCCCCGGTCGTAAGCAATGGACGCGTCTTTCAGCTTCGCACAGATGATACACTTACAGCGTACGACGCGACCGATGGCACCCAGTTGTGGACCGTGGACGATTTTGCCGTCGGGACACTGGCCGCAGCCGATGGGAAGCTCTTCTTCGGACACTACCCGAATGTCGTGGCACGAGACCAGGCCACTGGCTCGCTCCTCTGGTCGGTCCCAGTTTACGGGAGCGCCGACACCGGCTCCCCGGCGGTCGCCGACGGGCTGGTCTTCGTCGAGAGCACTCTGTCCAACCTAGTCGCGCTCGACGAGAATACCGGAGGGGTCATCTGGATGGGCTCGGCGCGCAGCCCGTGGGGACCATCCGTGGCCAATGGAATTGTCTACGCCTCGGCCTACAGCGGGCAATGGAACGCCTACAAAGAGACCGACGGCACCCTACTTTGGTCGGTCACCAACAACGACGGCTGTTTCGGCCCGTGCACGAACACCATCCCGGTCGTTTCTGGCGGGATGCTCTATCTGGCCGCGGGCGAGCTACGGGCCTATCAACTTGCTCCCTGACAGAGTCGCGCAATTTTTCCAACGTCCGATCTCTGACCTCCGTCTTCCGCCCTACTCGCCCCCGCTCTGAACGTCCTTCGCGTCTACCGGCTGCTGGCGTGTGACCACGCGTCCCTCATAGACCTGCGGTGCATAAACCACCGGCGCATAGGCATAGGGATAATAGCCGTAGCCATAAGGCGCATACGGATAGCCCCATCCCCAGAATGGGACCCCAACAGCGAAGGCTACGCGGGGCCCACCCCATCGCCAACCGGGATATCCATATCCATGCCAACTCCGTACCGGACCGCCGCGCCAGCCCGCTCGGCCTCCATGACCATGCCATTGTGCACTGGCCGGAGAGGCAAATGCAAGCAGGGTCGCTACCGCCACTGCCCCAATCAAAGATCTCCAAAGTTTCATAAAACTTCTCCCTTCTTTTTGACGTCCCAAAGCATAGCACAATTTCGTCGCCTCGCATAAAAGAGTCCTCTTCCCGCGTCCACGAACCGTGCCCTCGGACAACAGCGAGGCTCCTCCATTTCTGCGTTTCAGCTTTGCGACTTCCTCCGTCCTCCGTCCTCCGATCTCCGCTTTCAGATTTCAGTTATCGGCGTTTCAGCTTTCAGCTTTTCTAGGGCCACCAAATCGGACGCTGGATCAATCGCCGGTCCAAAACTCGAAATTGAAAGGATCGACCCTGTTTCCGACTTCCGCCGGTGAGCGCACGCCCAATTCGCGACCGACCAGTTGGGCCAGAGTTCATGATCGCGAGGGCGCGATATCCAGAAAGAGGCCGGGATCGCCGCCCCCGATTACGACACTTCCTGCTTTTCTGCTTTCCTTAGAGATTCTACCTGCGTGCCGCCCTGCGCAGTGAGAAACTCGCGCAACTCTTCCATGGCCGGGAAATACCGTGCGACCAAGGCGTCGATCACTTCGGCCTGGACGACACCGTCGCAGGTGTAGGCGAGGAGGGTGCGGTAGTCGAGCATCTCGATCCAAACCTGGCCATTGGGCAGCACGCCGGCCGCGGCGGCCTGCCTGATGACTTCGCGCGGTGTGACTGGAGCGATGCGCAATCCTGAGTGTTCGAGGTACGTTTTGGCGGCTTTCCAAGCCAGTTCCAGGCAGTATTCGAAACGGCGGATCACACCCTCCTTTTCCAGCGGGTTGAGAGCCTGCGGCCCGCGGATCAAGGCCTGGCGGAGCAGCGCGAGACCATCGTCAAAGCTCTCAAACCGACCCTCACTGCAGGTGTTGGCGTGCATCGACACAACTCCTTTAGCAAGAACTGTGCGAAACGAGGAGTGGTCATTTTTCGACGGTGGGTGCGAGTTGGCAGAGCATCTGCCACGGCGTTTCATTCAGAGCGGGACCTCGAGCCGGTGTCGTCGCCGGCGAATTCTCTGAGCCGCATGCTGTCATTCGCTCCCAATCACCGAAACAGGCAGGCTCCTTGGAAGTCGCCCTCTCTGATTTGGTGGGTTAGGCCAAAGTTTGCGATCGCGAGGTCGCGATCACCAGCACGCCAGTCGCCCGCACCCGGCGGGCAGGCAGCGCGGTCCCCGACCGAAGATCTCGAAGCCGCACTGGAGCAGTTTGCAGCAATAGCAGACGACTTGGAGCGGTAGAATTGAGGCTAACCCGATCCCCCGAACGTGGGAGGGGCCTTGGCGCCGCGACCCGAAATTCGAACTACTTCTTATCCAGGAGCGGCAGGCATGCTTCATAAGCCTCATCCTTCATCTCCTCTTTTGGAATGAAACGGAGAGCGGCGGATGCGATGGAGTAGCGCCGGCCAGTGGGCGACTTCGAGTCGGCGAAAAGATGGCCCAGGTGGGTCGGCCCGTTTCGCGCGCACCTCGATCCGCTGCATCCCTTCTGAGTTATCAGGTTTCTCGACTACAAGATCGTACGAGATCGGTTTGCTGAAAGCGGGAATGCCGAGGCCGCTATCGTATTTGTCGAGCGATGTGAAGAGCGGCTGGCCGTCGATGAGGTCGACGTAAATCCCGGTGCGCTCGGTGTTCCAATACGCGTTCTGGAACGGCGTCTCACTACCGTTGCGTCGCACGACGTTGTATTGCTCGGGCGTTAACCGCTCTTGCAGGACGGCGTCGGTCGGCACGGGTCGGTTTGGATCGAAACCCATGGTCTCTCTTTTCTCTTTCTCCGCAAGAATGAAAAGGTAGATCGCCCCAGCGCTAAGGAGGATCACAACCACGATTAAAATGTACTGACTGAGGGTCGGTCTATGCTCGATCGTGATTCGGCCCCCGTACATCGGATTTACGCTCAGGTTACCGAAACGGATTAGTCATCCCCGCCCATCATTTTTTCCCACCAAGGGAAAGTGATTTCGGTTTGCTCTTAGTTAATTGATATGGCGCTGCAACGTCAAATCTAAACTGCTGAAGTGTCGATCCCGCCATGGCCGGAGAGTGAACCGGGACGGATTCGGGTCGGGATGCGAATTGACTTTGCCGCCGGGAGCAGCTTCAAATGTCGCCCAGCCAGAATCTCCCCAATCGCGCGCGTGTGCACGGACCAAAAGCCGCAGGTCTCACAGGACCTGCGGCATCTAATGGCTGTATCGCAGACTGCGCAGTCTCAGTCCACCACAACGTGATCTATTGTCCGCACACCCGCGTTATTGGCGAAGTAGACATGCACGTGGGTGCCGGGCCTGATCGCGCTTTGCACTCTTTCTCCCTTGCTGTTGAACACATGGCCGGGACCGTTGAGAACGTAATGGCCCGGACCCTCGTTGTGAACAACGAGAGTCTTGGCAGGCTGATAGCTTGCCGCCTCACCTCCTTCAACCGTTATGGTCGGGTTTGTTCCGGTGACAGTGACTCCCTGTTCCACGGCTGCCGTCTGCGAACCTTTTCCGAAGGCCAGCGGCGCAAGCATTGCGCAGCAGCCAATACTGATGATTAGTTTTTTCGTTATCATAATTCCTCCATGAGTTGATTGTTGCATCTTATCGGTTCCTGGGATGCGATTGCATAACGCGTGCCGCGACCTGCATTTCAACGCAACCATGAGTGCAAGAGGAACTTAACTGAAAAGGCTGATGTCCGAATTTGTCGGACTCATTCCCGAAGGTGGGATTGGTCTTGTGTCATCTCCGGGAAATACTAAACGCGCTCTGTTTCGTCCTTACTATTTCCTGTGCGGATGCGACGGTGCACGTCGCTCCAGAGTGGGCGGCTCTATCGCGGTGACGATCCAGATGCGGGCGGCGGGGCGTCGCCGGAGAGGGCACGTTTTATTTCGGGGATAACCTTTTCGTAGCGGGTCACCAGGGCGGGCTCCAGCTGGTTGACGTTGATGAGGTAGATTTCCATCGCGGTGGCCAGGCCTTTGAAGTTGTCGCTCGAGGGACCGGAGGGCGTAAAGGCTGAGGTGAGGAAGCTGTCTTCCAGCTTCTGAAAGGCATTTTGTTTGGTGTAGACCTTGGAGATATCGAAAGCCAGATCCGGCTTGAGATAGAACAAGGCCTGGGTGGCCAACGCGAGATCCCACGCCGTATGCTCGAAGGTCTCGGGCCGCATGCCTTCGAAGTGGACGGTCTTATTATATCGCTCGTCGGTTGCCGGCTCTTTGCTCGTGAGGAATTCGTGCAGCTCGCGCGCGAGAGTTTCGTGATATTGGCGGTTGCTTTGCGTGGCCTGGCAATTCGCTTCCATTTCTTCGGCAAAATTACGCAGGGCGGCGTCAGCCTGCGCATGATGCTCGCGATTCTCGTGCCAGTTGTTTGCCAGGAGGCCGAGAAAAACGCCAACCGCGATCAGTCCGACTTCGAAGAAGAGGCTGAGGAACGACCTTCCGTGTTCTTTGCCGGGCCGGCTCACGGGCGCAAGTATGCCCGGGTGGTCGGACACTTCAAGCTTTCCCAGGGAGAAGACGGCGCACGTCCTTCCAGAGCGGCCCTGTCCCGAAAGCTTCCCGAGATGTCGCCGCTTTGCCGATTTAAGGATCTATCCGCAATTAAATAAGCTCGCTTTCGCGGCTGATCCGATTCCATATTGATGGCATGCCTGCTCGATGAAAGTGCCGGCAGCCTTTATTTGAATACTTTGTGGCGCCGACGCGTCTCTCTTTTCCACTCCATGTTGCACCTTAAAATGAATACAAAACTCCTTACCGTCGCGCTCGCGGCTCTGCTCTTTGCCGGGCTCCCGCTGGCTTCTTCCTCCGCACAAGTTGGCATCTCGGTTGCGATCGCTCCGCCCGCGATCCCGGTCTACGAACAGCCGTTGTGTCCAGCGCCGGGCTATATTTGGACCCCCGGCTACTGGGCCTACGCCGATTTCGGTTACTACTGGGTCCCGGGAGTCTGGGTCGCTCCGCCGAGCATCGGGTTTCTCTGGACGCCCGGTTACTGGGGCTACCGTGGCGGCGGTTATTATTTCAACCAGGGATACTGGGGGCCGACGGTTGGGTTTTATGGCGGGATTAATTACGGCTACGGCTACGGAGGACGCGGCTATTATGGGGGCCAATGGTCCGGCAATACCTTCCGTTATAACACCGCCGTGACCCGGGTGAACACGACCGTGGTGCACAACACCTATGTCAACAACAAGGTCGTGACCAACACCGGCAGCCGCGCCGGATATAACGGTCCGGGTGGCGCGCAGGCCAGGGCCACCGCGCAGGAACAAGCCGCCGCCAAGGGGAAGCACATCCCGCCAACCCAGACCCAGCGCTCACGCGTCGAGGCAGCAAAGAAAGATCCTGCCTTGCATGCGGCAAACAATCACGGAAAGCCGAAACCCGACGCGGTCCAGACGTTCGACCGCCAACATGGAAAGCACGCGACCGCGGCCGCCGGAGGCGTTGCTGCAACCAAGAAAGAGACTCGCGCCGGGAAGCAAGCTGGCGCGGGGAAACAAGCCGGCGCTGGGAAGCATGCCGGTGCTGAGAAAGCGAAGGGTGGAACTGCCCAGGCAGCTAATTCTTCGCACCAGAAGACGACGGCCGCTCGGACCAAGGAAGGCACGACGCCGAATGGCCATAAGACATCTCAGGCAAAAAATAACGCCCAGACCAACAAGAAGGCGACCACTCCGAACAAGGTGCAACATCCCCAGACAGCACAGCGTCGACCACAGACAGCGAAGGCCAAACATCCCCAGACAACACAGCGTCGACCACAGACGGTGAAGACTAAACAACCAACATCTGCGCAGCGCGGCCGCGCTCCCGCCAAGGCTGAGGAGCCCGGCAAAAAGAAGAAGAAGCACCCGGGAAATGGTTAGTAGGAAACGGCGCGAGAGGCAATGGCCAGAAGGGGCCGGAGCTTACTCTCGACACTGCCGGGATTGAGCCAGGATCGCGTTCTGAGATGCAAGAGGGCTTGATTGCGAAAGCTCCTGCTCGCGCGGGTCTTCATGCATTTCGTTAGCGTCGAAATCTGAAAGCGGTGGAGCTGATGGCCGACAGGCGATGTGCCCCTGCAATTACCTGCCCCCGTTCCTGATTCGTAAGCAGTAGGGCGCTTCAATGTGGGAGGGGCCTTTGTGCCGCGATTCCCCGATTCGGCAGATATGGATCGTTAGGCTGACGGGGTGGCTCGCCGCTTGCGGGCGAAGTGGAGCCCGTCGGCGACCGGAAGCAGGACCGACTCGACGCGCGAGTCGTGCGCCAGCTTCCCGTTCAAGCGATCGAGAGCGAGTCCGTCGGGATCACTGAGACCCTGCTCAATGACTCGACCGCTCCAGACCATGTTGTCGAAAATAAACAGGCCGTTCGGTTTCATCTTCGGCAGCAGGATCTCGAAATAGGTGTCGTAACCGGGTTTGTCGGCGTCGATAAACGCGAAATCAAGCGGCTCAGGTGGTTCCCAAGCCGGTAACTCCTGTTTGGCATCTCCCAGTCTGAGCTGGATGCGATTCGCGACTCCTTCTTTTTCCCAGTAGCGCTGGGCGATCGCGGTCCATTCTGCACTGGTGTCGAAACAGAAGAGGCGACCTTGCTCAAGCAGTCCGCGCGCGATGCAGATGGAGCTATAGCCGGTAAATGTGCCGATCTCGACGGCTGAACGCACGCCGAGCAGTTTTGTCAGAAGGGTGAGAAAGTCGCCTTGCTCCGGGCTGATGAGCATGCGGGCGGCGTCGCCTAACGACTCCGTCTCGCGGCGGAGCGCGTCGAGGAGTGGATCGACGACACGCGAACGGTGGTGTACAATATAGTCGTAGAGCGAATCGTTCAGCGCGACGTATTTGGCGGGCGGGCTTGATTGGGAATTTGGCGGTTCCATTTGTTAGGGAATTTCTGTCATGTTCATCCTCGCATCAACGGAAGGAAAACATAATCAACCTTGCAAAGCTCGTTTTGGGTTGCGGTGGGCTTGAAGTGGGAAATCGCTGACTCGAATATTTGATCATGCCTGCCATTACTCCAACGGTCCCGGTGTCGCCATCGCCGTCTGCTCGTCCGGGCATGGGCACCATCCTTTTCCCGGGCGGGGTGGCGTTCCGGGTCTGGGCGCCGTTTGCCTCGAGCGTGTTCGCCGCCGGAGCCTTCAACCAGTGGAACGCCACGGCGAATCCCTTTGCCAGCGAGGGCAAGGGCTACTGGTCGGTGGAAGTGCCAGGGGCGGCGATCGGGAATGAATACCAGTTTGTGATCCATAACGGCGCGCAGGTGCTCTGGCATAAGAACCCCTACGCGAGCGAAGTCGTGAACTCGTCCGGCAACGCCATTATTCACGATTCCAACTTCGACTGGACCGGGGACGACTTCGTCATGCCGCCGCGCAATGAATTGGTGATTTACGAAATGCATGTCGGCAGCTTCAACGACGCAAACGAGCCGGGGCCGGGCACGTTCGATGAAATCATCCCGAAGCTGAGTTACCTGCGCGATCTCGGCATCAATGCGATCGAGATTATGCCGGTGCTGGAGTTTCCGATGAGCTTCTCGTGGGGTTACAATCCTTCGGACCCCTTTGCGGTAGAATCGTCGCTCGGCGGCCCGCAGGGTTTGCACCGGTTTGTCAAAGCTGCGCATGCGTTCGGCATCGCGATTATCATGGATGTGGTTTACAACCACTTTGGGCCTGGCGATCTCGATCTCTGGCGCTTCGATGGCTGGAGCGACCCGGATCACAATGGCGGCATCTTTTTCTATAATAATGATCGCTCGCACACGGATTGGGGCGATACGCGACCGGATTACGGGCGGCCCGAAGTGCGACAATATCTCCGCGATAACGCGCTCTTTTGGCTGAGCAAATACCGCATTGATGGACTGCGCTTTGACTCAGTGAGTAACATTCGAATGGTGGATGGTCGCGACCTTCCAGACGGCTGGAGCCTTCTGCAATGGGTGCACAATGAAATCCGTTCCACTCAGCCGTGGAAGATCACGATCGCGGAGGATTTGCAGAACAACGAATGGATTACGAAGGAGGTTGGTGCCGGCGGCGCGGGCTTCGGTTCGCAATGGGACTCCGGGTTTGTCCATCCCGTCCGGGACGCCGTTATCGCGCAGAGCGACGCTGATCGGGATCTCTATGCGGTGCGCGACGCGCTGGAACATCGCTACAATGACGATACCCTCCAGCGGGTCATCTACACCGAATCCCATGACGAGGTGGCGAATGGTCACGCGCGGGTGCCGGAGGAGATTTGGCCGGGCAATGCTGGAAGCTGGTTTTCGCGCAAGCGTTCCACGCTTGCTGCGGCGCTCGTCTTTACCGCCCCGGGGATTCCGATGATCTTTCAGGGCCAGGAATTTCTCGAAGACCAATACTTCCGTGACTCGGCTCCCTTGGATTGGACGAAGCTCGATACTTACGCGGGGATCAATGCTCTCTATCGGGACCTGATTCACCTGCGCCGCAACTGGTTTAATCAGACCCGCGGCCTCCGCGGACAGTACCTCAACGTCCATCACATCAATAATGTCGATAAGGTGATTGCATTTCATCGCTGGGAGAATGGCGGGCCAGGCGATGACGTTATGGTCGTGGCAAACTTTGGCAACCGCAGCTACGAGAGCTATGCGCTGGGATTTCCACGAGCGGGCGGATGGCGGGTCCGTTTCAACAGTGACTGGCAGGGCTATGGCGATGACTTTGGGAATCAGTCAGGCTACGACACATGGGCGAACGGCGGCTCGCGAGACGGGATGCCGTTCCAGGCCAATGTCGGCATCGGGCCATACTCTGTTCTCATCCTGTCGCAGGACTAATTGTAGGGCGACCGCATCGGGTGCCCACCGATCCTTTGAGCAGGCGCGCCGTTCCTGCGATCAGCTGATTTTGGCGCGGGGTCGCCACTCCGGTCGCAAGCAAATCAAGGATTGTCAGTAGGAGGATCGGCTTGTGCGGTCTCCGCCGGGTGGCACGCCACGATTCTGTGACGCGCGCTCTTGATGTCTGATTAATCCGGCCAAATCTCGAGTTGGAGGTCAACCGCCGGAATCCAAGGCGCCTCACAAGTCCGGTCTTCCGTGATCCGCTCCCAAGTACAGAAGCAGGCGGCTTGGAAGTCGCCACGGACCACGGGCGAATTCGGCAACGGCTGCTTCGGCTGCGGCGGTTTCCGATTTTCCATTAGGGATCGGTTCAACGATCAGGTTCGGCCGATCTTTCGTGCCGCGATCGTACCGGATGGCAGGAAACAGCCAATGACGATCCTGGTTCGGCGCGGACGGAGCGCTGCTTTTCCCTTGTCAGCATTCTCGCTTTGCGGTTTTCTGAAGCTTCCAACGCCATCCGGTTATGCATCACGGCGACGTTACTCCTGAGATCGCGGCCGGCCTCCTTGCCTTGCGCGAGCGCATCGAGGCGGCCAAGATTCCGCCCTCAAAGCTGGACCAATCGATCAACGTCGCCGCTTGGAACGTCCGCGAATTCGGCCGCGTTTACCGCACCGAGCCGGCCATTCATTACATCGCCGAGATCCTTGGGCAGTTTGACCTCATTGCGCTGGTCGAGCTACGCGCCGACCTCACCGACCTCGGCCGCGTCCTTCGCTATCTCGGCCCGGCATGGCGAGTCGTCTTCTCCGATTGGATCGACGACGCCGGCGGCAACAAGGAACGCATCGCCTTCCTCTTCGACCGCCGCGCCGTCATCCACAATGGCCTCGCCGCTGAGATCGACGCCCCGCGCGCCAAAGCCGCCAAGGAATATCTCGCCACCAAATCCTTCTGGCGCGCGCCCTACATGTGCGCCTTTCGCGCCGGCAACTTCGACTTCATCACCATCGCCACCCATATCCGCTGGGGCGACAGCATCGAGGCCCGCATGGCCGAGCTCGAGCTTCTCTCCGGGTGGATCGATACCCGGTTCAAGAACAAATTCGCCGAGGACCACGACCTCCTCGTCATGGGGGACTTCAACACCCCGAAGATCACCGACCCGATCTTCGACATCCTGCTTGGCCACGGACTCAAAATCCCGCAGCCCCTCGTCAAGCTCACAGTCGGCGACCGGGTCATCGGCGGCTCCAACCTCGGCTTCAGCGCGCGCTACGATCAGATCCTGCACCGCGCCACCATGCCCGAGAACTTTACCAACAAAGGCGGCGCGCTCGACTTCTACATCAACGACGCCGGTATCGAGGAACTCTTCCCCGGCAAGAACTACAGCCGGACGAAATTCACCTTCCAAATGTCAGACCACCTGCCGATTTGGATCCAGGTCAAGACCGACATCGACGGCTACAGGCTCGATCAAATTGTGCAGGACGCGGAAACGTGACGCCGACCAGATGAAGCTCTTTCCTTCAAGCTTCAAACGCGCGACCCGTCACGTCACTTCAAGAGTTAGCGCGACCGCCTAAGGCTTACAAGGGATGTTCGTATCCTGAGCGGCCACGATCTGCCATTTCCCGGCGCGTTTGAGCCAGGTATCGGTCCAGATCAGGCAATGCTTTGCCTCCTTGCCATCCTTACCCTTGGAGACCGCGCTCTCCGCTCCATATGCCAGCGCGATCGAGTCGCCGAAGAATTTTACCTTTACCTCGCCCAGTTGGCAGTCGCGCTCGAGCGACTTGGTGTCTGTCGCGATCGCTTCCTTCTTGCCGTAGCGCCGTCCACTCGGCGACGTCCCCTGGAAGTCGTCCGCAATCACATCCTTGAGGTCCAGCTGCGGGCTACAGGCCGAGTTGGCCCACTTCGCCTCAGCCGCAATGATGAACTTCACCGTCTCCTCTTCCGGCGATCCCCAGCGAGATTCCTGCGCAACGCCCGGTGAGGCAAACCCACCGAGAAACAAGAGAAGAGACGCTGTAATGATTGATGCGAATTTCATGGCTTTAGCAGGTTTGTATTTCACCGGCATCGCCGGCAAGCCTTTTCTTGCGCGGCTCACCGCCGGCGACCGGGGCCGTTGACCGCGTCCAACCCCAGCTTCGACGCGGAGATCGAAAGCCCCGCCTTGAGCAACTTCACCCTTCAACCTTCGTCCTTTCTTTGAGAATCCAAACAAGACCGGCATCGCCGGGAATGGAGCAACCTGCTCGGTGCTCCTAGCTCTCGAAAAAAATGGGCCGCGAAGGGACGCACCGCCGGCCGTAGATGCGATTGTTATAGTAGCCAAGTGCCCCCGGCGAAAGCATTCGGTGCTTGAGCATCAAGGGATTAGGGGGAATTGCGCCTCGTTTCAAACACATAACACAACTATGAAAACAAAACTTAAACTTCCAGCCTTCGTGCTGGCGGCGTTGCTCTTCCTCGGGCTGCCGCTGGCCTCGTCATCGGGGTACGTTGCGATTTCGGTCGGGATAGCTCCACCGGCGATTCCCTATTATCAGCAACCGCTCTGCCCGGGTCCGGGTTATATCTGGACGCCGGGATATTGGGCCTGGGGCGATTTCGGTTACTACTGGGTGCCGGGCGTCTGGGTGCTCGCACCAGTGGTCGGTTATTACTGGACTCCAGGCTATTGGGCCTTCAACAGCGGCCGTTATTACTTTCATGATGGATATTGGGGACCATCGGTTGGGTACTACGGCGGGATTAACTATGGGTATGGCTATTACGGAACCGGTTACTACGGTGGCCGATGGGACGGCAATTCCTTCGCATATAACACTGCCGTGACTCGCGTGAACCCAAGGTTGGTCACGCATACTTACGTCAACCGCGAGGTTGTGCGAAACGCCCGCGGGAATCGACCCAGCTTTAACGGCCCCGGAGGCGTGAAGGCGAAGCCGACCCGGAAGCAACTCGCAGCAGCCAGGGGGCCGCATCGCGGACCTACTGCCGCACAGCGGTCGCGTGTCGCGGCGGCAAAGAATGATCCGGCCCTGCACGCGAAAAATAATAAAGGCCAGCCGAAAGCCGCTTCCGTAAGGGACTTTGAGAGCAAACACCGGACCCGGGCGCCGGAGAGAACGGCAACCCGGCAGAATCGACACGGGGCCAGGCGGGCTGGCAACCAGAACTCAGCGAACGCTACCAACCGGACAGCGAACCGATCGCACGCTCGGGCCGGTAGCGAACATGTTGCTTCGTCACATGGGCGCGGGGAGAGTCAGGCGCGGCACAATCAGTCGCGCAGAGTAGCAAACACTTCCCATGCGACTCGTCATGATGAGCACGCGACACCGCACCATGAGCGCGTAGCGTCACATCACGAGCACGCGACACCACATCATGAGCGCGTAGCGTCGCACCATGGGCACGCGGCTACGAAGCATGAGCGCGTAGCGTCACGTCACGAGCAGGCGACGCCGCACCATGAGCGCGTGGCGTCACACCATGCGCGCGCGGCTACGCAGCATGAGCGCGTAGCGTCACATCATCGGCGCACGACCCCGCACCAGGAGCGTGTAGCATCACATCGTCAACGTGAAGCATCACATCACGAGCGGCGGACCGCGGAGGAGAACAACCACAAGAAAAAGAAGCACGGCGGATCATAACATTCGAGGCGGGCGCGCTCGACGCGCCCGCCTATCCCGCTGTCGCGAAGGAATTCGCACAGTCATGGCTTCCAGAAGGTCTCACGTACGCGGAAGTCAGATTGCTACATTGATTGGCTTTTTGCCGCAGGAGGCGGGATAGGGGTGGATCTGTGCATCGTACCCTGTTTGTCGCTCAGAATTCGTTCCATCAAACCTCCGGTCCGGGTCGAATTAGCTGACCGCTGCAATAGCGACTCATCCGGCTGATATGCCCCGAGCCCACGACTCGCTCCGCAATCCATCGATTGCTCACTGTCGTCTGGCCGCAAATCACTCGTCCAATTCGAGCACATGACAAACCGCTCCAGCAAACTTGACCTGCGCTTCGCGTACCGCGGCCGCGAGATTATTCAGACGCAATGATAAACTTCACCGTCTCCTCCTCCGGCGATCCCCAGCGAGATTCCTGCCCAATGCCGGGTGAGGCAAACCCACCGAGAAACAAGAGAAGGCGATGCCGGGATGATCGATGCGAATTTCATGCCTTTAGATTCTGTTCGTTTGTATTTCACCGGCACCGCAGGGCAAACCTTTTCACCGGGGCTGAAGCCGATCGTTGAACCGATCCTTAAAGGACAGCCCGATCTTTCGTGCTGCGGTCGTGGCGGATGGCACGGAGCAGCCAACGACGAGCCTATTCCGGCGGTTTGACGGCGGTTCGAAACGAATATAATAAAGCCCCTCCCGGCCGCCGGAATAAGACTGGAATTTTGCCATGATCTTTCATAGGTAAAAATCAGATTTTGCGCCCGTAGCTCAACTGGATAGAGCATCTGACTACGGATCAGAAGGTTTGAGGTTCGAATCCTCACGGGCGCGCTTTTTCTGCGCGCCGCGCGGTTGCGCATCACTTTTCCGCGGAGAAAGTGTACTCTATGGGCGGACAAGGTTCCACGGGCAACGTGATCGCGGCATTGTGCAGCTTCTTCATTCCCGGCCTCGGGCAACTGCTTCAGGGGCGGCTGTTGATGGCGATCGTCCAGTTCGTGCTCGCGGCCGTGCTCTGGTTCGTTCTCCTCGGGTGGCTCGTCCACCTCTGGTCGATCCTCGACGCGGCGCTTTTCAAGCCGCGGCTGTAGGGCGGCCATTTTGGCCGCCTGGATCCAATGGCGCGTGCGAGGGGTTGGCGGGCAAAATGCCCGCCCTACAGATTTTTCAGCAACGATTTCCACCTCTCCCAGGCGGCGTCGTGCGCCTTACGGTTGGCGTCGGAGGCATCGGGTGCTTCTCCGGCGCGCATGAAGCCGTGACCCGCCCCGGGATAGACCACGGGCTCGTCGGTTTTGCCCGCGGCCTGCATGATCTCCTTCGTCTTGGGAATGGTGGCATCGACGCGCGCGTCGTCTTCGCCGTAGAAACCGTAGACCGGACACGCGATCTTCTCCGCTCCGGCCGCGGTATCAGGTCCGGTCCCGTAAAAAACATAGGCGGCTTTCAGATGCGGGTTGTGATTCGCGTAATTCCTCGGTCTCGAGGCGTGCGCATGAGCCTGTCGCGCCCTGTCGGTCACGCAATGGGACCGGCCTATGACGACAGCACCCCGCCACCCCAGCACCCGAGGAGATGAGCGACCATGCGAGTACTTGTTGTCGGCGCGGGTGGCCCGGTGGGGCGTCAATTGGTGCCCATGCTTGCCGTTTCCGGGCACGACGTCGTCGCTATGAGCCCCACGCCACGCACGTTCTGTGCCGAGGCGCCTGGATCAGTTTTGCCCGTTATGGCTAACCAGTTAGATCCTTTCAGGATCGCGAGATTGATGCATGATGTCTGTCCGGATGTTGTGGTCAACCTGATTGCCCCACCTTCACCAGTTGTCGACCCGAAGAAGCTTCCGCGTGAGCCTTCCCCCATGAACCGGCTCCGCGTGGAAGGCACCGCGAATCTCATGGAGGCAGCCGACGAGCTGAACGATGTGTACGTGATCATTGAAAGCCTGGCCTACGCATACGAGCCGCCCAATGACTCCACCGCGAGGGACCAGGTTCTCGCCGATGAGGACCTCTTTCTGGGGCCATCCTCCCAGCCAGTTCGCATGCACGCTCGACGCTCTGCGCAGTCTGGAGGATCGCACTGCGAAATCCGGTGGTGCGGTTCTACGACTCGGGCACCAATACGGGCCCGGAACCATCTATGCAGCAGACGGCTCTTTCACCCAGCGAGTGCGCATCGGCAAGGTGCCAGTTGTGGGCGGCGGCCGCTCAGTGTCTCCTTCATTCACGTTCACGACGCGGCGACGGCGTTCATCGCGGCAATGAACCGTCGATCTACCGGATCATTCAATATCGTCGATGATGAGCCGGCGCCTGTGTCGACGTGGCTTCCGTTCCTGGCCGATGTGCTTGGGACTTGGGCGCCAAGAGACCGTTTGTCGGTGGTCGAGTGGCTTGCTTCCGGGAGTTGGGGTGTCGCCTATAGCACCCGCCTGCGCGGCGCAGACAACAATCGAGCGCGGCTCCAGCTCGGTTGGAGTCCCCGTTACCCCAGCTGGCGCGAGGGTTTCAAAGAAGTTCAATCGAGTGACCACGTTTCCAGGGTCGTCGCCTATCTACGTTGACCCCCTGCCCACCCAGACCTCAGCCTTTACACGGAGGCGCCGTCGGGTCCCCATGAGGTCCACGACGCTGATGGCCCTACATTGCTTTGCTACGGTTCGAGGCTCTGGTCGACTGAATCGAGGCGTTCACCGTTCACGACGGGGCTCGAACTCTTGACGGTGGTCGCGGGCCCAATGTGCGTAGGTGCGGGCCTCTTGGCGGGTGAGTTGTTCGACGTGATCGGTGATGAGGTCGGATTCTCGCTGGTTGATCGAGGATGCGATCAGAGCGTCGACGAGATGGCCCGGGCGACCGTCGGCGGGGATTTGATCGCGTGCATTTTCCGCGCTGATGGGTTCGAACCTCAGGTGGCGGCCGAGTGCAGTGCCGAGGATGTGGACCTGTTGGCTACGGCTGAGGAGTTCTGGTCCGGTCAGCAAGTAGGCGTTGCATCGGATCTTCGTGTGGTCTGAGGATGACGGCGCTGGCAGCTGCGGCCACACCCCGTTTGTCACGATCGCTGTGACCGGAAGTTCGGGACCTTTCACCATGTTCCCGGTGCGGATCTGAGACGCCCAGCCTCGGGTATTGGAAGCCAGGGTGTCGCTGCGAAGTACGGTGAGGCGTAGGCGCGAAGCGCGGAGCGAAGCTTCCATGTCCGCGTGCACTTGGGTGATCGGATCGCTCTGACGGTTGTCGGCGTCGTTGACTGCCGTTGACGACAGGTAGATCACACGCGGCGAGGCTGCGACGAGTTCGGTCATCAGTGGTTCGGCCGCGCTGGAGTCCAGCAGCGGCCAGATCAGGAACACGGTGTCGATGCCATGGAGCGCTGCGCGGATCCAGGGACGTCGGTGAGGTCGCCGACTACTGAGCCGATGCCGGGTCGAGCCTGGACCTGGCGTTGGTCGAAACGGCGGACGTTCGCCTTCGCGGCGAGGCGTTCAACGAGTTCGCGGCCGACGTTGCCGCTCGCACCGGAAATCAGAACCGACGGCGTGCTGGAGGTGTGGGGAGGGAGAATTTCATGCATGTCTAAGAGGTAAACGTTAAGGTTGACCTGAAGGCAAGGGTGGTGGGCATGAGGATTGGTGAAGCCGCCGAGCGGCTCGGGTCGAAACGCACGTCCTTCGCCACTGGGAGCAGGTCGGCGCCCTCACTATCGAGAGAGATGCGAGTGGCTACCGGGACTATGACGACCAGGCTCTGGAACAGGCGCGGACCGTGCTGAAGCTCCGCCGTGTCGGCCTGTCTCTTGCCGAGGCCACCGCTGCTATGTCTCCGAAGAAGGCGCACGCCCAGAAGGTTGTGGCAGCGAAGATTGAAGTGCTGGAACAGGAGGTCGCCCGTAGGCGGCAGGCGATCACGTTTCTTCAGCACACCGTCGACTGCCGTCACCGGTTTCTCGACGATTGCTCCGACTGCGCGAGCTTCGTCCGCGAGGCCTGAACTAGCGAGCGTCCATGAATGGGCCACCGCTACTTAGCAGGGCGCCCGAGGCACCCCCTCGCTATCACTACACGCTGCGCAGAGCGGCAGCGCGGCGACACCTAGCCGGTGCGTTCACCACGCGTGACTAGACGTCGTAGTTCTGAGGCGGGGTGTCGCTGACCTGCGCAAACGCCGGTTCGGTGTGCTTCTGGGCCGTGTTGGAGCCGGGGGCTACGCGCTCTTCCCCGCGGATCGCGAGGTTCGACCAATAGGCCCCTTTTCCCAGTCGCTGCGCCTTGGGTTCTGGGACCTGGCGGTCGACGCGGATAGAGCGCGGGCGCGCGAGCATGCGCACACGCTGGCGGTGCCGACCGAGCCCGCTCGCTCACCCTTCGCCGGACGGAGCAGCTCCTCGGTGGAGACCACGGTCGCGAACTCGTCGTGCAGGTTCGTCGCCGTCGTCCGGGCGAGCTGCTCGGCCGAGAGCCAGTCCCCGTTGGGCGCCTTGCGGTCGAACGTGTGCGTGGCATCGGTCACGAAGAGGTCGTCGTAGCCAAGGTTGCCCCCGACGCGCGCTGTCGTCTCACAGCAGTGGTTGGTCGTGATCCGCAGGCGGCGATGCGGCCGATCGACCGCGCACGCAGCCACCGGTCGAGGTTGGGCTCCCCGTGGAAGGACGAGTTCACGCTCTTCGTGACGAGCAGGTCGGGCGTGTAGGGGGCTAGATACCCCTTCAGAACGCGGCCGGGGGACTTCGCGTGGAGGGGCGACTGGGAGTTCTCCGACGCGTGCTGCACGAACACCAGTGGTGGGTCGCGCGCACCCACTGCGCCGCCAGCGCGGAGATGTTGTCGTCGCACGCGGCATTGTCGCGCCGGCCCCACCACGGGTTGTCGAAGCCTTGCTGCACGTCGACGACGACGAGTGCGCAGCGGTCAAGGTCCCTCTCCATGTCGGCAAGGTACGCGTTCCTCCCCGCGACACACTCAGCGGCTGGTCCTCATCGGACGGCTCGGTCACGGTGACGGGGAGGCGGGGGGAGGAGATCGACCCCCGGCATGAGCACCTGGCTGACCAAACGGCGTGTTCGACCGGCCCGGGTTCGTTGGCGAGCCGCGGCAGGATTGACCGCCCGGAGGTCGGCTATGAACTCTTCCATCTCCGGGTTCGTGTGAACAGGCGAGAGTCGCTGCTTGAGACCTACCCGAACAGTTCGGCGTGCCGCCCCGCATAGGCCCACCACACGGTCGAGGCCCATCTCGACCGGACACAGCCGCGTGCTGTGCGCGCAGCCCCCGAACTGGCTTGGAAGATGCAGCAACGCTCAACCGGCTAACGCATCGCACTGTCAGAGTCGGGCGGCTACACGTGGCCTACTTCCTCGCCTTGTGGGGCACCCGCCTCGGGGTAATCACCCCTGCAATTGTCGCAGCGGCCCTGAAAGCGACACCTAAGACACCGGGCCTGGCCTCCGGCGCGAGCAACACAGCCCGCCAACCCGGCGGCACGCCTGGCATTGCGCACTTCGCGGCCATTGCGGGTCGGCCGACTCCACAGGCTTCACCACGCAAGCCACCGGGCTGTTCCTCGCTGCTGCGGCGTGTTCGTGCTCGTCGGGGTGCTCTGCTCGGTGCCACGCTCAGGGAGCGCACCATTGCTCATGTCCGCCAACGCCCCTCTGACCCCGAAGGTCCGAAGGGCCTGATCGACCTGTGTCGAACGCGTCCGAACGCGCCGGTTGCCGCGGAGATAGGCATCTTCCAATCAACTGCCTCGAAATGGGTCAACCGACACTGCCGCCGCCGAGACCCGGGGCTGTCGACCGAACTTCCACGCCCCGGCGCCGGTCACTCACACAAACCCGCCGGTCGTTTGGATCGAAAGCAATGCGTCTCACTCACAAGTGGCCCGCTCGAAGCTCGCGTTCGAGTGCGAGGCAGACGAATCCGGATCGGCCGCCCGCACCTTGGGCTACATCCCGTAGCGCTCGGCCTCAACTATTCGCGGTTGAAATATCCCAACAGTGACAGCAACCGAACACCCGCAAGTTCTCGTCCGACGGCCGGACACGTGGTCCACATCGACGTGAAACAACTCGGTCGTATCCCTGAAGCCGCAGGCTCGCGCACTCCATGACCGCCCCTTCGAGTAGGCGCAAGGGGCCAGTCCGATGGCAGGCGCTCACCGAGAGGCTCGCGGGGCGGCCGCGCGCCAGGTGTTTACCGCCGTGCGTCGCGGAGCATCACGATACCCAGCCCTTCGAGTTTCCGCGAGGCGCTTCGCCGGCGCGCAGGGCTTGTCTTCGCGGGCAAGGCGCCGGACAGTCACCCACCGCACTGACCAACCACACGCGACGCCGTGGGCGAACGACATACCGGGATGTCTCGGACCGCGCCTCGAGTCGCTGTGTGATGAAGGGTCTACGCCCTCGGCCGGTTGTCACGTGGCCGTTGCGGCGCTGCCGGGCGCCTTCCGCGGCGAGCTGGGCTCGGGAGCAGATGTCCTGGTTCGGGGCGGCGTTCTTCATGGTCCGAGTCGGAACACTGGTCGCCGTCGGCGCGCTGGGCGATCTGACGGGGCGGCGTGCACCGCCTCACGGCGGTTCTCCCGCAGATGACACCGGCGCTCCTGACGACGCGTGAAGACCAGGTCAAAGCCCGTCACATCTCGTCAAGGAGAATCACCTCTTCGAGTCGGCCGGTCGCCTTGGGCCGGTCCTTGATCACTCT
>CAVTUX010000004.1:0-909672 GCA_963738045.1 uncultured Verrucomicrobiae bacterium | reverse complement strand
ATTCGCGTAACCGAATGACTTCCCACCGCCCCAGCAAAAACCGCAGACCGCGATCCTGCCATTGCAGGCCGGCAGCTTCATCGCGTAATCGGCCGCGGCGTCGAGGTCGGCGAAAATCTGCGGGGTCTGCAGGGCGGAAACCGCCTTGATCGCGGCCTCCTTGTCGGGATAGCTCTGCGTGTCCTTCCCCGGCTCGGTGAGGAGATCGGGCGCGACCGCGATGTAACCGGCGGCGGCCAGTTGGTCGGCGAGGTTCTTCGCCCAGTCCGTCAGGCCAAAAATCTCATGGATGACGAGAACGACGGGCGCCTTTGTTCTTTACTTCGGGGAAAGCGACGAACGTTTTCACGGTCCGCCCGTCGTGCTGCAGATCGACCCATTCGTGGTGGCGCGGCGATTTGTTGAGCTGAGCCTTCGCCCACTTCTGTGCGAAATCGGTTCCGATGCCTAACGAACCGAACAACAGCAAAAAGCAAGAGCGCGAAGTTTCATGCCTTAAAGAACGCCTCCGGTGACAGATCGGCAACTTTTGTCCGGAAGGTGGAAGGAGCCTGTGCGCCCCCCATCGAGTGCGCGCTGCGTGAAATTGATGCCTGGTCAATGCTGCGCAAAGCGGTCCCACATTGCTCTACATTCGGAAAACGATTTTGCCGGCGCGCTGGCCCTGGCCGGCACGGCCAATGGCTTCGGCGAAATCGCTCTAACGAATAGGCGCGCTCGATTTTCGTCTCGAGCAGGCCGCGCCGCGTCGAGATCGATAAATCGGCGCAAAGGTTTCCGGCGCGCTTCGGCGCGCGTGGCCTGCTCGTACCATTTGTTCACCCAGAAACCGGTGAAACGAAGGTTCTTGAAAATCAGCAATCCGTTGGGGATGCGGAGCGGCTGCAGGCTCATCGCGCCAAAAGTGACGATGGTCGCTTCCGGCGCGACGATTTTCGCCAGGCGCAGAGCGCTCTCGCCGCCGACCGCGTTCAGACGCCAGGCGGATCGGCGCGCCATCCGTCGCCTGCGCGACCGCCTCGCGCAATTCGTCGTTGTCGAGCAAGACGACATCGCCGCCTTCGGCGCGCAACTCGTCGATCAATTCCGGCCGCCTGACGACGTTGACGGTCCGAAATCCGAGCTCGCGGCAAATGGCAATCGCGGCGCGACCCGACGGCGGAATTGGCCGCGTTTTGAATCACCCAATCGCCCGGGTGCAACGGGACAAAATCGTGCAGCATCCGCCAGGCGGTGATCGGGATTGATCTTGAGCATCGCGGCCTGCTCGGGCGTGATGTCGTCTAGGCACGACGGTCAGCTTGTCGGCTTTCGACGACGGCTTTCTTCGCGCCAGGTGCCGACATCGTGCGGCAGGATCACGACTGTGCGCCGACCGCCAGATCCTTCACCTCTTCGCCGACCTCCTCGACCACTCCCGCGCCCTCGAAATCCCGGCGTCGCCGGCAACGGGAAGCGCATCGGATATTTGCCTTCGATCTGATTGAGGTCCGCGGGATTGATCGGCGCGGCGATTAGCCTAACGAGCGCCTCATCCGGCCGCGGGCCGCGGGCGCGGCTTTTCCTCGAGATGCAAAACCTCCTCCGGTTTTCCGTGCGCCTCGTAGACAATGGCTTTAATACTCTCGCTCATCCGATGGCCTCGCATCCTAACGCGAACACTCCGGCCGGCAATCTCCAATCGGGCGCGCGCGTCGCCCTCCTTGGGATGGTCGCCAATGTCGTCCTCGGCCACGACCAAGATCGTGGCCGGCGCGCTCGGTCATTCCTACGTCCTGATCGCGGACGGGATCGAATCGGCGCTCGATATCGGGGGCTCGGCCATCATCTGGGGCGGGTTGAAATTTGCCGCCCGCCCGCCCGACGAAACCCATCCCTATGGCCATGGCAAAGCCGAGCCGGTCGCGGCCATCATTGTGTCGTTAGGCGTGCTCGCCGCCGCGCTTGTCATCGCGGCCCGGAGCGTGCACGAGATTTTTCAACCGCACCATGCGCCGGAGCCTTTCACGCTCGTCGTGCTCGTCGTGGTCGTGGTGGTGAAGGAGTTTCTCTTCCGGATCGTGAACCGGCTGGGCCGGAATGCCGAGAGCACGGCGATGCAAACCGACGCGTGGCATCATCGGACCGACGCGCTGACTTCGATCGCGGCTTTCATCGGCATCTCGATCGCGCTCGTCGGTGGCCCGCGCTGGCAGAGCGCCGATGCCTGGGCGGCGCTTTTTGCCTGTCTGCTGATCGCGGCCAATGGCTGGCGTTTGTTTTATCCGGCCCTGCGCGAGGTGCTGGACACCGCGCCGCGGGGCGAAATCGCCGAGCGGGTGCGGGCGGCGGCAGCGGCCGGTCCCGGGCGTGCTCGAGATTGACAAATGTCTCGTGCGGAAAATGGGTCTGGAGTTTTACGTTGATCTCCATGTTGGCGTTGATGAGCGGATCTCGGTGCGGGCCGGTCACGACCTGGCACATGAAGTGAAGAACATGATCAGGCAAACCAACCCGCGCATCGCGGATGTGCTGGTGCACATCGAACCGGCGAAGCCTGTTCGTTAGAGACGGTGGAAAAATCTCGTCACAGGTCGCTGCGGACATGCTCCTCGTTCGTGCCTTGCCATCTGGCCCAACGCGCTCTCGCGCGGCAGGGCTGGGTTTTCGACAGTCTCTCAGGCGAGGGTAATCAGCTCGTCGAGCGCGGTGGCGAGACGGGTGCGGGCGAGCGCGACCTGGCGCGCAAAGCGAGCCAGCCCAACAATTGCGCTGGGATGCGTGAGCAGGTGCCCGGCTGAGCCGCCAGGGATCTGTTCGTTGGCGCTCGAGATCGAAAAGCACCTCGGGCGGGGCGGGGAACGGCGCCGCGATGGTGTCGCTGATCGCGCGCAGAGAAAGCATCGGAATTTCTCGGGCAGCACAGGCCTGCGCGATCCACTCCGTTTCCATATCGATCGCGGCGGCGCCATGCTCCTGTGCGAGGCGGGCGCGTTCCGCGGCACTGTCGATTACGCGATCGGCGGTCACGAGTTTGGCGACGCGACTGATGAGGGCGCTGCGGGCTCGTCGCAAAAGATTCGGGTCGGAGAAATTCTCCGCCAAAAGCAGATCGGCTACGCCTAACGAAGGGTCAGCGCCGCCGGCGAACCCGCTGCTGATGAGGAAATCGAAGCGCTGTGCGTCGAGAAAGGGATCGATCTGCGTGCGACACGCCTCACCTCCGACGCCGGTGTGGAGGACCCGCACTTCGTGATGGCGTCCACCGAGCAGGCGCAGGAAATCGCGACTCTCGCTCGGGTGGGCAAAGGTGATCGCGATCATTCGCCCTGCTCAGAGGGGCTGGGAGAGCATGATCTCAAGGCGCACGGCTTCGTTAGGCGAAGCCGCCGGGGTCGGGCCCGGGGTGGGTGGAGGAGCGCCCAACGCCGTCAGCGTCTTGCGAAAATCCGCCTGGGCCCAGGCCGGGATGATGACCAGGACGCTCACGCCCTTTTCGTTAGGTAAGGTTTTCGTCCCCGAGCCGCCGGCCCTGGCCGCGGCGTCGATAATCGCCTGCGCGACCTTGTCCTGTTTCTCGGTCGGAATGGTGAGCGTGAGCGGCTCGGCTCCGATCGTCGGAGGGGTGAAAGTGGCAGCGGCCGATTTTTCGAGCGAACTTTGCAACTGGTGGCGAAGCGCCTCCTCGCGCGCCTGCTGCACTTCGGGCGGCGGTTTGGCCGAGCGGAAAATGAAGAACAAGACCGAGCGCGACATTCATCGCCACGAGGATGGCGAAGGCGGCGGCCAACTGGCGCCCGCGCGAGCCCGCGCGGGTGACTGGCGGAGGATTCGTTAGGCGGACGCTCCAGGCTGCGATGGATCTGGCGCGCGGCGACGAACTGCTTCTGCAACTCCGGATCGGAGATGAGCGCGCGCTCGAGGCGTTCGCGCTCCGGCGGCGGCAGTTTTCCTTCCAGGTAATCGAAAAATTTCTCGGGCGTCATGCAGTCGGCGCTGGGAAACGCGAGTTACAAACTAAGCCGGCCTCACGCTTAGTCCAGAAACGGCGCGCGCAGTCTGGCAACGGGTTGCGATTCAAAAGGTGGGAAACTAAGCTGGCTTACTCGTGGGCGACGATGGAAAAAGCACTGTCCAACCGCACCGCAACAGAAGTTGGATCCGCGGGCTGCTCATCGCTCTCGGAATCATTTCTCTGCTGCTGGTGGTCTTTCATGCCCCGATTCTGCGGGCGGTTTTTCGTGCCGTTGCCGTCCGAGCAGCGGCCAGGCAAAACCTGAAGCTCGACTTCCAGCTGGAGGGCGATCCGCTCGATCAGATCACCCTGCGCAACGTGCACGCGACACCGACCGGACCGACGGCTGTGCAGTCGCTCGATGTCGGAGAGGCAAAGGTCGACTACAGCCTGTCGGGTCTGCTCTTCCACGGGATCTCCGGCGTACTCAAGAACGTCGAGGTGCACGGCGTGACGGCGGTCCTGGATAAGTCGAAGGCGCTCCCGGCGCCGACTCCGGCGCCCAACCAGAAGATAAGTTTGCCGGCATTTTTTCCCGATCGTTTGGAGGTAACGAACGTCAACCTAACGATGAAGCAGGAGCCGCAAGACATGGTGGTGAAAAACCTCAACCTCGGCCTTTATCCCGACCGGGAAGGGGCGCTCCGGATCGACAAGCTGCAGATTCCCAACCTCCGCACCTGGACGGACATCACCGCGACTACGACCTACGCGAACAAAAATCTGTTCCTGCACAACCTCACCTTCGACGAGGGTCATCATTTCCAGACGGTGAACATCGATCTCTCGAAGGCGAGCGGCGGCAAGCTGACTCTGGAGGTCAAAGGCTCGGTCGGGAAGGGGGGCACGATCGAGGGCAATGTTGCCCTGAGCACGACAAAGTCGTCCTTCCAGACCGAGACGAAAGTGAGCGCTTCCGACATTTCGTTAGGCCAGTTGAGCGAGTATTTCGGGCGACCGGCGGGCGCGCTGGGGGGTGACGTGAAGAATTTCCAGATGGACTGGAAGGGCACGCTGGATGAGCCCCGGAGCTGGGAGGGAACGATTACGGCCGAGATCGACAACGTGCGGCAAAACGGGATCGCGCTTGATCGTGTGGGACTCGACGTGGTGGCGCGCAATGGCACTGCGACGGTCCGCCAGGCGCAAATCGATCGGGGGACGAATCACGTGCGATTGGATGGCACGGTGCAGTTGCCCAAGACGACGGCCGGTTTTCGGCGCACCCCGGGCGATCTGAAGCTCAAGATCGACGCGCCGAATTTGCAGGAGATCACGGCTTTTCTGCCGACGCCGGTTACCGGCAGCCTGCAAGCCAACGGCACGATCAAGACCGACAACTCGATCGCGCGCCTCGAGCTGACGGCGCAGGGCGACTTGATCGGCTACGACAAGGCGGCGGTGAAAAGCCTGAGCGCGAAGATTTCCGCGACAAAAAAATTGCCGGCGACGGATGCGACCGAGGAACCGTTCTACACCAACCTCAACTCGTCGATTGAGGCGGAGTTGAGCGATGTGCGTTACGACCAGTTTGTCGTCGATAGCGTGCGGGCGGAGATCAAAAGCAAAGAGGCGGTGGTTTCGTTCGAGCCGGTCACGGTGCAGCGGAATGCCAATCTGCTTCTCGTTAGGGGAAATTATCAACTGCCGCCGCCGGAAGGAAGATTCCCTCGAACAGCCGGCCGATTTGCAGCTCTCCTTCCGCGCGCCGCAACTGGCGGATTACTGGCAGAGCGAGGCGCCGAACAAGGTGAGCGGAGAGTTGCAGGCCGATGGCAGCCTGCGGATTCGCCAGAAGGTGGCGAACGGGCAACTGAATCTTTCCGGGCAAAACATCGCGGCGCAAAAACTCCTCGTGAAACAAACCAGTGCGCAGCTCGCGGTGGCGGACAACGTCGCTTACCTGAACGATCTCACTGCGACCTTGAACGAAAAGGATTACGTGGTTGCGCACGGCACGGTGGAGTTGAAGAAGCCGCTTAAGTACACCGGAGCTGTGCGGGCAAATCTGGCGGATCTCTCGACGTTCGAACCGTTGCTGAATGGCGGCGCTCCGGGAGGGCCGGGATCAGCGCCCCCGGCGACAACGAAGAGGCCGCTGGCGGGCTCGCTGGTCGTGGATTGGAATGGGAACGGCGAGGTCGTAACCTTCAAGAACAACGGCGACCTCCGCCTCAAGCTCGAGCGCGGGCGGTACGCCGATTTGCAAAATCTCCAGGCGAATGTCGAGGCGCATTACACGCCGGAGGAAGTCAACATCCCGATCATTTACCTCGGGAGCGATAAACTGAGCTTCCAGGCGATTGCGCAGGCGAAGGAGTCGCGGCTCGAGATCAGCAGGATCCAGATCGACCAGGGGAAGGCGAAATACGCCAATGCCTACGCGTTGATTCCCTTCACCTGGCGCAATCTCGGGAGCGGCCGGCCCCTTGTTCCTCCGGTCGGGAAGGTAACGATCAACTTCCAGTCAGAGAACCTCGACATCACGAAGCTCTTCCAAAATCTCGGCGCCAAACCGCCAGTATCCGGAGAGCTGACGGTCAAGCTCGATGTTCAGGGCCCGGTCGATCAGCTGGAGGCAAATCTCGATCTGCAAATGCAAAACCTGAAGGCCGCCGCGGCGCAAAGACTGGAGCCGGCGAAGATCGATGTCGCGATGCACTTCAAGAATAACGAGCTCGGCATTCTCGGGAAAATCGAGCAGGCAAAGATTCAGCCAGTGCAGATCGATGCGCGGCTGCCGTTGGACATTTCGCAGATGCTGGCGAACAGGAAGCTCGACGAGCAGACGCCGATCAGCGCCAAAGTCGAAATGCCGCGCAGCTCGATCAATTTCGTCCGCGAATTCGTCCCTGGGCTGCGCCAGCTCGACGGCAGTCTGGCCCTTGAACTCAATGTCGGCGGCACGATCGCCCAGCCGGTTTTGAGCGGCGCAGCCGACATGAACATCAACGTGGTGCGTTTTGAAAACCCGACGCTGCCCGCCCTGACGACTTCAAGGGGCAACTCAATTTCCACGACAACGCCCTGAACTTCGACCGCTTCGGGGGCGATCTCGCGGGCGGTCCCTTCACCATCTCGGGGCGGGTCACCCTGCCGAAATTGACCGAGCCGAACCTGGATCTGCGCCTCGTCGCGAACAGCATCCTCGTCGCGCGCAACGACAACTTGACCGCGCGCGTCGATGCCGACATCAAGGTCGAGGGCCCGCTCAAGAGCGCGACGGTGCGTGGTCAGGTGCTGACGACGAACAGCCGCTTTTTCAAGAACATCGACATCATTCCGATCGCCCTGCCCGGCCGACCGGCGCCCCATCCGCAGCCGCCCTCGGTTGCGCCGCCCACGCTTTCCTTTCCCGACCCACCGCTGCGCGATTGGAAATTCGACCTCACGATCAAGAGCAAGGATCCAATCCTGATTCGCGGCAATCTCGCGAACGGCAGCGCCATCGTTGACATGAAGATCACCGGCACCGGGCTGCATCCCAAGGTGCAAGGTCAGGTGCGCCTGGAAAATTTCGAAGCCACGCTGCCCTTCAGCACCCTTAGATCAATCTCGGCTTCCTCTATTTCGACCCGGACGATCCGCTCAATCCACGAATCGAATTGCAGGGCACCTCGTCGCTCCGCGATTATACGATTCACGTTTACGTTTACGGGACGACGACCGCGCCCCAGGCGATTTTCAGCAGTGAGCCGCCTCTGCCCCAGGAGGAAATCATTTCGCTCCTGGCCACCGGCGCGACGCGGGATGAATTGACCGGCGGAAGCAACGTCCTGGCGAGCCGCGCCGGGTTCCTTTTTGTGAAAGAGCTCTATCGCAAGATTTTCAAGAACGGGAATGAGGCGCCGGACGAGACGACTCTTTTTCGATCGGCTCGATGTCGAGTTTGGCAATGTCGACCCGCGAACCGGAGAGCAGACTGCGACCGCGACCTTTCAGGTCAATGATCACTTCGTCCTCATTGGCGACCTTGGGGTGCAGGGCCAGTTCCGCGGATTGGTGAAATATCTCATCCGTTTTCGGTGAGATGAAGAAATTTCTCTTTCTTGGTTGGCTGTTTTGCCTAACGAACGGCATCGCCCTTGGGCAGGACCCAGCCCGGAAGTCGGAAAACGCAGCCGCCAAGCGGCAGGGGACCGTGGTGCAACGCACCGACCTTGAAATTCGCGGCAACCGCGTTTTCACGGATAAAGAATTGCGCTCCCACCTGAAAGAAGAGCTCGAAACGATCGAAGAATATGGCCTGACGAGTGCCCGGGCCGACGATGCCGCTTTTTTTCTTGAGCTGTTTTACAAGAAACATGGCTACGCCAGGGCAAACGTTAGCTACACGATCGAATCGGCGAACCGGTGTCGCCTCGATGTTTCGGAAGGGCCGCTGGTGCGGCTGGGGGGAATCGACTTCATCGGCAATCGCCAGGTGCCCGCGCCCAAGCTTTTCAATTACGCGGTCAGCGCGACACGCGAACGTTATCCCCGGCTGAAGACATCGCTGCCGTTTGTCTCGAACGATATCAACGATGGGGCGAATCTCGTGCAGCGCTTTTACATTTCCCAAGGCTACATCCACTGCACGGTCGACTCGCCCAGTTATGAATACGTGCGGCCCGATCTGGTGACGGCACGGATCGTGGTGCACGAAGGCCAGCAGTATTTCTTCGGCAACATCAACTTTGTCGGGCCGACCATTTACGGCCCGGAAGCGTTGCGCGGGCAGATCCTGGATTTGCTCCGGCGGCCCTACACCGAGGCGCGACTCGCCGATATCCCACGACGGTTGCAGGCCTATTTCAAGACGCGCGGTTATTATGCCGTGAAGGTCGATGCTGTGAGTGATCCATCGCTCGCAATTCAGGGACGCGTGCCGGTGCGCGTTACGGTTGAACCGGGGCCGGTTTACTACTTCGATGGCGTGACGGTGAAAGGCACGAAGCGCCTGCGTCCAAGTTATCTCGTCAACCGCTTTAAGAAGCTGCGTGGCCGCGCCTACAGTCCGGAGACGCTCGATAAAAAATTCCGCGAACTGATGCGGACGGGCTTATTCAACACGCTCAGGGTCAATCCGACGCCGGTCGACGGCAACCTGCTGCGGCTCGATATCAATCTCGAGGAAGCGAAGCCGCGTGAGTTTGGTTTGTCGCTCGGCTACGGCTCCTTCGACGGCGCGATCGTCGGTGCGTCGTTTGCGAATCGCGACCTCTTTGGTTCCGGCCGGCCGATCACTACCTCGGTGGAATGGTCGCAGCGTGGCTACAAAGGCGATGTCACATTTGAAGATCCATATCTTTTTAATTCCAACGTTCGACTTCAAGATTCGTCTCGCGGCGCTGACCTACGACTATGATGGATATTCAAAATTTGAGGTCGGCGGTCATTTCACTTTTACTCGGCAACTCACCGCCCACTATTCCGTCGGGCTGGTGTTCGATCCGCGCCATGTCGAGGTGACGAGCGCGTCAATCAGCCCAGCGCTGCTGGGCCGGACTTCGTATTTCATCAGTTCGGTTGGGTTTACGCAGACGCTCGACCTGCGCAAGAACCCGCTGGTCGCGCCGCGCGGATTCGTCTTCGACAACACGGTCGATCTGGCGACGAGCGCGCTTGGGAGCCAGATTGATCTGTTTCGGGCGACCGGGCGGGCCAGCTATTATCTTTCCTTCGCACCGGAGCGAAACCAGCTCCTGGACGAGGAGATCGAGAAGTCCGGCCTGCAAAAATGGTTTGAGCGCACTTTGCTTGCCTTTGGCGGGCGCGCGGGCGTCGTCTATCCGCTCGATACCAACGGCACGACCGAGGCGCTCGCTCTCCCGATCGACGAGCGCTTTTTCATCGGCGGCAGCACGACCGTGCGCAGTTTTGGTGAGCGGGACCTCGGCCCGCACGATTCTGGCGGCGACCCGATCGGCGGCGAGTACTACACGATCTTTAACGTCGAATACACTTTCCCGATTTACGGCGAATTATTAGGTGCGGTCTTCGTCGATGCCGGCAACCTGTTGCGCGACGCAAGCTCACCCAGCCTGAATGATATGCGCTACGGCATTGGCGTCGGCTTGCGCTACAACCTGCCGATAGGTCCCGTGCGTCTCGACTATGGAGTGAACCCAAACCCGCGGCCGGACGAAGCGCGCGGCGCGTTCCATTTCAGCTTCGGCTTCGCGTTTTAGGGAGAACGCATTTTGTCGCCGGGTTCGATCTGGCATTCTCGGGATTGCGAGCGGCCCGACCCGCCGTTATAATTTGGTAAGGCTGCGCCTCACTCGTCGTTAGGCGGGGCAACCAATCAAACACGCTATGGAAACAACACTCGAAGCACCAAAAGCCTCTTCCGTTACGCAAACCGACTTCCTGCCCCTCGAAGGGACCGACTACGTCGAGTTTTACGTGGGCAACGCGAAGCAAGCCGCGCATTTCTACAAGACCGCGTTCGGCTTTCAAAGCCTCGCCTATTCCGGGCCCGAAACGGGCGTGCGCGAACGCGCCAGCTACGTCATCCGGCAAAACAAACTCACCTTTGTCCTTACTACGCCGCTCCGGCCGGAGAATCAGATGGCCGACCATATTTATAAGCACGGCGACGGCGTCAAGGTGCTCGCCTTGCGCGTACCAGATGCGACTTCGGCCTGGAAGGAAACGACCAAGCGCGGCGGCAAAAGTTATCTCGAGCCGAAAAAGCTGACCGACGAGAGCGGCGAAGTCGTCATGAGCGGCATCCACACCTACGGCGACACGGTGCATCTCTTTATCGAGCGCAAGAATTACCATGGCGCTTTCATGCCCGGCTTCCGCAAATGGGAAACGGTCTATAATCCGCCCGATACCGGTCTCCAGTATGTCGATCACTGCGTCGGCAACGTCGGCTGGAACCAGATGAATCCCCGGGTCAAGTTCTACGAGGATGTGATGGGCTTCCGCAACATCCTGACCTTCGACGACAAGGATATCTCGACCGAATACTCCGCCCTCATGAGCAAGGTCATGAGCAACGGTAACGGCTTCGTCAAGTTCCCGATCAACGAACCGGCGGAGGGAAAGAAGAAATCGCAGGTCGAGGAATACCTCGATTTCTACGACGGCGAAGGCGTGCAGCATTGCGCGCTCGCGACCAAGGACATCGTGAAGACCGTGACCGATCTGCAGGCGCGCGGGGTCGAGTTCCTCAACATCCCGACTACCTATTACGATACGCTGCCGGATCGGGTCGGGCACATCGATGAAGACCTCGAGCCGCTCAAGCGCCTTGGGATTCTGGTCGATCGCGATAACGAAGGTTATCTCCTGCAAATCTTCACCAAGCCGGTGGAAGATCGGCCGACTCTGTTCTTCGAAATCATCCAGCGCAAAGGCGCGAAGAGCTTCGGCAAGGGAAACTTCAAGGCGCTCTTCGAAGCCCTGGAAAAGGAACAGGACCTGCGCGGCAACCTCTAGGGAAGATCAAACATGCCGTACTATCAAAAGCTCGGACAGATGCCGAAGAAGCATCACATCTGGTTTCATCGCAACGGTTCAGCGCCCACCTACAAGAACGAAGGCATCGCCTACGAACACGTCTTCACTACGGAAGGATTCGATGAAGCGTATCTCGATCGTCTATCACCTGCGGCCGCCCACCCGGGTGCGCAATGTGGAGCTGATCAAACATTGGGAGCCGAAAAAAGTCACCGATAGCCCGCTCCGTCATCATCATTTGAAGACGGCGGAGATTCCGCGCCGCGGCGATCTTTACACCAGCCGCATCCCGATGTTGTTCAACGAGGACATCATCGCCTACCGCGCGCGCCCGGCCAAGACCTACGACCAGTTTGAGTATTACAAGAATGGCGGCGCGGACGAAGTCATCTTCGTCTTCAAGGGCGGGGGCAGCGCTCGAGACGGTTTTCGGCAAGCTGCCTTATCGCGCGGAGGATTACATCGTCATCCCGCGCGGGATTACCTACCGGCTCGTGCCCGATAACGTGCAGGAAGAAGATTATCTCATCCTCGAATCGGTCGGTCCGGTTCGAATTCCCAAACGGTATCTCAATCACGAAGGCCAAATCAAGATGGGCTCGCCCTATTCCGAGCGCGACCTCCATGGGCCGACAGAGATCATCACGATCGACAAAGAGGAAGATGTGGATGTTCTGGTGAAAGATGGCTCGCGCTTCACCCGCGTGACCATGGCCCAGCATCCTTTCGATGTTCTCGGCTGGGATGGTTATCTCTATCCGTTTACATTTAACGCGCAGGATTTCGAACCGATTACGGGCTCGGTGCACCAGCCGCCGCCCATTCATCAAACCTTTGAAGTGCGCGGCTACGTCATCTGCACCTTTGCGCCGCGTGTCCTCGATACCCATCCTGAGGCGGTCAAGATCCCGTGGGTGCATGATAATGTGGAAGCCGATGAGGTGCTGTTTTACGTCCGCGGAAATTTCGGATCGCGGCGCGGCATCGAGAGTGGCTCGATCACCCTCCATCCGCGCGGTATTCCGCACGGGCCGCATCCGGGCACGATCATGGCGAGCAAGGACGCTTTCCGCACCGAAGAGCTGGCCGTGATGTTCGACACTGCGCACACCCTCGAACTGACCGAGGAATCGCTCGCGCTGGACGATCCGAAGTATCCGCTCAGCTGGCTGGATTAGAATCGCGCGCTTCCGCGTAACACAGCCGTCCCGGCTGTCAGGGTGGGGCAGGCGTCCCGCCTGACTTCCGCCTTGGCGAGAGGCGATATTTGTCCTCCCACGCTCCCTCCGCTAGACTCCCGCCGTGCAGGAGACCGAATTCGATACCTCGGAACGCCTAACGTTGGAACCCGACCGGTTGGAAACCGATCGCCTCGACGAGATGGAGCGCATTTTCGCCGACCTCCTCGACGCCATCGGCGAAGACCGAAGCCGGCAGGGCTTGCTCAAGACTCCGGGACGCGCCGCGCGCGCCTTCGAATTTATCACCGCCGGCTATCGCCAATCGGTCGAGGAAGTGGTCAACGGCGCCATCTTCGATTCCGATGCGAGCGAGATCGTGATGGTGAAAGACATAGAGCTTTACTCGATGTGCGAGCATCACCTCCTTCCATTCATCGGCCGCGCCCATGTTGCCTATATGCCGCACGGCAAAGTCATCGGTCTCTCGAAAATCGCGCGCATCGTAGATGTCTTCGCCCGCCGTCTGCAGATCCAGGAACAATTGACCACCCAGGTGGCGGACGCGCTCATGCAGTTCGCTCCACCCATCAGGCGTGGCGGTTGTGATCGAGGCGAAGCATCTCTGCATGATGATGCGCGGAGTCGAGAAACAAAACTCCGATCATGAAAACGTCCTGCCTGCTCGGTGTTTTCAAGGATGACGCGCGCACCCGCAGCGAGTTCCTCTCGCTCCTCAGCCAGTAACGGCCGATGCTGCTGACGGTCAGCAAACGGCTGGAGTTTTCCGCCTCGCGCCGTGTGTTCTTTCCCGCTTTGTCGGAGGCGGAAAACCTGGCGGCGTTTGGTTCCGAAACCGCCGCGCGCTACGGCACCGGCCGCAACTATGTGGCCTACTTCGTTTTCACCGGCGAGGTCAACCCGGCAAACGGCATGCTGGTCAACATCAGCGAAATCAAAGCCCGGGTGGAGGTAGTCCTGCAGGCGCGGTTTGATCACAAGTTCCTGAACGAAGACCATCGGGTTTTTCGCGACACGCCGCCGACGGCCGAGAACATCGCGCGTCAGCTCTTCCTGGAAGTGGCGCCGCTTTTTGAAGATCTCGAAGCGCGGCTGGTCGCCTGCCATCTCGTCGAATCACCGGACCGGAGCGCGACCTTTTATGCGGACGGTGCGCGCGAGGAAAATCACTGGCTCGAATTCTCCGCCGCGCGCCGAACGATGTCGCCGCATTTAAGCGAAGCGGAAAACGAAGCGCTCTTCGGAACTGCGGCCGCACCCTACGGTCACGGACATCATTACCGTGCCCGTTTTACCTTTCGCAATGTGGCGGAAGAAAGCGCTTCGGCCGGCCGTTCCGCAGGCCGAATTGAGGCAGTTGCTGGAATCACTCCGAACGGAACTGGATCATAAGAACCTGAACCATGAAGTTGCGGGCCTAACGAACCGGCCGAAGACGACTGAAAGCCTCGCGCAATATCTTGTTCGAGCGGGCCGCGACGGCTCTCCCTGCTGCATCGGGTCCGTTTGCACGAGCGAGATGATTTTTTTGCCGAATACTGGGGCAGCGGGAGACTTCTTTCTTGGGCCTGCGGCGGTCTTTCAGCGCGGCGCATCGTCTGCACGCCGCTACCCTTTCCGCCGCGGAAAACGCTGCTCTTTACGGCAAATGTAACAACCCGCGCGGGCACGGCCACCGCTACCTGACGGAGGCGACGATCGGCGGATCCGTACGACGAGCGGAGCGGTACGCTGGACAGTTTCACTGCCTTCTCCGATGGCATCGAGGCCGCGCTCCGTCCCTGGCAGCGACAAGCATCTCGATCGCGAGACGGAAGAATTTCGCGAGACACCGTCGACCGGCGAAAATATCGTGCGCGCGCTATGGCCAAAGTTTAATGCGCAGCTCGGCGATCGCATGGTGCGCTTGCGCCTGTGGGAAACGCCTAACAATCGCTTTACCCTTCGTTGCTAGGTCGTCGTCGCCCGCGGGACGCCGCTTGTTTGCGTCCGGGCGCCTCACCTAATCTTGCCTCGTGGCAGATCCGGGATCGGGAACAGCGGTTGGAAGAAGACATCTGCATTCACATCTTCACCGTCTCCGCCGGGATGGTCGGTGTTTGCCTGACGGTGATCGGACTCATTCGGGTTGTCATTACCCTGCGCAAGACCGACACATTCGCCGATGATCTGCTGGCCATCGATGCGCTGCTCTTTCTCGTTGCCTGTCTGGCATCGTATTGGGCGCTACGAACCCGGAGCGTTGACAAGAATACTCGGGTCGAGCGTTTTGCCGATGCGGTTTTTGTTCTCGCCCTCATCCTGATGGCGGGGGTTTGTCTCTTCGTGACCTACAGGATCGCGATCTTGAAATGAGATTCCATCGTTAGGCAAACGTCATGACCGCCGACCAATTTCGTCGCCTCGCCCTCGATCTGCCCGAGGCGGTGGAAAGCTCACATCAGGCGCATCCAGACTTTCGTGTTCGAGGGAGAATTTTCGCCACCCTTGGTTATCCTGATGCGGGCTGCGGAATGGTGAAACTGACCCCAGAACAACAGAACGAACTTCTCCGCGTTGCGCCGGAAAAATTTCGTCCCGGCGGCGGGTGCATGGGGCCGGAGCGGGAGCACGGTCGTTCTTCTCTCCGCGGCCAAGGGGACACACTCGCTCCCATCCTCCGGCAAGCCTAGGAGAACATCACCGCCAGCCGTCCCACCCGGAAACGGCTCCCTCGTCGTTAGGCCGTTGCCAGGCGCCTCCGGTGCCACTCCTCGGCGAGCGCGATCGCCAGCACGCTCACGGCCGCGTAGCCCAGGATGGTTCCTGGTCTCCCGCTTCCGTAAAAGCCGGCGAAATCCATCCAGGACTTCGCCCCGCGATCATTGACCACCAGATACCAGAAACTCAAGAAGACGACGATAAAAGTCTTGGGATTGGCCGTCATCACGCCTAACGAAGTCGCCGTCGCCGCGACGAAAATGATCCCAACCAGCAAGGCGGCGAGCGGCCGTCCGCCATGGAGCGCCGTCCGCACGATCGGGACCGCACAAAGGAAGAAACCAAGAAGCAGCGCCGACCCGAGCTTCCACCAAACGAAATGCTCTCGCAGGCGCGGCACGGCCCGCAGACTCGCAATCGTGTTCGCCCGCACGTCCCGCGTCGCCACATCCGAAACGATGATGGCGAGAATCAGCGAAAATGGCCGGCATGATGTGCGCGACGTTCGCGGGAATGGAAAACACGGTGATGACCACGAAAGCCACCAGCACGAGCGGATAAAGAGTGAGGGTGAGCGCGGCGTCGCTCCACATCGCCCCGACAAAGGAACCACCGCGCCCCGGCCGCAGCAGAGGAGCGACGACGCGCCGGCTCAGTGGCTTGAACAAATTCTGCAGCCGCCCAATCCAGTTGCGGCTCGTCTTCTCCGAAGTCTGCTTCGTGCGCACCGGATCGAAGCGATGGAAAAAGAGCGCAGCCAACGGCAGGAAGAGGAGCGGAGCCAGAGTTGAAGCGAGACGCGGCAGCACCCATTCGCGCGTCAACGTCAGTCCCGGAAACACGACCGGCGCCTTCTTCGGATCGAAGGTCGACGCCCCGATCGAAAGCGAGTTGGTGTGGAGCGTCTGCGTCATCTGGTCCATCAGGAAGCCGAATCCGGTGACGTCGAAATAGCGCGCCCAACTGATGCCGTTCTTGCTTGCTTTACCGCTGACAACGAGGCCGAGGAACGCCATCCAGAAGAAAAAGTAAGCGACGTCGCCGAACTTGCCGGAGAGAAACGGAATCGATTCAAACAATACCGCGACGGCGGAAACGAAAACGACGGCCGATGGTGTAAGAAGGAGGTATTGCCCAACAAAAACGAGCGGCTCGATCGGCGCCTCGCCGCGTACGAGCAGCATCGCCATCGAGGTGAGCATGAAGCCGCCGAGGAAAGTGGTGAGAAAAAGGACATTGCCGAGAAATTTCCCGAGCAGGTATTCGCCCGTGCGCATCGGGGTCGAGGCCGCGACCAGCCCACAGCGCGTCACGACATCTCGGCGGATCGCGTTCGAGATTACGTAAAAGCCGAAAAGCCCGACGAAGATCATGCCTAATGACGCTGTCCCCATTCCGATCGCGCCCGAGTTGTAGATCGCACGGTGGTCGTTGATCTGGATGAGCGTCCGGCCGCTGGACGGCGGTGGGAGCCAGACGTAGGCGAATGCGCTCAGGAGGAGGAAGACGATCACCGTCGAGACGCGACGGAACCTGACGAGGAAATCGATCCGCACGATCGCGGCGAGGCGAGTGAGGCTGCCACTCATGGCGTCGCCGTTTCCGCCGCGCCGAAGTTCATCAAGTAGAGAAACGCATCTTCCAATTCCGGCTCCACCAGCGAGGCGGCGATGGCGGGTTCGGGACCGACGAAGCGGATGTGAACGCCGTCTGGTTTCCGGACCGCGCTCGAGATTTTCAAATTCGTCCGCAGCCGGTCAAATTCCTCCGAAGAGACAACCGCGCGCCAGACTTTGCCCCCGCAGGCTTGGAGCAGAATCTCGGGCGCCCCGACTGTGAGGAGCGCACCCGCCTTCAGGACCGCGATCTCAGTCGCGATCGATTCGATATCCGACACGATGTGCGTCGAGAGAATGACCAGCTTGCCGAAGCCGATCTCGGAAAGAACATTCCGAAACCGAACCCGCTCCTCCGGATCGAGCCCCGCGGTCGGTTCATCCACGATTAGGAGTGCGGGATCATTGATCAACGCCTGCGCGATGCCGAGCCGCTGCTTCATCCCGCCGGAGAATCCGCCAACGGCGCGATTAGCGGACTGATGCAGATTGACGTGTTCGAGCATCTCCATGACGCGTCCTTTCGAGCTCACGCCCTTGAGCGCGGCGAAATAGGTCAGGAACTCGATCGGCGGTCAGGTTGTCGTAAACTCCGAAGTCCTGCGGCAGGTAACCGAGCTTGCGCCGGACGTCATTAGGCCGCTTCGTCACATCCGCGCCTTCAAACAATATGCGCCCGCTTGTCGGCCGCGTGATCGTGGCGATCATTTGCATGAGCGTGGTCTTGCCCGCGCCATTCGGGCCGAGCAGCCCGATCACGCCCGATTTCAAATCGAGCGAGACATCGCGCACGCCGAACTGGCCGCCCCGGAACTGTTTGGAGACCGACTCGATCTTCAGCATCGCCCGTTCTTGACCGAAACTCCTCGCGATGTCGAGCACACCTCCGCAATGCCGTCACGTGCCGCGCCGCTTGCAAAGGAGTGGCCGTGCTTCGGAAAGGTGGCGGAATGGAGAACATGGCCGACAATCGACCAGCGCCGTGCGGACGGAAAACTCCTCGAATCCAGCGCGGCCAATATCCGCCGCACTCTCGAGAACACGACTTCGCCGATCGCCGCGCAGTCGATCGCGGAGTTGGTCGACGCCGAGGAATGGACGGAGCTGAACGATCGCTTCTATCGCTCCCTCGCCTTCGGCACCGGCGGCATCCGGGGCCGGACGATCGGCAAGATCGTGACCAGGGCCGAACGCGGCACGCCTAACGAACTCGGCCGGCCGGAGTTTCCCTGCGTCGGCACCAACGCGATGAACTACGACAGTGTCAGACGCGCGACGCAAGGTCTGGCTGATTATCTGCGCGAATGGTTTGGGCGCGAAAAACTCAACGGCACGTCCGAAGATCGTGATCGCGCACGACACCCGTTTTTTCTCCGCGGATTTCACAAACCTCGCGGCCGAAGTCGCGGCCCGAAACGGCTGCGACGCCTGTATCTTCGACGGTCCACGCTCAACTCCAGAGCTTTCCTTTGCCGTTCGTTACCTGCGCGCAAACGCGGGCGTGGTGGTGACGGCGAGCCACAATCCGCCGCACGACAACGGCTACAAGGTTTACTTTGGTGACGGCGCACAGGTCGTGGAGCCGCACGCCAGCGGCATCATTGCCAAAGTCAATGCCGCCGGACCGCTCAGCGCCTAACGAATCGGACGGGCGATATCATGACCCTTGGCCACGAGGTCGACGAGGCTTACATGGCGCGGCTCGCAGACCCTCGTGCTCGATCCCGAATTGGTCCGATCGCAGCGCGACCTGCGAATCGTTTATACGCCGATTCACGGCACAGGCGCCGTCATCATCCAGCCGATGCTCGAGCGGCTCGGCTTCAACTTCGAGGTGGTGGCCGAGCAGGACCGGTTCGACGGCCGTTTCCCGACCGTGCAATCGCCCAACCCGGAGAATGCCGAGGCGCTGAAGCTGGCGATCGAGCTGGCGAAAAAGCTCGACGCGGATCTCGTGATCGCGACCGATCCGGATTGCGATCGAATGGGCGTGGCGGTGAAGAGCGCACAGGGCGAAATGAAATTGCTGACCGGCAACCAGATTGGTTCGCTCATCGCCTATTACCGGGCGAAGACGCTTTTCGACCAGGGCGTGCTCAATGCGGAAAACGCAGCGCGCGGCGTCATCATCAAGACGTTTGTCACGACCGATCTGCAGAAGGCGATCGCGGAAAAATTTGGCCTGCGCTGTGTCGAGACGCTGACCGGCTTCAAATACATCGGCGCGAAACTGGAGAAGTACGAACGGGCTGTGCCGCTGGCAGCGGGGGTCGATTACCGCGATCTGCCGGAAGAGGAGACGCGCCGGCTGCGCCTCGCGCACTCGTCATTTTACATTTTCGGGGGCGAAGAAAGCTACGGCTATAGCGGGGCGGATTTCGTTCGCGACAAGGATGGCAACGGCGCCGCGATCATGTTTTGCGAAGTCGCGGCCTACGCCAAGTCGCTCGGCCTGACGATCGACGAGTTGCTCGATCAGGTTTATCGCGCAGTTCGGCTATTACCTCGAGAAAAACGGCGCGCTCACCTTCGAAGGCGCGGAAGGCGCAGCGAAAATCCAGCGGCTTCTCGCCACCTACGTGACTGATCCGCCTGACGAAATGCTGGGAAGCAAAGTGATTGCGGTGCGGAATTTCGAGACCGACACAATCCGCGACGTTGAAGGCGACGAAATTCCGAAGGAGAAGATGCTCATCTTCGAATTGGCGGACCGGACGCGCGTCGCGGTGCGCGGGTCCGGCACCGAGCCAAAGATCAAGTATTACCTCTTCGCCGCAGCGCCGTCCGGAAGGCGCGCGAGTTTACGCCCGACGAGCTCAGGGCCGATCAAACCGCAGGTCGAGGAAAACTGGAGGCACTCTGGAAGTGGCTGCAGCAGGACGCGAGCGCCGCAGTATAGACGCTTCGCTTGCGAAGCGCGGAACGAGTGTCTCGGATCTCAGGCCGCAAGACAGCGCCTGAGGTCTCAATATCTCGAGCCGATGAGCCGAAATCAGCCTATAACGGCGGTGAAATCTACGATCCTGAAGACGCTCGGCGTGAGCGGCGGCACGTTGGCCGGCGAGCAATTGGTCGGATCGGATGGAGGAAATGGAAGGCGCGGAGTTTCTCGACACGCTCGCCGGCTTGATGTCGATGGATTACGTCGTCTCAAACAAGGTCAACATTCGCACGATGGACGACGGTGAAGAGCGCTTCCTTCCGCGTCAATCCGGCTCTGGCTCGAGATTTGAAGGACGCAGTCTTTCCTTCCCGGCAGAAGAAGGCGGAGACCGGGCGGCGCCGGCGGCGGTCCTGATTTTTCGAGTGAGCGAAAATTCGCCCGTCTGCGAAATTGGCTCAGGCTCTGGCCGTGGCTCGCCGCGGTCCTGAGCGGCGTGCTCGCCGTGCTCTGTTTTGCGCCTTTCGGGCAGACCTGGCTCTGCTGGATCGCGCTCACGCCGCTGCTCGCGGCGGTCTGGTTTTCCGGCGCAAGGAGCAAAGCGCCGCTGGCTGCGCGATCTGCTGCTTGGCTACGTGGCGGGCGTTGTTTTTTTCTGGGGCGTTTTCTCATGGCTGCACACCGTGACGGTGCCGGGGCTGGTTCTGGTCGGGCTCTACATGGGAGTCTATTTCGCGATCTGGAGCTGGATCGCCGGACTCGTTAGGCCGCGCGCCCTCGCTCGACGAAAGCAGGATGGCGAGAACGTCCAAGTTCAGCTCCGAAGCTTTCGGACGGCTCGAGCGTTCCATTCAGGAAATGCGCTGCCTAACGAGTCGCCGGAAGCGCGCTCGCCCTGGCTCAGCTCGCTGCATAATCTCTGGCTCGCGCTCATCCTCGCCGCCGCCTGGACTGCGCTCGAGTGGGTCCGCGGCTGGATGTTCAGCGGCTGGGGCTGGAACGGTCTCGGCGTCGCGCTGCACAAAATTCTTACCCGTCATCCAGATCGCGGAGTTCACCGGGGTGGCCGGGCTTATCTTTCCTCGTCGCCTTTGCCAATGTCATCGCGATCGCGACCGTGCGCCGTTTCCTCCTCGAGACCAAAGTGCGCATCCGGCGGCCGCATTTCGATTTTACCCTCACGATGGCGGCGATCGTCGGTCTCTGCCGCCTACGGCATTCGCGCCTTGCAGATAGAAAGCGCGACCGAGCCGCTGCGCGTCGCGGCCGTGCAGGCCAATGTGCCGCGCGAGGAAAAATTCAGCCGCGGCATTCCAGGAGAAAACCTTCGCAGCAATTCGACCCGGCTGACGCAGGTCGCCCTCGCCACCCGGCCACCGCCGCAACTGATCATCTGGCCGGAAAGCTCCACGCCCGCGCCGGTGCTGCTCGATGAGGAGAACTACCGGTTTGTGATGGATCTCTCGGCCTCGATCAAAACCGACTTGCTCCTGGGCACGATCGACGCGGACGAGAAAGGCGACTACAACGCGGCGATCCTCGTCTCCGAACGGCGGCGAGAACATCCAGGTCTATCGCAAGCTGCATCTCGTGCCCTTCGGCGAATATGTGCCCGGGCGGAACACCGTGCCCTTCATCGGCACGTAATCGTGGGCGACCAGGTGCCGGCCGATTTTACGCGCGGGAAAGAGCCGGTGGTTTTTCGCCTGACGACAGATCGAGGTGATGGTCGCGCCGCTGATTTGTTTTGAAGATACGCTCGGCGAGTTGACCCGGCAGTTCGTCCTGCGCGGGGCGAACCTGCTTGCCAACGTGACAAACGACGGCTGGTTCCTGCGCTCCGCCGGTTCGCAGCAACATCTGGAGAACGCGATTTTTCGCTGTGTCGAAACCCGCCGGCCCGATGGTGCGTGCCGCCAATACCGGCGTGACCTGTTTCGTGAATCGCTTTGGCCGCGTCACGCAGGTGCTGCTCGATGCCAAAGGCAGCCAGTTCACGGAAGGTGTGCTGACCGGGACGGTGGAAGTGCCGACGGACGGAGCGCTCACCTTTTACTCCGGCACGGCGAACTTTTCGCGAAGGTCTGCGGCGGCTTGACGTTGCTCTTTGCTCCTTGTCTGCCTAACGATGCTCGTTAGGCGAAAATGTAGCCGGGTAGGCGCATTGCTCGGGTCGCGACAGCCGGTTTTCCATGCATAGTCTCGCGCAATGCAGAACGACTCCGTAATCTTCGCCCGCGGCTTGCGCAAATCCTACGGCGCCGCTCGAGGCGGTAAAAGGGATCGATTTCGAAGTGCAGGCCGGCGAAGTCTTCGGGTTGCTCGGGCCGAACGGCGCCGGCAAGACGACCACGGTCGAAATCCTGGAAGGTCTGCGTCCGCGCAGCGGCGGCGAGGTGAAGGTGCTCGGGTTCGATCCCGACCGGCAGAAGCAAAGGCTTGAAGGACCGGATCGGCGTCTGCCTGCAGGCGACGAATCTGCCCGACAAGATCAAGGTGCACGAAGCGCTCGACCTGTTCGCTGCCTTCTATTCGAGACAGGTCGACGGCGACGCGCTCCTGCGCCGCCTGCAGCTTTGGGAAAAACGCGAAGCCGGTTACGCCACACTCTCCGGCGGACAGAAGCAACGCCTCGCGCTCGCCCTCGCGCTGATCAACGACCCGCAGATGCTCTTCCTCGACGAGCCGACGACCGGTCTCGATCCGCAGGTGCGGCTCGAGATCCGCGATTTGATCGAGGAGTTGCGCGCGGAGAAGCGGACCATCCTGATGACGACGCACTACATCGAGGAAGCGGAACGGCTCTGCGATCGGGTCGCGATCATCGACGACGGCGTCATCATCGCGATCGGCTCGCCGGCGAGTTGCAGGCGAAAAGCGCGACCCAGTCGAGTATCGAGATTTCGTTAGGCGAGCCGCTTCCGGCGGGCGAATTGCCTGCCTGGCCGGACGCCATTCGCACGATCGTGAGCGACGATCGGCGCAAGATCTCGGTCAGCTCCAGCCGCCCGCCGAAGACGCTGGTCGAGCTGATCAAGTGGATCGACGCCCAGGGACTGGAACTCGACGACGTGCATCTCAACCGCCCCACCCTCGAAGACGTCTTCATCGAGCTGACCGGCAAACGGCTGCGCGACTAACGAATGAAAGCCTTTCTCGCTCTTCTCAAGATCGACCTGAAGCTGGCCAGCCGGAACCGCGCCGTCCTCTTCTTCAATTATCTTTTTCCCGCTCGCCTTCTTCTTCATCTTTGCCCAGATGTTCGATGCCCAGCCAGGGCGCGGCCATTCTCCAGGTGGTCACGATGGTGATCGTCCTCGGCATTCTCGGGAACGGTCTTTTCGGAGCCGGAATGCGCGCCGTGCAGGAGCGCGAGGAAAACATCCTGCGCCGCTACAAGGTGACGCCGATCACGCCGGTGCCACTGCTCGCCGCCTCGATGATCACCGGTGTGATCCTCTTTCTCCCGAGCGTCATCCTGATCCTCTTCCTGGCCCACCAGTTCTACGGGATGGCCATGCCGGGGCAGCTCGCTCTCGCTTCTCATCTTTGTTTGTCTGCGGTGCGATCGCCTTTCGCTCGTTAGGGCTGATCATCGCGGCGGTCGTCAATTCCTCGCAGGAAAGCAACATCCTGATCCAGCCGATCTACATGGCGATGCTCTTCCTGAGCGGCGCGACCATTCCGCTCACCTTCATGCCGCACTGGCTGCAGAATATTACCCAGTTCATTCCCGCGACCTATCTCATGACCGGGATCGGCGGCATCCTGCAGCGCGGCGAATCGCTGCTCGCAAACTGGCAGTCGGTCGTGGCGCTCCTCGTCACCACCGGGGTCGGCACCTTTATCGCCACGAAGTTGTTTCGCTGGGAGAAGGAGGAAAAACTGCGCGCCTCCGCCAAGCTCTGGGTGCTGGTGGTGCTCCTGCCGTTCCTTTTCCTCGGCGCTTACCAGGCCTGGAGTCAGCACGATCTGGTCAAGGCGCGCATCCTGGCGCGCGATCTCCGGCGCGGACAGACCTGGCTGATCCAAAACGCGCGCATCTTTGTCGGCAACGGCAAGGTGATCGAGTCGGGCGCGGTGCTCGTGAAGGGCGGGAAGATCGCCGAAGTTTACGACGGCAGTTTTCCGGACGCGAAAACGCTCAACGCCGAACCGATCGATGCCGCCGGCAAGACGGTGCTGCCGGGCTTGATCGACATGCATGTGCATCTCGGCGGCCCGGGCGGTTTCTACGATGATTGGTCGAAGTTCGATCCGCAAAAGTCGTACGAGCGCGAATTGGAGGCCTATCTTTACTGTGGCATCACCGCGGTCCGCAGCGCGGGCGACAAGGTCGATGACATGCTGAAGCTGCGGCGGCGGTTCAACAGCGGCGAAAAGCTCGGGAAGCGAATTGTTTCTTTGCGGCCCGCTCTTCACTGCCGAAGGAGGCCACGGCACCGAGTATGCGAAGAACATGCCGGAGATCGCGCGGGCCGGTTTCAACGCGCAATTCCTCCGCATCCCGAAGACGCAGGAGGAAGCGCGCAAGCAGGTTGATGAGCTGGCGGCGAAAGGCGTAAACGCGATCAAGGGCATCCTCGAAGCCGGCGTTCCCGGCCACACCTTTAACCGCATGAATCTCGATCTTGCTCCGCGCCGTCGTGGAGGAAGCGCACGTCAAAAAACTGCCGGCCTCGATCCACACCGGCGACAGCCGCGACGTGATCGGACGCAGTCTCGCTCGGCGCGGACTCGGTCGAGCACGGTTCTTTCCGCGACGAAATCCCGGACGCGACCATCGCCGAGATGAAGGCAAAAGGCATCGCCTTCGATCCGACCCTGAGTGTGGTCGGAAGGGTTCACGGATTTCGCCAACGGGAAGACCGACCTGCTCAAGCGTTCGCTTAGTCCAGCAGGTCACGACCAAGGAATTGCTCACCGGCACCGAGCACGCCGCGACGAGCGACGAAATGAAATCGATGCGCGAGAGACTCAGCCATTATCCGCTGTCGATGGACTTGGGCGACCGCAATCTGCTCAAGGCCTGGCACGCCGGCGTGCATCCTCGTGACCGGCTCCGACGCGGGCAACTTCCTCGTCCTGCATGGCCCGACTGTGCAGCGCGAAATCGAGCTCTGGGTCGCGGCGGGAATTCCGCCGGAGGTTGCGCTGCAGGCCGCGACTTCCAACGCCGCCAGACTGCTGCGGGCCGACGATCGCATCGGCACGATCGAGAAAGGCAAGGAAGCGACGATGCTGTCGTCGATGGCAACCCGCTGCAGGATGTGCGGGCGCTCTCCTCAATCTCGGTCGTGCTCCTGAAAGGCGAGCGCGTCGCGCGCAACGACGCTCTTCGAGCAGAAGTAGTCAATGTGGGAGGGGCCTTTGTGCCCCGATGGGCAGCGACCTGCCAACTGATCGGGGCACAAAGGCCCCTCCCACATTCTCAGACCTCGGCCTAACGATAGTGGAGCCGAACGAGCTTCGGTTTTTTCCCGAGCACCACGAGAAAAAGATTGTCGTAATCGGACTCAGCGACGGTAACGCGAGAGGAGACTCCGAGCGCGTTGATGATTTGCGGCAGCGTATTGGAATGCCCGACCACCAGTACATTTCCCTGGGCTGCTTTCAACTTCGCGACCAACGACCTGAGGTCGTCGCCCGGGATCACTTCCGGCCGGATGCCTAACGACTGGGCGAGCGGCGCGGCGGTTTCGTTTGGTACGCTTGTATTCGGTGGTATAGATGGCGGTGATTTGTGCGTCCTTCAGCGCCTGCGCCAAAGCCTCCGCTCGCGCCCGCCCTTCCGAGGAAAGACCAGTGTCGGATGGAACGTGGCCGCTGATCGCAGCACGCTCGGCGTGGCGCACGAGAAAAATTACCGGCGGCTGGGCCAGCGCGGCGCTCGCCAAGGCGAATGTGCCAGCAACAAACAACGGCAGCCACACGCTGGACGCGCGGCCGTAACGGATGCGCAACAACAGGCGGGTTTTCCAGCCCGTCCCTCCCGGGGGACGCATCGCTGGACATGGTCGTCTCATATTCTTCCGTCTCCTTATCCGCTCCGGCGGTTTATCGGTTCGTGACCTCCTGTCGCAAAAGATACTCCATCTGGCCGTTCACGCTCCGCAGTTCTTCGGCAGCCCATTGTCCCAGCTCCTGCCACAAATCGGGAGGGAGGCGATTTAGTCCATCAAGCGAATTCGGCACAATTTCAGAAATTGGCTATGGTTTCGTTCCGATCGCCTTGCCTATGAAATCGACCACCGGACTTCATCATGTCACCGCCATCGCCGGACCTGCGCAGGAGAATCTCGACTTCTACGCTGGTGTTCTCGGGATGCGACTGGTGAAAAAGAGCGTCAACCAGGACGACCCCGGCACCTACCACCTCTTCTACGCCGACGCCGAGGGACATCCTGGAACCGATTTGACGTTTTTCCCGTGGGCTGATCTCGCACCGAGTCGCGACGGATACGGATTGAGCACCGAGGTGTCGCTGGCGGTTCCACCGGGAAGTTTGGACTTTTGGAGCGCGCGGTTTGCTCGTTACGGGACGCGGGTTTTTGAACCGGAAATTCGATTTGGTCAGCGAGTTCTCCCGCTGGCTGATCCGCATGGACTGAGGGTTACACTGACAGAAAGCGAAAGCTCGCTCGCCACGGCGGAGCCCGTCCAAGGCGGAGGCGGGTTAGGGCGTCCCTTCACTCCATGGGAACGAAGTCCGATTCCGGTCGAGCGGCAGATTCGCGGCCTGGAGAGCGCACGGATGGTCGAGCGCGATCTCGAGGAAACGGTTTTGTTCCTCGTCGAATCGCTTGGTTTCCGGAAAATTGGCGAGGAAGAGGGTTGGCAGCGTTACGCCGTTTCGCAAACGGAAGGACGTGCTTCTGCACGTCCTGGACTCGCCGCGGCGAGTCCCTCCGGGCAATACGTGGATCTCCGTTCCATGCCCGAATCGCCACGCGGCGCGTGGGGAACAGGCAGCATTCATCATCTCGCCTGGCGGGTCGAGGATGAGGCCCACCAACTCGAAATACGCGAAAACGTTTTGCGCGGCGGAGCGCACCCGACTCCGGTGATCGACCGTTTCTGGTTCAAGTCGGTTTACTTCCGCGAACCCGGCGGCGTACTGTTCGAGCTCGCCACCGACGGGCCCGGTTTCCATGTCGACGAAGAAATGGCCTCGTTAGGCGAGTCGCTCGTCCTTCCGCCCTGGCTGGGGCCGAACCGGGATGCAATCGAAAAGGTCCTGCCCGTTTTGAGCATGCCAGACGAAGTTGCCGCCTGACATGATCGCGCAAACGGATCGTCTCGATTCCATCCGCGCTGCCCGGCCCGCCGAAGGCCTCTTCGCGGAAAAAGAGTGGCTCATTTCGCCGGAACCTTTCCCGATCGAAGCAAGGCTTCGGGCTAATCTCGAGCGCCTCGGGCACCAGCTTTTCGTTTTCCAGCGCGCCTGTAATCAGCTCTACCAGCAAAGCGTTAAAGGCAAGCAGCCGGAATGGGTCGCGCGCTATCTCGACATTGGGAAGCCGCCTGCTCTCGTCGGGTATTCGCGCCGGAAGGAATTCCGCGATCTGCTCCCACGCGTCATCCGGCCGGATCTCATCCTGGACGATGAAGGGTGGACGATCGCGGAAACCGATTCGGTTCCGGGCGGGATTGGATTAACCGGCTGGCTGAATCAAACCTATGCTGGTCTCGGTTCCGACGTGATCGGCGGCGCGGACGGAATGCTCGACGGCTTCGCTACCGTCTTGCCGGAGGGAGGCGACATTCTTGTTTCGCAGGAATCGGCTACTTACCGACCGGAGATGGAGTGGCTCGTTCGGCAATTGAGCGCGCGCTTTGGCGGGCTAGCGCAAGCGTCCAGCTTACGGGACGAAACGAGCAAGCCGGCAGGTCGCTTGACCCCGCGGTGGCGTGTCCTCCCGGCGGAAAATTATCAGCCCCAACCCGGGCGCGATGTTTACCGGTTCTTCGAGCTATTTGATTTGCCAAATCTCCCCGGCATTAGCGCGCTAATGGAGGCCGCGGGCCACGGTGAACTCAGCGTCACGCCGCCCTTCAAGCCTTATCTCGAGGAGAAGATGTGGTTCGCGCTCTTCTGGCTCCAGCCGCTGCGTGAGTTCTGGCGACGCGAGCTGGGCGACAAATATTTTCGCACCTTCCAACGGATTCTCCCCTACACCTGGATTCTCGACCCCACGCCCTTGCCGCAGCACGCGGTCATACCCCGCCTTGAGATTCAGAATTGGCACGAAGCGGCCAAGTTCAGCCAAAAGGAGCGCGATCTTCTGCTCAAGGTGAGTGGATTCTCGCCCTTAAGCTGGGGCAGTCGCGGCGTGGCGCTGGGCGCGGATTTGCCGCACGCGGAATGGCAGCAACGGATCAACGACGCCCTGGTCAGGTTCGAGGAGGAGCCGACCATCATGCAGCGGTTTCACAAGGGCCGGCTCTTCGATCACCCGTATTGGGATAACGAAACGGGCGAACTCAAGACGATGCGTGGCCGAGTGCGTCTGTGCCCGTATTATTTTGTCGAGCCGGAGCGCGTCACGCTGCGCGGCGCGCTCGCCACGATTTGTCCGGCGGACAAGAAACTGCTCCACGGCATGAGTGACGCGATCCTTGTGCCGAGCCAGTTCGAAGCGGCCTAACGACGGAGAGACAGGCACTGTCCGGGCGAAACGTCTAACTTCCAAGCCGCAATCCCCGTGGAATAAGAACGCGATCAAGAAGATCGAACATTCCCTGGACGAGAAGAGCGAGGAGCGCGGCGGGAATGGCCCCTTCGAGGATCGTGGCGTTGTCATTGAGGTTGAGTCCGCTCAGGATCGGTTCGCCTAAACCGCCGGCGCCGATCAGCGCGGCAAGAGTGGCGGTTCCTATATTGATTACCGCGCTGGTCTTGATCCCGGCGAGGATGGTGCGGGAGGCGAGCGGGAGGTAGATTTTTCGGAGGCGCGCAAACGGTTCGAGCCCAAGCGCGATCGCGGAATCGCGCAAGGCGGGCGGAATATCCTGCAAACCAGTGGCCGTGTTCCTGACGATCGGGAGCAATCCGTAAAGAAAGAGCGCGACAATCGCAGTCATCGCACTAATGCCAAGAAACGGGACCGGCACAAGGAGCGCGAGAAGGGCGAGCGAGGGAATGGTTTGAATCATCCCGACGATCGCGAGGATTCCGTGACCGAGCGCGCCACCGCGGCTAGCGGCGATTCCGAGCGGCAGGCCAATCAGGATGGAAAGCAGGAGTGAAATGCCGGCCAGTTCGAGATGCCGACCGATCCAACGCGCAAGGTTGTGGAGAAGCTGTGATCGGGGCGCGCTGCTGTCAGGCGCGGCATTGAAGTAAAGCGAGGCGGCGTAGGCATAATTCTTGGTCTGCTCAGCAGCGGCGTTGAGTGCGGTCATTTTCGCTTCGTCGATTTTCCCAAAGTCGTTGAGTGCGTCGACTGCGCGCCGATCGAGGCTCAGCCGGTAAAGGAAGACGGCCTTGTATTCCGGAAAGAAGTGACGGTCGTCGCGCAGGACGACGAGGTCGTTTTCCGCAATCTTGGCGTCGGTGGAATAGGCGTCCTTCACGTCGATCGAACCGTTGGCGAGGGCGGCGTATCCGATCGCGTGGTCGATTCCGCTCACGTTAGGCATGGTCAGGCCATAGGCTGCCGCGAGTGGACGCCAGCCATCCCGGCGATCAAGAAACTCATGAGTCAGGCCGAGCTTCAGATTTTCGTGCTGGCGCAAATCGCTGATCGTTCGAATACCGAGTTTCTCCGCCTCCGTCCGGTGCATGACCAGGGTGTACGTATTGTTGAATCCGAGGTCCGTTGAAATTCCGACGCCGAATTTTTCCAAAGCTCGCCGCATTTCATTTGCCTCCAGCGGTTCCTTCGTCTTCAGAATTTCCTCATCGATCGTGCCACTATATTCGGGATAGAGATCAATCTGTCCGATTCTCAGGGCCTGCCAGAGGATGATGGTCCCGCCCATGCCGGGACGCTCTTCAACCTGAAATCCGGCGCGTTCGAGGACGGTTTTTGCGATTTCACCCAGCACATACGACTCGGTGAATTTCTTTGAGCCGACGACGATCGGCTTTGCCACAACCGAAGCGGCGACGCCAAAGAGGAACGCGATCAAGAGGAGCGACGTTTTCAAAATTTCACACTTCGTTGTGCATTGATGAAATCGGAGACGAACGCGTTAGCCGGATAGTCACGCAGCTCCGCAGCCGTGCCGCGCTGCACGATCCGACCCTCGTTCAGGAGGACGATCTCGTCTGCGAGGTAAACCGCTTCCGCCATGTCGTGCGTGACCAGGACGACGCTCTGTTTCAAGCGCGCGAAGATTTCTTTCAGATCTTTTTGCAACGCCGACCTAACGAGTGGGTCGAGAGCGCCGAGCGGTTCGTCGAGCAGGAGTAATTCGGGCGCGAGCATGAGCGCACGCATCAGGCTGACGCGCTGGCGCTGGCCGCCGGACAGTTCGATTGGATAACGTTCCAGTGCGGTACGCGGAAACTGGGAAAGAGCACAGAGTTCATCGAGACGCGGGTCGGTCTCGGAAGCCGGCCGGCCGAGATGGCGCGACATGAGAAGGACGTTTGCGCGAGCGCTGAGATGCGGAAAGAGGCCGCCTTCCTGAATCACGTAACCGATCCGCCGTCGAAGGTTTGGCGTATTCTCGGCCGTCATGACGACATCATCGAATCTGATCGCGCCCGCATCCGGCTCGATGAGTCGAATGATCAACCGGAGCAAAGTCGATTTGCCGCATCCGCTTGGGCCGATCAGGGCGGTCGTTAGGCCGCGTTTCAGTTCGAGATTGGTGGCGTGGAGCGCCGTCGTGCCGTTAAAGCTTTTGCGGACGCCGATCAGTTGAACAAGCGGATGCATCCAGGTGTAGAGACGGCTGTGTCAGCCGCGCAAACCACGCTCCAGCGGGCGACACCCCGCCACTACACTCGATCGCTTAGCGTGTTGTAAAATGGAAAACGGCAAAAAGTTTTTCTGGATCCGTCCAGACGCGCGCGAGCTGAAAACCGGCCGAGGCGGCGAGGACGTTGAAGCCTTCGATCGTATGCTTGTAGGAGAATTCTGTGATGATTTTCTCGCCCGGCGCGAATTGGAATCGCCGCCCCCCCAGATGCACGATCTGCTCGCCCTCGCTGAGCAGATGCATCTCGATGCGCGATGCTTTCTCGTTGTAGATGGCGCGATGCCGCCAGCGAGTCAGATCGAAGTCGGCGCCGATTTCGCGGTTTGCCCGGACGAGCAGGTTGAGGTTGAAGGCGGCGGTTACCCCGGCGGTGTCGTTGTAGGCCGCTTCCAGGATTTCACGCGGTTTTTGCAGATCGACGCCGATAATGAGTCCGCCGCTATGTCCGCACAATCCGGCAACGCGAGTGAGGAAATCACGCGCGACCTCTGGTTGCATGTTGCCGATGGTCGAGCCGGGAAAGAAAACTGCGATGTGATCGGGTGTACGTGTTGGCATCGGCAATTCCAGCGACTGAAGATAGTCGGCGCACACCGGCAGGACCTCCAGCGCCGGCATCTCGCGGCTGAGCGCTTCGGCAGAGTCGGTCAGCCGTTGTTTTGAGATGTCAACCGGCACGTAGGCGATTGGATTTTCGAGTTGCTCGAGCAACATCCGAGTTTTCACGCCCCCGCCGGTTCCGAACCCGACGATCTCCGCGTTCTCGCCAATCGACGCCGCCATCTCCGGAACATAACGGCGCAGGATTTGGGTTTCGGTGCGGGTGACATAATATTCCGGGAGATCGCAGATTTCCTGAAACAGGTCCGAGCCGCGTTCGTCATAAAAGAACTTGGTCGGCAAGGTGCGCGGCGAACTCGAGAGTCCGGCGATCGCCTGCTCCAGAAAATCGGAGCGCGCCGGCTCGAGATCAAGCAACGCAAGTCCGCCGGTGGTGCGATTCATGACGGATCGCGCGCCAGCCGGATGCCACTGAATTGCCAGCGTTTGTCCGGTGGAAAGAAATTGCGGTAGGTCGCGCGAATGTGGCTTCGCGAGGTGGCGCAGGAGCCGCCGCGCAGGACCATCTGGTTGCTCATGAACTTGCCGTTGTATTCGCCGAGCGCACCGGGCGCGGCACGATAGCCGGGATAGGGGAGATAGGCGCTGCGCGTCCATTGCCAGACCTCGCCGAACATTTGCGTCAGCTTGTCGTTAGGCTCCGTTTCCACCGGCGCGGGTTGAAAGCGTTCGCTTTCGACGAAATTGCCTTCGATCGGTAAGTCGCGCGCGGCGCATTCCCATTCAAACTCAGTCGGCAGGCGTGCCCCGCTCCAGTTTGCGAAAGCGTCTGCTTCAAAATGGCTGATATGCGTGACGGGCTCCGATTCGTCGATTGGGCGGAGTCCGGCGAGGGTGAAGTTCCACCAGGTGCCGTCCTGCTTCGTCCAGTAAAGCGGCGCCTTCCATCCGCCCGAGACAGGGTCGCTGATGGTCGTCCAGCCTAACGACAGCCAAAACTCCGGCCGTTTGTAGCCATCCGCCTCCATGAACTCGAGGTATTCGCCATTCGTCACCGGGCGGGTCGCGAGCGAGAACGAGGAAACCAGCGCGCGATGCTGCGGTCCCTCGTTATCGTAGCTGAAGTCCTGCCCGTCGTGCCCGATTTCAAGAATCGCTTCCGGGAAGTCGATAAAGTTCGCCGGAGCGACCCGGCGAGGCGCAATCAACTCATCGCGTTCGCGGTAGACCGGATGAAGTGGGTTTTGCGCAAAGACATGCTTGATGTCGGTCACGAGCAGCTCCTGATGTTGCTGTTCGTGATGCAACCCAATCGAAAAAACCGGTTCGATTTCCACGAGCAATTCTTCTTCCGCTCGCCCGAGTAATTCCTCGATGTGCTGATCGATCGACCTGCGAAAGCGGTAGGTGTCGGAAAGTGTCGGACGCGAGATCAGCCCGCGAAGGTCCCGCCGATGCATGTCGCCTGCTGCGTTATAATAGGAGTTAAAGAGATAGGCGTATTGCTGGTTTTCCGGTCGGTAATCCGCCATCCAGACCTTGAGAATGAAGGTCTCGAAAAACCAACTGGTATGCGCGAGGTGCCATTTCGTTGGGCTGACGTTGGGCATCGACTGCACGACGCAGTCTTCCGGCTGGAGCGTTTCACAGAGCTGCTCCGTGAACCGGCGCACCTCGCAATAACGCGCCAGGAGGGCATTCCGGCGATCATTCGATCGGATCGTTGCGGCTTGCCGCGTTCGCGGCGCGACTTCGTCTATTGCTGGGGCGCTTTTCACTTCTGTTCGCGTTCCTGATCCAATTCTTCGCGCCTCGCCTCGAGCATCTGATCGTGAGCCGCTTCCTCGATCCCGCCGCTGACCAATTCCTCCCCGACGTTCTCATCTTCTTCGAAGCCACTTCTTGGTGCACGATGGCCTGAGGCACCCGGAACATCGTCGCGCTCACTTAGCTCATCGTCCACCTCATCGTCCACTTCTGGCGCATGGGACCCTCCCACGCCGATCAACTCATTCTTTGCCTGATGCCAGTCTGCCTCGGTAAATTCATCCGGATTTCGCTCGTCTATCATGGCGATTTCCCGCGCCCGCTTCTCCACCATCTCTGGAGAGGGGACGCCGAGACCATCTCCGTGGAGGTTGATCTTCCCGTGCGGCGAGTGCGGTCGGTCATTCATAACTGGTAATACGCAAAGCGGACTCCAAACATTTGCATCAATGAGCCGGTTTTGCATCTCGCGCGTTCGGAGCTCACCGAATCGCCGACAAGGCGCTTCTGGCCGCGCCGTCGCGGGGCCGCAAGTTTGGCGCCTCCGGGAGGAAATGGAATCCGAAACTTCTCAACCCGGCTCGCCGGATTCGAGGAAATAGAGAAGCCGCCAGATTCGATCGGTCTGACCGCGCTCGATCACCTGGACTGGTGTGGAACCATCGAGTGCCGGGTTCGGCTCTTTCAGCCAGCGGCCAACGTCTTTTGGTTTCATGAGACGAGAGAGGCTGTCGAGCAGTCGATCCATTTCGACGAGGGCGCGGCGCACCGGAGCCGAGGGAGTTTTGCCGTTGCTCCAACCGGCGACCGCGCGGAGCGAGAAGCCAGTCATGCGACTAAGAGTTTCCTGCCGCAGGCCAAACTTCTGGGCGATTTTTTCAATCGCCGGCGGCTCGGGCAGCCTCATGGCAGGGTGATAAACGGCGGCGGTTTCTTGGACGCGTGCGCTGATTTCGCTTCGCCGGGCCGTTTTTTTCTTTGCTTTCATGTTTCCACTTTAACTAGCGTCCGGCAGAAGCGCAAGCATTTGTTCATGCATATATGCATGTGGCATCACTGCAAGCGGAGCCGGTCAAGTTTATCGGACTCGAGCACAGCGACCCGACTGGCTGTGCAATGATTCTCCGGAAGATAAACCACGTTCACACCCTGCGGCACCCGCGCCGAGGGCACGAGAAGACCTTCCCCGTTGTTCGAAAAAACGGCACGACCTATTGCCTGTGTCAGACTCTCCCGCCCGTGCTCCTGCGCCTTGCGCCAATCTTCCTCTCGCAGTGCGTCGAGGGTAAGGCCGAGTTCCCTGCGAGTCGATGCATCCGTTAAGTCGAGCACCGCTTGGAGCGAAAATTCGATCGCGACGAGGAGTCGCGGCGTACGAAAAGGCCAGGGAACGCGTGCGTAGTCTGCGGTCGCGCGCGACTCCGCAACTGCCACGGTGTCGAGAGTGCTGCCATAAACCGCGCGGAAGGAGGCGATCGCATTCCAGCGGCCACCGTGGAGAAAGCTTCCCTGGCCAAGCAGAATGCTCTTCGGACGCGGGTAATCGAGCGTCGTGACCCGATACGCCGCACCTTCCCAAGGGCCAAGCAATTGCGGCCGCTCTCGCAAGCGTTGCAAAAGGTCTTCAAAGCGAGAATGGGAGGCAACTTTCATGCGGTGCCCGTCCGGTTCGGCAATGAGGCGGGGGCGGGAATGGAACAAGTGTGGCTGGCGGGCGATGTGTCGCCGATGCGTTGATGGAGGACCGCACAAGTGGACTCATCCTCGCAGAGGATCACGCGCGACGGGGGGTGGAAATCGTCCGCTGGTGCCATCTGCAAGCTTTGGCGATGCTGAACAAGGTAATGGCAGATCCGCAATGGCAGCGCGGAGAAACGCCTCTCAGCGTATTTCCTCCCTACGGCGGCAGCGTCGGCACTCTGCGTGACTTGCGGGACCGCCACGGCTTTCAACGAGCCGAAGTTAAGACGTTGGCGGCAGCGTATCCGCGCAGGCTTTCGGTTACGACAATCAATCCGCCGACCGGCAGACCTAGCGAAGTGCTTATGCCTACGTCCACGCGGCAGTAATCGAGTGCAGCGTAAGCATCGCCTCCGCGAAACCAGCAAAACCCGCGAAAGTCGATTGCGGACTGGGACTACCGTATGTTTCGCAGATTTCGCGGGTTTTGCCGAGGGACCTTCAACCTCTGCCACGATTGGCGACACCATACGGTTGATGCAGTGCTCGCTCTGAGGCCAGCGAGGAACAGCCTCCACCGGCCCTCCTCGGCTCGACCGCAGACTCAGATCAGTTAGAACAGGGATTGGGAGTCAGGTAGGCATTGAAGAAGCAAATTACTTCAGTGCTGACTGCGGTCCAATAGTCAAAGGAGTGTTTATGGCAGTTCTGATCCCCCGTCACGATTTCCGCCATGTAGGGAATGCCCATGTTATCGAGCGCGCAGGAGAGATCCGTCAGCTGGGTGATCGGCACCGGATCATTCGGAGCAGAGAAGAAAAGCAGCGGTGGAAAAACGGTGTGGTGGCCGTGATTATCGAGGACACCTACTGGCGAGAGCGGGCGCTGGTCGAGGGCACAGACCTTCCGGGTGTAATTCTCGATATCCATTTGGAAGAGCTCCAAGATATCGCCGCCGTTCTTGTCGCAATAGGGGAGCGCTGTGCGATCGGCGAAATCATATGCCCCGGAGAGACCGACCGCGGCATTTGGCAGGTCGTTTCGAAAGGTGTTCCACTGCGGCCACGTCCCGACCGGGTCGCGGTGCGTATCAAGCGCAGCGTATATGGCATGGGTTGCTCCCGCGGACCCGCCCAGGACGCCCACCTTGCCGTTACAGTGCGAATCCGCCCGCGCTGCCCTGATTAATGCTTCGATGTCCTTCGACTGCATCGGAGCGACGCCGGACATGTCCATCGAAGCGTCGTTGTCATGGCATTCCTGCCCCGGGATGAGGCCCGGTCGCGCGAGTCGATAGCCCACGACCAGGGTATAATAACCCGCGTTGGCAAGATCCGTTGCGATGCTCTCGAGGCGGTTGTCGTGGAAGGGCCCGTGAGCGTTGGAATTGAATCCACCTCCATGGATCAGCAAAATGGCCGGCCGTTTTCTTCCTGAGGAGGGCGCAAACACGCGCCATCCGAGCGGCGCCCCGCCAGGGGTGATGTGCGTGTTTGGTTGATACGTAGAAGGAACTGTCACATAAGGATGCTGATCGTTCGGCCAGGGTGTAGCCGTGACTGGGCAGGCGGGGTCAGCGGGAAAAGTGAACGGCGCTGGGCTCGGGCTGGGGCACGGTGGGTAATACGGCGGGCAGGAGGGCATCGGAGTCGGGACGCAGAGGGTGCAAGGGGTCGGAGACACTTGCGCGCTGCAAACGCAGATCAACGCAACGAAGATCGCTGTAGACAATGTGAGTTTCATTGAGGTATCTTGGGGTTGAATTTTAGTGGAACTGTCCGCGAGCGTAGGGCGGCGCCAAATTTTGTGTCAACACAAGATCGGCTGCATGAACCGAACCAAGTCGCTTCCGCGAAGTATTCGCTCCCTTTCATCCCCTTCGAGATTGGCTGACGCGTAACCCCCTTTGTAGCCGGCCCAATATGAGGGCTGATCGTATTTTTCTGCATCCGCTGTGGCCGGCCGATTTGTATGCCGAGCTTCGTCAGAAACCTTCACTGAATCCCTGCCTAAAGCTGAGAGCCCAGGCAACTGGATCCCCTTTACTGCCGTGCTGCCAGTGACTACCGCGCGCGAGGTTACTCATCGCCGCAGAGGTTGGCATGTCCATACCGAACGACCACTGTTTTTCTCCCGTCTCTTTGCCCGCATCGTATCCCTCTCGAACTGCATTCATGTCGTACCGACTAGCGCCGCCGCCGCTTGCCGGCGCCGCGTCCGGCGTCGGCGGCATTTGCTCAAAACTGGCGATCACAAACGCGAGCATGCCCGCTACCAGCCTCGCGTAAATTATCCCAATGATTCTAAGGAAAGTTTTCACTTCTCCCATTTGCAGCGATGATGCGATTCTCTGCTGCGCTCGCCTTGGTTCCAAACGCGAAAATGCAATCTCCGGCCGATGAGCCGGATCCCCTCAACGAAGTTGAAACGCCCGGCCTTTTGTTCCCCCGAGAACAAGGCCCGTTCTCGGCTCGTGCGGGCTTGCATTTCAAAGGCGGCTCAGACGCAATCGGGATGGAGCTAAGGTCGCGGAATCGGCGAGCATCAGCAAACACGGCTGAAATCAGTGGACGTGTTCTGATTTCTGTTCTGAATTGGGCATTTTCTCGCGTTGACTTGCGCGAATTTACCTATGAAAAAAGGCGGGGGCGGGAATCGAACCCGCGAATAGAGGTTTTGCAGACCCCGACCTTACCACTTGGCTACCCCGCCGATTTTAGGAACCGGAGCGTAGGCGCGCGCTTTCGGTGTGTCAACGAACCGGCTCCCTTGATTCAACGCTCAACTCCAAATGCTTTCGGGGTTGAGCGTTGAACGTTGAACGTTGAACGTTGGCGTGATGTCCGGTCTTTCGTCCGTGCTGTTTGCCCGTGCCCGCCTGCGCATTCCCGGTGGAGTCAATTCTCCCGTGCGCGCCTTTCGCGGTCTGGGGCGCGAGCCGTTTTTCGTCGATCGCGCCGCGGGGGCCAACATCTGGGACGTCGATGGAAAGGAATACATCGACTATGTCGGCACGTGGGGACCGGCGATCCTCGGGCATGCCCCGGCGGTCGTAATCGATGCCGTGCGCGAAGCCGCCACCCGCGCCGTCAGCTTTGGAATTCCAAATCCGCTCGAGGTCGAGATGGCGGAACTGATCTGTCGCTGGGTTCCGTCGGTTGAAAAGGTCCGGATGGTCAACAGCGGGACCGAAGCGACCATGTCGTGCGTTCGGTTGGCGCGCGGTTTCACCGGGCGCGACAAGATCATCAAGTTTGAAGGCTGCTATCATGGGCATGTCGATTCGCTCCTCGTCCACGCGGGCAGCGGCGCTCTTACCCATGGACAACCCGACAGCGCCGGCGTCCCGAAGGAATTTGCCAGCCTGACGATCGCGCTTCCTTTCAATGACCTCGAGGCCGTGCGCGCCGCGTTCCGAAACAATCCAGGCGAGATCGCCGCGATCATCCTCGAGCCGATCCCGGCCAATGCCGGTCTTTATTTCCCGCAGCCCGGTTTTCTTGAGGGCCTCCGCGCTGAGTGCAGCGCGCATGGCGCACTCCTCATTTTCGACGAGGTGATGACCGGCTTCCGCGTGGCGCGTGGTGGCGCGCAGGAAGTCTACGGAATCCGTCCGGACCTCACTGCGCTCGGCAAAGTCATCGGTGGCGGATTGCCGGTCGGGGCCTTTGGCGGTCGCGCCGAAATCATGGATAAGCTTTCGCCGCTCGGGCCGGTCTACCAGGCTGGCACGCTCTCGGGCAATCCCCTTGCGATGGCGGCCGGCCTCGCACAACTGCGCGAATTGGAGCGAGTCGATGGCTGGAAGCAGCTCGAAAAGCTCGGCGCGCAACTCGAGCAGGCAACGAAAAATTCGTTAGGCAAGACCAACGCAGAGGCGAGCTTTCATCGCATCGGCTCGATGTTTTGCCTCTTTTTCACCGCCGGGCCCGTGCTCAATCTCGAGGACGCGCGTCGGAGCGACATCGGCAGGTTCGTTCGCTTTTTCAATCACTGCCTCGACGCGGGCGTTTACTTTGCGCCCTCGCAGTTTGAAACCGGCTTCCTCTCGACCGCGCACGAACCGGCGCAGATCGAGCGGACGGCGCGCATCGTGCACGAGGCGCTGGCGCAGGCTTTTCGTTAGGCCGGAGTCGCGCAAAACCTTTGCGTCCCTTGGCTCTCTGCACTAGGAAAAGCTCCTCGTGAGTCAAACTTCGCCGGTTCGCGTCCGTTCTCTCGCCAAGTTCTTCTTCGAGGGCGACCGCAAGTTTTTTGTCAAGGGCGCCACCTACGGACCATTCAAGCCGGACGCGGCCGGCGATTATCTTGGCACCGCAGAGCAGGCGCGGCGTGACCTCGCGCAAATGCGCGAGCTGGGGATCAACGTGGCACGGATCTATCATCTGCCGCCGCGCTGGTTTCTCGATTGTTGCGCGGAAGCCGGCGTGCGCGTCCTCATCACGCTCCCGTGGGCGAAGCATGTCGAGTTTCTCGCCCGGGCAAAAACGCGGCGAGCGATCGTCAAGGCTGGTCCGCGAGGCGGTCGCGAAACACGCCGGGCATCCCGCCATCTTTGGTTATCTGGTCGGAAACGAGATCCCGACCACCATGGTGCGCTGGCTCGGCGTGCGGCGGGTCACGGAATTCGTTGAAACCCTGATCCGCGTCGGCCGCGAAGCTGATCCGAACGTTCTCTTTTCCTACGCCAGTTATCCGCCAACCGAGTATCTCCTGCCGCAGAACGTCGATTTCTGCTGCTTCAACGTTTACCTGCACGATCAGCGCGACTTCGAAAAGTACCTCCTTCGCCTGCAAAATCTGGCGGAGGAAAAGCCGCTCATGCTCGGCGAATTCGGGATGGATACGATTCGCCACTCCGAGGAGGAGCAGGCGCGAAATGCTCAGCTGGCACGTCGACAGCGTGGTGCGCTGCGGACTGGCCGGGACGATCTTTTTCGCCTGGACCGATGAATGGTACACCGGCGAACAGGAGATCACCGACTGGTCTTTCGGACTCGTCAGGCGCGATCGCACCCCGAAGAATCGTTCTTTACCCTGCAAAAAAGACTCGGCCAGGACGACGCCTCGCTGCCGCATCGCGAGCTGCCGCGAACGCCGTTCGTCTCGGTCATCGTCTGTTCCTACAACGGCGCGAAGACGCTCGCCGCCTGTCTCGAGTCGTTAGGCAAAATCAAATACCCGGCCTACGAGGCCATTTTGGTTGACGATGGCTCGACCGATGACACGCCGGAAATTGCCGCCCGTTTTCCCAACATCCGCTACATCCGCCAGGATAATCACGGCCTGAGCTACGCGCGCAACGCCGGCGCCGCTGCCGCCAAAGGCGAAGTGCTGGCCTACACCGACTCCGACTGCATGGCCGATCCCGATTGGCTGTATTATTTGATCGGCACGCTCGTGAGCGGCGACTACGCGGGGGTGGGCGGCCCGAACATTTCGCCGCCGGCGGAAAATTGGGTGCAGGCCTGCGTGGCGGCGGCGCCCGGCGGACCGAGCCACGTCCTCCTGACCGACACCGTGGCCGAGCACATTCCCGGGTTGTAACATGGCCTTTTATCGCTGGGCCTTCGACACCGTCGGCGGCTTCGACATCGAGTATCGCAAGGCGGGAGACGACGTCGATTTCTGCTGGCGCCTGCAACAGGAAGGCCACGTCATCGCGTTTAGTCCGACCGCGATTGTCTGGCATCATCGCCGCTTCACGTTAAGAGCGTTTCGCAAACAGCAGGCCGGTTACGGCGAAGCGGAATCGATGCTGCGATTCAAGCACCTGATTTTTTTTGGCCCGACCGGGACCGCCAAATGGCGGGGGCAAATCTACGGTTCGCCACGCTTCAGTTGGTTCATCAATCGTCCGATCATCTATCACGGGATTTTCGGCGAAGGGTTTTTCCAATCGATCTACCCGTCGCCGCAGTCGGAAATCGCGAACTACCTCAGCAGCATCGAATGGTTCGTGCTCACGCTTTTTCTGTTTGGGCTCGGAATTTTCCTCCCGGTGCTGCGGATCGTCCCCTATCTGATGCTCGGTGGCACGCTCTGCGTCGCGCTTTCCTACATGCTGCGGGCGCGCATCGAGCCGAAGTTCGACACTGCGCCGGCGCGTTTGCTCGTCATGTTCCTCGCCTTTGCGCAACCGTTGGTGCGCGGCTGGAATCGCTATTTTACCTGGCTGCAATTCAAGCGCACCCCGCGCGGCGTTATCGGCACGCACGAAAAAATGCCTTCGGGAAAAGCGGGACGAGGAAATCTGCGGGGACGCGTCTATTGGAGCGAGGAGGGCGTGGAGCGGAACGCCCTCTTGAAGTCGATCTTCGAGTTGCTGGAGGAAGAAGGCTGGAGCTATTCCGCCGATACCGGCTGGAAGGAATGGGACATCCAGATATACGGCAACTTTTTCTGGAGCGTCATCCTTCGGACCGTAACCGAATATCATGGCGGCCCGAAATGCCTGACGCGTGTGCGGCTTCGTTATCGCTTCGTCACCACGACGGTCATCATCAACCTGCTTGTCCTCTCGATGATCATCTACCGCGACCTCAACAGTGGCGGAGTGGACTGGCGAATCCTGATTCCCTACGCGCTCTTCCTCCTCTTCCTTACCACGCGCGCCCGGCGTCTCAAACGTCGGGTGGCGGAAATTGTGGATGTCGCGGCTTACCGGCTCGGCCTGCAGCGAATCAGCAAAGGAAAGACCGCCGATGTGGTTCGTTAGGCACGCGCGGCTCTGGCTCGCGCTTCTCGCCGAGATCCTGCTCCTCGCCGCGTTGCACCGGTTCGACGACTGGCGTTATGCCTCGATGCCGGTAAAGTTTGTCGAGACCGCGGTGCTCTGCGGGATCGCGTTCTTCGCCGCTGCCTCTTCTTTTGCCAGCTGCCGGCCGGCCGCCGGGCGACGATCATTTTTTGGAGTGTGGCGCTTCTCCTGCGCTTTGTTGTGCTCCCGCTCGAGCCGGGCGACGACCTCTGGCGTTATCAGTGGGAAGGGAAAGTTCAGAACGCCGGCTTCAATCCCTACGTCCTCGCGCCTAACGATGAGCAATTGGCGCCGCTGCGCGCACAGTTCCCTGCCTGGAGCCAGATCAATCACCGCGATTACAGCGCGATCTATCCGCCGGGAACGGAGCTGATCTTTGCCGGGCTCAGCCGGCTTTCTGCCGGTGCCGATCGTTTACAAATTGCTCTTTGCCGCGGCCGATCTGGCGGCGATTGCCCTGCTGCTCCGCCTGATCGGTGGCCGCAACGCGCCATGCCGACGCCGCCTGGTATGCCTGGAATCCGCTCGTCGTTTACAGCTTCGCCGGGGCGGCACACTTCGACAGTTTGATGATTCTGCCGATGCTCGGCGGCATTCTCTGTTTCGTGCGCAGCCGGCCGTGCCGCCTATTCGACCGGACAATGGCGCTGGGCGGTTTTCGGCGCGGCTGCGATGGGCGCGGCGATTTCGATCAAACTCGTCCCGCTGCTGCTCTTGCCGGTCTGCGTTTTCGCACTCGGCCGCCGTGCGCTGGCGCTCGGCCTCAGCCTCGGAATTCCTGCGCTGCTCAGTCTGCCCTTCGGATTCCCCGGAGTACCGATCTGGAAATCGTTAGGGCGATTCATCTATGTCGCGCGCTTGAACGACATGTTTTGGTGGATCGATCGAGGACACTTTCTGGCCAAATCCGCATCAGAAAAACTACCACTACAACGTCATCATCATTCTCGCGGTTCTGGTCGTTTCGCTTTTCTTCATCTGGAATTGGAAGCGCGGCTTGCTTTGGGCGATGGGCACAGCGCTGATCCTGAGCCCGGTGCTGCATCCCTGGTATTGCACTTGGATTTTGCCCTTTGCCGCCTGGCGACGAGTCGATGCCTGGCAGGTGCTCTCGATCACGGTTTTTGCCTACTACCTCTTCTGGAACGAGCGCCTTTTCGTTCTCCCCTGGCACTCCGAGCCGTGGCTGCGCGGGTTCATTCTCATTCCGCCGATCGTGGCCGCGCTCCTTGCCCTCCGGCGCAGATCTTTGCCTAACGAGTCGGCGGCTTAAAGGCGGCGTCGAGCGCGGCGCGAAAATCTGCCGGAAGGGCGCTTCGAACAGGAGAGGTTCGTTCGTGCGCGGATGGGTGAAGCCAAGCTTCCAGGCGTGGAGCATCTGCCGTGATGCAACGGTTCTCTTACCGTAAAGAGCGTCGCCGATCACAGGATGACCAAGATGGTGGAGATGGACCCGGATTTGGTGCGTGCGACCGCTGTGCAGTGCGCACTCGACCAGGCTGACGCTGCCGCCGGATTGCAGGACGCGATAATCGGTCCTGGCGACGCGGCCGCGGCGCGCATCGACACGCATTTTTTTTCGCTGCACAGGATGGCGGCCGATCGCGGCCTCGATTGTTCCGCGGTTGCGTTTCAACGTCCCGGTAACGAGCGCGAGATAGATTTTCGTTGCTTCCCGCTCGGCGAACTGTCGCGCCAGGGCTTGATGGGCCACGTCATTCTTGGCCACGACGAGGCAGCCGCTCGTTTCCTTGTCGAGACGATGCACGATCCCGGGCCGCTGCTTCCCGCCAATCCCGGAAAGGCTGGTGCAATGATGGAGGAGCGCGTTGACGAGCGTGTGCGTCTGGTTGCCGGCGCCGGGATGCACCACCAAACCAGGCGGCTTGTTGAGCACGAGCAGATCTTCGTCCTCAAAAAGAATCTCCAGCGGAATCTCTTCGGCCTGAGCCTCAATCTCCTCCAGCGGCGGGATGGTTAGCCTGACGACATCGCCGGCATGCACCGTCTCGCTCGGGCGCGCGTTCTTGCCCTGCAATTGCACCTCACCGCTCCGAATCAAGGCCTGAAGGCGGGAACGGGAGAACTGGGAGAGGGCCGCCGCCAGGTAGCGATCCAGTCGCCAGCCGGCTCGTTCGTTAGGGACATTCAACTCTATCATCGGAGGCAGCGAACAAGCTCGCGCCCAAAGCCGCAGACGCAAAAGCGGAATTCCGCGAACTTGTTGCCGCGTTTCTCTCCGTCCGTGAAAAAGCAGCTGGCGCATGTTGTGCTCCCTGAGGAGCAATGCGCCCGCTTGCTTTGTTGCTCGCCGTCGGACTCGTCGGAGCGGTCGCGGCTGGACCGCAGCCGCTTTCGAACAAGGAGATCGCGCTCATGCTGCGCTCCGGTTATTCGAGCGCCGGCATCCTTGCTGAGATTACCCAACGCGGCGCACTCGAGCCGCTCGACGCCGCCACGAAAAAAGCACTGCTCGAGTTTGGCGCAACCGGGGAGCTAATCAGCGCTCTGGAGACGGGGACATTCAAGATCGACGGCGCGTCAGCGGAACTGGCACGGCAGCAAGCGGCAGAGGCGTCCGCACGGCAGGAAGTGCAGGCCGAGCAGACGTTTCGCGACGCCACCACGGTGCTCAGAGAGCAGGGCGCCCAGTCCACGGCCGCCGCGCCTTCCACGGACGCCTCCATCATGCGGGGTTTGCGCGATAAACTGATCGTTTGCCGCGACGGCGCGATTAGCCGCGCCGACGACCCAGGACTCGAAAACAAGAAACTGATCGCGCTCTATTTCTCAGCCCACTGGTGCGCGCCGTGCCGCAAGTTCACCCCTCAGTTGGTTGATTATTACAATCGGGTCGAGCCGCAGCACCCGGAGTTCGAGATCATCTTCGTCAGTTGCGACCGGTCGCGTTTCAACTGGGAAACCTACATACGCGACAACAAAATGCCGTGGCCCGCGATCGACTACGATCAATTGCCTGGTCTGGGCAGCCTGCGACAAATCGGCGGCAGCAGCATCCCATCATTAGTCTTGCTCGACGCCACCGGGCACGTTCTCTCGAGTAGCTTTGAAGGCGAGAAATATCTTGGCCCGCAAAAGGTCCTGGCCGATTTGCAGAAAATCTTTGCTGGTGGTGCGAACACGCCCCTGGCTCAGACGCACTAAGGCTTATTCCTCGCTCCGGTTGCGATACCCGGAAACAAACGCGTGGCGAAACTCGTTGAAGCGGCCGGCCTCAATCTCGCTCCGGGCCCGTTTCATCAATTCGAGATAGAAATGCAGGTTGTGCAGGGTGATCAGTCGGAGGCCGAGAATCTCTTCCGCTTTGATCAGGTGACGGATGTAACCGCGGGTGAATTCCCGGCAAGCCGGACAATTGCAGCCCTCTTCGATCGGTCCGTTTTGCAGGGCAAACTCAGCGTTTTTGAGATTCAGCGTGCCGGCGGCCGTGAAAGCAGTTCCGTTGCGCGCAAGGCGCGTCGGGAGGACGCAGTCGAAGAGGTCAACGCCACGGGCAACCAGCTCGAGCAATTGCGGCGGGGTTCCGAGACCCATCGCATAGCGCGGCTTGTCGTTAGGCAAAAACGGCTCGCTCCATTCCACCGCCTGCATCATTTCCGGCTCCGGTTCTCCCACGCTCACCCCGCCGATGGCGTAGCCGTCGAAACCGATTTGCACTGTGGCTTCGGCACTCGCCCGGCGGAGATCCTCGAAGGTCCCACCCTGGACGATCCCGAAGAGGAGCTGGCGCTCAATTTCTGAATTCTGAATTCTGAATTCTGATTTTGCTTTGCAACGCCGCGCCCAGCGCGCCGTCATTTCCAAACTACGCGCCACGTAATCATGCTCACACGGATACGGCGGACACTCGTCGAGCACCATTGCGATATCGCTCCCCAGGGTCGCCTGGATTTCCATCGCGATCTCCGGGGAGATGAAGGTCGGCGTGCCGTCGAGGTGATTTTGAAAGTGCACGCCCTCCTCCGTGATTTTGCGCAGCTTCGCGAGCGAGAAAATCTGGTAGCCGCCGCTGTCGGTCAGGATCGGGCCGTCCCAGTTCATGAAGCGATGCAGTCCGCCAAAATGCCGCATCACCTCCATCCCTGGCCTAACGAAAAGGTGATAGGTGTTGCCAAGAATGATCTGCGCCTCGATCTCGTGCAGCTCGCGCGGGCTCACTCCTTTTACCGTTCCTTGTGTGCCCACCGGCATGAAAGCCGGCGTCTCGATCAGACCGTGCGCCGTTGTCAGACGACCACAGCGTGCCTTGCTTGCCGGATCGGTGGTGAGGAGTTCGAACATTCGCGGCTACGTTCCGGAACCGGGCGGCACTGGCAAGCGGGAAGACTCGCGCTCCATATGCTAAGTGATCAAATGTCCGAGCCCGTTCCAAACACCATCGCGAGCGCGACCGAACTGGTCGTCCGGTTTGGGAATCACGTCGTGCTCGATCAGGCCGCGGTCACTTTTCTGGAAGGTGAGCGGGTCGGATTGGTCGGGCGCAATGGTTCCGGCAAATCGACTTTCCTCCAGATCGCGGCAGGCGTGTTGGCGCCCGACGCCGGCGAATTCAATCGTCGCCGCGACCTCGTGGTTGGCTACATGCCGCAGATGTTCGAGCTCGATGAAACTGCGACGGTCCATGCCAGCATCCTGGCTGGCGCGCAGCGGGTTCGCGATTTGATCCGAGAATACGAAAATGCTCCGCCGGAAAGCGCGCGTAGCGGGATCCTGCTCCAGCAGATCGAACACTTCGACGGCTGGAATCTCGAGCATCGAATCAAGAGCCTGATCACTAACCTGCACGCACCCGAACCGGAGCGCGCGGTCGCGACCTTATCTGGCGGCGAGAAACGGCGCGTCGCACTTTGCCGCGCCCTCCTGGCTCGGCCCGATTTCCTGATTCTCGATGAACCGACGAACCATCTCGACACCGGCTCGATCGAGTGGTTGGAGGATTTTCTCGCCCGCTACAACGGCACCGCGCTGTTCGTGACGCATGATCGCTATTTTCTCGACCGCGTCGCGACCCGTGTCGTCGAGCTTTCGCGCGGTAAGTTTTACAGCTACGCCGGCAACTACACCGATTACCTGCTGGCGCGCGCCGAGCGGCAGGCGGTCGAGGAGATGCAGGAGAACAAGCGCCAGAAATTTCTCAAGCGCGAGCTGGCCTGGGTGCGCACGGCGCCGCGCGCGCGCCAGACGAAGTCGGTCGATCGGGTCGAGCGCTATTTCGAAATGTCCGCGCAGGCAGCGCCCGAAGCGGAACTCGACGTTCGAGCTCATTATCCCGCCAGCGCCGAAGCTGGCGAATCGTGTGATCGAGTTGCGCGGAGTCGGACTGGAACTCGGCGGTCGAACGTTGATCGAAAATCTTTCGCTCAACCTCGTTGCAGGCGAGCGCCTCGGAATTGTCGGGCGCAACGGCCTCGGAAAATCCAGCGTCCTCAAGATCATACTTGGCCAACTCGCTCCGACGCGCGGTGAGGTCGAAATCGGCGCGCGGACCGAGATCAACTACGTCGATCAAAACCGTCTGCTGCTCGACGACACGAAGACAGTCTGGGAAGAGGTGGGCGAGGGGAGCGAGTTCGTTAGGCTGGGCGAGGAGAACATCACCCTGCGAGGCTACCTGCGCCGTTTTCTTTTCACCGAGGAACGGATCAATACGAAGATTGATCAACTGAGCGGCGGCGAACGCAGCCGCGTGTTGCTGGCGAGGATTTTGAAGCACGGCGGCAACGTCTTGATTCTCGATGAGCCGACGAACGATCTTGATCTTGGCACGCTGCGGCTGCTGGAGGAGGCGCTGGTGGCGTTCCAGGGGAACGTGATTGTCGTCAGTCACGACCGGTATTTCCTGAACCGAGTTTGCACATCGATCCTCGCTTTTGAGGACAACGGCTGCCTTCATTACGCCGTCGGCAACTACGATTATTATCTCGAAAAACGGGCGGCGGTTGCAGAGCCGCCCGCGGCCAGAGTTTCCACTGTCGCGGCAGCGGGCGAGGCACGCCGCTCACGCCCCAGGGCGCGGAAACTAAAATGGAAAGAGCAACGCGAACTGGAAGGAATGGAAGCGGCGATTCTCGCGGCGGAAGGCGAGGTCGCACGCATCGAAGAACTCTTCGCCGATCCGCAATTCTTGATCGAGCACGGCGCAGATTTTGTGAAACATGAGGCTGAACTGCGCCTGGCAAGAGATACGGTTGCACGGCTTTACAGCCGTTGGGAAGAGCTGAGCACCATTGCCCGGTCGGCCACCTGATGGCGCAGGGATACGGGCGCGATCGGGCTCCTGCGAAACGCCGCCATTTCAAGAAACGGCCTTGTCTTCTTCTCCGCGAATTAGCGACCGGGCCGGATTCTCGCTTCCAGCCGGTCAATTTCACTTTTCTTCGATGGAAGTTTTCCGGAGTGTCGCGCGATGTCTCCAATGGCAAAACGTTACCTTTTCCGCGTGGGGCCTGCCTTGGCTGTGCTTGTTCTCTCTTCCTGCGCGACTGTCCCTCCCGCCCCTTCTCCTGCTCCGGGCGGCTTTGCCGGCGGATCTAAGGGGAGCGATCTCGTCGCAAGGAGCACTGGATTTCGATTCCCAGCGCGGGTCGGCCTCTTTGTCCGCGGCGACAACCAGCAATACGACGAGCCGGGGCAAGATCTGTCGGTCACGTACCAGGCGGGCGTTTTGATCGTAGCAACCGTCTACGAATATCCAACCAGCGGCAAAATGTTGGAGACGGAATTCGCCGACCGAAAAGACGAGATCAAATCAGTCCACAAGGATGCCCGGCTTTTGCGGGACGAGGAGGTGACGATTCATCCGGGACGCAAGTCGCGCCGCGGGCGCAAGGCGGTTTTCGTGCTCCAACCGGGATTCGCATATCATTCCGAGCAGCCCTATCAATCCGATCTCCTTATTTTCCAACGAAAAGATCGCTTTGTTGCGTACCGGTTTTCCTATCCAGCCGCGCATCGCGAAAGAGCGGAAATCGAGATTACGAAATTCATCGACGCCCTGGCTTGGCCGGAAATTAGTCCACCTGCCATTCGTTAGGCGCGCGGCCCATTTTCCTTTCCTGACGGAAACCAGCCGGAGCGAGGGCACTGGGGGGGCATGTCGGCAGCGATTCAAAGTCGCATCTCCGCGCCAAAATATTCTTGCGAGGCAATAATTTGTTTCTATATTGCGCGCTCTCCGTATCAGGTGCGTGAGGCAGTGGACACGGCTTGAGCGGTTTTTTTGTCGTCTGAAACTTCACTGTTTCGCGACCGGAATGTACGAAAATGCCAACGATTAATCAGCTTATTCGCAAGGGACGAAAGAAGGTCTCGGTGAAATCAAAATCACCAGCCCTGAAGAATTGTCCGCAGCGGCGCGGTGTCTGCACTCAGGTGATGACACGAACGCCGAAGAAGCCGAATTCCGCCCTGCGCAAAGTGGCCAAAGTCCGCCTGACGAACGGCCAGGAAATCATCGCCTACATTCCGGGTGAAGGGCACAATTTGCAGGAACACTCGATTGTTCTGGTGCGCGGCGGACGGGTGAAAGATTTGCCGGGCGTGCGTTATCACATCGTGCGCGGCACACTCGACTCGTTAGGCGTGGACGGTCGCCGCCGGAGCCGTTCCAAGTACGGCGCGAAACGCCCGAAGGCTGCGGCCGAAGGCGAGAAGGGCGCGAAGAAGAAATAACCAGGTTTTTCCATGTCTCGTCGTCGCAAGGTTTACAAGAAAGAGGACAAGGTCGACTCGCGTTACGGTAGCGTGGCGGTCGCGCGGCTCATTTCCACCGTGATGAAGCGCGGCAAGAAATCGCTCGCCGAGCGCATCGTCTATACCGCGATCGATAAATCGCGTCAGGGTTCCGACGCAGTTGATCCGCTTGAAGTCGTGAACAAGGCGCTCGAAAATGTGCGCCCACGTCTCGAAGTGAAATCACGCCGGGTCGGTGGCGCGACCTATCAGGTGCCGATGGAAGTGACCGCTTCCCGCCAAATTTCGCTCGCGATGCGTTGGATCGTGACCTACGCCGACAACCGTCGCGGGATGCCGATGGCCGAGGCCCTCGCCCACGAATTGCGCGACGCCGCTGCGGGCCAGGGTAACGCGATTAAGAAACGCGACGATACCCACAAGATGGCGCAGGCGAACCGCGCTTTTGCTCATTTCCGCTGGTAAAGGATTTCATGGCTACTGCGACTCTCGATAAACCCGTGACGACGAATCCGAATTCGCCCAACCGCAAGTTCCCGCTCGAAAAGACGCGGAACATCGGGATTGCCGCGCACATCGACGCCGGCAAGACCACCCTGACCGAGCGTATTCTTTTCTATACCGGCATGATCCACAAGATCGGGGAAGTGCACGAAGGCACGACCGTAACGGATTGGATGGAGCAGGAGCGCGAGCGCGGGATCACGATTACGTCGGCCGCCACGACCTGCGCCTGGATGCAGAAGTCGGAGCCGGGTGTCTACAAAATGTTCGAGGGCGTTAAAATGCGCGTGAACATTATCGACACACCGGGTCACGTCGATTTCACCGCCGAGGTTGAGCGTTCCTTGCGCGTGCTCGACGGTGCGATAGCAGTGTTCGATGCTGTGGCTGGTGTCCAGCCGCAGTCGGAGACGGTCTGGCGTCAGGCGAACAAGTATCTCGTTCCGCGTATCGCCTTCATTAACAAGATGGACCGCGTCGGCGCTGATTTCGATGCTTCGATCGATTCAATGCACAAGAAGCTTGGCGCGAATGCCTGGCCGATTTTGATTCCTCTCGGTAAAGAAGATTATCTCAAAGGCCAGCTCGACGTTGTGAACCGCAAGGCGGTTTTCTATCTCGACGACGACTCAATGGGTTCGGTCTACGAAGTGCGCGACGTTCCGGAAGAGAACAAGGAGCAGGTCGAAAAGGCCTATGCGACGCTTGTCGAACAAATTTCCAATATCGATGACGAGATCGCCGAGGCGGTGCTCGAAGAAAAAGAGATCACGCCGGAGATGCTGAAGGCCGGGATCCGACGGCAAACGATCGCGAACAAATTTGTTCCCGTTGTTGGTGGCTCGGCTTTCAAGAACAAAGGCGTCCAGTATCTGGTCGACGCCGTCATTGATTATCTCCCAAGTCCGCTCGACATTCCGCCCGCCGTCGGCATGGAGCCCGACACGCACGAGAAGATGGAAGCGGCGACGGACGACAATGGCAAATTTTGTTCGCTCGCGTTCAAACTTTGGAGCGACCCGTTCGTCGGAAAGCTCGTTTTCTTCCGCGTCTATTCCGGTTCGCTAAGCAAGGGTGACAACGTTTACAACCCGCGCACGAACAAGCGCGAGCGAATCTCGCGTCTCATCCAGATTCAAGCCGACAAGCGGGAAGACATCGACACTTGTTACTCGGGTGACATCGCTGCGATCGTCGGCATCAAGAATATCACGACGGGCGACACGCTTTGCGATGAGGATTTCCCGATCCTGCTCGAGCCGCCCTCCTTCCCGGATCCCGTTATCTCGATGGCGATTGAGCCGAAGACCAAGCAGGACCAGGAAAAGATGGGCGTCGCGCTGCAACGGCTCTCCGAAGAAGATCCTACTTTCAAAGTCTACACGCACGAGGACACCGGCCAGACGATCATCGCCGGTATGGGCGAGCTCCATTTGGAAATCATCCGTGATCGCATGCTTCGGGAATTCAAAGTCGATGCGAACGCGGGCAAGCCGCAGATCGCTTACCGCGAAACCATCACCTCGCCGGCCGATGGCGAAGGCAAGTTGATCAAGCAGTCCGGTGGCCGCGGTCAGTATGGCCACGTCATCGTCAAGGTCCAGCCTAACGAGCGGGGCAAGGGCATCACGGTTGAGAACAAGGTCGTGGGCGGCAACATCCCGAAGGAATATATTCCTGCCTGCAAGAAGGGGATCGAAGAAGCGATGCTCAACGGCGTGATCGGTGGCTACCAGGTGATCGATGCCAATGTCGACATCGTGGACGGCTCCTATCACGACGTTGATTCGAACGAAATGGCGTTCAAGCTCGCGGCGATTTTTGCGGTTAAGGACGCCTTCAAGAAAGCGAAGCCGATCCTGCTCGAGCCGATCATGAAGGTCGAGAACGCGACCCCGGAAGAATACCAGGGCGACATCATGGGCGACTTGAATCGCCGCCGCGGCAAGATCGGGAGCATCGAGGTGAAGGGCAACCTGACGATGATCCAGGCCGAGGTTCCGCTCGCGGAAATGTTCGGTTACGCGACCGCGATCCGCTCACTTTCCAAGGGCCGTTCGAGCTACTCGATGGAGCCGTCCCATTTCGAACAAGTCCCGCAGCAACTCGTCGCAGCCGTGCTCGACCAGAAGGAAACGAAATAATATGGCCGACGCGCAGCGCATTCGCATTCGTTTGAAGGCATTCGACCATCGCATGCTCGACCAATCTGCGGTCGACATTGTCGAGACGGCGAAGCGGACCGGCGCGCGGGTCGCGGGTCCGATTCCGCTCCCGACGCTGATCGAAAAATTCACCGTCAATCGCTCTCCCCACGTCGACAAGAAATCGATGGACCAATTTGAAATTCGCACCCATAAGCGTCTGCTCGACATCATCGAGCCGACCGCCAAGACGGTCGACGAGCTGAAGAAGCTCAACCTCCCGGCCGGGGTGGACATTACGATTAAGATTTAGCGTTTCCCGAACGACCACTTTTGCCAAGCCATGACCATCGGACTTCTCGGAAAAAAAATCGGCATGACCAGCGTCTACGACGCCAATGGCAAGCTGCGCCCTGTGACCGTGATCGCGGCTGGCGATAACACTCTGTTGCGCCGCCTAACGATCGAGAACGACGGTTATTCCGCGATCCAGGTCGGTTTCGATGTGCAAAAGGAGTCGCGCGTGACGAAGCCATTGCTCGGCGAATTCTCCAAAGCCGGTTCGGAGCCGAAGAAACTCCTGCGGGAATTTCGCCTCAAGGAAGACGCGTCCGAGGGCGAGATCAACCTGGCGGTGACGCAGTTCCAGGCTGGTGATTACGTCGACGTTGTCGGTAAGTCCAAGGGCAAGGGCTTCCAGGGCGTAATGAAGAAGCATAACTTTCACGGCCAGGGCGCGGCGCATGGTTCGAAGACGCACCGCCGCAACGGTGCCATCGGCAATCGCTCCACCCCCGGCCGCATTTGGAAAAACATGGGCATGCCTGGTCACATGGGCGACGAGCGCGTGACCGTGCAAAACCTTCAAGTCCTGCAGGTGCGTGAAGCGGACAAAGTGATTCTAATCAGTGGCGCGGTGCCCGGCGCGAACGGCAGCTATGTCGTCGTTCTTCCGGCCTTGAAGAAACCCGCCGCAGCCGAGGTCAGTAAATGAGCGCGAAAGTCTTAACCGCTGCCGCCGCGAAAGAGGCGAAGATCAATTTAATCGAGAACGGTCGCGGGACGCAGGCCATGCATGATGCGGTGGTGGCGATGCGTGCGGCGCGCCGTTCCGGTTCGGCCAATACCAAGACAAAAGCCGACGTTAACCTTTCCGGCGCCAAGCCGTGGCGGCAAAAAGGCACTGGCCGGGCACGCGCTGGTTACAAGTCGTCCGTCATCTGGCGTGGCGGCGGGGTCGTCTTTGGTCCCAAACCGCGGGATTACACCAAGAAAGTTTCGAAGACGGTTCGCCGGCTTGCCTTCCAAAAAGCGCTCAGCGAACGGATCAAGGCTGGCGACGTGCTGACGGTTGAAAGTTTCAGCGTGAAAGAACCGAAGACCAAGGCGTTCGTTAGCCTGGTCAAGGGTCATACCGATGCGAAGAAGGTGCTGCTCATCTCGGACTCGTTCGATGAGAACTTTTATCGCTCGGCGCGCAACGTGAAGCCGGTGCTGCTCGCGACTGCCGGCGAGGTGAATACTGAGCAACTGCTCGCCTTCGACAAGATCATCGTGTCCGGGAAGGCGCTCGAGCAATTGGCAGAAAGGACGACCCGTTCATGAACGAGCCTTACGATTTAATCCAGACGGTGCAGTTGACGGAGAAGGCTTCGTTGCTGGGCGAAAAGCTCAACAAGTATGTCTTCCGAGTCAGCCCGCGCGCGAACAAGATCCAGATCAAGCACGCGATCGAGCTTCTATTTAAGAAGAAGGTCGTGGATGTGAACACCTGCAATTACGCCGGTAAGAAAAAGCGCCAACGGCGGGCTGATTTTGGTCGCAAGGCGCACTGGAAAAAAGCCATCGTGACACTGGGAGAAGGCGAGAAGATCGATCTCGTCTAGTTGTTTTATGGCACTCAGAAATTTCCGCCCACTCACACCGACGCTGCGTTTCAAGTCGCTTCCGATGTTTCAGGAAGTGACCAAATCGCAGTCCAGACCGGTCAAGAGTCTGACTGAGCCGAAGAAGAGAAGCGGCGGCCGCAACAACAAGGGTCGTCTCACTTCCCGTCACATCGGCGGCGGTCACAAGCAAAAGTATCGCAAGGTCGATTTCAAACGCCGGAAGCGCGGTGTGCTCGCGGACGTCATGGCGATTGAATATGATCCCAATCGCACCGCGCGCATTGCACTGCTCAAATACAGCGATGGCGAACAGAGCTACATTCTTGCACCGGACGGCCTCGAAGTCGGCGCCAAGGTGACCGCAGGTGAAAACGCGCCGCCCAAGGTTGGCAACGCGCTGCCATTGAGCGCAATTCCATTAGGCGCAAATATTCACTGCATCGAAATCATGCCAGGACGCGGCGGACAGATCGCGCGCAGCGCCGGTCAGCAGGCCACGTTGAGCAACCGCGAAGGCGGTTATGCGCTGGTGAAACTGCCGTCGGGCGAGATCCGCCGGATTCACGACAGCGCTTACGCAACCATCGGCCAGGTCGGCAACGTCGATCATATGAACGTCTCGAGCGGCAAAGCCGGGCGGACACGCTGGCAGGGTCGCCGGCCGCATGTGCGCGGCATGGTCATGAACCCGATCGATCACCCGATGGGCGGCGGTCAGGGCAAATCGAAGGGCGGCGGCGGGCGGCATCATCCGGTCAGCCCGTGGGGCCAGCTCGCGAAAGGTTTTAAGACGCGCGCCAAGCGCAAGGCGAGCGACCGTTTCATTCTGGAAAGGAGAAAGTCGAAGAAGAAAGCTAAGTAGCGTGAATCGTTAAATCGTGCATCGGCGCAGAAAAGCGCTGATCGACGAATCCCGATTCATAGATCTCGAATTTCGATTTCAAAACATGAGCAGATCGTTAAAAAAAGGACCTTTTGTAGAGCCGCATCTTCTCGAGAAGATCGACAAGATGAACAGCTCAGGCGTGAAGAAACCGGTCAAAACCTGGTCGCGCCGTTCGATGGTGACCCCGGACTTTGTGGGGCACACCTTCCTCGTCCACAACGGCAAAATTTTTCAATCCGTGTTCGTGACCGAAAATATGGTCGGCCACAAACTCGGCGAGTTTTCACCTACCCGAATTTTTAAGAAGCACGGTTCGCATACGGCGAAGGTGACCAAATAATTGAGGGTTGAAAGTTGAGAGTTGAGAGAAGAGAGGCGGCGGCGACGCGGCTCTCAAGCCTCAACTATCTGGTTTCAACTTGTCTGCTGCTGTCGGCTGGAAGGCTGACGGCACAGCAAAATAGTTCTTTGTCAGATCCAAATCTTGAAACCGCAGATGCGCAGGTGACGTCGGAAACGTTGCTTTCGCAGAATGACCTTTTGCGCAAACAACTCTCACTCGACCGCGAAACGCAGAAGACGCTGACCGACAGTCTCGTCGTCTCGAACGCAGAGGCGGAGTTGTTTCGCCGGAAGTATTCCGAGCTGCAAACGCGCATGGACACACTGGGGGTTGAAGCGGTCAGCAAGGACCGGGCAAAGCTCGAGCAGCGTCTTTTGAAAGCGGTCAGCGACCTCCAACTGATGAACAGGGAGAAAGAAGCTTACCGCGAACAATTGCTGAAGCTGAGCGAGACGATGCTGCGCTATGTAAAAACCACCGAGAATGCGGACCCGCAGGCCCGCGCGGAAGTGGAAGCGCAAGTGCGCGCGACCAACCAACTCCTGGCGAAGAAGGACGAAGCGCTGCCTAACGAGGACGCGGCGCCGGACCTGATGGACGGGAAAGTCCTGAGTGTGAAAGAAGAGTGGGCGCTGGTCGTGGGCAACCTCGGTGCGCGGCAGGGAGTGAAAATTGGGATGCCGCTGCGCGTGGTGCAGGGCGGGAAATCGATCGCGACCCTGAGAGTGGTGGATGTGCGCGAGAGGATCAGCGGGGCGGTGATTCAGGAATTGGATTCGGAAAAAGTGAAAATAAAAGTAGGCGATCGCCTCCAGGTGGATGCACGCCAGAATATGAGTTTAAAGTAAATGCAAGTTAGCTCGACATATCGTTACGCGAAGATTTCGGCGTTCAAAGCGCGCGAAGTCACTCGTGCCATTCAGGGCCTGCCGGTTTCGGCGGCGCTCGATCTGGTGGCGTTCAGCCCAAAAAAGGCGGCGGCGTTAATCAGCAAAACGCTGAAGAGCGCGGTCGCCAACGCGGAAAACAACGCCAACCTGCGCGTCGAGGGACTCGTGGTGAAGGAAGCGACCGTGGGCGAAGGCCCGACGATGAAGCGGATGATGACACGGGCGCGCGGTAGCGGTAGCACGATCCGCAAACGAAGCAGCCATATTCGCATCATTTTGACCGACGAGATCGAGATCAAGAAGCGCGAAAAGAAAGCGAAGCGGGCCGGCGGCGCGAAGAAGAAAAAGTCGCCTACCGCAAAAGCGACCAAGGCCGAGCCAAGAGTCGAGCCGCCTGCCGAGGAAACTGCCGCGAGCACGGAGAAATCAGAAAGCTAATTCATGGGACAGAAAGTTAATCCAATCGGTTTTCGTCTCGGGGTGAACCGCGACTGGCGTTCGCGCTGGTATGCCTCGCCCCAGGAGCTGCCGGCATTTTTGCATAGCGACATCCAGATTCGCGACTACGTGAAGAAGAAGCTGCAGTTCGCGGCCGTCTCGAAGATTATCATTGAGCGCGCCTGGAACAGCATCCGCGTGACGATTCACACCGCGCGTCCCGGGATCGTGATCGGACGCAAAGGCGCCGAAATCGAGAAAATGACCGAGGAAATCTCGAAGATGGCGCAGGGCAAGCAGATCAAGATCGATATCCAGGAGATCAAGACGCCGGAACTCGATGCGCAGCTCGTGGCGGAAAACGTTGCGCTCCAGATCGAGCGCCGCATCGCTTATCGTCGCGCGATGAAAAAAGCGGTGCAGATCGCGATGGATTTTGGGGCGCAGGGCATTCGCCTGCGCAGCTCGGGCCGGTTGAACGGTGCGGAGATTTCCCGCTCCGAGTGGTATCGGGAGGGCAAGGTTCCGCTGCATACGCTGCGCACGCCGATCGATTACGGCTTCGCCGAAGCCAATACCGTTTACGGCAAGATCGGGGTGAAATGCTGGATTTGTAAGAAGGAAGAGGCGCCGGAAGCCCCGGCCAATGCGCCGGCCCCGACACCGGAACCCGCGCCCGCTACCTAACGAATTAAGAAGGAGAGATTGTCATGCCATTGATGCCCAAACGAGTGAAGTATCGCAAGACCCAGCGGGGGAGCCGTAAGGGCCTGGCTTCGCGCAATCTCCGGATTGACTTTGGCGAATTTGGTCTCCAGACTCTGGAGCGCGCCTGGATTACCAACACCCAGATCGAAGCCGCGCGCGTTGCGCTGACCCGCAACATGAAGCGCAAGGGCAAACTCTGGATTCGCATTTTCCCCGACAAATCGGTCACTTCGCGCCCGCCGGAAACCCGCATGGGTAAGGGTAAAGGCCAGCCGGAATACTGGGTCGCGACGGTGCGGCCGGGAAATATTCTGTTTGAATTGGACGGCGTGCCGGAATCGGTTGCGCGCGAATCCCTCCGGCTCGCGGCCGACAAACTGCCGGTGCGGACGAAATTCCTCACCCGTCACCACGTCGCGGTCTAACGACTAACGAGAAATGAAATTCAAGGAATTACAGGAGATGAGCACGGATGAGTTGCTGACCAAGAAGCGCGATCTGCGCCAGGAAAGCCTGCATCTTCGTTTGCAACAGCAGAGCGGTCAGCTCGAACAGCCGAGCCGTCTGCGGCTTTTGCGCCGCGATGTGGCCCGGGTTGAGACGGTGCTCACAGAACGCAACAAGACGGCTGCGACGAAGAAGTAACGATCATGGACGAAGCGACCAGGCAGGAAAACCCGACGAGCGAATCAGATCGCGGCACGCGCAAGACGCGGGTCGGCGAAGTGATTTCGAGCGGAATGAACAAGACGATCGTTGTTCGGACCGTGACGCGTGTGCCGCACGTGAAGTTCGGCAAGATCGTCAAACAACAGAAGAAATTTTACGCTCACGACGAGGAGAACAAGGCGAAGACCGGAGACAAGGTGCGCATCATGGAGACGCGTCCGCTGAGCAAGCTCAAGCGCTGGCGCCTGGTCGAAGTGGTGCAGAAATAGAGAGACTTATATGGTTTACCTGAGATCCAGATTGGATGTGGCGGATAACAGCGGCGCGCGGATGGCGACGATGATTGGCGTGATCGGCAAGGGCGGCGCGCAATCGGCTGGTATCGGCGACGTCATTACCGCGAACGTAAAAGAAGCGAGCGCCACCGGAGCGGTCAAGAAGGGCGACGTGGTGCGCGCAGTATTGGTCCGCACCAGGCAACCGATCCGGCGCGACGACGGTTCGCTTTTGCGCTTCGACAACAACGCCATCGTGATCATCGACAAGGATTTGAACCCGCGCGGCACGCGCATTTTTGGGCCGGTCGCGCGCGAGCTGCGCGAGCGCAATTTCATGAAGATCGTCTCGCTGGCTCCAGAAGTTTTATGAATCGGATCAAGCACCACGTGAAAAAAGGCGACCACGTCGAAGTGATCTCGGGCAATTTCCGGGGTTCGACCGGCAAGATTCTTCAGGTGTTGCCGAAGAAGAATCGCGTTTTGATCGAGGGAGTGCGCCTGATCAAGAAGCACCTGCGCAAATCGCAGGATAACCCCTCGGGCTCGATCGCGGAACGCGAAGGCCCGATCCACATCTCAAGCGTGAAGCTGGTCGAACGCGAGAAGGAGGCGAAGAAGAAAGAGAAAGCGAAAGCGGCGACGGAGAAAAAGGCGAAGAAAGACGATTAAGGTTCACGCTTTGTCATCCCGACCATCGTCATTTTAGAAAATGGAAAACGAATTTTACCGCGAATACAAAGAGCGCGTGGTCCCGGCACTGCGCGAGCAGCACGGTTACAAGAACGATCACAAGATCCCGAAGCTGGAAAAAGTTGTGATCAACACTTCCGTCGGCTCGCAATCGGACGTGAAACAGGCACTGGAAGACGCCAAGACCGAACTGGCTCTTATCACCGGCCAGAAGCCGGCGGAGACCCGTGCCAAGAAGAGCATCTCGAATTTCAAACTGCGGAAGGATCAGGCGATCGGCGCCAAGGTTACCTTGCGCGGCGAGCGCATGTATGAATTCATGGAGCGTCTGATCAAGGCCGCGCTGCCGCGCATCCGCGACTTTCGCGGCATTCCTCCGAAAGGATTCGACGGCCACGGCAATTACACGCTGGGCGTTTCCGACCAGTCGATTTTTCCCGAAGTCGAGCTCGACAAAATCAAGCGCAACATCGGTTTTGATGTTACTATCGTGACCACCGCGCGCACTGACGAAGAGGCCAAATCGCTCTTAAGCGAAATGGGAATGCCCTTCGGCGACCGGGCCAAGAAACCCGTCGCGCAAGCCGCCTAACGAATTTACATGAGTCACTGTCACCGATCCTATTGCCGACCTTCTGGCGCGCGTGCGCAACAGCACCCAGGCGCAGAAGCTCGAGATGTTTGTCCCTTACTCCAAGGTCAAGAGCGAGATCATCCGCATCTTGAAGGAGGAGGGCTACGTCGCCGACTACGAGCTGGACACCACCGCGGCGCATCCGCGGATCAAGATCACGAACAAGATTTCGAATCGCAGCAGCGCCATCACCGGGTTGAAGCGCGTCAGCCGCCCTGGTTTGCGGCGTTATGTCGGCGCGGATGAGATTCCGCGTGTCCTCGGCGGCATGGGTACGGCGATTCTATCCACCTCGCGCGGCGTAATGTCGGGGCGCGAGGCGAAGAAACAAAAAGTGGGAGGCGAGTTACTGGCTTACGTCTGGTAACCCTGGAGTTATGTCGCGGATTGGAAACAAGGCGGTCGAAATTCCCGCCAAAGTCAAAGTGAACATCGACGGCAGCGGCAAGGTCGCGGTCGAGGGTCCGAAAGGGAAGCTGGACTGGAAGCTTCCCCGGGGCATCAAGGCAAGCGTCGCTGGCAACGAAGTGTCGTTAGCGCGCGACGCGGAGACGCGCAGCATGAAAGCGCTGCATGGTCTTTCTCGCGCCCTGATTAACAACATGGTTGTGGGGGTAAGCGAAGGTTTCACCAAGAATCTTGAAATCGAGGGCGTCGGCTTCAAGGCCGCGGTCCAGGGGAAGAATCTCAATCTCAGCCTCGGGTTTTCGCATCCAGTGCTCTTTCCGATTCCGCCTGACATCAAGATTACCGTGACCGATAACACGAAGATTGCGATCCAGGGGGTCGACAAGAAAACTGTCGGGCAGGTCGCAGCGGACATTCGTCGCTATTACCCGCCGGAGCCGTACAAGGGCAAGGGCGTTCGTTACGCGGGCGAGCAAATTCGCCGCAAGGAAGGCAAAACCGTTCAATAGTTAGGTCATGGCTATGATCAATCGAAAAGTCATTCGCGGCCGCATTCACAGCCGCATCCGGCGCAGGGTCTCAGGCACCGCGGAACGTCCGCGTCTCTGCGTTTATTTTTCCGGCAAACATGTTTACGCCCAGGTCGTCGATGACGAGGCGGGGCGCACGCTGGTTTCGGCCGGCACGACCGAGAAGGCGTTAGGCGGCAAGGGTAAAAGTGCGGCCAACCGGGCTACAGCGGAGAAAGTAGGGAAGACGATCGCCGAGCGGTTGCTCGCGAAGAATATCGACAAGGCGGTCTTCGATCGTGGCGGATTCCTTTACCACGGCAAAGTGAAAGCGCTGGCCGACGCGGCGCGTGAAGGCGGACTCAAACTTTAATATGGCATACGCAGGCAACCAGGGGAGAAGAAGCGACTCACGCACGACGGACCGGACGGCTCCGGCAAGAGGCGACACGACCGAGAAGGTCGTGTTCATTAACCGCTGCGCCAAGGTCGTAAAGGGCGGCCGCCGTTTTAGCTTCAGCGCCCTCATCGTGGCGGGCGATCACGACGGCAAGGTCGGCTGTGGATTCGGGAAGGCGAACGAAGTCGCGGAAGCGATTCGCAAGGCCTCGGAAGCCGCCCGCAAGTCGATGGAAAAGATGTCTTTGCACGAAAACACCATTCCGCACGAAACCATCGGAGAGTTTGGCGGCGGGCGTGTGCTTTTGCGCCCGGCGTCGCCCGGAACAGGTGTGATCGCCGGCGGCGGCGTGCGCGCAGTAGTCGAAGCGGTCGGAATTCGTGACGTGCTCGCCAAATCGTTAGGCTCGAATAATCACGCCAACGTCGTCAAGGCGACCATTGAAGCGCTGCGTTCCCTGCGCCGTCGCGACGAAATTCTAAAAGCGCGCGGCATTCGCCCGAGCAGCCCGAACAATGGCGAGGAGGCGCGCGGCTCAGTCATGATTCGGTTGCACAATCTTAAGCCGCGTCCCGGTTCGCGGCATCGCGTGAAGCGGCTTGGTATCGGAGAGAGCTCCGGTCACGGCAAGACGAGCGGCAAAGGCAGCAAGGGCCAGAAAGCTCGCTCGGGCGGCAGCATCCGCCTCGGCTTTGAAGGCGGCCAAATGCCTCTCATCCGGCGTTTGCCGAAGCGCGGATTCAACAATGCAGCGTTCAAGAAGGAATACGCGATCGTCAATCTCGACGACCTGAACGAATTCAAGGCCGGCACAATCGATCAACGAAGAAACGCTGCGCGAATCGAAACACATTCGCGGTCACTTTGCCGGGCTGAAGATTCTCGGCCGCGGCGAATTGAAGCATGGCCTGACGATCGAAGCGGACCGGGTCAGCGAGTCGGCGCGCGAGAAGATCCAAAAGGCTGGCGGCACGGTGACTTTGCGCGAGCGGAAATCACAGACCGAAGGAAAGCGCTTCGAGTCAGCGGCGACGAAGCCGGAGACCCCCCCGTCGACCGAAGCCGAAGGAGAAAACAAAGAAACGGCGGCGAAGAAGAAGTACAGCTGAATAGTCAGCCTCTGGATTAGCGGATGGTTTCGGCTTTTCTCAATTCAGTCAAAATCCCGGAGCTGCGCCGGCGAATTTTGTTCACCCTCGCGGTCATCGTCATCGTCAGGCTGGGCGCGGCCGTTACGACCCCGGGAGTGAATCCGGCGGTGCTGCAGGACTGGTTTCGCACTTCGTCGCAGAGCGCGGGCGGCGGCGTCGCGGCGCTCTTCAACCTGTTCAGTGGCGGCGCGCTTGAGAATTGCGCAGTCTTTTCGTTAGGCATCATGCCTTACATCAGCGCCTCGATCATGCTCCAGCTCTTGACGGCGGTGATTCCGTCGCTCAGCCGGCTCTCGAGAGAAGACGGCGGGCGGCAGAAGATCATGCAGTACACGCGTTATGCGACGGTTGTGCTCTGCATTTTCCAAGGCTACCTGCTGGCAATTTCGTTCCAGCATCCGGAGTCGTATCACACCATGCTCCCCGGCATTACCGAGACGACCGCGCGACTCGGGATTCCATTGGTCGATAACCTCGGATGGTCTTTTCGGATCATCACCGTCCTCACCCTGACCACGGGAACTCTGTTCCTGATGTGGTTGGGCGATCAAATCACCGACCGGGGCATCGGCAACGGCATTTCGCTCATCATCACGATCGGCATCGTGGCGCGCCTGCCCGCGGCGCTGGCGCAGGCCTGGAAGACCTTTCGTGCCATCGGCCGAAACCGGCACAAGTCAGGTGAACCCGGCGATCCTTGTCCTGATGGTGGCGTTTCTCTTCATCGTGATCGCGGCCGTCATCGCCGTCACGCAGGGCGTGCGCAAAATCACGGTGCAGTACGCGAAACGCGTCGTCGGCCGCAAAATGTATGGCGGCCAGACGCAATACATGCCGCTGAAGGTGAACTACGCGGGCGTCATGCCGATCATCTTTGCCTGGGCACTGCTGCTTTTCCCGACGACGATTGTCGGTCTCGCTTTCAAGAACAGTCGCACGGCAAGGATGATCGCCGACAATCTTTCCACCGGCTGGCTGCACTACGTCGTGCTCGCGGCGATGATTTTCTTTTTCAGCTATTTCTGGGTGGCGACGCAGTTCCAGCCCTCTCAGATCGCCGATGATCTGAAGAAATATGGCGGCTACATTCCAGGTGTTCGTCCGGGCAAACCGACCGCGGATTTCCTCGATTTCACGATGACGCGGCTGACTTTCGCAGGCGCGGTTTTCCTTACGGTGATCGCGATCCTGCCGAGTCTTCTAAGCCAGGGACTCCACGTGCCGGTGATTACCGCGCAGTTTTTCGGCGGCACCAGTCTGCTCATTATCGTCGGCGTGATCCTCGATACGATGCGACAAGTGGAGACGCACCTGATCCAGCGGCATTACGACGGCTTCCTGCGCAAGGGCCGGATTCGCGGGCGGGCTTTCGATCGCTCCTCCTACAATCGCGGCGAGGCGGCCCAGCAGGGGACGCTGATGTGGCTTTATGTTGGTATCGCGGTCCTGGTGATCGGCGGGCGTGGCGATTTTTCTCTACGGGCGCTAGGTGAAAAATCGCATCGTGCTCCTCGGCGCGCCCGGTTCCGGAAAGGGAACGCAGGCGGAGATGATTACGCGGCATTTTGCGATTGCGGTCACCTCGCCGGGAACGATCCTGCGGCGCGAGCGCGATCTGGGAACGCCGCTCGGGCTGGAAGCGGACGAAATTTCGAAACAGGGCGGCCTCGTTCCTGACGACGTTATCGTTCAGCTTATCGACGACTGGTTGAATCTGCATGGCCGGAATGGCTTCGTTTTCGATGGCTTCCCCCGCACCGTTAGGCAGGCGGAGCGACTTGAACGAGATCCTGCAAAAACGCGGACGATTCGCTCGACCTGGCGATCTGGCTCGAGGTTTCCGAGCAAACCGTGCGCGATCGAATTGCCAGTCGCTTGCAATGCCGCCGCTGCGGCTTCACCACCAGCTTGACGAGCGCGTGTTTTGCCGACCGGCCGGTTTGCCCCTACTGCGACGGCCCCCTTATTCGGCGCAACGATGACGATGCCTCGGTCCTGCAAACGCGCCTCGCGGAATTCAAGTCCAAGACCGAACCGCTCCTCTCCTTCTATCAGAAAGGGGGCGCGTTCCATCGAATTGACGGCAATCGAGGCCGGGAGGCGGTCTTCGCCGAAATCTCGGCCTTGATCGAAGAGCGAGCAAAATGATCCCGATTAAGTCGGCTCGGGAAATCGAGAAGATGCGGCTCGCCTGCCGCACCGCGAGCGATGTTCTGGAGCGGGTCAGCGAGCTGATTCGGCCCGGGATTTCGACCAAGGAGATCGACCAGGCAGCGGCGGACCTGATGCAAGATGCCGGCGTGCGGAGCGCGTTTCTCGGTTATCGGCTTGGGCATCGTGTTTTTCCCGGCAACATCTGCATTTCGCTCAACGACGAGATCGTGCACGGCATCGGCAGCCAGCGCCGCATCCAGTATGGCGACATCGTGAAACTCGATATCGGTGTGGTGCAGGATGGCTGGGTCGGCGATACGGCGGCGACGATTCCGGTCGGGATGATTGATGAGCGGATGGAGAAATTGCTCGCGGTCACGCAGAGCGCTCTGGAAAGAGCGATTGGCCATGCTCATGCCGGCGAACGGCTCGGCGATCTTTGTGCCGCGATCGAAGACGAAGCGATGCGGAATCATTTCAGTGTCGTGCGGGAATTTGTCGGCCACGGCGTGGGCAGAAAGTTGCACGAAGAACCGCAGATCCCGAACTACGGCAGGCGCGGCAGCGGCCCGCGTCTCAAGCCCGGCATGACGCTGGCGATCGAGCCGATGATCAACCTTGGCGGCGCCGGGTGTGCGCCTGCTCGATGATGGCTGGACGGTCTGCACTTCCGACGGTTTGCCCTCGGCGCATTTCGAACACACGGTTTTGATTACCAAAGATGAACCTGAAATCCTGACATGGCGCGCAAAGACGCAATTGAGGTAGAAGGCAAGGTGGTCGACCTGCTCCCGAATACTATGTTCCGGGTGGAACTGCCGAACGGTCACCGCGTCCTCGCCCACATCTCGGGGAAAATGCGGATGCACTTCATTCGCATCTTGCCAGGCGACAAAGTTATGCTAGAGAGTTTCCCCTTACGATTTGTCGAAAGGGCGAATCACTTTTCGCCATCGCTAGCGCGGAGAAAAGGCTCCGCGTTTTTCGTCTCGTGAAACCATGAAAGTACGACCGTCAGTAAAAAGACTTTGTGAAGGATGCAGGATCGTGAAGCGCAAGAACGTGGTGCGCGTGATCTGCAGCAAGAACCCGCGCCATAAACAGCGCCAGGGCTAGGAGAAATCCGAAATTCGAATCCGAAATCCGAAACAAGTATGCCAAGACTATCGGAGTAGAAATTCCTGCCGATAAACGCATCGAAGCGTCGTTGACCTACATCTACGGCGTCGGCCCGACGACCGCGAAGCGCGTCCTCGAACAGACCAACATCGACCCGAATCTGCGCGCCAAGGATCTGACCCCGCAACAGATCAACGAAATCATCCAGACGATCACGCACAACAAGTTGCCCATCGAAGGCGATCTTGCGCCGCGAAGTGCAGAGCAACCTGAAACGGTTGCAGGCAATCAATTGTTATCGCGGCATCCGGCACCGTCGAGGATTGCCCGTCCGCGGACAGCGCACCTCGACCAACGCCCGCACCCGCAAAGGCCCGCGCAAAACGGTGGGCGTGATCCGCAACAAGGACGCGAAAGCGGGCAAGGTTTAACCTAACGAACTGACATGGCCGAAGAATCCGAAAATCAAACTCCGGCAGAAGTGCCGCCAAACGAGACACCGCAACCAGAAGCCACTGCGCCCGAAGAGCAGGTGGCTGTAACCGAAACTTCCGACGCCCAACGATGCCGAGGCCAAGCCAGGCGAAGCTCCCGTGACCGCAGAGGCGGCACCCGCGCCTGCCAAAACCGCGGCAAAAAAGACGCCGAAGAAAACGCCAAAAAAGCGGCTGCCGAAGTTCCAGCCGCCGCCGAAGCGCCAAAAGAAAATCTTTCGCTCGACCCGAACGACGTCGAGAAGCCGAAAATCATCAAGGCAAAGGGGAGCAAGAACGTTTACTCCGGCTACGCCCATGTCCTTTCCACTTTTAACAATACGATCGTCACCATCACGGACCTGCAAGGCAACGTGATCGGCTGGTCGAGCGCTGGCAAAGTTGGCTTCAAAGGCTCGCGCAAGAGCACGGCCTATGCGGCGCAGATGGTCGCGCAGGACGCCTCGCGTCAGGCGATGGGTCACGGCCTAAAGGAAGTCGAAGTTCTCGTTAGAGGACCGGGCGCCGGTCGTGAATCGGCGGTCCGCGCACTCCAGGCGATCGGTCTCGATCTTACCGTCATCCGCGACGTTACACCGGTGCCGCACAATGGCTGTCGCCCGCCGAAACAACGCCGCGTCTGATCCCTTCAACGCTTAACGATTCAACGACTCACACTTCACTCATGGCCAGATACACCGGACCCAAAACCAAGATCGCCCGCCGCTACGGCGTGCCGCTTTTCGGACCTTCCAAATCGCTCGAGCGGAAAAATTATCCGCCGGGAATGCATGGACCAAAAGGCTCGCGGCGGAAACAATCCGATTACGCGATCGCGCTCGGCGAAAAGCAGAAGCTGCGTTTCCAGTACGGCCTGATGGAAAAACAATTCCGCCGAATTTTCGAAACGGCGCTGCAGCGGCGCGGCGTTACCGGCGAAACCCTGCTTCAGCTTCTCGAAACGCGGCTCGATAACGTCGTCTTCCGCCTCGGGCTCGCGAACACGCGGAGCGCGGCGCGCCAGCTGGTTTCGCATGGGCACGTGCAGGTCAACGGCAAGAACGTCAACATCTCTTCCTTCAACGTGAAGGCGGGCGACGAAATCACGGTCAAAGACCGGCCGAAATCGCGCCAGCTCGCGCTGCGCAACATGGAGTTGACGCAGATCGCTCCGGTGCCCGATTGGCTGACGGTGGATCGCGATGCTTTGAACGGCAAAGTCGCGCACATCCCGTCGCGCGAAGAGATGCAGCCGATCGTCAACGAGCAGTTGATCGTCGAGTTGTATTCGCGGTAGCGCGGGTCGTCGTCAGTCTGTCGTCTGCCGGCGGTCCGTGACCGTCCGTTACAAATGCGTTTCCAGCGCTTCAAGCGCTTTGTCGTAGCTGCAGCGCGCGAGGAAATGCGCCAACTCGCGGATCGACCGGCGGGGGCAGCGATTTTCTCGAGCGCCACGATTTTTTCCGAGATCGCTTTTAGCTTCTCGAGATGCCGCTCCGGATCGCGGCGGCTGGCTTCGTCGGCAATGATTGCGCGCCGTTCGTGGAGGGCGGCGGCGAGTTCGGCTTCGGGCGAATTCATGGATTTCAGTGCTCTGCAAAAAGAGACGCAACTAAAGCTTGAATTGCACACGCTTTTTTCGCAAGCCTCCGGGATGGCCGAGCCGGAAACAAGCGAGTGCTGATCGTGGATGACGACACGGCGGTGCTGCGCATCATTCGGGAAGCGCTGCAGAATTTTCTGCATTGGGAAGTGGACACGTCGCCCAGCCCCGAATACGGCTTCGAGCTGGCGCTGAAGAAAAGCTACGATCTGATGATTTTCGATTTCTCGATGCCGATGATCGACGGCACGCTGCTCTTTCTCCTCATCTCGAAGGTCTATGAGAATTCTTTGCCGGCGCGGAAGGTGCCGCCTTTGCTTCTCGTCTCGGGTCAGGGGTCGGACGTGCGCGCCCAGGAACTACTGAAAGAAGCGCGTGTCCTCGGCTTCCTGGCCAAGCCATTCACGATCAATCGGCTGCTGGAGAAAGTGGAGGAGTGCGTCCCGGGAGCAAAATCGGTTTCCTAGTGCAGTGTAGCGAGGCGAGGCGACCCTTCCGCGCTTGACCCTGGACCGGCTCCCGCGCGTCCGGTCTCTTGCCGAAGGACTTCAGTGTCGGTTCAAGCGACACGCCATCCTGCGCGCGAGTTGGTGGCGAGCCGCCGCCAATGAGAGGTCAGCGGCCTGTGATCCGTGGAAGGCTAAGCGTCGTCAGGCGCGTTGGCCCGCCTCCTCCAGCAACTGGCGGCGCGCTTCCAGCCAATCGTGCGCCGAATTACCTTCGATGCCTTCACGCATCGCGGCGTTCCGAGATGAAGTAGGCGCGCATCCGGATTTCTTCCTCCGGAATCATGAACTGTCCGGAGCCGCTTTTCGCTTCGACGAGGCCGCGGCCCGGGGCTGGCGGGTGGCGGGCGTCTTGCCAGGCTTCGCGCTGCGAGTTTTGCCGGCGGATTTCGGGCGCGACGCTGATTTCGCAGCCTTGACGGACGGGCTTTTCGCGGCAGCCGGCTTCTGCGGCCTTTGGCCGGGCCGTTGCCGTTCCGCGGTTCCTCGTCGAGCGCGGCCGGGTTGATCTCGGGCGCCGCGGCCTCTTTAGATTTTTTTAAACTTTTCGCCATTTACTTTTCCTTTTCGTCGGCAAGCCTGTACGCGCAGAGCAAACCCGCGCAAGCGGAAATCGGCATGAAAAAGGCTTCCGCGAACTCGATCCAACGATGAGGCATTTTGTATTTCGATGGGCGATCACAACCGTGGCCGTCATGGTCGCCGCCTCGATCATCGGCGGGATTCGTTATGACAGCTTTGCTTCGCTGATTGGCGCCGCCCTTTTGCTCGGGATCCTAAATGCCTTCCTTCGCCCGGTCCTGCTTTTGCTCGCCGCGCCACTGATCATCCTGACGCTGGGAATGTTCATCTTCGTCGTGAATGGGCTCATGCTCCTGCTCGTGAACGAATTCGTGCATGGGTTTCATGTCGATAGTTTCGGGAGCGCCTTTTGGGGCGCGATCCTGATCAGCATCGTGAGCTGGATCCTGAGCGCATTCTTCCGCGGCAGTGACGGCCGCGTCCATCCCGTCGACGCATCATACCCAAATGCGGCGGGTGAAGGCCGCGTCGTGCAGAGCAGCAAGCCGGGCGAATCTATGACCTATTGCCTCGGGATGCTCTGTCGCCAGGGCGCGGTTTTTCTTTCCGACTCGCGCACCAGCGCCGGCATGGACAACATCACGGTGCGGACCAAGATGCGGATCTACGAAAAGCCGGACGACCGGGTAATCTGCATCATGAGCTCGGGCAATCTCTCGCTCACCCAGGCGACCCTGGCCCTGATCGATGACGATCTGCATCTCCACGAAAGTCATCCGGCGCGGAAACATCTGATGAATCGCGAGACGCTTTACGAGACGGTTCGCTATGTCGGTTCCAAGGTACGGGAGGTGGAACAACGCGACCGCGCCGCGCTCGAGGCCGACGGTTTCGATTTCAATATCAACCTGATCGTCGGCGGCCAGATCGCCGGCCTCGCGCCGGAGGTGCACTCGATTTATCCGCAGGGAAACAGCATTCACGCGAGCAAGGATTGTCCTTTCCTCCAGATCGGCGAATCGAAATACGGCAAGCCGATTCTCGACCGCGGATTCAGCTACGACGGCACGCTGATGGACGCGCTCAAATTCGGCATCATCTCGATGGACGCGACGATGAAAAGCAACGTCGCGGTCGGCCCGCCGATCGACATTCTCTGCTACAAGACCGATTCGCTGCAGGTCAAAATGCGCACCCGCCTCGAGCAAAACGATCCCTATCTGATGAGATCAGCCGCAAATGGCAGGACGGGATCGTCCGACTCGTTAGGCAAATGCCAGTGGCGGATTTCAGCAAGACCGCGCTCGGCTTTGCACCGGCGACGCGCTGTCTAGCGAAACCGGGGCGTTCCCCCCGAACTTGTCTTTCGGTGCCTCGGTCTTGTTCAAGCGCGTAGCCGCTTCCTCCTGGAAAGTCGCGCGGGGCTGGTCTGGTTCCTGCTTTTACCTCATCTGCATTCGAAACACCCTTGCCTTAACCATTATGTCCACTTCCACCAAACCACTCATCTGCGCGCTCGCCGCTCTGCTGGCCGCCGCGTCTGTGGCTTTCGCCCAAGACGTGCCAGCACCGGGTCAGAACCTGTGAAAGCGAACGCGAACGGTTCTGCGATCAGCAACGTTGTTCTGCACGCAACCCCGATCTCACGCCGATGACGCTGGTACAGGCGTCCGCCCCGACTGTCCGCAGTCCCGCCGCGCCCGCGGCGCCCCAGCCTGCCACGAACGCGGTCCCTGCCCAGGCCGCGCCCCCCGCGAAAACAAACCCGCCTGCTCGGTCGCAGCCGACCACGTCTTGGCAAACCCGGAAACCGAGAACGGCGGTGTCGGGGTGCGTGAATTTCAAGGCGACGATGTCGGGCAGGTTCTGCGCCTTCTCGCCCGGCAGGCCAAAATCAACATGGTGGTCAGCGAAGCGGTCACCGGCACGGTCACGATGCGGTTGGAGGATGTGACCGCCCTGCAGGCGATCGCGATCATCGTGAAGTCCAAGGGTCTATTCATGGACCAATCGACAACGTTTATTACATCAAGACCGCCGCCGAGCGCACGGCCGAACCGACCGAAAGCGACACCTACCAATTCAGCTACGGGCGGGCCAAGGACGTCGCGCCGTTCCTCGCCTCGCAGCTCACCAGCAAGGATGTCGCCGCAAGTCGATGAGCGCACCAACACCATTTTCTACCGCGAGACCCGCAGCAACATCGACAACATCCACAAGATGCTGGTGCAGATCGACAAGCCGACCAAGCAGGTCATGATCGAAGCCCGCCTCGTCGAGGTGAACGCCAATCCGAAACAGAGCTATGGAATCAACTGGGCAGGCGTAGTTGGCAGTTCAACCACTCCGCAGACCGTTTAGCTACGGCGGGCTTGAATCGGACGGCCCAGCACGATACCGAGGCCAAAATCATTCCCACGAACGGTCTCGCCCTTGGTGCAGCGGAAAACAACAACTTTTTTGGCAATCTTGGTCAGTCTCGCGATCGTCCCAGCCAGCCAGTTTGCCATTCTCAGCGTTCCGCAAATGTCCGCTCACCTTGCGCCTCTTGAATGAAGATTCCGACGCCGAATTTCTCGCTAATCCGCGGATTGTCACGGCCGATAATCAGCAGGCGAAAATCGAGATCATCCGTAACCAGCCGGTTCCGCAATTGAATTTCAACGAACAAACCGCAACCGCCGTCTTCGGCGGATTCGAGGACAAGAAATTCGGCAACACCCTGGTCGTTAGGCCATCGGTCAACAAGGATGATTTCATCACCCTGAGGGTGAAGCCGGAGATCAGCAACAAGGTTGCTGACGCGACCTTTCGTTTTCGCCGGCGCCACCGTGGCGAGCCCGATCATCGACACCCGCACGCTGGATTCGAATGTCCTGATCCAGAGCGGGGACACCCTCGCGATCGGCGGTCTCCTTCAGGATGAGGTCAAACAAGGCCCGGAACAAAGTGCCCATCATGGGCGACATCCCGGTCCTCGGTTATCTCTTCCAGGAGCATCTCAACGCCCGCACCAAACGCAACCTCCTGATCTTCGTCACCCCGACGATTCTCGAACAACGTTACGGCACCGGCCTCGAAGATCAGGTCTCCGGCCTGCATCACAGCGGCGAAGAATTTGCCGATCCCAACGGCTGGCGAAACAACGCCAAAGGCGCAGTGCGCCTCGTCCCGACCTCGAATCGCCAGATCGTCGACCGATTATCCGAAACCCGGCATCGCGCCGGCGCCGAGCAAAATGCGCTTCATGAGCACGGCCAAGGAGCGGGACTTCTAGACAGAACAAAATTTGTTGTGGGGTTGAGGGGGTGGACCTCGTTGTCGGGTTCGCCCCCTTTGTTTTCTGCCCCCGTGCTTTTTGTTGCACCTCGCTCCGCTGCTGTGCATCATTAGCCGCCAAGCTTCCCCGCGCGGAACGCCGATTCTTGAATGAAACTTTCGCTCATCCCACCACCTCCAGCCGATCGCGGAGAAAATCGAACGGCACGAGCGGATCGCCGAGCAGGACGCGCTCACGCTCTATCGCTCGAACGATCTCAATGCGCTCGGGATCATGGCCAGCGCCGTGCGGGAGCGAAAGAACGGCGACGTCGCCACCTACATCCTCAATCGCTACATCAACTACTCCAACATCTGTGTCCTCTCCTGCCAATTCTGCGCTTTCGCGGCCAAGAAGCGCGACGCCCACGCCTTTGAAAGCTCGATCGACGAAATTGTGACCGCGGTCGAGGAAGCCGCTCGCCAGCGGCATCACCGAAGTGCACATGGTCGGCGGCTTGCATCCGACGTTAGGCAAGGATTGGTATCTCGAACTGCTCCGCCGGCTCCGCGCACTCGATCCGCAGCTCCAGATCAAGGCCTTCACCGCGATCGAGATTCGCCATCTGGCGCGCCGGATTTTCAAAAACTCGATCGCCGAAACCTTGAGCATCCTGCGCGAGGCCGGCCTCAACTCGCTCACCGGCGGCGGCGCCGAAATTTTCGATCCCGGGCGTGCGCGACGAATTTGCCGCGGCAAGGAGACCGCCGCGGAATGGCTCGAGGTGCATCGCACCTGGCACCAAATGGGGGGCCGCAGCACCTGCACGATGCTTTACGGTCATATCGAGACGAACGAGCAACGGGTCGATCATCTGCGCCAATTGCGCGAGCTGCAGGACGAGACCGGCGGCTTCACCGGCTTCATTCCCTTCGCTTTCGAGCCGGAGAGAGCACGGTTCTTGCCCATATCCCGCGCGCGACCGCCTTCGAGCAACTGCGCAATCTCGCGGTCAGCCGCATTTATCTCGATAACATCGACCACCTCACCGCCTATTGGGTCAGCCTCGGCCTGCCCCTCGCGCAAGTCGCGCTCGCCTATGGCGTCGATGATCTGCACGGCACGATCATGCGGGAAAAAATCTTTCACATGGCCGGCGCCAAGACGCCCGAGGAACAAACCGTCGAGACGCTGCGGCATGCCATTCGCCAGGCCGGCCGCGTCCCGGTGCAGCGCGACAGTTACTATAATCATCTTACGCCTGCCGAGGCGATCGCGCTCCCGGCAGTCGGCAGCCGATCTTGTCTGCGCCTAACGATCTGCCGTTGCTCCGGCTCGGTTGCGTCCAGTATCTCAACGCCCGCCCGCTCATCCATGGCTGGAGTGGCGAGGTACATTTTCGATCATCCCTCGGTCCTTTGCCGGCAACTGGCGGCGGGCGAGCTCGATGTCGCGCTCGTCTCCAGTTTTGAATATTTGCGCAATCCCGTTTATTCGGTCGTCGACGCAGTCGCGATCGCGTCCTACGGCCCGGTCTTACAGCGTCATCCTCGCCCATCTCGGCCCGATCGAAACGCTGCGTGAGGTCGTGCTCGATCCGGCTTCGGAGACCTCGGTCAACTTGCTGCGCTGTTTGCTAGGCGAACGCGGGATCCGGCTGCGCGATTTGTCCAGCGAGGGCGAAATCACGCCGACATCGCGGCCAGCTCTGATTGGCGATCAGGCGATTCGATTTCGGCGAGGAATGCGGAGAGCGAATACCGTCCTCTGACCTGGGGGCCGCGTGGCGACAGGCAGACGGGCCTGCCTTTTGTCTATGCGCTCTGGCTGATCCAGCCCGATTACGCAGAGAAAGCGCGAAATCGCCAACGCACTCCGCTCGTTAGGCAAGATCAACCGCGCCAATCTCGACTCGGTTGATCGCCGCCCAACCGGAGGCCGAACGTGCTTTCTGTGAATTTTATTTTCGCGAATGTCTGCGCTTTACTTTTGCTGAAGAAGAGAAAAAGGGTTTTCAAAAGTTTGCTGAATTATGCGTCAGTCAAAAACTGCTCCCGTCTGTTCCGCCCCCGCCTGAACTCGTCTAATACGATTCGAGCCCGCAGCCTGCGACTTTTGTTACCTTGATACGATGCAAGGTCTCACGCTCGAGACCTGCTGAAATGAAACGCGCGCGACGCTGGATCATGCCGCCCGACGACGACACGGCGCCTGGCCTTTCCGGGGCCATCTGCGGAATGCCCTGGCATCGCCCGTGTCCTGCAGCGCAACGGGTTGCTGACCGATGCAGCGGCGGTCGATTTTCTCCGCCCGCGTTTGCGCGATCTGATTGATCCATTCCTGCTCCCGGACATGCGGCCGCGGTCGATCGAATCCTGCGCGGCATCGACCAGGCCGAGCACATCGTCCTCTACGGCGATTACGACGTCGACGGTGTTACTTCGCTCGCCTTGCTCACGAGATGTTCTCCGCCTACGGCGCGCCGCCGCGCTTTTTCTCCCCTCGCGGATGGAGGAAGGCTACGGTCTGAGCGCGCGAAGGCATCGAGCGGTGCTGGCAGACGCACCAGCCGCAACTGCTCATCGCGGTCGATTGTGGGACCTCATCCTGCGACGAGATCGCTGACATTCGCGCGCGGGGCGCAGATGTCATCGTGCTGGATCATCATGAGCCGAAAGGGCTTCTGCCGGATTGCGTGGCGATCGTCAATCCGAAAGCCGGCCGGTTCTGCATTCGCTATCTCTGTAGCGCCGGGATTGTTTTCAAACTCTGCCACGCCCTGCTCAAGACGCGGCCACTGCCGGAGTTCGATTTGCGTCGGCGGCTCGACCTCGTCGCGCTCGGGACCGTGGCCGACATCGTACCGCTGGAAGCGGAAAATCGCATTCTGGTTTATCACGGCGTGCGGGAAATCGGCCGCCGGCGATTGTTAGGCGTGAGCCGGCTCCTCGACGTCGCGGCCGTTCGGCCACCGATTGCGGCCGAGCATATCGGCTTCCGGCTCGGCCCGCGACTGAACGCGGCCGGCCGCCTGACGACGGCGGAGAAATCGCTTCGCGCTTCTCCTCACTGCCGATCCGGCTGAAGCCGCGACACTCGCCGGCGAATTGGACGCACAGAATCGCGAACGACAAAACGTCGAACGCGAAATCTGTCGCAGACGCAGAGGAAAAAATCGCCGCGGCCAACCTTTCGGAAGCGCCGGCGATCGTGCTTGGCGAGCGCGGCTGGCATCCGGGCGTGCTCGGCATCGTCGCTTCGCGCATCGCCAAGAATCATCATCGGCCGACCATCATTGTCGGCTTTGACGAGCAGGGCCTTGGCAAAGGCAGCGGCCGAAGTATCCCGGGTTTGTCGCTGGTTACCGTGCTCGGCCAATGTGACGATCTGCTGGAAAAATTTGGCGGACACGAGATGGCGGCTGGCCTGACGATTCGAGAGGAAAACTTTCCTGTTTTCGCCGGAGCGTTCGAAGAAAGCTGTCGTGTGCACCTTGGTAAAGGACCTCTCGAGCCGAGCCTGCATCTGGATGCCGAGCTGAGCTTGCGGGAAGTGAACTGGGACCTGCTTCGCTGGCACGAATTGCTCCAGCCCTTTGGTCAGGGCAATCCGCAACCTCTTTTTCTCGTCCGCGGAGTCGAACCGGCTGCGCCGCCGATGATCTTGAAGGAAAAACATCTCCTGCTTCGGTCTGCGGCAGAACGGCCGTTGGCAGCGTGCAATCTTCTTTGGGGGCGCGGAGGAACCGCTGCCCGAAACCTCCATGGGACGTGGCCTTTCGCATCAACGCCGACGAATACGAAGGCGAAATCCGACTGCAAATGCAGGTGGAAGCGCTCCGGGCTGCAGCCGCGATCTAACGCCGCGGCTTCGCTCTCGCACGCGTCCTGGCGCATGGCTTTTATTGAATCGGCCTGCACTTCGACCGCGCGCTCAGACGCGTCTAGAATGAAGTTGCAATGGCGTGGCAAGCCGACAGTTCGTTAGGCGAGATCGAGTGGATTCCGCGCCCGCGGGTGACGCAGTTGCGTCGCCTCGGGCTCGAGACGGTAAGCGATTTGCTCACTCACTATCCGCGGCGACACGAGGATCGGCGCGAGTTTGCCAGTTTTCCGAGGGAAGAAAGCGATCAGCCGATTTGCCTCTGCGGTGAAGTGACGAAAACACGGCTTCTCCGCTTCGGGCGCGGGAAGAAGATTTTCGAGGCGACTTTGCAGGAGGACGCCGCGCACGCCCTGAGCCAGCCGCTCACCCTGCGCTGGTTCAATCTGCATTATGTGCAAAAGATGATTTTGAGCGGTCAACGCCTGGTCGTCTTTGGCAAGCCACGTTTGCGCGGACAACGCATCTGCATGGAACACCCGGAATTTGAGGTGATCGAGAACGATGAGGAGATTTCGATTCATTTCCGCCGAATAACGCCGATTTATCCGGCGACAGAAGGTCTTTCGCAACGTGCGCTGCGCAGTCTGATCCATCGGCTAATGGAAGAATGCGGGGATGGCGGCCCAACCAATCATCTGCCGGAGAAGCTGGCCACGACTCTTACCCCGCAAGCCTGGCGCGAGATCCATTTTCCGTCGAGTGAGGAACGACTCGCGCAGGCGCGTGAGACCATCGTGCTCGGGGAATTTTTTGCCATGCAGATGTTGCTCGGCTCGCGCCGCGCTCGCACGCGGGCGCGGCGTGGCGTGGCGCATCGCGCTCCCGGAGACTTGCTGGAGCGATTCCTGCGCGCGCTGCCCTTTGACCTGACGAACGCGCAATCGCGTGTGATTGCGGAATTGCGGACCGACCTTGCCGCGTCGTGGCCGATGAACCGGTTGCTCCAGGGCGACGTCGGCTCGGGCAAGACGGTGGTCGCCGTCGCCGCCATGTTGCTCGCCGTGGAAAGCGGCGCGCAGGCCGCTCTGATGGCGCCGACGCAAATTCTGGCCGAACAACATTACGCCGTCCTGCAGCGCTGGCTGGAGCCGTTAGGCGTCTCCGTCGCCCTCCGCACCGGCTCACGGAAGGAGGATCCGTTGCCCTTGTTTGCGGGGGTGAACGCGCCGCGTCCGGGGAAGGCAGACCACCTCGCGGAACAAGCCGGCGGCCAGTCGTTCCCGGAGAAACGCGCACATATTTTTATCGGAACGCATGCGCTCCTTTATGAGCCGGAGGGACTCGAAAATCCCGGGCTGGTCGTGATCGACGAGCAACACAAATTCGGAGTCGCGCAACGTGGCTCGCCTAACGACGCGCGAACCGGCGCCGGACGTGCTGGTCATGACCGCGACCCCGATTCCGCGCACCCTTACGATGAGTCTCTATGGCGATCTTGACGTCTCGACCATCGATGAGATGCCGGCCGACCGCGGCAGAATTGTAACGGCGGCGCGAGACGAGAAGAAGCTACCGGATGTGCTCGCGTTTCTGCGCCGTGAACTGGAGGCGGGACGGCAGGCCTACATCGTTTATCCGCTGATCGACGAGAGCGAGAAGCTGGAAGCGAAAGCGGCTTCGGCCGAGTTTGAGAAATGGCGCGAGCGTCTCCGGCCGTTCGCTTGCGAACTGCTTCACGGGCGCATTGCCGCGCCGGAAAAGCAGGCGATTATGGAGCGCTTCCGCCGCGGTTTAACGAGTGTGCTGGTTAGCACGACCGTGATTGAAGTGGGAATCGACGTGCCGAACGCGACCGTGATGCTGGTCGAAAGTGCGGAGCGCTTTGGCCTGGCCCAGCTCCATCAATTGCGCGGGCGGATCGGACGCGGCGAACACAAATCGTATTGCATTCTTTTGCACTCCGATCCCTCGACGGAAACAAGCGCGAAACTCGCCGTTCTGGAAGAGACCAGCAACGGCTTTGAGGTGGCGGAAGCCGATTGGGAACTGCGTGGGCCGGGAGATTTGCTTGGCACCGCGCAGAGCGGCCTGCCGGCGCTCAAGCTCGGCAATCTCCGCTCGGACGCGAAATTAATGCAGCGGGCGCGGGCTGTGGCGCTCGAAATCATTCGCGCTGATCCCACACTCGCCAAACCGGAAAATCAACGTTTCCGGCAGTTGGTTGTCGAAGAAGTGGGAAAAAGCTTCTCCCACGTCAGCTGAATGAAAAATTTATTGAAATTCCTTTTTTTAGTCCTTGTCCTGAGCGCGGGCGTGTCGCTCCTTTACGATTATCAACTGCGTCATGGTCGCCTCAGCCTGAGCCCGCAGACAGCCCCGGAAAAATACACGCTGGCGGACGCTCCAGCGGTTGATTCGAAGTCGATCGCAAGTCTTGCTTCGTTAAGCGACGAGCGCCGCAAATTGATTGCGGGAGTCATTCCTTCGGTCGTAAGCGTGAAGACGACAAAGCGCATTCCACGGCGGCAGTACGGCCTCGATCCGTTTGATTTTTTCCGTGGAAATTTTCGTCAGTTTCGTGGTCCGGCGGATGAAGCAATGGTGCAAAATTCTCTCGGCTCCGGCGTGATTGTGACCAAGGAAGGCCACATCATCACAAATAATCACGTCGTCGATCACGTGGACGAAATCGAAGTGGTCCTGAGCAACGGCCAGACTCGTAAAGCTCGCCTTGTCGGGGCCGATGCCCAGCTCGATCTGGCGGTTCTGAAGATGGACGATCCCGATGCGAAACCGCTCAAGCTCGGCGATTCCGATAAGATGCAGGCGGGCGATTTTGTACTCGCGATTGGTAATCCGTTTGGCTTCGACGAGACGGTAACCGATGGAATTATCAGCTCCAAGGGACGCCCCAATCGAGTGGATGGATTCGGCGATTTTTTGCAGACGAATGCGGCGATTAACCCCGGGAATAGCGGCGGACCGCTCATCAACCTGAGGGGCGAGGTCGTCGGCATTAACACCGCGATCATTTCGCGCAGTGGCGGCTCGCAAGGGATCGGATTTGCCATTCCGTCCAACACTGTGAAAATGGCGCTGGAGAATCTGCTCGAACATGGTCGCATCATCCGCGGTTACCTCGGCATCGAGACGACCGCGCTGCAACCCGGGCAGGTCAACGCGCCTGATTCCGGGGTCGTGGTGGCGGCGGTGATGCCGGACTCGCCGGCGGCCGCGGCGCAAATTCAGCGCGGGGATGTGATTCAAAAATTTGATGGCCACGAAGTGCGCAACATCATCGAATTGCAACGCCTCGTTTCGCTGACGGAGTTGAACAAGAAGGTCGACCTGGAAGTCGCGCGCAACGGCAAACCGCTGACCCTCTCGACGACGATCAAGGAGCGACCGCCCAATTTTGGCCTGGCCCGAGCGGAGCCGCTGGGACCGCCGGGGCAGCAAGCGCCGCCCTCGCCTAACGAACCGGACACGGATGAGCCGGACCAATCCGCGCCTAGCGACAGTGCGCTCGACTCGATCGAGGTAAGGGAGTTGACTCCCCAGCTGGCTCAGAACCTGGGCGTGCCATCCAACGTTCGCGGCGTCGTCGTGGCCCAGGTCGGAGACAACGTCGGCGAGCTGCGTCCCGGGGACGTAATCGAGGCGATCAACCAGGAGCCCGTGACTTCGGTGCAGGATTTCGAGCAGGCCGTGCAATCGCTCGACCCGAGCCAGCCGCAGGTCCTTTCCGTTTGCCGGCAGCGCAGTCGATCGTTCGTGGTGGTGAAGCCGCGCTAGTTTGTTGGCCGCGACGCGGGATCTATTCCCTCCGTGTCCTATCAATCGATAGCAAAGCGCGAGGACGCACTCCTTCCCGTTCTTGCTCCGGCAATCGATTCCTGATAATGACCATTCGAAATGCAGTGTTTTGCCCGCGCGGGCGAATCGCTGAATAAGTTCCGGACCAATCAAGTCCAAGGTTGAAATCAACACGATGCCAATGAAACGAATTCTACTCGTAATGACGATGGCTGCTCTGATGTTGCCTCTCGCTCCTCGCGTGCAGGCGGAGGCCGAGGTCACACTGAATTTCTTTTACGATAATCTCTCACCCTACGGCAGCTGGATCGATGTCGGCGACTACGGCTATTGCTTCCAGCCTGGGGTGGCGGCGGACAACCCCGATTGGCGACCTTACGCCGATGGCTACTGGGCCTATACCGACGCCGGGTGGACGTGGGTTTCCTATGAAGATTTTGGCTGGGCGACCTATCACTATGGCCGTTGGGCCGACCTGGCCGATTACGGCTGGGTTTGGGTGCCGGGCTATGAGTGGGCTCCGGCATGGGTATCGTGGCGCACCGGAGGCGACTACGTTGGCTGGGCTCCTTTGCCGCCGGTCGACAATCGCGTTTACGAAGGCCGTGCCATCACTGGTCCGGTTGATGTCGAGTTCGGTATTGGGCCGCTCTACTACAATTTCGTCGACATCCGCTACATCGGCGAACCGGTTCTTCGTGGCCGAATTTTCGCTCCGGCGCGCAATGTTATCATCATCAATCAGACGGTTAACGTCACCAACATCACCTACAAAAATTCGACGGTTTACAACTACGGTCCGAATTACAACCGGCTGAATCAATATTCCACCCGCCCGATTCAGCGGCTCAATCTTCAGCGTGAAACCGGCATCGGCGCGAATCCCGGCCAGGTCCCGAAGGGCGCGAACTTCAATCGCGTGAGCGGCAACCAACTCATGGTGGTCGCGCCGAAAATTCACAAATCGCCGAAACAGATCGCTCCGAAGCAGGTGAAAGCGAAGGTCGCGAAGCCAACAATTGAGGAAGGCTGGCAGGGGGTTGCGAATCGGCAACAGCTCCAGGCCGAAATGAAAAAGGAGAACGCGAAAAATGTTCCGCCGCCGAGCTTCAAACCACAAAACCCCGGGAGGCAAAAAGGCCGAACGGAGATGACTCAGCAACTACCACAAAGACCTTCAGAGTCGAACGCAGAGCAGGGCCAGCGGCAGCCAACGGCAGGGAACGCACCATGGCAAAAGCAGACTCAGAAACAGAGCGGGGACGCCCTCCAACAGAGTGGCGGTGGGGGCAAGAAGCAGGGACCGAAGACCGAGTCGGTTGCAAAGGACGCGGCTCCTAATTGGCGGAACAAGGGAACCACCGGCGAAGCACGGTCGTCGGCCTATCAACCGGAAACGAACGTCCAGGCAGCGGGGCAAGTGCCGCAGAAAGCGCGGGGAACCGGACAAAATGCCAATCGCGTGGATGAAACGCGACGCGTGCCAAAGGCGCAGCCCACCCCGAAACGCGTTGGCGGACAACCGCAGCCTTCCCAGCCTCAACAGCCGCAGGGCAACAAGAAGAAGAAAAAGAAACCCGGGGACCAACCTCCGGACCAACAGTGAATTCCGGCGATTGACGGCGGCCGCACGAACGATCTCCCGGGGCCGGAAGCATTTGCGCGCGTTGCCCTACTCGTTGCGATTACTGGGCGAGCAACTCGGCGATTTGCACCGCGTTGAGGGCCGCGCCTTTCAGCAGTTGATCGCCCACCACCCAAAGCGCCAGTCCATTGCGGAACGCGCAATCCACACGCAACCGGCCAACCTGACAGTTGTCCTTGCCCGCGACCGCGAGCGGCATCGGATACTGATTGGAAAGCGGCTCATCAACGAGATCGAGCCCGGGCGCCTGGGAGAGGACTTCGCGCGCTGAGTCGACCGAGACCGTGCGCTCGAACTCCGCACTCAAGGCGACTGAGTGCGCCCGGTAAACAGGCACCCGCACACAGGTGACCGAGGCAAAGAAATTGGGCAGGTGCATGATCTTGCGCCCTTCGTTTTGCATTTTCATTTCCTCTTTCGTGTAGCCACTTTCGAGGAACGAATCGACCTGCGGTAGGACATTGAAAGCGATCGGATGCGGATACACCTCCGCGACTACTTCCCGCCCTCTTGCGCTCGCTTCGACCTGCCGCCGCAGTTCGTCGATCGCACGCGTCCCGCTGCCCGAAACGGCCTGGTAACTGGAGGCGAAAACGCGCCGCAACCCAAAGGCGCGATGCAACGGAAAGAGCCCCATCAGGGCGACGGCCGTCGTGCAATTTGGATTCGCGATTAGTCCGCGATGCGTCCGAACGTCTTCCGGATTGATCTCGGGGATGATCAGCGGGACATCGTCCTCCATTCGGAAGGCAGACGAGTTATCGATCACCACGGCGCCGTCCCGTCGGGCAACGGGAGCGAATTGTTTCGCGGTGTCCGCGCCAGCGCTAAAAAAGGCCAGATCAACGCCCCTGAAGGAGTCCCGGCCGAGCGTTTCGACGGCAATCTTTCGGCCGCGAAATTCCAGTTCTCTGCCGGCCGAGCGCGGGGAAGCGAGGAGCCGCAAGTCCGCCACGGGAAAGTCCCGCCGTTCCATGACGCGGAGCAGTTCGATTCCGACCGCGCCGGTCGCGCCGACGATCGCGACGTGATATTTTCCGGGCATCGCGAGCGCAGTCTATCGCCCGCCCTTTGAGATGCAAACGTCCGAACCAGTCATTCGAATCTCCGTGCGCGATCAGCGACTCGATCTGCTTTCGGGAGAGAATGTATTGTCCAGTTATCCCGTTTCGACTTCGCGCTTCGGGTTGGGCTCCGAAGAGGGGAGCATGAAAACGCCGCTCGGGAAATTCAAGATTGGCGAAAAAATCGGCCACGGCCTTCCGATGAGCACCGTTTTTCGCAGCCGAATCCCACTTGCGCCCGAGGAAGTGACGCTGCCGACAGATGACCAGGTTCTCTCACGCATCCTCTGGCTCGACGGCCTCGAAGAGCACAACGCAAACACGCGCGACCGCTTCATTTACATTCACGGCACGAACCACGAGGACGAGATTGGCCAGGCGGCGAGCCACGGTTGCATTCGGATGAAGAACGCCGATTTGGTTGCGCTCTTCGAGCAGGTGTCGCTCGGTACGGAAGTGCGAATCGAAACCTAAAAAAAGGCCGAGAAATTCGTTGCACGCGCTGGTTTCCCCGCCTAAACAGACGGCAGCAACCTGCTAGGGAAGGAGGCGAGTTTATAGTGAAATTTGTCAAAACAATCATGATTGTGGCCGTTGCGGCCGGCGTGTTGAGCCTGGGTGCTTGCGCGCAGAAGAAGGAGACGATGGCGACTCCACCACCGGCGTCGACCGGAATGTCGAAGTAGTCTTCGACCGGCGGTTTGCCTCCGACCGGGTAACTTTAACCAAGAGGCCAGGTCGTTTGCGCGGCCTGGCCTTTTTCCTCTTCCAACCCAAGTTTCACCCGCATCTGGTTTGCCTACGGTCGGCGGCGGGTCACAACGGCGCAGTCTGCGCCCGAGTGGAATTCTCGGGCGCTTCTCGTAGTATTCGCTCCAATGATTCGACTTAGCGGACTTCCCTTGTCACTCGCGGAAATCGCCCGTGTCGCGCTCGCGTCCGAGCCGGTCGAGATTGCGCCGGAGGCGCATGCCCCGATTGAGGCTTCGCGCCGCGTCGTGGAGGAAATCGTTGCACGGCGAGACGTCATTTATGGCGTCAGCACCGGCTTTGGAAAACTGTCCGACGTTCAAATTCCGTCCGACAAACTCGAGCAGCTCCAGGTCAATCTGGTGCGCAGCCATTCCTGCGGCGTCGGGCGCCCGCTCTCAGAGGCGGAGGTGCGTGCAATGATGCTGCTTCGCGCCAACGTTCTTACGCTTGGGTTCAGCGGCATTCGCCTCGAGGTCATCCAGCTTCTGGTGGAAATGCTCAACCGTCGGGTGTGGCCGGTCATTCCCGAGAAGGGCTCAGTGGGAGCGAGCGGCGATCTCGCGCCCCTCGCGCATCTCGCGCTTTCGCTTATCGGAGAAGGGGAAGCGTTTCACGGCGACACGCGTCTGGCCAGCTCGAGTGCCCTGCGAAAGGCCGGCTTGCAGCCAATCGATCTCCAGGCAAAGGAAGGGCTCGCACTCCTCAATGGTACGCAGGCGATGCACGCGGTTGGAGGTCTCGCGCTTTGGCGCGCGAAACGTCTATCCCGCGTCGCGGACGTGGTGGGCGCCATGACTCTTGAGGCGCTCAGGGGCACGCCGGTCGCGTTCGACCAGCGCATCCACAGGGCGCGGCCGCATCCGGGTCAGCGGGCTGTTGCCCGTCATCTGCGCGTTCTTTTGCGCGAGAGCGAGATTCGCGCTTCGCACGAGCAAAATGACGCGCGCGTGCAGGACGCCTACAGCTTGCGTTGCATGCCGCAGGTTCACGGTGCGATCCGCGGAGCGCTTGCCCATTGCGAGGAAATCCTCGCCATCGAATCGGGCTCCGCCACGGATAATCCTCTCGTCTTTATCGATAACGGCGATGTTCTTTCCGGCGGTAACTTCCACGGCGCGCCCCTCGCTCTCGCGCTCGATTACGCCGCCATCGCGACTACCGATCTGATGAGCATCAGCGAACGCCGGATCGATCGCCTAACGAATCCGGACCTGAGCGAAGATCTGCCCGCCTTCCTTGCTCAAAACCCGGGGATGCAGTCCGGCTTCATGATTCCGCACGTCGCGGCCGTGGCCCTCCTCAACGAGGCCAAGGTTCTCGCACATCCGGCGAGCGTCGACAATCTACCGACCTCGGCCGGGAAGGAAGATCATGTTTCGATGGGAATGACCGCCGCCTTGAAGTTACGCACTGTGGTGGAGAATGCGGAGAATGTGCTTGCGATCGAGCTGCTCGCCGCAGGCGAAGGCTTGGAATTCCGCCGGCCTTTGAAAGCAGGGAAGGGCGTGGAACGTGCCTTCACTACGTTGCGCGCGATTGCGCCGCGCTTGGAGGAAGATCGCGTGCTCTCCTCAGATATTGAGCGGGTCGCAAAGGCAATCTGCGACGGCGAGTTCGACAGCGAGGAGGAGGAATTATGAGCAAAAAAGCAATTCGCGCCCCGCGCGGCGGCCAAATCAGTTGCAAGGGTTGGCAGCAGGAAGCTGCCATGCGCATGCTGATGAACAACCTTGATCCCGAGGTCGCGGAGAATCCGGAAAAGCTGATCGTTTACGGTGGGACCGGCCGGGCCGCGCGAAGCTGGGAGGCGTTTGACGCGATCGTGCAATCGCTGCGCGAACTGGAGAACGACGAGACATTGCTGGTGCAATCCGGCAAGCCAGTCGGCATCTTTCGCACGCACGACGAAGCGCCCCGGGTCCTGATCGCCAACTCCAATCTCGTCGGCCATTGGTCGAACTACCCGGAATTCAACCGGCTCGAAAAACTTGGCCTGACGATGTATGGCCAGATGACGGCTGGCTCCTGGATCTACATCGCGAGCCAGGGGATCGTGCAGGGAACCTTCGAGACCTTTTCCGCTGCCGGGGTGCGCCATTTCGGCGGGTCGCTCGAGGGCAGGTTGCTGGTTACGGGCGGTCTGGGCGGAATGGGCGGCGCGCAGCCGCTCGCCGCGACCATGGCCGGGGCGCTTTGCCTCGGGATCGAAGTCGATCCGGCGCGCATCGGGAAGCGCTTGCAGAGCGGCTATTGCGACCAGATGGCGCGCTCGCTCGACGAAGCGATGCAGATGCTCGACGATGCGCGCAGAAACAAGAAGGCCGTCTCGGTCGGCCTGGTTGGCAATTGCGCCGACGTGCTGCCGGAAATGGTCAAACGCGGCATCGTGCCTGACATTTTGACTGATCAGACGAGCGCGCACGACGCCCTGAACGGTTATGTGCCTAACGGAATGTCTCTGGCCGACGCGCTCCGGTTGCGGGCGGAAAAGCCGGACGAATACCTCGAACGATCGATGGCCGCCATGGCGCAGCATGTCGAGGCCATGCTCGCCTTGCAGAAAAAAGGCGCAGTGACCTTCGACTACGGGAACAACATCCGGACGCAGGCGAAGAAAGCCGGCTGCGAGAAAGCGTTCGATATCCCTGGCTTCGTCCCGGAATACATCCGGCCGCTCTTTTGCGAAGGAAAGGGACCGTTCCGCTGGGTCGCGTTGAGCGGTGATCCGGCCGACATCGCCCGGACCGATCGGCTCGCGCTCGAGCTTTTCCCGGACAACAAAATTCTCTCGCGCTGGATGAAACTGGCGCGGGAGCGGATTCAATTTCAGGGTTTGCCGGCGAGAATCTGCTGGCTGGGCTATGGCGAACGCGCTGAGTTTGGCGTCGCCATGAACGAACTCGTCAGGCGCGGTGAAATCAGCGCACCGATCGTGATCGGACGCGACCATCTTGATACTGGCTCTGTCGCTTCGCCCTTCCGTGAGACGGAGGGAATGCTTGATGGCAGCGACGCGATTGCCGACTGGGCTTTGCTCAACGCGCTCGTCAACACCGCAGCCGGGGCATCCTGGATCTCGATTCACAACGGCGGCGGCGTCGGGATTGGCTATTCGCAGCATGCCGGCATGGTGGTCGTGGCCGATGGCACTGATAACGCGAATCGCCGCCTCGAGCGCGTCCTGACAAGCGATCCCGGGATGGGCGTGATTCGGCACGCCGACGCTGGTTATTCGCGGGCGATCGACTTTGCGAAATCGCACGACATCAAAATCCCGATACAGCCGCAGCGCCGAGACTAACGACTAACCAACTCGACAACCACACCGCGGGCACTAGACTGAACGGCGATGGATCTTCTTGAACAGCAAAAGCCGCTCCGCGATCTGTGCGAACGATTTCGCGTCGAACGGCTTTACCTTTTCGGTTCGGCGGCGCACGGCGAGTTTCATTCCGAAACGAGCGATCTCGATTTTCTCGTGACGCTCGAGCAACAACCGCCTGCAGAGTATGCCGAAAACTACCTTGGGCTCGCTCAGGCTCTCGAGGAATTATTCCAGCGGCGTGTTGATCTCATCACGGAGGCCAGCATTCGGAACCGCTATTTTCGCGAGGCGGTGACTGCGCAACGCGAACTTCTTTATGACCGTCGCGACGAAAAAGCTGTTGCTTGACGTGCGCGAGGCCGGCGAAAGCATTCTCGAAAACACGGCCGGCAAAAGCCTAGCCGAATACTCGCGCAGCCGTCTCCTGAGGCGCGCTGTGGAACGCGAATTTGAGATCATCGGCGAAGCCCTGCGACGTCTCGCAGAAGGGGATCCTGTGACCGCAGCCTCCGTCTCGCAACTGCGGCGGATCATCGACTTTCGCAACCGGATCATTCATGGCTACGATACGATTGACGACACGGTGGTCTGGGGGTGTCGCCGCAGAGAGTCTTCCGCGATTGATTCGGGAAGTCACAGTTTTACTTGAAGCAGCGGAGACGACGTAGCGAGGGCATGAAAAAACTCATCGAATGTGTGCCGAACTTTTCCGAAGGGCGCGACCTCAATGTGATCAAGCAAATCACGGCGGCGATTGAAGCCGTCGATGGGGTTTCGCTTCTCGACGTCGATCCAGGCGCGAGCACCAATCGCACGGTCGTGACCTTTGTCGGCTCGCCGGAGGCTGCCGTGGAGGCGGCTTTTCGCGGAATCCAAAAGGCCGCCGAACTGATCGACATGCGCAAACAAAAAGGCGCGCATCCGCGGATGGGCGCGACCGATGTTTGTCCCTTCATCCCGGTGAGCGACGTGAGCTGGGAGGAAGCGATCGAGTGCGCCAAGTCGTTAGGCAAACGCGTCGGCGAGGAACTGAAGATCCCGGTTTATCTCTATGAGAAAGCGGCGAGCGATCCGGCTCGCTCCAATCTCTCCATCATTCGCGCCGGCGAATACGAAGGCTTCTTCGAGAAGATCAAGCAACCGGCCTGGAAGCCCGATTTCGGACCGGCGGTATTTAACGAAAGATCCGGCGCGACCGTGATTGGGGCACGGGATTTCCTCGTCGCCTACAACGTCAACCTCAACACGCGGTCGACCCGGCGCGCGAACTCCGTGGCCTTCGACGTGCGCGAAAACGGCCGGGTAAAAACCGAAGACGGGACGCCGACCGGCAAGAAGGTGCTGGACGAAAACGGCGAGCCGGTGCGCATCCCGGGGATGTTGAAACACGTCAAGGCGATCGGCTGGTTCGTCGAGGAATACGGCATCGCGCAGGTCTCGATGAATCTGACGAACATCGACGAAACCCCGTTGCACGCGGCCTTCGATGCCTGCAGTGAAGCCGCCGCGCAAGCGCGGTCTGCGCGCCACAGGTTCGGAAGTGGTCGGCATGCTGCCGAAGAAATGTCTGCTCGAGGCCGGCCGCTATTTCCTGCGCAAACAGCAATGGTCCGAGGGCGCGTCGGAGGAGGAACTGATCGACCTCGCGATTCGCTCGATGGGCTTGAGCGAGTTGAAGCCGTTCGATCCAAAGGAAAAGGTGATCGAATATCGGATCGAGGCAGCCGCGGGAAAATCGCTCGTGAAAATGAACCTGCGCCAGTTTTGCAACGAGACCTTGAGCGATTCGCCTGCTCCTGGTGGCGGTTCGGTTGCAGCCCTGATGGGCGCGCTCGGCGCATCGTTAGGCGGAATGGTCGCCAATCTTTCCGCGGGCAAACGTGGCTGGGACGATCAGATCGCCTTTTTCAGCGAATGGGCGGTGAAGGGGCAGCAGCTGAAGGACGAATTGCTCTTCCTGGTCGATGAAGACACCGCCGCATTCAACAAAGTGATGGCCGCCTTCGGATTGCTGAAAGATTCGGCGGAAGAAAAAGCGGCGCGTTCGAAGGCGATCCAGTCCGCCAACCAATATGCCGCGGAGATCCCGCTCAAGGTCATGGAGACAGCGAGTCGATCCTACGAATTGCTCGCGGAGATGGCGGAGAAAGGAAATCCCGCTTCGATCTCGGATGTTGGCGTCGGCCTGCTCGCGACCCGCGCCTGCATCGAAGGCGCCGCGATGAATGTGCGGATCAATTTGTCCGGACTTAAGGATGAAAAAGTGAAGACTGCGCTGCAGGAAAGAATGAGAATCGGCTCGCGGGAGAATCCGAAGACGCGCTCTCAAGGCCGCGCGAGAAATGGTGGAAGGCAAACTGTAAACGGGCATTGAACGCACTCGCTGTTTTACATGCCGCGCAACTGGTGACGCTCGCTGGCCCGAAACGGCCGCGTTTTGGAAACGAGCTGAGCCATCTCGCGATCATCGAGGACGGTGGAATGCTGGTCCGGGACGGCATGATCACGTCGATCGGAACCTCCGACGAAATCGAGCGCGAGTTGCCTCGCGATGTCGAAGTTGTCGGTGCAGAGGACCGGGTGGTGCTGCCGGGTTTTGTCGATGCGCATGCTCATCCTGTCTTCGGCGGGAATCGAGTGGATGAATTCGAGATGCGGGCGCGGGGCGCCACTTACGAAGAGATCGCCGCCAGTGGCGGGGGAATTCGCTCGACCGTACGCAAGACCCGCGCAGCAAGCGAAGGGGAACTTCTCGCGGATGGGCAAGAGCGGGCCAACTGGTTCCTGCGCTGCGGGACCACAACGATGGAGGCCAAGTCCGGTTACGGCTTGTCGCTCGAAGAAGAACTGAAAATTCTGCGGGTCATCCGTCAACTGAACGAGACGACGCCAATTGAGTTTGTGCCGACGTTTCTCGGTGCGCACGCCATTCCGGAAGAGTTCAGCGGCGCGCCGGAGCAGTACGTGGCACTTGTCATTCACGAGATGTTGCCGGCCGTGGCCGAGGAACAGCTCGCTGAAAGCTGCGACATTTTCTGCGAGCAAGGCTACTTCGATCTGGCGGACTCGGAGAAAATTTTGATGGCGGCGCAGGAGCATGGTCTGCGCATCCGAATGCATGTCGATCAACTGACGAATTCGGGCGGCGCGTTTCTGGCGGCGCGGCTGCAGCGCGGCGACGGCCGATCACCTTGAGCAAACGAACGACGCTGAGATTGCGGCTCTGGCCGAGGCGGGCGTGCAGCCGGTGCTCTTGCCGGCTTCGGTTTACGCTCTCGGCAAGACGCGTTATCCGAAGGCGCGCGCCATGATCGAGGCCGGTCTTGGCGTCGTGCTTGCGACGGATTTTAATCCCGGCTCATCGCCGACTCCTTCGATTCCGATGGTGCTTTCGCTCGCCGCGACCCAGATGAAGATGACGCCGGCCGAGGGTGTAAGCGCGACGACGATCAATGCCGCCTACAGTCTCGGTCGCGGCGACAAGATCGGATCGCTCGAAGCCGGCAAGCTCGCGAACTTCACCATCTTCGATTGCGCCGATTATCGCGAGATCGCCTACTGGTTTGGATTGCCGCAAACGCACGCGGTCTACATTCGCGGCCAGCGCGCGCTCTAAATTCTGTCATCCCGAGCCGCGTAGACGGGAAAGAGGGCCTGCACTGAGGCGGAGCCGAATGTGGACCTCTCTAATGCAGTCCGCGCCTTCGCGGTGTCCAAGGGAACGCGCATTGTCATTGTGAGGTCGCGCGCCGCGCTGCGCCGGCTCGGGATGACAAGCGGGGAAGCCGCCAGCCGGCTCAAGCGAGGAAAAACGGCCTTGGTTTGCGAACGACTCCGCGCACCGGTAACTTGATTTCTTCATGAAGGTCGAAGTCGAAAACCAACCGCATTGCGTCGCCACGCTCAAGATCGAATTGCCGCCAGAACAGGTTTCCAAGGAATGGGACGCGATCGCGAACAGCTTTGCCTCCCAGGCCCGCATCCCCGGTTATCGCCCGGGGAAAGCGCCGCGCCGCGTGATCGAAGCGAAATTCCGCAAGGACATCCAGGACGAGCTGACGAAGAAACTCGTCTCCAAAAGTTATCACGAAGCGATCGCGGAAAAGCAGTTGCGGGTCGTTTCCCTAACGAATCTCGAGGATGTCGAATTTGGGGACGATCGCTCGATGCGTTTCCGCGCCACGGTCGTGACCGCGCCGGAATTTGAGCTGCCCGATTACAAGGGAATCCCGCTTCAGTTGCCGGACACCAAGGTGACCGAAGCGGAAATCGACGCCGCGGTCGAACGGCTGCGCGAGCAATCGGCCGATTTTGTCGATGTGCCCGGACGCGGGCTGGAGATGGAAGATTTTGCGGTGATCGATTTCGAGGGCACGATCGACGGGCAAGCCGATCGCGGAGATCGGCGCCGAATGCGAGCAAGAATCTCCACGGTGGGAAGAAATTCTGGCTGCGCCTCGCGGCGGATAATTTTCTGCCGGGTTTTGTCGAGCAGTTGATCGGGCAAAAGCCCGACGAATCACGGAAGGTGCAAGGTGGAATTTCCCGCGGATTTTCCGGTCACGGAACTGGCCGGGAAAGACCGCGGAATACGCCGTCACGCTGCATGAGATCAAGCAGCGCGTCCTGCCGCCGGTCGATGACGCTTTCGCCGCGAAGTGGATGCCGGAGAAGACGCTGGCCGATTTGCGGCATGCGCTCGAGCACCAGATCGAGCACGAAAAGGGGCATGAGCTGGAGCGCGCGCGCGAGGCGCAGGTCGGTCAGGTTTCTGAGCGAGCGCATTCAATTTGAGCTGCCGCCGAATCTTTTGAAAACACGAAACGCGCAACGCGCTCTGCCGAATTGGTGCAGCGCAATCGCGAGCGCGGAGTGCCGGACGAAGCGCTGAAGGAAAAGGAAGAGGAACTGATTCGCATGGCGGGCGGCCTGGCCGCGCATCGCCTGAAAACCAACTTCATCCTGCATCGCATCGCCGAGCAGGAGAAAATCCAGGTGACGCGCGCCGACCTGGACGAGCGCATTCGCCACCAGGCGATGCACCACAACATGACCCCGGAAAAAATGCGCCAGGAAATCGAAAAACAACGACGGCATGAATGGCCTCGTCGAGCAGATCCTGCTGGCCAAGACCATTGATTTCCTCGGGTCGAATGCTACCATCGAGAGCGCGGCCGCAACGCCAGTCCCCGAGGCCGCGCTACGAATCAAAATGACGACAAATCGCGACTCCAATTTTTCTCAATCCGTCCTCGTCCCGATGGTGGTGGAGCAGACCGGACGCGGCGAACGCAGCTACGACATCTACTCGCGCCTGCTCAAGGACCGGATCGTTTTCATCGGCACGCCGATCGACGATCACATCGCCAACCTGGTCATCGCGCAGCTGCTTTTCCTGCAAATGGAGGATGGGAAAAAGGACATCAACATTTACATCAACTCACCCGGCGGCTCGGTCACGGCGGGTCTCGCGATTTACGACACGATGCAGTTCCTGACCTGTGACGTGACGACCTATTGCCTCGGCATGGCGGCGAGCATGGGCGCGGTCCTGCTCGCGCGCGGGGACGAAAGGCAAACGCTTCGCGCTGCCGAATTCCGACATCATGATTCACCAGGTCTCGGGCGGCGCGCAGGGCCAGGCGAGCGACGTCGAGCGCACGGTGGAATACATGTTCAAGCTGAAGAAGCGGCTCATCCGCATCCTTTCCCAGCACACCGGCAAGCCGGAAGAGCAGGTCAAGCACGACTCGGATCGCGATTATTACATGACCGCGGCGGAGGCGAAGGACTACGGGCTGGTCGACGAGGTGATCAAGTCGCGCAAGGAAGCGAAACTGCTCGATGGCGACGGCTCCAAAGGCAGCCCTGAACGACCGGTCAACCGCGGTCGCGGAGGCCGCCTTGCCGCAGAAAGTCGAGGAATAGGAACTGCTCTATACGAGGAGACGACTATGGCGCGCGCCTCCAACCTCACGATGTGCTCCTTCTGTGGCAAAAGCCACGCGGAGGTGCGCAAGCTCATTGCCGGCCCCGGTGTCTACATTTGCGACAGCTGCATCAACGTCTGCAAAAGCATCCTCGACAAGGAACTGAACGAAGATGCGCGCCGGCAATCCTCGACCATCCGCGTGCCCAAGCCGGCCGATATCCGGCGCTCGCTCGACCAATACGTCGTCGGCCAGGACATGGCGAAAAAGACGCTCTCGGTCGCGGTCCACAATCATTTCAAGCGCGTCCTGCAGAGCGCGCCGCCGGCCGACACTTCGGCCGCGTTTCAGCCCGATCCCTTCGCCGACGTCGAGATCGAGAAGAGCAACATCCTGCTCATCGGCCCGACCGGCTCGGGCAAAACGCTTCTCGCCAAAACGCTCGCGAAAATTCTCGACGTTCCGTTTTGCATCGCCGACGCCACGACGCTGACCGAAGCCGGCTACGTCGGCGAAGACGTGGAAAACATCATCCTGCGCCTGCTCCAGAACGCCGACTACGACGTGAAGCGGGCCGAGATCGGCATCGTTTACATCGACGAAATCGACAAGATCGGGCGCAAGACCGACAACGTCAGCATCACGCGCGACGTTTCCGGCGAAGGCGTGCAACAGGCGCTGCTGAAAATTCTCGAAGGCAGCACCTGCAACGTCCCGCCGCAGGGCGGGCGCAAACATCCGCACCAGGAATACATCCAGGTCAACACGGAGAAGATTCTCTTCATCTGCGGCGGCGCCTTTGTCGGGCTCGACAAAATCGTCCAGAAACGCATCGGCAACAAAACGATGGGCTTCAGCAGTCCGATCGCTCGAAGCCGAGGAAGCTGCTGCGCCGCGAAGCGGTCCGCCACGTCGAGCCGGAAGACTTGTTAGGCTTCGGCATGATCCCGGAATTCATCGGCCGTCTCCCGGTGTTGAGCGCGCTCGACGCGCTGACCGAGGACGAGATGGTCATGATCCTGACCGACACGAAGAACGCGATGATCAAGCAGTACACCAAGCTCTTCGCGATGGAAGGCGTGCGCCTCACCGTCACGAAGGACGCGTTGCGCGCGCTCGCCGCGCAGGCGGTGACGAAAGGCACCGGCGCGCGGGCGCTGCGCTCGATGCTCGAGCGGATCATGCTCGACATCATGTATGAGGTGCCGAGCCGCGAAGACATCGCCGAGGTCACGATCAATCGCGCGGTGGTCGAGGGGAAAAAGGTCCCGCTGATTCGCAAGAAGCAGGACAAGGACGCGGCTTAGGAAGAAGAGGCGCTTCGCGCCTAGCGTTCAACGTCAAGCTCAACGTTGAAGCTCAAATTCAGACAGCGTCGCTCCGCGACGTTCTTCTCTGAATTGAAACGTTGGACGTTGAGCGTTGGACGTTGAAAGTTTGCTCCCCGTCTTCGAAAAATGCGCGTCCTCGTCATCAACACCGGCACCGAGATTCTCCTCGGCGACGTCCTCAACACCCATCTCACCTTTCATCGCGCGGGAGATTTTCCCGCTCGGCCTGCGGGTCGAGCGCCAGTTTTCCGTGCCCGATGGGCCGGCGATTCGCGACGCACTGAACGAGAACATCGCAGCGGGCCGATTTGATTTTTGTCACCGGCGGTCTCGGCCCGACGACGGACGATATCACGCGAGAAATTACCGCCGAACTGCTCGGCTTGGATCTTGTGCCCGATCCCGCGCTGGAGGCCAGCCTCACAGGAGCGCCTGGCAACCCGCGGGATTCGCCTGACCGACCGGATCCTGCGCCAGGCTCAGGTGCCGTGCGGGGCGCTGGTTTTGCCTAACGAAAACGGAAGCGCCCCCGGACTTTATCTGGCGGCGGGCGTGAATCCCGCGCTGGCAAGGCCGCACTTGTTTCTCCTCCCGGGTCCGCCGCGTGAGTTGCAACCGATGTTTGTCCAGTCGGTTCTGCCGATCCTTCAGCAGATCGTCAGGCAGGAGGAAGCGATTGCGTTGTCGCAGTTATCGCATCGTCGGGATGGGCGAATCCTACGTCGAAGAAGCGGTCGGGGCGCGGCTCCTCGCATTGCCCGGTCTGGAACTCGGTTATTGCGCGCGGATGGGCGAAGTCGACCTGCGCGTGATCGGTTCCGCCGAAATCCTGGAGGAAGCCGACGCGATCGTCCGAGCAAGATTGGCGAAGTTTATTTTCTCCACCAGCCGCGAGAATCTCGAGACGGTCGATCGTCAGGCAGCTTGCCGCTGAAAAAGGCCACGCTGGCGGTTGCAGAATCCTGCACCGGCGGTTTTCTCGCCCATCGCCTGACCAATGTGCCGGGCGCGTCGGAGGTTTTCTTGGCCGGCTACGTGACCTATTCGAACGAGGCGAAGGTTGCCGCGCTCGGCGTCCCGTCGAACACGCATCGCCGAGCATGGTGCGGTCAGTGAAACGGTCGCCCGCGCCATGGCGGAGGGCGCGCGCGCGAAATCCGGCGCAACCTTCGCCCTCGCCACGACCGGCATTGCGGGCCCGGGCGGCGGGAGCGAAGCGAAACCGGTCGGGACTGCCTACATCGCGCTGGCCGGCGGCGGCGAGACTGTCGTTAGGCATCTTTTTTTCCCGACCGATCGCGAGACCTTCAAGCAGCTCGCCACCCAGATGGCGCTCAATCTCCTGCGCGAGCGCCTGGCCTAGCGCGGCTAGACGTGCGCACCCCTCGGCCGCTAGCCGACGTCCAGAGCGCGCGACCTAGTCGCCGACCACCACCGGCGTGCCAACCTTGACGTGGTTGTAAAACATCTCCGCGGCCGCCGACGGCATGCGGATGCAGCCGTGCGAAGCCGCATAGCCCGGCAGAAACCCGACGTGCATCCCGACGCCTTCATCCGTCAGGCGCATGAACCATTTCATGTCGGCGCCGACGTAATGCGTGCCGCTCGGGCGCGGAGTCGATCCGGCTGCTTACGCCGCGGCGAACGATCCGGCCGGAGGAGTCGACAAAATCGCCATAGATGCTGGAGTGGTGGTCCTTGTCCTTTTCCAGCACGTGAAAGCTGCCCTGCGGCGTCGGGCGGGAGCGTTTGCCGGAGGAAATCGGCGAATCGATCACGATTTCGTCGCCCAGCATCAGGTAGGCACGCTGTTTCGAGAGCGAGACGCGGACGTGCGAATTGTCGGGCGTGACCTGTTCGAGGAGGCGCGGCGAGACGTTGATCGGCTGCTGGGGACGGATCAGATCAGCGGCCTTCTTCATCGGGGGCTGGGCGCGCGGCTGCGTGCGCACCGGAATCATCGAGCCGGGGCGGCGGACCTGGGCGCGCACTTCGCCCGTGGCCAGCGCGACGAGCGCGAGCAAAGCGAGAAGTTTGAGAAACCGAATAATCACAGCAATCAAAAGGGTGTAGCCATGTCCAGCGATGCGACGGAAGCAAAATGGAGAATTCGCAGGCACGTGGCAACGCGGAAATTGGATGACACGGTCGCACGGAGCAGTTTGAAATGCCATGACCGGGCAAATACCGCCGGCCTAGGTGCTCGCGGCGCCGAAAGGGCGTAGACGTTCCCAGCCGGGCAGCGCGCGATGCGCGCACCGGCCTAACGATATGTGGAAACCCGGTTCAACCAGCCCTGCAGCCAACGCCGCTCGTCGCGCTCTGGCGGGGAATTTTCCACCCGCTCACGCAAGACGGCCGCCGCGGAGTCGGCAAATTCGTCCAACGCCGCCGACCCCTGCCCATGCCCGGACATTCCCTCCAGCACTTGCAGCAAGCCCCAGCCCCGGCCCTGATAACGCTCCGTCACAAGCACGCCTTCACCCTTGAAGTTGACATAATCGATCAGCGCGTAGCAGCCCTGCGCGCTGCTCGCGACGCGGTTGAATTGTTGCGCAATCCGACCGCGCGCATCGGGTGCCGCGGCGGCCAGCATTTTTGGCAACGCAGCTTGCAGCCGCTCGACGAGGAAATCCGCCTGCAGATCGATCGTGTCGGCGAGAAATTTTCGCAGCTGCTCATTCTCTGGCTCGATTCTGCAGCGAGAAATTCCGCCCGCGAATTCCAGGGGCAGGCCCCGTTATTCCGCCCAAGCAATTGCTTGGGCAGTTTTGCTCCGCGCCGTTCCACGTAGCGGACAAAGCGAGGGAAACTTTCCTCAAATGGCCCGCGCACCCCGGCCGGGTACCAGATGAAGTGTCCGATGCCGAGCGAGGCGAAGTTTTCTCCTGCGTTCCAGGAAGTGAGACCGGCCACGGTTCCGCCGCATTCGTTCTGCCAGATTTTGCGGCCGATGCGCATGGCTTCCTGATGGGAAAGCGGGATCGTCGCGAAGGCCAGCGGTGCGGTAAGCGCGAAAAGCGCAATTGCCAAGACGGGCTCCGAGACGTCGTGCGCCGGACCTGGCGCGCTTTCGTGCGCTTGACGCGGGCGCAATCCCCGTTGATGAATTGAGCGCGGCAGGCCGGAAACGGCCGCCGGGTTGCATTCAATTCGACCATTATTTTTATGAAAAAATCTGCTCATTATCGCCACTTCTGCTTGTCATCGCGCCATTCGCTCTCGCCGCCGATACCAGGGCTGAAAGATCAGAAGGACAAAGTCAGCTACAGCATCGGCCTCGACATCGGCAGCACGTTGAAACGCCAGTTGATTGACGTCAACGACGAGATCCTGAATGCCGGCATTAAGGATGGATTGAGCGGCGCAGAAACCTCGCATGACCGACGAGCAAATGAAGGAAACGATGAGCTATTCCAAAAAGAAATGATGGCCAAACAAGCTGCGGTGCGAAAAGAGGCCGGCGAAAAGAACGCTGCCGAAGGCAAGAAATTCCTCGACGAAAACAAGACGAAAGAAGGTGTGAAGACGACCGCCAGCGGCCTGCAATACAAGGTGCTGAAAGAAGGCACCGGCACCGCGCCGAAAGCGACCGACACCGTGAAGGTGAATTATCGCGGGACGACGATCGACGGCAAGGAATTCGACAGCTCCTACAAGCGCGGCGAGCCGGCCACCTTCCCGGTCAATCGCGTGATCAAAGGCTGGACCGAAGCGCTTCAGCTCATGAAGCCCGGCTCGAAATATCAGCTCTTCATTCCGGCCGATCTCGCCTATGGCGAACGCGGCGCCGGCGCCGATATCGGACCGAATTCGTACCTTGATTTTCGACGTGGAATTGCTCGGATGAGTCGCCCGCCGCGCCAGGCGCCGAGCCCGCCGCCGCGACTCGACCGCTGCCACATCGCCGCGGCCACGAAGCAGCCGAAACGCTGCCGGTTGCGCCGGAGCGGCTGCGCCGCCAAAGAAGCCGTAGCACCTGCTGTAGACGCTTCGCTCTGCGAAGCGTGAGGCTCAGTTTCCGGCTTCGATGCCGGAACCCCGCGCCGTCGCGGAGCGAAGCGGCGTCTACGAGCGCCCGCGATCGTTAGGCGCGGAGCGTCGCTCCAGAGATCTTCCAGGCTGTAGAATTCGCGCTTTTCGCGATGGAAGATGTGCACGATCACTTGCAGGTAATCGAGCACGATCCATTGGCTGACCGGAAAACCATCCACCGCCGCCGGGCGCACCTTGTGATCTTCGCGCAGCCGCGCTTCGATCTCGCCCGCGATCGCTTTCAGGTGCGGCTCCGAAGTTCCCGAGCAGATGACGAAGAAATCCGTGAAAGTGGAAATCCCGCGCAGATCGAGCACCACGATGTCTTCCGCCTTTTTGTCAGCCGCGAGTTGGGCGCAGGTTATCGCTAGTTCTTCGGGTTCGATTCGCTTGGTTCCTTGGTAGAGATTTTCGCGGCGGATGATTCGCTCGACCGCCTCCGGCACGAGATAACGAATCGATTGCCCGCTGCGCAACTCGTTTTCTGATCGTCGGTCGCCGAAATGTCGATCTTCCGCCGCACCGCCGGATAACCGTTCGGCGACGTCTTCGCCGGAGCGATCGAGCACGACGAACTGGACCAGACGCCACAAATCGTCGAAGCGATGCCACGTCCGTGCAATTGCGGCAGGTTGTCTTCGCCGATCAGAAAGTAGAACTCCGCCTCCGGGTTCGCCGCACGCAATGTCTCGACTGTCTCGACCGAATAGGATGGCGGCGGACGATCGAGCTCCAAGCGCGAAGCGGAAAAACCCGGCTCGCCCGCGATCGCGGCCGTGAGCATTTCCCAACGCACGGCGGAATCCGTGGGCTCCTGTCTGGTCTTGTGCGGCGATTGCGCCGCCGGGACGAAGATCACCTCGTCGAGGTCGAGCGTCTCGAGTGCTTCGCGGGCCAGAATCAGATGGCCGTGATGAATCGGATCGAAACTCCCGCCGTAGATGCCGATCTTTTTCAAGGGAGGCTCAGTAGAGCAAATATTGCGCGCGCCTGCGCCGAAACTCCTGCTCGTTAGGCCGCCAGTCGGCGATGATGCGTTGCGGCGATTCTCCTTCGCTCACCGAGGTTCGGATGAAAGTGCCGCCGCAAACCTTGTAAAAAATGTCGAGCTTGCTTGCGCTGCTGCGCCGGAACAAATTGGGTCGCGCCTCCCGATTCATCTCCGAAAGCATGCAAACGCCGAGCCCTGCCAGGTTCATGCGTGCGTCGGGCGCAATTGTCAGGCCGACCCGTTTGTCGGCGAGGAGCGAGTAATCATGGCTCGCCAGCATGTCGATCCCTAGCTCGACCGATGCGTGCGCCGTCGCTACGCAAACCCAGAACAGGCCCAGCCTAACGATCCATTTTTTGTTTCGCGCGGGCTCCATCGATCTTAACGTCCGAAGTTATGGAGAGCACTTCAGCGGGTCAACTGATCCTTACTGGCGTGCCCGGGACCGAGCTCGATCACGAGACGGCCGCCCTGTTCCGCAAGGTGCAGCCGGGCGGGTTCATCATCTTCGGCCGGAATATCGAGAGTGCGGCGCAATTGCGGAAGTTGATCGACGACCTGCGCGAACTGAGCGCGATCGAGCCAATCATCACGATCGACCAGGAAGGCGGGCGCGTTTCTCGCCTCCGCCTCATCGGCAGTGAGCCGCCCAATGCGCAGCAGTTGCGCGAGAAGGGCGACGTCGAACTCGCTAGGCGCCACGGCGAGATCACCGGACGGTTGCTCCGCCTCTTTGGCTTCAATCTCGACCTCTGTCCCGTGCTCGACATTTCCTTTGACGACGAGGCCGACAACTCGCTCCGCGGCCGTTGCTATGGACGGGACGTTGAGGAAGTCGTTCGCCTGGCCGGCGCCTTTAACGACGCCATGCGCGGGGAGGGGATCGCGAGCTGCGGCAAACATTTTCCCGGCTACTCCGCCGCCACCGTCGACGCGCACCACGATCTCCCGGTCATCGAGCGCACCCGCGCTGAGCTGGAGACGAATGAACTGGCCGTCTTCCGCCAGTTTGCCGGGCGGGTCGACAGCATGATGATCTGCCACGGTTGGTATCCCTGTTTCGAACCGGAGAAAACCTCGGCCTCGCTTTCCCATCGCATCGTGACGGATCTCCTCCGCGACGAACTCGGCTTCGAGGGCCTGATCATGACCGACGACCTCGACATGGGCGCGATCCTGAACGAATACGGCTTCGAAGAAACGATCCGTCGCGCCATCGGCGCCGGGAACGACCTCGCGATGATCTGCCATCGCGTCCCGGCGATCGAGGAAGCGCTAGGTTACCTCGAAAAACTTCCGCGTCCGGAACTCAACCGGGCGCTGGACAGCATTGCGCGCTTCAAGACAACGCTCGCTCCGCCTGACAAATTTTCCGAAGCCGCTTTCGCGGCTTTGAACGAGGAAATCTGGGATTTGCGTGTCGCCGTTCTGGGCGAAGCGCGGGCGCGAGAACGCAGCTCGGAAGACGGCAAACGCTCTCCGGTCGAAACCTACTGACGAATGCCCGTTCCTCGTCTTGTCTCTTTGCGTCGTCGGACGAGAAGGTAGAGCGAATCGAGCCAGACGTTCCGCGTTGTGTAGGCTAGAAGGCCGAACACAATCAAGCAGATGACGACGCGCGAGCGATGGGTGAACCGCAGAAGTTTGGTGGAAGGGGGCTTGGTCGTGTCAACTACGATCGGCCAATCCTTTCGCTTCGGCGCCTCGAGGTGGACCCCTTTGCGTGATCCTTGCCGGGTTTCGAGTTCTGCCAACTGGGTGAAGAACCGGCGTACGATTACGCCATTGGCAGGATTGGGAGAGTTGTAGGGACCGCGATTGGCATTCTCCGACACACTGAAATACCCGAACTGGGTATTTAGATAGAAGTAGTGAACGAGAAGAAGAACCAGCGGGATGCTGAGCCAGAGGGAATCATATCTCCCCGCGTCTGGGGTCTTCCGGAGCGGTTCTCTCGCGGCGAGACGCAACTCGAAAACCGCACTCAGCAGGACGGCATAGATAATTAAGAAGCTGAGCGATTGAACGTAGATGTAACGGCGAGCCGACCGGATAAATGCGAAGGGATCGCCTTGGACATTCTGATAACGCAGAAAGCATGAGAGGAACGTCAGAGCCACGATGAGATAGGCGAGGTAGAGGAGCAATGGACGAAGCCTGGATAACCGCCGGAAGACATACGATGCGCCGGCAACCACAACTGCCGCCCAGCAAACGACCAACCAAAGGGCCTTCGTGATTGCCTGCTCGAACACCGGCTCTCCGAAAGCAGCGCGGAAAGCAATCGACGGAACCAACTGGACGGTCCACCAGCTCGAAAGGAGCAGTTTGTGTATCAAGCTGACGCTCGGGACACCTCGCGTGTCCCAGAGTCCGCGCATCGTCAGGATGCCGGCGACACCGAAGATCTGATGAACGACAAGATTGAAGAGGAGCAGGCGATAGAAAAAACGATGTTCTCGGTCCCGGAGCGCGCGCCAAATAACCAACGGTAGGATGACCAAGGAAAGCGGGTGCGACCAGACAAGGACGTTGCATAAGGTCAGGTGCAGATATTTCCAACCAGCCTTTTTCGGCGGCGGCATCGCGGTCAGGAGGATGAGAACGACAAGGAGGTTCCAAAGCGAGTAATCGGAGACCGTTAGCAGAAAGCAGTCGGAGACCGGAGCAAGAGCGAACAAAAGGCAGATGAGGGCGCGCTGGAAGTCGGATGGAACCCAGCGGCGAAACGGTCGAGCGAAGAACAAGGAGTAAGTGGCGAGAGAAATCAGGAACGCCGAGCCGGCCATCCCGTAAGGTATCCATCGCGTTGGCAGGCGGACCGAAAGATAGCCGATGAGATTGCCGATCAGTGGCAGGTAGCCCGACTTGAACCGTACAATCTCGATCGCCCCGCGATGTTCATAGAAGTAGGCGAACACTTTTTGTCCATCGTCGAAAAGCAGAGTGGGCGACAAAATGGTTTCTGGCGCGCGAAGGAACAGGAATCCGCCTATCAGGCAAACGAGGAAGATCCCATATATCCACCGCATCGAAGAACGATCGGAATCGACCTCATCGTCCTCGGGAGCGGCGGCTGGCGGGGGAACGCGCTCTCTCATCAGACGACGTGCGCGACCATAAGGTAGAGCCAGTTGACGCTGAGGAGGAGTACGACAGTGAGACGAAGGATCCGCCTTTCGCGAGGCGTGATATTGATGAGACGAAATCGGCGTGTGTGGGTGAGGAGCACCCCCAAGGCATAAAGATCGAAGACCCCGATCCCGCAGTAGGTAACAAAGGCAAGGGGGTTGAAGAGCAGCGAAGCCGCGAAGTGACCGTGGATAAATTGCCAGGCCGCGCGCGTGGCGCCGCAGGTCGGGCAGGGAAGCCCAGTGAGAGAATGAAACGCGCACTGCGGCGTCGGCAATCGCGCCGACAACCAAAACGCGAGCCCGAGAAAAGCACCTAGCGATACCAGGAGCCAGAGCAGCTCGTGATCGAGCTCCTGCGGCGCGAGTTTACGACGGCAATACTGCATCGGCCGGGCCGTTTAGTGGTGGCCCGAGAGCGCGCTGACGCCGCCCAGCACCATGACAAGAACAAATCCGCCACCGCAGCAGACGATGAGCGGCAGAAAGACCGCCAGGACCGCTTTGCCGGTCGTGGTTTCATGCGCTTTGGCGAGGCCGACGCATTCCACCACCAGGCACCAGACGCTGGCAATCGCCCCGCCGCAAGCCGGCACGATCATCAGCGGATAAGTCGAGCCGACCGAGTAACAGAGGACTCGAAGCGTCGTCTCATAGCTCCGTTTCGCCCCGCCCACCAGCATGAGGCACAGATGCACGATCCCCGCCCCGATGAAGAGTCCGATCGCCAGCATGATCGGGAAAAAGATCAGGACGAAAATGCCGCCAAACCCGAGCCCGACCATGCCACCGAGCATATTGTGATTGCCCAGCGCCCCGAGCGAACCGAGGAAGAAGCTGAAGATAAAATAGAAAACCCAGCCTACGCTTCCGCCGATTACGGCGTAGATCAGCGGATCTACCAGGCCGCCTTCCGGCTTCATATTGGCGAATGCCACCGCCGGGTTGAGCAGCACCAGCTTGAGCGTCTCAAAGAACGCCGGGAAAAAACCAAGCTCCTGGCGGCGATCCCACGGCAGACCGCTCTGCGGGACAATCGCGACTCCCGACGCCGCTGCGCCGGGCACGGCATCGCCCGCGGCTGCGCTCTCCGCCGCGGGAAATTGCGCGAGCGTCAGCCATGTCGGCATCCCTTCGTGCCAGAACAGATCGGTCGGGAGAAATCGCCCGTTGCTCAGACCCTCCCGAATTTCTTCCTCTGAAAAAACACCGAGCTTCGTTTCGCCGCGATTGACTTGGATGGTGCCCATGCGCCGGTTTTATCGGACGGGCCAGTTCGCGTCAACCCCTGATGAGGCGTCATACGCCCACGTTGGAGGGAAGCGCGCCGTCGCTTCCACAAAAATCCGAGAGGGCGTCTATTGCAATCCACGCGCGCGACACCGAAGTCCTGCGTCTGATCGCGGAAGCGAATTCCACCAAAAAGATCGCGAGCCGGCTTTGGGTATCAGTTAAAACGATCGAATCCCATCGCACCCACCTTTTTGCCGAGCTCCAGTGCCGCTGCGTCGCCGAGCTGGTGCGATACGCCATTTACCACGGCATCGTCGAGGTGGGAAAACCCGGCCCGGGCGAACGTTTTTTTTATTGCTGTCCTCGCCCGAAGCTGGCAAAACCTCGCCAACATGATTCCCCAAGCTCCCGCCGCCCGCGCCGTGTTAGACGAACAATTGTTCGTGTTTAAAGGCGAACATTCGCCGATATATAGTTAGCCAAAGAAATAGAATGCCCACTCCGCACCAACCTCCCGCCCCAACGAACGAAGCATGGATTCGCTTCATGGCTCCCGTTGTCCCGCAATCCGCTACTGCGCTCCTCCGTGCCATTGATAAAAAGATTCAAACAGGCTTGCAGCACCTCCACCTGATGATCTCTTCGCCCGGCGGTTCCGTATTCCACGGCCTTTCTATCTACAACTTCCTCAAAGGTGCTCCCTTCAAGGTCACGACTTACAACTTCGGAAGCGTCGATTCCATTGGAGTAGTGATATTCTGTAGCGGAGACAGACGAGTATCCGTGCCCAATGCTCGATTCTTGATTCACGGGGTTTCGCTTTCCATGCAGAGTAATCAGCGATTTGACGAAAAAGACCTCGAAGAGAAGATCAAGGGACTCAAGATCGACTATCAGAATATCGCTCGTGTCATTTCCGCGACCACAGGCAGAGCCGTCGATGACATCGTAAACGATATGGAGACTCGAATTACCCTCACACCCGAAGAGGGGAAGGATTACGGATTGGTCCAAGAGATCCAAGCGGGACTCTTCCCGATGGGGGCAGATCTCACGGTCATCAACGAGGATGTTACCGTAGGTCATCCGGTTCCTCGCCCAGTCCAACAGCAATTTCCCATGCAAGTGCAGCATTTCACTGAACCCTGGACTGATTCGTTTACTGTCCCTCTTAATGAGAACATTGGCAGTATCGACAATGGCTAACAAACGAGTGCAGCTAATCGCTCCGGGGCTCATTCTTCGCCCCTCCACGATAGCTGACTCGTGGCGTTAAGCCGCGAGTAAAACTCTGGACAGTGTTAATTCGGCAGTTTTATTGGGAGGATATATGTCACGCACCATGCTCTTTATCGCTACGGCCTCGTTTATTGGCTGTCTCCCAAGACCAGGCATTGCCCAGGAGGCCAGATGGGGGTCGCCGGACGATCCCACCGTTAAGTTGATTATCGCGACAGAGGCGAAATGGGCCAGCTCGGCTTGCAGTCCCCAGCCAGAGCTGAAGGCCGTGATCGCCGACGACTTTCAAGGAACGGCCACCGACGGTCATCGCTACGACAAGGCGGAGGCTATCGCGAGCGATCCGAAGGTGGTCGCGCGCGACTGTCAGCTCGGTGAGGTTAAGGTGCGCTTCTTCGGAGACTCCATTGCCATCGCTTACGGAGCAGAAAACCGCATCCGGAAGGCCGAAGGCGAAGGCGCCAGGGAGACAAAGCGCTGCCAGGTGTGGGCTGACACGTGGCTAAAGCGTAACGGGCAATGGCAAATCGTCGCGGCTCAAGACACGGTTATCCCGTGTCCCCAATGATCGGCTTTGCCTCTATGGTTGGTGCGGCTCTGCTCCCCTCAAAAAGGAGGCGAAGCCCGCGAGTAAATATGAACGGCAAACACACCCTTCTTTTCAACTCAGTGCTCGCGCGCTCACCCCGCGCTCGGAGCCATAATGTCTAGATATGGCCGGGCAAGTCATGGATTCATCTTTACCCCAAGCTCAAATTGATGGCGCGAGGGCATACGAAGCTCTCTTCGTGCCTGCACTCTTCGCGCACTGGGCTCCCATCGTCGCTGATGCTGCGGGCATTGGTCAAAACCAGCGTGTGCTCGACGTTGCATGTGGGAGCGGTGTTCTGGCGCGCGCCGTTCGCTCCCTGGTTGGATCCGGTGGATTCGTCGCCGGCGTCGATGCAAACCCCGGCATGATTGCAATCGCCCGCGAACTCGCACCTGCGCTTGATTGGCGGGAGGGATTGGCGGAGCGCTTGCCTTATCCGGACGACAGCTTTGATGCGGTGGTAAGCCAGTTCGGGCTCATGTTCTTCACAGATCGATTCGCGGCCGTGCGCGAAATGCACCGTGTGCTCGGCTCCACCGGCAAAGTCGCCGTCGCAGTCTGGAGCGATCTGGACAGCAACCCGGCATACGCTCGCGAAGTCAAACTTCTGGAGCGCTTCGGCGGGCGCGCCGCGGCGGATGCCATCCGTGCCCCATTTGTCCTGGGCGATCCTCAGGTCTTGCAGGCCCTCTTCAGGACTGCGGGCTTCGAATCCGTAGAGGTATCGTCTCGGGCGGGGCAGGCAGAGTTTCCGAATATCCGAGCAATGGTCGAGGCAGACGTGCGGGGCTGGTTGCCAATCGCCGGCGTAGAACTCGCGGAAGACCAGATTGCGGACATTCTTCGGGCGGCTGAGGATGTCCTCCATCAATACGCCACGCCCCGAGGGACCGCAGCGTTTCCAACGCAAGCGCTCGTTGTCACCGCCTCAAAGGCGAAATGAAATGACTAGGGATGCCATCCTATTGCACCTTGCCGTCTAACCGATCGCGCTGGAGGTGACGCCGCCCGACCTGATTATGATTTTATTCGCTATTCAAGGCGCAGCTTGTGGCCAGACGCGCTCGCAGCGGCGAGCGCTCATCTTGTTCGTGCCAGGCTCATGAAGTGGCCTTGTCTAATATATATGGGTGCAAGCGCATACCTGGTGCTTGCTGGGTGCGCTAATCGAGATCCCAATGAGGTGCTCGCCACCGCAGCGATTCCGCCTTCATGGCACGTCCGTCCAGAAAACACACCTTCCTTCGACGTTGCACCGAGGCTCCTAAGCGGACACGCTCCGATTTATCCGATCTCAAAGCTTCAAGAGCACAAAGCTGGCAGCGCGACCATTGGTTTCACAATCGACGCCGAGGGCAAGACTCGTAATTTCAAAGTGATTTCAGCAGATTACCCCTTCTTTGCTAGTCACGCCATTCTCGCAGTACAGAAATGGCGCTTTCAGCCAGCCCGGAAAAATGGATATCCAGTTGAGGTTCAGGAGCGAATCCGTTTTAACTACCGTGTTCAATAATTGCTGCGTGAGGCCTAACCAAATCGCTCCAGCTGACGGCAAGCCGTCGTACTGCTCCATTCGCTCGCGGCAGCTGGTGGGAGCCGCCGAACCAGCCGCTGCACCGAATGTCGGCCCCGCAACGTCTTCGGGCACTTCGGAAGCCAGGAAGGGCCGCCGCGGGTGAGCTAATCGTTAGGTCTTATGAAACGTTCATTGATCCTTGGAACTCTGATTTTGCGAGTTCTACTGTTGACAGCATATGGTCAGGCCGGGGGGATTCCATTTCATGTGGAAGGTCCCACGTCCACCACTGCGAATCCGCCGCTTCGGAAGTTCTTGCCTTCGACAAATCAGTATGCGAAACGACTCCTAGCAGACAAATTTATCCTCGTTGAGGATCTTCAAAAGGTTGACCCCGATGTGCTCAGAATCTTCCACGACAAGGTTCCAGCGCGGGACATCGCCAATCGTGGCGAGCGATTTAACCCCACCGATGTCGAGACTGGTCCCCATCTGCCATCCCGTCGCTTTGTGCGTTCAGGGAGTAACCCGACCATGTGCTTTATTTTGTACGAGGTCGGAGGAATCGGATATCATCACAATTTAATCGTCTTCTCCAAAGACGGGAAATGGTCGATCGTCGCGGCGGTGGCGGGTTTCTTGAAGGACAACAGTTTCCAATCACTAAAGGAATCTGTGAGCGAGGGTAAGTTTTTCGATCAGCCAGGTTATCTCCGATATTAACGTTTCATTTCTGTGTTGAGGCAGTTCCTCGACGGCAATCTTCCAGATCGTGATTCGCGTCAATGTGGAGATGTGCCCCGAGCCGTTGTCGAATGCGCGTTTCTAAATTTCTTGAACCCCACGGATCGCAGTTCTAACTTTTTGTTGTTGATCGCGCCGGGCGATGATTTCGCGCCTCGGGTGGGGTGAGGGATGGCTCACGGAACGATTCGACGTTAATCCAAGCAATAGAAAACTCCTAAAATGAAGGTAGTTAGCTTATTAATCGCAGTCACTGTCCTAACCGTGCCAGCCCTCGCCCAAGACAAGAAAATGGCCAACGAAGGGAATACCGCCTCGGCCATCAAAGGAATGGAGGAGCGCTGGGAAGCCGCCATCCAAAAAGGCGATAGCAAAACGATCGAAGGCATGATTGCCCCCGATTTCGCCGGGGTCGACGAAAAAGACGAAGTCATGACCAAGGCATCTGCGATGAGTCACATAAAGAATGACACTAACACGTATTCGGCAACCAGCCTGAGTCACCTAAAGGTCCGTGTTTACGGACCGAGTTGCGCGGTGGTGATTGGCGACGCGAATGAGAAAGGCAGAGGAAAGGACGGGAAAGCCTTCGATCACAACTATCGTTTTACTGACACCTGGGTCGAGCGCGATGGGAAATGGCAATGCGTCGCTGAACAGGTCGCTCTGGTAAACAGCAAGTAGGGCCTCGGAGCCATTCTGCCCACGCTGCGCGGCAGCTCGCGGCGTAGCGTGGTGCGGCGCCCTGCGTCAAAGCTTCTATTGAGACACGAAACGGTCGCGACGTTTCGGGACGGCGGGAGTCGGGACCAGTTTGTGAATCGCGGTATTTTACTTGGCGGGCTGCCTGAGCGATTAATCAGAAACAAAGGAGGCCGCTAATGGAAGAGCAGAACATTCGGATGGCCATTGATCGGCATTGGGCAGCGTCTGCTGCGGGTGATCAAGTGGCCGAACATGAGATCTACCGCGACGACGTTGTGTGCGAGTATCCACAATCAGGCGAGGTAATTCGTGGTCGGAGTAACCTGCAGGCGCTTCGCAGTCATCATCCTGGCAGGCCATCGGGGTTCTCGGTCCGCCGGGTTGTGGGAAAGGGCAATCTCTGGATCACTGAGTACGTGATTATCTACGAAGGCAAGCGCGCCTATACCGTGAGTATTATGGAGTTTCGGGATGGAAAAGTGTCGCATGAAACCCAATACTTTGCCGACCCATTCAACGCCCCTTCCTGGCGCGCGCAATGGGTCGAAACTGTAGCGGCCGACAACACTTAACCAAACTGGCCGACCTGCGTTTGCCGGGGTTGTTACCCGCGCAAGCCGGCGACGCGGATGAAGTAGGCGTCGATCTCGGCGCGGTTGAGCTTGCCGTCGCGATTTCGATCGGCCTGGCGAATGAGGGCAACGCCTGCCTGGTCGCGGTGACTATGGGCGATCGCCTCCGCTCGCGTGACAATCCCGTCGCCGTTGGCGTCGTTCTGGCGGAAGGCAGCGATCGCAGCCGGATCATTTTGTATCCACTCCTGAGCGGTGAGCTGACCGTCCGCGTTGGTGTCGGAAGCAGTGAAGACGACGTAGACCAGATACTCGGCGGCCTCGCGGCGGGAAAGTTTTCCGTCATGGTTCGCGTCGGCAAGGGCAAAATTGTCGTGCGTGATCGGGACGGGCCGGACGGCGCCGAGATTGCCGCCGGTTCCGGCGCAAGCGCCGAGGCCGAGGGTCGCACCAATCACCGCAGATCGGATAAGCAGTTGCAATCTGGCGGAGGCGCCACTTTCGCTCAAGAAGCTTCGCACAAAAGGTAGACAACAGAATCGCCCGCGCGCTGAATCATAGTTGCAGAAAAGGCTGATTCGGGGGTCTGCGACGTTGGGTCGATCTTGAATATTGAGGACGGCGGAGGTGCATCGCGATCCACACTCAGAGTTCAAGAATCGACTGCTTCAGGCTTCGCTGTTGGCGCTTGCTCCTGACTTGCAGCGGGTGATCTTCTCGCCTTGTGAGGCAATCGAGCGATCGGAGGTCGTGAAGCTAATTTCGGTCAACGTAGGGCGTCCGCGAGAAGTCACCTGGCACGGCCGGGCCGTGCAGACCTCGATCTGGAAGGCGCCCGTCGAAGGCCGCGTGCATGTGGCAACGCTCAATCTGGACGGGGATGAACAATCGGATCTTTCGGTGCATGGCGGAGTCGACAAGGCCGTTTACGTTTACCCCAGCGAGCACTATCCGTTTTGGCAGAGCGAGCTTACGGGAGCGGATCTTTCCCACGGAGCTTTCGGCGAGAATTTCACGAGCGAAGGTCTGCTCGACGATGAGGTCCAGATTGGCGATCGTCTTCGCATCGGCACGGCCGAGTTCATCGTGACCCAGCCGCGGATGCCCTGTTTCAAGCTCGGGATTCGCTTCCAACGTCCGGATCTGGTGAAGCGATTCCTGCAAAGCAAGAGAACCGGTTTCTATCTCGCGGTGCAGCGCGAGGGAGAAGTCACGGCCGGCGACGCGATCGAGTTCATCGAGCGATCGGAGAGCGGGGTAACGATTGTCGATATTACAAATCTCTATGCCTTGGATTCGCAAAGCCAGGATCTCCTGCGCCGAGCGACCGAGTTACCCGCCCTCCCGCAGAGCTGGAGGGATTACTTCCGCAAACGTCTTTGGAACGCCGACGACTGACCGCGCACACTGGCTGCAGATGGGCCGATACTCGCCGAAAGCCGGAGGTCAGGGCCGCGAAAGCTTCTCGCGGCCGTGGGGTTTTGAGAGGTCGAGGATGGGGCCGATCGGGACGAGGCGGGTCGGGTTGATGGCTTCGTGGGTCAGGTAGTAGTGGCGCTTGATGTGGTCGAAGTGGACGGTGTCGGCGATGCCCGGCTTTTGGTAAAGATCGGTCATGTAGCCCTGCAGACTGGGGTAATCGAGGATGCGGCGCAGACTGCACTTGAAGTGAATGTAATAGACGATGTCGAAGCGGATGAGGGTGCAGAAGAGGCGCCAGTCGGACTCGACGATGCGATCGCCGAAGAGGTAGCGGCTTGTCGTTAGGCGCGGCTCGAGCTGGTCGAGTGCGGCGAAGAGTTTGTGGGCGGCGCGCTCGTAGGCGGCCTGGCGGGTGGCGAAGCCGGCGCGGTAGACGCCGTTGTTCACCCGCTGGTAGATGAACTCGGAAAGCTCGGCCTGCTCGACGGCGATGTCGTTAGGGAAAAGTTGCGCGTCGCGCGTGGCAAGCCCGCGGAACGCGCCGTCGAACATCCGGCAGATGTCGTCCTCGGAGTTGTTGACGATCCGGTGCGTTTCTTTGTCCCAGAGGACGGGGACGGTGACGCGGCCGTCAAAATTCGGATCGGTGGCGCGGTAGGCCTGGGCGAGGAATTCGAAGCCATTCACCGGATCGCGGCTGTATCCCGGGCCGTCGCGGAAGGCCCAACCGCGCTCGTCGCGCACCGGATCGACCACGGTCATGCCGATGACTTTTTCCAACCCCTGCAGATGCCTGACGATGATCGTGCGACTAGCCCACGGGCAGGCGAGAGAAACGTAGAGGTGATAACGATCTGCCTCGGCCGGATAGGGTGTCGAGCCGTCCGCGGAAACCCAGTCGCGAAACCTGTCCTCCTGGCGGCGGAATTCTCCGGAGTCTGATTGTTCCTCCGCGAACTGTGCCCTGGCTGCCATGCTCCTTTCTAGCGCGAACCACAACGCGCCGCGAATTCAAGTTCGAGCGAATCGCGCCAGGGAAAGGAAGGCGATCTCGTGGCGCGATTCTCTTTCCAAGGCAAGATCGGCGCAGATCTCCCCGATCGCCGGAGCGAATTTGAAGCCATGACCCGAAAACCCGCCGCACAAAATCAGCCGCGGGTGGGCCGGATGACGGTCGACCACAAAATGGCCGTCGGGTGTGAGGGTATAGGGACACGGCTTGGCCGCGCGGAACGTGTGCGTGGCGCCCGGCATCCAATCTTCCATTGCACGCTCGATCGGCTGGATGTCGCGCGCTGCGTCAACCTCGCGCACGAGATGCGCGGCGTCCGTCAGGTCGCCGTGGGCGTGAAAGGCCGCTTTCACCCCATCGCCGAAATCCGGGAAACCGTAAAGCGGCGCCGGCAAACCTTTTCGATCGAGGAGGAACGGCGGAAAGCGACCGGCGGCATATTGATCAGTCGCGGGCGCGAACCAGGCCTGGACGTTGCGCTGCACGCGAATCGCGACGCCCAGCTTTTCCAGAGCGTCCTTGAACCACGAGCCTAACGACAAGACGAGCGAGCGACTCGCCACTTTCGTTCCATCGCCTAGCCGGATGACGAAGCCATCATTGGTGGCTTCCCAGTTTTCCATCGCGATTCCAAACCGCATTCGCGCTCCGGCTGCACTCGCCGCTTTTAGTTGTGCCTGGACGCCTCGTTCCGGATCGAGCACGCCGCCGTCGGGTTCGAAAACCCCCACCTCATCGTCCTTTATCCGAAGCATCGGGAAACGCGCGCGAATCTCGCGAGCTGTCAACGACTCGAACGGCAGTCGATGCTCGCCGGCCGCGCGCCGCGCCCCGGTGATGATTTCAGCGGTTTCGGCGCCGACCATCAGGAGCCCGGTGATTCGAAGGAGTTCGTGGCCAGTCGCGCGTTCAAGCTCCCGCCACAAATCATAAGCTCGCAAGAGCAGGGGCACGTAGGCCGGATCCTCAAAGTACGCCTTGCGGATCGTTCGGCTCTTCCCGCTCGATGAGCCCAGATCGTGTCCGCGGGCAAACTGCTCCAGGCCGATTACCGAAGCGCCTCGGCGGGCGCAATCGGCCAGGATCGCGCTACCCATTCCTCCAAGACCAACCACGGCAACGTCATAGCGCATTGGGATACCATCGCCTTTTTCCGCAGAACCAGCCACTCTCAACGTCTCCGAGCTCGCACTCGAGAGGAGGCCTGCCTCGGATCGAAGGATACCTATTCCCAGTCCATGAAGTCGATTTCCCCCGTGCTGCCCGGGGGTCGCTTTTCGCCGGGACGCGGTTCGCCCGCGCCCCCCTTAGCCTCTTTCTTCGGCTTGAGATCGTGAATCTCCAGCTTGCGCTCCTTCTTTTCTTTCGCTTTTGATTCGTTGTCCTGTTCAGTCGCCATGCATTTCCCCTCCGCTATCAAACCGGGTCCCTGCTGCTTTTCGAGGTTGCTCCTGGCCTTTCGATTCCATTGGACACCCACTCGTCAGGTTGGCCGAGGTCGGCTCCCGGGTCGAGCAAAAATGTGAACGGCTCGCCAAAAAATTGTCGTTGAACGGAGGATTTTTCTACCGGGAAAACATCCTCTTGCTTCCCTGCGTTGTCGCGCATCCGTCGGTGCGCCCGTCGCGGTAGGATTACGCCTGAGCGGCGTGACTGGCGGCGGATGCCCGGCCGGTCGATTCGATGGCTGGTTTCGCACTGTGTCGGAGCACGAGCGGATTGGTCGAGCCACACCACAGATTCGGGAACCGGATCTCTTTTGCACTCAACGTCTTGACATAGTCCCAGATCGCCACACCGATGCAGAAGAGTCCGCTGACGGGAAGGACCACCGCCCAAAAAAGGCAAGTTACCACGATATAGAGCGGTTCGAGGACCGCATCGATCAGTTGGGAGGGCGTGGACGGCATTTCAGGTGAAAGTGGCTGCGGCAATGTGGTGGTCATAGGATAATGGATTTTGTTGTGAGCTAGTCGTTCTAGATACACCATAATTATAAGCATTTACTGTGCCTTCAATAAGGCGGAACCGAGCGGCCTGGTTCGTCTTGCCGGGTCGAATTTGCACCACATGGTGCTGAAACTAGGCCGATTCGGGTGAAGACTACGAAGTTCGCCTTAAGAAAATTTAGCTTCCCCTTTCCCTGATTGGCTTAATTCCTTTCCCAGTGATCAAGCGGCTTGGGGACGATGAAAGCGTGCCGTTTCTCAAGGGGGAGGTTCGTTTTGGCTTGTAAGCTGCTAAGGGCTATTCCGTCATGAATCCGCGCAAGACGTGCTCTGGAAATGTCGCCAGCGGCGAAAAATGCCGCCGCTTGCCGCAAAAAGTGGGATCCCGCAGGCAGGTGAAATATCTTCCGCCATTAGCGGCGCCGAATCAGAAACAGCCAGCGAGCGGCCCGTTGGCTCGCACACGTAAGCTGGTGACGGCGGCCTTGAGAGTCTGGGAGCTCAAGCAGGGATTCCACGAGTGATGTCGAAAAGTGGCTGCAGATTCATTGCAACTGGCGACGATCAAGGGGACGGAAGACAGCGGATCCCCACCGTCGTCAAAGAATTAACCGAACTGCTCCGCGGACGCCATGCTTTTGTAACAAAGACCCCTCAATCTTTCGGTGATCGGCGGTGCATCTGGCCGTCGAATAATCTGTTGAACCTGCAATGTGCGCAACAGTTGAGCACCGCCTCTCCTAAATTATGAACTCGTTTGAACCTTTGGAAACTATGCTTGAAAATCAGGAAACGCCTCGCGCGTTGTTGAGAAAACGCAAAGCGAAGCGTCAACCGAGGCGGACGCGGCCATCCGCGAATGAAATATGGGACGACGCGCCTTTGCCGGCCGTTGGAACGATGGCACGAACGAAGCGGCTCATCCTGGCGGCGCTTCGTGTTTGGGAACTAAAGCGGGGTATTCGTGACTAAGATCGGTTCAATGCCAGCGCCAGGCAGCCTGCGATTTAGGAATGCCGCCGGCGCCTGGCTGGATCGCTTTCTGTCGGAGGCTAGGTTTCAAAGCCTCGCACGTCGCATGCGCGAAGTTCAGCCAATCGCGTGATGGAGATCATTCATATGAAAAATTTCGTATTTGTGTTCTCGGCTCTCGTCATTCTCGCTCCCTGCCTTGCATGGGGGCAGACCCAACCAAGTCCCTTGCCTGAGAGCAGCGCTGGGATCGAAGGAACAATCTCCGCCGGCCCCGCTCAAGGCGGACCTTCAAAGGAAGGAGGAAGCAACTCGCAGTCGCTGACCAACATGACCTTCGAAGTAAAGTAGGGAGACCGCGTCATCACTTCCTTCCAGACCGATGGCCAGGGCCGCTTTCGAGTGTTGCTGGAGCCCGGCCATTACACAATTTCCCGCAACGATTACACCAGTGCTGTCGGCTCCTATGGGCCATTCGCGGTGGAGGTCAGCCCGGGGAAAATGGCGACCGTGCAGTGGGAATGTGACACCGGGTTGCGGTAAGAGACTAGTCCGACAGGCAAAACCAGCGCCTGGTGTTCTTTCCAGCGCCGTGTAGCGGCAGCCTGTGACCGCTGAATCGTCGATGAGACCAACCGGGACCGAGGCCCCTAGACCCTGAAATTGCACACCGACCTTGGCGCTTAAATCGGGTCGGCGTTCAGATCGAAATTGCTGCGGCGGAAAATGGCCCTCTTACTGGGAGGGACCGCCGAGCCCTACTCGACCTCAGGCGTCTGACAGGATGCCAGCGCCACTCCGATGGCCGCCTCCGCGAGGTAAACCGCGCGCGCCGTGTTGGGGTGTTCGACGAGTTCCTCAGTCGCGGCCCGCGCGAGCTGCGGGCCAAAGTGCCAGAGAAGAGAATGCCAGCGCGGCTTCAAAAGTCCCATCACTCCGTCGCCGATCAGAAAGAGCGCGCCCAGCTGAATCAGGCGCCGGGCTATCAGGTTATTCGTCATCGAAGTCTATCGGGCGGCCGCGGGGAACTTTCAAATCATTCGTTGAATCGACCGGCCCCCAATCACTGCTGGAGACCGTGCGCAAACTTTTCGCTATTCCGTACTTCCTGAGCCTTCTGCTGCTGCTCAAGCGTCTGTTGGCCAATGCTCGGCGGCATGGCACAACTGCTCAGACACAACGCGACGGCAGCGAAAACGAGTAACAAGGCTTGCTTCATAGATTGTCGGCTAATTTGCCCAGTCTGGCCTGGCAATCCACCCCGATTTTCAGCCATATCCGCGCCCCGGTGCCGAATTTGCGCTCCAACCGAACTCAGACGGCAGTGTGGATGCCTTGCTTGTGGTATTCCACCAACCGAAAACCCCAGCTAATCAAGGTGGAAAGATCCTTTGTCTTCGTCTTTTTGTCCTCGAGGAAGGCTTTGACCTTTTGCTTCAACGAGGGCTGCTCGTCCAGCTCGTCGAGGATTTCGAAAATCTCCATCGAGAGCAGCCAGTCGTCAGGGTGTTCGGCCTTTTGCGTTTCCCAAATCTCGCCCAATCGCTCGTAGCCAGTCTTGCGCGTGCGGATATCGCGCACCTGCTGATACAGGTTCTCGAGTTTCCTTCGTTTTGCGTCCGATGGATGCTTGATCGTGCGCTCTTTTGGCACGAGTGCGACTTCGTTGTAAGCATCCTTGTCCGCCGCGCCGTTGAAAACGGAAACGATCTTCTCGCCCACCGCCATGTCGTACGTTCCCCACGCCGGATCGAACAAGATCGCGTTCGCCCATTTTGGCGTACAATTTGAAAACGACACCAGCAAAAGCTTGCCGTCGCGGTGAAGTAACTTCTCGACTTTGCCCTCGACCGTAACGCCGCTTGCGAATTCCAGTCGCGCCGTTTTCCCTTCGCACAGCTCCGTTTCTTTCCAGGTTCCGATCGGCGAACCAAACCCGTCCTTGTGATAGCCGCGACCGTGCCCGGCAGTTCCTTGTTTTGAAAGGCAAGCGCGCTTGGCCCAGTGCTGCGAAGATAAATCGGCTCGCCCTTCGAGTCGGCCAGCACCTCCGTGAAAACACCTGAAACCTGCAGCCCCGACGAATACTGGCAGGTCGTCACGCTCTTACACTCGATCGCCTTGTTGATGCCTTCCAGTCCACCGACGCGGAACGCCATCTTGTTTGCGAACTCCTCCAGCACATCGGTCAGGTGTTTGAAATCGCGGCAGACAAAAAGCTGCGGCTGTTTCGTCGTGATATCGAACGCGCGTCTGCGCTGCTTCGATCGAGTACGGAATTTTCTTCACTGCCGGCTCGAGGCAACTGACCGATTCGCCGATCGAAGAAAGGAGGCCCGCGCCGTAGATTTTCGGGTTTTCCATCGTGCCGATGAGCCCGTATTCCACCGTCCACCAATGCAGCCGCGAGAGCAGCGCCATCTCGGATGGATTGCCGAGGTTCTTCTGGCCTTCCTCCACTTTGCGCGTCGCTTCCGCGAGCTCGGTCGGATCAGGATTGGGCAGTTCCTTCAGGATCGAGAGATGGCGGATCGCTTCGTAAAGCTCGAAATCCTTCTTCGACGACATCGCTTTCGCGCCCACCTCGCCGAACCGCTGCAGATAATTCGAATACTCGCGATCGACGATGATCGGCGCATGCCCGGCCGCTTCATGGACGATGTCGGGCGCGGGAGTGTATTCGATGTGATTGATCTGCCGCATGTCGCAGGCGATCACGAGAACCTTGTAGGCCTGGAATTCCATGAACGCCGCCGGCGGAATAAACCCGTCCACCGCGACCGCGCCCCAGCCGATCTTGCCCAGGATGTCGTTCATCTCGTCGATCCGCGGGATGCGCTCGAAAGAGATGCCGGTCTCGAGCAGACCCTGGAAGTAAACCTTGTGCGCGTATTCCTTCAGGAAAAAAATGTTCTGCCGCATGATGAAGCGCCAGACGGCGTGATCGACCGGCGTGTAATCGTCGTAGCGCTGATCGACCGCGAATTGCAGCAAATGCTTCGGGAGCGCGGCCACCGCCGGGTTGTTCATTGGAATTCCTGTTTTCATCGCAACACCTCCGGAGAAGAGTAAAATTCGCGGTCGCCTAACGACGCGAAACCACACGATGAATTTTATGGCCGAACGCGAAGCCGGGCAAGGGCGATTCGGCCGGTGAGCCAGCGGCCGCTCCCATTCCGCGCCGCAACATGGCCGGCTTGTTTCGCCGCCAAAGCAGCTACGTCGCCCGCCGGACAGTGCGGGCGACGTAGCAATCTCTTGAAGCAGCTCTATTGCACAGCGCGCAGAAACCCGCTCTTCTTGAGCACGGCGCCGCTCCCGCCTAAAGGGCTTTGATCGCAGCCAACAAACGATCTATGTCCGGGTGCGCGTTACCCAGATCGATTGTGTCCGCAACTTTGCGGTGAATGAACGGTTTCTTAAACGGAGGATCGCCCATTGCGTTGAGTGGAACTCCTTTACTGCCGATCTGCTTTCGTAACTGATTTAAATCGTAGCCGGTTCTGTAATTCACCGCATTTCCGGCAAGGCTGGTGAGAACATCGGCAACTGCGTCCTTGTTGTCCGCAGTCACGAGTGAGTATTCGAGGTCCGACGTGAATACGAAGACGTTCAACCCCGCCGCTTTCAGCTGCGCAGTCGCCTCGAGCGCCGCGGCTTTGAACTCCGCCTCACCCTTGTCTAACGCAGAGTCAATCTTCGTGTGCAGCGAAGGCTCGCCACTCAGCACATAGCCGGCCGCCTTGGCGCCGGCAATGACTGGCCTCTGCGATGGACTCGTCAGTGAATCAAAATCCGTGACAACCAAATGTGGAATGTTCGCACTGCTCCATGCGCGAATCATACGTAAGAATGGAGAAAAATTCGTATTTCCAGACGCTGAGACAATCGAGATGCGGTGCGCTTCCGCGCCTAATGCTTTTTGAAGTAAGAGCCTGAGCACCCGCGCCTCTGACTCGCCTTCAACGATCACTACCTTGTCAGCAAAAAAGAGGAGAGCGTTCACTTCGGTGCTGTAAGCGTCGAACGTTTCCTCTTCGTGGCGTTCAACAATAGGAACGTGTAGCGCGGAGTGCTGTTCTTCCTTCTTCACTAGGCCCAATCGGGTAAATGGCGTCTCACAGACTATGTAAGGACTGTGTGTCGTTACGATGACACGAAGATTGTCGGACTCTGCTCCTCGAATGTCTTGATACAGCTCCTTCTGCTTCTGCGGATGTAAAAACGCTTCCGGCTCCTCAACCGCGAGGATAAATTGCGTTTGTGGGTTCTCTTCCGCCTTTTGTTCGAGACGATGAAGGGCAAGAAGAACTCCGCTCTGAACACCGGAGCCCGCTTCGGACAGCGCGAGTGTTGTGTCGCTATCGTCGCTGACCTGAAATCCCAAGCGCAGATTGTCTAGAATCCATTCGCCGATTCCCTGAACGTCCACATCAAACTTCAGCGCCAGCTTGTGCTGCGTTTTGAAACCGAAGTTTTTCTCGATCTGGGGCAGGAGAGCCTCGTTGATATAAGGCCTGATAGACGTGGAAACTTTCTCCCGAATGTCTTTGAGGATTCGATACTCACGAGGCGTCCCTCCTGCTTTCTGCGGGATCATCTGCGAAAGGCCGTACTCACGGAGCATCTTCGAGAAGAGCTCCTGGAAACGCGGGGACGATGCGTCTCGCAATGCTGGGATGAGCACGAACTTGTTGCGTTCGCGCAGCTTCTTCAAAACTTCGATAGCCGCCGGAGTCGTTTTGGCGTTCCGCTCGATCTTCTCGAGCACCGTGAAGGTCAAGTCGGTTCGAACGGTGACGTGCAGCTGTTTCTCTTTGTTCCCAGTCTCGTACGTGATACTGATGCGTCGCGCTTTAGCTTTGACCGGGAAAATAGGCAGCAAGACCTCAGCTAGATCGGGGTGAAGTGCGCCGAGGGATAATGTGTCTTCATTCAGCTGATTGAGGACAATGTCGATCGCCTTCAGGATCGACGACTTTCCATGATCATTCTGACCGATCAGGACGGACGTGGTGCCCAAATCGAAGCGAAGAGATTTGAACGCCTTGATGTACGCGAACTCGAAGGAAGTGATCTTCATCTGGATTTCCGCCTGCGCATTCTTAATACCAGAACGGGCAGCATTGGCGACGGTAAAGTCGCTTCGCAAATGATACCCGCGCTGCCCACCGTTTTTGGGGATCACTGCGACGAGCCGGCCACCTTTGGAAGTGCGCGCCCAGGTAACGCCCACATTTGATGATGCCAGTTGGGCCAGTCGTGGTCGCCTTTCGGCCCAGTCGTGCGGATGATAAGCAATCCCCGGCCCGCGAGCACGGCGGCTGAAGGCAGTCGCCAGGGTCACTTCGTTGGTTTCGCCTTCTTCACCGCGGAGTTCTTGGCGCTGCTCCTTACCCGCCGGCTCGCCGCCAGCGGCTTTGCCGGATAACCCGTGGCAACACGTGCCTCGCCATGCGCACCCGGACCGAGGCCGACCGGCCGATTGCGGACCTCGTCCTCGCTCGATAGGTTCGGCCATGCCTGACGCGCCGGAACTGGTCGCCGCACCGCCGCCTGCCGCCGCGATCACGACTGCTTACCCACCGGTCGTATGGTTGAATCTTCTTTGCCTCGACGCACCCATCGTGGCGGTCGCCTGGCAATGGCTTTTTGCCCGCACTTTTGGCGCGCACCTCGATCTTCCTCTCCGTGCGCTCCTCTTTCTTACCGCCTGGTTGATTTATCTCGCCGATCGTTTCGCCGACACAATCCAGCTGCCCGCCGACAGTCCGATCTCGTTGCGGCATCGCTTTTGTCGCGAGCACATGATCGGGTGGTGGGTCGCGATCGTGATCATTTTCTTTCTTGATGTTGCGCTTGCCCTGCGCAGCCTCGATCTGCAAATGCTCCTCCTCGGCGGCACGCTCGCGGCGCTTTGCGCGCTTTATCTTTTCGTCAACCATTCGTTAGGCGGAAAATGGCGTCCGCTGCCGGTGAAGGAAAAAGCCATCGGCATCCTCTTCGCCGCCGGCACGACTCTCGGCGTGGTCGGCCAACTGCCGGTCCTCACCGTCTCCTTCGGCGTCGCCGTGCTTCTCTTCGCCATCCTTTGCACCTTCAACTGCCTCTCGATCGCCGCCTGGGAACGCGAGCTCGACGCCGCCCAGGGGAAAGCGTCGTTCATGACCAGTTGGCCGGTGGCCGCGCGCGCCCTGACAACGATCGGCTCCGGCCTCACTCTGGTTGCGCTCGCATTCGGTGTTTTCTGGCACTTTGCCTTTCCCCTCTGGCTCTGTCTCGCGGGCGGCGCGTTCCTGCTCGTCCGGCTGAATCGTTCTGATCATCTCCCGCGCGATAGTCGCACCGCGCTGGCGGACCTCGTGCTCCTCACGCCGCTCATCGCGCTCTTCTTTTCTCTGCGGTGAATTTCGACCGCGTCGCGCCGCATTATCGCTGGCTCGAGACGCTGGCTTTCGGGAATCAACTTCAGGAGGCGCGGACTGCATTCGTTAGGGAAATTCCCTCGCCGCGTCGCGTCCTTATCCTGGGTGAGGGGAACGGAAGGTTCGTTGCCGAGTTCGTTAGGGCGCATCCCGCCGCGGCAGTCGATTGCATCGAGGCGAGCGAGCGCATGATCGAGCTGGCGCAGCAACGGGTGAACGCTCCGCAGGTCCATTTCATCCATGCGAACGTGCGGGATACACCCTTGGAAGCGGGAACCTACGACCTCATCGTCACCCACTTTTTTCTCGACTGTTTCGCTGACGCGGCATTGTGCGAAGTGGTGGAAAAGCTGGCCGCTGCGGCGACTATGGACGCAAGCTGGCTGCTGGCTGATTTCCGTCTTCCGAACTCCGGCTGGCGGCGCTTTCACGCATCACTTTGGATTTGGGCGATGTACCTGTTCTTTCGCCTAACGAGTGAGGTGCAAACCCAACGCCTGGACGATCCATCACCCTGTTTGCGCGAGTCCGGTTTCGAATGTGTCCGCCAGCAACGATCACGTTTCGGGATGATCAAGTCCGAGCTCTGGCGTCGTAATGCCTAACGATTTTCGCGCCGCTTCGCGAGGCGCACCACCAGCCAGCCAACCAACCCGAGGACCAGCGCCCACGGCGCGAGGAAGGCGATGGCCACCCCAATCATCCGCACACTCCAGGCCAGCGCGGCCACGCCCTGACCAAGGGTCCGCCGGATCGTCGTGGCAATTCCCGCTTCATCGGAAACGATTTGGCCGGGATTGTATATTTGCACGCTGATATCCGCCGGCGCGGTCTCCGGTTTGGCCGTTGTCCCGGGCTGATCGTTGCGCTGCACGCTCAGGTCTTTGACTTTGCCCAGCTGATCGAACGAGCTGACCAGTGCCGCATATTTTTTCATCGGCACGCGCAGGGTGAGATTAGCCACTTCCTGACCATTCGGGTCGCGGGAAAAAGTCGAGCTGCGCAATTCGCCGCCCGCTTTCGCCAGGTCAGCTTTCAGGCGCGCCACTTTATTCGCCACGGAAGAGGTCAGGATGCGCAGGCTGGTTTGTTGCACGGCCTGCTCCTCGCCCGTGCGCGAGATGACGAGATTCAACTGCACCTTGTCGCGCTCGACTTTGGCCGTCTCCGACATGCCGGAACCGTTTTGCGCCACGCGCTCGGTCTGGACGTTGTAATTTTGCACCCGGCCCATGGCCTTGATTCGTGAGATGATGGCGTCGCTTTCTTCCGGCGCGAGCAGCAGCGTCATGCGTGCCGTCGCCTGGCCCGAGTTATCGCGGTCGAGAGTCGATTGCACGATTTGCGCCTTGGCATTTTGCAACGCGCCCTTCACCTCGGCGAAGGTCTTCTCCACGTCGCTCGAAAAAAGGGCAAGATTGGCCGTTTCCTTGAGGAGGAAGGCCGCGGGCTCGTTCAGATCTTTTTCTGCGAGCGAAATCGTGACCGTCGCGTATTGGACGAGCGCATCGTAATACTTCAGCTCGCCCTGCATTTGCTCGATCTATTCGCGCACCCGCCCCAACTCCTTTTCCACCTGGAGCAGATCGGACACTTTGCCGGTCTTCTTTTGCAACATGTCGAGGAGGCGCTCCTCCATCCGCTTGCGCATTGCGCAGGCGCGCGTCGGTGTCGAAATAGGTCTTGGTCACGTCCTCGGTTCCGAGTGTCTGGTTCTTCAGCTCGCCGAGGCTGCGCGCCTTTTGCAGGAAACGGTCGAGGTTTTCCGGGACGACCTTGATCACGATCGTCCCCTGCAACTTTCCGTTAGGCAATTTTGCCGAGCTTTGGGTTGCGACGAAGCCGTGTTCTTCGGTCGCGAAGGTCGTTAGGCGCTGCACCGTCGCTTCGTAGTTTACGACCTGGAGCTCGAGCTGGGCGTTGCGAATGAGCTTGCGCGAATCGGTGGGAGCTGCTGGCGCCGGGACAACCTGGCCTTCCAACTTGTTACCGCCGGATGCCCCGGCGTCCGGACTTTCGGGGCGATCGCTTTCCTGCCGGGTGGTCAATGGCGCCGGCGGTGCAGCGGGCACGGCTTTGATTTTGTCGTCCAGCTCCTTTTTCATTTCCATCGGTGCGCCGGAGGCGATCGCATCTCTCGCTTCATTTTCTGTCGCATGGCGAGCGAGCCCATTCAGTGTTAGGGCCTGGGGCTGGGTCTGGGCGCCAAGCCGCTCAATCACTCCTTCTCTTTCCGGTGCCGACGCGAAAGCGAACGCGGCGCGTGACTGCCAAAAGGCGCCGCCCTCGCGGGTCACCATTCTCCCAACCTGCACGAGGGTCAGTAGAAGCGCGGCGACCGCGGTGATCTGCGCCGCTCGCATCCGCATCAGTCCACTGAAAAACGAGATTAGTCCGCCGCTCGGCGCGGGAACTTTGTTACGGAAGCGGCTGACCATTCTTTGTTCAAAGGCCGGGTCGGCGCTTTCCTTGGCGAGCGTGTTTTCGAGTAGTTGATTCATATTTTTTTCCTCTTGTTGCAAAGCGCGGCACGCCGGGCAGGCGGCGAGGTGTTGCTCGAACGCGGCGCGTTCCTCGCTCAAGAGCTGGTCGTGCACGTCGGCCGCCAGCCAGCTCTCGATTTCTTCGTGAATGGTTTCGTTAGGCATGTCGGTTACTCCAGGGTGGCGAGCGCCGGGCCAAGGCGCTTTCGCATGGTTTGCATCGCGCGGCCGAGAATGCCGCGGAGCGCGCCGTTGCTCAGCCCGAGGATTCGTTCGATCGCGGCGTAATCCATCGCTTCGAAATAGCGCAAGGTGAGCGCGGCGCGATGCAGCTCGGGCAGGGTGGAGAGCGCGGCGCGCACCTGCTTCGCTCATCTTGTTCGCCTTGGCGCGCGGACTGCCTCTTCGAATCGCGGATCGATCGGCTCCTCTGTCCTCGGTCGGGAACGGAACGCTGCGTCGCCGGCGTACCACGTCGCGGGCCCGATGCCGCGCGATCATGCCGAGCCAGGCGGGAAATTTCTCCGGATCGCGCACGCGCCAGCGCGTTTTCCAGACTTTTATCGAGCGTGTCCTGCACGACGTCTTCAGCTTCCTCGCGGTTTTGCAGGATGCCGTAGGCGATGGCGAAGAGGGCCCGGCTTTGCGTGCGGATGATCATTTCAAAAGCGTCCCGATCGCCGTGAATGGCCGCTCGAAAGGTGTCGTGTTCAGTGGAATCCATCGGTCGATCTAAAGCCTAGACGCGCGACCATCCGAATCCGCGCGAAAAATCTTTGGGAATTTTGTTAGACGCCGTCCGCACGACTGGTCCGTGCTCGCTCTTTTGTCATCCCGAGCCGACGGAGCGCTGCGAGGGACCTCTCCCCTGCAATCCACGCGCTCGTCGCGGCGAAAACCGCGATTCCAACTGCGAGATCCCTCGCCGTCTGCGCGGCTCGGGATGACAACAGAGGGGAGGGCCGCGTCCCTAGAAAATCGTAACCTGGTCGCCGGTGGTGACAATGTCCTTCAAGCGCGCTGCGTCCCAGTTCGCGGTGCGGATGCAGCCGTGGCTTCCGGCGCGCCCGATCGTCTCGGGATTATTCGTCCCGTGAATGCCGATCCCCGGTTTGTTCAACCCCATCCAGAGAATGCCCACGGGATTGTTAGGCCCGGGCGGGATGTTGTAGAAATCATTCGTCCGCACCCCGTGCATCAGCACGCCTTCGTCATGTCGGAACCATGGCATGGTGGCGATTCCGAGAATTTTCCATTCGCCTTTCGGCGCGGGCAGCGTCTTCGATCCGGGCGTGATCGGGAACTCCGCGATCAGCTTGTCGCCCTCGCGGACCTCGAGAAAATTCTCGCGTGTATCGATGAAGATCTGCCGGGTCGCGAAGGCCGGATTCTTCGGGATGAACTTCTCCGACAGCTTCTCGATCTCGAACGGCTCAACGTTAGGCACTTTCACCGTATCGCCCACCTTCAACTTCTCGAGATCCATTCCCGGGTTGATCTTGCGCAGGAAATCCTCCGCCGCGTGGTAGCGCTCGGCGACAAACTCGAGCAGCGACCCATACTTCATCGCTTTCAATTTCGCCTGGGCCGATGGCTTCGACGCGACCTCGCCGACGAAGTTCTCATCCTCGACCCGGATCGTGTAGGTCGTGTAGGGCTCAGGCACCTGCGCCAGCAACTGTTCATCGACCGCGCCGGTTGGCGGCAGACCGTTGGCCTTTTTGTAGGCGACCAGCGCCTTGCCAAAAAATTCGCCCATCTTCCCGTCGATCTTCCCAGGTCCGAACTCGTGCTTATCGAGGAAAATCTGGAGCCGTACACTGGTGTCCTCGTCGTAAATCGGCAGCGCAACCAGTTCGCGCGGCGTCGGAATCGGCGTCGGGCTCCGGTGTCGGTGTGGGCGGCGGGAGCGCCTTGCGTATTGGGATCGGTGTTGGAGTCGGCGTTGGCGTCCGGCGCGAAAACCAGCCGGCGTCGGCGCGCGACACGAACGTTGCCAGCGCGAGACAGATCACAACGGCCGATTTCATGAGCGGAAGTTATCAACCGGTCGTGGCGTCCATGCAAATGCTCGTGTGTTTGCCCTGACTGCGCCGCTGCCGCTAGCCATGGTTGTCGCGGTAGGCTGCTCCCGGAGTCTTGACGCGCGGCTCAACCTCTCTTCTGCCACTCGGAAAGCGGCCCGATGAAGGTCGGGTCAGGCGGGTCATCGAGGAGGGAGATGAACTCGAGGGAGTGACCATCCGGATCGCGGAAATAAAGTTGGGCCGAAGGCATCCAACCGATCACCGAAGGCTCAGTGGTTTCCTTGCCCGCGAAGTTGCCCGCCGCGACGCCGAGACGATTGAGGCGTTTGCCGGCCTCGAGAAGTTCCGGCAGCGGCACGGCGATCGCGAGATGGCAGTGGTGCGGATCCTTGCCGTAGAGAGTTGTCGGTCCCCAGAGTCCCGAGCATTGATCTTCGCTCCGTGCCAATCCAAGAGAAAGACAATGTCCCGGCCCGGATCGCGAAAAGCAAAATCGAGTCCGACGATCTCGAGATAAAACCTGGCCGACTTCTCCGTGCTCGCGACCGGCAGATGGGTCTCGTAAAGGTGCATTTCGAGCGCGCCCGTGAGCGATTCGGTGCGGGAGTCGAGTCGGTTCCTAGACCTTGAATTTTCCTTCGGGTGCCACTCTTGAAGTCATTATCAGTGCGATGCCGATCACTATGAGTCCCAGAATTGAACTCATTCCGGCGATGTAAGCGCTGAAGAAATCCAACATGTTGCGGGGAAAGAGCTTTCTGGATTCAGGCGACATTAGAATGCACGCGATCGTCAAAACAACAAATGCGGTTACGCCTGCGCCCGAAACCAGGACGATTCCGACGTCGCGCTTCCAATGTCGAAACCGGTCGATCGCCAACCCAGCGAGCAACGCTACCGCCGCCGGAGCGGAGAAGACGCCCATCATGGCAAGCTTTGCCCAGGCGGGAGGCTTGGTGGACCCGGGCAACGAGCTCATGTTGGTAAAAGCCAACACGCCCACCATGTAGACGAGGAAGCCGGCTACGACATAAAAGACAGTGCTAATGACCTTGCGCGCCATGCTCGACCTGACTTTCGCCGAAATATTGGTTGGCCCTGGGGCGGAAAAGGAAGAAGACGATGACCAGATAGACGACAAACCCCGGGATCATCGCCGTTTTCATCGGAGATGTTGTGACGCTGATGAGAGAGCCAAAAGCACCCCAGACGACGTAGAGAAGTCTGCCCCAGTTCTGGCCTTTTAGCATGGCAAGGCCGCTTGTGATTGTCACCAGCAACCCCACATACAACATCGCATACTGGACTGAAAGCGGCATCGGACTGTGCGCCATCAATTCCCGGGCGGCGGCATTTTTCAGCATGAGCGTGCTTGTGATCAGGGAAATTCCACCGACCGCGACAAGGATCCAAGAGATAATAGTTACTGAGGTCGGTCGTATCTTCATCGTTTCCTCCAATCTGCTGAATTTACTGCCCCGGGGTTTGCCAGGCGATGGACGAGGCAGCGGGGAATCACGGCGCGCGTTTTGGCAGGTTTGTTGGACGCGGGCAAGATAAAGTTGGCGCTCAATTTCGAAGTTGACCAATCCGGCGTGCCGAACGGGGATCGGCGCCAACGGTTATTATCTCGGTTCGGGTCGTGTGACCCTAGAGATGGCGTTGTTCGCCAACGGCGTAGGCTTCCGCGAGCCAGGCACGAAATTCCGCGTTGATTTCGCCGGGTGTGCTCAGCCTGAATAAGTGGACATGATTCCGGGGCGAGATGGTGTGCACCGCGCGAAAACGGGGATGTTCGAGCCGTCGTGCCAGCACCAAGTGACCGTCAAGCCAGTTTGCCCGTGGCGTCACCTGAGCAAAGGACATCCGAACTTGGAAAGCAATCCGTGTCTTCTCGGGCAGAACCCGCACCGGGCCGAGCGCTCGCACCGCCGCCACCACCTCGTCGAAAAGCGTCCTGATCTCCGGCCGCTTGCCTTGGAAATGATGCTTCAGATCATATCGCCCGCAGGCATGCGACTGATTGCGATTGGCAAAGTCGCGCCCGCACTTCCGGCAGTGCCAGAGAGGCTTTTGGTTTCTCATCGCAATTCTTTGCGAATGACCAGCTTCAACCCCGACCAGGTTTCATCGACCGCGCAGACTTTGATGTCGACGAACCCAAGCGGTAAGGCGACCTCCCGGATGACATCCTCCGTGACGTCGGTTTCGACACAGGAACTTTTCTTCGGCCAGGAAACCCAGATCGCTCCGCTCGGATCAATGGTCTTTCGGAATACCCGAAGCTTTTTCTTCAGCTCGGATTTTGACGCGGTGAAGAGATGCACGAACCCGATCCCGGGCGCGGGTTGTTTTGCCCAGGTCACGGAAATCTTAGGCGGCAGGTGCAGCATCCGGACGTAATTTGCCGGTGCGCCCTCTACGGACGACAGGACACCGTCTCGATATCCGAGCTTTTTCCAAAGCGGCGTTCCGGAGTATCCGGCCATAATTGCTTTGTTAGCGACTTTGCTCGCAGCTCACGAGTCAAATTTGCGCGCTCCCAGCCGTTAGGAGTCTTTTGAAATCCGGTAACCGTTTGGCGTGAAACGGCTCGTGCGCTTGCGATGAACCAGGAGCGCTTCCCTCGGCGGTCATCCCGAAGCTGGCGCAGCGCGCTGAGCAGTAACGGATGCGAAGCAACGGCCGGGCTTTCAAACCTCACCCACGGTCTTTGGCCAGCTTTCCTCCTTTCCGTATCCCGAAAAAGCTTGGGCGAGGTCCCTCGACTGCGCTGCGCTTCGCTCGGGATGACAAGCCAGAGAACGCGCGCCGGAGGCGGCGGTAAGACAGCGTTGGACGGATCGCCGGGCGAGGAAAGAAATTTGCGGATTGCTCGCGGGCGCGGGACTGGCAAGTTGGCGCTCGATTTTGAAGTTCATTAATCTGACGCGCCGGACGGAGATCGGCGCCAATTGTTATTACCTCGGTTCGGGCGGGCAAGGCGTGGTGCTCGATTGTGGCATGCATCCCAAGGAAGATGGCGAAATGGCGTTGCCGCTCCTCGCTGCACTGGCCAGGCGGCCAGTCGATGCGCTCCTCCTCTCGCACGCGCATCTCGATCACATCGGATCGCTCCCGGTGCTGATGCGGCAGCAACCGCGGGCGCGCATTTTCATGACCGAACCGACGGCGGCGATCGGTGAGGCACTGCTCCACAATTCGGTCAACGTGATGACCCGGGAACGCGAGGAGGTCGGCGTGATTTATCCGCTCTTCACCCATCGCGAGACGGATCGGGCGACAGATCGCTGGCAGCATTGTCCGCTGGGCCAGCCTTTCACGGTCGATGGCGAACGCAGCCCGTCCCGGCCTGACGATGAGCTGAGTTTCGAATATTGCGAGGCTGGCCATGTCCTCGGTGCTGCCGGTATCCTGCTACGCGCGGAGGGCCGAACCGTTTTCTACACCGGCGATGTGAATTTCGACCAACAGACGCTGCTCGCTGGGGCGGTCTTTCCGGAGTCGGGGATCGATGTCCTGATCATCGAGACGACGCGTGGCGATTCGCCGTTACCGGAGGGCTACACGCGCGAAGCGGAGGAACGAGCGTTTTGCGGAGGCGATCGAACGGGCCTTTACGCGCGGCGGGTGTGTGCTGGTGCCAGTCTTCGCGCTCGGCAAGACGCAGGAAGTGCTGGCGATGCTCTACAAATTCAAGCGCAACAAAACGATTGCCGATGTCGCCGATCTATATCGGCGGGTTGAGCTCGAAGATGACGGAGATTTACGATCGCCGGGCCAATCAATCGCGCCGCGTCCTGCCGCGCCTGCAACTGTTTCCCGAGGTCGGGCCCTTTGTCCTGAATGGAAAAACGATCGCCGATGCCCCGGCCCGGCCCGGTCGCATCTACGCGCTCTCGAGCGGGATGATGACCCCGAAAACGCTCTCGAACATTTTCGCGCGCCGGATCATCGATCGACCCGAGCATTCGATCTTTTTTGTCGGTTACGCCGATCCGGAATCGCCTGCCGGAATCCTGCGGCGGACTCAGCCTGACGAATTGCTTTCGCTGGACGAGGATGAATCGGCCCAGCCGTTGCGTTGCCAGGTTGAAGCGTTCCAGTTCAGCGCGCACGCTTCGCGCGAGTCGATTCTCGAGTACATCAGGAAAGTTGCGCCGAAGAAGGTGGTGCTGGTGCATGGCGATGTGCCCGCAGTGGAATGGATGCGGGCGGCGACGGCCGCGGCCTTGCCGGAGACTGAGATCATTGTTCCGCCGCCCGGCGTGGAGATAGAATTGTAGCGGCGCTCTAATGGCGCCGACGGGAACCGCGCCGAGGGCAAAGTTTGCGACGGTCATAGACCGCCGCTACAAAGATGGCGTGCGCGTCGCGTCCTGGAACATCAACTCGCTGCGCAAACGGGAAGAGCGCTTGCTCCTCTGGTTGCGCGAAACGAGTCCGGATGTCGTTTGCCTCCAGGAGACGAAATGCACCGACGACCTGTTCCCGGTCGAAACGCTGCGCGATGCCGGTTACGCCGCGGTTTTCCACGGCCAAAAGTCGTATAACGGCGTCGCCATTCTGGCGAAAGAAGAACCCCGTGATGTGCGGATGGGATTTTGCGATGAAGTCGATGACGAACAGGCGCGGATCATCGAGGCCACGTCGGCGACGTGCGAGTAATCTCAATTTATGCGCCGAACGGTCAGGCGGTCGGGTCGGAGGCTTACCACTATAAAATGGAGTGGTATCGTCGCCTGACGAATTGCCTGCGGGAGATGGGCGATGCACTGGAGCGAGTGCTGGTCTGCGGCGATTTCAATGTCGCGCCTAACGACGAGGATGTGCACGATCCCGCGCTCTGGCGCGGGGCGATCATGTGCTCGGAAGACGAGCGAGCGGCGTTTCGCGCTCTTGGCGAACTGGGGCTGGCCGATACCTTGCGATTGATTCATCCGGAGCCGGGGATTTTCAGCTGGTGGGATTACAGAATGCTCGCCTTCCCGAAGAATCGCGGACTGCGGATCGACGCGATTCTCGCGGGGCGCGAACTGGCGGCAAAATGCACCGACGCGGGTGTGGCGCGCGAGATGCGCAAGGGAAAGGAGCCTTCCGATCACGCACCGGTCTGGGCGGAATTTGCGTAAGCCGGCATTGTCATCCCGTGCCCCAGCGACGGCGAGAGACCGCATCACTGCAGTCCGCGCGTTCGTGAAAATGGAAAAACCAAATTGCAAGAGCGAGGTCCCTCGCCGCGCTCGTGCCGTCTCGGGATGACAAAGTTAGCGCGGGCGTTCAAGATTGATCCGTGACCCGCTCGACGCATCATGTTGCCCATCCGCCCGTCAAGCCACTGATGGTTTACGACGGCGATTGTGGCTTCTGCAAACTCTGGATTGCGCGCTGGCGTGAGGAAACCGGTCCCGCGGTCGACTATGAACCGTTACAGGAAATGGCGGCGCGTTTTCCCGAGGTGCCACGGGAAGAATTCGAACGCGCGGTCAAGCTGGTCGAACCGGACGGCGAAGTCTTTAGCGGCGCCGCGGCAGTTTACCGTTCGTTAGGCGCGGGCGGACATTCGTTTAGTCGCTGGGGTTACGAGCACGTTCCCGGGTTCGCGGCTGTGTCCGAGTTTGCCTACCGCTTTGTCGCCGGACATCGCGAATTGGCGCATCGCGTGACCTGGCTCCTTTGGGGCAACGACGTTCGCCGGCCGACCTACTTCAACGCCCGCCGCTGGTTTCTGCGGGCGCTTGGGGCGATCTACCTGATAGCGTTTCTCTCCTTCTGGGTACAGGCGGATGGTCTGATCGGCGCGCACGGCGTATTGCCACTGCCGGAGTACCTGAAGGCCGCGCACACGCAACTTGGTGGTCGGGCATGGCTCGTCCTGCCCACTCTTTGCTGGTTCAACTCGAGCAACGCCTTTCTCCATCTTCTCTGCGGGGCCGGTGCGGTGCTCTCTGTGCTGCTCATCGCCGGGATCGCGCCAGTCCTTTGCCTCATTCTGCTGGGCGCGGCCTATCTCTCCCTCACGATCGCGGGACAGACGTTCCTGAGTTTCCAGTGGGACATTCTTCTGCTCGAAACCGGATTCCTCGCGATCTTTTTCGCGCCGTGGCGCTGGTGGCCGGGCCGCGATCGGTCCGCGCCCATTTCACGACCGGCGTTGTTCCTTCTCCAGTTTCTCCTTTTCAAACTGATGTTGATGTCAGGCGTGGTGAAGCTGACGAGCGGGGATCCATCATGGTGGAACCTGACCGCGCTCGACTATCATTACTGGACCCAGCCCCTCCCGACCGTCCTTGGCTGGTGGGCCGACAAATCGCCCGAGTGGGTGAAGCATTTCTCAACCGCTGCGGTGCTGGTTATCGAGGTCATTGTGTCGATTCTGATCTGGTTTCCGCGGCGGCTGCGATTGCTCGGCTGCGGATTATTCGTCTGCTTGCAAATCGTGATCGGCCTCACCGGTAACTACGCGTTTTTTAATCTACTCACCATCGCACTTTGCCTCCTGCTGATCGATGACTCCGTCTGGCCCGGGGCGCCTAGCCTAACGAATCCGGTTGCCTTGTCGCCGGGCCGCAGTTGGTCGGTCTGGCCGGCGGTGATGGTCATCATTGTGACAATGCCGCTAAACGCCTTTCTCATCTTCAACGGCTTCAAGCCGGAGGCGCAATGGCCGCGGACGATCGAGTCGCTCTACAACCTGGTCGCTCCATTTCGCATCGTGAACGGCTATGGACTCTTCCGCGTCATGACGAAAGAGCGCTCGGAGATCATCATCGAAGGAAGCGCCGACGGCGTCGAGTGGAAGCCGTATGAATTCAAATGGAAACCGGGCGCGCTCGATCGGATGCCGGGATTCGTCGAACCGCATCAACCGCGACTCGATTGGCAGATGTGGTTCGCGGCCCTCGGCGATGTGCGGCAGAATCCTTGGTTCCTCGGGCTGGCCTTTCGCCTGCTCGAGAATTCGCCCGATGTCGTCCGATTGTTAGGCACCAATCCCTTTCCGGAAAAGCCGCCGCGTTACCTGAGGGCGGAGCTTTACCGCTACCGCTTTAGCACGCGGGCGGAACATCGCCGAACCGGCGACTGGTGGCGGCGTCAGGACGGGCGCACTTATCTGCCGCCAGTTTCGTTGCGGGAAAAGTAGCTCGACCCGCGTTCCAACCGCCAGTTGCTTCCACTGGCCGCTTGATTGAAGGTTCCACATTGAATCGACCAGCATGAGGGAAACCAGGGAGCGGTTCGACGTTGCGCTGACGAGAGAGTGGAATCCGGCCGCGCAGATGCTGGCTGGAGCGAGGTAAATCTTCTGGCGAAAAGGGACGGACTAGGAGCGAAGGGATTCGTCTGAAGCGGAACTCGATTTTGAAATCATCCAGCATTCTGTTCGTCTGCGGGCTCGTTGCCTTCGCCAATCTCGCGGCAGCGCCGAAAAGCTCGCGCACCACCATGGGCGAGCAGCAAAATGGAAGTGTCCTGGTGCCAACGAATCAGGCAATCACGCCGATCGGTCACGTCGAGCGCATTGAGGGTGAGCGGGCCAAGGATTTGGAGCTGTCGCCCGATGGGAAAACTCTGGCCGTTCTGGCTCAGACTCGCCTCATCTTCTACTCCCTTGACGGTGGACGAACCGCGGACGTTGCGCTGAAAGCTGGAACACTCGGACTCGCTTGGACTCCCGATAACAAAACGCTGTTCGTTTCTGGCGATAAGGGCCAGGTTTTTCATGTTGCGAGAACGGGAGAGAATACTTGGCGTTTGCTCACATCGTTTGTGGTCGCCGACTTGATTGAGGAGCCGGCGAGCGAAGGGAAACCTCCTGTGGCGAAACCAAATCTGGAATGGCACCCGGACGCGACGATCAGGCATCATCTCAAGCCGGTGCCCAAACCATCGAAATTTGCAGGCAATCCGGACGTGGCGGGACTGGCCGTCTCACCGGATGGCGCCCGCCTCTACATCGCGCTCAGTAAGCGCAACGCGATCACCGTCGTGGATATTGCGAGCGAAACCGTGATCGCGACTGTGCCAGTGGGAGTCGCGCCGTTCCGGATTGTGGTTTCGCCGGACGGTAATACTGTCTTTGTGGCAAATCGCGGCGGGCGTCCTCCGCGGCAAGGCGAACTGGCCGCGATTTCCGGCGGGTCCGAGGTTCGGACCGATCGAGTGACCGGTGCGGCTGCGGGCGGCAGCATTTCATTCATCGATCCGAAACGCTTTACCAGCGTCGCGATCGACGAAGGCCGGCAACCTTCCGGCCTCTGTCTGAGTCGGGATGGGAAAATCCTCTACGTGGCAAACGCCGATGAAGATACCGTGACCGCGTTGGACGTCAGGACGCATCGGGTAATGCGGAGCGTGTCGGTCGAGCCGGCGCTCGACACGGGCTTCGGTCAAATGCCCACTGATCTGGCCCTGGCTGGCGACAACAAAGTTCTTTACGTTTCTTGCGGAGGCGGCAATGCAGTGGCGGAGATCTCGCTACCGGATTTCGCGATCAAGGGTTTCTTGCCGACTGGCTGGTTCCCGCTGGCTTTGGCGGAGCGCGAAGGACGATTGTTCGTCGGAAGCAGCAAAGGATTTGGTGCCCGCCACCGCGACCTAAACGGGAACTTTCATGCTAGCGGCAGCATCAGCACGGTGCAATTCATCGATGAAAAAGATCGCTCCGATCTGGCGAAACTGACGAAACAGGTTGCTGCGAACAATCATTGGAACACCCCGGAGCTTGGCCCACGTCGGGATATCGCTCCGGCGCCTGTGCCGCAGCGCGTCGGTGAGCCGTCGCTCTTTCACCACGTGGTTTACATCATCAAGGAGAATCATTCTTACGATCTGGACCTGGGCGACGTGGGGAAAGGCGAAAGCGATAAATCGCTTTGCCTTTTTGGTGAAAAAATCACACCCAATGAACATGCGCTCGCTCGGCAGTTCGTGCTTCTCGATAACACCTACACCAGTGGAACGAATTCCGCCGACGGACATCAATGGACCGACTCCGCCGTCGCCAACGCATACGTCGAACAGAATTATGGGTCCTACGCCCGCAGCTATCCGTTTAACGGCACCGATCCGCTGGCCCATTCTCCCACCGGCTTCTTGTGGACTTCCGCCATGCATGCCGGAAAGAGCGTGCGCGTCTACGGAGAGTTCGTCGATCGGCCGCGCGTCTTCGATCCCGCCTCCCCGGGGCCGCTCACCTGGTCGCAACTATGGCGGGATTACAAATTCGGCGGGCACAAGTATGTCATCAAGGCGGAGACCGATAATGATGCGCTGCAACCATGTCTGGATCCGGATTATGTTGGCTTTCCTCTGACCGTTTCGGATCAGTGGCGCGCCGATCAATTTCTGGGCGAACTCAAGACATTTGAAACGAAGAATTCCCTACCGTCACTTTCCATTCTGCTGCTGCCGAGCAATCACACCGCCGGCACCACTCCGGGCATGCCTACGCCACAGGCTTTGGTGGCCGACAATGACCTCGCGCTGGGCCGCGTTGTGGATGCCCTGAGCCATTCCCGATTCTGGGCCGATACCTTGATTCTGGTGATCGAGGACGACTCCATGTTTGGGATTGATCATGTGGATGGACATCGCACCGTTGCCTTCTGCATTTCGCCCTACACGCGTCGCGGTACCGTGGTGAGCCAGCCGTATAACCATACCTCATTCGTCCGGACGATTGGTCTGGTCCTTGGCTTGCCGGCCATGAATCGCTTCGATCGGACGGCCACTCCGTTGGCCGCCTGCTTCAGCAGCGATCCCGATTTGCGTCCCTATACGCACCTGCCGAACAACATTCCTTTGGACGAAATGAATCCGCCGCTCAAGGCCTTGACCGGCCCAAAGCGCGAGCTCGCCCGAGAGTGCAGTAAAATGGACTGGTCCGCAGCCGATCAGGCCGATCCAACTCTTGTGGCGCGGGCCGCTTGGAATACGCAGCGGCCGCACGATCGGTTTCCCTGGCGGTATTTTCATCCTGCCGAGAGGGACGACGATTAGTCGATTATTAGCAGAACGGATTCAGAGCATGCTGGCGGAGCATGGCACGCGGCGATCCGGCCTCACTTGAGCAATCCCCGTTAGGCCGTATAATTGCCGCATGCCGAAGGAAGAGCAGATCGTGACGGAAGGCACGGTGACGCAGGTGTTGCCGGGCACCATGTTCCGGGTCGATCTCGCCGGGCAGCGCAACGTCCTTGCCCATATCTCGGGTAAGATGCGCAAACATTTCATCCGCATTGTCCCGGGCGACAAGGTCGAGGTCGAGCTGTCACCCTATGATTTAACCAAGGCGCGCATCATCTTTCGCGCGAAATAACGGCCATGGCTGAGGAGAAGCCCGTGCGGAAAAATCGTAAGCGCAAAGCGTCGACGAGCTCCGTATCCTCTCCGAAGAAAGTTTCATCGGCCGCGACCGGAAGTGGTCCGGCGAAAAGGCAACGTTCCAAACAGGAGAAAATCATGACTGACGAAAACAAAACGACAGAGGAGGCGGCGACCCCGTCGCAGGCAGAAAGCAAGGTGCAGAGCAGCGCAACGCATGCGCGCAAAGCCGCGGAAGATTTGCGCTCGGCGGCCGGGGCGGTCGCGGAGGAATATCGCGGTCGGGCCGAAGAAGTCTGGAATGATGCGAGCGATCGCGTCCGCAGTTTTCAAGACGATACCGAACAATATGTGCGCGAGAATCCGACCAAGGCGGTCCTGGCCGCGGTTGGGATCGGTTTCATTCTCGGGTTGATCTTCCGTCGATAGGGGCCGATGGCGGGCCGCCCGATGCCGTTCCGCAATCCCGCCGGGCACGGCGGGCTGCGCCAGAACCTCCTGGCGCTAATTGCGTCGCTCACGCAGTTCTTCCAGAGCCGGCTGCAACTGGCTGCGCAGGAATCGAAGGCGGCTGCCCGCCACCTCATCGTGCTGGTCGCCTGCGCGGTCGCGGCGGCGGCATTCCTGTTTTTTGGCTACGTTTTTCTGATTGTTTTCGTGGTCGTCGGCGTCGCGCATCTCTTCGCTGTTTCGTGGATCTGGATCGCGCTCATTTTTGCCCTGCTCCATTTCATGGCGGCGCTTTTATGTCTCGTCGTCGCGCGCGCCCAGGTGAAGCATCCCATGTTTCGCGAGACCGCAGTTGTTTTGAAAGAGGATACTGAATGGCTGAAGAATCTGGATCAAAAGAAGACCCTGTAGGCCTGCGGAAGAAGATCGCCCGCTCGCGTGAGCTGGTCGTGCGCGACTTTTCCGGCCTGCGTTACGAGCTCGATTTTCCGCTCAAGATCAGGAAGGCGTTTCAGCGTAACACAGCAGTCTGGGTCGGCTCTGCCCTCGCGGTGGGCTTGATCCTTGCCCTTCTGCGGGCGCGGCCGAGAAAGGTCTACGTCAGTGGCGGTGGCGGCAGGAAGGTCCGCGCATCGAACAAGACTTTGCTCGAGTCAGGTCTTCTTCTCAGCGCGGTGAAGCTCGGGATTACGATCCTACAGCCACTGGTGGTCAGCTACTTCAAGAAGCATGGCGCAAAGACCCGCGCCGATGCACGCCGGCCCTCCGGCTGGTAGCGGATTTCTAATTTACGCCTCGGAAGCATCGGCCTATTCTCTGAGGCTGCTTCCCCATGTCAGCCGAAATTTCCACCGCCCCCCCGGCCGCTGCCACCGCGTCTCACGTCGATCAGTATCTGGCCGTCGGCCAGGAAGGTGGTGCTTCGGACATTCATCTCGGCGTGAATGCGCCGCCGCTCTGGCGACTTCACGGAAATCTGCAACCGATCTGGTCGGACACGCCGAAACTGACGGCCGAAGACACAGCGGCGTTCGCCGCCGGTTTCCTCACGGACGCGCAGCGCGCTCAACTGGACGAACGGGGCGACGTCGACTTCGCCTACGCCAACAGCTTCGGGCGCTTTCGCACCAGCGTCGTCAGGCAACGGCTTGGAATCGATCTCGTCTTCCGCATCATCAAGACGCGGGTGCAAACGATGGACGAACTCGGCCTGCCCGAGAGTCTCAAGTTGCTTACCCGTTTCCAAAACGGCCTTATTCTGGTGACCGGCTCGGTCGGGAGTGGCAAATCGACCACTCTGGCCGCGCTCGTCGAACAGGTAAACCTCGAGCGACGCGAGCACATCATCACCCTCGAGGATCCGATCGAGTCTGTCTTCGAGCCGAAGGGTTGCCACATCACCCAGCGCGAAGTGCACACGCACACGCGGTCGTTTGCCGCCGCCCTGCGCGGTTCGCTGCGTGAAGATCCCAACGTCATCATGGTGGGCGAAATGCGAGATCTCGAGACCGTCTCGCTCGCCATTACCGCTTCGGAAACCGGCCATCTCGTCCTCGGCACGTTGCACACGAGTAACGCCTCGCGCACGCTCGATCGTTTGCTCGATGTCTTTCCCGTCGATCAGCAGGACCAGATCCGCGTCATGGTGAGCGAATCGTTGCGCGGTGTCATCAGCCAGCAACTCGTGCCCCGGCTCGATGGCAACGGCCGCGCTCTCGCCCTCGAAATCCTGACGAACACGCCCGCCGTCGCCAACGTTATCCGCGAAGCCCGGACCTACATGCTACCGGGCATCATCCAGACCGGCCGGAAGCAAGGGATGCGATTGATGGATGACTCACTCTGTCAGCTTTACGACCAGGGAGTCATCAGCGCCGAAGAAGCCTGTGCCCGAGCCGAACTGAAACAAGAGATGCATCGGCATGTCGGGCTTTGAACCGCGGATTACGCGGATTTCACGGATGGGGAAAATGATTCATGAAAAGCTGAGCCGCTGCATTATCGGCCTCGCGATGGAAGTGCTCAATCAATTGAGGCCCGGACTGGACGAGAAGCTTTACGAACGTGCGATGATCATCGAGCTGAAACGGCATGGCCATCGAGTGACGGTGCAGCCATCTTTTCCTGTTCGCTACCGCGACGAGCTGATTGGAAATCTGGTTCCAGATCTGATTGTCGATGACCTGGTGATCGTCGATCCAAAGGTAACGTCGACGTTTACCGATACGCACGTCGCGCAAATGCTCGGCTACCTAAACATCACCGGCCTGGAGCTTGCATTACTCTTAAACTTCAAAAACGCCAGCCTGAGTTGGAAGCGCGTCGTGAATCAAACGACCCACGAAAACACCGAGCCACCCGACCTTCATTCCTGACTTCTCCCATTTGTGAAATCCGCGCAATCCGCGGTTAGAAAATGCCTTACATCGATAAATTCTTTGAAGTCCTGGTGAACGAGGGCGCGTCCGATTTGCACATCGGCGAGGGGCAGCCGCCGAAGATTCGCAAGCATGGCGACATTATGTCGATTCGCGAAAAACCAGTCACGCGCGATGAGGCGGTGCAGATGTTAGGCGAGATTTCCGGCTCGAAGAGCTGGGCAATTTTCGAGGAGCGCGGCGATTTCGATTTCGCCTACGAGATGGATGAGAAGTCGCGCTTTCGTTGTAACTATCTCAAGCAAACCAACGGCTACGGCGCCGTCTTTCGCCTCATTCCGACGCGCATTGCTTCACTCGAAGAGCTGGGTATTCCAGCGGTCGTAAAACAATTCGGCGACCTGCGCGGTGGCCTGGTCCTTGTCACCGGGCCGACCGGTTCCGGGAAGTCGACCACGCTGGCCGCGCTGATCGATTACATCAATAACACTCACGCGCGGCATATCGTCACGATCGAGGAACCGATCGAGTTCGTGCACAACAACAAGCGCAGCATCATCACGCAACGCGAAGTGCCCGATCATTCCGCTACCTTTCCGGCCGGCCTCAAAGCCGCCTTGCGCGAAGACGCCGACATTGTGCTGGTAGGCGAAATGCGCGACCTCGAGACGATCTCGCTCGCTCTGACCGCAGCCGAGACCGGGTTGCTTGTCTTTGGCACCCTGCACACGAACAACGCGCGCAAGACCGTCGACCGCATGATCGACGTTTTTCCGGCGGACAAACAACCGCAGGCGCGCACCATGCTGGCTAATTCACTCCGCGGCGTCCTCGCTCAACTTCTCCTCAAGCGCGCCGACGGCCGCGGCCGCCTTGCGGTCAACGAAATCCTCATCTCAAGCGCCGCCGTTTCCTCCATTATCCGGGAGGGCGCGACGCAGAAATTGCAGGACGTGATCGTGAGCGGAAAAGGGCAGGGGATGCAGTTCATGGACGACGCCATCTGGGCGCTACTCCAGCAGGGAATCGTTTCGCCGCACGAAGCTTTCATGAAGGCGATCGACAAGAACCTGTTCAAAAAATTCCTGCCTCCGGAGGAAGAAGGCTTCGCCAACTCCGCCGGGTCCACGCCGGACGACGAACAGCGTCCGACGGGCGACTTCGTGAAACCGAAGATGCGCCGGGGAAAAGCCTAACGAACGCGTTCTGGACGAGCGGAAGCTCGTCCCTCCCGGGGGACACGCAGATTCATGTCCAGGGAGCGCTCAGTACGACTTCGCCCAGATCACGCGCCGCGGACTCGGTTCGCCTGTGAAAAAGCACTTGCCGGGCTCGGGCGGTTGGGCTGGGTCGTCGAACGGGATGCAGCGAATCGTGACTTTGAGGTCGTTCTTTATCTGCTCTTCGACTGCGCGCCTCCCGTTCCAATGAGCGAGGGCGAAGCCGCCGTGGATTTCCGGCTTCGCGGGATTCTGCGGGCTGAAGAAGGCATAGAATTCCTCTTTGGTGTCGATGACCCGAGTGTGCTCGTTGCGGAAGGCGACGGCGCGTTCGAAAAGATTTTGCTGCATCGCGTCGAGCAACGCGGGCGCCTGCATAACGAACTCGCCTGCGAACAAAAAGACTTTTGCTTTTGTGTCTTGATCGCGGCGGGTGACGGCGACGTTTCCGCTCTCCAGGTCCCGCGGACCGAGCTCGACGCGCAGCGGGGCGCCCTTCTTGATCCATTCCCAATTTTTCACACCGCCGCCGAGGTCGCGTTGGTCGACGTGCACTTCGAGGGGCGCCCCATGCCAGACGATCGCGCGTAGCTTGTCGGCGAGTTCGCCGGCCGCGTTCAGCACGGCATCGCGCGTTTCCGGCCTGGGTGTGACAGGAAGGATGACGATGTGCGTGGGCGCGATGCGCGGCGGGAGCACGAGCCCGTCGTCGTCGGCGTGCATCATCACGACGGTGCCGACCATTCGTGTGCTGACGCCCCAGCTCGTTGTCCAGCCAAACTCTTGCTTCCCGTCGCGGGTCTGGAACTGGATGCCGCTGGCGCGGGAGAAATTCTGCCCCAGAAAATGCGATGTGCCGGCCTGGATCGCCTTGCGATCCTGCACCATCGCTTCGATGCAGAGGGTCTGCACCGCGCCGGGGAAACGCTCGCTCTCCGATTTCTCGCCGGTGAAGACGGGCACGGCGAGAAAGTCCTCCACAAAGCGCTGGTAAACATCGAGCATCTGCTTTGTTTCCGCCCGGGCTTCGGCTTCCGTTTCATGCACGGTGTGGCCTTCCTGCCAGAGGAATTCGGTCGTGCGCAGGAATAGCCGCGGCCGCATTTCCCAGCGGACCACATTGGCCCATTGGTTGATCAGGATCGGCAGGTCGCGATAGGACTGGACCCATTTGGCGTAGCTCGCACCGATGATCGTTTCTGAGGTTGGCCTGATCACGAGCGGCTCAGTCAACGGACTGGCCGGTACCATTTTTCCCTCGGCATTGACTTCGAGCCGATGATGGGTCACGACCGCGCATTCCTTGGCAAAGCCCTCAACGTGCTCCGCCTCCTTCTGCATGTAGCTGAGCGGAATGAAGAGCGGGAAATAGGCGTTGCGATGCCCGGTCGCCTTGAACATGGCGTCGAGCGCGCGCTGCATGTTTTCCCAGATGCCGTAGCCCCATGGCTTGATCACCATGCAGCCGCGCACCTCGCTCGGCTCGGCCAGTTCGCCCGCCCGGATGACCTGCTGATACCATTCGGGGAAATCTTCCGCGCGTCTCGGTCTGATGGCGGATTTTGGTGCGTCGGACTTGGCCATAACGAAGCGCGATACTTAAACCGGAGTGCCGAAGTTGACCAGCCGCGGTTTTGGTTATCGTCAGGATGGCGCGAGCCCGAGACGGTGCATCCCGATCGCGGAATCCGCCGCAATGCCGCGGAGTTGACACCTCCCAGAGCTGCCGCTAATTTCCCGGCCCTTCCCCCGAGCCTTCCGATGAAAACGTTTTCCGCAAAAGCAGATCAGGTCGACCGCAAATGGTGGATCATCGACGCGCGCGATCAGGTGCTGGGCCGCGTCGCGGTCAAAGCCGCCAACCTGCTCCGTGGCAAAGAAAAAGCGATCGTCACTCCGCATGTCGATACGGGCGATTTTGTCGTGGTGATCAATGCCGACAAGGTGCGACTGACCGGCAAGAAGGAAGAGCAGAAGACCTTCATGAGCTTTTCAGGATTTGTTGGCGGCCATAAAAGCGAGAACGCACGGGCGCGGCGTGCGCGCCATCCGGAGCTGTTGGTGGAACACGCGGTGCGCGGGATGATTCCGCACAACCGACTTGGTCGCGCGGTTTATCGGAAGCTGAAGGTTTACAGTGGCGAGGAGCATCCGCACGCCGCCCAGCTGCCGCAGGCTGTCACCCTGGACTAACGAATCACTTTCATGGCTGAGACACAGGAATTCATCGCTACCGGTCGCCGCAAGACAGCCGTCGCGCGCATTCGCATGACGCCGGGCAGCGGCAAGATCGATATCAACGGCAAGAGCTTCGAGGACTACTTCCCGACCGTGCCGTTGCAAAACACGGTCCTGCAACCGTTGCAGGTGGTGAAGCTGACCAGTGCCTATAACATCTCGGTCAACACCTCGGGCGGCGGCCCCACCGGTCAGGCCGGCGCGGCGCGGCTCGCCATCTCGCGTGCCCTCCTGCAGGTGGATGCAAATCTTCGCGGCACGTTGAAGGCCGAGGGCCTGCTCCGGCGCGATCCGAGGATGAAGGAACGGAAGAAGTCCGGCCAGCCGGGCGCGCGCAAGCGCTTCCAGTTCTCGAAGCGCTAATTCCGCGTCCCCTTCCTGCTGTAATGGCGGTCTGCGACCGTCGCAGATTTTAGATACCGTCGCTCGTCGGCGCTCAGAGAGCGCCGCTACAAACTTACGGCGTCGCGGAGGGAGCCGCGTTCTCGGGCGGCCGCTCCATCGGGATCGGCGCTTCTGTCGGGGCCGGAGTTGCGACCGGCGTCGTCGGTTTCGGCAGCGCCATCATTTCGCGGAAGGCTTGGGTTGTGACGATGCTTTCCCGGTATTGCGAGACGATCGTTTCGCAAATCCGGCGAATTTCGTCGGTCTTGTTCTTCGCCTTCAAAAACGGTATTTCGGCGAGAAGGGCGAGCGGCGCATTGAAGCTCTGCGGGTATTCGGTCGCGAGGCGCTGATAGGTGCTGAGCGCTTCGTCGGCCTTGCCTAACGACTCGAGATTTCCCGCCACGCCCATCCAGGCGGTCGTGATCAGTTCGTGCTTTGGATATTGATCGATGAATTTATGCAACGTGATGTTGGCGGCGGCGTATTTCTTTTGCGCGCGTTGCTGGGCTGCGAGGAGGAGATAGGCGCTCGCTGCCGGTTCGCTGCCAGGATAACGATCGATCACCTGCTGATATTCCTGCGGCGAGCTGGCCGCGGCGAGCGAAGCCACGGCGTCGGTCGCCTGCCGAACGGTATAGAGTTGGTAGCCGGCGTAGCCAAGGCCGCCCAGGATAAGGACAGCGGCGACCGCGATGATCGTCGTCTTGTATTGCGCCCAAAAGAGATTGGCTTCGAGCGCGGGATCAGAAGTGATTTGGGATACGGTGGCCATGGAAATCGGGAGTTGTGTCTATGCCACGCGAAGCATTTCCGCGCAAGCGCCGCCTTGATGGGGCGAGACTCCGTCGAGGCGGGGTGCAGCGCAGCCGCGAGAGGCGCGCGGTTGTCTGGACCCGCGCATCCCCGGCTCGACAGGAGTCTCGCCCCACCAATGGTCAGCGGCGTTGCGAAGGCGGGTTGGACGTTGGACGTTCTCCAAGTGATTCCACACGACAAGCTGTTTACACCCGGCCCGGTCGAAGTGTCCGCGAAAACGCTGGCCGCATTTGCGCGCCCAATGATCGGCCATCGCGGAGAAGACTTTAGGGAACTCTACCGCTCGATTCACCCGGAGCTGCAAATCCTGTTCGGCACGCAGCAGCCGGTTTTCCTTTCCACCTCCTCTGCCTGGGGCGTGATGGAGGCGTCGATCCGCAACCTCGCCAGGCAACGCGTCCTCTGCTGCATGTGCGGCGCTTTCTCCGACAAATGGCTCGACGTCGCCCGCCGCTGCGGCAAGGAAGCCGAGTCGCTCCAAGTGGAGTGGGGCCAGGCGATCGATCCCAGGGCACTCGACGCCCAACTCGCGACCGGCAGGTTCGACACCGTCACCCTCATCCACAATGAAACGTCCACCGGCGTGATGAACCCGTTACCCGAGATTTGTTGCACGATGGCGAAATATCCGGAGGTCGCGCTGATCGTTGATTCGGTTTCGTCCTTCTCAGCCGTCCCGATCCCGATGGACGCGTATCAGATCGACGTTCTCCTGACCGGTTCGCAAAAGGCGCTCGCGCTTCCGCCCGGCTTTGCGCTCTTCAGCGTTTCCGAGAAGGGATTCGAGCGTGCGGCGCAGGTAAGCGATCGCGGCTACTACTTCGATTTTCTCGAGTTCAAGAAACAGCAGGCGGGAGACATGACGCCGACGACTCCGAGCATCGGCCACATTTTCGCGTTGCAGTCGAAGCTCGAGGAAATTTTCGCGGAAGGCCTGACGAAGCGCTACGAGCGGCACGCCCGGACCAACGCGCTTGTCCACGCCTGGGTGCACGGTCGAGGCTTCGAGTTTTTCGCCGCCGAAGGACACCGCGCGGTCACGCTTACCTGCGTGAAAAACAACCGCGGGATCGATGTCGCAAAGCTGGTGCGCGACCTGCGGGAGAAGCATCATCTCGTTATCAATGGCGGCTACGGCAAGCTCAAGGGACAGACGTTCCGCCTCTCCAACATGGGCGACGAAACAGAGGAGACCGTATCGCACCTTTTGCGCTGCCTCGACGATTGCCTGGAGTAGCCGTGGAAGGTGGGAGCAGGCTTTGCGCTCCGAGAATCGGGGCACAAAGGCCCCTCCCACATTGCAGTCAGCCGCGAACGATTGCAGCAACTGCCTTTGGCTCCGGAATTCGGCGAAAAATCATCCAGACCCCGAGGAGAACGAAGCCTGCGCCAGCGAGCGACCAGGCGGAAAGGCGCTCGCCGCCGAAGGCCCAGCCAATCGCGATCGCGCCCGGCGGCGTGATGAGGGAGATGGTCTGCAAATTGGTCACCGACATTCGCGGCATCAGCCAATAGAGAAGCAGAAAAGTAAACGAGGAGCCGACTACCGCGAGATAAAGCAAACAAAGGATGGCGCGGCCCGTCCAATGGAGGTGCAGCGGATTTCCGTCCATCGTTAGGCCGACGAACACGAGCGGCACGATCCCGAAAATCATCTGCCATGCCGCCAGCATCGAGGGCGCGAGCTGCATCCTTCGCGCCTTTAACAGGACGTTGGAAAACGCCGCGCTCGCCGCGCCGACCGTGATCCCGAGCCCGCCCAGAAAAGCCAGCCAACCGTTGAAGCTGAGCAGCCGCTCGCAAATCAGCGCGACCCCAAAGATGGCGACGAGCGCCCCGGCCAGGCGCTGCCAGCGCAATGGTTCCTCCGGCAGCATCCAATGGGCAAAGACCATTCCGAAAATAGGAATCGAAGCCTGGATCACCGCCGCCAGACCGGAGGAGACGTGCAGCTCCGCCCAGAAAAGCAGCGCATAATTCACGGAAAACATCAGCACGCCGGTGAACCCGAGCACGAGATAATCCGAACGGCGCGGTGGCAACAGCCGGGTGCGGCCGATGGAAATGACGAGCAATGCCAGCACCGCGATGACGAAACGCCAGGCGACAAATGAAACCGGTGGCAGATCGAGCAGGCCGATCTTGATCACCAGCCAGGTCGAGCTCCAGACCACGCAAAGCGTGAGCCAGGCGGCCGGGATGCGCCAATCTCGGGGTTGTTTGTCAGGATGATGCATCGGTAAGGTCGCGCCATTCTCGCGGCGTCCGGTCGCCTCGTAAAGGTAGCGCAAGCTTCCAGCTTGCTTATTGGAACTGCGCAAGCTGGAGGCTCGCACTACCATCGGAATGTTTCGCCTCTGTCGTTAGGCCGCAAAGGTGGAAGGGCGCCCTCGTTTCCGAGAACGCCCTTCATTTCGATGGCGATAAGCCGAATTCTGTTCCCCGGATTTCTCCGGGGCGATGATCATTTATCTCGTCCAGCTTGCGCCGAACGCCCGCCAGGCCGCCCTCGGCGGTCAGAGACCGCCGCCACAGCCCGACGTGATGCGACGATACCCGAGGATCCAACGGACCGGCTGTCCTCCCTCTGTTTTGTCTTGCACCGCATGGGGTTTTTCCTGCCTCGACGCTTGCGCGTCGAGCGGTGAGCTTTTACCTCGCCTTTTCACCTTTGCCTGACGAATGACTTGCGCCGCTCGTCAGGCCGTATGTTTTCTGTGACACTTTCCGTCGCGGCTCGCTTTCGCCAACCGCGCCCGCGCGTTCTGCGCGGCATGCCGCCGTCTGGTGTTCGGACTTTCCTCTGGCGACCCTTGCGGCCCGCCAGCGATCATCTGCCATCGCGGGCAACTTAACGTCGCTGCGCCGCCGCGCAATCTCCGTTGGCCCTTGAAAAGAAGCGCGTTCGTCGGCAGGGTCGCGCAAATGCCGCTCGAGCCGCGAGGAGGAAAATGGCGCTGGTGGACGCTCACTGCATCGTGCGTCGGTCTGTTCGCGATCGGCGTGCTCGTCTGGCAAACGGCGCGCAGGAAACAGCCAGCGCCGCCGACCAACCGCCCGATCGTTGCCCAGGAAGGCAATTATGTGACCTCCAATTCCTGTCGCGCCTGTCACCCCGGAAATTACGCCAGTTGGCATGCTTCGTTTCATCGCACCATGACCCAGGTGGCGACGCCCGCGACCCTGATTCCGGAAGCGCGCAATGTCGAGTTGAGCTTTGCCGGTCGGCAATACCGGCTCGAGCAAAAGGGCGGCAAGCTCCTTGTCTCGAGCCGTTCGTTAGGCGAAACGGAATATGGCCCCCCGAATCAAGTCGTGCTTCTGACTGGTTCGCACAATCTCCAGATTTTATGGACCGAGACCGGACAGGGCCGCACCCTCGAACAGTTTCCTTTCGCCTACATCATCGCGGAGAAAATGTGGGCGCCAGTGGCGCAGACGTTTCTCATGCCGCCGGAGACAAAGGAGGCCTACTCCATCGGCGCGTGGAATGGCGCCTGCATGGATTGTCATGTCACGCAGGGATTATCGAAGTTTGTCGAGGGCAACAGATGGGACACGAGGGTGGCCGAATTCGGAATCGCCTGCGAAGCCTGCCATAGCGAAGGCCGCGAGCATATTGCGGCCAATCGCAACCCGTTTCGGCGGTGGAAACTTCATCTGACGAAGAGTGCCGACGCCACGATCGAGAACGCGTCGCGGATGAAGGGACCGCAGGCGGCTTTGACTTGCGGACAGTGTCACAGCGTCTGGGCTTTCAACGGAATGGAGGAGAAGCTCGATTGGAATCGGCATGGTGGGAAATTTCGCCCGGGGAACAAGGACCTTGGGCAGCGCTTCGTGGTTCAGCCTAACGAAAAGGATCACTCGAAGCAGAAGGAGTTCATTCGTGAAACCGAGCCGGATTTTTTTCGCAACCGTTTCTGGGGCGACGGGATGATCCGGGTAACGGGCCGGGAGATGAACGGCATCGAGGAGTCGCCCTGTTTCAAAGGTGGAAACTTTTCCTGCATCTCCTGCCACGAAATGCATCCGGCCAGGACGACGCAGGTCGCGCTCAAGACCTGGGCGCGTAGCGATCAACTGGCGCCGAAGATGGACTCCGATCAGGCCTGCCTCCAGTGTCACAAGGAAATGGCCGGCCGCCTGACGAGCCACACGCATCACGAGGCGGATTCGGCCGGCAGCCGCTGTTATAACTGCCACATGCCGCACACCACTTTTGGTCTGCTTCATGCCATCCCAAGCCACCAGATCTCTTCGCCCAATGTGAAGGAGAGTCTCGATTACGGCCGGCCAAATGCCTGCAATCTCTGTCATCTCGATCAAACGCTGAGTTGGACGGCGGAGAAGCTGCACGCCTGGTATCAGCAGCCGGTGCCGGACCTATCGGATGACGACAAGACGATTTCCGCCGCCGTGCAATGGCTGGTGAAAGGCGATGCCGGTCAGCGCGCCTTGCTCGCCTGGGGGATGGGCTGGGAACCGGCACAGAAGATTTCCGGTCGCGCCTGGCTCTATCCGTTTTTGCTCTACAGTCTGGCTCGATCCCTATGCCGCCGTGCGCTTCGACGCATGGAAATCACTTCAGACTCTGCCGGGATTTGCGGATTTCGATTTTACCTACACCGCCGACACCGACGCACGGGACGAGGCCATTAAGCAGGGCTATCAAAAATGGTGGGACGACGTGCGCCCGGCGAATCCGAACTTCGATCCGAAAACCGTTCTCGACCCCGAGGGGCACTTTCAACAGGATGTTTTTGGTCGGCTCCGCCGCGAGCGCGATGACACACCGATCATGCTCGCGGAATAAGCTCCAGGGAGTTTTGTCCACAGATTACGCAGATTGAAGACTGAAGAAGCGATGCGAACTCTCTCAAAATCTGCGTAAATCTGTGCAATCTGTGGATATTCTTCGCCGACACGGCCTGTAATCCGAATGAATTACGCAACTCGACATCTCCGTTTCGGCTGGTGGGCGCTGGCCATCTATGTCTCCCTCGGCATCGGACTCGAGATGATGCACGGTTTTAAGATCGGCTGGTATCTCGATGTGGGAAATGAAACGCGCCGGCTCATGTTCACGCTTGGGCATTTTCACGGCACGATGCTGGCGCTGGTCAACATCGCCGCCGGCCTGACGATTCGGAATGTTGACGGATTCAAGCTGCGACCTTCCGTTTCCTTCGCCCTCATCTGGGCGGCGATTCTGCTTCCGGGCGGTTTTCTCCTCGGCGGTTTCCGGACCTATGATGGCGATCCTGGCACGGGCGTCTGGCTGGCGCCGATCGGCGTGCTCCTCATGCTCTATGGTGTGGTCGGTTTCGCACTGGGCTTTCCCCGGAGCGGCGGAGCGACTCCGCCGCGACGCGCCAAGCGCTGAGCGCATGTCTCCTTTTCGCAGTGTGTGTTCCGCCTGGCTCCTCGCCGTTTGCATTTCCCCATTCGCTCTCCATCATCTCGGCGCGTCTGGCGCCTGAGCGCTCAATTGGCCGAGGTCCGCCTGCCGCCCTTTCCCAAACGCTTCGCCTGCGCGACAACCATACAAGAAAGCACACGATGTCTGGAGCCCATGAAGAACTGGAGCGCGCGGAGCATGCCTCGCGCGGCGGCGTCCACCACGCGGTCAACAAGCACATCGGTCTGACCATGGCCATCATCGGCGCACTGATCGCATTGTGCGCGGCGATGGTCGGTTCCGAGCGCAACGAATTGATGCGCACAATGGTCGAGCAAACCCAGGCGAATGCGGATTCCACCGGCGCGAGCACGAAACACCGGCTCGTTATGATGGAACTTGAAAAGCAGCGCGCGCAGCGGACCGAGCTGCCCGCGACGGTTGACCAGCCGAATGCTCGACACGATCAGGTCCTGCGCCGGTTTCTCGAACTCGCCGTGGACTACAAGAGGGAGCACACCGCATCGAAGAAATGGACGGATAGCTTTCAGCCGGTCATTGGGGCGCATTTTGACGCTGCGGAGCACTATGAACGTGCGCAGCTGGTTGCGGAAATAGGCATCGTCGTCGCCTCGCTCGCGGTCTTGCTTTCGAGCAGAGGGGCCTGGCTGCTATCGGTCGCGCTCGCCGTGGCCTGCATCGGCCAACTCGGATGGACATTCCTCTACACGACCCACGTGGTGGATGCGACCACGGGAAAAGTTCATCAGGCTCATGCAGCGTATCTGGACGAACGAAAACAGCTTGCCGGCGAGAAGGACGACGACGCATGCATTGAGGCCCTCGATCCGGGTGGGAAAAATCGCGCCCAATTGGCTCCGAAAGCGACCGCGTCGAAACCTCCGCAATAAGGTTCACGTGGGGCGAGGTGAAGCTCTCGCGATGGGGCGGAGGGGAGCAAATGGGATCGATTGTTCGCAATCGACTATCGGGAGCCCGAGCGCGGGCATACCCGAGGCTCTCTAACCAGGGGGAGGTGCTGGTGCCAGCCCGCGTCGCTCGAGGAGCGGTTCGATCCAGGGGTCGCGGCCGGTGAAGTCGTGGAAAAGCTCCATCGCATCCTGACTGCCTCCGCGCGAGAGAATCGTATCGCGGAAATGATCGCCGTTCTCGCGTTTCAAGCCTCCGTGTTCCTTGAACCATTCGACGCTATCGGCATCAAGTTCTTCACTCCAGATGTAGCTGTAATAACCGGCTGAGTAACCGCCGGCGAAGGCGTGCGAGAAATATGTCGTGCGATAGCGGGGCGGGACGGGCGCGAAATCGACCCCGGCCTTTTTGAGTGCGCTGGCTTCAAACGACAGGACGTCGTCAGGCACTTCGGAGGGTTTGAGTTGGTACCACGCCTGATCGAGCAGCGCGGCGGCAAGATATTCGGTGGTCTTGAAACCCTGATCGAATTTTTCCTCCGCGGCCAGAACCTTGTCGAGCAACTCCTTCGGCATCGGCTGGCCTGTCTTGTAATGCTTCGCGTAATGCTGCAACACCTGCGGCCAAACCGCCCACATCTCGTTGACCTGCGAGGGATACTCGACGAAGTCGCGCGGCACGCTCGTACCGCTGAAACGCGGGTATTTCACATTTGAAAACATCCCGTGCAAGGCGTGGCCAAACTCGTGAAACATCGTGCGCACCTCATCGTAGGTGAGCAGGGTGGGCTGGCCCGCTTCGGGTTTCGGAATGTTGAGGTGGTTCGCGACCACCGGCTTTGTGCCCAACAACTGGCTCTGGTTGACATAAGCGTTCATCCAGGCGCCGCCGCGCTTCGACGGACGCGCGTAGTAATCGGCCAGGAAAATCGCCAGCGGTTTACCGTCCTTGTCGAAGACATCGAAGACGCGCACGTCCGGCTGATAGACCGGCAGGTCGTGACGTTCCTTGAAAGTGATGCCATAGAGCTGGGTGGCGGCGTAGAAAACACCGTCGAGCAGGACGTGGTTGAGCTCGAAATAGGGTTTAATCTCGGCTTCGTCAAAAGCGTAGCGCGCCTGCCGGACTTTCTCGGAATAATAGGCCCAGTCCCACGACGCGAGCTGGAAGCCGCCGTGTTCCTGATCGATCAGCTTTTGCATGTCGGTCGCTTCCTCGCGCGCGTTGTTGACTGCGGGCGGCGCGAGCTGGGCGAGTAGCTTATTGACGGTTGCAACGTTCTTCGCCGTCTGGTCCTCCAATTGGTAGGCCGCGTGGCTCGGGTAGCCAAGGAGCGCGGCTCGTTCGGCGCGCAGCTTCACCACCCGCAGGACAACATCGCGGTTGTCGAATTTGCCGCCGTGACTGTTGCGAGCGAGCGACACTTTCATGATTCGCTCGCGCAAGGCGCGGCTTTTCAAGCTCGTCAGGGCCGGCTGCTGCGTCGTGTTCTGGAGCGGGAAGACGAATTTGCCCTCCTTCTTTTCTTCTTTCGCCGCTGCCGTGGCCGCAGCGATCTCGTTAGGCGAAAGACCGTTCAGCTCCCCCTTCTTCCCGACCACGATCGATTCGGCGTTTTTCTCCTTCAGCACGTTTTGCGAAAACTTCGTCCGCAGCTCCGCAATCTCGGCGTTCATCTTCTTGAGCTTCGTCTTGTCGGCTTCCGAGAGCTTCGCGCCCGCTCGCACAAAATCCTTGTAGTAACGCTCGACCAGCCACTCCGATTCCGCGTCCAGCCCCAGTTTCTCGCGGTTGTTGTAAAGCGTCTCCACGCGTTTGAAGAGCAGGCCGTTGAGGTAAATCGCGTCTCGATGAGCCGAGAGTTTCGGCGCCATCTCGCTCTCGATCTCTTGCAGCTGCGGATCGGTGTTGGCGCTGGCCAGATTGGAAAAGATGCGATCCACCCGGTCGAGCAGGTCGCCGGTTTTCTCGAGCGCGACGATCGTGTTTTCAAACGTCGGCGGCTCGGGATTCGAGGCGATGGGCTCGATCTCCTTCAACTGCTCAGCCATGCCCTGCTCGAAAGCGGGCGCGAAATGTTCGTCCCGGATCTTGTCAAAGGGCGGGTATTGAAAGTCGAGCGTGCTCCGTTTGAGCAATGGATTTCCAGTCATAGGCGCGATCTCCCGCGGAGGCGAAGGAGACTCTTCCGCGGCCTGCGCGGAAATAACAAGAAGTGGCAGGCAAAAAATGGCGATGAGCCGAGGGCAATGACAAGGCGCGAGAAGTGACATCTTATGCATGTATCGTTAGGCAACTGAAGTGGATGGCATTGGCGAAATGAACCTGACTATTTACATGGGATTTCAGATCGAGAAAGCTCTTTGCAATCATCGTGAAATCAGTTCGACCGATTACGATCGCCTCTGCGAATGGAAATCGCTTTTGCCTTAGGCGAGCCATGGTCTTGAAAGAGCCCTCTTCGAAATGATGCGTCGGCCTGAGTTCCTCAGTTCATTTGTCCTCCACGTCCTCTTCGTTCTAATCGCCGGCACTGCCTGCGCGAAGCCCGCCACGCTTGCCCTGACTCACGTCACGGTGATCGACGCGACCGAGGAGCAACCGCTACCAGATCGTACCGTGCTGCTCTCTGGTGATCGGATCGAACGTATCGACCAGGTTGCTCCGCCTGACGACGTCCGCATCATCGACGGACGCGGCAAATTCCTCATCCCAGGCTTATGCGACATGCATGTGCACCTCGCGGGCGTGACGGCCGATCCCAAATGGAGCAAGGCAACGCTACTCCCGCTCCTGATCGCAAACGGTGTCACCACGGTGCGCGACATGGGCGGCGACCTTGCTGCGCTGCAAAGCTGGCGGAAGGAAATCGACGCGGGAAAGATGATTGGTCCGCGCATCTACTGTCCGGGCCCGATGCTGGATGGCGGGAAATCGGATCCGCCGGCTTTGCTCGGCATCTCCTCGCCTGACGAAGGCCGCGCCGCGGTGCCCGATTTGAAAGCCAAAGGCGCGGATTTCATCAAGGTCCTGTCACGGCTGGATCGCGAAAGTTATTTCGCCATCGCCGACGAAGCGAAGAAACAGGGGATGACGTTTGTCGGTCACGTTCCGAACTCGATCCGCGCAGTCGAGGCCTCGGAAGCCGGTCAGAAAAGCATCGAGCATATCTTCTACAGCAACCTGACCTTTGACTGTTCCGCGCGCGAAAAGGAACTGCGCAAGAAATCAGCCGCCGCGCGCGCGAAACACGATAATGCCGGAGCGGCCGCGGCGCGCGACGAAGCGAACGCCAGCTTCAGCCAGGAAAAAGCCGCCGCGCTTTGGCAAATATTGGTGCGCAACAAGACCTGGGTCGTGCCGACCCTGGTCGCCATTCGTGCCATCGCGGAGCAACGCGAGTTAGCGCAGCGCAATCCACCGGAACTCGACTATCTCCCGTCGACTCTGCGCGCGAGCTGGTCGCCTGACGAAATTGACCAACAGATTTCGCCCGAGCTCGCACAGTGGTATCTCGCGCAATTCCAAAACGACCTGAAGCTCGCGCGTTCCCTGCACGCAGCCGGAGTCCAGATGATGGCTGGCTCCGATTCGCTCGATCCGTTTAATTTCCCCGGACCAAGTTTGCACGAGGAATTGCAGCTTCTGACCGAGGCCGGCTTCACTCCGCTGCAGGCGTTGCAAGCAGCGACGCTCAAACCGGCGCAATTCCTGAACGCAACCGGCGAAGGCGGGTGGGGGACGATTCAACCGGGAAGGATCGCCGACCTGGTCCTGCTCGAGGCCGATCCGCTCGCCGACATTCGCAACACCGCGAAAATCAGCGGTGTCATCCTGCGCGGAAAGTTTCTCGACCGCGCCGCGCTTGATCGCATGCTGGCCGAGGCCCGGACGGCGGCGGACAAAGCGAAATAGCGGCCGGAATTTCGAAATCCGGATTTCAATTGCCTGAATTCGCCAATTCGAGCAGCACGTCGGCATGGCAGGGCTGACCGAGCGGACACCAGCAGGCGAGATTCTTCCCGCGCAAGCAGGCCTTGATATCGCGCTCGTTGAAAGCATCGCGGGCGTATTGTCGGTAAAGCGCGATCGCTTTCTCCGCGGTCAACTTTTCTCCGCCAATCAGCTCCGAGCCGACGATGAACGGATTGCCCCAAACGGTCGGTCGCCCGACGTAAACCGTGTTCGCCGGCATCTTCCAATTCTTCGTCCGGCGCCGCACGACGCGATGGGGCTTGATTCGTTTCGCGCGCACGCAGGAAAGCTCGCCGCCCTGGCCCGCGTCTGCAACGCCGGGAGAGCTATCGCTCTAAACCCAGAGCGTCCGGTCGAAGGTGCGATACTGGATCGCTTCGCTCACATGGTCGGGCGAGATCGCCTCCGCGCTGGCGAGATCGGCGATGGTGCGTGAGACTTTCAGAATCCGGTCGTAGGCACGCGCGCTCAAGTTCAACTCGGTCATCGCGACGCGGATTAGCTCCTGGGAGTCGCTGCCGAGCTTGCAGTGTTGCTTGATCGCGCGCGACGACATTCGGGCGTTGCAGGTCGTCTTTTTGTCGGAATGAAAACGCGCCTGTTGCCGTTCGCGCGCGCAGTCGATGCGTTCACGGATCGCGGAGGAACGTTCTTCCGCTCGCTCGCTCGCGATGTCGCGGTATTCGACCGATGGCACTTCGATGTGCAGATCGATGCGATCGAGCAGTGGACCGGAAATCCGCTGCCGATAACGCTGCACCTGCACCGGGCTGCAACGGCACTCGCGTTTCAGATCGCCGAAGTAGCCACACGGGCAGGGGTTCATCGCCGCCACGAGCATGAACTCGGAAGGAAACGTAATCGAGCCCGCCGCGCGCGAGACGGTGACGCGGCCATCCTCGAGCGGCTGGCGCAGCACTTCGAGCGTCGAGCGTTTGAACTCCGGCAGCTCATCGAGAAAGAGGACGCCGTTGTGCGCGATGCTCACCTCGCCGGGCGCCGGAATGGCCGAGCCGCCTAACAATCCTACGTCCGAGATCGTGTGATGCGGCGAACGGAAGGGCCGGGTCGCGACAAAGGAGCGTTGCCCGCCTAACAATCCCGCGATGCTGTGTATTTTCGTCGTCTCGATCGCTTCCTCCAGGGTCATCGACGGGATGATGGTCGCGATCCGCTTCGAGAGCATCGATTTGCCGGAGCCGGGCGGCCCGATCATGAGCATGTTGTGCCCGCCCGCGACCGCCACTTCGATCGCGCGTTTCACGTGCGCCTGGCCTTTGACGTCGGCGAAATCGACATCGTAATTCTGGTGGGCGGCGAAGAATTCACTCAGATCGCCGCGCACCGGCGTGAGCTGTTTTTCGCCGGTTACAAACTGGAAGGTCTCGCGCAGGTTGCGCGCGCCATAAACTTCGATGCCCGCGACCATCGCGGCCTCGCGCGCGTTCGGCTCCGGTACGACGAGCGCGCGCTTGCCGCGTCGCCGCGCCTCCAGCGCCACCGGCAAAACGCCCTTAACCGCGCGCACCGCACCGTTAAGGGCGAGCTCGCCGACAAAACAAAAATCGGCGGAGAGATCCTGCTCGATTTCCTGTGCTGCCGCAATCATGCCGAGCGCGATCGGGAGATCGAAGCTCGGACCCTCCTTTTTAATGTCGGCTGGGGCGAGATTGATCGTGGTCCGCCCGCGCGGCCAGTAATAACCGCTGTTGCTGATCGCGGTCGTGACTCGATCCTGGCTTTCCTTGACCGCGGTGTCGGGCAAGCCAACGATCACGATCCTTGGGTTGCCGCCGGCGGCGTTAACCTCGATTTCGACTTCGTAGGCGTCGACGCCATAGACGGCGGCGGAATAAATTCTGGAGAGCACGCGCCTGAGATTGTCAGAAGAAACGTGCGAAGTCCAAACTGCTGTTGAAAAAATCTGCCGCTGTGCGCAAGGAGTCGAATCCCAAGGCGCTCGACCGCGGTGGGCGCGCTCGCTGGAAATCTTTCATCCGAGATCAGGGTATCGATCCCGCGAGCGGCGCGATCTTGATGAAGCCGGTGTCATCCCATTTGGAGGAATTGGCCATGAGGATGACCTCTTTCGCGGCCCTGATCATGGCCCGCTTCACCTGCGCAATTTCGAGCTTGGTATCGTTCAGACCGTCCTGGAGATCGAGGGCCTGCGTGCCGAGGAAAACCTTGTTCACGCTCAGGTCAGCCAGCTTGAGCGTAGCGCTTCCGAAAAAAGTATTGACGCTAATTTTGAAAAGGATCAAACAAGCACCAATCAACCCCAAAAAATATGAAAACGGTTCCCCCAGAATTGACCGTCTCGGCTGCCATTGTTCACAGTTCTCTTCCTCGCCAACACCACTGGGCTCTTAGGCGACGGGCCGTCTGGAGAATTTTCGCGCAATCAAGGGTGCCTTGGCGCGTGGCGGCATGCACGTTCGTCCGGGGCCTTGCTATTGCTTTTTGGCGGTATCGTTCCCGTCCAATCGCATCGCGAGGCGCGACGTGGCTGCTAGCGCTCGGCACCCTTTTCGTCTGCCTGTTACCAACCGTAAGGGCGAGCGAGGCTTTCCTAAGGTTCCATTATTACCCTTACCCTGATTGCACGAGAGGGGCCAACGGAGACGTTGGTGCGGGGTTGCTCAACGTCCACGTCGGCGCTCCCCCAGCGCAATACACCTATTATGCATTCGACATTTACTACAATGGGATCTACACCGGCCAAATCACGTGGCAAGTGGATGCGGCCGGCGTCGTTTGGAATCCTAACGGGACGCACGTTGCGGATTACACGGTTGTGGCCTTCCCACCACCGCCAGACCCCGGATTATGGACGTTTATCAATCCGCAATCATCCGATCCCACGGAAATTGCCGGAATGTTGGCGGTGCCATTGATCGTGACCTACGGGTTCGACTGCCTGGGGTTCGTCGGTAGCGTGATACCAATGCCCATTGACGTCTACACCGGCGGAGCCACACCCACGCCGACCCCGAGTCCGACGCCGGGAACCAACCTCACCGACAAAGACAAGAAGGTCGGCGGAAATCAATGCGACGAAATGCCGGCGATGGCGCAGTACAGCGTCCATTCGATGCTTGTCAGCTTGAACATCGAGGATCGCCCGCTGCGCTACACGCCACCACGTGGTCCCGCGATCGATTTTATCGTCACCTACAATCAAAAGGAAACCCAACAACCGGCCACGTTTTCCTATAGCAATCTCGGGCCGAAGTGGGCTTTCAATTGGCTCTCCTACGTGAGCGACGATCCGACCGTACAGTTGCCGCAGATGTCCGTCTACGTTCCCAATGGGGGCGCAGAAATATATTCCTTCGATCAAGGCTCCCAATCCTTTCTGCCCCATCCGCAAAGTCACGCCGCTCTTGTTAAGACCGGGTCGGCGACCTATGAGCGCCGGCTGCCCGACGGTTCAAAGCAAATCTTCGCGCAGAGCGATGGGGCGATCTGGTATCCGCGAAGGATCTTCATGACGCAGGTGGTCGACCCGGCGGGCAACACCGTCACGATCGGCTATGATGCGAGCTTGCGTATCACGACCTTGACCGACGCTCTCGGATTGGTAACCACGCTGGCCTACGAGCAGCCGGGCGATGTGTTCAAGGTCACCAAAGCGACGGACCCATTCGGCCGATCCGCGACCTTCCAATATTCCTCGGGCCAATTGACGACCATCACGGACGAGATCGGCATTCAATCGCAATTTACCTATGCGAGCGGCACCGATTCGATTGATTCGCTCACCACGCCGTACGGTACGACCAATTTCTCGAGCAGCGAGAATGGCACCAATCGTTGGATCGAAATGACCGATCCCCTGGGTGGCAAGGAAAGGGTGGAGTATCGCGATAATGCGCCCGGGATTCCGTCGAGCGATCCGGTCGTGCCGAATATCCCCGGCATCGTCAACTCTGGTCTCGATGTGGCCAACACGTTTTACTGGGACAAAAAGGCGATGGCGGTCGCACCCGGCGACTACACGAAGGCGAAAATCACCCATTGGCTCTACAGCGCCGATGGGACCATCTCCGGTATCCCCTCCAGCGAAAAGGCAGCGTTGGAGAATCGTGTCTGGTATACTTACGCCGGGCAACCGGATCCGACGCACGTCGGCCCGAGCGCGAACCCATCACAGGTCGCTCGTGTCCTTGGCGACGGGAGCACGCAGTTGTCTCAGTTCGAATACAACACAATGGGCAAGACGACGAAAGCGACCGATCCGTTGGGCCGGGTCATCAGTTCGATCTACGACACGAACAATGTCGATCTGCTCGAAGTCCGGCAAGCCAAAGGCACCAATAACGACCTCCTGCGCTCGTACACCTACAATTCGCAGCACGAGCCGCTTACCGAAACCGACGCCTCGAACCAGACAACCTTCTACGAATACAATGCTTTTGGCAGATCGTGACGCGCCAGAATGCGCGGGGCGAAACCACTACGTTCGGCTACGGTGGCACGGTCCCCGATGGCTATCTCGCTTCCATCACCAGCCCGCCGTTCAACGGCAACTCCGCTGTCACCACCTTTGCCTACGACAGCTTTAACCGCGTGCAGACGGTGACGGACTCGGACGGCTACGCTGTGACCACCGATTACGACAACCTTGATCGCAAAACCCAGGTCACCTATCCCGACACGACTTTCGAGCAATTCCAATACACCGACAACGCGGTGATGACGCTTGATCTCACTGCCAGCCGCGACCGGCGCGGGCTCTGGACTTATCGCCACTACAACGCCAATCGGCAGATGGATTCGATCACGGATCCGGCCAACCGGACCACGCAATATGGCTGGTGCAATTGCGGTGCGCTCGAGTCGATCACCGACCCGAAGCTTCAAGTCACAACCTTCAATCGGGACATCCAGAGCCGGGTTTACCAGAAGGTGCTCAATGACGGCACCACGATCAATTACCTCTACGAGGGGCAAACCGCGCCGAATACCGCCGGAGCCACCAGTCGGCTGCAGTCCTCCACCGATGCCAAGAACCAGCGTACCAACTACAGCTACTTTGCCGACGACAACCTCGCGCAAATCACGTACACCGACACGAGCGGGCAGCCGCTCAATCCGCCCACGCCCTCGGTCAGCTACACGTATGATGCGAACTACAATCGGATCCTCACGATGGTGGATGGCACCGGAACGACGGTCTATGGCTACAACCCGGTGACTGTGCCGCCAGTCCTGGGGGCGAATCGGCTTGCGAGTATCGACGGCGCGTTGCCGAACGACACCATCACTTTCAGCTATGACGAGCTGGGCCGGGTGAGCAGTCGGAAGGTCAACGGCAACGCGAACTCCGAAACCTGGACGTTCGACAGCCTCGGACGGCTGAGCAGCGCCGTGAACAAAATCGGCACCTTCAACTATTCCTACGTGGGCGTGACCGAGCGGCTCCAGACGCTCACCTACCCGGGAGGGACGACGGCCAATTACACCTATTTTCCGAATCTGCAGGACAAGCGGTTGCAGCAGATCAAGAACCAGACGAGCGCGAGCGTCCTCCTCTCGCAGTTCGATTACACCTACGACACCGAAGGTCAGCTCCTGACCTGGACGAAGAACTATCCGGGCCTGCCGACGCCGCAGCGTCACGACTTGGGCTATGACAACGCCGACCAACTGCTCACGGCGCCGCTCAAGAAGGCCACGAACAACGCCTTGATCCGCCAATACATCTATGGCTATGACCCAGCTTCCAACCGGACCTCGGAGCGGGTGGCCAATGCCACGACCAACTCGGTGCCGAACAATGTGAACGAGATCACGAGCCAGAGCGGCGCGACGAATCGCACGTTGACCTACGATCTCAACGGCAGCCTGACGAGCGACGGCGGCACGCGCACTTTCGAGTGGGACGGAGCAAACCGGCTGGTAGCGGTCAATTACACCGGGGCCAATCAGCGGAGCGAATTTTCCTACGACGGGCTCAATCGCTGTGTCAAGATCGTGGAAAAGACGGGCAACACGGTGAACTCGACCCGCAAGTTCGTGCTCTGCGGGACGGAGAAGTGCGAGTATCGCAACGCGAACGGCAACGTCCAATATCAAATCTTCAGCCAGGGACAATACCAGGGAACTGGTGCATATTTCTACACCCGCGATCATCTGGGCTCGATTCGGGAAATGACCGACGTGAACGGCACGGTCGTTGCTCGCTATGATTATGATCCCTGGGGACGCTCCACCACCGTGATTGGCACCAACAAACCCGACTTCAACTTCACCGGCCTCTACCAGCACGCCAAGAGCGGGCTCGACATGGCCACATATCGCGCATACGATCCCGATCTTGGGCGTTGGTTATCCCGCGATCCCATTGCGGAAAACGGTGGGATTAACCTTTACGAATATGCCGACAACGATCCGATCAACGGCGTTGATCCTCTTGGACTAAAAACCTGTTGGAAGTGGGTACATATGACTCATTTTGGAGACCAAGCGAAAGATAAACACGGCTTCATGGGCGACAAATTGAAGGCAGGCGATATCGCGGTCGGGAATCAAGCCGCAACTTCTCAAAATAGATACCCAAAGAAGAGCATCAGTCTGGGAGAACACGGTTTGGTATTGCCGTATGGCAGCCGAGCAAACGTTTATCCGAACAACTCTGCACAATTTACGGGAACGGTGCGGGACTATGGAGCCTATGACATTGATCATCCTCAGTATGGCAAACGCGACTGGATTGATATCTGGAATCCGTCGAAAAGTAAGCGAAATATCTCCTACGATGGCTGGATTTCAATTGAGCTTGGAGATTGCCAGAAATGCCCAGAGGGGTGGATCGGAGACTAAGTATGTTCAGACTTTTGATGATAGGTTACACCTTGTTAGCCGTTGGCAGTTGCGCGTTAGCACAGGAGGATTCGATCGCCAAATCGCTGGGCAAGGGCGACGTGGCTAAGTCCCCGAGCGGGCGAGCAAGTTGCTTTGTTGATTACTCCGGCAAGGACTGGAACGACGTCAAGGTAAGATTTTGTGACGGCAAAACACTTACGATTTGGAAATCCGTTCGATCTGTTGGTGTTTCGTGGTCCCCGAACGAGAAATATTTCGCCATTGAGGATTATTTGGACCGAATCGCAACAGCGGTCTTAGTTTTCAAGCTTGATCAGGAGGGTAAGAGGGCAGACCTGATCTACCAAACACCTTATTCGAATTCAGTTTTTGTGCAGTATGAAGCGGTAGGGTGGCTTGACGGGGGTTTCGCGCTTCAGATCGGAAAGTTCGATCCTAAGACGCGGCGGGTCGAATCGAAGGAAGTCGTACAATTAGTGGGTCTACAACCGATTAGGCAGACGATATATCCCAGTGAATAGAAATAGGGGTCAGGCTGGGCTTGCATTGTTTCTTCGGACAGTGAGTTGGGATCAATTCCTTTAGTTTAGTGTGGGTTGGTTTGGTTGGGATTCAAATTGGAGCGGGCTTCGGTAGGAAAGACTGGAGTGCAGTCTGGTACGGTTATAGAAGGTGTCGATGTAGTCGAAGATGGCGGTGCGGGCTTCGGCCAGAGTAGCGAAGCGGTGGTGGTAGACCAGCTCGTATTTGAGGCTGCTCCAGAAGGATTCGATAAAGGCGTTATCATAGTCGGTGGCACTCGGTGTCGGTCCTTGACACCTGACATGGCGGATGGACGCGGTTTAGTTGTGTGGCATGGCACGGGCACCACGGATTGAGTTTGAGGGGGCGGTCTATCATGTCACCGCCCGGGGCAATGAACGCCGGTCGATTTATCGCTCGGACGAAGATCGAAGACTCTTCCTCGAGACCCTGGAACAGATGCGCGTCCGATTCGGGATCATCTTGCATTGTTTCTGTTTAATGCCGAACCATTTTCATCTGGTGGTAGAAACTCCGCTGGGCAACCTGGCGCGGGGCATGGCCTGGCTGCAAACCACCTATACGATTCGCTTTAACCGCAAATACCGCCGTTGTGGGCATCTGTTTCAGGGGAGATACAAGGCGCATCTGGTGGAAGCCGATGAATATGCGATGGAGTTGGTTCGCTATATTCACCTCAATCCGGTGCGGCCGCGGAAAAAGAGCGATCCGATCGCGATCGAGCGAATGGGATCGCTGGACGCCTATGAGTGGAGCAGCGATCGGGATTATCTCGGCCGGCGCCGGACGTCGGTGGTGCAGGTAGCGACCGACTGGCTCTCTTTTTGGGCTGGAGAAAAGAGAAAAGCGCGGCGGGAATATCGCAAATTCATCCGAGCAGCCTTTGGTCGGGAAGTGGAAAGGCCGCTGGACAAGCTGAAGGGGGGAGTGGTGCTTGGGAGTGAGAAGCTGTGGCAGAAAGCCAAGGAAGTGGTCGGAAGAAATGATGCCAAAGAAAGCGTCTATTGGGTCAGCCAGGCAGGCGGGAAGGCCAGAAGGCAGAAGGTGGCCAAACTGTTGGCGAAGGAACCAGACGAGCGGATGAAAATCTGGATCCGGGTTGAGCTGGGCGGCGAAAAGATGGCGGCAGTGGGGCGGGAGCTTGGTTACCGAGACGGGAGCGGAGTGCATCGGGTGGTGCAGCGCTTGAACCAGAGGGCAGAGCAGGACAAGAAACTGCGGAGCCGAATGCTTCAATTGCGCCAGGCAACGAGTTTCCCATGAACTTCGAATGAATCGTCAAGTGTCAAGGATCGACCCCGAACGCGTGAACCGTCCAGGTCCGCGGAACCCTGAGCCGAATAAATCCTCCTGTTCTTGTGACAAGAAATAAGACAACCGCCCGAAAAGTTGGTTTGTTGCTTGCGGTGGTTCATCTTGTAGCCTTTTTCGCACTGGCGCTTTACATAAGGCGTTCGACTGATCCACAAGCGCCACTGCTATGGGCGGGGTTCGCAGTGATCGATTTTCCGCTGAGTCTTATTTATTTTCTCGCGAGAAACTCTTATTGGCCTTCACTGACTCTTGAGCAATCGTGGCTAGCGTCGATTCTATATTTGCCACATTTTGTCCATGGTCTATTGGGCACTATTTGGTGGTACATGCTGCCTCGATTTGTGACGTCGCGACAATTAGGCGGAGTCTGGTAACGATCGCAGGGTCGCTCTGATTTGACCGACAAGTGATGACGACATCATAATGTGATTCCTCCGTTTCAAGAATTGATGCTGCCGGTTGTTGAACGCGCGATAGGCGGCGAATTCGTCGCACTCGCTCGGTGTCGGTCCTTAAGGGCGTGTTGCTCAAAAAGCCCGATCGTTAGGTTCGAAACGCAAGACTAGAACGGAGCGTGGCGGGGCGCTGATCGATTTTGATCTTCGTAGGCGTCGACGCCGTAAACGGCGGCGGAATAAGTTCTGGAGAGCATGCGTCCGAGATTCAGAAGAAACGTGCGAAGTCCAAACTGCCGTCCGAAAATCTTGCCGTTCCGCGCGCGAGCAGTTTTGCTCCTTCGATGGGCTAGACCACAAGCAACTGAATGCCGAGCTGCTCAACGGCAGCACGGGCATTTTTCGGAAGTTTGGCGTCCGAAATCACGATGTCGACGTCCGCCAATTGCGCGACTTTGATGAACCCGGTGTGATTCCACTTCGCCGAATCGGCGAGGAGAATGACCTGTTTGGCGGCCTTAATCATGGCTCGCTTCACCTGTGCGATTTCGAGCGTGGTATCGGTCAGACCATCCTGAAGATCGAGTGCCTGCGTTCCGAGGAAAACCTTCTTCACGCTCAGGCTGGCCAGCGTCTGTTCGGCCAGCGGGCCGACCGTGCTGGAGGCTTCGCGGCTCAACATCCCGCCGAGCAAAATCACCTGCGCCTCGGCTGGCCGAGCCGATCGTTAGGGCGACGTTCAAGGCGTTCGTCACCACGGTGAGCGGGGCAATCCCAGTGAGGTGCGGCACCATTTCAACAACCGTCGTGCCCGCATCCATGATGATGGTATCGCCGGGTTGAACGAACTGCGCGGCGGCTTTGCCGATGCGCTGCTTCGCTTCGCAGATTGAGCGCCGCGCGCTCGTTCAAGCCGAGAAGATGTTTGACCTGCCGCGCCGGGCGGGGAGGCGATCGCGCCGCCGCGATCGCGCAACAGCTCGCCCGCTTCTTCCAGTTTACTCAAGTCGTTGCGAATCGTGACCGCAGAAACGCCGAACTTTTGCGCCAGGCTGTTGACGTGCGCGACGCCTTCGCTTTTGCACCAACTCGAGAATCTGACGCCGGCGATGCTGCGTCATCGGGGCTTTGGCCGGCGCAGGGTGCGTTCCGCGTGTTCTTTGCAACTTACGTTTGATTTCACTTGCCTTCAATACCCGCACGAGCCGCCAAGCGTCAACTCACGAGCTGAAAATATTTTCGAAAATCTTGTTGACGCCTTCAAAGACTTTCGTTATCTTTCAAAAGACTTCGATAACTTTTACTCGCTTATGAAACGAGATCGTTGCTGTCACTGCCTGCCCAACCGGAATCGCTCACACCCTCATGGCGGCCGAAGCGCTCAAGCGCGCCGCCACCACCATGGGTCACGAAATCAAGGTCGAAACTCAGGGCTCCGTCGGAACCAGGGAGCGCCTGACCGAAGCGGACATCGCCGCCGCCGATGTCGTCGTGCTCGCCGCCGACATTCACGTCAACGAAACGCCGCTTTGCCGGCAAACCGATCCACACCGTCAGCACCGCCGAGGCGATTCGGAACAGCAGAGCAGTGATCGAAGCCGCGCTCGCTCTCCTCCCGCCTGAGCCGGTCAGCACCGGCCCATCGGTCGCCGAGATCACGTGGCGCCGACGGCGCCGGCTCTCCGGCAGTCTCGTCAGGCGGAAAGCGGCTCGTCGGGATCACCTCCTGCCCGACCGGCATCGCCCACACTTTCATGGCGGCGGAAGCCTTGCAGAAAGCGGCCAAGGCGCTCGGCCACACGATCAAGGTCGAAACCCAGGGTTCGGTCGGCGCGAAAAATCAGCTCACGCCCGAAGACATCGCGGCGGCCGACGCGGTCGTGATCGCGGCCGACACGAAAGTCGATACCTCGCGCTTTCGCCGGCAAGCCGCTCTATTCCACGAGCACGAAGGAGGCGATGCACAGCGGCAAGGAAGTCATCGCGGCCGCTCTCGCGCAACCGGCCGGCGGCGCGGCCGTGTCGCTCACCGAAGCGCGTCGAGCAGGCAAAAGCCGCGCGCTCCAATCGCGCACCGGCCCCTACAAACATCTCATGACCGGCGTTTCCTACATGCTGCCGGTCGTGATCGCGGGCGGTCTCGCGATCGCGCTCGCCTTTGCCATCGGCGGCATTTACGCGGGCGATCAGAAAGGCACGCTCGGCCGCGGCCCTCAGTCTGATCGGCGGCGGCACGGCGTTCCATCTTTTCGTCGCGGTCCTCTCCGGCTTCATCGCCTTTTCGATCGCCGACCGCCCCGGCATCGCGCCCGGCCTCGTCGGCGGCATGCTCGCGCAAACGTTAGGCGCGGGATTTCTCGGCGGCATCGTTTCCGGTTTTCTCGCCGGTTACCTGACGAAATTTCTCGCCGACAACATCAAGCTCCCGACCACGCTCGACGGGTCTGATGCCGGTCCTCATCCTGCCGTTTCTGTCCACCATCATCGGTCGGGCTTGCTCATGATTTTCGTCATCGCGCCGCCGGTCCAGGCGCTGAACAACGCGATGAACGCCTGGCTCAACGGCATGCGGGGCGCGAACGCGGTTCTACCTCGGCATCATCCTCGGCGCGATGATGGCCTTCGACATGGGCGGGCCGGTCAACAAAGCCGCCTACACTTTCGCGGTCGGTTTGCTCGCGAGTAAGATTTACACGCCGATGGCAGCGGTCATCGCCGCCGGAATGACGCCGCCGCTCGGGCTCGCGCTTGCCGCGATGCTTTTCAAGAACCGTTTCGATCTCGAGGAACGCGAAGCGGGCGGGCCGGCGCTCGTCCTCGGACTGTCGTTCATCACCGAGGGCGCGATTCCGTTCGCGGCCAAGGATCCGCTCCATGTCATCCCCGCGACCATGCTCGGCTCCGCCGTGGCGGGCGCGATCTCGATGGCGTGCGACGTGCAGTTCCTCGTGCCGCACGGCGGCATCTTCGCCGCGCTCATCCCGGGCGCGGTCACCAATCTGGTGCCGTATCTCGGCGCCATCGTGGCCGGCACGATCGTCACGACCGCCGCGCTCTTTTTCCTCAAACGACCGCATCGCCGAACCACGTCGCCGCCGCCGCTGCCTGAAACTCAACCGGAGCCTCTCACCAATGATCGAACTCTCACCGCAAAACATCCGCCTCGGCGTGCGCGCCGCGAACAAGGAAGAAGCGATCCGCGCCGCCGGCCAGGTCCTCGTCGATTCCGGCAACATCGCGCCCGGTTACGTCGAGAGCATGCTCGGCCGCGAAGCAGCAGGCGAACACCTATCTCGGCAACGGCATCGCGATTCCGCACGGCATGCAGAAGGACCGCGAGCTGATCCATCAGACCGGCGTCTCCGTCGTGCAGTTGCCCGACGGCGTGGAATGGAACAGGGGCCAGACCGTGCGCATCGTCGTCGGGATCGCCGCGAAATCCGACGAGCACCTCGGGTTCTTTCCGCCCTCACCGATGTGCTCGACGACGCGAAAACGTCGCGCGCAGCTCGCCGAGACGAACGACCCGCAGCGACATCATCGCCGCGCTTGATCGGCGCGTCGAAGCGAACCGACCGCGCCCGAAGAACAGCTCGCCGACGCGAAACAAGTCGAAGTCGCGCTGGCCGGCTTCGGCCGGATTGCACGCGCGCCCGGCGACTTTCTTCGTCGATGTCGCCAATCGAGTTCGAGTCGGAGATTTTCGTCCGGGCAAACGGCAAACTGGCCAACGGAAAAGCGATGGCCTCGCTCCTCAAGCTCGGCGCCGAGGGCGGCACGACAACTGCAGATTCTCGCCCACGGTCCGGACGCGGACGCGGCCCTCGCGGCGCTTGAAGGAAGCGGTCGAGAGCGGGCTGGGCGACGAAGAGGAAGAGGAAAGCGGCGGTCGGATGAGGCCGTCTGGACGCCGGTTTCGAAGCGGCCATTGGATCGGCGGCGTGTCCGCTTCGCCTGGGCTCGCGATCGGCCCGCTCCATCCATTTCCAATCGGCCGCCTCGTTGTCGAGGACAAACCCGAGGACGTCGAGACGGAAAAGCAGCAGCTGCAGCTACGCGCTCGAAGTCGGCGCGCGAACAACTGAGCCGAAATCCACGACGCAGTGAAATCGCGCAGCGGCCGCAACGAAGCCGCCATCTTCCGCGCCCACCAGGCCTTTCTGACCGACGTCGATCTCTTCAGCGAAGTCTACGAGTTGATCGAGGCCGGCCACAGCGCCGCCTGGGCGTGGCAGAAGGTGATCGATCAGCGCGTCGCCGAAGTCGAGCAAGTGCAGAACGAGCGGCTCGCCGGGCGCGCCGCCGATCTGCACGACGTCGGGCAGCGCGTCCTGCGTGTTGCTCACCGGCACGCAGCAGGGCGAAGTGAAATTGCCTAACGAGCCCGTGATTCTGGTGGCGGACGATCTCACGCCTTCCGATACCGCGCGGCTCGACCCGAAACGCATCCTCGGCCTTTGCACCGCGTCTGGGCGGCGCGACTTCGCACACCGCGATCATCGCGCGTTCGCTCGATATTCCCGCGGTCGTCGGCGCGGGCGCGGCGGTGCTCGAGCAAACCGACGGCGCGATCTGCATTCTCGACGGCAGCGACCGGCCGGCTCTACCTCGAGCCGACCGAAGCCGATCTGAAATCGGCGGAAGCGTTCCAGGTCGATCTGCAGCAGCCGGCGCGACGTGGAATTCCAAACCCGGTACCAACCGGCGATCATGACCGACGGCCATCGCGTCGAGATCGTGGCCAACATCGGCAAAGCCAGCGAAGCCGCGCGCGCGGTCGAAGCCGGCGCCGAAGGGGTCGGTCTCTTGCGCACGGAATTTCTCTTCCTCGAACGCGAAACCGCGCCGACGGAAGACGAGCAATTCGCGGCCTACAGCACGATGACGAAAGCGCTCAACGGCCTTCCGCTCATCATCCGCACGCTCGATATCGGCGGCGACAAAGTCGTGCCGTATCTGACCTTTCCGAACGAGGAAAATCCGTTCCTCGGCGTGCGCGGCATCCGTCTTTGCCTGCGGCATCCGGAGCTTTTCATTCCGCAACTGCGCGCCATCTACCGCGCCTCCACGACCGGGCCGGTCAAGATCATGTTCCCGATGATCGCCTCGCTCGAAGACCTGCGCGCGGCGAAGGAAGCTGCCGAAAAGGTGCGCGCGGAACTCGGCGTGCCGCCGGTCGAGATCGGCATCATGATCGAAGTGCCGTCGGCCGCGCTCATGGCCGCCGAGTTGGCGCAGCGAAGTCGATTTCTTTTCCATCGGGACGAACGACCTCACGCAATACGTGCTCGCGATGGATCGGATGCATCCGGCGCTCGCGCAGCCAGGTGGATGGATTGCATCCGGTCGTCTTGCGGCTGATCGACCAGGTCGTGCGCGCTGCGACCGCGGCCGGGAAATGGGTCGGCGTTTGCGGCGGCGTCGCGGGCGAACCGCGCGGCGCCATGATTCTCGCCGGCCTCGGCGTGGCCGAGCTGAGCATGAGCGTGCCGAGCATCGCCTCGATCAAGGCGCAACTGCGCAACACTCTCGCTCGCCAAGGTCCAAGGCCTTCGCGAAGAAGGCGCTCGCCTGCCATTCCGCGGAGGAAGTCCGCGCCCTGCCGCTCCTGCCTAACGCCTAACGAAACTGAACCGCATGAAGAAAACGCGAAAAATTCGACGTCGTCACCGTCACGCTCAACGCCGCGATCGATCGCACCGTCACGATTCGCAATTTCACGGCCGGCGCGGTCAATCGCGTCGAGAGCGTGCGATCGAATCCCGGCGGCAAAGGCGTCAACGTCGCCTCCGCCCTCGCCGATCACGGGCATCGCGTGGCCGTGACCGGATTTCTCGGGCGCGCCAACGCCGGGCCGTTCGAGGATCTGTTTGCGGAAAAGAAAATCGCCGATCATTCGTTCGCATCGCCGGGCAAACGCGGATCGGGATCAAGATCACCGATCCGGTCCGTGGCGAGACGACCGACATCAACTTCCCCGGCCCTTCGCCGTCGCCTAACGAGCTCGCGACGTTGCGCGAAAAGATCGCAGCCCTCGAAGCGGACTGGTTTGTCCTCGCCGGCAGCATCCCGCCCGGGCGTCGACCACGGCATCTACTCGCGAGTTCATCGACGAGCTGCGGCGGCAACGCGGTCGCAAGGTCCTGCTCGACACCAGCGGCGCGCCGTTTCTGCGCGCGATCGACGGCCGACGCCGAACGTGATCAAGCCGAACATTCACGAGTTTGAAGAGTTTCTCCGCCGCGCTTTGCCGACACGGAAGCGGTCGTCGCCGCGGCGCGCGAATTGATCGCCGGGGGCATCGAGATGGTCGTCGTCTCGATGGGAAAAGAGGGCGCCTGTTTTGTCACCGCCGACGAAGCGGTCGTCGCCCGCCCGCCCGATATCGCGGTGCAAAGCACGGTCGGCGCAGGCGACGCGATGGTCGCCGGCATTTTATCCGCCCAGATCCAGACAACTGCCGCTGCGCGAGTGCGCGCGGCTCGCCACCGCTTTCTCCGTCGACAAACTCAGCCGCCTCGGGAGCGGGCTCAGCTCGCCCGACTGCCATCGCAGAAGGTGCTGCCGCAGGTCGCGCTCGCCTAACGAATCCAACAGCCTAACAATGAAAAAACTCATCCTCCTTCTGCTCTCCTCGCCGGCACCTGCCTTCGGCGCGGAGAACGAATGGCTCGAAGCCAAGTTTGCCACCGGCAACTGGGACGGCGAACGCGACAAGCTCCTACGACCAGGGGGTCGAGCCGTTTCTCTATTACACCAGCATCGTCTCGGGCAATCCGGTCGGCGGCAATAGCCAGGGCGCGACCTACGTCGATGACTTCTACTTCGGGTTCAATCTCTACCTGGAGAAGTTGGTCGGCTGGACCGGGGCGAAGATTCACGATCAGCGGCGTGAACCGCGACGGCAGCGGACTAACGGATCAACAACGTCGGGAGCCGTTACGACGTGCAGCAGACGGTCGGCGGGCAAAATATCTTCCTCTACCAGGTCTTCCTCGATCAGCGCTTCTGGGACAACAAAGCGTCGCTCAAGATCGGCCGCTTCGGCGCGTCGGATGACTTCAACGGCGCGTCGTCGATCTACAGTCGCTATCTCAACAACGGCATCGACGGCGACATCCGCAACGTCCTCTTCGATACTCAATTTTCCGCCTATCCTTTCGCTACCTGGGCGGCGCGGCTGCGGGTCGAGCCGACCAAAGACACGAGTCGCGCAATTCGGCGTTTTTCAGACCTGGAAGGACATCTTCAATCCCGCAAACAACGGACTCGATTGGGCCATCCGCGGGAGCGACGGTGTCTTCATGATCGCGGAATACGGCTGGACGCCGGAATTCTGGAAGCAACCGGTCGAGACGACTGATGGGTCCGGCAAAGACGGAGGCACGACGGAGATGAGAGGATTGCCCGGACATTATCACATCGGCGCCTCGCTCTCGCCTTGGAACGGCTACACCGAGTTCGGCACCGGCCGGCAGGTCAGTAACTCCTACGGCTTTTATGTTCACGGCGACCAGATGGTTTATCAGGAACGCCCGGGCAGCGACGAAGGCCTGACGCTCTGGGCTGCTTCCGGTTATTATCCGCAAAGCAACATCTCGATTGTCCCGTTCCAGGTGAACTTTGGGGCGATCTACACTGGTCTTCTTCCCGGACGGCCGCACGACCAGACGATCGCCGGATTGATCTACGGCAAGTTCAGCAGCGATTACGCGCGCACGGTCAAGGACGCAGGCAACGGCGACCCGACCTACGAGATGGTGCTGGAAGGATCCTATCGGGTCCAGTTCACGAAATTTTCCTGGGTCCAGCCCGACCTTCAGTGGGTCAACAGGCCTTACGGCACCGGCCGAATTCCGAACGCGCTCGTGATTGGCGCGGAAACGGGAATCACGTTTTGATCTGATATTCGGAGGGACATGCTTCTGCATGTCCTGGGACACGCGGAAGCGTACCCTCCGCTCGCGCGCGCTCACAGGGTTTGCAGGGCGCGGTCGAGCACTTCGAGAATGAAATCAGCATCGGTTTGGTTGATGCACATCGGAGGCGAGAAACGAATCGTTTGCCCGTAGAGACCGCCTTTGCCTAACAACAGGCCAAGATCGCGGCAGGTCTCGAGCACCTGCGCGCATTCCGCTTTGGCCGGCTCCTTCGTAGTACGATCCTTGACCAGCTCGATCCCGAGAAGAAGGCCTTTGCCGCGCACGTCGCCGATTACATTATGCTTCTCTTTCAACCGCTGAAGCCCGGCGATGAGGTGATTGCCCATCGCAAGCGAGTTGGCCTGCAACTTTTCGCGATCGATGACTTCCAGGACAGCCTTCCCCTGCGCGCAAACGACCGGGTTGCCGCCAAAGGTGTTGAAATGCACCCGCTGCGAAAGCGCGGCCGCGATCTTCGGCGTAGTAACAACTGCGCCTAACGGGCAGCCGTTCCCAATGCCCTTCGCCATGCAAACGATGTCGGGGATGACGCCTTGGGTTTCGAAACCCCAGTAATGTGTCCCGGTGCGTCCGAACCCGGCCTGCACTTCATCCGCGATACAGACGCCACCGGCCGCCCGCACATGGGCGTAGGCATGCTTGAGGTATTCGTTAGGGAAAACCACGCAGCCGCCGACCCCCTGGATCGACTCCGCGATGTAGCCGGCGATCTGGCCCGGGGTCGCGAACTCGATCAGGTTCTTTACATCGGCGGCGTATTTTTTTCCGGCTTCCGGATCGTCGTGACCCCAGATGCCACGATACGGATCGGGGGTGATCGCGTGATGGACGCCGAAGCTGTGCGGGACGTTGAACTTCCAGGTGTGGTGGGCGGTCAGTCCCATCCCGGAAGCATTCCCGCCGTGGTAGGCATTGCGTAGCGCGATCATGTCGTAATTGCCGGTGTAGGCGCGCGCCATGAGCAAGGCGAGATCGTTCGCTTCCGAGCCGGAGTTGACGAAATAGCAGACCTTGAGTTCGCCCGGCAGCTTCGCGGCCAGCTTCTGGGCGTACTGCGCCACATTCGGGTGCAGATAAATCGTGGTGGAATGCTGCAGGAGTTCGTTTTGTTTTCGGGCCGCTTCCACCACATCGGGATGACAATGGCCGACGCTGATCGTCACGATGCCCCCGAGCGCGTCGAGATAACGCCGCCCGCTTTCGTCCCAGACGTATTGCATCCTGCCCTCCACCAGCATGAGCGGCTTTTTATAATAGAGAAAAATTCCCGGATTCAGGAACTCTTTGCGCAGCCGCAGGATTTCGTCCGCGGACGGGCCGGCATAGGGCTGCGGTTGATGATCGAACGGCGGCAATTGCGGTGCTTGCATAGGGAAGATTATTCGTTAGGCGCGAACCGGCGTCCGAGCAGATAAAAAGCGAACGCCAGAGCGAAGCCAACGAACCATGCGTAGCGATAAAGGGAAATGAAAACTGGGCCGACCGCCGCGGCCGGCAACACCCTGATCGTGACCAGGAACCCGGGAAGATTCGGAAGCACACTGAGGACGAGCGCGGCCAGCGCAACCAGGCTGAAACCGCCGGTGTAACGGTAGCGGCCATCGCTTCGGTAAAGATCGTCTACCGCCAGCACGCGTTTCCGGAAGACGAAATAGTCCGCGATCATGATTCCGCCGATCGGGCCCAGCAATGCACTGTAGCCGATCAGCCAGGTAAAAATGTAGCCGCTGGGGTCGGCGTAAAGTTTCCACGGGAACATGAGGATGCCGATGATCCCAGTCAGGACGCCGCCGGTTTTAAAACTGATCAGGCGCGGGGCGAGGTTGGAGAAATCGTTCGCGGGCGAGACGACGTTGGCCGCGATGTTGGTCGAAAGAGTGGCGATCGTGAGGGTGACGAGGGCAATGACTGCGAGGACCGGGCTGTGGAAGCGCTGCATCAGCTGCACCGGATCCCAGATCGCCCTGCCGAACACGACCACGGTCGCGCTTGTCACTGCCACGCCGATGAAAGCATAGAGGGTCATCGAGAGCGGCAGCCCAAGCGCCTGGCCCGTGATCTGGTCGCGCTGGGAACGGGCGAAGCGCGAGAAATCGGGAATGTTGAGTGAGAGCGTCGCCCAGTAACCGACCATGGCCGTCAGCCCAGCGGTGAAGACGGGCCAGAATTCGCCTAACGAGTGAAACTTCGACGGCTCGGCCAGGATCGGTCCCCAGCCCTTGGCTGCGACCACCGCCCAGGCCAGTAATCCGAGGCCGGTGAGAATGAGGAAGGGCGCGGCAAAGACCTCGAGCCATTTGATCGAGTCCATTCCCCTCACGATGACAAAAATATTGATCGCCCAGAAAATGAGGAAACAAAGAAACTCGCCGCTCGAGATGCCGATCACGGGCAGCACTGTCTTCTGCGCCGGTTCGAACCCGAAGATGATCGCTGCCATGGCGTAGATGGCGGCGCCGCCGATCCACGTCTGGATGCCGAACCAGCCGCAGGCGACCAGCCCGCGCATCAGGGCCGGGATGTTCGAGCCAAGCGTTCCAAAAGAAGCACGAATTAAAACCGGGAAGGGAATTCCGTAGGCCGTCCCCGGATGCGCATTGAGCGTCATCGGAATGAGGACGATGAGGTTGCCGAGAAAGATCGTCAGCACGGCCTGCTTCCAGTTCATGCCCTGCTCGATCAGACTGCTCGCGAGGGTGTAGGTCGTGATGCAAATCGCCATCCCGACCCAGAGTGCGGCGATGTTCCATATCGACCAGGTGCGTCCGCTGGCCGGCACCGGCGCGAGATCGTCATTGATCAAGGCGCTCGTTTCCAAATCTGAAGCAGATGCGTTCGCGATGGGCATCCGGGACATGCGACCGCGCATCCTGCCAGCGCGGGCCCGCGCGAGTCGAGTGATTCTTTCCCTGCGAACCATCCGTCGTCCTGGAGGGACGTGCGCCATCACATCCAGTTTTTCTTTGGCCTAACGAACAACCGTCGGATCGTCAATGCGTTCCAGCCTCGGCGCGTTGCTCGATCTGTTCCACGTTCGCCCCGGACTTCCGGATCCAATCGCGGGCCGAAATGATCTCCTGCTGCGCCGCCATCACTGTGACGGGAGATTCTGGCTCGGCGCGCGCTACCGTCTTGCGCCCGATCTTGACCGGCTTGGCCCGCTTGATCGCGAAATCCCAGTGCCAGCCAAAGCGAAGGAGCGCGTAATACATCGTTTTGGCTTCGAGCGCGCTGACGCCGCTGCAACGCATCGCATTGTAAAACATCCGGTCGCAATCCTGCGGCGGACGGTTCTTCTCGGTATATGCGACATCGTGCAGGACGGAAGCGTTTCGGTATTTGCCTTCGAACGGTCCGCCCATGAACGACCAGAGCGAGCGGGGAATCGACGCTCCATCCACAGCCGAGCCGGCCGGGGCAACCCAGACGGTGCCCTGCGGGTCGGTGTAACGCAGCTCGCGCAACAGCGTCATGGTGCGCCCGTCTGGATTCCATTGCGTGACCGGCGTGCCCGTGTAGTAGCCCCAGGGATGCGACTGCGTGGCCGCTTCGCGCCAGGAAGCAGGCGGGTCCGAGGCGCAACCAGAGGAGAGGCTCGCCACAAGAACCGCTGTGAAGAAAAAATAAAGCCGCTTCGCCATCAGAACGTCGAGACGATTCGCAATTGTCCGTCGCGCGCAAATTCCCGGTGCTCGCATGCCTGGGGTTGCCATAGGGTAGCGCAAGCTTCCATCTTGGGGATTCAGACGCAGCATGCTGGAAGCTCGCGCTACTTCGAAATCGTTGTTTAACTCAGCACGCACACAAAGATCTTGAATAGAATCCTTCGCTCCAGCTAGCCTTGGCCAAGAGATGAATCCTTCGTCTGCGTCCGGGTCGAAAGCGTCCGCTGCAACCTGGCTTGGCCTGTTCGTGGCTCTGTTTGGGATCCTGATCGTTCGTTGGGCAGTCTCCCTTTTCTATCCGGAGTTCAGCTTTCTTGCCACGATCTGGAAAGAATCGTTTATCTGGGTTTGCGTCGTTGCGCTTGTGCTTATCATCCGGCGCGGCGAACACTTGTCATTGAAGTCTGTTAACCTCGGCACGGCGCCGCTGCGAAGCTCGCTCTTATGGGGAGGAATCCTTGCGGTGCTCTGTGCTTTGGTCGGCGGCGTAGTTGCCAGCCTGACCCATTTCCAAGGTGGCCCCATGGGGGAAGCGCTCGCCAGGTTCCCCCTCTGGCTGGTGATCCTCATCGTTTTGCGTGCCGGCGTGGTGGAGGAGCTTTTTTATCGTGGCTACGCGATCGAACGGCTTCAGTCGCTGGGATTGAACCGCTATTGGGCGGGCACCATCCCGTTGCTCATCTTCGGTTTCGCGCATGGCACCAATGGCTGGGCCAACATCATCCTCGCCCTCGCGCTCGGCGCTGTCCTGACCATCGTCTATCTCTGGCATCGCGACCTCGTTGCAAACATTATTGGCCATTTTCTCGTCGATTTCGTCTCCGTCGTCCTGCCGCGTTTCATCCCGCATCACTAGCAACAGCTGATTCGAGGTGACAGTCGAGGCGATTCGGTCTGTGTGGCCAAGCTTTCAAACGGGGGATGGCTTACCCTCCTTCGGCGAGTGCAACAGAACGGGAAGATACTGGGTCAAACCGCAAACTTTGAAGTTGTCGCGTCGGCTGGTTTTTCGGCAAAACTCATGCGACACTTCAAAGGCAATCTTTTCTGTTTTTGTCATTCAAAGATCGCTTCAAGGAGGCCACAAAAATGAGCAGCAAGATCGCGAATCTGATTGCGTTGGAATTGGGCGTGTTGATCTTGATCGTGGGTTGGCTGGCGTTCTCCAACCTTTCCAGCGTCAAACAGAAGAGCGTGGCCTCGGCGCCAGCCCGCACCAGCGATTCCTTTGCCACGGTTACTCCGGTCCTCAAGGCCGCGAGCCAACCCCGCTACGTTGTGGATTATCGCGCCAACCAAGCCGGGCAGCAGGAGGACGAAGAACAGCCTGCAACGGCGCAGCAGGACGATCAGGCCGCCGAGACCCAGGCATACGCGGGCTCCGACTTGGATGGGGGTGTCGTTACCGCACCTTCACCATCCGACATTGGGATCTACCCAGAGCCGGTGCTCGCGGAGCCCTACTACTTCGTGCCGCCGGTCGGTCAAATCGTTGCCTATTCTCAGCCGGAGGAGATTGTCGTATTTTCCAACCCTCGACCTTTTCGACACCGACACGGACCCACGGACCACTGCGATGGCACGCGGACATTGGTTGCGCATCCGCCACCGCTTGCCGCAGGAAGACAACCTGGTGGCGTGCGAATGACGTCGACGCATCAACCGCGAGGTGGGGGAGGTCTTCATACTCCCGTTGGTGGCTTGGGGCCGACTCGAAATCCTGGCACTCGCCCTGTTCGGCAAGGCAAGGCGAGTCAGGCCGCTGTGAAATCGTTAGTCGTGAAGTAATTCCGTTGCTAAGAGCGGAGCGGGAAACTCCGAAAGAGTGTCGAGCTCTGGCGGTTGGTTTGAAGGCCAGCTGTTGTGTTGTGTCTGTTGCAGCCTTTTCCTTGTGAGATCGGAATAGCGCTTCCCAAAACGACAGGGGAAGGATCACTTTTTTGGACCGCCGCGTGCAATCTGCCCGTCTCCAAACATCCTCATTTCAGAATTGCCGTTTGGTTCCCTCGTCTGTTACACCTGCACCATGAACTTGAAATTCCGTTGGATTTTTGTTCCGCTCGTGGCCGGTTCCCTCCTCCTTCCGCTGGTGCGCGCTCAGGAGGATCCGACAAAGGATCCCGACCTTCAGGAGATGATGAAGGAAGCCCAGGAGCTGCAAAAACAGAGCGGCCCAGCCAAGACGCCGGTCAAGATGTCGGACCTGAAGAAGCAGGCGGCCGCCATCCAGGAGGAGCAAAAGCAGGAAGAGCTGAAGGAAAAAGCCGCCCTCCAAAAGCAGCTCGCCGCGCCCGGGCCGGTTACTTTGCCCGATTGGACGCCGCCGACTCCGGAGTTCCACCAGACCAGTGCGCCGGCCAAGAAAATTGTCGACGATGAAGTGAGGGTCGTCATGAGCGGCACCTCGACTCTGACGCCAGACAAATTAGCGGATGCTTGGATAGCGGCGATCGCTCAGAAGCCAATCAATCACATTCTGAATACCAACATCTCCAACGGAGACTTGAACAGAGACTTGAGCACCACCCTCTTCCTCGACTCGCGCGAAGGCGCCCAGGAAAAGGTGCGGATGCACGCCAGCCGTTCTGCTGGAGCAAAGATCACCGAGGTCGAGATCTCGTCGCCCCTGCCCAAGCCGGAGGTCGAGAGCGACTGAGGAGCAGGAGCCGGATGGAAGAATCACCATTACTTTCTTCTTTGGCTTGAGCAGGCGATCGCGATGCAGGAATGGCCGGCGTTACGGTTTTGCAGAAATGTCCGGCGTCCGACCGCTTTTCGTGCGATCCTGGCGCCACTTGGTGCCTTGGAAGGCTCTCCTTTCCCGCACTCCAAGGAGCGCAAATACGCGCTCCGAACACGACGTCACAACTGCTACCGCCGCACACACGAACATGATTTTCCGTCTGCCTGCACACCGCATCAATTGGATCACCAGCTCATTCCTCATGGGCACTCTTGCCCTCACGCTCACCGCCGTGCCTCTCTATCTTTGGCACTTTGGCCTGGATTGGTTTCAAGTGGGACTCTTCCTCGGGTTGCTCATCGCGAGCGGGTTTAGCATTACCCTCGGCTATCACCGTCTCTTTTCGCACATCACCTTTCGGGCCGCCTTGCCGGTGCGACTCTTCACCACGATCTTCGGAGCAGCCGCTTTCGAAAACTCCGTTCTCATGTGGGCGAGCGAGCATCGCAACCACCACAAGCACGTTGATCACGACGACGACCCTGTACAGTATTTCGAAGGGGTTCTTCCATGCCCACATCGGGTGGCTCATCTTCAAGCTCAATCCTGAGGGCCCTTACGATAATGTGGCTGACCTCGAAAAGGACGGCCTTCTTCGCTGGCAGAACAAACACATTCAAACCATCGCGGTGGCGGTCGGGTTTGTCCTGCCGGCGTTGTTAGGCGCGGCCTGGAATGGGTGGGCCGGGGCGCTTGGTGGCTTCCTTCTTGCCGGCGTCGCTCGCGTAGTCGTCTTGCAGCATTGCACCTTTCTTATCAACAGCGCCTGCCACGTCTTTGGCGACCAACCTTATTCGAAGAAGTGCAGTGCCCGCGATTCGTTCCTCATGGCGCTCTTCACCTTTGGCGAGGGATACCATAATTATCACCACGAGTTTCAGTATGATTACCGCAACGGGGTAAAGCCTTGGCAGTTTGACCCGACCAAGTGGCTTATCTGGACGCTCTCCAAGATCGGCCTGGCCAAAAATCTGCGCGCGGTACCTGCCGAGAAGATCCGCCTGGCCGAAGCGAGCCAACTGGCAGAGGCACGCCCGGGCAACGAGCCGGCCGGGACCGTCGGATGGGCGGAGCCGGTTCTCGGCACCATCGCGGCAACGATCACCGCCGCGCCCAGGTAGCACGACCGCGACGGCTGACCGTTTCCCGGGCGGGACGAGAGGTTTGCGCAGGCGCGTCAGTGCTGCGCAGCATTGAGTCGACTCTAGCGCGCGCGTCCGGAGAGCGCTGCGCGTTCAGCGAATGGCGTTAGCCACGGGCGGTTTGCGCGAGGACGATGAGCAGCGAGACCAGCGGCCAGGCGACGATCGCCACGATCAGGACCATTACTCCGGTTTCTATTGCAAATTGCCAACGGCTTTCCGTGCCCGCGAACGTAGCGCTGAGCTGACGGAAACTCCGAAGTTCAGCCTTGAGATCCGCCGGGGCCCGATGATCGGCGAGTCCGGTGGCGGGTGCCTCCGCCGTGGCTTGGTAATGGTAATCGGTAAGCGGCAGGGTAGACTCGCGGCCTGCGGCCCGCTTGTCATGACGGGACAATTTCTGACTCGAGATGAGAGATGATAATGATTTCATAGATGTGTTTTGTTCTGCGTAGTGGTGGATATCCGGTGTTTGAGTTCCGAATAACCCGTGGCGAGAGCCGCGGGGAAAAATCGCAGCCTTCAGATCGTCGCGCAGTGCAACGAGAAAGCCTTGATCAGAGTGTGCCTATACACTCTCGCCAGAGGCCGGAGAGGTGAATAGCGCACGGATCGTTTTCATCTTGCCTCCATATAGGACCTAATTTCATATCTGTCGACCCCTGCGCCGAAAATAAGCCATAAGTGGCTCAATTTAAGGTGGAAGCAAGAGCAGTAGACGGAGCGAATCCGGGGACCAGAGAGGACGAAGGAGGAGCGGGAGGAACAGAAATTCTGGTGGTTATCGGGTCCCGCCTGGCACAAAGCGGCGCTGGTCGTCCGTCAGGAAAACGCCAGGTAAATCGCGATCGCGAGTGAGACGAGACCCACGACGAGCGAGGCGCGGCCATCGAGCATCATCGTCTCATCGATCTCGAGCGCGGAATCGGTTGGATTTTGCGGGTCGTAGTGAATGTCGAGTTGAGTGCCGATCGGGTAGCGCGCCGCCTCCGCGTCCGCCGCGGATTGCGTCGTCCCGGGTTCATTCACGGTGTTGTGGTATTCCTGCCCGTCGACGTTGTAGGCGAACTCGATGAGTGCATGGTAATAGCGGTGTCCGGTACCGCTTTGGCCACCGGCTACGTAATACGATTCCGTCTTGCTGGAAACGATCCGACCTTTGGTGGTCAGCCAGGGAAAGGCCTTGCGCACATGGCGCCGGTTCCAGAGCCAGGATCCGATGCAGAACCATCCGAAGAAGCCCGCCACGATCATCGCGATGGGATGGTGAATCCGCGGGAGCGCGTTCTGGATCGTGTCCGCAATGTTTTCGCTTTTGCCGATGGCAAGGAGCACCGCTCCGTAGATCAGAAGGGCAGCGACCGTGCCGCCCCAGATGCATCCCAGGCTCACGGGTGGTTTTCGTTCCAGGACGCAGTCTTCGGGATGCGACGGATCGTAAAAGACCGGCACGGTCGCCCCGACGGGGTAACGTTTCAGGGTCTCGTCCACTCGGTCCGAGGGAGCAAACCCGAGAGTAATCCGAGTGCCGTGAAATGGCTGCGAGCCGACGACGAAATCGTAGGCGACGAAGGCGGTGTTGGTTACCTTGGTCGCCTCCCCGCCGAATTGATGGCGCTTCACCATGACCTTGGATTTCGTGATGACCGCCTGACCTTCCGTCCAGCTCTCCGCCCGGCGCACCCGCTGCGTGACGACCGTCACCACGCCCACGAGAAAAACCGGGAAGACGAAAAGCCAGACGAGGGCGCCGCCAAACAGCAGGAGCGCTGCGCCGCTCAGTCCGGCCGCGATCATGAGCATCGCCGCTGGGGGCAGTCCCGAGCGCAACAGCCTGTTCGCCATGAATGCCAGGCCGCCGAGAAAGATCAGCAGCGCACCCCAGCTGCAGGCATTGCGCATGAGGATCATCTGCGCATTTGGTACGGGTGATGCCCTGGGCGTGTTGCCGATGTCGTAAAGCTCGCCCGCGCCTTCCTGCGCAAAGGACGTTCTTCATCGCTGTGGTCACGCTTTCCAAATCGGCCAACGCTTCGCGCTTTGATCCTGCCGTGATCGTGAGCACGGCATCGCGCGTCTGACGGCCGGAATGTTGTTCGGTCGCCAGGTCCGACTCGGCGCGGTTATTTCGTCGCGCGGAATTGAAGGCCCGTAACAGCCGGGCATCGTCCTTCTCATCCATCGTTCGCAGAGTCGTGTGCGTCACATATTGCGTAGCGGCGAGCGAAGAGACGTAATCCCGGGCCAGCCAGGGGATCAGCGCCAGAATCACGACCAGCACGGCCACGCCGCGGATCGCTTCGAAATTCCGCAACGTCGAGGGAGTGAACCAGGCTGGTTTCATGAAAAGACCTTCACTGAAAGCGGGTCACTGAGAATTCGAAGCAGGCTTTTCCTAGCATTGCCGCGGAGTCTGCGCAGAAGCAAGAGCTTCTGGCAAGCGGCAAGGCTTTCAGGCCGCGGAGTTGCACTTCATGCAACGCCGGGCGCTGACCCTTCCACAATCCGGCGTGGTCAGGCTGAACGTGCCGCGAGGGAAAGCATGAACCTCGAGATGCCGCTGAAGATCAGGCTGATGCCCACTAAAGTGCCAATGACCCAAACGGAACTCGATGGCCATTGCCGCCAGATCAGGATCCCGAGAATGAGGGTGATGATCCCGTCGAACAGGACCCATCCGGAATGGCGCACACCGCGCAAACCAAAATAAAGTGCGATCTCGATGATTCCCTCCAGGACGAAAAACACCGCCAGGACGAGCGTGAGCGAGACCACGCCCAGAAGCGGATGGGCCAGCAGATAAACGCCCGCGATCAGGTAAAGCACAGCCAGCAGGATCTTCCAAAGAACGCTTCCGACGCTCCCGGCATGGAAAGCAAAAATGAGATGCCAAATGCCGGCGGCCAAAATCAACCAGGCCAGCACAATGACGAGGCCAATCGAGGAGGCCAGCGGCAGCCCGATCGCCAGGATTCCACAAACAAACATCAGAATTCCCCAGGTCATCGACCATCCGGTGGCTTTCTTCATACTGCCCGCAGGTGTTTCAGCATTCATTTCGCGCTCCTTATTTTGGGTTAAGAATTCAGACTAACCAGAAAGAGAAAGCGGGAGCAAGCTCTGATCTGACGCACAAATTCGGAATTCTGATTCGAGTCATCGCGATTCCAGAACTCGTCCGGGCGATGCCTCTGGAAGAAGCGTCTGACGAATCTACATCAAACCGCGCCGCCGAAAGTCGCCGAGATTGCCGCCGCTCGAGCGCTCGATGAGATCGATCGTAAACTTGAGCAGGCAAACTTCCCACGCGTCGTCCACTCCCTGGATGACCGCGCTGAGCGGTTCATCCGCCCGCTCGACCCGCGATTTAGTCTGCTCGATGACCGAGGCCATCGAGGCGCGCACCGTCTTTTCCACCACGTCGGTCTTGCGAAACTGAAATCCGTAGCGCAGGACGGCAAACTTCTGCGCCTGCTCCCGCAATTGCTCGGCATAACGCTGCGCCTTTTCGCCGAAGCCATCGAGCAGAAGCCGCGCGTAATGGTCCGGGGTAAGAATTTGCGGGCGCTCGGCATGGATGCGGCCGTCGCGCACCCGCACCTCGTTCACCTGGTCCATCAACTCGCTGATGAGATAAAAGCGAAAACTGGTGTGGCCGAAAGTCGCGATCTTGCCCTGGGGCGCGAGGATCACCTCGGTGTTCTCGATCGCGTATTGGAAATCATCTTCGCTCCACATTTCGCCGCGACTATACCACACTTCTGGGGAGAGCGGCTGTCCTAACGAAGCGTCTACATCTCGACCGGCTGCAACGCCGAAGGCCTGGTCGAACGCCAGCGCGCCACGGCGTCGGCGGTGAAGATGGCGAGCGCGATCCAGATAAGGGCAAAGGTCAGCATCTGGGCGCGCCGGAACGGTTCGTGATAAACAAAGACGCCGAGGAAAAAAGTGCAGCTGGGCGAAAGGTATTGCAGGAACCCGAGCGTCGTCAGGCGCAGATGCCGCGCGGCGTGCGCAAACCAGAGCAGCGGGACGCCGGTGACGATGCCGGTGCTGATGAGGAGGAGCGAGAGACCGGGCGCCGCAAGACCGAAATGGAGTGTGTGTTTCTGCTCGAGGTAAAGCAGCCAGCCCAGCGCCAGAGGCGCAAGGATCGTCGTTTCCAGAAAGAGCCCCGAGATCGGCGCCGCGCCTGAGACTTTGCGAAACAAGCCGTAAAGACCAAAAGAAAAGCAAAGCGTCAGCGCGACCCACGGCAGCCGGCCGAATCCGAAGGTAAGAAAACAGACCGCGCCGGTCGCGAGGAGGACGGAAAGAAGCTGCGCGCGCGAGAGCCGTTCGCGCAGAAAGATGGCGCCGAAGAGCACGTTGACGAGCGGAGTCATGAAATAGCCGAGGCTCGTCTCGAGGACGTGTCCGGCGTTCACCGCCCAGATGAAAACGAACCAGTTGGTCGCGATCGCCAGCCCGCTTGCGGCGCAAAAGAGCGTGGTGCGGCGGGAGCGAAGATTGGCGAGCACCTCGGGCCAGCGGTGTTGCCAGCTCAGAAGCAGGATCATGAAAAGACAGGTCCAGACAAAGCGATGCGCCAAAATCTCGGTCGCGGGAAGAAAGCGGAGCAGCTTCCAGTAAACCGGCACCAATCCCCAAAAAACAAAAGCCGCGATGCCCGCGACCAGCCCGGAGGGGTCGTTAGGCGGTCCGGTCGATTTCATCGCGCGCTTCTATTTCACGGAAACCGGCCGGGAGCAATCCGGCGGCGACATTGCGCGGCGGAGCGGTCGCGCAGACACTCCGCTGTGGATTCCGGCGCGATCGCAGTCACTGAAAAGCTATTATCCAGCGCCGGCGGCTGGGAGGCGATGAAGGCGGCGCGCGAGTTGGTCAAAGCCGGCCGTGTCTCGGACGCAACCTACGAACCGCCGCTGCTCGCGGGCGAAGTGCGCGAGGGACAGAAGCGTTATCGCGCCGGGCTGCGCATTCGCAGCGCGAGCGATGTGGAAAATATCTGCACCTGCCGCGAGTCGCGCGAATGGGGTAAGATTTGCGCGCATTCGCTCGCCGTCGGGCTGGCCTGGCTCGCGCCGCCGGCGCCCGCTCCGGTCCTCTCGGTCAGCGAGAACGCGGGAACGCCGCCTTCGCGTTTCGTGTCGTTAGGCGAAGCCGGTGCCCGACCGATCGTGCTCCACTTTATTTTGCCGCCGAATTTTCGCGCGGCCTGGGAAAAGCGGCAGGTCATGATCTGCATCGAGGCGGAAATGGCCGGACGCCGCCTAATGCTCGATGCCCTGCCCAGGAACGAACAGTTCGGCTGCGACGATTCCGATCTCATCGCGCTCAACTCGTTAGGCGAGGAAGCGGCCGCGGTGAACCTGCTTTCCGGTTCGGCCTTTCTCCAATGGCTCGCCGGCCGTGCGCGGGCATCCGCGGCTCAGCTTCGGAAGGTCTGGTCCGGCTCGCGTCCGGGCCGAAGTTTACCAGCCGCAAATCCTTCTCCGGCGTGCCGGTGAGGTCTTTGAACTCACGGCCAGGTTGGGAGCAAACGAGATTCCGCTCCTCGCCGGGACCGACGCCTGGCTCTGGCGCGGGAGCGATTTCTTCGAGATCGGGAACAATCTGCCGCCTCGCCTAACGGGCGCTCTGGATGGGCCACTCCGTCTCCGGCCGCAGACCGCGGATGAGTTCCTCGCGCTCGAACTTCCGCTCTGGCGCGAAGTCGCGGACCTTGAGCTTCCTGCCGGGATCGAACTGCCGGCAGTCGAGGAAGCGTCGCCCGCCTTCAGCCTGCAGTTGGAAGGATCGTTGCAAAGTCTGCGCGCAATTCTCCGTTGCGCCTATGGGGATCGCCCCGCCTTCTTCCCGTTATCCGACCCGGATAAACGTTTCGTCTTTCGCGATCCGGCAAACGCGGGATCGGCTTCTCGTGCGCAATCTCAAGGCGGAAAAGGAAGCACTGGCGCGACTCGAGCAAGCCGGTTTTGCGCCCGCCGTCGACACGCTTGAGCTGCGCGATTCCGGTCGGATCGTGCGCTTCTTTGCTTTCGATTATCCGGCACTGCCGCGGAGTTGGAACATCTCTCGTCACCCCGCGGCTCGAGAAAGCGAGTCGCGAATTGGAGCCGGTCACGCCGGAGATCGAGATCGTGCGTTCGGGCGAAGATTGGTTCGAGCTAAAGTATTCCGTCGCGACCGCAGCGGGCGAGGGGATTCCGCTCGCGGAGGTGCAACGCCTTCTGCGCGGCGGGCAGAGCCAGGCTCGCCTAACGAATGGAAGAACCGCCGTGCTTGATCCCGCGGCCCTGGACGATTTCGAACAGGTCCTGCGCGACGCCGACCCGCGCCAAAGCCAGCCCGGCGTTTATCGGTTGAAGAAAATTCAGGCCGGCTACCTCGCGAATACGGCGGAGGAAATCGGCGCGCGCCTGATCGGAGCATCGCAGTTCTTTCATGCCGAATCGCCCATCTCCTCGTTAGGCTCACTGGCCGACCAGCTCCGCGATTATCAGCGCACCGGCGTGCACTGGCTCGCCGCGCTCGCCGCGCAGAATCTCGGCGGCATCCTGGCGGACGAGATGGGCCTCGGCAAAACGGTCCAGACGCTCGCTTTTCTCCAACTCGATCGCGGGAACGGAGCCGTCCCTGATCGTTTGCCCGACTTCGCTCCTCTCCAACTGGCAACGGGAAGCAGCGCGTTTCACTCCGGAGTTGAAGGTGCTGCTGATCGACGGAACAAATCGAACAGAGAAAATCGCGCGTCTCCCGGAACACGATCTTGCCCTAACGAGTTACGGCCTGCTCCGCCGCGACCTGGAACTCTACGCCGGTCTGAGTCTGCGCACGGTCGTGCTCGACGAAGCGCAGCACATCAAAAATCCCGAGACCCAAAACGCCCAGGCCGCCTTCAGCCTCAACGCGAGCCAGCGCTTCGTCCTCACCGGCACGCCGATGGAAAACTCGGTTCGCGATCTCTGGTCGCTGATGAACTTCGTCGCGCCCGGGTTATCTCGGGAGCCGGACCGATTTCCGCGAACGCTACGAAAAACCGCTCACGGAGGGACGTGCTTCCGCACGTCCAGAATCAACTCGTGCAACATCGTCTCGCGCGCCGTCTCCGCCCTTTCCTCCTCCGTCGCCGCAAAGCCGACGTTGCACGCGAGTTGCCGGAGAAGATCGAACAAATCGTTCCGTGCGAGCTCGGCCTGACCCAGCGCGCGACTTACAACGCGCTCCTGCGCGAGATTCAGCAGGGAATCGGGAAAAGCGGAGCGAACGACGGCGCGATGCGGATGAAATGCTGACCGGTCTGCTCCGCCTCCGCCAAACCTGCTGCGACCTGCGTCTGCTCGGAGCAGTGCCTAACGACCAGAGCGAACCCTCGGCCAAGCTCGATCTGCTCGATGAATTGCTGGGGGAAATCATCGACGGCGGGCATCGCGTCCTCGTCTTCAGCCAGTTCGTCAAGATGCTCGATCTCGTCCGGGAGCGTCTCGAGGCGAGCGGCACGGCCCATTGTTACCTCGCCGGCCTGACGAAAAATCGGCAGGAGCAGGTCGATCGTTTTCAAAATGATGACAAGATTCCGGTCTTCCTCATCAGTCTGAAAGCAGGCGGCGTCGGGCTCAATCTGTCCGCGGCCGACACGGTGATCCATTTCGACCCATGGTGGAACGCAGCAGTCGAAGCGCAGGCGACCGATCGCGCCCATCGCATCGGCCAGACGCGCGTCGTCACTTCCTACAAGCTGATCGCGCGCGACACGGTCGAGGAAAAGATCCTCCACCTGCAAGAGCGCAAGCGCGAGCTGGCCGGCGCGATGCTCGAAACCGAGGAACCGCTCATGACTGGCCTAACGAGCGACGATCTCGCGGAATTGCTTGCAATCTGAAGCCGATTTTCTGTTAATAAATCGCGGGTATCCCAGAGTGGACATGCGGAAGCATGTCCCTCCGGAGGGACGCGCTTCCGCGCGTCCAGGGTCTGCGCATGAAATCCCTGCGGTTTCGAATGCGCCTTCTTGCCGGTCTGGACTTCTCGCGCCATAACCATCGAGTGACCCGTGCCGCAGAGTGACAAGCCCGCGCCTTCCCGGAGCGCAGCGATGAAACAATTCTTCGTCGAACTGAAACGACGAAAGGTTTATCGGGTCGCGGTCGCTTATATCGTGGTTGCCTGGGTTCTGGTCCAGGTTGCCACCCAGGTCTTTCCGTTCTTCGAAGTCCCAAACTGGACGGTTCGACTGGTCATCCTCGCCCTTTGCCTCGGGTTCCCGATCGCGGTCATGCTCGCCTGGGCTTACGACATCACTCCTTCGGGAATCAAACGGACCGAGGAAATGCGCGCCCTCGCACCCGCCGTGCCGGAGAAAAGCATCGCGGTGCTTCCCTTTGAAAACCTGAGCGACGACCGGGAGAACACCTTCTTCGCCGATGGCGTGCACGACGATATTCTCTCCAGCCTGGCGCGGATCGCGGACCTGAAGGTGATCAGCCGAACCTCGGTCCAGCAGTATCGCACCGGCACTCGCAACCTGCGCGAAATCGGCGAGGCGCTGGGCGTGGCGCATGTCCTGGAAGGCACTGTACGCCGGTCGGGCAATCGCGTGCGGGTTAATGCGCAGCTCATCAACGCTCGCACCGATGCCCACATCTGGGCCGAAACTTTCGATCGCGAACTGACCGATCTTTTTGCCATTCAGAGCGAGCTGGCCGAACGGATCGTCAAGGCATTGCAGGCCAATCTCTCCCCTCGGGAAATGGCGGGCCTTCAGAAGCCGCCCACGAGCGACCTCGAAGCCTACGATCTCTATGTGCGGGCACGCGATCTCTTTCGTTGGAGCGGGATCGGCGACCCGCACGAAAACGGCGAGAAAGCGCTTCCCCTGCTCGACCAGGCGCTGGCGCGCGATCCGCAGTTTGCCCTCGCCCATTACCTCACTTCGCGCATCCACGGCGAGCTCTTCTGGTTCGGCTACGACAAGAGCCCCGCGCGAATCGCGAAAGCGAAGGAGGCGGCGGAGACCGCTTTGCGTCTGCGACCCGACCTGGGTGAGGGACACCTCGCGCTCGCGTTTTACCATTACTATTCCACGCGCGACTACGAGGTGGCGATTCGCGAGCTGACCCTCGCGCAACGCGCTTTGCCTAACGAGTCCGACGTGGCCAGCGCGCTCGGCGTGATCGAGCGCCGGCGCGGACGCTGGGAGGAATCGATCCTGCATCTGGAACGCGCGCGCCAGCTCGATCCGCGGAATATTTCTGCGCTCTGGAATCTTTCCGAGACGCTGACCTACCTGAGGCGCTATGCGGAGGCGGATCAGGTCCTCGTCGAAACCGCTGCGATTGCTCCGGAGGCGCATCTGATTCCCGATGGCGCGGGCTGAACTTGCCCTGCGCGAGCGAGGCGAGACCGCTGCGCTGCGCAAGGCGCTGCGGCGGGTTCCGGAGGAGTTCGATCCTGGTGGCGCGGTGACGACGATTGCTGTCCGGCTGGCATTAATGGAGCGCGATTACGACGAGGCCGAAGAGCAGTTGGGAACCTGCTCGCAATGCAAGTATAACGATGTGGGCCTCTGCGGACTCGTCGGTGCGCTGGATGACTATACGGTCCCGAGAGACTGGTATGTTGGCCTGATCGCGCGCGGCCGCGGCAAGGAAGAAGAGGCCAGACAGGCTTTCGCAGCCGCGAAGAAGATGGTGCTGGCCGAAGCCGAGTCGGATCGCCTAACGATGCGAAAATCCTCATCATGCGGGGTTTGATCGATGCCATGCTCGGTCGGGCGGAAGACGCCGTCGCTGACAGGCGAACGGGCCGTGCAACTGATTCCCGATCTCAACCGACGCCCTCGACGGACCGTTGATCGCCACGAATCTGGCGGCAATTTATGCGCAGCTCGGCCAACGGAGCAGCGCCCTCAACGAACTTGGAGCGCTCGTTAGACACTCGGGCGGCCCAACGCCGGGCACGCTGCGAGTCGAGCCGCAATGGGACTGTTGCGGACGAGCCGCGCTTCCAGAAAATGCTCGGGGATCTAGTTCGTTAGGCGGAGCCGGTGCCCGCCTACAGCGCTTCAGGGATGATACTTTTGCCAATAACGAATCGACGCCGTCACGGCCATGAAACTGGGGTCGGCCCGTTCGTAATCCGCCACCCGTTCCTTCGCCGCGCCCGATTCGACAATGTCACGCGCTTCGTATTGGGCGAAGTCCGGGACCAGTTCGGATTCGCCGCGGCCTTTGCGCAGTTCATCGCGAAACCATTCGCCCAACGTTGCACCCGCTCGGCGAGCGCGTCGAAATGCGCGGCAATATCGTCTTCCATCAGGCCGAAATGCGGCAGGTAGAGCCGGGTCGCCGCCGAGCGCGCGCATCCGCTCGATCGATTCGAGCCATGATTCGACCTGCAGCTCCGGCGGAACAAAGGGCGGCACTGGCGGGCCGCCATCGAGTCGGACCCCGGCGACGTCGCCACCAAAAAGGTTGTCGTCCCAATGATAAACGTTGTGGTGCGAGGCATGCCCGGGAGTTCCGATGGAGCGCACTTCAAACTGACCGGCGCGGATCACGACCTGGTCATCCGTGACGTGCACTTTGCTCTTCGGGGATCCGGCGCATTTCACCCCAAAGCCGCTGCATTTCATCGCCGAAAATGCGCGTGGCCGATTCCATCAGACGCGTTGGATCGATGAGGTGACGCGCGCCGCGCGGATGGACGTGAATCGTCGCGCCCAGCTCGGCAAAGCGCCACGCCGCGCCCGCATGATCAAGATGGATATGGCTGAGAAAAACGTGACGCACTTCGTCAGGCGCGAGATCCGACCGCTCGCATCGCGGCCGAGAGATTTTCGAAGGTCGAATCCGCCCCGGTATCGAAAAGAGCGATGCCGTCGTCCGTTTCGAGCGCGGTCGCGGCGATGATGCCCGGCCGGTCGAGATGAAGCGTGTCGAAAACGTGAAGCATTGGATTGCTGATGGTTGACTTATGATGCCAAGCCTGACCTCGCCTCAGACTGCGTTACGGGCTGATTGGATCCTCGCCGCGCGCGTCCATCGACAAGCAGAAGCGACTCCGCTTTGGTCACCAATCATCAATCAGAAATTCAGCAATCAAAAATTCTCCCTCACTCCCACTCGATCGTGCTCGGCGGCTTGGTCGAGATGTCGTAGCAGACGCGGTTGACGCCTTTGACTTCGTTCATGATCCGGCTCGAGATGCGCGCCAGCATTTCGTAGGGAAGGCGCACCCAGTCGGCGGTCATGCCGTCCTGACTTTCGACGATGCGGAGGGCGATCGTGTTTTCGTAGGTGCGCTCGTCGCCCATCACGCCGACGCGAGCGCACCGGCAGAAGCACGGCGAAGGATTGCCAGACGCGGTAATACCAGTCGCTCGGCTTTCATTTCGCTCACCACGATGGTGTCGGCTTCGCGCAAAATGCGGAGCCGCTCGGGCGTGACTTCGCCGAGGATGCGGACGGCGAGGCCGGGACCGGGAAACGGCTGGCGATGCACGATTTCGTTAGGCAGACCGAGCTGCAGCCCGGCCTGCCGGACCTCGTCCTTGAAAAGCTGCCGGAGCGGCTCGACCAGCTCGAATTTCATCTTCTCCGGCAGGCCGCCGACGTTGTGATGGCTCTTGATGAGCGAGGCGGGATTGCCGCCGATCGCGACGCTCTCGATCACGTCGGGATAAAGCGTGCCCTGGGCGAGGAAGCTGAACTTCTGATCGTCTGACGTTTGTCGGTCTCTGATTTTTCGCAGCGAGATCGCTCACCGCGTCTTCGAACACGCGGATGAATTCGTTGCCGATGATTTTGCGTTTGGTTTCGGGATCGGTCACTCCCGCGAGCGCGTTGAGGAACCGCTCCGAGGCATCGACGTATTTCAGTTTGATCTGGAAATTTTCCCCGAAGACGCGCTGCACGACTTCGGCTTCGTTTTCGCGCAGGAGCCCGTTGTTGACGAAAATGCAGGTGAGCTGGTCGCCGATCGCCTTGTGCAGGAGCGCAGCCGCGACTGACGAATCGACCCCGCCGCTCAGGCCGAGGACGACTTTTTCGTCGCCGACCTGCTGGCGCACCCGGGCGCAGGCTTCGTCGATGAACGAGCCCATCGTCCAATCCATCGCGCAGTGGCAGACGCGGAAGAGGAAGTTCTCGATGATCTCCTTGCCGCGCGGCGTGTGCGAGACTTCGGGATGAAATTGCAGGGCGTAGAGTTGGCGCTTCGGGTCCTCGATCGCGGCGAAGGGCGAGTTCTCGGTATGGGCGACCGCACGGAAACCCTCCGGGAGCGCGGTCAGCTTGTCGCCGTGGCTGTTCCAGATGTCGAGGTGCTCGCCGAGGCCGTCGAAGAGCGGAGTGACTGCTCGTCGATGTGCAGCAGGCCCGCGCCGTACTCGCGCCGGCCGCTGAATTCGACCTCGCCGCCGAGATGCCGGGCCATGAGCTGCATCCCGTAGCAGATGCCGAGGACGGGGATGCCTAACGAGAAAATCTGGAGATCGATCTGCGGCGCGCTCTTTTCATAAACGCTCGCCGGACCGCCCGAGAGAATGATTCCCTTTCGGCGCCATGCCCTCGATCTTCCGCCGCGGTGATGTCGCACCGGACGATCTCGGAATAGACCTGGCATTCGCGCACCCGGCGCGCGATCACCTGGGTGTATTGCGAACCGAAATCGAGAATGAGAATTCTGCGAATGCGCCGCCGTTTTCACAGGACTCATTGCCGACCCGGCTGGCCTCGAGCGGAAGAACGGGATGTGCCCGAGATCGTCGGATGGAACCACCCGGCCCTGGCCGGAAATACCGCGTTCAAAATGCCCGCGAACTTCCTCGACCGGAGGCGTATTCTCCACGCATTCGCGAACGCTGCAGCACGAGGAATGACGATCGAGAGGGGTTTCATCGGGAGATGTTAGAGAACGGCGCTCGGCTTTGCAAGAGAAGAGCCGCGCGGCGGCGATCCTGTCACCGAATCTTAACGGAAAATTACGGCGCATGATCGAACCCGACCTCCTTTTGGAAGCCTATCGCCTCGGCGTTTTCCCGATGGCGATGGACGATGGCGAGATCCGCTGGTTCTCGCCCGACCCGCGCACCATCCTGCCGTTCGACGCGTTTCATGTCCCTCATGGCTTGAAACGCGAGCGCCGCTCTCTTGCGATCGAGATCCGGATCGACACCCGCTTCGACGAAGTCATCCGGGCCTGCGCCGCGCGTCCAGACACCTGGATCAACGACGAGATCATCGAGAGCTACGCGCAACCTGCATCTGGTCGGCTGGGCGCATTCGGTCGAGGCCTGGAGCGCTAACGAACTCGTCGGCGGCCTCTACGGGGTCGCGATCGGCGGGGCGTTTTTTGGCGAATCGATGTTCCATCGCGTCACCGGCGCATCGAAGATCGCGCTCTGGGCCCTGGTCGAGCGCTTGCGCGCGCAACGCTTCACCCTCCTCGACACCCAATGGCTCACCCCGCACCTCGAGCAATTCGGCGCGCAAGAAATCTCGCGCGCTCTTTACCTGCACCTCCTGAACGCGGCCGTCGACCTGCCGCGGACGTTTGTTATCTAGTTGGGCAGCGTTATCTGGGGGGCGAGACTCCCGCGTCGAGCCGAGGGGAAGCACCGTCCCCGCTCCGGCCGACAGAGTCTCGCCCCACGCGGCGTCGCGGCATCAAGAACGTCCGCTTGCCTGTCTGGAAGAATCCGCCATAGTGACAGCCCGGAATATCCGTTTCGACATTCGTGCTTCGGATTTCGAACTTTCCGCGCCTTGGCTGGATAGCTCAGTTGGTAGAGCAGAGGACTGAAAATCCTCGTGTCGGGGGTTCAATTCCCTCTCCAGCCACCTCCCTCTCACGAAATGCTTCCGCCTCAGCCTTTCTGAAATCGCGACGACTGCGACTCCTATCGTTACGGATACTGTAGAAGGGAGATTGCCGCCTCAGCCTTTCTGAAATCGCGCGGAGCGCGTGCGCCTCGTTTGTCACCAAACGCCTGTAGCATTGTGTCAAAGCCTTCGTTACTCCGCGCCCGCTGCTGCTCCTGCGTTGCAAGCAAACGGACGCGTTCAGCGAGTGCTTTTCCTGCTAGGCGTTTTAACTCCGGAGACGCAGCGCCCTCAGTCCAACGAATTAGCTGATCAAGGAATTCATCTAATACTCGCAGAAAACCGGTATGAAAGAAGGCTAAGGCGTGTTCGTCGAACGGCTCGATAAGCTTCACCAGCTGGCGCAAGCCTTCGAGACATTTCCACTCAGGCATCGGCACACCGCCCCGCGGTCGCGCCCCCACGTTGCTGCTGTCGCTTTCGTCGTCCTGTGAGTCCGCCATGTAACGACGATTAGCAACGTCCTGAGCATCGGCAAGCTAGCGCGCGTCGAATTTTGCCGCGCTGCCCGCGATTCCGCCGCAGGATTCGCGAGCACAATCCGCAAGCACAATTCTGAGCGTCAACGATGGCTTACAAGACTACTCGCGTTCAAAATGGGGCAATTGTGCAATTCTGCTTGAAACCTTCCGCGACGGCTCCCTCAGCGAAAGTTGATCGGTAGGCGCTCCGAGCAAATTTTGGAATTGACAGCGGGTTGGGTTTTGTCCACAATCCGCGCACCGAAAAAGGTCTGGATTTGGCGCAGACGCTTTATCCCGGGAGCTTCTTCCCCTTTTCAGACCGCAGCAGCAGAATCAAAAACCCCCGGGGCCGAAAAAGGAGTCAACTAAGTGAGAAAGCAAATTGCGATTCTGTTCGTCGCGATATCCATTTCGTTTTCCTATGCTCACGCTGATCTAATTGATGTAGTGTCGTTTCGCTTTCAAGACGGTGTGCCTGCCGCCTACTACGACTTTCTGAATCAGACCGCCGGCCCAAATCTGCTCTTTTTTGATGAGGCACGTTCTACTCCCTACACTATCAATGGCGTCACTTATCCGCCCGGGTGGGTCAGCCAGTTCGGTGTCCTAAACGGCGGTCAGTATTTCTTTACTGATTTATTCAGTAGGCCGCCCGATGTAACTGCCCAAGTGTCATGGAATTTCACCGGGAGTGACAAGTGGCTAGTATACATGGATCTCTTCGGAATTGATTCGGATGGTAACACTTGGGATAACCTTTACCGGGTTCCGTATGGCTATCGACTTGATGACCTCGACACGGTGGAGCTCAACGGCATCGTCGATATTATCGGCATCTCCTTTTATGGCACTGATCCGCTGCATGTCCCAGACTCAGGATCAACTGCAGTGTATCTTGTGCTTAGCCTTATTGGCGTGGGAGTTTGTAGGAGGACTCACTTTCGGCGGTTGAACACATTTTCGTAGTCCGTGTTTTCCCCCACTCATGACATCGCGGCCTTTGGCCGTCCTTTGCCGGTTTCGTATTTCAAAACCAATTCCTCCACTCCACTTTGCCCGCAGTACGTGGCACAATCTCAACATAGTGGCAGCCGTCATTTTGTTAACGTCGCTGGCGTTTGATTACTTCCACATCGATGCGCCATAAAGACCAGAGCGCGGCGGGCCCCCTATTTGCCCAAAATTTTTGGCCGCGAAAACGGGATTGGCGAAACTCGCCCCGCAGATATTGAACCGCCCCCCGCCTCTTGGAACCAAACCTCGCCGCGCTCGGGGAACGGATTCTAGCCGATCACTAGCCGGCAAGCGGCCGCAGATTCGCGAGTGCCCGCCGTTTCGAGTCGAGATCAAGGTGCGTGTAGCGTTCGTGAATCTTTTCGTCGCTGTGCCCGCTAATTTGCCGTCGCACGTCGGCCGGCACGTCTGCATTCGCCAGTTCGGAAACGAACGTGTGTCGCAGCGAATGGAAGCCAAGCGTCTTGAACCGTCGCCCCTTGCCGCTCTTCTCCACGCCCCGGTCGCTGCGAACGTCCGCCTTCTTCATTATACGCTGGAACACAGAGGAAAGGCCGTGATTCCCGCCAGTGCTCTTGGTTGAAAGGGTAGGGCACAGCCTCGCCGTTCACTTGGAAAACTCGAGCACGATTCGCTCGAATTCGTTCGCACTGACTTCTCCGTTTTCGTCGAGGTCGACGAAGACCACCAGGTAAAGCGTCTGCCACGGAACCTGGGTTTCGCCCTCGCGGACCAGGCTGGAAATAAAGATCGAGTCCTGTTGATCGGAGATCTGCCGGCGCCGCGAGTCGACGAAATAGTTGTTCGCCTGATTTTCCAGTTGAAGGCGCGGCGTGCCGAAGATCGAATCAGCCATCCCGGTGCCCGGCCTGAGATAAGGCACGTCTGCGACTTTCTTTCCATCTGCAATCTCGGCAAAAATGGAGTCATCCAACCACGCACAGATCTGGACCGCTTCCTTGAAGCGCGGGCAGCGAACCTCAAACGGCTCCGGCTTGAGCAGGGCCTTCGATTTCGACGTTTCCCAGTCGATAATGAACATCGGACATTCCTTGTTGCGTTGCCAGAACTCGAGGCCCAGCTCCGGCGTGCGCATGAGATCGGGCGCGGGCTCGGCGGCAGCGGATTCCTCCGGGTGTGCCGGCGTTGGCTTTTGCGAGGAGGCCAGATTTTTTCCCCGGCCGGCGAATTGATAAACTGACCATCCGAGCGCCAGGAGCAGGAGAGCGGCCAGCGCTAAAAGTACCGGCTTCATGCGAAGCCGGGGTCGAACTGGCGGGCTCGTTAGGCGAACCTCGCTCCTAAGCAGGGCGGCGACCGCCTGGAGAAAGCCGCTCATCTCCGGATCGGTGGCGTCGCCCTTCCACTGCGAAAGGTCGACCGTCTGGAGACGTCGGAACTCGAGTGGGAGATTGAGTTCTTCGAGCCGAACCGGCACGAGGATCTTTCGCGCCAGTCCTTCGGCTGCCTCGGTTTTCACCCAATCCGAGGTGGCGGAGGACTTCGACCAAAGCACGACCACGCACCTGGCCGCAGAGAGCGCTTCTTCGATGACTTGGTCAAAGGAGCGACCAGGCGGAATGTTTCGGTCCCACCAGACCGACCAACCCTGCGCTTCAAAAACAGCCGCGATGGCCTTTGCCTTTTCGCGGTCTTCGCGCGCGTAGCTGATGAAGATGTCGTTCATCTTAGGAGACTGTTGAAGAACCCAGCCATGCCGCGCGAGAGCGCGTTGGGTCGGATGGCAAGACGCGAGCGAGGAGCATGTCCGGGGCGACCTGTGACGAGTGAGCAACGCCGCCAGATGGCCCAACGCGTTCTTGCCCTCCGGGTTGCGCCCCTTTTTCGTTTCTCCTGCGTTGCCCGTCGCTCACAGACCGCTGCGGGTATGCTCTCTCCTCGTGCCTTGTAGAAGCAAAAAATCGACGGCAACGCGGCGTGACTGGGTTTTTCAACAGTCTCCCAGGCGGATATGCGGCGGGCAGAATCATTTGCTTCCTCATTTTGCGGGCAAACTCTTGCTGTCCGGAATCGGAGCCGGATTTGCCCTGGCATAGGCGATGATCTCCGGCCGGTATTCGAAATGCATCGTATCGAAATGCCACCATTTGCCGCCCCAGATGAAGCCATGGCGTTCGAAGGCTTCGACGATTTCGTCAGGCCAATTCTTGCGCGAGAAGGTCTCCAACTGCGCCGGGGTCTGCCAGCGCCAATAGGCGGCCCTGGCGACATTCAGGTCGATCGCGGTGCCGAAGGAGTGATTGCTTAGCCGGTCCGTCCCGGCAATCTTTCGCCAGTTAAAGGTGCCCCCCAGCTTCTGCACATAGACGCGAAGCTCTGGCTCTTGCGCGAAAACCTTTTCGAGGTCGGCCGAGACTGCCCGGAGCGCGTCGGCGGCGCCGCACCGGGTGTTGAACTTGACGGTGCTGCCGCAAAATTCGACTGACTCACAGTTGCGTGCCACGTCCGCTTTCGATGCGCCGTAGAGCGCGAGGAAGAACGCTTCCACTCGATAGCGTCCCGGATCGAAATCCTGCGGCAGGCGATCCGTCGGATTCGTCAGGGGATAAGTCTGGTAGAACATGTCCTCGATGTCGGGGTGGTCGAGGCGTTCCTCGAAAGTCTTGGTCGCGCCGTCGTCGTAAACAAACTTCTGGCCAGCGGCGCAAACCATGATCCGCTGATCCGGTCCGACTTCCAGGCCCTGGAACTCTTTCGAATAGCCTGTTGCCAGCGCGCTGACGACCGGGACCAGTTTTTCCTTTTTGCCTAACGAGGTCGGCAAACTCTGAATGAAACCCTGAATGTCACCGCGATAATCGAAACGCTGAGTCCGGCCGGAGGGCGACGGCGAAGCGGGCGGCGGTGTCGCCGCGGTCAGGAGGGCCAGACAGACGAAGCCGGCGACCGTGGCGCGCAGGGTAAGGGCATTGCAGGACACGAGTTCTTTAGCGCCGCTCGAACGATTTGATCAACGTGACGTTGGCTTGCTCGAAAGCATTCATGCGGCTAAAGACACGATCATCGTTTGGGTCGACCCCATGGTAGTAGCTGCCTAACGACTTGGCGTAGGCGATCCCTCTCGGACTGGAGAAGAGATAGCCATTGCGCGCATAAATCTCGTTCCGAGCCCGCCAGAGTTGATCGGGACTCAGTCCTACCAACTCGTTCTGCGAAAGATAGCGGGAGCTCGAATCTGGGAAGAGCCACGGTCCACCGGGGTTGGAGCTGGGCTCGGTCCGCTGCCGCTGCGCGTCCGCTTGCGCCTTCTTGAGCTGCTCCTGTGTCGCCGCCAATTGAGCTTGCAGGGCAGCCTCCTTGTCGGCTTTCTCCTGCGCCTCCTTCGCCGCCGCTGTGTCCTCCTCTCTCTTCACGGGAACAGTCGCTGTCGGCAGAGCGGCGGCTGCGGTGGGTGTCGTCGCAACAATTTCGTTCGTCGACGCCGGAGTCCTCTGCCGATGACTGGCAACATACCAGCTCCCGAGGCCGACGAGGATCAATCCGGCGGCGATCGCCATCCAGCGACCGGACTTGGTCGGTGGCGGCGGAGGAGGTGGTGGCGGCGGAGGTGGTAAAGGCGGAGCCCCGGACAAAATGGCTTTGACGGTCTTCGACAAAGTTTCGAGGTACCGCTCCATCGGCGGCGGAAATGCGTCCATCCACTGCGCAGTCGAGATAAAGTATTCGAGCGATTTCGTTGGCTCGATGTCGTCGACGCGGAATGGGATGATGTAGACCCCCTTATCAACCGCCCGCTCCACTTCGCGTTTGATTTGCGGTGAGTCGTTGGCGTTTTTGGAAAAGATCAGAATCATGATCCGGCTGGACTCGATCGCGTTCACGATCGATTCACCCCAGTCCGCGCCGGGCACCACGTCGCGCGGGGCCACCCAGCAACGGACGGACTCCGCCTCCAGCCTCGTCACGATGGCGTCCGCCACGAGCTTGTCCTTGACCGAGTGGCTTACGAAAACGTCATGAGCCATATATTGAACTGATCGTCCTACGGGTGCGCCCGACACCTTGAAGCTGAGCAGCCGAGATTTTCGTTTCAAGGCAAATCGTGTCAGCCGAAGCGAAATCGTCGACATGCTGCTCGGTCCATTCTGATTCGCAATCCGTCTCAAACTCGACTGGTTAGAGCGGTCGAGTCTGAGACACCGCGAGACCTTGTCGAATTTCTGGCCTCGACACGCCTCGATGCCTGGAAATGCCAGGTCCCTGCAGGCTGATTCGCGGTACGAGCGTTGCTATAAATATCCATAATACCCGAGGATGGCACGACCGGTGTCGCACTCTGCGAGGCCTACGATCTTTCCACCACTCAATCCAGTGTGCGCAACATCTCGACGCGGGGAGATGTCGGGCTGGGGGACGATGTCATGATCGGCGGTTTCATCATCGGCGGCACCGCGCCGACCAGGGTGCTTGTGCGCGCCATCGGGCCCTCTCTCGCCGCGGATGGCATCAGCGGAGCCTTGGCCGATCCAGCTCTCGAACTGCACGACAGCACCGGTGCCTTGATCTTCCGCAACGACAACTGGCGGACCGATCAGGAACAGCAAATCATCGATACGACCATCCCACCGACCGACGATCGGGAGTCGGCGATCGTCGCCACTCTGCAACCCGGGGCGTATACCGCGATTGTGGGTGGGGCCAACAACACGACCGGGGTGGCATTGGTTGAGGTCTACGCGCTCTCACCCTAGTGGTTGCCAGCCTCAGGCCTTGCAAGAGGAACTCTTTTCGCAGGCTCGCCGGTAAACGAGATCTGCGGCCACGACGTCTTCGACGGCGACGCCGACCGATTTGTAGAGGGTGATCTCGTCGTCCGATTCACGGCCGGGTTTTACGCCGGAAATGACTTCTCCGAGTTCGGCAAAAACCTCGCCCGCGGCGATGATGTCGCCCGATTCCTTGCTCGCCGCATCGCGCGACTCGACGTAGATGCGCGACCGATGCAGGACTTCATCGTCCAGCTCCCGCCAGTTCGGGCGCGTCGCGCCGACGGCGTTGATGTGCGCGCCGGGCGATAACCACTCGCCTTTCAGGACCGGCGTGGTCGCGGCGGTTGCGACCACGATCACGTCGGCGCCGCGCACGGCTTCCTCGGCCGAAGCCGCGGCCGTGACCCCGAATTCTTTCGCGAATTTGTGCGCCTGACTTGGACTCCAGACCCGGACTTCGCGAAACCTTCGGACGATCTTGATCGCCTCGAGATGGCTCCGGGCCTGCACGCCGGAGCCGAGGATGGCGAGCACCGAAACATTCTGGCGCGCGAGCAGATCGGTCGCGACGGCGGAGACCGCCGCAGTCCGCATTTCGGTGATCAGCCGGCCGTCCATCGTCACAAGGGGCTCGCCGGTGTGCGGGCGAAAGAGAACGATCATGGCGTGATGGGTCGGCAGACCGCGATTGTTCGGATAAAAAGTGACGAGCTTGGCGCCGAGCGCGCCGCCATAAGCGGGCATGACTCCGAAGAAACCGCTGTGCTCCGCCACCGGCAGGACCTGTCGCAAGGGCTGCTGCACATGACCTGCGGAAAGATCGCGCAGCGCGCTAGCCATGGCGGGAATCAGTTCCTCCATCCGCAAGAGCGAGCGGACTTCTTTTTCGTCGAGATACATATCGTCAGGCGCCTTTTACAAATCGATCAATTCGCAAAACTTTTTCAGGTCCACATTTCCGCCGGAGACAATGCAGACGATCGGACCCTTCCCGGCTTTTCCGCTCAATGCGGCGGCCAGCGGCAGGGCACCAGCGCCTTCGGCAATGATACGCGCCTTCTCCGCCATCATCCGCATCGCCCGGCGCGTTTCTTCAAGACTAACGACTAACGAGCCGTCGAGGATCGGTCGCATTCGTTCCCACATTCGCGGGAAAACGCTCTGACCACCGGCGCCATCGACGAAGGAAGCTTTCCAATCCTTGAATTCCTGCGGCGAACCGGCGGCCAGGGAGAGTGCGGTCGGCGCCGCTGTCTCCGGTTCGACGCCGAAAATTTTGATGTCCGGCCGCAACGCCTTGATCGCGCTCCCGACGCCAGTCACCAGTCCGCCTCCGCCGATGCCCGCGATGACCGCTGCCGTCTCGGGCGCGTCTTCCAGAATCTCGAGTCCCATTGTTCCATGGCCGGCGATGAAATTGTCGTCGTCAAACGGATGGATGAACGTGCCTTCCGCCCCGGGATAGGAACGATCGTCGAGGGCACGCCACGCAACTTCGTACGGGACGGGAATCAATTTCGCCCCGAGCGCGCGCATCCGCTCGACCTTCGCCGCCGGCGCCGTCTCGATCACGACGACGCTGCATGGCACGCCGGCTTGCCGCGCCGCATAGGCTACGCCCTGCCCGGCATTGCCGGCACTGATTGTCCAGACGCCGCGTGCGCGATCGGACTCCGACAGCATGGCGACCGCGTTGGCAGCGCCGCGTAATTTGTAGGCGTTGATCGGCTGAAGATTTTCGAGCTTCAAGCGGATATCAGGAAAGTCGGATCCAAGTTCAAGGCGCACCAGCGGCGTGCGCACGATCGTGGAGGCGATCCGTTCGCGGGCGGCGCGAATTTCGAAGAGTTCGATCGGACGAACCGGTGGTGGCATCGTCGGCATAAGAGTTTCGTCCACAGATTTCGCAGATTTACGCAGATTGGAAATGCACAAGTGGGCGGGTGCTTTGAAAAAGTAATCTGCGGAAATCTGCGTAATCTGTGGATCGTCTGTTTTTGTCCACCGAGGCTCACGAGATGCCAAAGCCGCTTTTCCTTTTTGCGCCCGGCGCAGGAGCGCCATCGTCGCATCCATGGATGCAGCGTTGGAAGGTGCGGCTGCGGGAAATCGGTGAGGTCGAGACGTTCGATTATCCCTACATGCGAGAAGGCCGGAAGCGGCCCGATCGTCTGCCTGAGCTGATCGCGGCGCATCGGGAAGCGTTGGCGGAGTTTGTTAATCGGGAATCGAGTATCGTGAATCGGGCTGATCCGCCGCTGTTTCTCATCGGCAAGAGCATGGGCGGCAGGATCGGCTGTCACGTTGCTCTCGAAGAAAAGGTGCGTGGCGTCATCTGCCTTGGATATCCGCTTTGCGCGATGGGCGATCGCGCCAAACTGCGCGACGAAGTTCTGCGGTCGTTAGGCACGCCGATTCTCTTTGTGCAGGGCACGCGCGACGCGCTGTGTCCGCTCGACCTGCTCGAGCAGGTCCGCGCCGCGATGAAAGCTCCGAACACGCTGCATGTCGTCGAGAGCGGCGATCATTCGCTGGTCGTCGGAAAGCGCCAACTCCGGGCCGCGGGTGAAACGCAGGAGGAGGTCGATCGCCGGATCCTCGAATCCATCGCCCGCTTCGTCCAATCACCTCGCTGATGCGCACCGAAGCCTACGCGCCGGGGCGGGTAGAACTGCTGGGCAATCACACCGACTACAACCAGGGTGTCGTGCTCGCGGTCGCGATCGATCGCGGGCTGAAGGTGAGGGGCGAACGACGAGGCGACGGACTCATTGCGCTTACGTCTTCATCGTTCGGTAAATTCGAGATCAAACGCGAAGATCTTCAGCCGCAAACCGAGCCGCGGTGGGTGAACCATGTACTCGGTGTCGTCAGCGAACTGCTCGACGCGGGAATTTCGATTGACGGGTTTTCGGCCGAAATCGACGGGAACCTCCCGCCCGGTTGCGGACTATCCAGTTCCGCCGCGCTCGAAGTTGCGACGGCTTTTCTTCTCTTGAAGCTTTTTGAGGCGCGTCTTCCGCCATTCGAAATCGCGCGGCTTTGCCAGCGGGCCGAGCATCGGTTCGTCGGGGTGCGCTCGGGTTTGCTCGATCAGGTCACGTCCATCTTCGGCCGGGCGCAGCACGCCGTTTTCTTTGACGCGCGAAGTGAGGAAGTGCGCACGATTTCCTTTCCACCGAAGCTTGCTCTGGTCATTGCCGAGTCCGGCACAAAACGGGAACTGGCCGAAGGCCTCTACAACCGACGACGAGAGGAAACGCGCGCCGCCGCGGCAGCGCTCGGCCTGGTCTCGTTGCGGGATATTTCGCCTGACGAGTTGGCCAGAAGCGATCTCGCGTCGCTCCTGCATCGGCGTGCGCTGCATGTCGTCGGCGAGAACGAACGGGTGCGATGCGCTCTTGGGTTGCTTGCGCAGAACGATGGCCCCGGGTTGGGTGCGCTCCTCAATGAATCACATGAGAGTTCGCGCCGGAATTTTGAGAACAGTACTGCGGAACTCGATTTGCTCGTTGAAATCGCGCGGGGTCTCCCGGGTGTTTTCGGCGCGCGTCTGACCGGCGGCGGTTTCGGCGGCGCGACGGTTACCTTGTGCGAAAGCGCCGCCGCCGCATGGATCGCTCAGGAACTGGCGCAGTCGTACCGCCAGGGCTCCGGTCTCAAGACGCGCATTTTTGTCTGCGCCGTCGCGGATGGCGCCAGGTAACCGGATTTGGCACCAGGGCGTGCCCGGTTATCTTCTGCCATGGCAACGGAAGTGGAAATCATTAACGCAGAAGAATTGCGCGCGCGCGTCGGCGAACTGCGGAGGTTTCTTTGACCTGCCGAAGCTGCAGTCTCACCTGAGCGAACTCGAGACGCGGATGGCCTCCGCGGATTTCTGGTCGAATCGCGAGCGCGCCCAGGGCGACGTTGAGGAGGTTTCGCGCCTGCGCGGGTTGATCAACCCGCTGGGAGAATTGGAACGCGCGGTCGACGACTTCGAAGCGTTACAACAACTGGCCGGGGAAGAATCCGAGCCGGCGGCGCGCGCGGCGGCGGAAAAGGAGGTCGCGGCGGAACACACCCAACTGCTCAAGAAACTCGAGGAGTTCGAGCTGCGGCAATTTCTTTCCGGCGAAAACGATCGCTCAAACGCGTTCCTCACGATTCATTCCGGGGCGGGCGGGACGGAGTCGTGCGATTGGGCCGACATGCTTCTGCGGATGTATCAGCGCTGGATCGAGCGAAGCGGTTTCAGCGCGCAGACGATCGACATTCAGCAGGGCGAAGAAGTCGGGATCAAATCGGTCACGCTGCTTGTAAGCGGCGAATACGCCTACGGCTATTTGAACACCGAGCGCGGCGTGCACCGACTCGTGCGCATCTCGCCTTTCGACGCGAACAAGCGCCGCCACACCTCATTCGCGAGCGTCGATGTCGTCCCCGAGATCGCGGACTCCGCGCCGATCGAAGTGAATCCGGTCGATATTGAGATCGACACGTTTCGCGCAGGCGGGAAAGGCGGGCAGAACGTGAACAAGGTCGAGACGGCCGTGCGGATTGTGCACAAGCCGACCGGGATCGTCGTGGCCTGCCAGGCGGAGCGGAGCCAGGGCCGCAATCGCGAGCTGGCGATGAAGATGCTGAAGGCCAAGCTCTACGAAATCGAGCAGGACAAAAAGCGCGCCGAGATCGACCGGCAATACGGCGAGAAGGGCGACGTTGCGTGGGGAAGCCAGATTCGGTCCTATGTTTTCCAACCGTATCAGATGGTGAAAGATCACCGCACCGGGGCGGAGACAAGCAACGTGCAGGCGGTGATGGATGGCGACATCGATCTTTTCATCCAGGCAAAGTTGCGTGGGCAAAAAGCGGCCAAAGGCGACAACGCGGGTGAGGAACCCTAGAGAAGAAGCCAGTCTAATCGCCTGGTGGGAAGTATGGAGGGACGGGATGGGCTACGAGCAATATTTTTCCGACGTTGGGCGAGCGGTTTCATGACCACTCCCGACGGCACCGGGTTGATCCGCGTGGACATTCGCCCCTGAAATCGGCGAACCTGCGGCCGGTGGCAGATTATCAACCAACAGCGCGGCGTCCGATCGCGGAAATCTTTCGCCGGACCGCCCGCGGCGCGACCCGACTTTCTCTGCGGCTCGGGATTTCAGCCGATCTGATTTCGTATTCGTCGGTCGCCTTTGCGGTGGCGGCGGCGGTTTGTTTTTGGCGCTCGGGCGCGCATCCGCTGCTTCTGATTGTGGCGCCGCTTTTCTGTTCCCTGCGTCTTTGGTGCAACATGCTGGACGGAATGGTTGCCCTCGCGGCGGGGCAGGCGAGCCGGCGCGGCGAGGTGATCAATGATCTGCCCGATCGAGTTTCTGATGTGCTGATTTTTGTCGGTGCGGCCCACAGCGCCTGGATGAATCCGCTCTTCGGGTATTGGGCGGCGCTGATGTCGTTAGGCACGGCCTATGTCGGGATGCTCGGGCAGGCGGTCGGCGCGCAGCGCGAGTTTGGCGGCGTGATGTCGAAACCGTGGCGCATGGTGGTGTTGTCTCTCGGGGCGTGGCTGACCTACGCGCTTATCCGGTGGAACGGTGGCGACACGATGATCGGCAACTTGAGCGTGCTCGACCTGGCCTGCCTGGCTGTGATCGCCGGCTGTCTCCAAACCAGCGCGCAACGTCTCGGCCGGATCCTGCGGGCGTTGAAAGAGAAAAACAACTGATGGCTCCAAGCGTAGCGCTGCAAGATCCAGTCTTTCGCGCCTACCTCGGCATTGTCTTTGGCCTGCTGCTTGGGGCGGGAATTTTGCTCGCGCTGCTGTGCGTTGGATTTCGCATCAAACTGAGCGGCATCTGGAAAACCTACCTTTCCTGGCTTTGGATGGCGCCGCTCGCTGCGCTCGCAATTTTCGCCGGCCGGGTTCCGTTCATCGTTGGCGTCACGGCCGTTGCCCTCTTCGCCTTCCAGGAATTTGCCCGCGTCTCTCTGCTGAGTCGCGACTGGTGGATGAGCGGCGCGGTTTATCTCGCCATCACCGCAGTAGGGACCGCGGCGCTGTTCGACGCCGGTCTCGCATTCGTGTCGGTTGGCGCGCTGCTGGTCATTTCGCTCATCCCAATTCTGCGCAATCGAGCCGACGGCAGACTCCAAGAGCTGTCGTTAGGCATGATCGCTTTCGTTTATCTCGGCTGGATGTTTGTCCAACTGGCCTTCCTCGCAAACGCCCCCCAGGCCTATGGCTACCTCTGCTATCTGCTCTTCGCGACGGAGGTGAACGATGTAGCCGCCTTTACCTTTGGCAGAATGTTTGGACGCCATCCCCTGCGGAGCGCAATCAGTCCGCACAAGAACTGGGAGGGTTCGTTAGGCGCGCTCGCTCTTTCCCTCGCGCTGCCCTTTCTGCTGCGCTTTTCTTTTCCTCTCTTCGGGATGCAGGAACTGGTCCTTACCGGGCTGATCGTCGGAATTGGCGGACAACTCGGCGACCTGACCCTGAGCATGATAAAGCGCGAGTTTGGCGCGAAGGATTGGAGCGCGGCTATCCCTGGTCACGGTGGTATTCTGGATCGAATTGACAGCCTGATCTTTGTCGCGCCGCTGTTCATTCAAATGACGGGATATTACAATCCGGGCCGATGACGAAAATGGCGAGCGAGGCAGTTCTCGCGCTGGAACGCAGGGCGGTGGATCGACTGCGGCGGTTCCCGCGCGAACCGGACATGATCGTTTACAGCTTTCGTTCCCTGATTGCGCTGATCATTCGCGGACTGCTGCGCGTTTACGTTCGTTTCGAGATTGTGGGTGCGGACAATCTGCCTAACGATGACGAGTCGTTCGTCCTGGTCGCGAATCATTCCAGTCATCTCGACACCCTCTGTCTTCTCGCGGCTCTTCCTCTGGGCCGTTTGCACCGGGCCTTTCCGGTGGCGGCGGAGGATTATTTTTTTCGGAGTCTGCCGCGAACCTGGTTCGCAGCGGTGGCGATGAATGCTCTGCCATTTGCACGCCGGATGCGGGTGCGGGAAAGCCTTTCCATTTGCGCGCAGTTGCTCGCGCAACCCGGGAACGTGCTCATCATTTTCCCTGAGGGCACGCGGTCACGAACAGGCGAAACGCAATCGTTCAAGCCGGGCATCGGGGCGCTGCTCGCGGGCCGGAATGTGACGGTGCTGCCGTGCCATCTGGAAGGGGCGTTTCGTGCCTGGCCAAAAGGACGCCGGATCCCGCGACCGCGGAAGGTGCGGTTGATCATTGGCGCGGCGCGCAACTACGCAGGCCATGGCATAGAAAAGGGCGAGATCAGTGCAATCGCGCAGGAGTTGCAGCGGGCGGTGGAGGAATTGGGGGAATGCGATGGAACCCGTTGAACAAACAATGCCGAGTTGGGACGGCACAGAACTCTTCTATCGCGCATGGTTTCCCGGCGGAAAACAAGCAGAGAAAGCGCTTCTCCTTTTCCATCGCGGTCACGAGCATTCCGGACGCTGGCAGGAGACGGTCGATTCGTTGGGTTTGGAGAATGTGGCGATCTTTGCCTGGGACGCACGCGGTCATGGCCGCTCGTCCGGGGAGCGCGGCGCGGCGCGGGAACTGACCGACGTGATTCGGGACGTGGATACGTTTGTCAGGCAAATCGCGGAGCGCCACGGCATTGCGCTGGAGAACATGATCATCCTCGCGCATAGCCTCGCCGCCGTTACGGTCGGCGCGTGGGTGCACGATTACGCGCCGCCGATCCGCGCCCTGATTCTGGCTACAGCAGCCTTTGAGGTGAAGCTCTACATCCCGCTCGCCATTCCGGGCCTGCGCCTGCAGCAGAAGCTCTTCCGCGGCGGCCGGGTGAAAAGCTATGTGCGCGCGAAGATGCTGACGCACGATCCAGTGGAAGCCGCGCGCTACGAATCCGACCCGCTCATCTTTCGCCAGATCGCGATCAATGTGCTGCTCGACCTGCACGATACGGCACGCCGGCTGGTGGCGGACGCCGGTGCGATCCAGGTGCCGACGCTGATGCTGGCCGCGGGGCGCGATTACGTTGTTGGGCTGGAAGCGCAGCGGGAGTTTTTCCATCGCCTCTCTTCGCCGCTAAAGCGAATGCACGTTTTCCCGTCGATGTATCATGCGATTTTTCATGAGACGGATCGAGAGCAGGTGATTGCGCGGATCCGTGAATTCGTTTGCGAACGGTTCGCGCAACCGCCGCCTGCCGAGTCGCTGCGCAAGGCCGACCAATACGGCTATACCTGGGAGGAATACGAGAGGCTGAAGCTGCGCGGTGGTTCCCATTTTTTGGCGGCGCGCGTGGCGTTGAGAATCGGCGGCCGCCTGAGCAAAGGGATTGAGCTTGGTTGGCAAAGCGGCTTCGATTCCGGCCGCTCGCTTGATTACGTTTACGAAAATCAGCCGCAAGGTTCATCGCGCCTGGGGAAATTGGTCGACGCGAATTACCTCAACAGCATCGGCTGGCGGGGTATCCGGCAGCGCAAAGCCAATCTCGAGAAATCGCTCCGCGCTGTGATCGAAAAGCTGCACGCGGAAGGCCGACCGATCCGCATTCTCGATGTCGCGGCCGGGCCGGGGCGTTATGTGTTGGAAACAATGCGCGCGCTGCCGGAGATCCCAATGACTGCGACGCTGCGCGACAATAAACAGGAAAACGTCGATGCCGCACGCGCGCTGGCGACGGAGCTAGGATTGAAGAATGTCCATATCGGGGTGGGGGACGCGTTCGATCGCGCGGCCCTCGCCGGGCTTACACCGCGTGCCACGATCGGTATCGTCTCGGGGCTCTACGAATTGTTCCCGTCGAATGACGCGGTCTTGAATTCGTTAGGCGGGCTGGCTGGGGCAATCGAGCCGGGGGGCTGCTTGATCTACACGAATCAGCCGTGGCATCCGCAGTTGGAATTCATCGCGCGCGTCCTGCGTAATCGCGAGGGAGAGCGATGGATTATGCGACGCCGCACTACCGCCGAGATCGATGAGCTGGTGCGCAGTGTTGGTTTTGAAAAATGCATGATGGAAATCGATCGCTGGGGCATGTTCACCGTCTCGGTAGCGCGGCGCATTCACCCCTGAAAACGGGCGCGCCAGTTCCGCGTCTGCGAGCCCTCGGTGTCTCCGTCTTTCTTTCGCTTCTCTTCGTTTTGGTCTACGGCGGCTGCCTCTGGATTACGGCGCGACGGCACGAGGTGGGCGTCTTTTATTTCGCCTGGGAACGGGCAATCCCTTTCGTTCCCTTCATGATTCTTCCCTACCTCTCGATCGATCTCTTTTTTATCGCAGCGCCGTTTCTTTTCCCTAACGAACCAGAGCTGAATCTCTATGCGCGACGGGTGGCGAGCGCGATCGTCGTCGCCGGAATTTGCTTTCTCATTTTCCCTCTTCGCTTTGCCTTTCCTCGGCCGCATGCCGCGGGATGGGTGGGCACGATCTTCGATTGGTTTCGCACCCTCGATGCGCCGAACAATCTCTTTCCATCGCTCCATGCCGCGCTCCTGGTTTTCCTTGTCGACGCGTATGCGCGCCATTTGCATGGCGTCGCGCGCGCAGTGGTGATGGCATGGTTCGTCCTCGTCGGTCTATCGCCGCTCCTGACGCATCAACACCATTTCATCGACATCGTCGGCGGGTTTGCTCTGGCCGCTGGCTGCTTCCTTGCGATCCGCCCAAAGTTTTCCCTCGCTTCGGAGGAAGCAGAAACCCCATGATGCCCGCAAATCACCTATGAATTACAGCGAACTGATCCAGCTCTATTTCGATCGCTCGACTGCGATGCAGAACTATTGGAATCTTTACGTTCTTATCGTGGGCGGCATTCTCGCGTTCTCCTCGCTTCGCAAACACCATGCTGCCATCACGACCTTGCTCGTCTGCATTCTCTTTGCCCTCTTTGCCTATGAAAATCTGGGCGCGATGAAAGATTGCACGGCGCAGCGCTTTGCCGTGCTCGATGCGATCAAGCAGTTTGACGCCAACGGAGCGGCCGCCAACCCGAAAGCCGTGCGCGAATTGATCGAACCCACCCTCACTCCGGCTACCTATTCGAGCGTGAAAATCACCCACGTGACGAGCGATGTCCTGACAATTCTTGCCTTGCTCGCGATGGAATTTCGGCGCCGCACTCTCGGGGAATTGGTCAATCGCGCCGGGCAACCTCATTCCTGAGGCGTCGCACTTTCCTTGAACAACCGCGACTCGCACCCATGGCGGCGCCAGAGCAAGCAATAGTGAGGCGATTGATTTTGAGTGCCCTTGTAATCTGTTTCGCCATGAGCGCGCCGCGGGCGCCGGCGAATCCGATCGGGGACTTCTTCAAGAGGCTTGGCCACAGCATTGCCAAACTCGGCGAGAGTTCGCCACCGCCCGAAGCCTCAAAGAAGCCGGACAAAAATAAGGTGGAGAAGGACTCTGCGAGCAAGACTGCATCCGGCGAGCGACCAGCGCCGGCTTCGACCGCCACGCCCTGGCCGACGCCGACTCCCCTCGAGATTCGGCCGGCGACCCCGGCTCCACCGGAGACAAGAAGGCGAGACGTGCCGTATGGTCTGGCGGTGCCTGACAAACCGGGATTTGTCATAAGTCCGTATGCGCCCAATCAAGGGTATGTCGACGTGCGCGCATTTCCCCGTTCGACCGAAGTGGTCGATCCATTTACCGGTAAGATTTTTCTGACGCCGTAGCGGCCGGTCACGACGCGAGACGGAGCTCCGAATGCCTGTCGCCGTGATCGGCGGCCCGACTCTTGCTACCTGTATTTGAGGCGAGATGAAGAGCGATTTTAAGATCCTGGCCGTCGAAGACGAAACCGCCGTGGCTCAATTCCTCGCGCTGGTTCTATGTGGCCCGCGCTGTAAAGTCACCACGGCCTGCGACGGCCAGGACGCCCTGGCTAAAATCGACGCGGCAACTTGTCCTTTCGACATCGTGATTACGGATCACAGGATGCCGCGGATGACGGGTCTGGAACTGGTGCGCAAGCTGCGGGCGAAAAATTTCGAAGGGAAGATCGCAGTTCTGTCGGCGCATCTCACGGAAACGAACGTCCACGCCTACGAAGAGCAAAACGTGGATCTGATGCTCGCCAAGCCGTTTGACATCGACGAGTTGCGGCATGCCGTTCAGGTGTTGGTGGACGAAATTCCGGTGTTTGCTGGCGGCATCGAGGCCTAGCTCGCTAGGCCGGCAGCCGTCACCAGACCATGCAGGGCACGAGTGGTGCTCTATGTATGGAGCACTGTTTTCGAACATGACTATTCCGCTCAAGATTCTGGCCGTCGACGACGAGCCCTCGATTGCGCAATCGATGCACTTCATCTTCGACGAGCCACTCTATGAACTGGCGAGCGCGCAGGACGGCGAAACGGCTCTCGCCTGCATGGCGGATGACCCAAGCCCGTTTGATGTCATCATTGTCGACAACAACATGCCGGGCGTTTCTGGCACCGAGTTGGTGCGCCTGCTGCGCGAACGAAGTTTTGCCGGCAAGATAATGGTCCTCTCCGCCCATCTGTCGACCGAGGTGCGTGCCGCCTACGAGGCGATGGAGGTCGATGCCATGATGGACAAGCCGTTTAGCGTCAAGGCGCTCCGCGCAAAGCTGAATCAGCTCGCGGCCTAGTCAGGCATCGGCGCCTAACGAACGGGCCGGTTTCGGCCGGCATCGTCAGGCTTAAACGCCGCCGGTCACGTCGCGCCGCTGCGTTTCAGCCAGCCCAAGCCGTTCCGCGTCCGCCTTGAGCGCGGTGATGACTTCCGCGATGACTTTTTCCAGTGGCAGCCCCAGCTCCGTCGCGCCGCGCACGATGTCTTCGCGATTCACGGCGCGCGCAAACGCCTTGTCTTTCATCTTCTTCTTCACCGCGGTGACGTCGACTTCATGGATGCTTTTGCTCGGGCGCACTCGTGCCACGGCGATGACGAAGCCGCTCAATTCATCCACGGCATAGAGCGTTTTCTCGAGCGGCGTCTGTCGTTCGACCCCAGAGTAGTCGGCGTGCGAGAGCACGGCGCGACAAACTTCGTCGCTCCAACCCTGTTCGCGCAGCCAGGCCGCGGCGACGAAGGGGTGTCCCTCGGTCGCGCTTCGCTCGAGATTTGGATAGCGCTCGTAATCCATATCGTGCAGCAGGCCGACCGCTTCCCAAAGATCAGCGTCGGCACCGCGCGCCTGGGCGAAATGCCGCATCGAGTCCGCAACGGCGTAACAATGTTTGCGCAGGCTCTCGGATTGAACCCACTCGTGGAGAATGGCGAGGGCGCGCCCGGACGACGCAGCCGGGGTGGCTTTCAAAGAAGGTTGCGGATCTTCCGTCATAACGGGCGCGGCTGGATTCAGATTGCGCGACGCATGACAGTGAGCTGGTCGCCTTGTGAGGCGATCTCGAAGCCGAATCTCCCGAAGAGTCGCACCGCAGGGCTATTCGCGCCCATCCGCATTGCGATCGCCGACAGTTGCGGATTGGCTCGCATCATCTGGGTGAGGAGTGAGGCGCCGATTCCATGCTGGCGATGTCCCGGTTTGACGACAAATGCCAGCTCCGGCGGCGTCTCCGTTTCCTGCCGGGTCCCGGAACCAAACCGCGCCTAGTGGCAGTTCTTCGTTCTTGTCGTGTGCAATGAAACCAACGTCCCCGGGCCGGCCCCAGCCCTCGACGTAGCGGGCGTATTCGGGCCGCCGCAAAATTTCGCGGGGTGGTTCCTCACCGCCAGTCGGTCGGAGTCCGGTGTAGAGCATCTCCCACAGGACCGGTTCATCATTGGCGGTTAGCGGGCGAAGGTCGTAATCGGCGGGAGCAAACATGATGCAGATTTCTCTGCGACATGCTTCTCTCAAGTTGCCGGCCTTGTCTAGATTCTTCCTCCGGCCCCCGCCTCTCGCCGTGCAATCCTTATTCGTTAGGCCGGACGATCAAAGAGGCCATTGAGTTCCGCCGTTCGAGCGCCGCCCGCGAGCATTTGAAAAGTTCCATCCGTAGCAATCTCGCGCGCGGCGCGGAGGAGCGCGCCCCAGGCCGCCAGCGCGAGACCCGAACCAACCGAGATCCGGCGCACCCCGAGGTCGGCAAGCTGAGCCAGAGACAGCTGCGAATTGAACCCGGAGACGAGGATATTAATCGGTTTCGGGGCAACTGCCCTGACGATTGCACTGATCTCCTCGGGCGCGCTCGCGCCCGGAGCGTAAAGACAATCAGCGCCGGCTTCGGCGTAGGCCACGAGACGCGCAAGCGATGTCCGCAACGGATCGGGATGATTCACCAGAAACGCTTCGCAACGGCCGGTCAGAATGAGGCCTGGGCCGGATTCGTCGATCGCACGACGCGCAGCCGATATTCTCTCGACTGCGAGTTCCTTCCCATAAAGCGGTCGCTCGCTTCTGCCGGTCGAGTCTTCAATCGACAGGCCGGCTGCTCCCGTCGCAATGCAGCGAGTCACGTTGATAGCAACTCCTTCCGGGTCGTCGGCGAAGCCGCCGAGAAAATCAGCGTTTACCGGCAGCGGCGTGGCAGCGACAATTTCCCGGATGTGCGCCAGCATCTCGTCGCGGGCCACGCCGCCGTCGGGCCTTCCGCGACTGAAGGCATACCCGGCCGAGGTGGTGGCGAGCGCCTTGAATCCGAGATGATGGAGATAGAGAGCCGTTCCGATGTCCCACGGGTTGGGCAGGACAAAACATCCTTCGCGGTGCAGGCGGCGAAACTCTGCGATCGCGGTTCGTTGCGAGACGGGTGTGTCGTTCATCGCCCAAACTACATCCGTGCGCGCCGCCGCCGCCAGTTTGCCGGGCTCGTTGGGATTCAAGGACGCGGGCGCAGAGCCATGTTCGCGGGGAATTGTGGTAGTCTCGGCAAGCGTGGTTGTTGTCGGAAGGAAGTGGATCGAGCGAAGATGGCGGTGAAGGAATTTGTGGCACGCTTTCCGAAACTGTGTGATCCCGATAAGGAACCAGCGAACGCTTTTTCCGGATCAAATGACGCTGACACCTGAACAACATCTGGCCGCGACCGATCCGAGATTCGCGGCGCTGATCGCAAGGTCCCGACCGTTTCAGGTGCAACCAGGCACACTCGTTAGGCCATTCGACGCCCTGGCAGAGTCGATCGTCTACCAACAACTAAGTGGCAAAGCCGCCGCGACCATTTTTGGACGGGTCCGTGCGCTCTATCCCCGGCGAAAATGGTTTTCTCCGCAGCTTGTCCTCGCGACGCCGGACGAAAGGCTGCGCGCTGCGGGTCTCTCCCGCAACAAGAGCGCGGCGATCAAGGATCTCGCCGCGAAGACGCTGGACGGGACGATTCCAACGAAGGCCGCGCTCCATCGGATGAGTGACGAAGAGATCATCGCTCGCCTAACGACTGTGCGTGGGATTGGGCGGTGGACGGTTGAGATGATGCTTTTGTTCGATCTGGGCCGGCTCGATGTCTGGCCGGTCGACGATTACGGAGTGCGGAAGGGTTACGCAAAGACGTTCGGGAGAAGGAAATTGCCGAAGCCAAAAGAACTGCATGCCAGGGGCGAGAAGTGGCGGCCTTATCGATCGGTGGCCGCCTGGTATTTTTGGCGTGCGCTCGACAAAGACGAGAAAACCAATTGAGGTTGCCACCTCGGAAAACCAGCCAGGAAAAGCCGCAAATTAGAGCAGGTCCCCGACGCCGGTTGCCAAACTGGCAGCCCTACTTCAACTGCAGGTTCTCCCAATGGATTTGGATGGCATTCCAGGCGGTGCCACAGAAAGCCAGTTCATCATACTGATAGTTGAAGGCCACGTTCCCCTGCGCATCGAGCCCGACGATGCCGGTGAAGATATAGGGGCCGCCCAGCGTGTAATCGATGAGATAGTTATTGGGTGCGTCCTCGTAGACGCTGCTGCAATAAGGGCTCAAGACGCTCGGATCGGGCAGGTAATGCCAGGTCTCAGTGGCCTGAAAGGTGCCGAGATCAATCCGGTATTTGCGCGGCGCGCTGTAGGTGCGGGTCTCACCCGGAGGTTGCTGATAATTACTGCCTGTTCCGTCGTCGAAGAGGAGGAGTTGGTCTGCCGGCATTGAGATCCCATGTTGCCCGATCGGGGGCAATGTATCGAGTTCAAGCGTCAGAGCGAACTGGCGCAGAGACGAAAATGAATACCAGAGTTTGGTGGGATCACCAAGAATCCATTTGATCGCGCCAGAATCGTAATCAATTGCAATGACGAAGTTTTCTCGGCTCGAGACGATGAGCGAGTTATCGGAAGGGCGAAAAGCCGTGGCGTTGTTGTGGAACCAGTCTATCGGCGCACTGTGCACGAATAGGCTTGGATCGTCTCCACCGGCCGTCATCGCCGCGCTGATGATATCGCCGAGGCTCCAGCTTCTCAGGACATTGCCGGCAGCGTCCACTTCGTAGTTTACGGATTCCGTCCATTGCACGGTGTCCGCATCCAGAATCATGCCTTCACGACCCGGATCGATGTTGTGATGGAAGCCGGTCACTCCAAGGCTGCCATAATCGGCCACCGTGGTGGTCGTGCCGTCGAAATCAGTGCGCAGAAGCGATGTCCCGGATGTAAGATAAAAGGCGTTGTCAAAGAGGATGCTCGGCTGGGCGCCCACCCCCGACGTCCCGACCCACCGAATCTCGGCGTCGCTATCGATGATGATGGGCGTCGTGGGATCGGAGTAACTCTTGAGCATGATGAAATCGTAGCTCAAGGTCGTGCCCGGCAGGCGCGATTGCACGATGCTCGGATTGGAATACGTCCCGCCGTCATAGGACGGCGTGTCGATGGAAACCGTGCGCATCGCTGAGGTCCCATCTCTGAAGCCTACGGTTAGCGTCACGATGTTGGTCCGTCCCGCGTAGAGGCCAAAGACAGGAATCGTAATCCTGCTGCTGTGCCTTCTGATATAACCGCGTCTCTTCAGGTACGAACTGGAGTAGCGCACATCGATGGGCCGTGTCTCAGAACCCGTCTTTGGCTGGATATGAAATCTGGCATCCTTCACCGTAGCCGGATCATTCACAGAAACGTTCGCAAAGCTGATGAATGGTGTCGGACCGTTACTTATCTGCGGCGACCTGACAATCTCCCCGGCGTGGATTTGAGGCGCGATGAGCGCGACAGCGAAAAGGATACTTAATGATCTCGTCATCTTATTATTGTGCCGGAGCCCCGGCCGAAAGAGCAAGCTTTAATTTGCGTAAAACATGTGATAGCGGGAGCTTCAGTGTCCCCGGAGCCGGGCCTCGCCTTTACAGGGACGGTGCTATTCGCGAGTTCGACCGAAGTCTTCATCCGGCGCGCCGCGGCGCGCCTGAATGAACGCGCTCGAATTCACCCAGCAGTGGGCGTCCGTGCGGTAGCCGGCGCCGATATAAACGCGGTAAGCTCGCGCATTTCAAAATGAAGATGCGCCATACTGTCCGCCTGCGGTCCCGACCGTCGCGATCTGGTGGCTGCGGCGCACCTTCTCGCGCGCCGCGACGAGGATGATCTGCACGCGACGATGGAGTGGCTGGATGGGTCGCCATCGCGTCCCGCAATCACATAGCCATCGGCTCCAGCGCGGCCGGCCCAATCCGCCGTTGGGGGACGTCCTTTCCTCGGTCGACTGTGAATCATCATCCGGCCTCAGTCCGTTCCCGTTCTCCTCTTGCTCGCTCGTCGCTTCCTCCTTACCCTCGCGCAATGAAACTTCTCGTCACGGGCGGCGCCGGCTTCATCGGGTCGCACCTTGTCGAGAAATTGCTCGCCGACGGACACCAGGTCGCGATCCTCGACGACTTCAACGATTTTTACGATCCGCAGATCAAGCGCCAAAACATCGCGGCCGTCGCCGACCAGATCACCGTGCACCACGCCGACCTGCGCGACGCGCGGGCGGTGAACGACGTTTTTCATCGGGAGGAGATCGACACCGTGATCCACCTTGCGGCGCGCGCCGGGGTGCGCCCGTCGATTGGGCATCCACAACTCTATTACGATACGAACGTGAACGGCACCCTGCATTTGCTCGAGGCGGCGCGCACGGTCGGAATCGATCGCTTCATATTCGCTTCCAGCTCGTCGGTCTACGGGCTTTCCAAGACGGTCCCGTTTTCCGAGGACCTTCACCTCACGCAAACCGTGAGCCCATACGCGGCCACGAAAATTGCGGGCGAATTTCTCTGCTCCACCTACTCGCATCTCTACCGAATGCGGATTGTCGCGCTGCGCTTCTTTACCGTCTACGGAGCGCGCCAGCGACCCGATCTGGCGATCCACAAATTCACGCGTCGGATCTGGAATGGTCAGGCGATCGACCAGTTTGGTGACGGCACGACCCGGCGCGATTACACCTACATCGAGGACATCATTCAGGGAGTCATGGCGTCGCTGGGTTACGACGGGCCGCTCTTCGATATCTTTAATCTGGGAGAGAGTGAAACGATCCAGCTCAAGGACTTGATTGCGGCGATCGAGGACGCGCTGGGCCGCAAGGCGAAGATCAACCGGCTGCCGGAACAACCCGGCGATGTTCCGCTGACCTGCGCCGATATTTCGAAGGCGCGGCGGCTGCTCGGTTATCAGCCGGCCACGCCGCTGCACGCAGGGTTGCCCCGGTTCGTCGAATGGTTTCATCAGACGCTGGACCGCGCGTAACGCAGGGACGCTGGCGCCTGACGATCTTCGTCGCAGCCGTCGTGCTGCTGCCGGCGCTGATCGCGCATCTCATCCCGGTGCGGCGCGATTTCGATCCGAAGCCGATGGCGCGCCTGCGCAAGAAGCAACCCGAAGTCGTCATTATCGGCGACTCGGTTCTCGGCGGTTCGATTAACTCGCAGCTCTTCGCGAAGGAGGTTGGGGCAAAAGACGTCGAGCTGCTCTGGAATGGCGGCGCCGCCTCAGCCGCCTGGTATCTGCTCCTGAAGAACTACGTCGTCGCTTCCGGTATTCATCCGCAATTGGTTTATATCTTTTTTCGCGAACGGATGCTGACCGACGCCACCTTTCGCACCACGCCAACCTATCGACGATTTCTCGAGTCGCTCCGGCACGAGAACGAGCCCGTATATCACTCCATCCTCCGCGGCGACGAGTCGGAAGAAGAGAACGTCCTTGGCCGCGTCATCGATTGGCTTTACCCGCTGAACAGCCGGCGCCACGTGCAGGAGGAGAAAATCAGCCGGCTCGCCTTTCGCATTGCGGAGGGCGGCAGCGCGAGCATCGGACATTTGCGGCGGCGGGTGAACGAGATCTTTGACGTCGCAAAGTTGCGCGACGAAATCATGAACGAATCGGCGGAGGTCAGCGGCGAAAAGCCGGAGGAGTTCAGCGCCGATCCGGAGCGCAATTTCCTTCCGCACATCGTCGAAACGGCGAAGGAGGCCGGGATTCCGCTCTGCTTCGTGCGCGAGAAACGCTATCCGCTGCCTGATGGCACAACGCCGGAAAGCGAAGACATGCGGCGTTACATGGCGGATCTGCGCAAATGGGTGGAGAGCCACGGCTGCGCTTTTGTTGACCTGACGAATGATCCCGAGCCGAGCCAGTCGATGTACCTCAAACCCGGAGACGATCACATCCGGCCGGGCGCGAAAGACGAGGTGACGAAGATTTATGCCGCCAAGTTGCGGCCGCTGTTGCACCCATGATTTTTCATTCGCTCACCTATCTGGCGTTCCTCGCGATCGTCCTCGCGCTCTACTGGTCGCTGCCACGGCGCGGGCAGAACATTCTCCTCATCATCGCCAGCTATATTTTCTATGGCTGGGAACATCCCTGGTTTCTTCTCCCGCTCTGGGCTTCGACCCTGGTCGATTACAGTTGCGCCCTTGGGATGGAACGTTTCCCGCTCCGGCGCCGCGTGTTTCTCATCACCAGCATCTGCGCCAGCATCGCGCTCCTCGCCACCTTCAAGTACTACGGATTCGGGATCGAGAACATCAACGCCATTCTGACGAACTTCGGCGCCGAACCCATCCGCAACACCTTCCGGCTTGTCCTCCCCGCGGGGTTGTCGTTCTACACTTTTCAATCGATCGGCTACGTCGTCGATGTCTACCGCGGTCACGTTCGGGCCGTCCGCTATTTTCCCGATTACGCACTTTACGTGACCTTTTTTCCGCAGTTGGTCGCGGGCCCGATTGAGCGCGCGGGTCACATGCTGCCGCAATATCGCAGCCCGCGAAAATGCGATGCCGACGCGTGGCGCATGGCGCTCGGCCTGATGTTGTGGGGCTACTTCAAGAAAGTCGTGATCGCGGACAACGCCGCGGTCGTCGTGAACAAAATTTTCGCCGTCCAGGACGCGTCCTTTCCCGTCATTTGGGCGGGCGTCTTCGCCTTTGCCGTCCAGATCTACGCCGATTTTTCCGGCTACACCGACATCGCCCGCGGTACGGCGCGGCTCCTCGGTATCGACTTGATGATAAACTTTAACCATCCGTATCTCGCGACGTCGCCCTCGGATTTCTGGCGGCGCTGGCACATCTCGCTTTCCACCTGGCTGCGCGATTTCATTTACATTCCGCTGGGCGGCAGCCGTTGCAGCACGGCTCGCGCGTCGTTCAATCTCATGGCGACTTTCGCCATCAGCGGCCTCTGGCACGGCGCATCGTGGAATTTTGTCCTCTGGGGGGTTTACTGGGGACTGCTGATTTTAGGGCAACGATTTCTCGGCTGGCTCGGCCTGACGCAAAAGATCCCCTGGTTCGGCAAGGTCGTGATTACGTTCGGCATTACCTGTTTCGGCTGGCTCCTCTTTCGCGAGCGGAATCTCGGTCAGATCGCGCACGACCTCGCGCAATCGCCCTTTGCCGCGGGCGCCGAACAATGGCGCATCGGCATTTACTTTGTCGCCCTTGTCCTGATCTATGCTCTGCCGCTCGTCATCCACATGCTCACGACGGGGATCGCGGGCTGGCGGATCGAGGCGCGATTGAACGAGCGCGGTCGCTTTATCCTCGAGACAGCCATCGCCGTGCTGCTCGTCTTTGGCATCGTCACGATTCGCAGCGTCGCCACCTCCGACTTCATTTACTTCCAGTTCTGAGCGCGATCTCCTCGAGGAGCTGGCGAGCACCGCGAAACCGCCCGGCAAACCTGTCGGAATGCTCCTTCTGAAGGGCGGCGGCAAAGCTATCCCGGTAACGGTGATACTCCTCGAGCGACGGGCAATGATACTGCATCACATAGCTCGGATCGCCCGCATCGGACTCGATCACTTTATAGATGCGACACTCAGTGAAACAGCCGGTGCGGATGACATCGGGCACATGGACCTGCTGCATCCAATCGAGCCACTCCAGCTCGATGCCGGCCTCAACAGTTATCTCAACTTTGTAAATGATCATAGTGTGATCCCGTCTCCTGGGTTTCCCCTAAATCTGTGTTCATCTGCGCAATCTGTGGACTATTTCAACAGTCTCCTAGGTCGGCCGAACCATCTCGAATCGGTCGCGGGTGCGACAATACCAGTTCGGGCTGGCCATGCGACCGATGACATGGAAATGCTCGGACCGAATCCGCAATTTAACGGGATCGATTAACGCGTCGCGCACATGCACCCGCTTCACGAGCCCGATGATCACTCGATTCCGGCCGATCTCGAGCGTGCCCCATTCCCTGCATTCGAGGCTGGCGGGCGCTTCGGCGATTCGTGGCGGCACCACCACGGATGACGCCGCCGCGGTCAATCCCGCGGACTCGAGTTCGCTCACCCCATATTGGAGCGGCGCCGAGGTCCGGTTCATCGCTTCCGCCGTTGCTTCATCAACGAGGTTTACCACGAACTCATGGCTGCGACGGATGTTGCGCGCGGTATCCTTGGGCGCTCCATCGTCGCGGTCGCCTGGAGCGAAACCGATAATGGGAGGGTCCGCCCCCAGCGCGTTGAAAAAACTAAATGGAGCGGCGTTGACCGTGCCGTTCTCGTTCAGCGTCGTCACCCAGGCGATGGGGCGAGGTGTGACGAGCGAGACCAGCATGGCATAGGCGCGGCTGGCATCCTTGCCTTCCAGATCGAGTTCCATCCGAATAAGTCGACCGTAAACTTAGTGTTTCAAGTCGCTCGCCATGGCGGCAAACGGCCAAATGTTAAATGTATGGACGCGACCCCGTCTCCCCCCTTGGACGTGAACCCCAATCACGCACAAGTTCCGCCGCGGTTGGGGGGCGGCGAGTGGCGGGCGAATGCTTTCGGAGTTCGGACGCGACCCGGTTCCCGATGCGCTACTGTATGGCTGCACTCAACGCGCCCAGTGTCTTCTGTTGTTCCTGCGTGAAGCGCGGATCCTTTGATAGCTGATCTAGGCGCAGAAACCTTTTCGCGTTCCCGGAAAAGAACGCACGTCGCCATTTCCCCTTGTCCACTTGCTTAATGACATCGTCCCACTTCTCTGGATATTTCTCGTAGTTCGGGTACCTTATAGATCATGTGCCAGTCCGTGCCATACATCAGTTTTTCGCCGAATCGCCATTTGCCGTCTTTGCTCGGCAGATCGATGACCGATTGGAGACGACGCACGAGAACAGCTGCTTGTTTCGGATCAAGGACTCCATCCAGGTAACCTACTTCGCAGTACACATCCGGATACGTCAGACAAAGATCCACAACCTGGTTGCCGAATTGCCACGGATCACCCGGCGGTTTGTTTTTCCGGCTGACTGGATCGTTCGCCGGGTCGCTGAACCAATACGCTTCACCCCCGGAGTGGCCGAAACAAAGGCGCAATCCCTTATTTGCAGACCGCGATAAAACAGATGCCCAAAAAAATGGATCGGCCATCATCCCGTAGCCGGGCACATTTCCCTGAGCTCTAACCGCTTCGAAACCTCCTGGTGTGCAATGCGTGAAGAGAGGAACGCGCTCCTTGGCCGCGTAGAAGAAGGCATCTTGCAACGTGCCATCCAGTTTGGATTCCGACCAATTGTCGTTACGCGGCTCGTAGCGCGACTTCCACCGGCCCATCTCCCATTTGTCGGCGCCGTTCCGCGGAGATGGAAATTTGTAAAAAGCGTTCTTAGCCGCACGATAACCGCTCGGCGGATAAACCTTCAGGCCAACAGCGCTGTAATCCTTCACCGCGCGTTCCGCCAACGGCACTGCGCTGGCCCGGCGAATTGGATCGAAAGCGCTGAAGTGCAACACCGTGCCCGGAAAGGCACGATCGACCTTTTGCATCGCGACGATTTGATCAGAGAAATCTACTTGGGGCCGGTCGTCATATGCCCATTGCATATCCATCATGTGATGCACAAATAAGTCGACCTGCGGATACGTATGCCGGAGCGCAGCCACGATCTCCCCATGTTGCCTTGTCATGATGCCGATGAAGCGAACATAGCCCCTGAGCGCTTTGCCAAGCTCCGTTCCGTTCACCAGTTTCCGAATAACTATGTACGCGACCACACGTTCGTCTGGAGGAAATCCGATCTTTGCCAGCGTTTCAGCGAGCAGAGTCACATCTGGTTTGACCCTCAGAAATTCCGCTGCCGCTCGCAGCGGCGCCTGGCGGTTCCGGCCGACGTAATCCAGCAGAGTTTCCCGGTCAGGCTCGGAAAGATCTTCAATTTCTGGCCTCTCCACCAGATTCATTGAAACCTCGCGTCTGGGTTCTTTGTCGTCTTTAGGAGTGGCCTTGTTCATCGCCCACGCTGCTATCTCGGCGACTTTCCGCGGTGCGCCGAGAGCATTTAAGACGCCGACTAACGGAAGATCGCGGGCGTTGAAAATATGCGTGTGCACATCGATCACCTTCACTGCCGGCCAGTCTGCCGTTTTGGGGATTTCAGCCAAAACGCCGATGGGCGACTGCGCTGCCGCGATAAGGGCAATCGCAAGGCATACGCGGCACGTTGGCACGCGAACTGGAGAAACTGTCCGCATAGTCATGTTCGGGCTTGCTTTTAAGCGGCTTTTGTCAGGTAATAACAAGCGTGTTGTGAAATGTAAAGGGCGTTCCGGAGCTTCGCAAAACGGAGTCTGGGCAGCACGACCGCGGCGCGGCCGCTCTGGCCAATTGTCAAACCAGCCCGCTCGCGAAGGATTTCGGAGTTTAGACGTGCCTCTATCCAAACGCACCGCCCCGATTCAATCGATTTTTTCTCCTGGGAGCAGGTTTGCGCGTTTCACTGCTATCTCAACCAGTTTATTCTGTTCGCTCTTTGATCATCGCTTCATTCCAGATTCGGTGCCGTCGCAAGGCTGAATTTCTCTGACCATCGATCTCGAAGAACAGAGAATTTAAGCGAGAGTTTGTTCTGGTAGCCGATGTTGATCTTGTGACCGAGGAAGCTGCGGTCCTTGGCAAGCTTCTGCTTCTTCTCGAACGGTGCTCTTGCCAAATCCGAGTTGTAGCCGCTGAGCGTGAGATTGCCCAGCAGATGCGCGCATCTTTGCTGCACCTCCGCCGCCTTCTCCGGAATCGCCGTTAGCGATCATTTCTACCCAGTGCCGGGGCAATCTATCCCCTTGTGGTAAAACGTGTTCAATTGTCCAAACGAAACGCTCCTTCTCGTCCCGCGCCCATAGATCAGGCTGATATTCTCGCGAATGGCTCAGTTGATCGATGTTGAATGAGAACATAGCGCGCCATCGCGCTGTTGTTTCCATAAATATCGCCCGAAAGCGCGGCCCGAAACTGCTCGAGTGTTGCCGGGCGGGCATGTTTGTCAGCTCCTCGACAAACCAATCAAAATTCAGCTTGTCGCCGCCTTTCAGGCGCTCTGCCGACACTTCAACCACATTGATCATCGCTTGATCGATCTGTCGTGTCGGCGGCATATCGGTCACGTTGCGACGAACAAAGTACCGGCCGAGAAGCTCGACGACTTGCTCAATGAAATCGGGCTCTGCTAATGAGTTTCGGATCCGAACGACAAGAGGTATAGCAAAAGCTGATAAGCGGGTACACTGCCTATACGCGCCAGTTCTGTAATGCCATGCGCGACCCGCGCGTTGCGCAAACCTGAGCTTGCATCAGTCGTCCATATAGATCGCCAGCTCTTAACGAGATCATTGAACAACGATGCTGCATTGCGGTTGATTAGTGTTTCGTAGATGCGAATGACGAGGGAGCGCGTCGCGCGCGTTACTTTTTCGACTTTGATTTCATCACGGTGTTTGAAGGCGTTGTAGAAATGCCGCAGGAAGCGTTCCTGGTCCTTCGCGTCGGGAATTGCTTCCACGATAGATTGCCAGCGCTCAAATGAGTCGTCGATGTCGACGCCATGCTTGTGCTCCATCTTCGCCAACATCTTGTTCTTGATGATGTCCATCGCTGACAGCGGCACGCCGCGATTATTGAGCGACTCGAATAGTGTAAATGCGTCCGATTGGCTCCCGACCGTGATCTGGACGAACATAAGTTGATTGATCTTGCCGAGGAGCGTAAGGAGGCCGCTCCACATCGGTCGGAACGCGTTCCTCGAAGTAATAATAAGCGCGAGCAAGTCTGACGAATCCCGACGAACTTCGGCTTTTGCTGCTCGTCCAAGATGCCGGCTAACGAAAGCAGATACTTGTAATCGTCGAGATTGTGATTCTGAGCGCTAGGTTGAACGCGCAGAAAATAAATATTCTTGACCAATACTAAAGGCACCACGCTCGCTTGGGTTGCCGTCCTTTTTTCTTTTGATCAATTTTGACTCGAATGTTCGGTATAGCTGTCATCGCTTCTTCCATGTCCTGATGGATCTTCTGGTTCGATATGACTGAAGAGCTTCAGCGAGGCTCAAATGAATTACCGCCAGAAGAAGTGAAAGTGTCGTTAATCGCTGTTGCCCATCGACAACCTCGAAGATAATCTCATCGCCCGGTCCGAGCGCTTGCGCTTCATTGACGCAGATGATCGAGCCCATGAAGTAGCCCGCGTCATTGTCTTCAATGTCATTCAGGAGCTGCTCGAGTTGCCACCTCTTCCACGAATATTCGCGCTGATATTTCGGCACGTGAAAGTGCTCGCGCGCACCTTGATCCACGTTGATCAGTTTCGTTAAAGGCATGTCGTGGGCTTGCATAGGGAATTTCGAGTCTCTTTAGTGCGGACCTCTAAGGTCCTCCGCGATCGTCGCGAATTGTTCCAGCGCCGCCTCTAGGTCAGCGACGATGTCGGCGGCGATGATTGGAAAGCCCAGCCTCGCTGTCAAGCTGCGTTACGGGCGGGGGCGGGAAGGTTGGCGCTTTCTTCGAGGGCTGCCGGGACGCGCGTGCCCGCAAACACCGGCTCGCCCCCGAGGACATCAGGGTTTTGCGTGACCACGCTGCTCATGGAGGAAGTTTAAGGCGCGTGCGGCAGCGGATTGAACGCTGCGCGGGCTATAACGCGATCAGGATGGCGATGATGCCCTGCACCTGGCCGGTCGCGACGTTCAATGATCTCGCCGGTGACTTGCACATTGGGATTACTGCTGAAGACCAAACCTTGGACCGCAATCCCGCCGGTCGCCGGAATGTCGATCGAAGCAGCTTCGTTTGGCAGCACTGTGACGGGGCCAAAGTTCGTCTGCGCGATATTGGTGGTTTTCCAGATTCCGCCGTTCGGGCTGCCGGCGTAGACGGCGGTGGTAAATCTCACCACCAGCGTGTCCCTGCCGGTGCCGGTCCTGACCGTCAGGCGAAGCGCCTGGTTGGGCCCGAGCGGGACAACGCCGGTCTGGGCGACCGGGGTGGCCGCGGCCTGGGCGACCGGCGCGATAGCGAGACTTAGCACCGCGAGCAAACTGCTGATTGTCAGCAAAGAAGTGGATTTCATTCGACGATTCATCTTGTTCCTTTCCTTTGAGGTTTCGGTTTAGGTGATCGCGCAGGCGTATCAAAATCATCGGCGCCCGACAAGAAAAAGCCTGGCAATCCTCGGGAATTGTCGCAGGGGATGTGCGGAGCGCAGACGGAAGCTTGGCCTCACCTCTTCCTTCATCCTTTTGTCTTCAGAGTTTCCTTCGCGCGGCCCCGGTTCATAACGGCTACACAGCAATGCAAATCTGGAGGAAGTATCCATTATCAAGAACCGACCCCTATTCTCCTATTCCTATTCCGACTACATTATCAAGAACCGACCCCTATTCCGACTACATCAGGGTTTTGCGTGACCACGCGGCTCATGGAGGAAGTTCAAGATCAAAATGAAGCGAAAGCCAGCCGGCGGCATTGGCCTTCTTCCTTCATCCTTTTGCCTTCAGACTTTCCTTCTCGCGACCCCGATTCACACTTCCAAGTTCAGCCCATGGTCCGACGGCGTATCCTGAATCTGTCAAGATTTGCACCCTGACCCCAATTCCCATTTCTCACCTGAATCCCGCCTAGTAACCGCCGTGCATTGAGTGCGGCGCCGGCAGACTGGGGCTGGCCGGTGGCCGGGGCTGCGCCGCAGTTTCGCTACGGTCCGTTGCAGTGGTGGCCGCCGCTTCATTGGCGGTCGTGGTGCAGGACGAAACCATGGCGCAAATCGCGATGACTGGAATTAACAAGCCGAGATTTTTCATAAAAATCGCCAGTGAGGTTACTGCGCTGGGGTGAGAAGAAAGGCGTGGGTCTGGCCGCACGGAGAACACACGGAGCGCCGGAAATCTATAAATGGCCCACACGGACATTAGCAATGCCAAAGCCAGGCATGTTCTCGTGCCGGTCATCGCCAGTTTCCCACTGAAGGAAATTCCCAGCATGAGAAGCGCGAGAACGCCCCATAATATCGGACTTCCGAGAACCCCTTCGACCGTCCATTCTGAGCTATGTGACATGCGCCAGATTGGGACCGCCCTAACGCTTCGTCAACGGCATAATCCCGAGTAAATAAACTGGTTGCCGACAGCTAGCGGCATTAGACCTCTTCCTTTTGCCTTCAGACTTTCCTTCTCGCGACCCCGATTCACACTTCCAAGTTCAGCCACTGTTCCGCCTGCGTGTGCTGCATCTGTCAAGATTTGCACCCTGACCCAAATTCCCAATTCCCACTCTCAAAGTCTAAATAATGGTCCACAACAGTCGCACTATCCTACCTTCAGGGTTGACAAGAATAGCGACTGCATCACGTGGCTCATCGGAGAAGCTCAGAACAACGGCATATACGAGGCCCACTTTGGGAAGTTCTGCCGTGGTGACCGACTTGCTCTCGATCGCGCCCTCGAGCTGAGTTTTAATCTTCTTGAACTTACCTTCGCTTTGCGGCTCTTCGGGCAAGGACGCGTAGCCTTCTGCCAAGGGAAAGGCGTGACCGGCCGCATTGACCACACCGTGATCGGCGACCAAAAGGCTGGTCATGAATTTCCTCGCCCACTTCCTGGTCTCGTCTTCGTTACGCAAAACGTCGGACCAAACTCATTTTGCAATTCATGCGCGTCCAGGTATTCGCTTGCCGCGCCGACTGCTTGAAACTGGAACAAATTCCTCAAGGCACGAGTGAGATTCTGTATCACCTGCTTCGGAATTTCCGATCCAGGCAGCTTCCGCTCGAACTCGTTGATTTGAACGAGTCGTTAGCGAACGAGACCTCTCCTGGTATGTCGATATCTTTGACTAGCTCAGCCGCATTAATAGCTTATCGCGGAGATGTGCGGCAAACCATGTCTCCTTCCCGGTCCGGGTCGCCGCATGGCAACGTCTCGACATCTTGCCTAATGTCCTCCCATTTCCTTGCCTCCCCTCGTCCTGGATTGGGATGGTTGTTTGAAAAATCAACGAGAGCTTTGTAGGTGGCTTGCGCTGTCGCGATCGCGTCTTTTGGATAAATTGAGGTGATGTCCGCATTGTGCGAATACCATCCGCCGCGCGCTTCCGGATGACTCCATGAGAGATTGGGATGCACAGGCACGCCCGGACGCAGCGGCGTATCGGGAACTCCTTGGTGCGCCCAGGAATCTTGAAAAGGATGAAGTGCCTCGCCCAGGCGATTTAGCTCATCCGGTCCGGAATACTCTTTGATTGTGTGATCAAGCTGAAAACGTGCCTGGTCACTATTGGGTATTACCGGACGGTGCGCCGGCGGTGAGTTGATCTGCCCCGCGGTCGGGAAATGTTTCCTACTGACAGTTTCCGAACCGGGTTCGTCCCCCAACAGAAAGACATGGATCATCATCCCGGTGGCAGGATTAATGCGGCCTTCATCCTCCGCCTGCGTCCACTTGGCAATAGTGAGCGCTTCTGATTTCGTGAATCCGGCTTGCAGGGCTAACCACAGCGTTAGCCCGTAATGCATATCCTTCTCCCACGCATCGACGGAGACAACACAAGTGACGAGGAACACGGCTACAAGAATCAAACGTTTCATAGCGGTAGTTTCTATCAGCAATTCGTCAGATGAAAAAGCAATTTAGGACGAGGCTTAGCCTCGTGAAACGCGTTAGGCAGCATCAAAATCACACGCCAACCCAATTTAGATGTTTGGACGTTCAAGCGGCCCATTCGGCGCAGAGAAGTTCGGCTTGCGCGAGGACGGTTTTGACGGCTTCGTCTTGCAGGTCGGGCGGGTAGCCGTGTTTTCGCAGGATGCGCTTGACCATGACTTTGATCTTGGCGCGGGCACTCTCGCGGAGCGTCCAGTCGATTGTCACGCTCTTGCGAACTTGCGTGACTAGCTCGGCGGCGATGACTTTTAGTTTGTCTTTGCCCATTGCTTCGACGGCGCTGTCGTTCGCGGCGAGGGCATCGTAGAAGGCGACTTCATCGTCATTCAACCCGAGATCCACACCGCGCTGTGTCGCGGCGCTCATCTCTTTGGCGAGCTTGATCAGCTCTTCGATGACTTCCTGCGTGGCGATCGCGCGGTTGTGATAGGCGTTCAGCGTTTTCTTGAGCATCTCCGAAAACTCGCGGCTTTGAACGAGGTTTCGCTTCGAGCGCACTTTGATCTCATCGCCTAACAGTTTCGCGAGCAGCTCGGCGGCGACGTTTTTGTATTTCAGTCCACGCACTTCGGCGAGGAAGCTGTCCGAGAGGATGCTGAGGTCGGGTTGCTTGAGTCCCGCTGCGCTGAATACGTCGATGATTTCGCCTTCGGGCACGATGGCCTTCGCGACGAGCTGGCGGACGGCGTGATCGAGAGACTCGGATGTTTTGCGCTCGCCGCGGGGTTTGGCGAGCGCGGCTTTCACGGCTTGGAAGAACCCGATGTCGTCGCGGATCGCGAGCGCTTCCTCGCTGCCGGCGCAGAGGGCGAAAGCCTGCGAGAGATCGGTGACGATCTGGACGAAACGCTCCTTGCCGTTCTCCTGCTGGAGGATGTGCTCCTGCGCAGGCGGAAGCAGCGCCATCTTTTCCGCGGGCGTTCCGTCGTACCAGTTCGACCAGTCGAAGCCGTGCATCATGCCGCAAGCGATCTCGTGTTTCTCCAGCATGACGGCGATGGCTTTGGCGGTGTCGATGCTCGGATCGCCCTGGCCGCCGCTTTGCGTGTAGTTCGCCAGCGCCTGCTTGAGTTGGTCGGCGAGGCCGAGGTAATCCACGACCAGTCCGCCGGGCTTGTCGCGGAAGACGCGGTTCACGCGCGCGATCGCCTGCATGAGCCCGTGGCCGCGCATCGGCTTGTCCACATACATCGTGTCAGCGAGGGCGCGTCGAAGCCGGTCAGCCACATGTCGCGCACGATTACGATCTGGAACGGGTCCTTGGGATCTTTGAACCGGTTCGGCAGCTTGCGGCGCTTCTCCTTGTTGCGGATGTGCTGCTGCCAGTCCGGGCCATCTTCGGCGCTGCCGGTCATGACGATCTTTGCCACGCACGACCTTCCCGTTGTCATCGTCGTTTGGCCCGCTCGCCCACTCGGGGCGCAGCTTGATGATCGCGTTGTACATTTCCACGCAGATGCGGCGGCTCATGCAGACGATCATCGCCTTGCCTTCCATCGCCTCGAGCCGGCGCTCGTAGTGCTGCACCAGATCGGCGGCGACGAGATCGATCCGCTTCGGATTCCCGACCAGCGCTTCCAGCGCGGCCCACTTCGTCTTGAGCTTCTCCTTGCTCGTCAGCTCCTCGCCTTCGGTGATCGCTTCGAATTCCGCGTCGATCTTCGGCAGCTCGCTTGCGTTCAGCCCCAGCTTGGCCATGCGGCTCTCGTAATAGATCGGCACCGTCGCCTTGTCGGCGACGGCGCGCTGGATGTCGTAGATGCTGATGTAATCGCCGAAGACCGCCCGCGTATTGGCGTCGGTCTTCTCGATCGGCGTGCCGGTGAAGCCGATGAACGACGCGTTCGGGAGCGCGTCGCGCAGATTGCGCGCGAGCCCGTCGATCAAGTCGTATTGGCTGCGGTGCGCTTCATCGGCGATCACGATGATGTTGCGACGCTTCGAGAGCGGGGGTGCTCTTCCGCCTTTCTCCTCCGGCATGAATTTCTGGATGGTCGTGAAGACCACGCCGCCGCTCGCGACATTGAGCAGTTTGCGCAGATGCTCGACCGAGTCCGCCTGCACCGGAGTTTGCCGCAGGATTTCGTGGCAACGCTGGAACTGGCCGAAGAGTTGATCGTCCAGGTCGTTTCGGTCGGTCAGGAAAACCAGCGTCGGATTCTCCATTGCCGGCTCTTCGATGATGCGCCGGCGTAGAACAGCATCGACAAGCTTTTGCCGGAACCTTGCGTGTGCCAGATGACGCCGACCCGGCGGTCGCCTTCCGCGCCGCCCGGCATCTTGCCTGCCCAATAAGTTCCCTCCGCATCACGCGCTCTGTCTTTTCCAATGGCTCGCTTCGTCTCATCGACCGCGGCTTTGACGGCGTGGAACTGATGATAACCCGCCATTAGTTTGTGCACCGCGCCGGTGTCTGGATCGTCCTCGAAGACGACGAAGTTGCGGATGAGATCGAGAAACCGCCGCTTCTCGAAAACTCCTTTCACGAGCGTTTCCAACTCCAGTGCCGTCTTCGGCGCATCGAACTCGCCTTCGATCGTGCGCCACACCTTGAACCATTCCTGATTCGCCGTAAGCGAGCCGATGCGCGCTTCGAGGCCGTCGGAGACCACGGTGACTTCGTTGTAGTGCATCAACGAAGGAATCTCCTGCTTGTAGGTCTGGATTTGGTTGTAGGCCGCGGCGAACCATTTGTCGGTGTCTTCCGGAATCTTCAGCTCGATGATTCCGAGCGGCAGCCCGTTGACGAAGACGACGATGTCAGGCCGGCGATTGTTCTGGCCTTCGATGACGGTGAACTGGTTCACCGCCAGCCAGTCGTTCGCGTCGGGATTGTCGAAGTCGATCAGCCGGACGTGATCACCCGCGATGCTGGCGTCCTCGCGTCGATACTCAACTGGAACGCTGTCGCGCAGCATTTGATGAAACACCCGGTTGTTGCCGACGAGTGACGGCGCATCATGTCGCAGCACTTTGCGCAGCGCTTCATCTTGCGCGTCGGTTGGGATGGCTGGGTTCAGTCGCGAGATTGCATCACGCAATCGGCCTACCAACAGCACATCATTGAACGACTTCCGTTCAGCGGTGACCTCATCCGGCGCGAGATGCAGCGCCTGCTCAGCTGTGTATCCAAGCTCTTCGAACCAGCTTAGCGCCGCATCTTCGACGACTGATTCGTTCAGCGCGGACACGAACTAGGCGGGAGCGGGCAAGGATTTGCTAAACCGGAGCTTCACCCATCCGAGCATTTCGAGATTTCGAATTGCCTCGACTAAACTCTTCTGTCTGGCCTCGTCCTTCTTCCAAAGTTTCTTCCACTCCAGGATGTATTTGAAGAGGTCTTCTTCGGAAACCTCATCAGGCTTCCGCTCTCCTTTCAGATTTTGCACCGCATAAATAACTGTTGCGACTTCCTCCGCCTGATCGGTGTTCTTGATGCGGCTGAAAAGATCGACTGTCTTGTCGATTTTCTGTCGAAACGGCTTCAATTCGACAGTCAGTTGTTCACGTGATTTTCTGTATTCGGGCCCCACACGCAGAGCGGTCATCCGGCCAAGCTGCTGTTCCGTCAGCCAATTCCTATTAGCGAGAACGTTTATCGCTTCTTTTACTTCGCCAGCGAACGGCCCGTAGCTGCTCCGCTCGAAATGGAAGCCCGTGTCGAGCCCAAGCTTCGTCAGGATGTAGCACACTTTCTGAAAGGTGGTTCGACCCACAGGGTTGGCGTACGGCTGCTTCTCGAGCTCATAAATAACCTCGACCAATGCAGCCCATTCGGGTCGAAGCGCTTCGCGCCGCCGTCCCTTGAGGGAAAATTCCGTCTGTTGATCCGCACCCAGGAACTCAGGTTTCAACTGCGCTGCCGGCGTTCCATAAGGCGCATATACTTCAACCGGAATGCCGATCTTCGACAATTTCGAGTACATCAGCGGACCAACGGCTTCCCATTCCAATCCACCGTTGCCGCAGCCCAATGGAGGGAAGGCGACCGACGTAACGCCCCACTGATTGAAGTGTGATGCAAAATAGTCCAGCCCCTTTTCGACATCCGAGAAACGTGTTGCCGCTCGCCAGTGACTTTTTGTGGGGAAGTTCACAATCGAGACCCCGGTCAGGTCCCGGTAATGATACGGCCGGCCCAGCCGGACCTCGCCTCGTTCGCATCGCGCGGCGTAGTCGGCGAACATCGCTGGGTACTTCTGTTTGAAGATTTGCGCAATGCCCTTGCCCATCACGCCGACGCAATTCACCGTATTGACGAGCGTTTGCATCTTGCTGGCAAACATGTCGCCGATCTGCGCTTTGATCTTGCTGCTGGTCTCCATTGCTCAGTGAAAGAATATGTCCGAATCGATCTGGATTGGAAGTTCGAAGCCGTGGCCCTGAAGTTGCCTTCGGGCCGCACCGTTCAGAACGTAGGCGCCGAGCAGGAATTCTGTCGGAATTCGCTGCGGGATGAGCACTTCAGCGCACTTCGCGCTGCTGTGCCGCCATTCTTCGATTTGGTCGCCCGAGTGTTTCCAGTTCCGAGCATAAACGTAATCCAGATTCAAATACGGCAAGCGATCCGGAGCCAAAAAACGTACGTATTTGCTGGCAGCATTCTGATCCGCGATAACGGCGCCGGGCACGTTCAGAATCTCGGGCGAGATGCGGAGCACGCATAAACGGTGTGCTTCGTTCCTCCTTCTGGACATCATCGGATTTCGAGCGTGAAAATAGACATTCGCATATTCGTGAAGCGTCAGTCCTCCGGGCACTCGTTTCACGTCGCGCTTCTCCTGCACCGCTTCGAGAGCGACGGAAAGATGCGGGACCTTTGCCGCCTCAACATACGAGAGAATTCCATGCTTCAGAACCGACGGGATGTTGTCGATCAGCGCAATGTTTTGGAATTCTGAAAGGTTCATTTGCTGGAAACACGATGCTGCTAAGTAAACCGCGATTTGTTTTTCCTGCAGGTCCTCGCGCACTTGATCGAGCCAGGTCTCATACCAATACCAAGTCTTTTCCACCTGTACAGCCGAACCCTTTTCCTGGAGCCTTTGCGTCCTCTTGCTGCCATAACTCGGTGTGGTGGTGCATGTTAAATTTCGAATAGCCCTCTTTGCGCATCTTCTCGACTATTTTGCTCGGCAGCAGCTTCGGTCGCTCAGTCTCTTTAATGATTGCGTATTTTTTGTTGACGTTCTTAGCGAGTGCCGAACCGGCCTTTACGAATTCAATGACTTCGTCCGCCTGGCCTTTTCGGTTCGCGGTTTTGGTAACGAACAAAACGCGGTAGGCAAACCTAGGACTGTTAAATTCTTCGTCTGAGAGCTCACCCTCAAATCCATCCACGAAGGCCTTGATGTGAGCGGGCAATGCGGGCTGCGCTTGAAGCTGCGAGGCCTGATCCTTTGAAATGGCGGAAAATTGCAGACTGAATGATAGATACTTATCGATCGCCTGCTTTGCTCCAAAAAGGTTTTTGATGTGTTCGTTGTAATTGAGACAACACGCTTGGAACTTCGCGCTAAACGAGGCATCGATCCTTTGTGTCAGCTGATGTTCGATTTCGTGGCGGATGCCGATCAAGAATCGAAGGTTGTTCGCTGAATCGCGATCAACGGGGCACTGCTTTTCATTTAAGCAGCGCTCCAGCTCCCAGAACTTAAAGGCCCCTTTCGCGGTCCGATGGAATCGCCGCTTTGCGCCCTTCTGATCGAAGTAACGGTATTCGATGGCGCTTTTTCGATAATACGCGTGGAGCATGTAGGTCCACGCGATGTTCATCAGCACTATAAACACCTCGGACTTGAAAGTAATTTGAGGATTGTTGAAAATCTGAACAGCAGCGAGCGCGGCTTCCCGCGACTTGCAGATGAGCTCGTCGCTGACCGAATGAACTCTTCTTTTGCGCTTCTTTTTGGCAGCCATGACGCCGTCAATTATTTAAAGAGAGTTCGCCGCTCAACAATTTCGGCAGCAGCGTGTCGCGCAGGGTGGCGAGGGTACGGGATTCTCTTTCGTTGGAAACCATCTGTCGGAAGATTGGCTCGGAGAAGTTGGCGAACGCTTGAACAACGTCTTGAGTCGGGAGCGCGAACGGCTGACGTTTCAGATCCGTCTGGGTTAGCAAAGGCTGCGTTGAACCACGGTTCAGACTGATGAGGTCGAATCCCCTCAGAACAAAATAGGTAAAGTCAAAGAATCCGCTTTGCGGTTCGACAATGAGCGTGTTGTCAGATGGCCACGAAGGTTCTGCCGTTCGGAAGATGAGGCCCAAAGTCCCTACGCGTCCTGTAAACAGAATGGGTTTCTCGTAGAGTGCGGAAGAGACATAGCCCATGCGCCCGCCGCCGCCGTAGAGCGGAATATTGCACTCGGGCGACAAAACATCACAGCGGCCCTCGGGGCGCTTTCCGCTACCCACACGGGCGATTTCTTCAAGGTGCGCTGCTCGCCACCCGTGCGGAATGTGACCGAGCTCTGAATCTTCAAACTCGTTAGGGAAGAGTGCGGCGATGGCGGGGTCGAGGGCGGCGGGGGAGCGGCCGTCGAGTTTGGCGCGGACGGGGTCGAAATCCACGAACCAACTCTGGAACAGCGCCCGCGCCAGCGCCTCTAGCGTCGCGTTCATCCGCCGGTTCAACTCGATCTTGTCGTCCAGCGCCCCAAGCACCGCCGCGATAGCTTCGCGTGTTTCTTTCGGCGGGATCGGAATAGGAACCTTGGCTAAGTCGCGAAGGTTAAAGGTAGCCTGCACCGTGGTCGTCGCCCACATCCGGATACAGTGCTGCACAAATGAAGAGCGAAGGCAGATGGAAACCCACTTGTTGCCAGGGTCAGCGCGAACAGGAATTACGCCAACCGCACGTGCCACGTTCCAGCCACAAAGATTGTTTGGAACAACGGCTACTTCGCCGAGCGTACCGACCAAGGTCAGCAGCACCTCGCCTCCTTGCAAACGAGAGCGTTGAAACTTTGCTTCAATACTCGGATCGACTCGAAGCACATCGCTCGCATCGATCCGCCCATCGCGAATATTATTTACGCGAACGATCGGCACGCCCTCGGAGTTTTCGCTACCAGGTTGGACAATTCCGTACAAAATCCCGCGCTTCTCGACCAGCTCACCGAGTAACCCATATCGCCAGCCCTCCGGTAACGGGGGTGCCTCAACAGGTAACTCGATCTCCGTAAGCTCAGCTACCATATTCAGGTCCAGCTAAGTCATCCTTGATGGCTTGTTGTAGCTTTGCCGATTGAGCGCCCTGCTTCATGTAAGAAGCCCAGCGATGAAGCCAGCGACGTGGGTGACAAGGCCGGCACATTCATTTATCACTGCAGCGGCTTTAACGCTCTCCCAGGCAGCGGAAATAATGCGTTTGTTGGGTGACGGTTTTGCTAGCTGCGATTGGATCGTATCAATGTCGGCGACAAAGCTCATTTTCTCAGCTTCGGCTGCATCCGATCTAATGATCCCGTCCCGTAGTGCGACCAAGGCGTTGCCGAGGTCACCAAACTCGGCATTGATCTGGTTACCGTCACCCAGTGTGATTATGTTTTGGCCCGTGGCGTTAATGTTGACTCCGTGAAACTTTGGCATTGTGAACTCTCCTTCTCCTTCAATCTTGTCGATTCCCGCAGCGGTGATCTTATAGTAACTGGTGCTTGACGGGATCACGGTCCCGCTAGGCGCAGTAAAAGACTTCTCAATCTTGTCCTCTTCGATCCAACCCTGGCTGATCAAGTAGGTTAGATTACTTTGCACTTCCTGCTGTGTCAGGCCATGCGAAGACTTTAGTTGTTTCTTTACGTCGCTGATTTTTACTGCCGACCCCTTTTTCCCGCGAGCGCTCGTGGCGTTCTTATTTCGCTCATAGAAATACTGAAGCATGATGCGCCGAATTTCGGTATTGGTCGGCCGCGGCGGCAGTTTTCGTTGCTTAGGCATGCTGAAGGTTCTTGAGATTGGTGCGGATGTCTCTTTCGAGCCTGGCGGATTCCGCAAATTGTTCTTCCAGCTGAGCGATGAGTCGCGGCATCTTTTCCTCGAAGGGGTCGCCGTCGCCTTCCACTGCCTCGGCGCCGACGTAGCGGCCGGGCGTAAGGACATATCCATGCGTCGCGATTTCTTTTGTCGTCGCTGACTTACAAAAACCGGCGATGTCTTTGTATTTCGCCGCAGGCGCATCGGGTCCAGCCTCACGCTGGTCGCCGCGCCAGGCGTGATAGGTGTTCACGATCTTGGCGTGATCGGCTTCGGTCAGTTCGCGGTGGACTCTGTCGATGAGCGTTCCCATTTTGCGCGCATCGATGAAGAGGGTTTCGCCTTTGCGGTTGCGACGTTTCAAACCAGTACGAGCCGGAACTCGCCCCGACGGTTTTATTTTTCGCCAAAAACCAAAGGCAGACGGGAATCTGCGTGCTGTAGAAGAGCTGGCCGGGAAGTGCGACCATGCAGTCTACGAGGTCGGCCTCGATGAGGGCTTGCCTGATCGTCCCTTCGCCGGACTGGTTAGAGGACATGCTGCCATTGGCGAGGACGAAGCCGGCCATGCCGTGGGGCGCGAGGTGGTGGATGAAGTGCTGCACCCAGGCGAAGTTGGCGTTGCCCCGGGGCGGGACGCCATACTGCCAGCGCACGTCGTCGTCTTTGCGGAACCAGTCGGAGTCGTTGAAGGGCGGGTTGGCGAGGACGTAGTCGGCGCGGAGGTCGGGATGGAGGTCGCGCCGGAAGGTGTCGGCGTGCTCGGGGCCGAAGTCGGCCTCGATGCCGCGCAGGGCGAGGTTCATGACGGCGAGGCGGCGGGTGGTGGGGTTGCTCTCCTGACCGTAGATGCTGATGTCGCCGAGCTTGCCGCCGTGGGCTTCGACGAATTTCTCCGATTGCACGAACATGCCGCCGGAGCCGCAGCAGGGATCGTAGATGCGGCCTTTGTACGGGGCGAGCATCTCGACCAGCAGCCGCACGACGCTCTGCGGGGTGTAGAACTGGCCGCCTTTCTTGCCCTCGGCGCTGGCGAATTGGCCGAGGAAGTATTCGTAGACGCGGCCGAGGATGTCTTTCGAGCGGCTGGCTTTGTCGCCCATGCCGATGGTGCCGATGAGGTCGATCAGTTCGCCTAACCGATGCTTGTCGAGCGCGGGGCGGGCGTATTCTTTTGGGAGGACGCCCTTGAGGCGCGGGTTGTCGCGCTCGATCGCGACCATCGCGTCATCGACGATCTTGCCGATCTCGGGTTGCTTGGCGCTGTTCCGGAGGTAAGTCCAACGCGCGCCGGGTGGAACCCAGAAGACGTTGACGGCTTTGTATTCGTCGGGGTCTTCCGGATCGGCGCCGGCGTAGTCGCCTTCGCCCGCGGTGAGCCTCGCGTGGTGTTCCTCGAAGGCATCGGAGATGTATTTCAGGAAGATGAGGCCGAGGACGACGTGCTTGTATTCGGCCGCATCCATGTTGTTGCGCAGCTTGTCGGCAGCGAGCCAGAGCTTGGCTTCGAAGCCGAGATTAGCGGTGGAGTTGTTCTTCGTGGAGGAGCGTGCGCGGGCCATCGGTGTGGGGAGGTTCTAGAGTGTCCGAACGCGTGAGGGAAGGAAAAACTGCTTCCGGAACCGGACGCAGTTTTGCTTGATGGTTGGCGCGTCCGAAGCCCGACGTTCGACGCACGGACTGGGAAGCATCCCTTCCGATGTGCCGGCCGGATTTGGACAAAACACCGGGGCAGACCGCGCGTCTGGCGGGACCACCAGAACAGGCTTGCAATAACGCCTTCCTCGTGAATAATGTGCGCGGGTGCCGGGGAGCTCAGGCGCATGTCTGCTCCCCGCGATCGTCCAGATTTTGGAGTAATATGAAGCCGGCCTGCTCGTCCATCTCCGACCAGTCGGCCGCCACGGAGATCGCACACGGACAGGCTTTTGCCCGTTTCCCGGCCCGATGAGGCGGAGTTTCCTCCGGCTGCGCAGACTGCTCTTGAGCTGCTTGATTGGACCTTTCGAGGTTCGCGCGCCATGGACCGTGCATCGCTGTGATGCGCTCCGCCCACAACATAATTGGTTTAAAACCGAGGATTATTATGAAATCTCAATCCCCCGGGAGAAGCTCGCGGCGTCCAGCGCCGCGGCGGATCCCGACGGCGGTTCGATACGCGCGGCGATCGCGCGGAGTCGAGGGCTCCCGCAAAAAAGAGCTTTTGGCAGAAAATCACGGCCTTCTTCGGAAGCGCCGATAGTTCCGCGAAACCGGCTGGCGCCCGGACGCAATGGCTCGCCGCAGGCGCGCAATGGGGCGCCCCGGCCGGCGCGACGTTTCGCGCAAGCCTGAATCGGTCGAAGTGACGACGCCGCGTCTTTACGTCGGCAACTTGTCCTTCGATGCGACGGAGAGCGACCTCTTCGAGCTCTTCAACGGCGTCGGGCAGGTGCAGAACGCGGAAGTGGTGACCTACAAGCATAACGAACGCTCGAAAGGGTTTCGCCTTCGTCCAGATGCAGTCGGTCGAGGAAGCGAAGCGGGCGGTCGAGGAATTGCACGACAAGGAATTCCTGGGCCGCAAGCTGGTAGTGAGCGGCGCGAAGTCCGACAGTCATTCGCGCGAATAATCACGACGCAGTTCTTCGAAACCGGGAGATCAGGTGGCCAGGCGCCGCCGGTCTCCCGGTTTTTTTTTGCGGAACCGAGATTGAACCGCTGATTACGCGGATGTCGCGGACACAGAACAAGGACGAAGGAACCAAGTTTCCCATTCGCGTAATCCGCGTAATCCGCGGTGAAAGAATCTCCGGTTTTGTTTCCTTCGCGGTTCGCGTTTGAATACGCAGGCTGGAAGCTTGCTCTGCCTTGAAAACCTTTTTCATCGTCGGCCCGACCGCGAGCGGGAAATCCGAAATCGCGGCTGATGTCGCGGCGCGCTGCGGCGCGGAAATTGTCAGCGCCGACGCCTTTCAAATTTATCGCGGCCTGCCGCTGCTGACCGCGCAGCCGGACGAGGCGACGCTGCGGAAAGTGCCGCATCATTTGATCGGCGCCGTGCCGCTGACCGAGGAAATGAGCGCGGAGAAATTTCGCGAGCTCGCGCTCTCCGCGATCGAGGAAATCAATCGCCGCGGGAAACTCGCGCATCGTCGTCGGCGGGAGCGGACTTTACCTCAAGGCGCTGACTCACGGCCTCGCGCCGCTCCCGGCGGTCGATCCGCAATTGCGCGCGGAGCTGAACGCGCTCTCACTCGATGAATTGAATGCGCGGCTCGCGCGCGGTCGATCCGTTAGGCGCGGAAAAGATCGATCGCCAGAACAAGCGGCGAATCGTCAGGGCGCTGGAGATTTATGCGCAGACGAACGCGCCGGCTTCCGCGCAGCGGTCGCAATGGGAGCAGGCTGCGCCGGAGACGCACGGCGTTTTCGTTTTTCGCGAGCGCGCCGAGCTCTACGCCCGCATCGACCGCCGGGTCGAAGAGATGTTTCGCGAGGGCGTGACGGAGGAAGTCGCCCGCGCGAGCCAGCTCAGCGTGACCGCGGCCAAAACACTCGGGCTCGACAGATCCGTCAGCTTGCTGGAGGGAAGAATGAGCGAGGCCGAATGCGTCGCGGCGATTCAGCAGGCGACCCGCCGCTACGCCAAAAGGCAGTTGACCTGGTTTCGGCGGCAACCTACTCTTGAACCACTGAATTTATCTCTGTTGAAGGATCACTCAGCCGCTGTCGATTGGATCCTGCAAAAGGTGTCCCTTTTGCCTCCCCTTGAATGATTGAGACCCAACCGCATCGAAAACAGGAGCGCGCGCTCCTGATCGGACTCGAAAAAGAAGGCGTCTCGAAATGGGATCTGCGCGATTCGCTCGAAGAATTGCGCGAGCTGGCGAGCTCGGCCGGCGCGCAGGTGGTCGAACACCGTCACGCAAAAGCTGCCCAAGCCGACCGCGCCATTTTACATCGGCAAAGGGAAAGCCGAGCTGATCAAGGAATCGTTCCAGGATCAGCAGGTCACCTCGGTCATTTTCGACAACGAACTCTCGCCGGCGCAGGGACGGAACCTGGAGAATCTCTTTTCGCGGAAAGTGCTCGATCGCACCCAGCTCATTCTCGACATCTTCGCGCAGCGCGCCCGGAGCCGGGAAGGCCGACTGCAGATCGAGCTGGCGCAACTGCAATATCTGCTTCCGCGCCTGACGAGAATGTGGACGCACCTTTCCCGGCAGATCCGGCGGCATCGGCACGCGGGGCCCGGGCGAAACCCAGCTCGAAGTCGATCGCCGCCGCGTCCAGGAACGGATCGCGCGCCTCGAGCGCGACCTGCGAGGAAGTGCGCAAGCATCGCGCCGTGCAGCGCCAGGGGCGCAAACGCCATCAATGGCCGGTCGCCGCGGTCGTCGGTTACACCAACGCGGGCAAATCGACCCTGCTCAATCTTCTCACCGGCGCGGACGTTCTCGCGGAGAACAAACTTTTCGCGACGCTCGACCCGACGACGCGCAGCCTGATCTTGCCTAACAAACAACGCGTGCTGCTGACCGACACGGTCGGTTTTCTGCGCAAGCTGCCGCACACTTTGATCGAGTCGTTCAAAGCCACGCTCGAGGAAGTGGTCGAGGCGGATCTTCTCATCCACGTCGTCGATTTGAGTCATCCGCGGCTCGATGAGCACATGGCGGCGGTCGACGCCGTGATCAAGGAAATCGGCGCCTTCGGCAAGCAGACGCTGATTATTTTCAACAAGATCGATGCGCTGCCGGATCGTGACCTGGTCGAAAGTTTATCTCGAGAAATTTCCGGGGAGCGTCGCGATCTCCGCGCGGACCGGGGAAGGCGTCGAGGAACTGATCCCGGCGCTGCAAAATGCGCTCAGCTCCTGGCGTCTGCGTTGCCGTTACAAGGTGCCGCAAAGCGAATCGGCCCTGCTCGCGGAGGTGCATCGCGTCGGCCATGTGCTGGAGTTGCGCTACGAAGGCGAGTTTGCCGAGTTGGTGGCGCACGTTCCGCCGCAGTTGGAGCAAAGCTTGCGCCTTACCTCGAACCTTCAACCGCGGACAATCATCTTTCCGTTTAACGACCGGTGAATTGGTATGCGCGATGGGTGAACCGTCTCGGCCTGGAGAACCGGCCGCGGGTCCGAAAAACGATCGTCGCGGTCATTGGCAGCACGGTGGTTTTGTTCGGCCTCGCGCTGGTCGTTCTGCCGGGCCCGGCGGCCCTGGTCGTGCCGCTTGGGCTGGCGATTCTCGCGACCGAATTTGCCTGGGCGCGCCGGCTCATCAGGCGCGGCGGCGTCATCTGGCGCAAGGCGCGCCGTCGCTGGTGGCGACGCGATACGGACGCGTCCGAAAGTTCGTTAGGCCATGACCAGCAGTGAGCGCGCGAAAAAGCTGGTCGAAGCGCTGCCGAAGGTTTATCCGGACGCGCATTGCGAGCTCGATTTCAAGACGCCGCTCCAGCTTCTGATCGCGACCATTCTCTCCGCGCAATGCACCGACAAGCGGGTCAACCTGGTGACGCCCGCGCTCTTCAAACGGTATCGGTCAGCGGCCGACTTATGCCACGGCCAAACCGGCTGATCTGGAGAAGGCGATTCAATCGACCGGCTTCTTTCGCAACAAGGCGAAAAGCATCAGGGCCGCGAGCGCCGCGATCGAACGAGAACACGGCGGCAAGGTGCCGCGGACGATGGCCGAATTGCACGCGCTTCCCGGAGTCGGCCGCAAGACCGCCAACGTCGTCCTCGGCAACGCTTTTGCGATCAGATGAAGGCATCGTCGTCGACACCCACGTCGCCCGGCTCTCGCAGCGGCTCGGCCTGACGAAGCAAAAAGATCCGGAGAAGATCGAGCGCGATCTGATGAAGCTCATCCCGCGCAAACATTGGACGGACTGGAGCCACTGGCTCATCTGGCATGGGCGCCGCCGCTGCTTTGCCCGCAAACCGGATTGCCGCAATTGCGAAGTGCTCGAGCTTTGCCCTTCGGGCAAGAAGTTCATCCGCACGGGCGAAGCGCGCTCGCAAACGTAAGATTCGGTGCGGCGAAACCAGGCCAGCTATTCTCGAGATTCCACCCGGCCGCCGTCGGTCGATTTGCCTAACGAGGCGTCTACCTTCAGAACGCCGCTTCGAATGTTCAAGTCGCGCTGCGGGAATGGAATCTCGATCCCGGCCTCGCGGAATTTTTTATCGATCGCGAAGTTCAGGTCGCTCCGGTAGCGCCGCGGCCGGGAACTCATTTTGTCGCTCCACGCCACGAGTTCGAAATTGAGCGAGCTATCGCCAAACTCGACAAAGAAAACGCCCGGCGCCGGCTCCTTCAAGGTATGTGGATCTTCCCCGGCTACTTCGATCAGCTTTTGGCGCACCTTTTCCACGTCGCTCCCGTAGGCGACGCCGACCGGGATGCGGAAGCGCACCTTGGGATCGCCGTAGGTCCAGTTAATCACCGACGAATCGATGAACTTCTGGTTGGGCACGATCGTGGTGATGTTGTCGTTCGTCACCACGACGGTGCTGCGGGCGCGAATTTTTACCACCTGCCCGGTAATGCCGGCGACTTCAACGCGATCCCCAATCGCAATCGGCCGCTCCGCCAGAATGACGAGACCGCTGATGAAATTGCTCGTGATATTCTGCAGCCCGAAACCAATGCCGACGCCGACCGCGCCGGCAAAAACGGTGAGCGCTCCGAGCTGGATGCCGGTGTTTTGGAGAACGATGAAGATGCCGACGACGAGGACGACGTTGGCCGCGATTTGGGAAATCGCGTACTGGAGCGAGCGATCAAGGCCGCTGTGGACGAGGAAGCGCTCGAAAAGAAAATGCTTCGTTCGCGACGAGATCCAAAAGACGAGGATGAGCAGGCCGACGAGCAGAAAAATTTGCAGGAGACTGATCGGCACGCCCGGGAGCGGGGCGTTCCAGGCGAGCGGAATGCCGAGGCCATTAATCGCGCTGACGGTGAAGAAGACGAGCGCGGCGGAGCTCAGGATCGTCGTGGTGATGGCGACGAAATTGGCCTCGAGCTTGAAGCGGCCGAGGAAGCGCCTGACAAATGCACTTTGCAGGAATTTCGCCACGATCACCCCGAGAGCCATCAGGCCGACAAAGGCGGCGATTCCGAGGGCCGTAATGTGGTTTCCCGCGATGTCGAAGAGCGGGGTGCTCAACCAGAGGACATTCACGCCTTAATCTCCTCTGCGAAGGACGGTCTGCAAAACGCGAAACAAAAAACACGGCCGCAGCCGTGTCTTTGGTTGCACTGACGAAGCGCGCTGCACGCAGCGGTCGGTTATTCCTTGTTCGACTTTGCCTGGATGTATTTCACCACGTCGCCGACCGTCTGCAATTTTTCCGCATCTTCGTCCGGCACTTCCACCGAGAATTCCTCTTCGAAAGCCATCACCAGCTCGACGATATCGAGGGAGTCGGCCCCGAGGTCTTCAATGAACGAGGCGTTGGGGGTCACCTGTTCCGGGTTGACGCCCAACTGCTCGACAATGATGTCCTTCACTTTTTCTTCGATCGGTTTGTCCGACATAAAACTTAATCTCCTTGGTTCGATTCTGTGGGTCACCGCTTAACGGCGGAGAGTCACGTTGGCAACTAAAATAATTGGCCTCGTTGTCAATTTATTTCGCGTGCCCGGCGGCCTTTGCCCGTGCGCGCGATTTTACATCCGTCCGCCATTGCGTACAGACTCTCATGCCCGAGGAAAGAGACGTGCCGGACCTTCTGGATCTGAAGCTCCTGCCTGCCTGGGTGAAGGAGACGCCTAACGAAAACGCCTATGCGCATTATGCCGGCGACGAGGGTCGAGGAATCGAAGCGCGCGACGGCCGCGGGCCCGCGCGCCACGGAGGCGACCGACGCGGGCGCGGCCCTCGACCACCCCGGGGCAGAGACGGGGAACGCCGGCCACGCGAGCGCGATCGCGAGCGCCGCCCCGGGACGCGACGACCGCCCGAGGCGCACCGACCGCAAGCTCCCGCCGCGCCGCTGCCCGCCGTCAAGGTGCGCTTCGTTCCCGATGCGCGCGTGCTCGAGAGCGTTCTGGCGCAGATCAAGGCCGGCCATCTCGCCTATTCGGTTTTTTCCCTGGCGCGGATGTTTCTCGACAAACCCGAGCGTTATGATGTGCATTTGCAAGCCGAGACGGCGGCCTTGTTTCAACTCGGTGAAAACGGACCGGTGGCGAGCGATCGGCTTGTGCTGGAGAACGCTGCTTTCCAGAGCGAGAGGAACCGCTTCTATCAAAGCGAGGTGACGCAGTCTGAGCCGATCAAGGGCAATTTCACTGCCGTGGCGCGCTGTCGGTTAAGCGGAGTCTTCCTCGGCCCGACCAATCACCACGCCTATCAGTCGCAACTGCGCAATCTCTACGAGCAGCGTTTCAGTCGCCGGATGAGCTTTCCAGAATACCAGCGGCAGATCGAAATCGTGACCAGTCCGGAAGCGGTCGAGCGCTGGAAGGAGGAGGCGCGCAGTGTGACCACCTATGTGACGCTGCAGGAGGAAACACCGATTACTTTCAAAAGTGCGGCCGAAACCGAGCGGCATTTTCGACAGACTTATCTGCCAGGATTAATTCACAGCGGCATGGAACTGACGATTGACGGCGTCGTCAGTCGCCGACTGGCCGATCGATCGCTGGGGCAATTGATCGAGCAGGCATGGGCCCAGGAATTCCGCTCGCCAGCCAGGATGATGCAGGAGCTGAGCGGCGCTTTTCGACTGGGCGGGTTGCAAATTTTCCGGCATCGCAAGGGCATGCTTTTTGTCTCTCCGATTCGGGCACGCCCGTTCAGTCGCACCAGTTCGTCGTTCTCGTCGTCGGTCGCCGGAGTCCTGACCGCTCTGACTGAAAGCCCGGGCATCAATCGCAAACAACTGCTCGAGAAATTGCATCCGGACGTGGCGGGGGAATCAGAAGAGCGCGAACGAAAGAAAATGGCGCTGGCTTCCGATCTGCACTGGTTGATCAGCGAGGGCCACGTGATTGAATTTAACGATGGTTCGCTCGATCTGCCGCGAACCAAGGCGCCCGCGACGAGTGCCCCGGTGGCCAAAGCGGCCGCGTCTAACGGGAACCTGCCGCCGGCACCTTCGCCTAACGAGCCGGTGAGTGAGGAGCCGACGACTGAGCCCTCGCCCGTAGCCGGTGAGGCCGCTCTGGCCGAAGCGCCAACGGCAGAGCCTCAGCCGAACGCCCGAGCCGGCCCCGCAGGAATCGGCGGCTGTCGCCGCAGTTCACGCCGCCGATGTGGTGCCGCCTCCTCCAATCGTGCCGCACGACGAGTCGGCTTCGCTGCCGGATCCGCAGAGGCCACTGGATGCCTAGCGCCGGGGCTGGAATCGCAATAACCGCTCGTTAGGCCTGGACGCGCTGCTTACGAGATGACGCCGGGGAACCAAGCCGAACCGCTTGCTGTCAAGATTTTGATGCCTGACCCGAATCCCGAATCCCCGTTACCTCCGGTAATGCCATCGTTGTCGGCGGCACGGCCACGGCCGGCACACCGACCTTCAGCGGTAACGAAATGCTGGTTCCGCTTACCGGCGTGACCGACGTGCAGGTCGTGACGATTGAGATCTCGGGCGTCAATGGGGGTGGCGCGACGCAGGATGTGGCGTTTGGCTTCCTCATCAGCGACGTGGACGGCAATCGCACGGTTGAAAAACCCGACGATAACATTGTCCAGACTGACAAAATCAAGTGGTCACAGGCTCCAACTTCCGCGCCGACATCAATCTGAGCGGTGTGGTGGACAAGCCCGACCACCTTGAGGTCAAGACCCACTCCGACCATAGCCTCCCGTAAGCGAGCGTGGAATAAACTCTCGCTTCCGCGAGCCGTCCCATCCGACTCGCGGGAGCTCATCCACGCGCTGGCTCCTTTTGTCATGCCTCTTCTCCGGGGATGAATTGAGCGTTGACACTCTGGGACGAATTTGCCAAAACCTCCGCCGGAATTCTTGAAGGAGCTCGGGCATTTGTAACTGGTGCTGAGTCGGGCGCAATCTCTTACGCTTCTCCAGCAACTCGCGCGAAAAATCGGAAACAAGATCAATCGATGACAACGACCAGGCCAAAGAAGTTGAAACTCAAAAACATTCTCGTCCCGATCGACTTCTCGAAAATGTCGTTAGGCGCGCTTGAGGTCGCTACCGGCCTTGCGCGACGTTTTGGAGCGACCGTCCACCTTGGAAACGTATCCGAATATTATTACCCGGCCGATGCCATGATTTTGGTTGAAGCGATTCCGGTTCCAGTTCGTAGCTCGCTCGATGAGGCAAAAGAGGAGGGGCTGCGACACTTAAGGGAACTGGCCCAGGAACATGGTTGCACCGGTAGCTGTCAGGTACGGGTCGGTGGCCCGGTTTTCAACGAGGTTGCGCTTCTCGCGCAGGAGCTCGAGGCGGACCTGATCGTGTCCGCGACTCATGGCTACACCGGTTGGAAGCATCTTGTTCTGGGCAGTACTGCGGAACGGATCGTGCAACATGCTCCCTGTCCGGTTTACGTCGCCCGCGGTCCGCAGGCCAAAGGAAGAAGAACCCGCACTTTGCCGCCAAAAGCAGAGCGAATCGGCAAGATCATGGTGCCGGTCGACTTTTCCGCGTGCGCCCTGGAGGGATTGAAATATGCGATCAGGTTCGCTGATCGAATCGCGGCGAGGATCATCGTCGTCAATGTCGTCTACCAGGGCCCGGCCTTCACTGTTGATGACTTTGCCATCTACAACTCTTATTCGCTGGAGGAAGCGGCCCGGCAACGTGCCGAAAAGGAAATGAGCAGATTCATCCGTCAGGTGGAATTCGGCCGGGTGCCGTACGCAACGGAGGTCAAGATCGGACCGCCCGTACAGACCCTGACCACATTCGCTGAAGAGCGGCAGGTGCAACTCATAATCACCGCGACGCATGGCCGGACTGGTTTCAGTCACGTGATGCTCGGCAGCACCGCGGAGCACGTGGTGCGCCATGCTCCTTGCTCAGTCCTGACGGTGCCATCGCATCCGGCGGTTCGAGAGCGGCAGCTCGAGCTGACCTCCGTTGCACCTTGACAGAATGTTTGAGGTGTTTTTTTGGGCAACATGTCCCAAATATTTTCACATTGTCGCAAAGAGCGTTCTTCGCTCTTCCTGGATCGTGTTATCCCACTCGGCTCGTCGAATTCTTTGCGCGACAGCTGCGTAATCCATCCCACCAGAGCGTGCCGATTTTGCGCAAGGTCAGTTCGCAACGCTGCCGCACCGCTCACATCGCCAAGCGCGCGCTTGCAATTGATAATCTTTCCCACGCAGCGGCCGTTTCACGGGCAGAGCATGCCACGGCAGTCCACTCGACAACCGCATGCAGGCCGGTTCCTCGCGTTCGATCTTGCTCGATTGTTTGGTGGCACCGCCGGGCCCGACACGGGCAATCGCCGCGCCTAGCCGAAATTCCGTAACGCGGGCCGAATGCCAAATGTGTTAGGGTCGCGTGGGATGAAGAAGATCATTGCGTTTCTGTTATCGTTGCCTGTGCTCGCTTTCGCTGCGGAAAAGCCGGCCCCGCGTCTCGATACGAGCGTGGCGGAGCGATTCGCGCGTCTCGCCCTCGCCTGCGTGCACAAGGAATATCCCAACCATATCAGTCATACCCTGAACAGCGATGCGGACGTGGCGCCGCCGCGCAAACTTACGCCGGCGTTTTGCGGCTGTTACGACTGGCATTCCTCGGTCCACGGTCACTGGCTGCTCGCACGGCTGGCGCGCACCTTTCCCAAGGCTTCATTTGCCAGGGACGCGCGGGAAGCGCTGCGGCAAAGCCTAACGAGTGAAAATATTAAACAGGAAGCCGCTTACCTTGCCGGAACGGGACGGCAGAGTTTCGAAAGACCCTATGGGCTTGCCTGGTTGCTCCAGCTCTCGGCCGAACTTCGCGAATGGGACGATCCGCTCGCCCGGGAGCTTTCGGCGAACCTGCGCCCGCTCGAGAAGGTGGCGGTGGAGCGACTCTCGAACTGGCTGCCCAAGCTCTCGCATCCCGTGCGCATCGGAGAACATGATCAGACCGCCTTTGCGCTCGGCTTGATTCTTGATTATGCGCGCGGCAGCGGCAATCAGGCCCTGGCCAAATTGGCGGCTGATTCTGCGAAGAAGTTCTTCCTGAACGACAAAGATTGTCCGCTCGCCTACGAGCCTTCGGGCGAAGATTTTCTTTCTCCATCACTGGGCGAAGCTGATGTGATGCGGCGGATCCTTGCGCCTAACGAATTCGCAAGCTGGTTGACCGCCTTCATGCCACAGATCCCGACCGCGCCGAATGCCGACTGGCTGCCGGTGGTGGTTTCACCCGACCCGAGTGATCCAAAGCTGGCCCATCTGGATGGGCTAAACCTCAGCCGGGCGTGGATGCTGGAGGGAATCATCTCAGGCCTGCCGGCAGATGACCCGCGCCGCCCCGCGCTGGAGGCGGCCGCCGCGGCCCACAAACAGGCAGGACTCGCGGCGGTGACCGGGGCGCATTATGAAGGCGGCCATTGGCTCGGCAGCTTCGCTGTCTATCTCACTACCCGGCGTGGAATCTCCGACCAACGGCCGCAGCCTGCTGAGAGGCGGGCGCGCTGAGAAGGGATGGCAGCGCATACGGGGATCGAACCCGATTTTGACGCTTCGCGAGGCTGCGCGATTTCGACATGATTCCGCACCGTCTCGCATGTTAGAGGGAAACAGGGATTTCATCATGTTGCCGTATTCGCGCAGAAACACGCAGTTCGAGTGTCCGAATTTGTCCGAAAACTTCCGGCCTCGCGGTTGGCAGCGCTGACTTCGATTTCGGGCGGCCATCTCAATTCCGCCGTCACAAGCGCGAGCGTTTCGTGAATGGGGGAGCAGACCCCGGGTTGCTTGCGCAGCTGGCAGGATCTGACAAAAAAGTAAGGTCGATGGTACACGAATGACGCGCACTTAACCTGGGGGTTTGCCTCCCTGTTTTGTCTTGACGACTGTGCTCTGTTTCTGTAGTCGAAGTCCGCTCAAATAGGGAATTTCTTATGATAATTCTTTTTAGAATGTTAAAGGCCGCCCTTTCCACTTGTCTGTTGTCGTTGTTTTTGGTTCCCCTTGCCTCGGGCCAACTGGCGCCGACTACCAGGGTGCCCCGAAATGAGCCGCTGGAGAAATACGATAACCCGCCTGCTCCCCCTCGGACGATAAAGACTTCGCCGCGAATGATCTCGCAATTCGGTTCCTTCACCAGTTTCCAGGTGAACGTCGATGCAAATCACCAAAATATCCTCGGCGACGCCGCGAACGAATGCTGATCTCGGTTGACCCGACAAATGGCAACAAGAAGACCATCGCCTGGCGACAGTTCAACGACGTGACCTCCAACTTCCGGCAGGGCGGTTGGGGTTACACGACCGATGGCGGCGCAACATGGACCTTCCCCGGTGTCCTCGAAAACAACGTCTTCCGCAGCGATCCGGTGACAAAGTCCGATGAGGTAGGAAACTTTTTCTACCTTAGCCTCCAGTCGGATGTAAACACCTCCTTTTTTTGCGACGACCTTTGGCGTTCGTTAAACGGCGGCCAATCCTGGACGCTGCTCTCCGGTGAGCGAGGCGGCGGCGGCGGCGACAAGCAATGGTTCACGATCGATAAAACCAACGGCCCGGGACATGGGTTCCAATACCAGTCGGACGACGGCATTAACTGCAGCGGCGGCGGGGTGCAATTCCAACGTTCCGTCAATGGCGGAGTCACCTGGCAGTCGCCGATTAATATTCCTAACTCGCCGGTATACGGAACGCTCGACACGGACACCAATGGCAACCTCTTTATCGGCGGCGAAGGTTTCAGCACCTTCTTTTGCGAGCGCTCGAGCAATGCGCAGATCGCGACCCAGACGCCAATTTTTGACCGAAGCACCGCCGTCAATCTGGGTGGCTCTCTCGGGAGCGGGGGGATCAATCCAGCAGGTCTGGATGGACAGGTATTCCTGGCGGTCGATCGCTCCGGCGGATCGACTAACAACAACATTTACATGCTGGCCAGCGTGGTGCCGAACGGGCGCAGCACGACCGACGTGATGTTTGTGCGCAGCACAGACGGCGGCCTGACCTTTAGCGCACCTAAGAAGATCAATGACGACCCGGTCAATCCCAGCAAGTGGCACTGGTTTGGGACATTTTCCGTCGCGCCTAATGGACGGCTCGATGCGGTCTGGTATGACACGCGTAATGCGGCGAATAACACCGACTCGCAACTCTTCTATTCCTGGAGCACCGATGCGGGCGTGACCTGGGCGCCGAACGTCGCGGTGAGTGATTCGTTTAATCCGTTCGAAGGCTATCCGAACCAGAGCAAGATAGGCGATTACATCACCATGGTGTCGGACAACACCGGAGCCGATGTGGCATATTCGGCTACGTTCAACTTCAATCCAAGCCGGGGGCAGCATGAAGAGGACGTTTATTATGTCCGGGTCGCTCCTCCTACCTCTGTCCTCACTCTGCTGAGCGCGGCGTCACGCCTGACTCATGGCGGGGCGGGTACATTCGATATCGCGATGCCGCTCACCGGCACCTCCGGCGTGGAAGACCGCAGCGCGAGCACCTACAACGCCGTCTTCACCTTTGATGGTGCGGTCACCTCTGGCGAGGTTCAGGTCGTTAGTGGCACCGCCACCGTTGGTGCGATCTCCTTCAGTGGCAACAGCCTGACCGCTCCGCTGACTGGGGTGACGAGTGCGGAAGTGGTCACGCTGCGTGTGCAAAACATCAACGGCGACGGCCAGCAACATGGCGACGTTCCCTTTGGTTTCCTCACGGCCGATGTAAATGGCAATCGCAGGGTCGACAGACCGGACCAGCAACGGATTAAGACCGACAAAAATCAGGTGGTCAATGCCGGCAACTTCCGCGACGATATCAATCTGAGCGGCATAGTGGACAGGCCGGATCTGCAATCGGTGCAGACCAACAGGGGCCACTCGATACCGTAACTCGAGAAAAGATCCCTGGTCCACTCACAGCCGAGGCGCGGCCGAGCACGCCCCGTCCAGATTCAGCGTGAAAGGGTTGAACTCTGAGCACTGATTCCTACCCGCGAGCCGGCACCATCCGAGTGTAACAGCTCGCCCCGATGGTTTCAGCACCGGACCACCTTCTGACGAGGCACTTTTAAGGAGCAGGCGTTGTAAAAGCCTCGTTTGAGTATTCCGAATTAATCGTTCCGTTGGTGGCGCGCACCCGATAATAATACCTTGTGCGGGATGCAAATGCGTATGTGTCAACATAACTATGCACATTCATATCCACACTTCCGATCTGGTCATAGGTGCCAGCGCTGGTTTCTTTCCTTTCAATTAAGTAACCGGTTTCAGACGCTGATTTATCAGTCCAGATAAGACTTACTTGGGATGAAGACACGGCGGTTGCACTAAGAGCTGTTGGCGTCGCGAGAAGAGTTGTGCCATTAACTTGATTTGAAAAAGGAGAATTTCCAGCCGTGTTGTAGGCACATACCTTGTAATAGTCCTGCGTACCATCCAAAAGAGCGCTGTCGTTATCCGTATAAGTTGTGACATTGGCTCCAAGCGTTGCAATCTCAGCATAAACGCCTGTAGCACCTTGCTTTCGTTGAACCTTGAAACCTAATTCATTTCCAGAGTTGTCAGTCCAGGCGAGAAAGACTCTGCTTGAGGTGACGGAGGTAATTGCGAGGGCTGATGGTGCCACGGGAATGCTGGAAAGCGTAGTAGCGTTCTTGTCCCCGCTATATGCGGAAGTCGCAATCGCGTTGTAGGCTCGCACCCTGTAGTAATACCTCGTGCGCTCAGCCAAACCTGAAGCAACGTAGGAACCTATGTTCGGGCCAACCGTGGCAATTTCAGAATAGTGTAGATTGTCGATAGGGCTTTGCTCGATCGTAAAACCGGTTTCGGTGGATGAGTTATCAATCCAGCTAAGATTTATTTGAGAGGAAGACACAGCGGTGGCGCTAAGGGATGTTGGGGTCGCAAGAGAAGTGGTGCCGTTGACTTGATTTGAAAAAGGAGAATTTCCAGCCGTGTTGTAGGCACATACCTTGTAATAGTACCTGCGTACCATCCAAAAGAGCGCTGTCGTTATCCGTATAAGTTGTGACATTGGCTCCAAGCGTTGCAATCTCAGCATAAACGCCTGTAGCACCTTGCTTTCGTTGAACCTTGAAACCTAATTCATTTCCAGAGTTGTCAGTCCAGGCGAGAAAGACTCTGCTTGAGGTGACGGAGGTAATTGCGAGGGCTGATGGCGCCACGGGAATGCTGGAAAGCGTAGTAGCGTTCTTGTCCCCGCTATATGCGGAAGTCGCAATCGCGTTGTAGGCTCGCACCCTGTAGTAATACCTCGTGCGCTCAGCCAAACCTGAAGCAACGTAGGAACCTATGTTCGGGCCAACCGTGGCAATTTCAGAATAGTGTAGGTTATCGATAGGGCTTTGCTCGATCGTAAAACCGGTTTCGGTGGATGAGTTATCAGTCCAGCTAAGATTTATTTGAGAGGAAGACACGGCGGTGGCGCTAAGGGATGTTGGGGTCGCAAGAGAAGTGGTGCCATTGACTTGATTTGAAAAAGGAGAATCTCCAGCGGTGTTGTAGGCACAGGCTTTGTAATAGTACTGCGTACCATCCAAAAGAGCGCTATCGTTATCCGTATATGTTGTCACATTGGCTCCAAGCGTTGCAATCTCAGCATAGGCCCCTGTAGCACCTTGCTTTCGTTGAACCTTAAAACCTGCTTCATTTCCAGAGTTGTCAGTCCAGGCAAGAAAGATTCTGTTTGAAGTGAGGGAGGTGATTGTAAGCGAGGACGGCGCTGCGGGAATATCAGAAAGCGTTTTGGCGTGCTTTTCGCTGCTATAGGCCGAGGTCGCGATCGTATTGTAAGCTCGCACCCTATAGTAATACTTGGTTGCTTCGGCAAGACCGGAGTTGGTGTAAGAGGTTACATTCACGCCTACGGTGGCAATCTGGGTAAAGTGACCATTATCGATCGGACTTTGTTCGATCCTAAAACCGCTTTCGGTGGAGGACTTATCGGTCCAGGTAAGCCTTATTTGAGAAGACGACACGGCGGTCGCTTGAGGCGATCCTGGGGTTGCGAGAAGAGTTGTGCCGCTTACTTCATTGGAAAGGGGAGAACTTCCAGCAGAATTGTAGGCATAGACCTGATAATAGTATTTGGTGCCATCTAAAAGCGCGCTGTCGTTATCCGTATAGGTTGTTACATTGGCGCTGAGGGTTGCGATATCAGTATAGGTTCCCGCAACGCCTTGCTTTCGCTGAATTGTGAAACCCTGTTCGTTTTCAGAGTTGTCGGTCCAGGCGAGAAATACTCTGGTGGAAGTAAGAGAGGTGATTATAAGATTGGAGGGCGCGGCGGGAAGATTGAAGAGCGTGGTGGTGCGTTTTTCACTGCTGTAGTCGGAGTTTAGAAGCGCATTGTATGCTCGCACTCTATAATAGTACCTGGGTTCCTTCTTCGAGCCCGGAAGCCGTGTACGAGGTTACGTGGGCGTCAACGGTGGCGATTTGAGTGTAGTGTAGGTTGTCAACGGGACTTTGTTCGATTTCAAAACCGGTTTCAGTAGCTGACGTATCAGTCCAGGTAAGATTGACTTGAGAGGAAGAGACGGTCGTGGCGGTGAGAGCGGTCGGACCGTTTAAGGGTGTGATGGCCGATTGTTCGTTGGAATAGGGGGAAAACCCTCCGGTATTAAAAGATTGAATGCGGTAGTGGTACTGGACGCCATCGAGCAGGGTCCCATCGGTGTACACAGTGATGCCAGGCCCGGTGTTGAACAAAAGAGCGTAGGCGGAGTTCGATCCAACACTGCGTTCGATTCGTTCTCCAATTTCGTTGGTGGCATTGTCGTTCCAGGCAAGATCAATCATCGACGAGGACGTAGCGGACGCCGTCAAAGCGTTGGGAGCCCCGGGAATCGGTGGGGTCGTTGTTAGTGTCCGTGCAGCGGATGTAAGCACTGTAGCCGAGTTGGGGTCATCGCAGTCTTGAGCGTAGACCTCGATGAAGTGCGCGCCAAAGGCAATTCCTCTTTCCAATCCCAAGTCTAAGAGCAATCGTCCTGTTTCGGGGTCGACGGCCCCCCCTTGGGGCAGGTAGAATTCGTACCCCACGGTCGAAGTAGGACACAATAGGGAAACCTCCGTGACTCCGGCGGAGCCATTTGGTGGACCACTCGGATATTGGAGGCCGTCCGATTTTACACCGAAATGATTGCCGGGATATTGAGCGGCCCCATAATTACATATCGCCTGCAAGGAAGCATCCCCGTCGGCCGTTGGAATTGGCGACGCCATGTCGAGGATGAATGGCGTGTTCGGGAAGGCAGTGCCGTATTGATCGATAATCCATCGGACGCCCTGTTCCCAGTTCGGAAGCCCCCCGAGGGTGTTGATGAAGTAGTCCATATCGCCGGGCGTGAAACAGAAATACGCTTCCGCTCTTCGACCTGGACCGCCCATTACAACGTAGGCAAGGTTCGGAGCGCTGCTGTAGCGTGCGGCGAACGCCCGGACAAACGCGCCCCATTTCGCTTGAAAGACCGGGTCCCACGGTAGGGGCATCGGCTCAATCTTTGCGGTCACGACCGCGACTCCCGTAGCTGATTCCGTTGCGGGCGCAGAAATCGTAATGCTGCTGCTTGAGTTCACCGCGACGATAGTCGCTCCAGCCGGTATGCTGCCACCGGATACCTGTAACCCTATGCTATAATGAGAATCCCAGGCCGCGGTATCCCCGGCACTTCTTACCGTAGTCGATCCGGCAGTAGTAACTCCATCTGTGATCGACGAATAACCATATTGCTCCGTTACGTTGAAAAGAGCCGCACCGGCATCGTAAACCCACTGCGGAGTCGTCACCCCGGCCGTTACAAGAATCGAAACCTTTTTCCCGTTAGCGGCGGCCAAGGCCACGCCTTGATCGAGAAAGTCCCAATAAAAGTCATTTGCGTCCGCGTGTTCGTGGGGCTCGACCCTACCCCACTGCGTTCGCAAGGCTATGCCTTGCGCAAACGGGTTTGTTAATGCGGGATCGTTAGACCAATTATGTATCGGGTCTCCGACTGCATCGCTATTTGTTAGATACATGATCCCGATGCCGGGGGGCGCCTGGGCATCGGCGTGGTTGGAGGGATAGAGCAGAATCGCGGCGATGATTGCCGAGAGAGAACCGGCAAGTGGTGACAGGGCGCTACGCATGGTTTTAGAGACCGCGTCATGCAAAAGGCTAATCGCTAATGCAAGCTGGCTGCGGCTAATGAAATCGGGCGGCTTGCTGGGCTTGCAGCCGCGTTTTTCTTCGGTCAATCGGCGACCGCGCTCGGTCACGTTTAGATCGGTTGCGTCATAATCGAAATCGTTTCGGATGTGTTCCCCGCGGCTTTTACCAGTGTGCTTGCCCATCGTGCTCCCCATTAGAATGACCCTGCCCAAAAAGCTGCGACGTGCCTTTCGCACCCAAAGCGATGCCATCATAAAGATTCACAGAGGCGACGTATCGGCGTAAGGCAGGTCTGCGAAAGAACAATCAGGAGCAGTCACTGTGCCGCCGTTTTGAGATAATATAATTTCTAGAATGAGCCATTCAGGAGAAAAGTGGGTCTGACTCGGAAAAACGTGGCCGACCTCTTCGGGACGTTGACGACCGGAACATGGCATCGTTTCAGAGACACCGATCTGGCGTGCCTGCTGTGGCGATAGTTCTTGCGCGTCGCAACCCGCGCGCGTGCCTGGTGCACCCTGCCGAGTTGGAAACGCAAGCGAAAGCCGCAACGCGCGGAAGGTGGCGTCAGCTTCGTGCTGAAGCTTCACCACGAGCGCAGTTCGGTCGCGTTATTCTTTCATTCAGGCGATTTCGCCCACGAAAGATTTTGCAGCGCATACGGGGATCGAACCCGTGCACCAGCCTTGAGAGGGCTGTGTCCTAACCACTAGACGAATGCGCCGTTTTCGCTCGGCCATTTTAGCCGCACTCGTTTGACGCGGCAACCTTCGGTTTCCACCCCCGGGCTACGGTCGTCGCCCGTTTCCGGCGCGCGCTTGCACGGGCGTGGGTAGTGCCGGAGGAGGGCTCGCTCCGGCTCTCGCCGGGCCGAGCGCCGCTGTGGCCGCTTCATCCGTTTCGTGCCGGACCCGCGGCTGAAGCAAGCTCGCCTCATAGCCTGCTTCCTGCGAATTGAGATAGGCAGTGAGATCCGGTGCGGTCGTGAGCGCCCGCAGCTTACTGTAGTAAAGCTGATAATAGGCCTTGAGCAGGTGGCGTCTTTCCAGATCTGTCGAGACTCGCATTGCCTTGGCCTTCAGCGCGTGAAGGTCCTGATCATTTCGAATCCGCGTTTGCAACTCCGCCGTTTGCAGGTGGAGGCGATAGTCGTCGGCGGTTTTGCCGAGTGAGGTTTGTTTAAAAAAAGCGTTTAACTGCTCCAGGTCGGGGATCGTCGGCACTTTCGGAAGCGCGCCCGGTGGCGGAAGGATGTTTGCCGGGATGATCGACGGGGGTTCGATCGCTGCCGTGGCGGACGGTGAAGGCGTCGGCAGCGAAGCGTCAAGCTGCGCAGTTGCCTTCTGGGTGGAAGCGTTGGCCGGGCTCGGCGAAGATTGCGCCCAGACAATCGCCCCGGCAGCGACGATCAGCGCAAAGAGGGGCGGCAGGAAAAATTTCATCGCATCATCGGAGTCCGGCAATCGGGGTGACAGGATTTGAACCTGCGACCTCCTGGTCCCAAACCAGGCGCTCTACCAAGCTAAGCTACACCCCGCGATTGCCGAGTCTGCGCGATGTTTACCATGCCGCGCTCAAACGCGCATCCGGAAATATGCCTTTCCCCCGCCGGGCGTAATCCTTCTTCTGGAGTCCGCGATATTTGGCCTAACGAAAAGCCTCGCCGCAATCTCTGGCAAAAACGGCTTGCCCTGCAGCCGCTTCCCGGCGAGGCTGCGACCTTCTCTCCGACCGGCGGCAACCTGCTCCACGCCTCGCTATGTTCAAAAACGAAAAATTTAATATCGCCATTTTCACGATCCTCGTCGTGCTGCAACTCCTCGGAGTCGCGGCTGTCTGGACGCGTTTCCAACTTTATTATCTGCCGGTTATGTTTGGAATTTATCTCTGGATCGGTCTCGGAACGACGCTTTATCTGCATCGCTATCTGACCCATCGCGGGTTTGAGATGCCGGGCTGGCTGAAATTTTTCTTCGCTACCGGATCAGCGATCGGTCTCGCGGGCGATCCGGTCACTTGGGTCGGCGACCATCGGTTTCATCATCTGAAATCCGACACCGAAGAGGACATCCACAGTCCGCGGCACGGATTCCCTTACGCCCATATGATGTGGCTTATCCGCAAGCCACCTTCTTTTCGCGAGCGCTCTCTGCGTTACGCGGCCGACGTGCGCAAGATCTGGTACTGCAAACTCTGGGAAAATTCCGCTCTCTACGTCCTCCCGCATCTCGCTCATGGCGGGCATTCTTTTCGCCACTTTCGGTCTCGCCGGTCTCCTTTGGTGTCTCTACGTGCCGATGCTGATCATTTACAATTGCACCTGGGCGGTAAACTCGATCTGCCACATGAAGCAATTCGGCTATCGCACGTTCGAGACCTCGGACGAAAGCAAAAACAACTTCTGGGTCGGTCTCGGCGCGCTCGGCGAAGGCTATCACAACAACCATCACGCCAAACCCCGCTGCGCCGCGCACGGATTGAAATGGTGGGAATTCGATTTTACCCGTTACTGCATCTGGACGCTCGAGAAGCTGCACCTCGCCTGGAATGTCGTCTGGCCCGCGCCCGATGCGACCGTGGCGGAGACGGAAGAGATCTCGCCAGACGAAGCCGGCACGATGCTGATCACGAGCGCCGATCCGAATTCAGTGCTATAGACGTTTCGCTCTGCGAAACGCGGGTCTGCGTCTCGATCGCAGATTCGCTCTTTCTCATCCGGCGCTCTTCGCCGGACGGTCGGCGTCGAAGCCCAGAAAACTCCGTGCCAAACCCGAATCCTCGGGTTTAGTGGCAGGCACCTGTGTCCTTTCTTCGTCCGGCAATTTCAGCGCCTTCCGGAATCGAGCCGCTCGATTCTTCTCACTGGAATCTACGGACTGGCGGGCGGATTGGCCGCGGTCGTTTTCGAGCTCGGGATTAACTGGATTTACCTCTCCACCTTCGTCGCGCTCTCCCATCGCACGGTCGACCGTCTTCCTCCTCGGCTCGCTCGCCGTCGTTGTTGTCTGCTCGTTAGGCGGCGGCTGGCTCATGTGCCGGGTCGATCCGGAGCGCGGCCGGGAGCGGCATCCCGCAGCTCAAGTTCGCCTTCTGGGAGGATTTCGGACTCGTTAGGCTGAAGACCATGCTGGTCAAATTCGTCGCCGGTCTGCTCCACGTCGGCGGCGGGATGAGCCTTGGTCGCGAAGGCCCCTCGGTGCACATCGCCGGCGGTGTCGCTTCGGAGTTGAGTAGCGTCTTCGGCATTCCCAAACAGCGGCGCCGGCGCCCGGCCGCGGCGGGCGCGGCCGCAGGTCTGGCGGCGGCCTTCAACACCCCGCTGGCGCCATCACCTTCGTGCTCGAGGAGATCGTGCAGGACCTGAACAGCCCGCTCATCGGCAGCATCATCCTCGCTTCGGTCCTCGGCGCGTTCACCGTCCACGCCATTATCGGCAAAAACCCGGCGTTCGTTCTGCCGCAGATCGAGAACACGACCTGGCAGGTTTACGCTGGCGTCCCTCTTGCGGCGGCCTTCGCTTCCCTCGTCGGCATCGGATTCCAACGTGCCACGCTGCACCTCGCGCGTTCTTTCCAAGAAATGGAATGGACTCCCGCGCTGGATGCATCCGCTCCTGGGCGGACTGACCGTCTGGTTGCTCGGCGTGAGTGTGTTTCTCTGGTCGGGGCGTCTCGGGGTTTTGGTCTCGGCTACGACGATTTGTCCGCCATGCTTCACGGCCGGATTCCGTGGCTCGTAATCGCGGTCCTGCTTCTCGCCAAATGGATCTCGACCGTCGCCTGTTACGGCTGGGGCGGATGCGGCGGCATCTTCGCGCCGCTCCTTTTTCTCGGCGCGGCCGCCGGCGGAACACTCGCCGGTTTGGCCGCGCTCGCCATCCCTTTGACGGGCGACGACCACACCCTGCTCGCAATCATCGGGATGAGCGCCTGCCTTAGTGCAGTTGTTAGAGCACCGTTCACTTCCATCCTGATTGTGTTTGAAATGACGCACCAGTTTGCCCTTGTCCCCGCCCTCATGCTCGGCGCGTTGGTGAGCGAAGCGATCTCGCGCGCCCTGACGACGCACAATTTCTATGACGAGGTTCTCTCCCAGGACGGGATCGTTCTGGTGCACGTCATTCCGCCGCGCGACTTGCGCAGCTGGCAGGCGTATCCCGTTTCTGCAATCGCAAATTTTCGACCGGTGATCATCAACAATCTGGCGCCGGAAAATCTGAAATCAGTCCTCGAGAAGAATCAATTCAAGCGCTTCCCTGTGGTGGAAGGCGAAAAGCTGATCGGCTGCCTGACGCGTGACGAAGCCGAAGGCGCGATCAGGGAGAATCGGGCACCCGTCCTCGAGAACAGGCCGCGACCTTCCGGCGCAGCCTGACGATCGGCGAAGTCGCACGCCTGCTCATTGAGGCGCCCGGGGGCTTCGCCGTCCTGGAAGCGGGCGACAAGCCGGCCGGCATCATGACACTGCACGATCTGCTTCGTGCTCAGGCGACACTGGCTGCCCGCAGCACGCATTAGCCACGGCCACAGCCGCTTAGACGGGCGGAATCCTTTTTTTTAGCCTGGGAAGAAATTATAGAAATTATAGCACCGGCACTTCTCTTGCTTCTAAGCATCCTCCATGCGTGTTCCACGCCATCCCGCTTGCAGCGGCTATACCTTGATCGAGACGATCGTCGCGGCCTCCATCGCGGCCATGTTTCTCGGGTCTCTTTTCACGATGAACATGGCCACAATGGACACGATCCGGTGTGCCAAGGAATTCATCGCTGCCAGCCAGATTCTGCAACAGCGAATGGAATCGATGCGGATCGCCAATTGGCATGAAGTGACGGATGTTAACTGGCTGCACGATAACCTCCTGGACGCCGATGTCTCGGGCAGCACCCAACTCAAGAATCTGGTCGAGACCTTGATCGTGGTTCCCTACGGGAGTACCGGCGTCGGCAACACGGAGCTCACGCGCAGCAACGGCACGGCGACCATTGTCAATCAAGACCCCGACTTGCTGGCAGAGAACGCGGTCAAAGTGATTTGGACGGTAAGCTATACAGGCGCGCCTAATAGCCGGTCGGTTTCGCACCAGATCGTTGCGATTCTGGCCAAGGGAGGCGTGGCAAAATGATAAAGCCGCAGCAATCCTCGAGAGGCGGTTACCTGCTCGCCGAGACCATGATCTCGATGTCCATCTTTAGCGCCGTCAGTCTGGCTCTGATCATGGGGTTCACCAGTTTGGAGCGAAATTTTGCCGCCACGACCGATTTCGCGACCAATCACACTGATGCGATGCGAATTTCCGACTACCTCGCGCTGGATTTGCGCCGCGCACTTAGCATTGAGTCGACCGCTAACGACACAACGATCTCCATCCCTGCCTATTACGATGCCGAGGGCAATCCGCAGGCGCCGCAGCTCGACGGCGAAGGCGGCGTGTATTACGGGAGCAGCGACAGCGTTGTTCAAATCCGCTACTACCTGTTTAAAGGCACGATCTATCGGCGACAGGATTCGGCCGCTCCGGTCGCGATCGCCGAGAATGTGGCCGACTTTAACTTTGACGTAACGGACCTGGGCAAGGTGGTGACGACCCGGATCACCTTTAACCCAACTTTTGTTTCCGGCGGCCATTCGCAGGCCGTGATCGACGCTACTGCGGTGTACAACACCACCTTACTTCGGAACACTCGCACCGACACCGGGAGCGGCGTCTACTAATGCAACGAAGCCAGTATTCTGAGAAGAGTGGGAGCGTCCTACTGTGGACAGTGTTCGTCATCGCCATCCTTTCGCTCTTCGCAACTGAAGTGCTCCGCGCGGTCTCTGGTCGATTCCAGGTCGGAATACAGGCCGCCGCCTGGCAGGAATCGTTGATTGCCGCGGAATCGGGAATCGATCTCGCCGTCGTGGAGTTACGCAAATCGCTCTATCCCGCTCCCAATCACGCCTGGGATGGCTGGAATAATACTCCGGGCAACGGCGTGATCAGCCACGGCCTAACGATCATTCCAAACGCCGGCCTCGCCAGCACGCCGATGACCATCGAAGTAAACGTAGACGCTCCGGCGAACCTGATCGATCCGACAACGGCTGGCAATACTACCGCGTGCGAACACTCGGCAGCATGCCGTTGACCGGACCGCCACGCGTCGCCTTTAACAAGCAGGACAACCAACTGCGCAAGCTGACCCTGCGCGTGCAGCGTTTCATCGACGACCTCTTTACCAGCGAAACGAACTGCACCGCACGCTTCGCGGCGGGTCGAGGCGGTCGTGGCGCCGCTCTCCTCCTTTGGCCAAGCTATCTTTTCTGTCGGCACGCTCAACCTGAACAATCAAAACATTGTCGTCGACAGTTACAATTCCACTGACCCGACGAAGTCCACCAATGGTCTTTACGACGCGACAAAGCGTCAGGAGAACGGAAACATCGCCACAGACGGCGACTTGATCCAGGCCGGCAATGCCCACGTGTATGGAGATGTTGCCACCAACTCGGGAACGGTCACTGGCGTAGCCAATGTGACCGGGGTCCAGCGAACCGACTTCTATCAGGACCCGATTCCGATTGGCGAACCGGATTGGCTCTCGATTAATCCAACTCCTTCCGCTGTTAACGGAAACGCCACCCTTACCGCGAGCGCGACCCAGGGCTCTGCTTCTTCGCGATACCGTTTGAGCGGGATCTCGATCAGCGGCAGCCAGACGCTGACGATCGCCGGCAACCCGGATGGAAGCCCGACCTACATCGAAATCTATGTCACCGGCGACATCTCAGTCGCGGGAACTTCGCAAATCATTCTTGGCGACGGCGTGCAAGCGAAGATCTATTTCCAGGGGAACGTCGATATTGGCGGCAAGGGCATGCTAAACCCCGCAAACCAGCCGGCTGACCTGCTTCTCTACGGGGTGCAACCGACGGGCAATCTAACGCCGCACGTGAATCTCGGCGGTAATGGCCAGATTACAGCGGCGGTTTACGCTCCGGGCTACGACGTCACTGTAAACGGGGGTGGGAACAGCGGCCATGTCTTTGGATCCATCGTGGGGAAGACCGTGGCGATGACCGGGGTGACAAACCTGCATTACGACGAAGCACTGGCGGGCAGCGGACTCATCAACAACTACGAGATCGTCAGCTGGGTCGAAGACACTCGTTAGGTGGAGATCGTCCCCCGGAAGACCCGCGCCGCCTCAGCGTTCGGTCTGATAGTTCAAGCTTGGCGAAAGCCATTTCTCGATCTCGCCTAACGATGCGCCTTTGCGCATCGCATAATCGCGCGCCTGATCGCGCTCGATTTTTCCGACCGCGAAGTAACGGGATTCCGGATGCGAAAAATAGAGGCCGCTCACGCTCGCGCCCGGATGCATGGCAAACGACTCCGTCAGGGTGATGCCGGTGTTTTTCTCCGCCTGAAGAAGGCCAAAGAGCGTCCGTTTTTCCACATGATCGGGCGAAGCCGGATAACCGGCGCGCCGGCCGAATGCCGCGGTAACGTTCGCGGATGAGATCCTCCTTCATCACGCTCTCGCTCTCGCCAAAGCCCCAGGCTATCCGTGCTTCGTGGTGAAGATATTCCGCGAACGCTTCCGCCAGTCGATCGGCCAGCGCTTTCGTCATGATCGCGTTGTAATCGTCCTGCTCCTGACTTGAATTGCTTCGCCAGTTCGTCCGCACCAATTCCTGCCGTGACGGCGAACCCACCAAGATAATCGCGACCGGCCGGAATCTCTTCGGCGCAACGAAATCCGCCAGGCAATAGTTCGGTCTGACCGGCCGGCTTCTGCATCTGCTGCCGAAGAAAATGAAAGCGTCGCGATTACTTCGTAGCGCTAGTCGTCGCGATAAATCTCAACATCGTCGCCTAACGAGTTGGCGGGCCAGAAGCCGTATACCCCGCGAGCCGTGAGCAGCTTTTCGCCGACATGATTCGCTCAAGCAATTCTTGCGCGTCGGCAAAAAGCTCCCGCGCCTGCTTCGCCAACCACTTCATCGTCGAAGATCGCAGGATATCGTCCGCGCAACTCCCAAGTATGAAAAAACGGCGACCAATCGATGTACTCGACCAGTGTTGCGAGGGAAACTTCCCTACGAGCGTCGGCATGCCAAGCCGCGTGTCAGTCACGATCGCACCCCTAAGAATTCCGGCACCGGCGGTTGATAGCTGCTCCAGTCGATCGGTAGGCGATTAGCCTGCGCCTGCCCGAGCGTGAGCATTTTTTTCTCGCGGGATGCGATCAGCGTGGTCGTTCCGCAGCCGCTCGTAATCCGCTCCGCATTGTCGCGTTGAATTTTAGTCTCGCATCGGGATTCAAAAGCGAATTCACCACCCCCACGGCACGCGAAGCGTCGAGCACGTGGACGACGCTCTCCGGATAATGCTGCGCGATTTTTACTGCGGTATGCGCACGGCTCGTGGTCGCGCCACCGATCAACAAGGGCAGACGAAACTCCTGGCGCTCCATTTCCTGCGCGACGTGCACCATTTCGTCGAGCGATGGCGTGATCAGTCCACTCAGTCCGATGATGTCCGCCTGCCGCGCGCGCGCCGTCGTCGAGAATCTTTTCCGCCGGCACCATCACGCCGAGATCGATCACCTCGTAATTGTTACATTGCAGGACGATCCCGACGATGTTCTTGCCGATGTCGTGCACGTCGCCCTTCACGGTCGCCATGACGATCCGGCCCTGCGGTTTTGCGCCCTCCGCCTTTTCCGCTTCCATGAACGGCATCAGATGAGCGACCGCTTTTTTCATCACCCGCGCGCTCTTCACGACTTGTGGCAAAAACATTTTCCCCGATCCGAACAAGATCGCCGACCACGCTCATGCCGGCCATGAGCGGCCCTTCAATCACGTCGAGCGGGCGCGCAGCTTTGCTGTCGCGCCTCCTCCGTGTCGGCTTCGATGTAATCGACGATGCCTTTGACGAGCGCGTGCGAGAGCCGTTCCTCGACCGGTCGCTAAGCGCCAGGTTTCATCCTTTGCCGCGACTTTGCCTTTCGACTTCACGGTTTCGGCGAAATCGACCAGCCGCTCGGTCGCATCGGGACGCCGGTTGAAGAGCGCGTCCTCTGCCAGGTTCCGGCAGTTCCGGCTCGATCTCTTCGTAAACCGCGAGCTGCCCCGCGTTCACGATCGCCATGTCGAGTCCGGCGCGGATGGCGTGATAGAGAAACGCCGAGTGCATCGCTTCGCGCACGGTGTTGTTGCCGCGAAAGGAAAACGAAATGTTGCTTACCCCGCCGCTGACTCGCGCGCCTGGCAGGTTCGCCTTGATCCAGCGGGTCGCTTCGATGAAAGCGTTGGCGTATTCGTTATGCTCTTCGATCCCGGTCGCGATCGTCAGGATGTTGGGATCAAAAATGATATCGTTAGGCGGAAAATCGAGTTGCTCGGTAAGGAGGCGATAGGCGCGGGCACAGATCTCAATCTTGCGCTTGAAGGTGTCGGCCTGGCCGCGTTCGTCGAAAGCCATGACAATGACCGCAGCACCGTAACGCCTGACGAGCCGCGCCTGGCGCAGGAATTCCTCCTCGCCGGCCTTGAGCGAGATCGAATTCACCACGCCTTTGCCCTGGATGCAGCGCAGGCCGGCCTCGATCACGCTCCATTTCGAGCTGTCGATCATGATCGGCAGGCGGGTGATGTCGGGCTCGCTCCCGATCAGGCGCAGGAAGCGCGTCATGACGGCTTCCGAGTCGATCATGCCCTCGTCCATGTTGACGTTGAGAATGTTGGCGCCGCCTTCGACCTGATGCCGCGCCACCGCCAGCGCGGCTTCGAAGTCGCCGGCCAGGATCAACTTCGAGAACCTTGGCGAGCCCGTGATGTTGGTCCGTTCGCCGATGACGAGGAACCCGAAATCGGGGGTGACGTCGAGCGCTTCGAGCCCCGAGAGATGCAAGTGTGGGAGGGGCCTTTGCGCCCCGATCTTCTGCTTCGCTGCCCTCGGGGCGCACAGGCCCCTCCCACGTTGGCCACGGCGCGCGCTGGACAATCACGCACCGCTTCCGCAATCGCGCGAATGTGTTCCGGTGTCGTGCCGCAGCATCCGCCGATAATATTGAGCCAGCCGCTTGCCGCCCACTCGCGCAACTGCGGGGCCATCGACTCCGGTGTCTCCGGGAATCCAGTCGGCGAGAGCGGATCGGGCAGACCGGCATTCGGATAGGCGCTGGTGAAGCAGGGCGCGAGGCGCGCCATTTCTTCGACGTGTGGCCGCATCTCGGTCGGACCGAGCGCGCAGTTCAATCCGACCACGAGCGGCTCGGCATGCAGGATGGAGGTGAGAAACGCCCCCACTGTCTGGCCGGTGAGCGTGCGTCCCGAGAGATCGGTGATCGTGCCAGAAATCAGCAGCGGCACCTTGCGCCCGACGTTCTTCGAAAACCTCCGCGATGGCAAAGATTGCCGCCTTGGCGTTCAAGGTGTCGAAGATCGTCTCGACGAAGAGCAGGTCGACGCCACCTTCAAGCAAACCGCGCACCTGTTGTTCGTAGGCGCGTCGTACCTGATCGAAAGTGACGGCGCGAAAACCGGGATCGTTCACATCCGGCGAAAGCGAGGCGGTAACGGGGAGTGGGCCTAACGAACCCGCGACGAATCTTGCCTGGCCGGTCTGATTTGCCACTCGGTCGGCCGCGGCTGCGCGCGATCTTCGCCGCTGTGAGATTCATCTCGCGGACGAGCGCCCCCAGCTCCTTGTCGCCGACCACTTGATCGAAGAACTCCTCGTCCTTCCGCCCGTTAGGTGGTTGGCCGGCGAAAAGAAAATCGTGTTGCCCGATGGTGGTGGCGCTGAAAGTGTTCGTCTCGATAATGTCGGCGCCGGCCTCGAGATAGTGGGTGTGAATCTCTTCGATCACCTCCGGCCTGGTGAGTTGGAGGAGTTCGAGGTTGCCTTTGAGATGTTTCGCCGGGTGCTGGGCGAAGCGCGCGCCGCGAAACTGTTCCTCGGACAATTTATAGCGCTGCACCATGGTCCCCATCGCGCCATCGAGAATGACGATGCGTTGGCGGAGCAGGTCGGCGAGTGGATGGTCGAAAAAGGCGTTCACGGCGAAGCGGCAATTTAAGACAGTGGCGCGGGCTCGGCAACTAACAAATTAACGCATCATGATGCGTCGATGTGTTCTCTCTTGAGACTGTAGGGCAAGCACTCCGCTTGCCCCACAGTCTCGGTCGGTGGAGATCACGTGCGACAGGCGGCGCGCCCGCCCTACAATTGCCTTCCTTGCGGGTGCGGCCGGTTTTAGGGTCGAAGTCGTGGAAGCGATCCAGATTTATCGCTCGCTCAACCAGATGCAGCGCAAGACCTTCATCGCCTGCTTCCTTGGCTGGACGCTCGACGCGCTCGATTTCTTCCTTCTCACCTTTGTCGTGCGGAATGTTGCCGCCGATTTCTCGGTCTCGATCGTCCAGGTGACCTTCGCCATCACCCTCACCCTCATGATGCGGCCGTCTCGGCGCGCTCATTTTCGGATTGTTAGGCGATCGCTTCGGGCGGCGGATCCCGCTCATGATCGACATCATTTTTTATTCGCTGATGGAACTGCTGACCGCGTTTTCGCCCAACTACACCGTTTTCCTCATCTTCCGCGCGCTCTACGGCATCGGGATGGGCGGCGAATGGGGCCTCGGGCGCGTCGCTCACAATGGAGGCGCTGCCGGCAAAGGCACGCGGTCTCGCCTCGGGAATTTTGCAGCAGGGTTATTCGTTTGGTTTTCTTCTCGCGGCGGTGGTTTACTGGGCGGTCTTTCCGCATTTTGGCTGGCGCGCGCTTTTCGTCGTTGGTGCGCTGCCGGCACTGCTCGTCATTTACATTCGGGCGCACGTCCCGGAATCAGCCGTCTGGCAACGCCAGCGGCGGGCGGCGCGGCCGTCGTTAGGCATGGGGCGCTTCATCCGGCAGCACTGGCGGCTCCTCCTTTACGCCGTGCTCCTGATGACGGCCTTCAATTACATGTCGCACGGCACGCAGGATCTCTACCCGACATTTCTGCAAAAGCAGCGCGGCCTTTCCGTCGATCAAACCGCTTCGATCGCGATCATCTACAATCTCGGCGCGATCTGCGGCGGAACTTTGCTCGGTCATTTCTCGCAGAGCTGGGGACGGCGTCGCACCATCATCCTCGCGGCGGTGCTCGGGATTCTGCTTATTCCGGCGTGGATTTTTTCGCCGACGCTTCCGCTCCTTATTGCCGGTGGATTCTTCATGCAATTCATGGTGCAGGGCGCATGGGGCGTGGTGCCGGTGCACTTGAACGAGCTTTCGCCGCCCGCCTGGCGCGGAACTTTTCCGGGCGTCGTTTATCAGTTGGGAAATTTCTTTTCCGCCAACGCCGCGATGCTGCAGGCGAAACTGGCGGAGCATTTCGTCAGGCCAAATGGCCAGCCGGATTACGCCCTCACGATGGCGTGCGTGACTCTGGCCGTTTTCCTTGTCCTCATCCTGCTCGCCGCGCTCGGACGGGAAGCGCGTGGGATCGAGTTCTAGCGGTCGTTCGGCAGGAACGCGTGCTGCTGCCGCCGCCTCCGACCGCTGCGGGCGGCCACTGCCGATTGCGCGTCGATAGCCGCCTTCGCCGTAACGATAGTCAACGATCGCCTCGGCGATTTTGTCCGCCAGTTTCTCTCGATAAGCGCCGCTGCCACCTCCCGGCCTTCGGAGCGATTGCTCAGGTAACCGCATTCCACCAGCACGGAGGGATAAACTGCAGTTGCGCAGGACGCGGAAGCGCGCGGCGTGCACGCCGCGATTCGTCGTCTCCGGGGAGGGAAGAAAGGCTGCGCTCAATCGCTGCGGCCAGAGCGTAAGCATAAGGCGAATGATAATAGGTTTCGACTCCCTCCACGCCGCGCCGGCGCGAGTCGTTGAAATGGATGCTGACGAAGATCGAATTTTTTTCGTTCGTTTCCGATCGCGACCCGGCTGTCGAGCGGGATGAAAGTGTCGTTCGAGCGAGTGAGCACGGTCCTGAGCTGCGACTCGCGCAGCTTGCGATCGACCCGCAGGGCGACATCGAGCGCGACGGCTTTTTCCGGCGGGCTATAACGGCGGAAGGCGCCGCTGTCCTTGCCGCCATGGCCGGCATCGACCACCACGGTGTCAAAGGTGTGGCTCGTGTTTGTCGCGACGGTTTCGCAGCCGCCGAAAAAAGAAGCGAGGGCGAGGGCGGCCAGGGCGGTTGCACTGATCAGACGCTGCATCAAAGTTGATAGAGCCAATCGCGTGCCGGGTAAAGGGAAAGCCCGTCTAAAATGAATCCCCGGTTGGAGGGAGCGAAAATCGCTTGTTTTTTCCGTGGTCGCACTCGATGGCTACGATTCGATCTATGCGCAACCTTCTCACGATTATCTTGCTGCTTTGCGGGCTCGCTTTGGGCGGCTGCAAAAAGGGAAGCTTCGCTTTCAAGGCGAAGGCGACCCCGACCCCAAGCCCCGCGCCGACGGTGGCCGTGGTCGCAACGCCGACGCCGGCACCGACGCCCGCCAAACCGGTGATCGACCAGGCCGCGCAGGTGGTTGTATTTGGCTATCACCGCTTCGAAAAAAAGATCCACCGACCCGATACCGAGATCACGCCGGAGGCATTCGAGGCCCAGATGAAGGAGCTGAAGGACAAAAAAATCGCGGTCATCGGCATGCAGGATTTTCTGGCCTGGAAACGCGGCGAGAAGAACATCCCGTCCCGCGCGGCCATTATCACGATCGATGACGGATGGAAGACCGGCTACGAAGTCGCCTGGCCGATCCTGAAAAAATTCGGCTATCCCTTTACCCTCTTCATTTACACCGAGGGCATCAAAGGCGGAAAATTCGGCGGCGGCGCGGCGATGAGCTGGGAGCAACTGGCCGAGATGCGCGATGCCGGTGTTGACATCGAGGCGCACAGCGAGACCCACCAGGATTTGCGCAAGCCCTACGACAAAGTGACGAAGCGCAAACTCAATCCCGAGGAATACACCGCGTGGCTCAATGAGGAAGTGGCCGGCTCGAAGGCCACGCTCGAGCAAAAGCTTGGCATCAAGGTCAACTGCTTTGCGGTGCCGTTCGGCTATTACAACGAGCGGGTCAAGGAAGCCATCAAGGCGGCGCGCTTCGAGGCGGTCTTCACCGTCTATGGCCAGAAGCTGACCTATGGTACGCCGAATGATTCGTTAGGCCGCTACATGATCGAGGGGAACAAACCGAAGGTTTTTGAGAATGCGATCAACTTCGGCGGCTCCTCGAGCGGCGGGAGCGTCCCGGTCGAGGAAATCCCGACCTACAGTCTGCAGCCAGAGCCAGCCGACGGGTCGACCGCCAGTTCGAAACCGTTGATCAAGGCCAACCTCGGCGCGATCGGGGGGGTCGATGCGGGCTCGGTGAAAATGCGCGTGAGCGGGCTTGGGCTCGTCCCTTCGAAATTCGACGCGGCGACCAAGATCGATCTCCTACCAGGTGACGCAACCGCTGCACGGCGATTCCTGCACCGTGATCGTGGAAGCGAAGATCGGCGGGAAGAAAGCCGAGGCGCACTGGACCTTCAGCCTGAAGCCAGCTCCAACGAAGGCGCCGACCGCGTCGGCTGGTCCCCGGTCCTCGCCGAAGAAATAAGGCCGCGGCTTCGCCGCGGAAATTCGAACCTCGAAGCTCGAAGGAATGACCAAATCCGAAAACGATCTCACAGCGTTGTTCCCGGTTTGCAGATTTTGTTCATTTGAATTTCGGAATTGTTTCGGATTTCGATCCGCCTCAGGCGGATCGGATTTCGACATTGGGCCCCCATGTTTCCGAAAAACTCTCTGCTTTCAGCGCGGCCGCTTACGCATATAAGCTGGCGCCATGAGCTTGAATCTCGAAGTCCTCTCGCGCGCGGCGGATCAGGCCCGCGGTCTCTGCATCGATGCCGTCCACGACTCGCAATCCGGCCATCTTGGTTTGCCGTTAGGCTGCGCCGAAATGGGTGCGGTGCTTTACGGCTACGCGCTCCGGCATAACCCCGATCAGCCGCGTTGGATCAATCGCGATTATTTTGTTCTCTCCGCCGGGCATGGCAGCATGTTCCTCTACGCCTGGCTGCACCTGAGCGGGTTACGATTTGCCGATGGCGGAGATCAAACGCTTCCGGCAACTGCACAGCAAGACGCCGGGGCATCCAGAATTCATGGAAACGCCCGGCGTCGAATGCACGACCGGTCCGTTGGGCCAGGGCGTGGGCAACGCGGTCGGGATCGCCATGGCCTGCAAAATGGCCGCGGCGCGCTTCAACACCGCCGAACATCGCATCTTTGACCAGCACGTCATTTGCCTCGCCGGCGATGGCTGTCTGCAGGAAGGCGTCTCGGCGGAAGCGAGCGCCTTCGCGGGCCATTTCGGGCTCGATAACTTGATCCTGATCTACGACTCCAACGCCGTCACCCTCGACGCGATGGCCAAGGAAACGCAGAGCGAGGATACCGGCATGCGTTTCCGCGCCTATGGGTTCGACGTGCAGGAAATCGACGGCCAGGACATGCAGGCGTTCCTCGACGCGCTCAACATCGCGAAGGAGCGCAACAACGGGAAACCGACAGTTGATCATCGCCCACACTCTCATTGGGAAGGGGATTCCCGAAGTCGCCGGCACCTCGAAGGCGCACGGGGAAGGAGGCGCGAAATTCGCCGAGGCCGCGCGTAAGGGTCTCGGCCTGCCCGAAGAGCATTACTTCGTCTCCGACGACGTGCGCGAATATTTCGCGCAGCACAAAAAGGATCTGCTCGCGGAATACGAACGCTGGGAAAAAACCTATAATGATTGGCGGAAGAAGAATGCCGACAGGGCGCAGATGCTCGATGACGCGCTCGAACCGCAAAGTGCCGGCCGATCTTTTCGACAAGATCCCGAATTTCCCTAACGACGCCAAACTTGCGACCCGCAAGGCGGGAAGCGAAGCGCTCCAGCCGCTCGCGCAGGCGATGCCGCTATTGATCAGCGGCAGTGCCGATCTGCACGGGTCGACCCTCAACTATATCAAGGACGGCGGCGACTTCACCCGCACGACCCCAGGCGGACGTAACATTCATTTCGGCATTCGCGAACACGGGATGTGCGCGATCATGAATGGCGTCAGTTATCACGGCCTCTTTCGCGCTTCGGGCGCGACGTTTCTCGTCTTCACCGACTACTGCCGGGCCTCCATCCGGCTGGCCGCGCTGTCGAAGCTGCCGAACATCTACATTTTTACCCACGATTCGATCGGGGTGGGCGAGGATGGACCGACACACGAGCCGGTCGAGACGGTGGCGAGCGTGCGCGTGATGCCGCAGATCGATGTTATCCGGCCGGCCGATCCGGAGGAGACGGCCGGTGCTTTCGTTGCCGCGGTCGAGCGCACGGATGGGCCGACGCTGCTCGCGCTCACACGCCAGGCGGTACCGATGCTGAACGAGATCGGCGCACAGCAACGACGCGAAGGGGTTCTCCGCGGCGGGTACATCGCGAAGAAGGAAACGCGGTAAGCTCGATCTGATCTTGTTATCCTGTGGAAGCGAGTTGCAGCACGTCATGGCGGCTGCGAAAGAGCTGGGTGAGGGGACACGCGTCGTCTCAATGCCCTGCTTCGAGCGTTTCGCGCGACAGCCGGAAAGTTATCGCGAAGAAGTCTTGCCTAACGAATGCAGGAAGCGGGTGGCGATCGAGGCGGGTGTGCCAGAGATCTGGTCGCAATATGTCGGGCTCGACGGGAAAATCATCGGCCTCCATCGCTTCGGCATGAGTGCGCCGGGGAATGAGGTGATGAAAGAGTTGGGGATCGACGCGCAGCACGTGGTCGAGGCCGCGCGATCTTTAGGTTAAAGCGGTTCGCGTTCCTCGCGGGCGCGATCTTCGAAGCGGGTGAATTCCTTGCGGAAGGTGAGCGGCACATCGCCCGTCGGGCCGTTGCGCTGCTTGGCGATGATCAGGTCGGCTTTGCCTTCGGTCTCGTCTTTTTCCTCTTCGGTGTCGGCGTAATATTCCTGCCTGACGAGAAGACCGACGAGATCGGCGTCCTGTTCGATGCTGCCCGATTCGCGCAGGTCGCTCAGGCGCGGCCGGCCTTTGCTGTCGCCGGTTCGATTTTCCGGATTTCGATTGAGCTGAGCCGCGACGATAATCGGAATGCTTAGTTCCTTGGCAAGCCCCTTGATGCCGGCGGAGATTTCCGAAATCTCGATCTGCCGATTGTCCTGTCCGCGCCGCGAGGTCGAGCGCAGAAGCTGCAAATAATCGATCACGATCAATCCGACATCGTGTTTTGATTTAAGTCGGCGAGCCTTAGCCCGTAGCTCCAGAATGGTGAGACCCGGCGTGTCATCGATGTAGATGTCGGCCTCGGCCAATTTCGCCGCGGCCGTGGTCAGTTTGTCGAAATCGCTGTCGGCGAGGAAGCCGTCGCGCGCCTTGCGAAGATTGACCCGCGCGCCGGAGCAAAGCATCCGTTGCACAAGCTGCTGGCTGCTCATTTCCAGGCTGAAAACGGCGACCGGTCTTTTCTCGTGTACCGAGACGTGCTCGACGATGTTCATGACAAATGCCGTTTTGCCCATGCTCGGCCGCGCCGCGATCACGATCATCTCGGAGGGATGCAGGCCGCTGGTCATGCGATCGAACTCGACGAAGCCGGTCGCGAGCCCGGTCAGGCTACCCTTTTGCTCCCAGAGTTTCTCGATCGCTTCGATCGCGTCCATCACCTGATCCTTCATCGTCAGGCTCTGGCCCTTGAAGCGGTCTTCGCCGACCGCGTAGATTTTCTGTTCCACTTCGTCGAGCAGGTTGTCGACTTCGTCCTGCTCCTCGTAGGAACGGCGCGCGCCCTCGGTGCAGGCGGCGATGATCTGGCGCAGGACGTATTTGTCGCGCACGATGTCGAGGTAATAGCCGACGTTGGCCGCCGTCGGGACAAAGGCGAAGAGGCTGGTGACGAACGGCGCGCCGCCGACAGTATCGAGCAGGTTCCGGTCGCGCAGGACCTGGGTAAAGGTGATCAGATCGATCCCTTGGTTGGAATTCCAAAGGTCGACCAGCGCGGTGTAGATCGTCTGGTGGGCCGGGATATAGAAATAGTTTTCGTTAATCAGCTCGACCGCTTCACCGATCGCTTCTTTGGGCGAGATGAGCATCGAGCCGAGCACGCCTTGTTCCGCTTCCACGCTGTGCGGGAGGGCGCGGTGAATATCCGGTGAAGAAGCTGTGAGCTTCTGGCCTCCGCCGTTCCCCCCTTGTCCAGGCCATTCTCGGCCGGACCCGTTTCCGGGTTCTTTCCGAGTTTTCTCAGCGGCTCTGCTCGAGCCTCGAGAATCTCTCGGCATTAGTTATTTGGTGGTGCGTTTGCGGGGACCGCGAGTCTTGTCGGCCGATTCCTCGGCGGCCGGCGCTTCCGGTTTTGGTTCCTCGGAAGATTTGACGTTGAACTTGAAAGCCGCTTCGACGTCGGGGTGCAACTTGATCGGCACCTCGTGTTCGCCGGTCGTCTTGATCGGGTGCTCAAGGACGAGCAGGTGGCGGTCGATGTCGCGACCGATCTCGTTCTTCAAGCGCTCAGCCAGGTCGTTCGCGGTGATGGAACCGAAGGCCTTGCCGGTCTCACCGGTTTGCAGGATGAAAGTGACTTTGAGTTTGCCAATGCGCCGCGCCAATTCCTCGGCTTCGTTCAATTCGCGCGCCTCGCGCTCGGCGCGTTTCGCCTTCAGCATGTCGAGCTGACGCATGGTGCGCGGCGTCACTTCGTAGGCTTTGCCGCTGGGCAGGAGAAAATTCCGCGCATAACCGCGGCGGACTTTCACGACATCGGCCTCGGCGCCAAGGCCGGGGACGTTTTCTGTGAGGATGATTTGAGTGGAAGGCATTTGAATCGTGCAGGTAAATTTCAACACGCACCATCCCGACGATGGCAGGCGCAGGGGACGTGATTATATGACGCGAAGAACGCGTGTCAACGTTGCGCTCTTGGATCGGTACGCATTTTTAAACTAGCGAAATTCCAGCACTTGTAATCGCCGCTTCGCGTTCGCAATCTGCGGGCGTTCCGGCGGCCTATGGGACATTGCGCGGAAGCCCGTGCGCTAGATCATTCCAAGCTTCATCCGTCCCGCTTCGCTGATCATGTTTTGGTTCCAAGGCGGATCCCAGACGAGTTGCACATCGGCTTCGTCGACTCCCTCGACGCTGAGGATCTTGCTTTGTGCGTCGTGGGCAATGGCGGGTCCCATTCCGCAACCGGGCGCGGTGAGAGTCATCTTGACCTCGACCTTTGAACCTCCGCCCGGATTTTGGATCAGCTTGCAGTCGTAAACCAAGCCGAGATCAACGATGTTGACCGGGATCTCCGGGTCATAGCATTGGCGCAGTTGTTCCCAAATCGCTTTCTCATCGACCGGTTCGCCTGTGGCTTCGGCCGGTTTTTCGCCGTTGGAGGTCGCAGACTTTTCCAATCCGATCGCATCGAGATCTTTCTCCGCGATGCGGGCGAGGCCCTGGTAGGTCGCAATGGTATAGCTGCCGCCGAGCGTTTGCGTGACGACACCGGGCGTACCGGCGGGAATGGTCGTTTTAGTTCCGCTCGGGATCTGGATCGCTTCGACTTCACGTTTGGTGGTGAATTCAGTGTTTTCGTGCATGGCAAAAGGTTCGTTAAGTTAGGAATCGAGGACGATTTTCAGTTTGCCCTTTCCGGTCTGTGGCGGGGCAAATGATTCCATCAAGGTTGGCGCCCGAGTCGCGTTCGTTGCGGATGAAATCACCTCGTCAGGTTCGCCGCCCAAGGCGGAGCGCAAGGCGCCTTCGACCAGTTGAGCGCAATGGATTTTGACCGGTGGCAACGGGCCCAGCGGTGCTGCGAGTTCCTCGCCCGACATTGACATCGCTTCGTCGACCGTCTTGCCGGCGAGCATCTCGCGTCGCGACGCTGGCAACGGCAATCGCCGTCTGGCAGCCGAAGGTCTGGAACGTTGCGCGATCGATCACTTTGCGGCCGTCCTGCTCTTTAAACTTCACCCACATCCGCAGCATATCGCCGCAATCGGCGCTCCCGACTGTGCCGATGGCGTCGGCGTTTTCCATTTCGCCGAGGTTCTGCGGGTTTTTGACCGCGGCTTCGATGCGTTTTTCCAGTTCGTCGCTCATCGTCAGGCTACTCCAAATGATAGCGGGGCAGCTTCAGGATCCACTTCGGCGCTCCAGGCGTCGATCCCGCCGCGCAAACTTTTGATCTTCTCGAAGCCGTGGCCCTGAAAATAAGCGGCCGCATCCATGCTCCGCGCACCTTGATGATCGTAAATCACAAGCAGATCGGTGCGCGACCAGTGGGCGAGAATTTCCTGCATGAATTCCTGGGTAAAAAGATGCGCGTCCGGGAGCTTGACCGCGTCGAACTCCTCGCGAGTCCGGATGTCGAGGAGGTGAACCGTTTCCCCCGCGGCGAGGCGTTCCGCAAGTTCGCGCGGCTCGATCTGCATGGCGCGATCGGCCGCATCGCTCGCGAGGATGTGGTCGATCACTTCCTCGACATCGAGGTTTTCGTTGCGCGCGCAAACGCCGGCGAGCGTTTCCTCCGGGCTGAAACCGCAACTCGCGCAACCCCCGATGTGATAGCGGCGGAAAAGGGCGCGCTGCGCGCCGGGAAATTGCTCGAGCAGCGCGTCGCATCGTCATGTTGGGATCGATCGTCGCGGTGGAATTCATCGCGCCCAAATGATAGAGGCGGTCGCTGACCGTCGCAAACGGCGGGCGGTGCCGGAGACAGCGAATTGCTACAACTTTTCCGGAGCGCCGAACAATTCGACGACGCGCTGCAGCAGGCGCCCGGCGCCGCCGCCGTCGAGGCTGCGGTGGTCGAAGCTGAGCGTCAGTTCGGCCTGGGTGGTCGGAACGAACTGCTTTTTCTCCTCGCTCCAAGTCGGCGCTTTTTTGCCGGCGCCGAGGCCGAGCAGGAGCGTTTGATCGGGCAGGGGAATGGGCGTGCCCCAATCCAGACCGAAGGTGCCGAAATTTGAAACCGAAGCGATGCCGCCGGAGGTCATCTCGGAAGTCACCCGGCGTCGGCGGGCGAGATCGACCAGCTCGGTGTAACGACTCGTTAGGTCGGCAAGCGAGGTTTTGTCCGCGCTCGCGAATGACCGGAACCATGATCCCGTCCTGCGCTTCCACCGCGACGCCGATGTCGATCGACTCGGAGCGCAGCGCGCGACCGCCGATCAGGCGCGAGGCCGCGGCCGGCGTTTCCGCCAGCGCCAAAGCGAGCGCGCGCAGAGCATACAAAGCCGGACCTGGTTTTGGATCGCGCTTCTTTCGATCTTCCAGCACCGGATCGAGACAAACCGAAACGCCCGACCGTGGCGAGCGGCCGCGTCCAACTGCGCCGCATCGCATCGGCCACGCCGGTGCGGATCGCGCTCGCGTCTTCCGCAGTTTGTTTCTCCAGGCCGCCAAGGAATGATTCCAGATCCTTGATCGTGACGCGCCCGGCATTTCCGCTTCCCTGGATGGCGGCGAGATCGGCCTGAGTCAATTGCAGCTCGGCCATGCGCGCCTTCACCCGCGGCGAGAGATAGCCAGCGCCTTTCGCGCCCGCGGGCACGGGAAGCACGCCGGCTTTGATCGACCTGGAAATGCGAACCGGCCGCGACTTGCGGCAGGCTCGTTTCGTCGACCTGGAAGTGCGAGCCGCTGCCGTTTCCGGCCTTGACCGGATTCTTCTTCGCGACCGGGCACTTCCTTTGCGACCTCGCCCGTCGGCGGTTCGGGCGCGTTCCTTTACGAAACGCGCCGCGTCCGCTTCGCTCGCCTCGACGTAACCGAGCACCGCGCCGACTGCGTAAACCCTTTTCACCTCCGCGTCGATCTTCGCGATCTCGCCCGGGCAGGGCGTCGTTACGCCCATGACGGCTTTGTCGGTTTCGACTTCGATGATTTCCTGGTCGGCCGCGACTTTGTCGCCGGGCTGCACCTTGATCGCGACGATCGTCGCCTCGGCCATCGATTCGCCCAGCTGCGGCATGGTGATTGGAACTTTCGGCATGAGAAAGTTGAAGTTGTAGGTGAGAGTTGAGAGAGAGGCTACTCGGCCAGAATCTGGCGGGCTTTCGCGGCAATCGACTTCGCGTTTGGGCGATGCTCGCTCCAGAGATTCGGATGGTAGGGAATCGGCGTGTCCTTGGCGTTGATCCGCGCCGGCGCGGCGTCGAGAAGATGGAATCCTTCCGTCGCGACGCGCGCGATGACCTCGGCGGTCGCGCCACCCCACGGGAATGATTCGCCCACGCACAGCAGCCGGCCGGTCCGCGCGACGGAAGCGAGCACCGTGTCGGTATCGAGCGGCTTCACGCTGCGCAGATCGACCACTTCGATCTCGATCGCCGTCGGCGCTGAACTGCTTCGCGACCGCGAGCGCTTCGTGCACCATCGCGCTGTAGGTGACGATGCTCAGATCGCGCCCCGGCCTGACGATTCGCGCTTTCCCGATCGGCAGCCGGTCCTTCGGCAGGGCGTCGGCTTTGAGATGGTAATAAAGATACTTGTGCTCGCAGTAGATGACCGGGTCGTCGATCGCGACCGCGTCGATCAACATCGTGTAGGCGTCCTCCACCGTGGCGGGCGCGACCACGACCAGCCCCGGGTAATGCGAATAGATCGCTTCCATGCTCTGGCTGTGGAACGGGCCGCTGCCCTTTCGTTCCGCCGGAGGGCAAACGCACCGTGATCGGGCAGGGGATATTCGTCCGCCAATACTGGGTGCCGGCGTTATTCAGAATCTGGTTGAGCGCGATGCTGGAGAAATCGGCGAACTGCATTTCGACGATCGGCCGCATCCCTCCCATGGCCGCGCCGATCGCGGTCCCGACCATCGCGTCTTCGCTGATCGGCGTGTTCAGGACGCGGCCCGGAAATTCCGCCGCCAGGCCTTTGGTGGCTTTGAATGCGCCGCCGAACTTCCCGCTCACATCCTGCCCGTAAATGAAGACGCGCTCGTCCTCGCGCAGAAGATGCGCCTGGGCTTCGCGGATGGCTTCGAGGTAAGTGACGCTCATGATGGCAATGACGAAGATCCGAATGTCAGGAATGACGAAGGAATGACGAATCGAACACGAATGACGAGAATCCCGGCGACGCGCTGACCGTTCTCGGGCTTCGTCATTCATCATTGATTCGGATTTCGTCATTCGGAATTCGTCATTCCCCCGGGTTCGTCGACCAATTCGCGCGTCGACATCGCGCACCAATCTTCTTCGCTCCCGACCGGCGCCGCTTCGCGCTGCGCGGTCTCGACCGCTTTGTCCACTTCGGCGGAAATTTCCGCGCGCCATTGCTTGAGCGTTTCGGGTCGAGCCAGTTGTTCTTGAGGATCAACTTCTCGGTGAGCGCGACACAATCCTGCGCCCAACGTTCCTTCTTCATCTCCGCCGGCACGTAGCTGGCGTCGTCGTGCTCGCCGTGGCCGGAGAGGCGCAGGAGGGAAGCGACGACCAGTTGCGGCGGGCCGCCGGCGCGGGCGCGTTCCACCGCGCCGCCGATCACGTCGAGACAGGCGGCCAGATCGGTGCCGTCGAGTTTGTGGCCTTCGTAGCCGTAGGCCTGGGCGCGATCGACCAGATTGGCGCAGGCAAATTCGCGATCGTTAGGCGTGGAGTAGGCGAAATGATTGTTCGACGCGACCAGGACAAGCGGCACTTTTTCCACCGCGGCGATGTTCATCCCTTCATGGGTGCCGCCGGTCTGCATGCCGCCTTCGCCGATCGTCGTCAGGCCAACAAAGTCTTTTTCCCCCTTCATCCGCTTGGCCAGCAGTTTGCCGACCACGACCGAGATCATCGCGCCGAGATGACTGATCATGGCCAGTTGCCCGGCCTCGGGGTAACCGCGGTGAATATTGCCGTCGCGGCCGCGCATCGACCCCTGGCGCGAGCCGAGATAAGTGCGGGTGACGTTGAGGAGCGGTTCGCCGAAAGCCGCGCGCGCCGCCTGGTCGCGGATGAGCGGCGCCATCACGTCGCCCTTCTGCAAAAACAAACCGCACGCCGCGCTCACCGCCTCCTGCCCGCGCCCGACGTAAACGCCGCCCGTGATCATGCCGCCGCGATAGAGGCTGGTCAGCTTTTCCTCCAAGATCCGCGTTTGCAGCATCCAGCGAAACGCTTCGAGATAGCGCTCGTGCGGAGGCGCCTCGGCGGCGGAGGCAGAGTCGCGGGCACGTTTCGCGGTTTGAAGCATCGGAGGATTTAAACCAGCAAGATGCTGCGCGCCAAAATTTTTTGCGCAGCGATTTCGCAAAGGAGACAGTCCTGCGCGCCGAACGATTTTAGACGAGGCGGAGCGAGTTTTGCGTAAAGATGGATGCGCGGTTGCTTTTTGAGGGCCGCGATATCGGCTCGACTCCACCAGTGACTGATCTGAAAACACTCATGACCGCAACGATGATCGATCGTTTGAGCGATCTGATCCAGGGCCTCGAACATTGGGGCTATGTGATCGTCTTTCTGATTGTGCTCCTGGAATGCCAGGCCTTTCTCGGCCTCTTCATGCCGGGCGAGAGCATCGTGATGGTCGCCGGCTTTCTCGCCGGCCAGGAAGTGCTGGACGTGCGCGTGTTGATCGCCGTGGTGGCAGCGGCAGCGATCGTGGGGGACAGCATTGGCTATGAATTCGGTCGCTTGCTGGGGCGGGACTGGTTGCGGCGACACGGTGCGACCTTCTGGCTGCGACCGGAGCGGCTCGACCGGATGGACGCGTTTTTCGCACGACACGGCGGGCTGAGCGTGCTCTTCGCGCACTTCCTGCACGTAGGCCGGGCGCTCATGCCGTTTCTGGCGGGCGCGTCGCGTCTGCCTTACCTCAGGTTCCTGGTTTACAACGCGACCGGGTGTTTTCTCTGGGCGACCATCTTCTCGCTGGTCGGCTATCTCTTTGGCCAAAACTGGCACTTGGTGGAGCGCTGGATCGGACGAGCCAGCATCTTTGCCGGCATTTTCGTTGGCATGGTCCTGGCCATGATCTGGTTCTGGCGCTGGATCTCGATCCGAGAAATGGAGATCAGGCGATGGTGGGAGCAATTTTGTGCGAAGCCGTGGGTGGCAGATTTCCGCCTCCGCTTTGCCCGGCACATCGACTGGCTGGAGCAACGACTTTCGCCGCAAGGTTACCTTGGAATTCACCTAACCGTGGGAATCTTCCTCCTGCTCGCGGCGGCTGCGACCTTCGGCGGCGCCCTGCCCGCGATTGGCACACGGGACCTGTTCGCGGACATGGATCTTCAGGTCGCGCGGTGGTTTGAAAGCCATGCTGCTCCGCTCGCGAACCAGGCGATGCTTTATGTAGCGCATCTCAGCTCCCTGGTCTGGCTGGCGGCACTCGTTCTTATCGCGGCGGCGGTGCTGATCTGGCACCGGGCAAACGCATCGGTTGCTCCTTTTGCTGCTGGCGGGGCCGGCGGGCGTGGGGCTCGATTTTCTTCTGAAACAACTACTCGCCCGGGAGCGGCCGGGCTTTGGCGATGAGTTTGTCGGCCGCAGCCTCGGACTGCTTCACGGTGACATGCTGGGCGCGACCGTTGTTTATGGAGCGCTGGCCTACATCCTGATGCGCGGTGCGCTGCGCTGGCCCTGGCGGGCGTTGGTCTTCCTGTTGACAATCCTCCTGCTTTTCGTGCTCGCTCTGAGCAACCTTTATCTTGGCGCGTACTCTTTGAGCGATGCGCTCGTCGCCATGATCGAAGGCGCCGTCTGGCTTTTCTTCTGCATCAGCGGCGTGGAAATCGTTCTCTGGCGCGCGCAAGCTCATCTCGCCGCGCCCGCCCCCGAAGCGGGTGGGCGCGTGGACTAACGCATTGGACTGCCACTATTCGCCCATCCGCTCGCGCAGGGTGGCGACGGCGTATTCGCGATTCATCTTCGCGATGAAACTGACGTTGATCTCCGCCGGGCAAACCGCTTCGCACTCATAGGTGTTGGTGCAGTTGCCGAAACCCTCCGCGTCCATCTGGCGGACCATCCGTAGCACACGGCGCGAACGTTCCGGCTGACCCTGGGGAAGAAGCGCAAGATGCGAAATCTTGGCCGAGGTGAAGAGCATGGCCGAGGCGTTCGGGCAGGCCGCCGCGCAGGCGCCACAGCCGATGCACGCCGCCGCCTCCATCGCAAGGTCGGCGTTGTGCTTTGGGATCGGAATCGAGTTTGCTTCCGGGGCGGAGCCGGTACGTGCGCTGACGAACCCGCCCGCCTGCACGATGCGATCGAGCGCCGAGCGATTGATGACAAGGTCCTTGATAATCGGGAAGGGTCGGGCGCGGAACGGCTCGATCGTGATCGTCTCGCCATCCTTGAATTCGCGCATGTAAAGCTGGCAGGCGGCCGCCGGATGCGAGGGCCCATGGGTTTCGCCATTGATCGTTAGGCTGCAGGTGCCGCAAATACCTTCCCGGCAATCGGAGTCGAACGCGATCGGCTCCTCCCCGCGGTTGGTGAGCTGCTCATTGAGAATGTCGAGCATCTCGAGAAACGAGGTGGCGGGCGCGATCTCCTTGATCTCGTAGTTCTCCAGCTTGCCCTTCGCTTCGCGCGCTGGCTGGCGCCAGATTCTCAGCGGAAAGTTCATAGTTGAGAGTTGAGAGTTGAGAGATTCATGGCGCGAGTGCTAGCCAGGAAGCAGCGATTTCCGAAGCCCGCTCAACATCTTGCTCTGTTCTTCGGCTGCCGCGTAAAGCGCCTGGAACTTCGGCTCATCGATGAACCGTTGACGGCGACCAATGAAAGCCTGCGAAACCACTTCAAAGACGGAGCCGGTGGCGATTTCGAGAAAGCTCGCGAAATCGTTCTTCGACATGCGCGCGAGCTGCCCTCGGCGATATTTGAAGAAATTGAAACCGCCGCGCGGCGCATCTGATTTGTAAGGCCGAACCGTTCCTCAGAGGGAAACTTTCGCGTCGTCGCGTAAACCAGATTAGCAAACTCAATCGCCTTCTGCCAAACCTCTAGCTTCTCAAAATTAAACATGGTTCGCGGCCTCCGGCCTCTCTCAACTCTCAACTAAAAACTCTCAACTTCACTTATAGCTCCTCGTCGCCAAATGGACCGATTCGAAAACGAGCGGCTCGGTGTGCAACTTTGGTTCGGCCTTGTCGCCCCGATATTCCCAGGCAAAAACGTCCGCGAAATTTTCGTCGTTGCGGACCGCCTCGCCGTCCGGCGTCTGGTGTTCCTCGCGAAAATGTCCGCCGCACGATTCGTCGCGGGCGAGCGCGTCGCGGCACATGAGTTCGCCGAACTCGAGGAAATCGGCCACGCGGCCCGCGCGTTCGAGTGATTGGTTAAACGTCTCGCCATAGCCTGGGACGGTGACGTTATGCCAGAATTCCTCGCGCAATTGCGGGATGCGGGCGATCGCCTCCTGCAATCCAGTGGCGTTGCGCGCCATGCCGCATTTGTCCCAGAGGAGGAGGCCGAGCTCGCGATGGAAGGAATCGACCGAGCGTTTGCCGTTCACGTCGAGCATGCGCTTCGTGCGTTCGCGCACACCGTTTTCCGCTTTGGCAAACTCGGGATCATCGGTCGAAGGACGTTTGCCGATTTGGCCGGCGAGATAGTTAGGCAAAGTGTAGGGGAGGACGAAGTAGCCGTCGGCCAGGCCCTGCATGAGGGCGCTGGCGCCGAGGCGATTGGCGCCGTGATCGGAGAAATTGGCTTCGCCGATGACGTGCAGGCCGGGGACGTTGCTCATCAGGTTGTAGTCCACCCAGAGGCCACCCATCGTGTAATGGACCGCGGGATAAATCCGCATCGGCGTCTTGTAGGCGTTGTCGCCGGTGATTTTCTCGTAGATGTCGAAGAGATTGCCGTAGCGCTCCCGGATGGTGTCTTCGCCGAGCCGCGCGATGGCGTCCTTGAAATCGAGATAAACGCCGCGCCCGCCGGGGCCGACACCGCGGCCTTCGTCGCAGACTTCCTTGGCGCTGCGCGAGGAAATGTCGCGAGGAGCGAGGTTGCCGTAGCTCGGGTATTTGCGCTCGAGATAATAATCGCGATCGGCCTCCGGGATGTCGTTAGGCGGCTTGCCGCGATCCTCCTTCCGCTTTGGCACCCAGACGCGGCCGTCGTTGCGGAGCGACTCCGACATGAGGGTTAACTTCGATTGATGCTCTCCGCTCACCGGAATGCAGGTGGGGTGGATCTGCGTGTAGCAAGGGTTGGCGAAGAGCGCGCCTTTTTTATAGGCGCGATAGGTGGCGGTGACATTGCAGCCGCGGGCGTTGGTCGAGAGGTAAAAAACGTTGCCATATCCGCCGGTCGCGAGGACGACGGCGTCGCTGGCGTGCCTGACAATTTCACCGGTGACCAGGTTGCGGGTGATGATGCCCTTGGCGTGCCCGTCGACCAGGACGAGATCGAGCATTTCGGTCTGCGGAAACATTGTGACGGTCCCGGCGGAGATTTGCCGGCAAAGCGCCTGATACGCGCCTAACAATAACTGCTGCCCGGTTTGGCCGCGTGCGTAAAACGTGCGCGAGACCTGCGCGCCGCCGAAGGAGCGATTGGCGAGGAGGCCGCCGTATTCGCGGGCGAAGGGCACGCCTTGCTCGACGCATTGATCGATGATGGAATTAGAGACTTCGGCGAGGCGATAGACATTCGATTCGCGGGAGCGGAAATCGCCCCCCTTGATCGTGTCGTAGAAGAGCCGGTAAACGCTGTCCCCGTCGTTCGGGTAATTTTTCGCGGCATTGATCCCGCCCTGGGCGGCGATGCTGTGCGCGCGGCGCGGGCTGTCCTGGTAACAGAAGCTCTTGATGTTGTAACCCTGCTCCGCCAGCGTCGCCGCGGCCGAGCCGCCCGCCAGTCCGGTCCCGACGACGATGATCTCGAATTTGCGGCGATTGTTAGGCGCGACCAGCCGGGAGTTATTCTGATGCCGGCGCCATTTCTCCGGCAAGGGCCCCTGCGGAATCTTGGAATCGAGCGTGCCGATCATGGGTGCGGATGCAATTGCACCAGGCCGAGAAGGACCGCGGCCGGAATCGAGCTGTAGCCAAAGAAAAGTAGCCAGGCGAAGATTTTTCCTCCGAGTTCGAGCGGCGGGGCGAGCCTGTGGTTATTCACGCCAAGTGACTGGAAAAAACTCGACGACCCATGGCTCAGATGGAGGGCAAGCAGGAACATCGCGAGGATGTAAAAACCTGAGACAAGTGGACTGGAGAAGCCAAGAACCATCATGGAATATACGTCGTAATGGCCAAGCGGATCCGCCGGAAGGGTCGCAAAACGCGGATCGGTCACACGAACTGTAAATTGGAGCAGGTGGTAGATGATGAAGGCGAGCAGGACGAGGCCGCTCATCACCATAGTGCGAGAGGCGACGGTCGCCTTGACCACATCCTTACGCCGGTAGCGCTCGGGCCGGGCGCGGCGATTTTCGAGCACGAGCTGGATCGTGTAATAAATGTGGACCAAGACCACGGCGAGGAGAAAGGCGCGGATCATCCACAGAAGTGGTCCCAGATCCCGCAGATGTTGGGCGTAGCCATTGATCCAGGCCGGGCCGAGGAAGATCTGGAGGTTGCCGAGGAGATGCCCGATGACGAAGAGGATCAGAACGATTCCCGTCGCCGCCACGATCATTTTCCGGCCGACGGATGAGCGGTGGAAGGCGGCGATGTTGGTCACGGCGCGAAATTAGCGTAGCGGCATACGCGGTTCAACCAGCCGATGGGATTGGCCCGCGACTAAGTGGCTTTTCGCCGAGGACTTGGATGGCAAGTCGCGCCCTCTAGTTCGAGACAATCGGTCGATCCAAGTCGTAGAATTCGACCAACGTAACTCCCGTTCCGCCACCTGCTCCAGTAACAATAGCGGTGTAACTACCGGCCGGTGGGTGCAGCACAAGGGCGGCCTCATGGGCGTCGCTCGGGGCCAGACCACGGTTGACGAGTTCAGTTGTGTTTGTTCCTTCCGCCCAGTCATCGTTAGCGGCGATGGCCGTCCCACTGCTGTCATAGACAGTGAGGAGCGGGTTGGCGAGATAGCCGGTAACGCCTGCCGAACTCAGCGAGGGCCCGATCGCGCGCACAACCACCGTTCCATTTTCCTGTGCTCCTTCGATGAATCCACTGATTAGCGCCTGATCTCCCAAACCGACGAATCCGCGCGTGCTGAGATTGGCCAGGAGGGAGCCGCTGTTTGGTGACAGATCGTAGGCTTCAATTAAACCGACGCCGGCGGTCCCGTCGGCGCTGTTAGCAACCACGGTGTAGGCGCCGGGTGCAAGACTCTGGATGGTCGCGGACTCGGACGCGTTTTCTGGAGCCAATCCGTCCGCGGCCAGCTCGTCGGCGGCCGGGTCGGTTTGCCAATCGTTGTTGATCGCCACCACTGCGCCAACGGAATCGTGAAGGGTCAAAATGGGGTCGGCCACCGTGTCGGATAATCCTTGGCTGCTGAGTGACGGACCCAGCAGGCGCAGAGCGACGGTCTTGTCGCCGGTCCCGGTGACGATGAAACCACCGATGAGCGTATCGTCGGCACTTGAAACCGTGCCGCGGGCGGAAATGTTGAGCGCCTGCGGGCCGACGGCGGGAAAGCTGGAATTCTCGAGATGAATCGGCTGTGAGTTATACGCCGTGTTACAAAGGGTAGTGGGATACTGATAATAAAAGACCTGCTCTCCATCACTGTTCAATCCCAGGATCTGGGCAAGATCGTCAAAGGTGGTTGGGAATCCGATCGCCGCATAATCGACGAGATAGTTATTCGGCGCGTCTTCATAAATGCTGTCGCAGATCGCGCTGTAAATACTTTGATTTTGTTCGTAATTAAAAACGACGGTGGCTGTCCCCGTGCCTGAAGTGCTGGCTGCGCCGAGATTCAGCTGATACTTTCGAGGGCTGGAATAAGTGCGTTGGACGCCTGAAGGGTACTGAAACGTGCTGTTGTACCCGTCATCGAAAAGAAGCAAATCGGTGTCATAGGTCAAAGAAGTCGCATGTTGGCCGATTGGCGGAAGGCTGCCCGGTGTCATATCGAGCGCAAAAGCAGCAAGAGACGGGAAAGTGTGCCATTTCTTGGTCTGGTCGCCCAGAATCCATTTGATTTCGCTGGTTTCGTAATCGATGCAAATCACGAAATTCTCTCGACTGGAGACTATCAACGAATCATCCGCCCGATTGTAAGTAGCGGCGTTGTTGTGAAACCAATCGTTTGGCGAATCAGAAACAAATTGGCTGGGGTCATCTCCGCCGGCCAGCATCGCGGCGCTGATGATATCTGCCATGTTAAATGTTTTGGCGACTGCTCCGGTTAAGTCCACGTCTAGGATCGTCGCTTCGAACTGCGTGTTTGTATCGACTTCGATTAACAGGCCAGTCTTGCCTGGATCAATGTTGTGGTGGAAGGCCTCTACGTCATCTGTGGTGCTGTAGTCATGAATCTGCGTGATTGTGCCGTCGAGATCGACGCGGTAAAAGATACTTGAAATTCCGGCGTAAACCGCGCCGCGGTAAAAGGTCGAGCTTCCGGTCCGCGCATTGGGCACCGCGAGTGGGCTCACCCAACGCAGAGTTCCATCGCTATCCACGATCACGGGTGAGTAGCTTCCGCAGCCCGACCGAATAAAAATGTAGTCGAAGCTGAGAGATGCGTCCGAGCGCGCTTTCAGGACGGTTGGTGAGTTGTAGCCGCAGCCTTGATCATCGAACGCACTCGTCACGATGGTCGGTACCTGTCAGTCTTGGAAGAACCGTCGAGAAAATGGTAGGTGAGCGTGACGGTGTTAGTGAAATCAGCATAGAGGCCATACACAGGCAGAAAAATTTCAGTGCTCGGGGGCGTCAAATAGCCCTTGCTTATCATGTAGTCCAAAGAATAGGTGCCGGAGAGGGCGCGCGCGTGGGCACCGGGCTTGGACGCGATAGTAAATTGAATACTCTTCAGGGTCGCCGTGCTGCTGGCGCTGAGAGTGAGCTGCTCGACGAAATCGGTGGGCCCGGCATTCTGGGCAGTGATCGTGATCGTGGTGTCATCGGCCTGCGTAGCGCCGGCAAACTGGCCGGTCAGAGCGAGGGCGCCGGCAACAAGAGCTAAAGAGTATTTCTTCATTCGAGTCGTTATTAAGAAGCTTGGTGATGGTGAAATCGGATAATGGCGCACTATCATGCCATCCAGAAACGGCATTCCAACCAAAAATTTGTGTATTCTACATTTTTTTGGGTTCCGCCGAATCCGGGCAAGATGATCGACCCCAAACGCTTATTGCAGAGCGTAAATTTCCACCAGTGCGATGCCCGTTTCACCGTCCGCACCGGATACGATCGCGGTGTAGGCACCGGCCGGGGGGTTGAGTGTGATCGCAGCCTCGGGCGCAGACGCCGGAGCTAGCCCGTTCCGCTCGACATCCGGCGAGTTCACATCGTCCTGCCAGTTATCGTTTGCGGCAATGGTAGTGCCGTTCTCGTTGTAAATCGTGAGAATAGGATCCGGTAGCGCCACCGTCTGAACAGGCAAAGCAAGCGACGGTCCCAAGGCGCGGATAATGACTGGAGTGTTGCCAGCCTCTCCCACGATGAAGCCCGCAATCAGGGAGCTGTCGTCGGTGCCGGCCAGACCGCGAGTGCTGAGATTGGCCAGGCGAGAATCGCCCGACGGAGCCAGGTCGTATGATTCAACCAGGCCAACTCCGGCTGCGGTTCCGGGCTTGCTCGTCACGACCACCGTGTAGGCACCGGGGGCAAGCGTTTGAATCGTGGCGGCCTCCGAGGCGACAGTAGGCGCAAGACCATCCGCACTCAGCTCGGCCGCGGCCGCATCCGAACTCCAATCGTCATTGCTAGCAACGACTCGGCCGTCCGAATCGTAGAGCATCAGGACCGGATCCGCGGCCGCAGTCCCCAGCCCGGCCTCATCGAGCGACGGTCCCAAAGCGCGCAACGCCACCTGCTTTGAGAACATTCCGGTGATGATAAAGCCGCCGATCAACGTATCGTCTCCGTTCGAGATCATCCCGCGCGTGGAAAGGTTGAGCGCCTGCGGGCCTGCCGAAGGGAATTGCGCGTCCTCCAGGTGAATCGGAATGGAATTGAAGGCGACGTTACAAAAATTAGTCGGGCCGTATTGATAATCGAATATCTTGTCGCCAGCCGCATTCAGCCCGAGCAGTCGAGCGTTTGGTCCTGCACCGCCAGGGTCGGGGACATAGGAGTAATCTACGAGGTAGTTATACGGAGCATCCTCGTATGTGCTTCCACAAATGTAGGTGAATACACTCTGTTCCATCTCATAATTCCAGACCTCCGTCGCGGTCATTGTTTTCAAATCAATTTGATACTTGCGCGGGCTGGAATATGGCCGACCGATGCCAGGCGGTTGCAGGAAGAAACTCGGCTCGCCGTTGTCGTATAAAAGCAGACCCTGATCGAAAGGGATCGAGACCGAGTGCTGACCAATCGGCGCCAGGGTGTCGGCCGCCAGGTTGAGAGCAAACTTCGTCAGAGAGGGGAATTGGTGCCATTTCTTGGTTGCGTCCCCCAGGATCCATTTGATTGCGTTGGTGGAATAATCAAGGCAGAGAACAAAATTTTCCCGACTCGAAATAATGACCGAATCGTCGGCTCGATTGTAGGTGACGGCGTTGTTGTGGAACCAGTCGTTCGGGCTGGGATAGACAAACTGAGCGGGGTCGTCACCTCCCGCCGTCATCGCGGCGGTGATAATCGCCGCCATGTCCCAAGTCTTCAAAACATTCCCCGAGGTATCGACCTCGAGATTGGTGGATTCAAAGTAGCTGGCCGTGTTGACATCCAGGATAAGGCCAAATTTACCCCGGTCGATGTTGTGATGAATAAATGTGACCCCGATGTTTGCATAATCGTGCAAAAAGGTAACGGTCCCGTCCAGTTCAAGGCGATAGAGCTTTGTTCCGCTGGCGATGAAGATCGAGTTCTCGTAGAAGGTGGCACTGATATCTGCAATGCCGGCCGGTCCCACCCAGCGCAGCGCTCCATCGGTATCGATAATGGCAGGGGAGAAGTTATCGCAGCGGCCTTTAATCATGATGAAGTCATAACTTAAGGTTTTATTGGACTTCCGCGGCTGCAGGACGATTGGGGACTGATAGCCGCACGGATCGCTGAAAGCCGCGGTGATAATGGTCGTAGTGGCTTTCGAAGAAGATCCATCAAGGAAGCCGTAGGTCAGAGTTACCGAATTGGCGTAATCGGAATAAAGGCCGTAAACGGGCAGGAAGATTTGGCCGTCGGGCAGAAAATCACCGCGCTCAGTCAGGTAGGCGGCGGAATAGGTTCCGGATAGAGGGCGGGTCACTGAATTGGGTTTCGGGGCGATGGTGAAGGTAATCGACTTGATCAGGAGGGCGTTGGTGGCCTCGAGGTTTACCAGACTGATGAACGGCGTCACGCCCGGGCTACTACCCCGTATCGTGATGGTTGTGTCGTCGGCATCACTGGCTCGAATGGTTTGAGCGAAAAGGATGAGCAGAGTTGAAAAAAGATAGGTTAGTCGCATTGCTACTGCGGTGGTGGTTTCGGAAAGTGTCGCAGTCTGCCACACGATGTCGCCAAGTCCAGCGTCGAATGGTTGCCTGGCGCCGCCGCAGCATTCTCCAACCGGACGAACTAGGGTTCGTAAAGCGATGCGCCGTGGGGACAAAGCCGGTTGCAAAAAGAGGTAAACCGCGATGTATTGGCTCGCTGGAATGAATCTGGAGGCGATGAGTATCGATGCGCAACCCGCTGCAAAAGAGGCGAATGAGAATCCGGTAGAGGTCTCGATTGTCATGCCGTGTTTGAATGAAGCGGAGACTCTGGAAGTATGCATACGGAAGGCGCAGGGATTTCTTCTCGCACATCACATTCAAGGCGAGATCGTGGTCGCCGATAACGGCAGCGATGATGGCTCACAGATGATTGCCCTCCGTCTCGGCGCTCGTGTCGTGCCCGTTGAAGAACGCGGATATGGAAGCGCTCTCATCTCGGCAATTCAATCCGCGCGAGGGGAGTATGTCATCATGGGGGATGCAGATGATAGTTATGACTTTGCGATGCTGATGCCATTTGTCGAAAAGCTGCGGCAAGGATACGGCCTGGTGATGGGAAATCGCTTCCGCGGTGGAATCAAGCCCGGAGCGATGCCGCCTCTGCACAAGTATTTGGGCAATCCGGTGCTGACGGGTATCGGACGTTCTTCTTTTCCGTAGTGACAGCGGGGATTTTCACTGCGGACTGCGCGGCTTCAAGCGCGAGGCGATCTTGGCCTTGGACCTCCAGACAACTGGCATGGAATACGCCAGCGAAATGGTGGTGAAGGCGACGCTCCACAATCTGCGGATCACCGAAGTGCCGGCGACGCTTTCACCCGACGGCCGGAGCCGTCCGCCTCACCTCCGGAGCTGGCGAGATGGGTGGCGCCACCTCCGTTTTCTCATGCTGGACAGCCCACGGTGGTTGTTCCTGTATCCGGGAATCTTGCTTATGGTCGTGGGCTGTCTCGCAATGACCTGGCTCGTCTTGGGGCCGCGGTTGGTCGGGCATCTCACGCTCGATGTACACACACTCGTCTATGCCGCGCTGGCCGCGAGCTTGGGATATCAGTCGATCATTTTTGCTCTTTTCTCCAAGGTTTTTGCGATCAGCGAGAAACTCTTGCCGCCGGATAAGAGGCTGACGAAGCTTTTTGAGGTACGTCACGCTTGAGTCTGGATTGATGGCAGGAGCGCTGCTCGTCGGTTGCGGCCTAGCACTTTCTTTTTACGCGGTCGCCTCGTGGCAGGCCCGCTCCTTTGGAGCCCTCGATCCGTCACATACCTTGCGCGTGGTGATTCCGGCTGCGCTCATGATTCAACTGGGCTTTCAGACGATTCTGTCGAGCTTTTTTCTTAGTGTTCTTGGACTGCGACGACGGTAACTCGCAATGGCGAAACTGGTCGGGATTTTACATAACAAACTGGTGTTTGGCCGCCGCGTCCGCAGGTTGGCCGAGGCACTCGGGGGACTGATTCCGGCAGGATCCAAGATCCTGGACGTGGGCTGTGGAGATGGCCAGATCGGAGCCAAGCTCGCGAATAGCAGCAGGGAGATCTCAGTCAGCGGGATTGATGTTTTGATCAGGCCGCACTGCCAGATTGCGGTCACGCAATTTGATGGGAAAAAGATACCTTTTGAGGACGCTAGTTTCGACCTCGCGATGTTTGTCGACGTGTTGCATCATACGAACGATCCGTTGGCGCTGTTGGCTGAAGCCAAGCGTGTAACGCGGAGGTATGTCTTGCTGAAAGATCACTTCAGAACCGGAGGCATCGGCAATCTGACGCTGCGTGCGATGGATTGGTTTGGAAACGCTCATCACGGCGTTGTCCTGCCTTACAACTACTTGTCCGAACCGGAATGGAATCGAATTTACGAGCGGCTCGGACTGGGCGTAGTCGAATTAAAGAGAAAGCTGAATCTCTATCCTTTCCTGGCCGACATATTGTTTGGTCGGGGATTACATTTTATCGTCCTGCTGGAAAAGAAATAGAGAAGTTACGGTTCCTGCAAAGCGCGGTTCGCCTTGGCAATCATGTCGATGGCAAAGGCGCGTTGGTTGGTGAAACTCACATTCATGGTGGCTTCCTGCTGTGCTAGATCAAACACCCAAAATGCCGAGAGCGGGACGCGGGCCGCCGCGATCGCCTGAATAAATTCCTGTGCCTGAGCGGGGTCGCGCACCGGAAATTCGCCGACAAACAAAGGTTTACCGACAGCGGCGGCCGAGCGAGTCAGAGCACGCAGCACGTCTGCGGTGCTGTGCACGGCCGGGTAGTTGCTTTTAGCTTTTTCGTATACGTGGACAGAAATCATATCCATGGGATCGGGAGTAAGATTCAGGAGCGAGGAGAACGACTCCTCGGCGTTATCGCGCCCTGGTTGTCCGTGAGCCATATGCCAGGCGGCAGGCCGAGGCAGACTTATGCCAGACTCCACGATGCGAGATCCATCGATAGCTCTGACCGTTTTCGCAAACGATGCGTAGACGGTGCGCAATTGTTCCGAGCTAAGTTGATTTCCGGCTGGTTGATGGTTCTCGAAAAGCTGGTCCCGTCGGCCGCGCCTTGCGCCGCCGCCCAGATCAACTCCCAGGTTCGCCTCGTTTCCAAACTCCCAACCCCAGATCGCCGGTGAGCCGTTGTAACGAGATACCATTTCCCGGGTATATTGCCGGATGAACTGATTAGCTTTGCTGTTCGGATCGTCCAACTGGTCGCGACTTTCACCGACCACTTCTGAAACCGTGGCGAGGCGCCAAAACAATGACGGAATAAGACCAATATTGCTTTTCTCGGCACAATGAACCACGAGATCCATTCGCCGAAAATATTCGGCGCGATTTTGCAAATAGAGTTGGTAATTCTCCCGCCTGAAGCCGCAGGCGCGGAAACGGACGAACGGAATGCCAGCTTTCGCCAGGCGGGCGAGGTTATCGAGCGAAGAGCGATTGTCTCCGTTCTGCAGCAACTGGCCAAAGAGGGTATTATAGTTAGCGCCAATCCCGAAATACGGGCGTCCTTGCCTCATAAGGACGCCGTTTTGAACCGTTAAGCCGTTCTCGGCTCGGGCAGGCCCGGCGGCGATGAAACAAACAAGCGCTGCGCAACAAAGGAAAACTTGTCGCAGGCGCTGGCATGTTTTGAAAAGAGGAGAGTCAAGTTGATTCATAATTGAGCCTTCCAACCTACGCCGGGTATCGGTTCCGGGGCATGACGTTGAGAATGCACAGACAGGAAAATCGCGCGTCGGTTCAAAGAAATCGCGAGTTGTGGTCAGTCGCACGCCGCGGGCGAGCGATCGACAGAAATTGTTCATCTACGGGTAATGCACGCGAAATGTCGTCTTGAAGAAATAAGCCCAAAAGCCGGCAAGAAAAAAGAAGCTCCATCCCAGCGGGTGAAGATAGCGGATCGAATTATCGACGGTCAATCCGGCCGCCGTGACGAGTATTGCGCTCGCATAAATCGTTACCACGAGCAAAAAGGCTCGATCGCGGCCCCGAGCAAAGCCCGTGGTAATTACCAGTAATATGGGGGTCAGCAACAGTATTCGGTACCACTGGATGCCGCGGGCAAAGTAAGACTTGCTGAGTGTTTTCTGGTTTCCCCGCTTGTCGACTGCAATATGGAAGTGCCGCTCAAGGCTTTGGAAGAGATCGGGTGGGATAGGACGTTGAGCGCCAGTGTCTTCTTTGATGCAGTTCCTGATAACATTGCGCTGCCAGCCACGAAGGTAAGTGCGAACTCCTAAGACGGCGACTCCTAACGGATCGCGCTGAAGAATGTGAAAAGCGAGTTTCTTCGCAACCGCGTTTGCTTCGAGGGGATCGGCGTATTGGCGATCTAGTGCCGCGCTGATTCCGTCGGACAACCAGCGATGCGCTCTGCGGCTCTCGAGCGTTCGCGCGGCAGTGCCTTCTAAGATGTTCCCGGACAGTCCAACTGCTTGGAGATCAGATGATGTCATTACTGGGCACCAGGCTGAAAGAAGAGATATACCATCCGCATATTGGTAGGCTGGAGGGGCAGAGGAAAGCCGGCCGTTAAGAATTTTGTAACCGGTATAGAGCGAGAAGTGGCAGACGGTGATAAGCGCAAGAGAGAAGACGAAAGAGGTCCGTCGCGTCTTGGCACTGATGGGCTGTCCAGGTTCCTTGAGGAAAAAGCGAATTACAGGAGCGGAAAACGAGAGTGCGACTACGGCCGGCAGGAAGGATATGCGAAGAGCGACGGCGACCAGCCCAGCAACGCTGGCAAAAACCAGGTAACGTTGTTGCCCGTTGTCCACAAACAAGAGCAAGGAACTGACGAAAAAGAGTGTGGCCATGAGGGAAAAAGTCTCAGCCATGACAAATCGTTCATACATGAGCTGAATCGGGTCGAGTGAACAAAGGATGGTCGCGATTACGGCAAATGGCTTGGAGGTCGCCAAGAAGCGCCGCAACATCCAGCCTACCAGGCCTGCCGAAACTGAACTCGCCAAAACTTGACTCAAAACCAAGGAGAACAGCGAACCACTTGTCACGCTGAGCCAACGGATGAGAAATCCGTAGAGGAAGGATCTGTCTGGCGGGATCCAGCCCGTAAGAGCCGTATAGAGATAACTGCCGGAATCTCCAAGAAAAATCTGGGGGCTAGGATCCGCAATGAGTAACGCTCCCTTTACCGCCAGGGCAATGACGATGAAATGGCAGAGGGCGTTCCCGGACCACTTAGACGAATCTAATGAGCGTTGAGTTGGTAGGTGGCCTGCTGGCGCGGATTGATTCATGAAGGAAATGCTGTCTTGCAATCAGGGAGCAGCCGAAAAAACACGTAACCGTGGCGGCGGCGAAATGCGTTGTTGTCGGGTTGCAATCTGTTGACGGTAGAAAGGGCTTTCGAAATCTCTGCTAATTCTGCAAAGGCGATCCGACGATCCGAATGCTTAGTTCGAATGTGGTCATGAACCAGAAGATGTCGGACCGACACGGCCACGGGGACAACGACTCGCTCATTCAGCTTCCCGACCCTGAAATCGAAAAACCGCCCGCCGTCAAGTCGAAATGGGGGCCGGAGGCAAATTTGATCCGGCACATTTCCCCGAAAGTGACGAACTAGCCAGCGGTCTTGGTCATCCGTGCCTGATCGAGGAGATGACCAATAACAAACAGAATCACGATCACCTCCGTCACCGTTTCGATCAACGTCCGACCGGCGGATGAGCGATATAAGACAGCGATCTGATCACAAAAGATGATGAACACCGCGACGGCGGCGTAACGCTGCGTTATGGTAATGATCGACTGTGCCGCGTCAAGCGCTTCCCCTCACTCGATTTGGTGGTATAAACGACGCTCTTGACTTCTCATGTCGCGGGGTTTTTGTGGCCACGTCGTGAATTATCCCAAGATTGCTCATTCCGCCGCGCGCCTCGCTGGTGCCGGGCAGGAGAAAACATCAGTGCCGCCGCCATTTTATTACGTCTGCGAATTGGACCTTGACGTGAAATCTGAACTAGTAGCCGGCGGTTTGGGATCCGAAGAGGAGATTTCGGCTCAGGGTCGGCGTTGTAAGATCGCGCCTACTTTTTTCATATGAAAGCGCAAGCAAATCTGCAACTACCGGAAAATACCTGTGCCTACGAACGGTACGATCCGAACACACTCGATCCGATCAACGGCGAGACCTTTGTCCGCCTGCAGGAACTGGGTTGGCGTTCGGAGGATTTTTCTGGTAAGACAGTCCTGGATATCGGCTGTAACTCTGGGCTTTTGACCATGTATGCCGTGCGACTAGGCGCGGCCCGGGTCCATGCCTGTGATGTCCAACCGCTCTTGGTACAGTTCGTCGCTCAAGTGGTCGAAAATCGCAAATTGCCGGTGAAGGTGACGAAGACGGCTTTCAACGATCTGCGACCAGATCAGGACAAGGCGGACATCGTCTTGTTCATGGAAGTGCTTCATTGGGCCGTATCCCAGGGGGTTGAGCTTCGTCGCGTCATCCAGCAGCTGGCTGAGCTGACTGGGGAGGTACTCTATATCGAGTTTCCCTGGTCCGTAAAGGAACCTTCGATTCAGAAACAGACAAAGCTGACAGAAGAACGTTATTCGGCGGAGGCGGTCTTGGATGAATTGACGAGACACTTCAGCGATGTGCGCGTCGTGCGTTTCATGCGGTATTTTGGTTTTGAATCTCAGTCGGTCCGGGTGCTGATCGAAGCGCGAGGCAAACGGCGGGAGACGGAGGTTCTCCTGCGGTTACCGAAAGTTTACAGTCTTGATGTGGCGCTCTCGCGCGGGCGGAACGAAAGTTATCTTCTGGCCAGCGCGCGAGGCCCAATGGTCGCCAAACTACTGGCGCCGGAATGCAATTTGGCAAGGATCCCGGAATCGCTGTGTGACCGCATGTTCGATGAGATTTCTGCGAATCGACCGAGCACTCTCGTGATGCCGGAAAAGATTCAAGGCTCTTATCTTTTGACCTCGGCGGCAGGCAGGCGCTGGATGGTCTTTCCGTTTGTTGGCCGCTTTCCCTCGGCCGGCAAGACAAGGCCGGCCAGCTCCGATATCGAACGCTTGATCGATTTGTTTGTCGATGTCCGGCGCGACCTCAGGCGGGTCTCGGCCGATTTACTTGACGCCTTACGAAGGCATGGGGTGTTCGTGAGCGTCGGAGCGCTCGCATCCTCCGATGCCCAATGGTCGACCAATCCGGGGGAATTGGAGCCGATCAGGGACAGTCTGTTAGAGGCTATTCGTGAAATACAAAATCTGGATTCCGGGCTGTTCGACGGTTTGTGCCACGGCGATTTACAAACGGGCAACTTTGTTCTCGACGAGAGCGAGCGAGTCCGTGTAGTCGATTTGGATAGTATTTGCATTGGACCAATCTACTCAGATGGGCTTTTGGGACTCATTTGGCGCGGTGGAAGTGAAACGGTTCTCGGGACTTTTTGCGAAAAGCTGCGCGAGGAAGAAACTCGACCGGTCTCGCGCGTTGATGTCATTTTCGCGATCGCAAGGGGTCTCCTGTGGTTTTCAGCGGTTAGATCGAACAACACAAATTCAGTTATTCAGGAACAGATCGCGCGCCTCCTAAAGGGCCTGACCCATGCGATCGCCTTTTCCTCCTCCCTGCCTGCAATGGTCTCAGAAAGAAACTCTTCACCCACTTAGCGGAACAATCGACTTTATTGATGCTCGACGATGTGGCAGAGAATCGTACGAGCTTAATGTAGTGGTGCCCGCGAGTGTCTCTGGCGACAAACTTAGGAGATGAGTAACGATAAAGCCCGCGAAATTATCCAACGCGCGATGGCCGATCGCTCTGTCTATGATGCGATGGCCGTTCGAGAAAACGAGGTCTGGGGGACGATTCTTCCAAGTTTGGAACGTTCGGCGGCTAGTGCGGAGGACGCAAAAGCGAGCTTTCAGTTGCGAGCCGGTCGCTATCAATCATCGCTGGTTCGCGTCGCCCAGGAAAAGGGTTTGAAGTTCAACTGTGGACTTACACTTGGCTGCGGTGCTGGCCGGCTGGAACGGACTCTGCTAAAAAGCGGGATTTGCCGGCGCTTTCACGGGATCGACATCTCGGAGAAGGCGATTGCTGCTGCGCGGGAAGCCGCGGCCCGAGATGCACTCCCTCTTACCTACGATGTAGCCGACCTGAATTTTGTCGAACTACCGGAGAAGGCCTTCGATCTTGTCGTGGCACAGACAGCATTACACCACGTGCTCTTTCTGGAACATGTCGCAGAACAAGTCCACCAATCTCTCCAAAATGACGGCTATCTCTGGGTCCATGATTTCATCGGCGAGACCCAGGGACAGGACGATGAAAAGCGACTTTCACTGATAAATCTGGTTTTGTCAATCCTTCCCGAAAAATTTCGGGTCAATAAAATCAATGGTCGGATTGTATCAAAAATCGAGCGTCCCAAACCCGGTCACCTCGGATCACCTTTCGAATGTATTCGGTCAGGTGAAATCGTCGAAATTTTCGAGCGTTGGTTTACGATCGAATGGAAGGCGGAGTTTGGTGCTTTTCTTCAGTTGGTCGCTCCCCCTGGAACAAGAGCGGCTTACCTCGAAAATGAGGATACCAGGGCTTTATTCGATGCGCTCGTTACTTTCGACCACCTTTGCGTCGAGGGACGAATTACGAAGCCAACCGGCGGCCAATACTTGATGCGACCGAGATCGTTCGAGGTTCCCTGGAAGCACGGTTAAACTCGATTGCGGGAAAAGGGCTTCCAGATGAGTCTGGTGGGTTCATGTTAAGATTGAATACAGACGGAAAGTGGCGGGACGTTAATATTCGCCACGGCTCGGCGTCGCCGGCTTCGCGTACGATATGTATGATGACGTACCTTGCGGAGTCCTAAAAAAGGGAACCGTGGATTTGGATCGGCGATCAAAATGATAGTCTTGAGGATTAGAGCGAGCGGTGCAAGCCGCCAGGAGGAGTGGCCCATCGTATTCAGAATGCCGAGGATCTGGTCTACCGATTAGCGCTGCGCTGCGACGGTTGGGAGTTCCATGCTGGGCAGAACTGGATTTTCGGCGCGGGATGGAGTCGCTAGCGCGTTTCTTGAGATCAAATGCTGCAGCTGGTTCCGAGCCGCTTCCCGCGAGTAGAGGGTCCGTGTTTTTTCAACTCCTGCCTGCGAAATTCGATCCCAAAGGGAATCCGAAGTGTAGAGTTCAATCACTGCTCGGGCGAATTCCTGGGGAGTGTCCGCAATCAGCACGTTTTCATGATCGGTCAGACCCATCCCTTCCACGGCGATTAACGTGGCAACAACCGGCACGCCGAATCCCATGCTTTGGTTGATCTTGCCTTTGACCCCCGCCCCATATCGCAGCGGTGCGATCGAAAGCCTGACGCTGTCGAAATATGGCCGCACATCGGGCTGTAACCCAGTGACAATGATATTTTCATCGGCCAAGGCAACGACCTGAGGCGGGGCTTTGTCGCCGATGACATAAAACCTGACCGCCCCCAGTTCCTGTTGAACAAGCGGAAAAATGTCCCGGGCAAAGAAAAGAACGGCATCGGTGTTGGGTGGATGCAGAAAACTGCCGATAAAGAGGATGTCGCGGCGCTGTTGGAAGGGAAGCGCTGATCCAGGGACTTCGACGATGTTCGAAACCACTTCCACGGATTTGTCAGGACGGGCACTGCGGATTAGGTCTCTTTCAATAGGACTAACCACCCAGGTTTGGTCAGTTTGATCGACTAACTCATATTCGAGCCGCTTTCTCTCCTCCGCGTTTCGCCGAATCTCAGGATCATTGGCCATCGCTGCCTGACGCTCTTCGCGCAAGAAATGCAGATCAACTGTGTCGAAAATGACGCGACTTTGCGGCGCATATTCACCCACATCAGCGATATGCTTACGGGCGAAATCACAGCGACTTAAAATAATAAAATCGAACTTGCCGCCGTCGGTCTTGAGGTAATCCTGGATTGATTTGATGTAGGGATGGTGGAGAAAGATGATTCCCCGTTTGCGCAGCTCGTCGCCGTACGGCGGGATATCAGCCAGATTATCGGGCAGGAAAGTCACCCGATGCCCTAGCTGGCTAAGAAGCGTAAGTATGTGAAACATGCGCAGCGATCCCGAATCGCGGTCAGCCATTGGCAGATGGTGATCGATAACCAGAATGCGCTGGCCGCCTTCGGACAATTGTTCCCAAGCGGCCACATCTCCGTTTATGGGCTGGAGGGCGAGTTTGTCCGCCCATGTCTGCGTAAAAACAGTGCGGTTGATTTCCTGATATCTTTTCGTGCCACCGGACGTGTCGGTGCCGGCGGTAATTCCTTCGTAGTGAACGACGACGCTCAGAGGTTGGTATAGCACTTGCAGGCCGAAACCGGCCACCTTGAAAGCAAGGTCGGTATCTTCGTAGTAGGCCGGCTCGTATTTGGAATCGAAACCCCCCAACGAGTCGAAGAGTGACTTCGAGATCATGATACTTGCGGCGGAGCAGTAGTCGACTTCGCGGAGATAGTTATACTCTGGTTTGTTTGCGTCCTGGAACTTTCCTCGATTCCAGCCCGTGCCGTCTCGCCAGATGATCCCGCCGGCTTCCTGCAGGCGACCGTCGGGGTAAACTAGCTTTGATCCGACGAGACCGGCAGCGGCCGCGAACTCGAAGGTCTCCCGCAAAGCGGCCAACCAGCCTTTGGTCACAGTCGTATCGTTGTTGAGAAAGACGAGGTATTTACCTCGGGCTTCCTCGGCGCCCCGATTGCACGAAGCGATGAATCCTGCGTTTGCCTCAGCACGCAGGTAGGTGATGCCGCCAATCTCGGCGAGAATATCGGGAGTGGCGTCTGTCGAACCGTCATCCACAACGATCACCTCATAGGGAACCCCATCGCCGTGCTGCTGCAGCGAAGCGAGACAGGCCTGCGTGAATTCGATCTGGTTGAAGACCGGTATGATAATCGACACTTCAACTTGCTCCGGCCTGCCGAATTCGATTGGTTTCGACGGCGGCGGAGGCTTCGCCGCGCTTAAGGGAGGCTTTGCCCCCGGGCCCGTGTCCGGCGAAGGAGCGGACGGTGCAGCTGTTCCATAGGACCGCAAATCCTGTATCTGTTCGTCCAACGATGCCGTTTCTGGATGCGACAAGCGCCAGGCGCGATATTTTTCGACATTTTTGTCCAGATGGCCAAAGCCCTCCAAAGGACTGTCGGTCAGGGCGGCGCGCAAGGCCATGAAAGGGTTCGCCAGTTTCCAGCGGCGCGATCGGCGCAAGCGATCAGCGGCCATTTCAACTTGATCGAATAGACGGAGGAGCTTTTTCAACGCCAAGAGTTGCTTGCGAAGCCGATCCGTGAGCGATGTGTTGCGAGTCTCGGCATCGGCCAGCCGGATGCTAAGAGTCTGCAGGAGCTGGTTGGTTTGCTGAAAGCGGTCCCGCATGTGAGCAAGTTCGAGGACAAGCGCCTCGCGCTTCTTGAGCAGCTCGTCGAGATGAGTGTATGCTTTTTGCAGCTCTTCGATGCGTCCGTCACGTCGATTGATTTCTGCGGTCGCACGCAGGTTTTTGGCCGTCAGCTCCTCGCGCAGTCCATCGATTGTTTTTTGAAATCGCGCGATCTCTTCAAGATGTCGAACCGCATCGCCCCGCCGAGCCGCCAACTCGCGACGGATGTCTTCGCCGTTGGGAATACTGACGTTGAGCTTGCTCTCCGTGCCGGCTAGTTGATCAGCCTCGACAGCCGAGGTGCGTTTGTTTTTCTTCGTGCGTTTGCTGCTTTGGGTGGTTCCGTCGAGCAGCGAACGGTAGAGCGCCACGATTTCCCCGGAGACGCCGGCATCGATCATTTGCTCGGTCGTGAAAGCCGTATGACGGCGGTCCACCGCGACGAGGGCGGCGGCGGCGGCTGTCCCCCTGCCATCCAATCCAGCGAAAATCGCGGCTTTCTGCAACTCAGCCTCCGGTTGCTCAAAGAAGGCCTGGTAATGGACGATGACTCGCTCGTTCGCGCGCGTCTCCGCGAGCAAGCGGCGATTGTAAATTTCCCAGAGGCGGAGTCCGAGCGCGTAGGAGGTGCCGTTACGCTTGTGCATGGAATAAGCCACCTCGAGAGGGTTGCGAACCATGACGATCGTTTTGAACCCGGGCAATAGGCTCCGCCAGAAAGGCAGGGTGAGGCAATTCCGAGGATCTTTCCATCCCCAGACCGGCTTGTCCCGAAAAGGCTCGATCAACAGTTGGGCCTTGGCGCGCATCGGCTGCAGGCTGGCACGATTGAAGGTCTCTTCCTGCCACGGAGGCAAATCCCAGGCCGCACCAACCCCGTTCAAGATTTCGTCATTGAGTTGGACGAAGCGCAGGTTTTCCCAAAAACCATCGGGATTATCGGCCGCGGCGGGCATCAGGTCGCTTTCCGGCCCGAGGTCCAGTCCGCAGCGATGGAGCAACCGGGTCAGCATGGAAGTGCCGGAGCGGTGTGCACCCGCGATGCAAATGGCGCGTTGATTCATTCGGGTTCGGAGAGGAATCGGTTACGAGCCGACTCGTGGGATGAATAGACCTGCCACCGGGAAGAATCAATCGCCGGAAGCGAATTGCACGCTGGCGACATGCGGCCTGAGGCCGGCTCCCGTGTCCAAGGGTGGTCTGCCTTAGTTTTGCGCGTCGAGTTTGCGGTTAGCGCCGTGATCATTTGGAGCATGTAGGAACGCTCGTTGTCAAAGGTGAGATTCGACCGGTCGGGGTTGAGTTTCCGATCGTAGACCCAGACCGAAGCGAGCGGCGCTCCACTCGCTTTGATCGCCGCCAGTTCACGGGAGAAATACTCCCGCTCGCTCAGCAAGCCCTGTCCGCCAGGCCGGCCGGGCACGGCAACAAACTCCTCGACATAAATAGGTTTTCCTGCCGACCGGCCTATACTCACACAAGTTCGAAGCAGCTCCTCGTAGGAGACCTTCCGGTCGGCGAAATAACCAGTCGCGCTTGCCGGGCTGGTGTGAATGCATATCGGACTGTAAGGAGCGGGATTATCCCGGAAGAGAATGGTTGCAAACTGTTGCTCGGTATCGGGTCTCATGCCACCTCCCGTGGCGTTGTTGTATGCAAAAGCGCGGGGCAGCGAGTTCCCAGTTAACAGGATGCGTTTCGAGTCGATGCTGCGCACGACTTGAGCAAAATTGAGCGCCGCACTTTTGAAAGTCGCGAAGGACATGGCGCGCGCTGCGAATCGGCCAGCGTTACGCGGGGGATTTGGCAAGTCGACGGCCAATAAGAGTTCACAACCGTACCTCCCAGCCCCAAATTGCCGGGGAGTCGGAATAACGCGAGACCACTTCCCGAGTATAGGTGCGCATAAACTGCCGAGTCTTGCTCTTGGCGTCCCCCCAGCGCTCGCGCGGCTCGTTGACTACCTCGGAGGCGGCCGAGACCGGCCAAAAAGCGACGCGATCAGGCCGACGTTTGATTTTTCCGCTGACTGGACAACGCCGTCCAAGAGCCGGAAGTAAGCCTCCTTGTCAGTTAGATAAAGCTGAAAATCACTGGCCGTCCAGCCGCCCGCGGCAAATCGGGCAAAGGGAATGTGATTAGCGCCAAGTTTGCTAAATCCGACGCGATAACTGTCGTCTCGCGGATTCCGCAGCGTGCGAACAAAGGCGTCATAATAGTTGACTCCGATTCCACGGTAGGGCGCGCCATTTTTGATCAGGACGCCGGATGAATTCACCCTTAAGCCGAGGTCGGATGCGGCCTAGGAGGCCACCGGGTTCCCCCAAGCCACCAGCCCGAGGATGAGAACAAAGTCCGAAACTGCTTTTCCGCGCCATCCGTCCATTCGGGAGTTCATGCGAAAGCCTAGCCCCCTTTGTCCGACGCGCAAAACTGCTCGGACGAGGCGCGCTCCTATTTGCTCCCGGGCTTGACCGCCGGGATCTCACGCAGGTCTGGCGGGAGATCGTCCCCCGCGAAAGTCTCGACCTTCATCGCGATCAAACTTCGGAATGGGCACCCGTAGTCCGTCAGGTTCCCCCCGCTGCGATCGACGATCACGCCGACGCCGGTGACGACGCCGCCGCGCTGGCGGACGATGTCGATCGTCTCCTGGACCCGGCCGCCGCGGGTCACAACGTCTTCCGCGACGACGAATTTTTCGTTAGGCGAAATCTGGAAGCCGCGGCGCAGGACCAGTCCGCCCGCTTCCTTCTCGGCGAAAATATGACGCTTGCCTAACGACCGGCCGACCTCCTGCCCGACGATGATTCCGCCGAGGGCAGGGGAGATGACCGTGTCGCACTCCAGGTCGCGCAACTTATCCGCCAACTGGCCGCAGACCTGCGCCGCGATCTCGGTGTGCTGCAAAAGGAGCGCGCACTGAAAGAACTGCCGGCTATGCAGGCCGGAACGCAGGATGAAGTGTCCGTCGAGCAATGCCCCCGTGCGGCGGAAGAGAGCCAGCAGATCGTCGTTCATTTCTTTCTTGTCGCGACGCATGGTGAGCATCGCAGCTTCTATTTCGTATTTCGTTTGGCGGTCATAGACCGCCGCTGCAACTAGCCGGAAGTGTCGCCGACGGTTTTGCCGCCGTCGCTCGCCATCGCGATCACTTCAATCTCGATTTTGGCGTTTTTTGGCAGCGCGGCTACGGCGACGGTTGAACGGGCCGGTGGATCTTCTTTGAAATAGGTCGCGTAGATTTCGTTCACGGTCTGGAAGTCGCCCATGCTGGTGAGGAAGATCGTGGTTTTGACTACGTGGGCAAAACTCAGCTTCGCCGCCTTCAGCAGGCCCGCGATATTCTCGAGCACGCGACGCGTTTGTTCGCCAACGTCGTCGGAAACGATCTGCCCCGTCTTGGGATCGAGCGGGATCTGGCCGGCGCAAAAGAGCATCGAGCCGCTCCGGACCGCCTGCGAGTAGGGCCCGATCGCGGCCGGGGCTTCACTAGTTGAGACAATTTTCTTCATGGCCCCGGAGCTTAGCTGGAAAAAGTCCTCGCACAACGGACTCCCGTAGGCAGCCGGGCCTCCAAAGGTCGAGTCAGATGATCTCGGGATCGATCGCGCAAGCTGCAAGTGCCTCTCTAAAAGCTTTCCCGCCGTTGACTGGCTTTCGAGTGAGATCGCCCACGATTGATCGCGAACGAATCTCGTCGATATTGCTTCTCTCATGGTTAGTTGGATTTTAAAGAAGATACTCGGCTCGAAAAATCAGCGCGAGATCAAGCGCCTGCAGCCGCATCGTGCGCTCGATCAACGCTTTCGACGAGCAGTTCAAGGCGCTCTCCGACGACGAGCTGCGGGCCAAGACCGCGGCCTGGAAAGCCGAACTCTCAACAATCGAAGACCCGGACGACGCTGGCGCGGCGGCAGGAAGAAATTTTGCCGGAAGCATTTGCGGTGGTGAAAAATGCCGCCCGCCGGCTGACCGAGCGGCAGCACGAGTTCATGGTCTGCGATCAGCCGATGACCTGGAACATGGTCCACTTCGATGTGCAGTTGATCGGCGGCATCGTGCTGCATCGCGGCCGGATCGCGGAAATGGCCACGGGCGAAGGCAAGACGCTCGTCGCCACGCTGCCGCTCTATCTCAATGCGCTCGACCGGCCGCGGCGCGCATCTCGTCACGGTGAACGATTACCTCGCCCGCCGCGACGCCGAATGGATGGGCGAGCTTTACAAGTTTCCTCGGCCTCACGGTCGGCTGCATCCAGCACGATCAGCCGCCCGATCTCCGCCGCGAGCAATACGCGTGGACATCACCTACGGCACGAACACCGAGTTCGGCTTCGATTACCTGCGCGACAACGGCATGGCCACGACGCGCGACCAGCAGGTGCAGCGCGGCTATTATTTCGCGATCGTCGACGAAGTGGATTCGATCCTGATCGACGAAGCGCGCACGCCGCTCATCATCAGCGGCCCGGCCACGGTTTCGACGCATCAGTACGACCGGTTCAAGCCGCTGGTCGATCAGTTGGTGCGAAAGCAGAACATGCTCTGCAACCGGCTCGCGAGCGAAGCGAAGGAGCTTTTCGAGCAAGAGCGACAACGAAGAACGGCGGCCGGCTCATGTTCAAGGTCAAGCTCGGCCAGCCGCGCAACAAGCAGCTCCTGCGCATGATGGAGGATCCGGAGAAGCGCAAGGCGATCGACAAGGCCGAGCTCTCGTTTTACCAGGACACGCGAAGGAAGAGCTCTTCGCGCTCAAGGAGGAGCTGTTCTTCACCATCGACGAGAAATCGCACGAAGCCGATCTCACCGAGCAAGGCCGCGACTTCCTCAACCCCGACGATCCCGATGCGTTCGTGCTTCCGGATTTGATCAGCGAATTCACCGACATCGATCTCAACCGCACGCTGACCGACGAGGAGAAAGACCGGATGAAAACCGAGCGCCAGGAGCAATGCGACACGGCAGGCCGAGCAGATCCACAACATCTCGCAGTTGCTCCGCGCCTACTGCCTGTTTCGAGAAGGACGTCGCAATACGTCGTCGAGGAAAACAAGGTCGTCATCGTCGATGAATTCACCGGCCGCAAAATGCCGGGCCGCCGCTGGAGCGACGGCTTGCACCAGGCGGTCGAAGCGAAGGAAGGCGTGCAGATCGATCGCGAGACGCAGACGCTCGCCACGATCACGATCCAGAATTATTTCCGGCTCTACCACAAGCTCGCGGGCATGACCGGCACCGCCGAAACCGAGGCCGAACGAATTCCACGACATCTACAAACTCGACGTCGCCGTCATCCCGACGAACCGCCCGGTCGCGCGCAAGGACGACAACGATCGCATCTACAAGACGCGGCGCGAAAAATACAACGCCGTCATCAACGAAATTCACGAACGCGCACGCCGCGCAGCAGCCGGTGCTCGTCGGCACGGTGAGCGTGGAAGCGTCCGAGTTGCTCAGCCGCATGCTGAAGCGGGAAAAAATTCCGCACAACGTTCTGAACGCGAAATATCACCTGCAGGAAGCCGAGATCGTGCAGCGCGCCGGCCAGCCGGGCACCGTCACCATCTCCACCAACATGGCCGGCCGCGGCACCGACATCAAACTCGGCCCGGGCGTGCCGGATATGGGCGGCCTCTACGTCATCGGCACCGAACGCCACGAATCGCGCCGCATCGACCGCCAGTTGCGCGGACGTTGCGCGCGCCAGGGCGATCCGGGTGCGTCGCGGTTCTACGTCAGCTTCGAGGACGACCTCATGCGCAACTTCGGCGCGGCCGATCGCATGACGAAAATCATGGAGCGCTTCGGCCTGGAGGAAGGCCAGGAGCTCGAGCATCCGCTGGCTCAACAAGTCCGTCGAAACCGCGCAGAAGCGCGTCGAGCAGCGCAACTACCTGGCGCGCAAACGCACGCTCGAATTCGACGACGTGATGAACAAGCAGCGCGAGGTCGTTTACGGCTACCGCAACGAAGTCATCGACACCGAAGACCCGCGCAAGATCGATCTACGAAGTCATCGACGAAGCCGTGCCCGGCGAAAGTGCAGGAGTATCTCGGGACCGGCGCACCGAGCGAGGAGCCGAACCACGCCGGCCTGCTCCACTGGGTCAACACCACCTTCCCGCTCGGCCTTACGAAAGAAAAGGCGCAGTTCGAGACCCGCACGCCGGAGGAGAACGCGCAGTTCCTGGTCGGGAAGATCAAGCAAGCCTACGAGCGGAAGTCGAGCCACGAAGAGCCGGCCGCGGTCAAGAGCCTGGAGCGCTACATCATCCTGAACGCGATCGACCGCCTCTGGCAGGAGCATCTCTACGCGATGGACGCGCTGCGCGAAGGCGTTTATCTCCGCGCCTACGCGCAGAAGGATCCGCTCATCGAATACAAGAACGAGGCCTACGAGATGTTCGTCGAGTTGATGGCCAACATCAAAAACGAAGTGCTGCACAACCTCTTTCCGCAGCACGTCGAACCTGCAGGCCTTCGAGAACTTTCCTCTCCACTCTGCCGCAATTTCTCATGCGCGAGCAGGACCCGGCTGCCGACCGCCACCGGCCCGGCGCCCGGGCGTCGTCCGGAGCGCATCGGCGCGCCGGTCGGCGGAAATGGCGAGGCCGAAGAGAATGGTTCCGAGGTAAAACTTGAGCTCGCGCCGGTCCGTCGCGAAATGCCGAAAGTCGGCCGCAACGAGCCCTGCCCCTGCGGGAGCGGGAAGAAATACAAAAACTGCTGCGGCCGGGTCGCCTAACGCCTGAACGAACTGCTTTACGCAACTGGCCGAGGCTCAACCGAGCCCCATCGCAGAGAGCAGTTGATCGTTGATTTCCCCGTCGACCGGCATCCCGTTGGCACGCTGTAATTCCGGATCGCACGCCGGGTGCCGTCGCCGACAATCCCGTCGATTTCGCCGTGGTAGTAGCCTGCGGCAGCGAGTTGTTGCTGCACTCTGCGCAGCGAGCGACCCATGTCCTGCGCTGCCACTCACGACCCGTCCCTGGTAGACGCCGCGCGGATCATAGCTGTAATAAGCGCCGACTGGCGGAGAGCCGTAGTAGCCATACGGATATCCGTAATACGGGTAGCCCCCCCAATAGGGATAGCCGAAGTAGAATGGATAGCCGTAACCGCCGAAATAGAAATTCACCCGGCTGCCATTGTAATAACCGTAGCCTCCGTGCCAATTCCCATGCCCGTGGTTCCAATTCCCATGGTTCCAGTTTCCCTGGTGGGAATTGCCATTCCAATTGCCGCCGTGGTGTCCATGCGATTGGGCCTCGGCGGGCACGGCGAAGGCCAGCAAACTTGCGACTGCGAAAATCACTGTCAGAGCTTTGGTCATTTTCATCGTTCTCTTCCTCCTTTGAATCGCTATTATTATAGCACAATTGTTCCATTTTTCCGTTCCTTCCGCGAGTGGAAATAGTTATTCTGCGCTCCGCCCATCGATGCCCCCCTTGCCCAGAATTTCTGCCGCTTTCGCGCTCCTGCTTTGCCTGGCGCACCCGGTCGCGTCCTCTGCCGGCGAAACCGCACAGTACCAGCACGTCGCGCCAGTTCCTCGTCTTCGGCGTCGACGTCGCGCTGCGTGGGGCGATCTGCGACCTCGCGGAGCAAACGAAATCAACCTCCTCCGTCTCCTCGATCAGCACGATCACTGGAAGACGCCGCTCATTATCAATCTCGATTATCCCGCAGGCAAACTTCCCTGACGCGCCCGCCGCGCGCCTCGAGGTCAGTCAATTGGGCTACGGCCTGAAAATGCAGCTCAATCTGCTCGTCACAAACGAAATGTCGCGGCCGCGATGTTCAGGCCGACTGCTCCGCGCCATCCTGATCGAAATGATGTATCGCGACCGGGGCAACATCGCCGTTGGGACGCCTTACGTCACCCGACCGGATTGGCTCGTGGAAGGTGTGCTCGCGCTCCAACCCGGACGTGATTCGGACGAGAACGGCAGTTGCTCCAGAGCATTGTGGGTGCAAACAAAATCGCGCCGCTTGAGGACGTTGTTAGGCAAGCGCGCGTGCCGCTCGACGCACCGTCGCGCAAACTCTTCGACGCCTACTCGCGAGGCACTCCTGCAATTACTCGCTCGAGGCACGCCGAGGGGACGCAGAAGCTTCGGCAATTCATCAGCCGATCTACCGGCTGCGCCGAGCGATGCGATGGCCGATCTTTGTGCGCATTTTCCGGGAGACACTGGGCCGTTCTCCCGACAAATGGTGGGCCCTGAGCGTGGCGCGCTTTGCGGCAGTATCGCTCTGAGGCGCTGAGCGCGAAGGAAACGGCAGCGCTACTGGATCACCACCTGCGTTTCCCGATCGGCGGGCCGGATGGCCAGATGCGCATGTATTCGTTAGGCGACTACGAGTCGTTTCGCAAACTGCCCGGCTACCAGGGCGTGCTCAACGAGGTCGGCCGGCAACTCCTCCTGCTTAGCGCCCGGCGTCATCCTCCTATCGCCGATCGTGCAGGAGGATTATGAATTGGCCAGCTGCTCGCACGGGGCAAGACATACCGGGTGAGCGAACGGCTCGATCGGGTCGCGAGCTATCGCTCGGTTATCGAACAGCAAGCGAAGGAAATCGATGATTACCTGAACTGGTACGAAGCGACGCAGCCTAAGACGATGAGTGGCGCTTTTCACAGGTGCTGCAGGGCGGCCAGGCCGCAGAATCCGCAGCCGCGACGGCGTGATCCGATCTCGGTTTATCTCGATTCGATTGAGATGGAGATGGAATAGCGCTCTCAATTCGGTCGCATGGTAGGGCGAGACTCGTCGAGCCGAGGGCGGTCTCTCAGCGGCGAATCGTCGTCTCAGGCTCGACGGAGTCTCGCCCCACCAAGAGAGGTTGCTCCGGGGCGGATGCTGATTATTATAGCGCTCGCGCTTCCCGGGAGCGCCTTCTGTTTCCCATGCAAAAAATCGGATTTGCTGAAGCCCTCGATTCCATTGTCGCGACCGACCCTCGCTATCATCGCGACGCCTACGTTTTTCTGCGCGACGCGCTCGATTACACGACCAAGCAACAGAAGAAATCGAAGGGCGCAGCAGTGCGCCACGTCGCCGGACCGGAATTGCTCGAAGGGCGTGCGCCTTTATGCCCTGAAGGAATTTGGCCCGATGGCGCTGACGGTTTTTTCCTATTGGGGAATCGAGCGCTGTGAAGATATCGGGAACATGGTTTTCAACCTGATTGGCGCCGGCATTTTCGGAAAAACGGAGCAGGATTCGATCGAGGATTTCAAATCGGTCTATGATTTCCGACGACGCCTTTGAGAAGCCCTTCCTGCCCGCTGCCGGTCCGCCTTCCGACCGATGCCGCCTCCTCTGCCCGCGCCCGAAAATTTCATGAGCGGTAAGGTCTGCGCCAGCGGTTCGCATTGACGCCATGCTGACTTCCGACCGACTCAAGGCCGCTGCCCCGGGCAGTTCGGCCACCGATCACGTTTCCGCCGGTCACGGCGCAGAAGTGGACTTTGCCTAACGGCCTAACGATCATCGTGCAAACCGACCGGAGCGCGCCGGTCGCGAGTGTGCAGGCCTGGTGCGGGACGGGCAGCATCGATGAAGGGCGGCATCTTGGCTCGGGACTGTCCCACATTCTTGGAGCACATGCTTTTCAAGGGAACGAAAACACGCACGCAAAACGCGATCGCGCAAAGCATCCAGGACGAGGGCGGCTACATCAATGCCTATACCTCATTCGATCGGACCGTTTACTGGGTTGACGTGCCCAAGGAAGGAGTGACGAGCGCGCTCGATATCCTGTCGGACGCGATGATGAATTCGACCCTGCCGTCGAAGAATACGCCAAGGAGCAGGAAGTCATCCGGCGCGAATTCGCGATGGGCTACGACGACCCCGACCGGATGATCGGGCAGCTCATGTTTAAGACCGCCTACCAACGGCATCCATATCGGCTCCCGGTGATCGGCGAGATTCAAATCTTCGATCAACTCACACAGCAGGACGTGGTCGAGTATTACCGGAGCCGTTACGTGCCAAACAATCTCACCTTCGTCGTAGTCGGTGACGTGGATGCCGGCCAGGTCTACGCGCAGATGGCGCAATTCTTTGCCGCCTATCCGGCGCGTGCGCTCGAGCCGCGCTACATCCCGCAGGAGCCGATGCAGCAGGGCCGACGCGAAGTGAGCGAAGAGTTTTCCACCGAATTGACCCGGCTCGCGCTGGCCTGGCATGTCCCGGAGATCACGCATCCCGATGTCCCGGCGATCGATTTGCTCTCAACGATGCTTGGCGATGGGCGCAGCTCGCGGCTATACCGTCGAGTGCGCGAGAATGCCGGATTGGTTTTCGGAATTTCGGCCTTTTCCTACACGCCGGGTGATCCGGGCGTGCTCGGGATCGACGCCGCTCTTGAAGCCCAAAATCGCGTCGCGGCCGAGCGGCTGATTCTGCAAATCGTATCTGAACTGCGGCAAACCGGTGTAACCGCGGATGAACTGGCGAAAGCGAAAAAGATCTCATTGGGCCATTCCCTGAGTTCGCTCACCACCATGCGGGGCCAGGCTTCGGACCTGGGCTCGAATTGGTTCGTCACTCGCAATCTCAATTTCACCCGCGATTATCTGGAGGCGATGCAAAGGGTTTCACTGGCCGACATCCAGCGCGTCGCTGCGAAATACCTCGTCGAGGACAATCTCACCGTAGTCTCGGTAAACCCGCGTGGTCGGCACGCCGCGAAGACGAGCGAGGTGCGCGCTCTCTCCGCGGGCGAGGTGGAAAAATTAGAACTGGCCAACGGGTTGCGGCTTCTCGTTAGGGAAGATGCCCGCCTGCCCGCTCGTCTCGATGGTGGCGGTGTTCCGTGGCGGTTTGCTGGCTGAGACGCCGGAAACGAACGGTCTTACGCGACTCATGGCCAAGGTGCTGGTGAAGGGAACGACGACTCGCACCGGGGAGCAGATCGCCGATACGATTGAGGCCGTCGGCGGCAACCTGGGCAGCGACGCTGGCAATAACAGCTTCAGCATTTCGCTCGACGTCACTCGGCCCGATCTGCGGCTCGGGGCGGAGTTGCTCTGCGATGTTTTGCTCAACGCGACGATGCCCGAGAAATCGGTTGCGCGGGAGAAGGAAGTGCAGCTCGCCGGCATTCGTGATGACGAAGAACAGCTCACGACCGTGGCGCGTAATATTCTGCGCGGCGCGCTTTTCGGCCGGCATCCCTACGCGCTGCGGGTCAAGGGAACGCCCGAAACGGTTGCCCGACTGATGCCAAAAGATTTGCTTGCCTTTCGCGATCGCTATCTCGTGGCGAAGAATGGCGTCATCTCCGTCTTCGGAAACGTCGAGGCGCTCGAGGTGAAACAGCTTTTCGAGGAAATGCTCTCACCAATGAAGGCCGGCGAACTGGCTCTGACGGCCGCGCCACAGCCACCGCGCCTGACCAGGACGCTGGCGGTCGATGAAGAGAAGGAAAAGGCACAGGGAGTTTTGATGGTCGGGTATCGTGGGACCGACATGTTTAGTCCCGATCGTTATGCCCTGGAATTGATCGACGAGGCGAGCAGCGACCTGGGCTCGCGTTTTTTCATCAGGATTCGTGAGGAGATGGGGCTCGCCTATTATGTCGGCGCGAGCCAGATGCAGGGTCTGGTTCCCGGGCTGTTCGCCTTTTACCTTGGAACCGATCCCGGCAAGCTCGAGCTGGTCAAGACGGCGCTGCTCGACGAGATTGGCAAGCTGGCGAGCACCGGCCTAACGAGTGACGAGCTGGCGCGGGCGAAGAAAAAACTTATCGGTCAGCAACGGATCGCTAACCAGAGCAACGATTCGTTTGGTTACATGTCGGCGCTGGACGAGCTTTACGGTCTTGGCTTCGATCATTACAAGAAACTGGAGGACGAAATCGAAACCATCACAGTCGACGACATCCGGCGAGTGGCGGCGAAATATTTTCAGCAGCCCCACGTGCTGGCAACGGTCCGCCCGATGCGTAAAGTCTAGTCATTCCACAATCTCAAATTCCGCAATCTCAATAACGATATGGCTGAAGTTCAAACCACGACCCAATCCGGAGAATTGGCCCAGCGTTTCATCGAGTTCGTCATGATGCAGGCGCAGAACGCCGCGCTTTTCCTCGGCCAAATCCCCAACCCGCAGACTGGCAAGGCAGAGGTGAATCTCGAGGTGGCCCGGATGTTCATTGATCAGTTGGCGATGATTCAGGAGAAGACGCGAGGCAACCTGACGAATGACGAATCGACCGTCATTCGGAATGCGCTCTCGAGTTTGCAAATGGCCTTTGTCGAAGCGTCGCAGGGCCCGAAGAATGAGGCCGCGCCGTCAGTCGCTCCAATCGAACCATCCGACGCAGAAGCAGGGACGCCCGGTGAACCGGTCGCTCCGTCAGTCGAGACCCCGCCTGCCGCGGCCGCCGAATCCGAGTCGAAGAAGAAATTTACGAAAACCTACGGCGCTTGAGGTTCGGCGATTGCTTCCGGGCGAGCTGCCTCTACTGGGTCTCCAGATCGTAAACTTCCACCAGAGCAACGCCGCTGTCCTGGTTCGCATCGTAAACCATCGCGGTATAGTTACCCGGTGAGAGCGTCGCGACGATGGCGGATTCGTGATCGTCGATCGGCGGAACACCTGAATCGATGATCTGCTGTTCCTGGGCCGTCCGCCAGTTATCGTTGGCGAAAACCAACGAACCGTTGCCGTCATAAAGCTGGAGGACCGGATCGGGCAATGCGTTTGGTATGCCGTTCGCGACCAGCGAAGGCCCGATTGCCCGCAGCACAACTTTCGTTGGATCAAGGCCACCGATGATGAAACCACCGATCATGACATCGTTACCGGTGCCGACGTCGCCACGAGTGGAAATATTGCTGATTCGCGAGCTGGCGGAATCGAGATCGTAAAGCTCAAACAAGCCGATCCCGGATGTGCCGTTCGCCCCGCTGAGGACGCTGGTGTAGCTGCCCGGCGGCAGGGTGACGGAGATGAACGATTCATGACCATCCAACGGTTTCAGATCTGCCGGAATGCTGTTTGGGGGCAGTGAAGAACAGTTATCATTTTCTGCAACCAAAGTGCCGGTAGAGTCGTACAATTGCAGCATCGGGTCTGCCAGCGCGTCGCTCACACCTGCGTTGGCCAGGGATGGTCCGATGGCCCGCAGAGCCACTTTCTTCGGCGCGTGCCCCGTCAGGATAAAGCCTCCGATCATCACGCTCGCGCCACTCTCCACCCGCACTCGAGTTGAGACGTTGAGCAGCATTTTGGTGGGTGAAGCGCTTGGTTCCGGCGTTGGACGGGGAGGGACCCTCGCGAACCAGAATGCGAGGAAGCTGATCGCTTGATCCTTGACCGTTCCCCAATATCCAAACGCGTGCTGGGTTCCCGGAATCGTAAGCGCCGAATAATTCGTCACGCCATGCGCATCTAGCTTCGTGGTCATGTCCGCCAGTTGGCTGAACGGCATTGGATCTTGACTGCTGTTAATTAGGAGGAGCGGTGCGGTACTGCTATTCGCTAGATAGGCGGGAGAGGCAGCTCTCAGTGCGGCGGTATCATCTGAAGTGACCCCCACATAGTTCGTTACGTTAGCGGTGAACTTAGCAAGATCTGGATCCGGGCTGAAGTCCGAAAAATCGTATGCGCCCGATAGGCAGACAGCAGCGTCGATCCGGTCCTGCCCGGTTTCGCCCGTAACCGCGACAAAGGCCGCATGAGAGCCGCCGGCGGAGCCTCCGACGGCGCCAACCTGTCCATTGCAGCGGGGGTCGGCACGCGCTGCAAGTACGGCGAGTTTGACGTCGTCCGTCTGATCGGGGAATCGACCGAGAGACACCTGACCTGGCAGATATCCATTTGGCGCGAGGCGATACTCGATTGAGAAGGCGATGAATCCAGCGGCCGCCAAATCGTGCGCGCAGTTGACCAAATCCCCCTCGGTCCTGCTTCCGCTTTTAAAACCACCGACATGCATGAGGAGGACTGCGGGCCAAGGGCCGTTGCCGTCTGGAGTGTAAACATCCCAATGCAAGGGCGTTCCGTCTGAAGCCGTGGCGTAGAGTTCGGTTTGCGCGGCCGCCGCCGCCTGGACGATTGGAGTAGCGGGGAGGAGGGAGATGAGGGCGATAACGGCCGCGAGGCAGGTTCTTGTGGAGCGGGAGAAGAAACAATTGGTCATGCTAGGAAATATGACAGTTATAGCAAAGTCCATGCCGCCTCTATGGGTGCGGTTTTCCGCGATTGCTCCTTGCCGCTGGCCAGCGGAGCGATTTCTGTTATCGGGTGCCGCGTGGCGAGATGCCCCGCGAATGCCTAACCGAAGAGCAAACTCTCCGGCCCGTAGCCAGGGAGGTAGATTTTTTCCTGAAACCGCAGGCCGAGTTTTTCGAGCAGGCGGATCGAGTTTCGATTATCGGGCGCAGTGACAGCGACGATCCGGGGCAACTCGAGCACATTCAGTCCGTATTTCATGACCGCCGTCGCAGCCTCCAACGCGTAACCGCGCCCGCGAAATCGCTCCAGAAGGGAGAATCCGATATCCACACAATCGAGTGTTTCCCGTTTCACCAATCCGCAAATGCCGATTGCGGTTTCGGAATCCTTCAAATCGACACAGTAAAAGCCAAATCCGTAGCGCGCGTAGCTCGCCAGGATTTTCTCCGAAAGATATACCGCGGCGTCCGCCCTCGTTCGAAGGCCGCGGTCTGCAACGAATCGGATGAAGTCCGGCTCGTTCATCAACTCGAGCATGAAGGCATCGTCCTCGATCGTCAGATGTCTCAGGACCAACCGTTCAGTCTCGATAGTCTTCATTGGTCATTGGGGGCGACGCTCGCGAATGGATCGCACATCTCGTCAGCTCGCTGATGACTACGCACGAACGACGGTTGGAAAAGTAGAAAAACGCCCGACCTGGAAATTGATGCCCTGACAGGATGGCGATTTCGACTTTCTTGCCCAAACGATGGCAAGAGCGGAGCGTGCATCTCAGATCTCAAACCTCAAACCCGCAAATGGCCGAAAAGAAATCATCCGAGATGAAATCGGAAATCGCCTTTCAAATCCGCCTCGCGCAGCGCGATGATGTGCCGACTATCCTCGCGCTAATCCGCGAATTGGCGGCGTACGAACGCGCGCCTGACGAAGTGGTGGCGACCGAGGATCAACTGCGCGAAAGCCTTTTCGGCCTGCATCCCGCCGCGGAGGTCTTGCTTGGCGAGGAACGCGGCGAGCCGGTTTGCTTTGCGCTTTTCTTCCACAACTTCTCTACCTGGATGGGGCGGCGCGGGCTTTATCTCGAGGATCTTTTCGTTAGGCCAGAGTTTCGTGGAAAAGGCTACGGCCGCGCTCTCCTTGTTCGCCTCGCGCAGATCGCCCGGGAGCGCGCGTGCGGGCGCATGGAGTGGGCGGTGCTCGATTGGAATGAGCCGGCGATCCAGTTTTATCGAAAGCTGGGAGCCCGGCCTAACGAAGACTGGACAATTTTTCGTCTCACGCGTGACGGGATCGCGCAGCTTGCGCAGGAATGATAGAGGAATAGCGGGCGCCCCCACCCAAAAAGGCGCCCGCCTTTGTCCTTCCCACCATCAACCCTTTGGCAAGGTAACGATGATCGTGCCGTTCTTGCGCACAACCTTCATGCCCTTTTCTTGCACCGGCCCCGGCAGCGTAATCAGCTGTTCGTATTGCCCGGATTCCATCTTGCTCACGCCCTGCTGTTGGCTCTTTTCCGTTTCCGATGCAGTCAGGCGCAACTCTCCGTTCTTTAGATGAACGTCGACATTCTTCAGATCCCTATCGGGCAGGTAAAAATGGACGACATACCTGTCCTTTTGATCGTCCAGGTGGACCGCGGAATTGAGTTGGAGCGTGTGCAAGCCGGTTGTTAGGTCGTTAGGGAAGGCGTCACGGAAAATCTGTTCCATCCTCCCCTGCATTCGCGCCATGCGCGTGATAATCGATTGATCGAGGCCCTCAAATCCGGAAGATGGCGAAGCGCTCGGCTCGCGCCCGGCGATGCGGCTGCGATTTCGCCGGTCGCTTTCGGGAGCGTGATGACGACGAGATTCCCTTTTCGATCGATCTGCATCTTGTCGCTCTCAACCGGACCTGGAAGGCTGATGACCTGTTCGTAGCGCTCGTTTTGAAGAGCGCCGTTTTCCTTCTGCTCGCCTTCGGCCGTGACGTGCAACACGTTGTTTTTCACTGTGGCGTTTACTCTTGGGGTTTCGGATTCAGGCACATAAATGCGCACCACGTATTTTTCCTTCTGGTCTCGCAGATCGATCGAGGAAGCGAGAGCGGAGCCACCAAACCAATCCCCGAAACTCCGGAAGGTATCGGCGAAGATCGAATCAAGTTGTTTATCGAGCCGGTGCATTCGCTGGTCGAAGTCGGGTGCTGAGGAAGCACTCGGCGGAGCCGATGCTTTCGAACCAGATGACCTGCTCTCGGAAGTCGGCACCGGCGTGCCGGACGGAGTTGGTGAAGCGGCGGCGAGAAAGAGCGGCGCGACCAACGCCACGCCCAGAGCCGAAACGATACTGTTTCGAGTCAATTTCATTTTCATGCGCTATTGATTAGTGACGCAGAGGACGTAAGAGCCGTTCAAAAATTCCGCATTCCGAACATTGATGAAGAAAATTGATACCGAAGCAAAGCAGTCGCGGATCGAGGATTACGCTTTTCTCAGCGATACGCAGAGCGGCGCGCTCATTAGTCGCGACGGTTGTGTCGATTGGCTTTGCCTGCCGCGTTTTGATTCCGGCGCCTGTTTTGCGGCATTGTTAGGCGAAAAGGAAAACGGCTGCTGGACCCTCACGCCGAAGGGAAAAATCACGAAAAGCGAGCGCCGTTATCGCGGCGACACCCTGATCCTGGAGACGGATTTCCACACCAGCGAAGGCGCGGTTCGCTATATCGATTTCATGCCCCCGCGCGGGACAAATCCCGATATCGTCCGGATCATCGAAGGTCTCGACGGGAAGGTGACGATCCGGATGGAGTTGATCATCCGGTTCGATTACGGATCCATTGTTCCCTGGGTCCGAAGACGCCACGGTGGACTCGAAGCGATCGCCGGCCCTGACGCACTTGATCCTCCACACGCCGATCAAGACCCACGGCGAAGATCTCAAGAACGGTGGCGGAGTTCACGGTCGGGAAGGGCGACCGCGTGCCGTTCGTCCTTACCTGGTACGCATCGCACGAGCCGCCGCCGCGTGAGGTTGAGGCCGAGGTCGCGCTCGAGGAAACAGAAAAGTTTTGGAACGACTGGTCGAAGCGATGCACCCATCGCAGCCCGTGGCGCGACGCAGTCATGCGTTCGCTGATCACTTTGAAGGGTCTGACCTACGCGCCGACCGGCGGAATCGTGGCCGCTGCGACGACTTCGTTGCCGGAGGAAATCGGCGGCGTGCGCAATTGGGACTACCGCTATTGCTGGCTGCGCGATGCGACCTTCACCCTTTTCTCGCTCCTCGGTGCCGGTTACCACGAAGAAGCCAGAGCCTGGCGTGAATGGCTCCTTCGCGCGATCGCGGGAAGCGCGTCGCAATTGCAGATCATGTACGGCGTGCGCGGCGAGCGGCGACTGATCGAGCACGAGCTCCCCTGGCTGGACGGCTACGAAAATTCGCGGCCGGTTCGCGAGGGCAACGCCGCCGCCCGACAATTCCAGCTCGATGTTTACGGCGAAGTGGTTGATGCCATGTATCACGCGCAGCGCGCCGGGCTCGAAACGAGCGACGCCGGACTGGCGGATGCAGGTCGCGCTTGCTCAACTTCCTCGAATCGAAATGGGCCGAGCCAGACGAAGGAATCTGGGAAATTCGGGGCAAGCCGCAACAATTCACTCACTCCAAGGTGATGGCCTGGGTTGCTTTCGATCGCGCTGTCAAACTGGTCGAGAACTACAATTGCGAGGGGGATCACATCTCGATCGCTGGAAAAATCTGCGCGACGAGATTCATCGCGAAGTCTGCCAGAAGGGGTACCACCCGAGGAAGAAAGCCTTCACCCAGACTTATGGATCGGAAGCGATGGACGCGAGTCTGCTCATGATCCCGTTGGTCGGATTTCTCCCCGCTCAAGACGAGCGCGTGCGCGGAACGATCGAAGCGGTCGAGCGTGATTTATTGCAAGACGGACTCGTTCGGCGTTATCGGCCTAACGAATGCGAGATCGATGGCTTGCCTGGGAACGAAGGCGTCTTTTTGCCATGTTCCTTCTGGCTGGCGGATTGCCTGCATCTGGTCGGCCGGAAGAAGGATGCCCGGCTCCTTTTCGAGCGCCTGCTCGATTTGCGCAATGATGTCGGCCTTCTCTCGGAGGAATACGATCCCAAAAATCGGCGTCAACTTGGAAATTTCCCCCAGGCTTTCAGCCACATCGGCCTTGTTAATACGGCCCAGGTGCTTTCGGAAGAACCCGGGGCGGCGGTCGACCAGCGCAAACAGGCCTGAGAAGTCACAGTCCTGGGGCGTCAGAGGAGCGATCGCTACCTAACGAATTGCGCTGCCTCTGCCCGAGATCCAAAAAGACCGCGCCGGGCTCCTCCTCCCGAGGCGTTTTCCGAGCGCCTCAAGTACAGCAAAAATCTTCCCCCGGCGATCGCCCGGGGGAAGATGTTGCGTTTGAAATATGAGGATTAAGGAGTGGGTGACGCTTCCGTCGTCGTCGTGGTACTTTCCATGGTGCTGCTCTCGCTCGCGGCGGGAGTCGTGGTCTCCATTGGAGTCGATTCCGCCGGAGTGGTCTCGACGGCCGTGGTCGTCTCGGTCGTCGTTTCCGCCGGACTTGTCGTTGCCATGGTGCTCTCCGTTGTCTCAGCGGGTGAGGCGGCAGGAGCCGCGGTTTCGGTTTTTTGTTCGCACGCCACGAGGAGCGCGGCGCCAGCCAGGATGCAGATATATTTCTTCATAGGTTTTGGATGAACGCCCATGTTGGGTTAACAATTGAATCGGGGCAAGCTAAGTTTTCGGCCCTGCGGATTTTATTTTTTCGCTGAGAGAAATGCCTGATCGGCGAAAAATTCCGGCTAGGAAGGAAATGCGTTGCCGCTCGCGTTGTGGAAGGGCGGTTCAAATTCCATCCCGTGCGCTTCCGCCACCGCGCGATGAGTGAGTCGTCCATCCATCGTGTTGATGCCGCCGATGAGCGCCGGTTGCCGTTCGCAGGCTTCTTTCAATCCGAGATCAGCGAGCAGCTCCACGTAACGGTAGGTAATATTCGTTAGGGCCTGGGTCGCGGTGCGGGCGTAGGCCGCCGGCATGTTGGCGACGCAGTAATGAATCACGCCTTCTTCGACATAAAACGGGATCCAGATGAGTCGTGGGGCGCGAGGTCTCCACGCAACCGCCCTGGTCGATCGCGATATCCACCACCACGCTGCCGGGCCGCATCTCGCGCAACATTTCGCGCGTGATCAGTTTCGGCGCCTTGGCTCCGGGCACGAGCACGGCGCCGATGAGGAGATCGACCGATGGCATCAATTCCTGCAAATGCGCTTCGCTTGAGTAAAGGGTGTGCGCCGAGTGCATCGTGATGTCGAGAAAACGCATCCGTTCGAGGTCTACTTCCAGAATGGTTACGTCGGCAGCGAGCCCGGTCGCCATGCGCGCGGCATTCACACCCGAGGTGCCGCCGCCCAGCACCACCACGCGGCCGGGAAGGACTCCCGGCACACCACCGAGCAGCACGCCGTTTCCGCCATTATGTTTGGCCAGAAAATAGGCGCCCATCACGACCGACATGCGACCGGCGATCTCGCTCATCGGCTCGAGCAACGGGAGCCGGTTTCCAACCTGAATCGTCTCGTAGGCCACGCCGGTTACGCCGGATTTAGGAGCGCTTCCGTGAGCGCCCGGCTCGCCGCCAGATGCAGATAGGTGAAAAGAATTTGTCCCTTGCGCAGGAGGTCGTATTCCGACCGGGAGCGGCTCCTTCACTTTCACGATCATCTCTGCCTGCTGGAAAAGATCGCGCGCGCTATCGATGATCCTGGCGCCGGCGTTCACGTAATCGGAGTCGAGATAACCCGATCCAACGCCCGCGTTTTTTTCCACCAGAACGGTATGGCCGCGTTTTGTGAGTTGGTACGCTGCCGAAGGCAGTAGGCTGACCCGATTTTCCTGTTGTTTAATCTCTTTCGGGACACCGATGATCATATGTTTGCCAACTGCTTCGCATTTAATGCCGCGCGAAGCTAGTTCAAAGAGGGATCATCCGGCGCCGCGGAGAGCATCTTGAACCAGGGTCCCAGACTGCGCATGATCTCGAACCAAAGTCGCGGCAGCCGTTCCGGGACGAGGGCGGCGCGATCGGGCTTGCGCAAGATCCAGGCATTCTGGCGCAACTCGTTTTCCAACTGTCCCGCGGTCCAGCCCGCGTAACCCACAAAGGCCCGGATCGTGCCGCGATCCTGCTCCGCCAGCTGATGCGCCTCGTCGATCGCGACATTCTGATTCAAACTCAGCGAATCGCGGCCCTCCCAATCGAAGGAGGCGAACATGAGTTGGTTCGTGCCGACCGGTCCGCCGAGAAAGACCGGCACGTCGGCAAGTCCCGCCGGGGTCGGATCGGTCACCAAGCTCGGAAACTTGCTTGTCGAGCGGGCGATTAATGATCAGTCCGAGGGCGCCGTCGGTTTCGCTATGCGAGGAAATGTAAAGCACACTGCGGCGAAAATTCGGGTCGAGCATATTGGGATGAGCGACGAGAAACTGGCCGGTGAAGTTCTGCGGCTGGCCCGACGGGTGGCGCATGACAAAAATAGAAAGCGCGGCATGGAGCTGCGCAAGTTGTGGATGCGGCCATCCTCTCGCGCGTATTTCACAAACCGAAGCGTTTAGAGCTGCAGGACAGGTCCTTCCCATTCTCCTTCGCGCCAGGCAATCGAAGTCGCAGTCACAAGTTTTTGTGATTCGTTAGGCAAATGCCCGAGCAGCGCGTTGCGCCGTGCCGCATCCAGCTCGCCAAAAATATCGTCGATCAAGAGAAGCGGCGGCGTTGGCGAATTAGCCGCGAAAATTTTCGCCTGAGCCAGCTTTAGGGCAAGCGCAGTAGTCCGTTGCTGACCCTCGGAAGCAAACTGCGCCGCCGGCTGACCCTCCACGAGCAAACGCAAATCATCCCGCTGAGGGCCGACCGTTGTTAGGCGCAGGCGTTCTTCATCCGCCCGCACACGATCGAGCTGCGCCGCAAAATCTCCCTCGCTTCCCGGCGCGTACTCGACCACCAGGGTTTCATCCCTCCGCTGATGGCGCGCTGGCTCTCCTCCGCCCACGGCGCGAGTCGCCTGACGATCTCCTCCCGCATCTCGTGCAAAAGGCTGCCGGCGCGAACCAGCGGCTCGGTGTAGGCTGCCAGCTCCTGCGGCCGTGGGTGCGCAGATTTCAAGAGTGCATTACGCGAGCGCAACGCGCGCTCATAGATGCGCAGGGTCGGCCGGTAACGCGCTTCCACCTGCGTTCCGATGAAATCGAGGTAACGCCGTCGCAGTTCAGCTGGACCACGGACCAATTCGAGATCGTGATTTGCAAACGAAACCACCCTGCCGAGTCGCAGATATTCAGCGAGATCTCGCTGCTCGACGCCGTCGAAAGCCACTTTGCGCCGCAACGCGCTGTAATAGAATTGCAGGAGATGTTCGTCGGCGTGACCCGAGAGAACGAACGAGCGCTGCCCGATGCGCACCGCCGGCGCCAGGCCGGCCGAGCGCTGCGATTGCAGGCGCAGCAGCACGCAGGCCGCTTCGAGCAGCGACGTTTTTCCTCGACCGTTCGGACCGACGATGAAATTGAATCCGGCCGCGAATTCGACCGCGGTCGATTCGAAGCAACGGAAGTTGCGCAGCTGCAGATCGCGGAGCATCACGCCTTCACAGACTGACGAGTTCCAGCCGGCTCGTCATCTGCGCCGCCGTCTCCTGCCGCGGATAAAAGCTGCCATCGATTGGCGTGACATCAGCAGGTTCCAATCCCGACTGCGGCGGCGATAAAATTATGGTTGGAAAAAATCCCGTTGGTCGCATCCATCCCCACCCAGCCGGCTCCCGGGAGATAAACCTCGGTCCAGGCGTGCAGCGAGCCCTCCGCCCGGCGCGGCTCCGATTCCTCGCCTTCCCGCAAATACCCGCTCGTTAGGCGCGCCGCCAGGCCGAGCTGCCGCAGAACGGCCGCCAGCAGCAGCGCGACGTCGCGGCAGGCCCCGCGACCTGCGACGTAGCGTCTCAGCCGCCGAGCGGGCCGGACCGTCTTCCCGACGCACATAGCCGATGCATTCATGCAAGGCTCTGTTTAGTCCGGCCAGCGCCGCTACCGTTGGCTGCGGCGCCTCGGAGGTCGGCCGTACCCAGCGCGGAATTTCCAGCAGCGGGCCCTCTTCCGTGATCCTGAAGGGTGCGAGAACGCGGCGCAATTCCGGTGGGTAGGAAAAAGGCAGCTCGACCGCCTCGCCGGTGAGGAGGAAATCGAACGGATTCTTTTCCTGCAACTCCAGGTCGAGTCTCGAGCTGGAAGCGCAGTTCATGCGACGGGGTCGAAAAGGAACAGGACGGCAACACAATTGTCGAAGACGTCGCGGCCAAAGCGCACGTTGGCGCCGTCGTTCGTCTCGAAATTCAATCGGAGCAACCGGGTGAAAACATCGCTGCGCGGGAAAAGCCGGATTTCGTGCGTCGAAAAATTGACCGGCGCGGCATAACGATAGGCCGTTTCGTAGCGCACCCCGAGTTTCACGGAGAGAGGGTAGAGCCGGCCTGAACTTTTTTTCAACCAAGGCGTGAAAATTTTCTTGCGTGGTAAGTTAGTTCGCTTATCGCGGACTCGGATTTGAAAGATTGTTCTGGGGGGAACAGCCGCCCTTCATGCCCATCGGGTGTGGGGGGCGGTACTTTTTTGGGCTGATGGAGTTGCCTACAGAGCGCTCGCGCAAATCAGGAGGCGGCGCGGCGGCCATGGTGGCCGCTGGCAGCGGCCCTGATCATTCTTATTCTTGCGGTTCTCGCCGGCTTCATTTTTTACCGTCTGGAAACGTGGCCCCAGCGGACGGTTGGCCAAAGTGTGACCGAGCTGGAGCGGCTTGGGCGCGAGGCGCGAGATACCTTCGTCAAACTCGCACAGCTCCAGCCGCGGGTGACGGTGAACAATCGGGTCTATCTGGAGCAGACAAGCACGATCGCCGAATTGTCCGTCCTCGCGCGCAAAGTCGAGGTCGAGCACGAGATGTTGCACACCTGGGCCGGAAGCACCAAGCGGATCAGGTTGCACGGTACTTTCCTGGTCAAAGCCGGCTTCGATCTGCGCAAGAAATTCAAGGTGAATATTCAGCCTAACGAGATCACAATCGAGCTCCCGGATGCTCAGATCCTCTCGGTTGAACAGCAGTCGGTGGAAGTGCTTGTGCTCGAAAACGGATTCTGGAACCGGATTTCCCCGGCCGACATTCAAAACGAGCTTGCCGTCCTGCCCCGGCTCGCGCGGGAAAAATCAGGCGGGCTGCCAACCGAAGCCGAGCAAACTTTCACTCGCGAGCTGCTGGAAAAATTTCACCCGCCGCAGCCGGTTCGTGTAATCTTTCCGGCGCCTTCGCCCCGCGGTTAGGTATCGTTAGGCGGGGGCATCCCGGCTGATGTCATTTCGCACCCGTCTCATTGTTTTCGTTCTGGTTCTGCTGCTCGCCGTGGCGCTCGACGCTTTGTTGGCGCCTTTCGTCGTCGCGCATGGCGTCATTCTTTGGCTGGAGCGGGCGGCGCAGCAAGAGGGCATGAGGGCCGAGATGGAAATTGTCGAAGCACCTTTTCTCGCGCCCAGTCACGATTCGCAATCTGCGCCTTACTGCCGATCGAGCGACGTCGCGCGAAGTTTCCCTGGAGGCGACGATGGTGGTCGTCGATTTGAATTTCCGCGGCTGGATCTTTTCCCGCCGCGTTCCGTTTTTGCGTTCGATCAGCATCGATCACTTTAAAGGCGACATCCGCGCCGCGCCCAAGGTAACGGCAGTCGAAAAGCTGGATTGGCGACAACTGGCGCGGCTGCTCCCGGGCGATTTTCGCATTGCACATGGCAATCTTGATGTCACGACTCCGACGACCGCCATCGCGTTTTCGCGATGTCATGCTCAGTGCCAGCCCGATCGAATCCGGCAAATTCCTTGCGCGCCAGCTTTCGATTGCTTCGCCGCTCTTGCGGCAAACCTTCGCCAACCTGAGGGGCGCGACCTCGTGGGAAGGTGATCGCCTGACGATCGCCGGCATACCGCTTGTCCAGGGACTCGATCTCGAAGCGCTCACCCTCGATCTTTCGCGACTGGAACGGCGCCGGCTCGGGATCGACCTCCAGCTCGATGCCTACGGCGGGACGCTCCGTGCCAGTTTTCAAGGGCGGGCGAGCGAGAAATTTCGCATCGATATCGCGGGCTCGGCCTCCAATATTTCGCTCGCCCAGATCTCAAGGGCGATGGGTTTCGTTGAGCCGATCTCCGGCGCGGTGCATGCGTCGAAATTCACCTTCCGCGGAAATCCTGGCGAATTCCTCGATGCGACCGCTTCAGTCTGGATGGAACTGACCGATTTCGTCTGGCGCACTCATCGTGCTGACAACGTCATGCTCGGAGCGACCTATTACGATCGCCGCCTCGAGGTCGATCAGCTTTACGTGCGACAGCGCGAGAACCAGCTAACCATCAATGGCGAGCTGCTCTGGCCAAAGGAACGCGGCAGTTGGACCCAGTTGCCTTTTCGCGGACAGCTGAATGCCACCATTCCCGACTTGAACGAATTCGCGGAATTGTTTGGCGCGACGACCGGCGATTTCACCGGCGCGCTCGTGGCCGATGGGGAACTCGATTCTCTCGCCCCGCAAGCCCACGGCCGTCTCGCGCTGCATGGCAAGGAGGTGAAATTCCGCGGCGTCACGATCGATTCGTTGAGCGCATCGCTCGGACTCAGGGGCAGCGAACTCACCCTGGAGAATCTGGAAGCGCGCCACGCGGACGACTTCCTGCGCGCACACGGCAGCGTAGAGCTAGCTGCGGCGCATCGCTTCGAAGGGAGGCTGACCGGCGCAATCAACGATCTGGGAGCCTACGCGCCGCTTCTGCCCGTAACCTGGCGGGTATCGAAAATCGGTGGCGGTGCGACCTTCGACTGGCGCGGAGACGGTACTCCGGACGCGAACTCCGGAACGATGCAATTCTTTGCCCATGGCTTGCAGTTGCCCGTCGCGCCGCTGCGCATGCCGCTCGACATCACTCTCGATGGGAGTTATTCGCCGCGCGACATTTTCTTCCGCACTTTTCAGATTGCAAACGATCGGATTTCGTTAGGCGGTTTTCTCATGCTTGGGAGCAACTTCGTCGAGCTACAAGCCCTGCAATTTGCGCTCGATGGCGTGCCCCGAGCCAATGGCACGCTCTTTCTTCCCTTCAGCGCCAATCGTTGGCGGACCTCGCACAGTCTGCTCGCGGCTTTCGATGAGGAACAAAAGTTCGATATCGATCTGGCGATCGATCACCTGGATCTGACCGCGCTGACCAAGGCGCTCGGCGAGAAATCCGCGGCCAGTGGTGTACTCGACGGGAAGCTCGCCGCCTTCGGTCCGTTGCGCTCCCTTCAGGTAACGACGAACTGGCGGCTGCAGAATTTCGGCGCCTCCGCTCCGCACAACCTGATCGACTTTTACGGTTACTATTCAGACGGTCAAGCGGATGCGTATGCGACCGCAACCTTCGGTGTTTCCGATCCTGTGAACACGCGCGCCACGCTGCCCTTGCGCCTGGCGAAGAATCGTTTGGCCGACGGCACTGTGCTTGACCAAACGGCGCCTTTCTCGGTCACGATCGATTGCCCCGCGCTTTTCCTCGATTCCTTGCCTCGCGAATGGCGGTTTGGAGCGGCGGGAGGACTCTTGAGCGGCAGGATTGGCTTTTCTGAAACACTCCGGGCGCCGAACGTGACCGGGGAGGCGGAGATCCTCGATGCGCGCTTCGAGCCGCCGCCGCCATGGCCGGAGCTGAGCAACCTCGCCGCGCAAATTCATTTCGAAAGGAGCGCGGCTGTGATCGATTCGCTGCGCTGCGAGATCGAGGGGACGCCACTGGCATTGCGTGCCCGCCTAACGACTTCGGTGACTGACTTCCACGTCATTCTGACGCCATTGGCCGGCGCCCTCGAGTTGCTGGAGGTTCCGCCGAGCGGCACGGATATCTCGGGCATTCGCCTCGTCGGGGAGGGGATCTCCGGCGACAAGGAACGCCTGCGGGAGGCGGTTTTGAGGGGAACGATTGCCTCGCCTGCTCTTAGCCTGACGATTCACTCGGAATCGTCCGATTCCGGGATCAACCTTCCGACGCAGACGACGTTTTTCCTTCGCGGACCATCAGGCGACGCACAGCCGTTGCTCCTCCAGGCAATGCCCGCGGAAACCTCCGCCTCGATCAAGCTGGCGAGGCCTTCTCGTTAGGCCGACCTAGCGAACGACAAAGCCGGTGGCGGTCACGACCTGGCCGTCACGAATCAAGGCCGTGTGCTTTTGTGGTCCAGTGTAGGCGCCAAACACGTTGCGCGCATTGACCGAGAAATCGACGAGGAAGCCAGCCACCTTGTGGTTCTTGCCCACGTCCAGTTCGCCCGGCCTCGGTTCGCCCAGCCATCGAATCTTAACGCTCTTCGGATCGACCAGTGCCGAGTCGAGCCAGGCGGTGATGAGTTCTTGGTAGTTGTGCGGATAGGCGCCATAAACCGCGCCTGGTGGAGGCGGGGTTTGCGCCAACCCGGCGAGCGGGAGAAGCGCGACCAGAGCCAGCCAGGCCGGCACCACTCTCATCCTCCAATTCATATCGTTAGGATAAACCCACAGCCGGAGATGTCGAGGCTGCGCCAGAAGAGACTTCTGCTTTCGCCTGATCGCGTCTATTCGTTTCGCCGGATGAAAACTTTCGCGTGTCTCCTCTTCGCTCTGCAACTCATCGCCGCGCCGCTATCCGTGACCGCGCGACCTGCTTCTGCTGCTCTGATTAATTCGCCGGAAACGGTCAAACCGCTCGACCCCGCGGCCGCCACCCGCGCCTGGCTGGATACCGTCCCAGCGGAGAAGCGCGCCGAATCGGATGCCTATTTCGAGGGCGGCTACTGGCTGATCCTCTGGAATTTTCTCCTCGGTGCCGCGATTTCCCTTTTTCTCCTCGGAAGCGGGCTATCGGCCCATTTGCGCGATTTCGCGGAGCGCACCACTCGCTTCAAATCGCTCCAAGTTGCCCTCTACGCCATTCCGTACGTGGTGATCGTCGCTCTGCTCTCCTTCCCGTTAGGAATTTATTCCGACTATTTCCGAGAACACGCCTACGGATTAGCGACCCAAACTTTTGGACCCTGGTTCCGTGAGCAGCTTATCGGACTCGCGCTCGAGATCGGTGCAACGGCGATCTTGATGATGGTGCTCTACAGGGTTTTTCGGCGCGCCCAGCGGACATGGTGGCTCTGGGGAGCGGGGGTTGGCGTTCTCTTTCTCGTCGTCTCGACGCTGATCGCACCGGTCTTTATCGCGCCACTTTTTAACACTTACAAACCGATCACCGATCAGAAAATCAGTCAGCCAATCCTGGCCATGGCGCGCGCGAACGAAATCCCGGTCCGGCAGGTCTTCGAGGTCGACGCGTCGCGGCAAAGCAATCGGGTGAGCGCCAATGTTTCCGGTCTCTTCGGAACGGCCCGCATCTCCTTAAACGACAACTTGCTCAAGCAATGCACCCTGCCGGAGATCCGCGCAGTGATGGCGCACGAGATGGGGCATTACGTGCTCAATCACGGATTCAAACTCATCCTCTATTTTGGACTTTTCATCCTGGGGGCGTTCGCGATCACGCGCATGGTTTTTGAGCGCGCGGTGCGTCGTTGGGGTAAGCGCTGGGGTGTGCGCGGGATCGCGGATCCGGCCGGTTTCCCGTTGCTCGTCTTGATCTTCTCGACCTTCTTTTTTCTCATCACCCCGCTGCGTAATACGGCTGTGCGAGTGACGGAGCGGGAGGCCGATGCCTTCGGTATCAACACCGCGCGCGAAGCCGATGGATTCGCGAAGGTGGCGCTCAAGCTGGGCGCATATCGCAAGCTCGATCCTGGCCCGATGGAGGAATTCATTTTCTTTGATCACCCGAGCGGACGCGCCCGCATTCGGATGGCGATGGATTGGAAAGCAGCCAACCTGCCGGTCGGCGATGCCGGCGGTACCCTCGCCCCGCCTCGTTAGGCACTGGTGCCCAGGACCGTTCGCCTAACGAGTGAGGGCCAATTTCTCCGTGCTGGTATCGTCGAAGTCGAGCGACTTCTGTTGCGCGGGCGCCGTCGCCCGAAGCGGCGCCGATTCCTCCGCCGGCTTGGCATTCGTCAGGCGCAGACCGACCAGCTTGCTGACTCCGCGCTCTTCCATCGTTACGCCATAGAGGATGTCGGCCTTCGCGATGGTGCGCTTGTTGTGGGTGATAATGACAAACTGGCTTTGACTAACGAACCGGTCGAGCACTTTGATGAAGCGGTTGATGTTCGATTCATCGAGCGGCGCGTCCATTTCGTCGAGGATGCAGAAGGGGCTTGGACGCACCATGTAAATGGCGAAGAGGAGTGCGACCGCAGTCATGGTCCTTTCGCCACCAGAAAGGAGCGAAACACTTTGCAGTTGTTTGCCGGGTGGTTTGGCGATGATGTCGATCCCGCAATTGAGCGTGTCGTTCTCGTCCAGCAATGCGAGATCGGCGCGGCCGCCGCCGAATAGCTCGGCGAACATCTCGCGGAAGTTGATCCGTACCTGAGCGAAAGTTTCGGCGAAAAGCTTTTCCGTCGTCTGGTTGATTCGCGCAATGACATCCAGCAGCTCGCGGCGCGAATTCGTCAGGTCGGTATTCTGCGTTTCGAGAAAAGTGTGACGTTCTTCCAATTCGTCGTACTCGTGCACGGCATCGAGGTTGACTGGGCCCATCGCGTCGAGCTGACGTGTCAATTGTTCGATGATTTCGCGCAGTTGCTCTTCATCGAAGGCCGTCACGTCGTCCGCAGCGATTTCGGGTTCCTCTTTGCCCCGCTGTTTGATCTGGGCGCGGAAGGTTTTGGTGAAGGCATAACGATCGGAAGCAAACTCGCGCAGATCGACCTGGTAACGTCGCATCACATGCTCGGCCAGATTCTCGATCTTGAGCTGCATCTGCGTCTGGCGGACTTCTTCCTTCCCGCGCGTTTCGTGCAGGTCGCTGAGCGATTTCCGGCGCGCGCGCAGATCGGCTTCCATGTGGTTGACTTCCGTCAGGCGCGCGGCGCGCGTATTCGTCAATTTCCGCGACGGCGGCTTCCGCGGTGGCAAGGGCCGCGCTCTCTTCCTCGATCGCGCGTTCGGCTTCGGCGCTCTCGGCGCTCTGTTGCTCGCGCCGCGCTTGATAACTGGCGATGTCGGCGTGGCGGGTCGCGATCAATTCGGCCAACTCTGTGTGGCGCGCGGTCATCGGCTGACGCTGGCTGCGCAAGCCTTCATGGCGTTGACGTTCGGTCGCGACGGCGAGCCGCAGCTCATTCAGCTGTTCAGTCAATTCGTCATCGCGCAGGCGTTCGGTTTCGACTGCCGATTGCAGCGCGGTCTGGCGTTCACGCGCACCGCCAAGAAACGTCCGTTGCTCGGCAGCTTCCTTGTCCAATTGGGCGATCCGCGTGGAGGAAGCAATCAGTTGCTGATCGAGGGTATTCCTTTCCCAATCGAGCGCATCATGTTTGCGGCTCGCTTCGTGGCACTCGCGCTCGATCGTTGCGACCTGCTGCGTGGTTGCTGAATGATCGCTTCGCGCGGCCTGGTGCTGCTCTCGAATCTCTTCCAAGCGTTCGGTTGCGGCTTCGAACTGCTGTTGCACTTCCTCACTTTTCGCCCGCAGATTCGCCCGTTCATCAAGCAGCGCGCGGTATTCGGCGGCGAGGGTGGCGATCTGAGCTTTGCGTGCCAGAAGCGAGCTGCTTTCTTCGTTGATCCGTCCGCCATAGATCACGCCCTTGGCGGAGACGACCTCGCCACCCTGGGTGGCAAAGGTCAGATCCGGGAATTCCCGCTTGAGTGCCAGCGCCTGCTCGAGATCGGCGACGAGGACGACATCGCCCAACAAGTGCCTAACGAGAATCTCGATGTTGGCGGATGCGTGGACTTTTTCCGTCGCCCAGGCAAGTGCGCCGCGCGGAAGGCTAGGCATGGCGGTCGGCCCACCAGCGCTTAATTCTGGCGCGATGAGCGCGGTGTGACCAAGTTTGCGAGCTGACACGGTGGCAATGATCTCGGTCGCGAGCGCGCTGTTTTGCAGAACAATCGCGTGCAGGTTGCGTCCCAGGGCCGCTTCGATCGCCGGGATGAATTCCTCATCGACCTCGATGAGCGAAGCGAGCGCGCCGTGCAATGCCGGCAGGATGCGTTCCGGTTCATCGAGTCCGTGCAGAACTGCCTGCGAACCTTCGGCCAAACCCTCGCCCTCGGCGTTGAGCTGTTGCAAAATCTCGAGGCGCGATTGCCTTTCCGCAAGCGCGCGGTCGCTCCCGATCAGAGCCGTTTCGGCTTCGCGCAGTTCTTGTTGGTGCCGGTGGAGATCCTCTTCCGCGACCGGAATCTGCGCGGCCAAATCCTGGAGCGCTTCTTGTTCCCGGTCGGCGTTGACGCGAATTGCCGAAAGTCGCTCCGCGACACGGTCACGAGCGGCGGCAGCTTCAGCTAACGCTGTCGCCAGCTCCGCAAGGCGCGGCTCAGTCGCGGACCGGCGTGTTACCGTTCCGGAAATTTCGGTCTCCAGATCAGCCAGCCGATTCTCGGCCTTCGAGATAGACAATTCAAGCGTCTGAAGTTCGCGCTCGCGTTCTTCTCGCGTCTGCCGCGCTTCCGCCGCGCGCGTTGTTAGCGCGGTAAGTTCGGTCTGTTTGGCGGCCAGCAGTCTTTCGGTTTCAGCGAGGAGCAAATCGGCGTCGTGAATTTCCGTTTCCTGCTGCTCACGCTTGTTCTCCGCCGTTGCCACATCGGCTTCGTAGCGCTCGATCAGCGCTGTCAACTCCTGTGACCGCTCGCGATTGAATTCGATCCGGTTGCGATGCGACGCGATCTGGTTTTGCAGCCGTTGCACCTCGCTGCGTGCTTCGTTGATCCGCGCGTCGACTTCTTCCAGTTGGCCGCGTTGCGCCGCGACCAGGTTTTCGTGTTCCTCAATCTCTCTGCTCGCTTGCGCGCTGTTGCTCTTCGAAGTGCAGCGTGGCCGCGCGCGACCGTTCCAGCTCCGCTTCGAGCATGTCGAGTTGCGCGCGCGAATGATGCGTATCGAGCACCTGCAAATCCGCCAGCAACGCCTGGTAGCGACGAGCCTTTCCGGCCTGGCGCTGGAGCGAACCGATCTGGCGTTTCACCTCTTTGATGATGTCGCCGAGCCGGAGCAGGTTTGCCTCCGTCGCCTCGAGCTTGCGCAGCGCTTCGCGCTTTTGCGATTTGTATTTGGTTATCCCGGCCGCTTCTTCGAAAACCGCGCGCCGATCTTCCGGGCGTGAGCTGAGGATCTGGTCGATCCTGCCCTGTTCCATCATTGAATAGGCGACTCGGCCAACGCCGGTGTCGGCAAAGAGGCTTTGAATGTCCTTTAGCCGGCAGACGGTTTTGTTGAGCGAATATTCCGAAAGACCGTCGCGATAAACACGCCGCGTCACGCGCACGTCGTGCCAATCGACGCCGAGTTCGGTCGCGCAGTCAGTAAACGTTAGAGAAACTTCCGCGTAGCCGACCGGCTTTCGCGAATCGGTGCCATTAAAAATAATGTCGGCCATTTCGGCCCCGCGGAGCGCCTTGGCGGACTGCTCGCCCAGAACCCAGCGAACGGCGTCGAGGACGTTTGATTTTCCGCAGCCGTTAGGGCCAGCGATCGCCGTCACGCCCTCGTGGAAATTGAAGACGGTTTTGTCAGCAAAGGATTTGAACCCGAAGAGTTCGAGGGATTGGAGATGCATGCGGTAGGAAGGCTACGAGCTGCATACAACTCGCTCCAGCCGGTGACAAGCAAAATAAACGCTATTTGCAGGGGCGGCCACCGCCGCGCGGCACAAGATGTGGTAGGCCGGCGCCGCTACTGTTTGCGCTGCCTGAGTGTTCGCTGGATCAGAAAGAGGAGCGACGCTATCGCCAGCACGACGGCGGTGACCGCCAGCTCCTGGCGCGTCGCCTGGGCGAGAATCCAAAGGCTAAGGCCGATTCCCAGGACCGGAAAGATCCATGCCCCCGGGAAATGGAACGGCCGGTCCGCCGCAGGCGCGTCCCGTCGCATTAGCTGGAGCGCCGCGCCACAGGAGAGAAAATAGAGCATCAGGACGGCAACATTCGAAAGGATGGCCAGATGCTGAAAAGTCGAGAGAGAGAGAGGACACCCGCGACCGAGCAATAGACCAGGATCGCGATGTCCGGCGTGTGGAAACGCGGATGAACATGCGCGAACGCCTTGGGCAGGAAACGATCGCGCCCAAAAGCGAAGAGAACGCGCGGCGAACTGAGAACGTCACTGACAAGGAACCCAAACGCGGAAATGCTTGCGCCGGCAAGCATCAATTTGCGACCGGATTCACCCAGAAAATGCGAGGCCGCCTCTGCCAGGGGCGCGGTGGGAAACTTCCCGAGACCGTTTCCCATGATGCCCTGCGCGACCAACTGGATGAGAAGATAAAGCACGGTCGTGACGAACAAGGCAAGGTAGATGGCGCGCGGGACGGTGCGCGCGGGATCCTTCACTTCGCCGCTTGGCATCAGGGCGGTTTCGATTCCGACGAAGGCGAAAAGTAGGAGGAGCACGCCGCGGCCAAGCGAAGGAGCGCCGGGCCAGGCGATCGTCAAGGCGTCCGCTCGCCTAACGAAAAAGATCCCGAGAGCGACGAAGACGAAAAGCGGGACCAGCTTTGCGATGGTCACGATCCAGACTGCGCGGGCGCCGGATTCAATGCCCCGGATGTTAATGAACGCAAGTAGCCCGAAGACGAGCAGGACAACGAGAAAATGCATCGCGCCGAAGGCGAAAATAGGCGCCAGCGCGCCGATCGTGTCGGCGACGAGCGCTACAATTCCGGAGGAAGCGAGGATCGCGGTGAGAAAATAAAGCACGCCGGCGATAAACCCGACGTAGCGGCCGAAGGCGGTCTCGACGTAGGCATAAAGCCCGCCGGTCAAGGAGACGCGACTCCCAGCCAGCGCGAAGGAGGTGACAAAAACCATCATGGCTAACGCGCAGGCGAGAAAAACGAGCGGCGCTCCTGCGCCTGTTTGCGCGGCGACCAGGGCTGGCAGGGCAAAAATGCCGGCGCCCACGGTCGAATTCACGATATTCGCGGCCAGGCTCGGGACGCCGAGCGCGCGGATCAATTGCCTTTCAACGGCGGGCTCGGCGGGCTGGTTCATGCGCCGCAGGCTGTGGGAACCGCGCCCCTCTGGCAACTCGTTAGTTGTCGTCACGCGAAGCTGTTCTACTCTTCGGCATGCGCGATTCTTATCTTCAAGACTTTTACACTTTCCTGCGATTCCCGAGCATCTCGACCGACGACGCCTACAAGATCAATCTGGCTGAGTGCGCGCAATGGCTGGTCGAAAAACTGAACGGAATCGGCCTTGAGGCGCAGCTCGTTTCCACACCCGGGCATCCGATCGTTTGGGCGAAAAATAAACATCAACCGGGGCGCAAGACCGTGATGGTTTATGGACATTACGACGTGCAGCCACCAGACCCGCTCGAGTTATGGGATTCGCCGCCGTTCGAGCCGGTTTTGAAAAACGGTTACGTTTATGCACGCGGCGCGACCGATAACAAGGGGCAGATTCTGGCGCATATTCTCGGCATCCAGGAAATGATCGCCGAGCACGGCGACCTGCCGGTCAACCTGCATCTCATCGTCGAGGGCGAAGAAGAGATCGGGAGCGGCAGCCTGCCCGGATTCCTGAAGGAGAACCGCGGGTCGTTAGGCTGCGATGTTGCCGTCGTCTCCGATACCGGGATGATTGCGCGCGGCGTGCCGACGCTGAGTTACGGCTTGCGCGGAGTGACGGCCTGTGAAGTAAAAGTGACGGGCTCAAAAATGGATTTGCACTCGGGCGTATTTGGCGGCGCGGTGGCAAATTCCATCACCGCGCTCGCGCGCTTGCTCGCGACCTTGCACGACGAAAACGGCCACGTCGCGGTGGAAGGTTTTTATGACGATGTCAAGCCGCTGGAAGATTGGGAGCGCGAAGCCTGGCGCAAGTTGCCGGTCAACGCGGACAAGGAAATTCTCGGCGAGACCGGTGTCCCGGCGCTCTTCGGCGAGAAGGGTTTCAGCACCCTGGAGCGCCTCTGGGCGCGGCCGACAGCGGAGATCAATGGCATCGGCGGTGGCTATCAGGGGAAGGGGACCAAGACGGTTATCGCAAGTCACGCCATGGCGAAGCTGACCTTTCGTCTCGTGCCCAACCAGGACGGGGACAAGATCCTCAAGCAAGTCCGGAAACATCTGGAAAAGAATCTCCCACCGGGCGTGACGATGGAAATCGTCGACGGGCACAGCGGTCCCTGGTACCTAACCGATCCCCATTCGAGTTTTGGCCAGGCCGCGCAGCGCGCCTTGAAGGAGGCGTTCCAGAAGGAAGTCGCACTCATCCGCGAAGGCGGGAGCATTCCGATTGTCTCGCAATTTCGCGACATTTTGGGAGTGGAAACGCTCCTGCTGGGGCTCGCCCTGTCCGATTGCCGGGCGCATTCGCCTAACGAAAATTTCCCACTGGAAAACCTGGAAGCCGGGATCAAGATGAACAAGGCGATCCTGCAGGAAGTGGGCGCGGGCCAGTAGGAGGGCGCAATAATCATAGGATGCCGTCGCGTTGCCTGACTGGATGGTTGGCGGCCGGCCTGATCGGCATCGCTCTTTATCCGGCAGCCCCGGTTTGTGGAGAAGAGCCGTCCTTAGGCGAAAAGATTCAGAAATTTTCCGCGACGCCAACACCAACTCCAAGCCGTCCGCGGCCCAAGCGCACGAAAGGCACGCCAACGCCTTCGCCGAGCCCGAGCGTTTCACCGAAGGCGAAAGCCAAGGCGAAGCACAAGTCCTCGCCATCACCAACCGAGACCCCGACGGCGTCTCCCGAAGCAACGTCTTCGCCGACACCGACCTCGGAGAAGAAAGTGGCGACCGTTTCACCGAGCGAAATCGAAGATTACGACAAGAATCCGGCGCCGGTGAGCAAGCTTCTGGATGATGCGCTCGAGCTAACGAAACGAAATCTCGGATATACCTATGGTTCGGCCGATCCCGAGCGCGGTGGGATGGATTGTTCTGGCTTCATCTACTACGTCCTGCGCGAGAACGGGGTGGAGGATGTGCCACGGGATGCGAGCGAGCAATACGTCTGGGTGCGCAAGGCGGGGAACTTTCGCGCGGTCCTGAGCCGAAACATTGATTCCTTCGAGCTCGACGAACTCAAACCGGGCGACCTGCTTTTCTGGGCCGGCACCTACAATATCGAGCGTGATCCGCCGGTTACCCACACCATGATTTATCTCGGGAAAGAGAAGAAAACGGGCAAGCCGATCATGGTGGGCGCGAGCGACGGGCGCACTTACGAAGGAGAGAAGCAATTCGGCGTGAGCGTTTTTGATTTCAAGACCGCACCCGCCAGCACGGGCAGCTTGTCCGAGCGCCGCCCGCAATTTGTCGGCTACGGGAAGATTCCCGGATTGGGCGAGGAAAAACCCTAGCTATTGGGCAAGGTCGGCGACGGGGAAGCGGTCGCTCCGGGGGGGTCGTTAGGCACACCGATCACGCCTGGGTGCGTGTGCCGGTAATGCTGCGTTACCAGGCCGAGCACGAGCGCCAGCACAATAAAGGCAATCGTGCGCTGCTCCTGTTTTGTGAGAACAAAAATGCCCAGCCGGGAGCGCAAACTCATTTCGCGTAGGGAACTGGGTCGGCGAGATCCGCTTCGCGGAAGCCTTTCAAACGGAGCTGGCAGGAATCGCAAACGCCACACGCCGTCCCGTCGGCCATTGGATTGTAGCAACTGTGGGTGAGTGAATAATCCACGCCTAACGAAATGCCACGCTGGATAATTTCGGCTTTACTCATGGCGAGGAGCGGCGCGTGAATCGTAAAATGATCTCCCTCGACGCCCGCTTTCGTCCCCAGGTTCGCAAGTTCTTGAAAGGCCTGGATGAACTCGGGTCGGCAATCGGGATAGCCGCTGTAATCGATCGCGTTCGCGCCGATGAAAATGTCGCGCGCCTCGATCACCTCGGCCCAGGCCAGCGCGTAGGAGAGAAAAATCGTGTTGCGCGCCGGGACGTAGGTGACCGGTATCGCGCGCGCCATCTCCGCTTCAGAGCGGTGGGTGGGAACCTCCAGATCAGCGGTCAACGCTGACCCACCGAAGACGCGCAGATCGATTTGCGCAATCCGATGCTCGTACGCGGCCAACGAACGCGCGACCTTCTCGGCCGCCGCAATCTCGCGCTCGTGGCGCTGACCGTAACGAAAGGAAAGAGCGAAGGCTTCGAAGCCTTGGGCGCGGCTGATGGCAAGGACGGTGGCGGAATCGAGGCCGCCACTCAGCAGGACGACCGCGCGCCTCATCGCGGGGAGCGCTCGGGCGCGTCTGGGTGGGTTGCGCTGATCGTCAGGCTGATGCCGCCGCGGGAGGCGAACTCGGCGTGCACAATCATCTTCTGCGGGGCGCAGGCCCGGACGAGATCGTCGAGGATGCGGTTGGTGACCTCTTCGTTAAAGGCCCGCTCGTTGCGATAGGAAGCGAGGTAAAACTTGAGCGACTTGGTTTCGAGGCAACGTTTCCCCGGCAGGTAGTCGATCGTGATTTGCGCAAAGTCGGCCTGGCCGGTGATCGGGCAAAGCGACGTAAAATCGGCGGACTCAAATCGGATCCAATAGGGCCGGCGGGCCGGGTTTGGAAATGTTTCGAGAATGTCTGCCGACGGAGCATTAGGGAGGCGCGTTTCGCTCCGACCGAGCAGCCGAAGGCCTTTTGTTTTTTTTGGCATCGTTCGTCAGGGCGGGTTTCGCGCCGATGGATTAAGGAGAGCGCGTTTGCGGTCGCCCAGAGCGTGATAATTCCAGTAATCGATTTTCAAACTGCGCTTCAGCTGCAGGTGGCTGCCATCGGCTGCGTCCCACTTGCGCAGAAGATACGGAAAATTTCGGTCGAGCATAAAGCGATCACTTCCGGCAGCATGCTGCACCGTGACGTAGATTGTGCGTTCGCGCGTTTCGTAATGCACCTGCGCAGGTTTCCAGACCAGGTCGTCTTTTTTCGAGTTGATGACACTGGGCGCGAGCTGGATCTGGAAATCGCCGCTCGGTTTTGTGAAATCGATCGTCCGCACCCGGAGCGGGAGTTCGTCGTAAAAGAATCCGTTAGGGGGGAGCCTCACTTCCTCCCGGCCCTCGGCCATTCCGTCCCAGTAAGTGTGCCACTGGTAGGTGAAGATCTCTCCGCCCCGCCGCGCTTCCTTGTAGGTGTTCCCGCAACTGTCGTTGCTCGTCAGAGAAAACTTGGCCAGCCGCGCATTGTCGGCCCGCCAGAAGTTGGAGTGCATCTGCTGATAAACGTAGAGACCGGTCGGGATGTGCAAAATCTGATTCATCTTTAGCACTTCGATCACGCCGGGGCGCTGCCAGTTATCGGGCTTGACGAATTGCTTCAGGTCGAACGGCTCGCGCACGAGGATGTGGAGCACTTCGGTCTGGCGCGGCTGACCGTAGCGCATGATTTGGGCGTCGTAGATATCGAACTCGGCCTTGCCGTCGTTCCAATAGTTGGCGTTCTGGACGAAGGCGGGAGCGAACTGCCCGGGCGCGGGCAGTGCCCCAACGAAGCTAAGCGCAAGAAACGCGAGCAGTGGTTTCCGCATGGCCAGGTTCAGTTTAGCGGTCGATTGCGAAAGGGACAATCCTTCCGTAAGATCGCGGGCCCATGGGAGAGAAATCTGACGCTGAACGTCCAGAGTCCACGGGTCGTGCAGCCGACACGGCCGCCTCTGCGTCTGGCGGTCTGGAGCAGACAGGGGTCATCGATTTTTTTGCGCACGATACGAAGAGTGATGAAGTGCTCCTCGTGATGTTTCAGCCTCGACTCTGGGATGATTCGGAGTCGCAGCTCTTCCAACTGCAAGAGAAGTTCAACGCTTACGTTTCGTTTTTGCTCGATGGCGAACTGGCCGAAGCGCATCCCGAGTTCGCCGGCAAAAATGCGCGGATCGAATTGCATTGCGCGGCGGTGCCGCAAGGTCGCGCGCTCGATCTGCTCAGCGCGATCCACGATCAGCTCGCGCTGCAGGAAATCCGCATGGAAGTCATTGTGCAGGAAAGCGGTTGCGGCGGCGGATGCAACTGCGCGCACAATCACTAAAAAGCGGTCTTAGAACTTCAGGAACGTCTCGACCGGAGTGGGTGCGAGCTTTTTGCGGCCGTGGAGAAATTCGAGCTCGATTAGAAACTGCGCTTCGAGCAATTCGCCGCCGACTTTCTGAATAAGCGCCGCCGCCGCCGCCGAGGTGCCACCGGTCGCAAGCAAATCATCGATCAGCACGATTTTCTCTCCAGGCGCGATGCTGTCGACGTGCATTTCCATTTCGGCGTCGCCGTATTCGAGCGAATAGGACGCGGTTTCAGTTTTGAACGGGAGCTTGCCCTTCTTGCGGATCGGGACGAAACCGACGCCGAGCGCGTAGGCTACCGCGGACCCGAAAAGAAATCCGCGCGCGTCGATTCCGACCACCTTGTCGATCGGCAAGGTTCGGCAGCGCGCGAGAAAAACATCGATCGATTCGCGGAAGAGCTGTGAGTCGACCAGGATCGGAGTGATGTCCTTGAAAACGATGCCGTGTTTCGGAAAATTGGGAACGTCGCGGACGCCAGCGCGGAGACGATCAATCGAGTCAGCAACCATGGCGGCAGGCTAGCGGGTCGGGCCAAAAGGTCAACGAACGCCGGGAGCGATCAGTTTCGATGAAGCCCAGTGCCCTGCTACCGCCGCTTTACTTACGCCGCGCGGCCGTTGGCGGAGAAACTTTTCTTTTGGGTGGGCGGGGATTTCGAAGCACCAGGGGCCGGGCTGGTTGGTGTTTCGCAGCTGGTGCAACGCCGGTTTCGCTCATCGCGGTAATGCGGACGCTCACCCTCGCATCAGCCGGATCTTTCTTTCCTGCCTGATGGCGAGCCCAATCGGCGAGAGCCCGAGCCCGCAGCCGAGCATAGGCCTTGGTGAGCGCGCGCTCCAAGCCTTTTATTCTTCTCGCGATGGCTGCTTTGGGCCCGCCTTGCGCCGGGGAGTCTTCACTCGGCCGCAAAAAGCAGGAAACGGGCCCAGCCGCTCGCTCCGCGGTGGAACGAAGGATTGCCAACGCCCGCGGCGCCTCTTACCATTTCGCCCACGATGGACCGTGAGCTGCTGATCGTTTCCACGCTCTGCTTTTTCCTCGCCATGGTGCGCACGACGCTCTCCGTGCGGGCGCGCAACTATCGCCGGCCGGCTTCAATTTCTTCGCGATCGCGCTCGGCTTTGTTTTTCAGACCGCGTTCCTCTCCGTGCGCGGTCATGCGCATCGGGCGCTGCCCTCTGACGAATCTTTTCGAGGTCTTCATTTTTCTTGCCTGGTCGGTCTCGCTCATTTACCTGCTCATCGGACCTGCCTATCGGCTTTCGCTGATGGGTGCTTTTACCGCTCCGCTCGTTTTTGGCCTGCAAATCATGGCGCTGCTCGCGCCGATCGATCGACCCCATCCGATGGCCCCTTCCCCCTCACCGTGGCTGGAATTGCACGCCTCGGTCTCGCTCATCGCCTATGGCGCCTTTGCGCTCGCCTGTGTCGCGGGCCTGATGTATCTCGGTGCAGGAGCGCCAACTGAAACGCCGCCAGATCAATTCGATGTTTTATCACTTCCCGCCGCTTACTGATCTCTTTGCGGCCATCACGCGGTTGCTCTGGCTTGGCTTTATCCTGCTCACGGTTGGCATCGTGACCGGCTTCCTCACCGGCCAGCCGCTGCCCTACGTCAAGATCGTGTGGTCGTTAGGCGTATGGATTTTCTATGCCGCGATTCTTTTCGCGCGCCACCTGGGAACGACCGCTCCGCGCCTCATCGCCACGCTCTGTGTCTTGGCTTTCAGCGCCGCACTCACCTTGCTCTGGGGGATCACCTTCCTCTCGCAGAACCATTCGCTCTGATGAACCTTTTCTGCGTAGGCATCAGCCACCACACTGCCGACGTTCAGACGCGAGAACGTTTCGCCGGGCACGCGGCGATCGATCGCGTCCTGCGTGAAGAGGCTGGTTGCACGGAGGCGCTGCTCCTCACCACCTGCAACCGGGTGGAAGTTTATGCCGCGGCGTAGCCGGCTATCTCCACCGAACGGATCGCGCATTGTCTGCTGGCCAATGGCATGAACCGCCGGAGGAGGAAGTCGACGTCTTTTATCGCTACGAAGCGCTGAGCTGCGTGCAGCATCTTTTCCGCGTCGCCTCGGGGCTTGATTCCATGGTCATCGGCGAAACCGAAATCCTTGGCCAGGCGAAAAAGGCTTATGCCGCGGCGCGCGAATCCGGCTCGGCGGGCCCTTACTCCATCGGCTTTTCCAACGCGCTTTTCGGGTCGCGAAACAGGTGCGGAGCTATACCGGCATTACGCGCGGCGCGGTTTCGGTCGGCTCGGTCGCAGTCGATCTGGCGGAACAAATTTTTGGACACTTCGAGACGCGCAAAGTGTTTTACTCGGTGCGGGCGAAGCAAGCGAACGCACCGCGCGCGCGCTCTTGAAACGTGGTGTGAACGACATCCGGGTGACGAATCGTTCGCCGAACGCGCCGAAGCGCTCGCATCTCTCATTCGCGGTCTGCGCGATACCGATGGAGGATTGGGAAATCGGCATTGCCGCGAGGTCGACATCCTTATTTCGTCGACCGCTGCGCCGAGCCCGATTGTGACGCGGGAGATTCTCGCACCACTCCTAAACCACCGACTCGACCGACCACTTTTCATCATTGATATCGCGGTGCCTCGGGACGTGGCGCCGGACGTGAACGAAATGGAGGGCGTGTTTCTTTACGACATCGATTCGCTGCAATCGATCGCGCAACAATCGCTCGCCTGCGCAGGGAGCAGATCGCGGCTGGTGAAGATATTATCGCCGGGCATGTGAACGATTTCAGCGGCTGGTTCACTTCGGCCGGCGCGAGGGAATGCTCCGTGGACCTTCGCTTGCGCACTTCGGAAAGCTGAGTGGGCGCGCCGGACCGGATCGTTCTCGGTTCGCGCGGGAGCGAAGCTGGCCCGTGCGCAGGCGCGCATGGTCGAGCAGGCACTGCGCGTCGCCTGGCCAGAGCTGGAGGTGGTGCTCGAGATTGTCCGACGAGCGGCGACGAGAGCGCCGAGCGGGACCAATTTTTGATCGCCAAGCGGGACGAAAAGGAATGTTCACGCGCGAGATTGAAAAAGAGCTTCTCGTTAGGCGAATCGACGTCGCGGTGCACAGCGCGAAGGACCTGCCAAGTGAGCGATTGGAAGAACTGGAGGTGCGCGTCACGCTGCCGCGGGCGGGACGGAAGACATTCTGATCACGAAGAACGGCGCCGGCCTAACGACGCTCCCGGCCGGTGCAACCATTGGCACGGGCAGCATTCGGCGTCAACGTCAGCTCGCTTGGCAACGGCCCGACCTGAATATCGCTGCTCTCCGCGGCAACGTGCCGACCCGCCTGCGCAAGTTGCGCGAACACGAAGATTGGAGCGGGATTATCCTGGCCCGGGCCGGTCTGGAGCGGCTCGGACTCCCGCTGGAAGGGGAGATTCTTTCACCCGACGATTTTCTCCCGGCGGGGGGGCAGGGTGTGATCGCGCTCCAAGTGCGGCGTGATGATGAACATGCACAGCAGTTGGTCGACGCGGTGAACGATCGGGCGACGCATCTTTGTCTGCGCGCGGAGCGGGAATTTCTGCGCTTATTGAATGGCGATTGCGATTCGCCGGTTGGCGTGCAAGGGAGAATCGAAGGCGAAAACCTGAGCTTGCGCGCGCAAATATTTGAAACGGATCGAGTCGAGCCGCGCAGGGGAGCGATCACCGGTTCCGGCGATGATCCGGAAACGGTTGCAGCCAAATTGATGAAACAACTCTATGGCGGATAAGAAACAGACTGGCCGTTGTTATCTGGTGGGCGCGGGACCGGGTGATCTCGGGTCTGGTTACCCTGCGCGCAAGACAACTGATCGAACAGGCCGAAGTGGTCGTTTATGATTATCTCTGCAATCCCGACATGTTGCAGTGGGCGCCGGACACGGCGGAGATCATTTATGCCGGGAAAAAAGCGGGCGCGCATACCCTGAAACAGGATGAAATCAATGCGCTCCTGGTCGAGAAAGCGCGTGAGGGGAAGCAAGTTGTCAGGCTGAAAGGCGGCGACCCGTTTTTGTTCGGCCGTGGGGGCGAAGAAGCGCAGGCGCTGGCGGCGGCGGCCTCGGTCCCGTTCGAGGTGGTGCTCAGGAGTCACTTCCGCCATCGCTGCGCCGGCCTATGCGGGCATTCCGGTGACGCATCGCGGCATGTCCTCGCATGTCACCTTCTTCACCGGACACGAAGACCCAGAGAAGACCGAGAGCTCGATCAATTTCGCGGCGCTGGCAAAATTGGGCGGCACCCAGGTGATGCTGATGGGCGTGGAACGAATCGAGGCGATCGCGCAGCAGATGATGGCGCACGGCGTTCGGCCCGATCTGCCCGTCGCGATGGTCCGCTGGGGAACGACCGGACGACAGGAGACCGTGCGAGGCACTTTGGGAAACATCGCGCAGCAGGTCGCCGAGAAAAATTTTTCGCCGCCGGCCGTGGCGATTTTCGGCGAAGTGGTGTCGTTAGGCGAAGAACTCGACTGGCACGAGGACCGGCCGCTGGCCGGTCGGCGGATCGTTGTTACGCGCACTCGCAAACAAGCCGGCGCCCTGAGCGAGCAGTTGCGCCAGCTCGGCGCCGAGGTGATCGAGCTGCCGACCATCCGGATTGAGCCGCCGAGCGATCTGCGCGCTTTCGCCGAGCTGGTACAGGACGCGCATGCCTACGATTGGATCGTCTTCACAAGTCCGAACGGGGTGACCGCATTCTTCGAGATGTTTTACAAGCTTTATGACGACGCGCGTGATCTCGGCGGCGCACGGATTGCGGCGATCGGCCCGGCCACAGCACAGCGGGTGCGCAATTTTCATCTGAAAGTCGATTTGCAGCCGGCGGAGTTTGTGGCCGAGGCGGTGGTGCGTGAATTCAAGAAGCAGGGCGACATCGAAAATCTCCGTATCCTGATTGCGCGCGCGGAGGAGGCCCGAGACCTGCTCCCGAAGGAACTCGGAGCCTTGGGCGCCATTGTCGATGTTGCCTTCGCCTATCGAACGGTCGCGGAAACGACCGATCGGACGGAAGCGAGATCGCGGCTGGCGGCGGAAGGCGCGGACATGATCACTTTTACGAGCTCTTCCACGGTCGAAAATTTTCTCGCTCTTGGCTTGCCGTGGCCGCAAGGCATGCAAGTGGCGAGCATCGGCCCGATCACCTCCCACACTGCGCGCGATCGTGGGCTGACGGTCGGAGTCGAAGCGTCGCGCCACGATATTCCCGGATTAGTCGAGGCGATCTGCCGGTTTTATTGCCGTCGCTGAATTGAGCATGAGCGAGGTCACAGAGGTCGAATCGGATTTCGCGGCGGCCATGCAAACGCTGAGTGCACAGGCTGTGCCTGCGCTGGTCGTGGAGCAGGACGATGCTCTGCCCGCTTCCGGCATTTCCGCGTTGATCAACGCCGTTCATTCGCTCGGTCAGCGACTGGAGTCGTTCGAGGAAACGGTCTTGCGCCGGCTTGAACCGATCCATTTCGAAAAAATGGAGAAAGAGATCTCGGCTATCCACGAGACCGAGCGGGTCAATCAAAAGCTCTTCGATACCATGCACGCGGAAATGATCAGCTATCGCGATAATTTCGTTCGCGAATCACTCCAGAAGCCGTTCATCCGCGATCTCCTGGTGTTATTCGACAACCTGAGCGGCATTGCGGCGCAATTCGAGCAGACTGCAGCGGACGAAGAGAGCCGGCCGGGCGATGCGCGGACCCGCGAGAATCTCAATAACACGCTGCACTTTCTCTTCGAGATTCTGCACCGCCTCGAGGTAAACGAAATCGAGCCGACGGAAAAAGCCGATCGCAACTTGCATCGGGTGGTCAGTGTCGAGCCGACGGATTGCGCGGAGGAAGACGGACGCATCGTGAAGCGTGTCAAACGCGGTTTTACCTGGCACGATCGGATCCTGCGACCGGAAGAAGTGATCGCGAAACGAATTCGTTAGGCAAGCCGGCCGCCGGGTCGCCCCGAGCCGCAAAATATTCCCCGGAATTAAGACTTCCCGGGCATGAAAACTGCATTGAGAGCAACGCAATTCGGATAAGGGAATCGAAGAAGTCTCCAATACCACATGAGCAATCGAAAAGCAGTCGGAATTGATCTTGGCACTACATTTTCCGCCGTCGCCCACATCGACGCCTATGGCAAACCGCAAATCATTCCAAACACTGAGAGTGAGCGCATCACGCCTTCCGTGGTTTTGTTCGATGGCAGCCATGCGATCGTCGGCACGATTGCGAAGAACAACGCCGTCGCCGAGCCGGAAAAAATCGTCGATTTCGTGAAGCGCGAGATTGGCAAATCAAAGGAACAATTTTACCGCGAGTTCAACAACACGAGGTATTCGGCGGAAGAGCTCTCGGCTCTCATTCTGAAAAAACTCAAGTCGGATGCGGAAAAATATCTGAGAGTTCCGGTGACCGATGCCGTTATCACCGTGCCGGCATACTTCAACGACGCTGAACGCACTGCGACGATTACGGCTGGACGCCTCGCCGGTCTGAATGTCCTGCAAATTATCAACGAGCCAACGGCCGCGGCCCTTGCCTACGGACTCGACAAGCTCGACGAAAACCAGACGGTTTTTGTCTTTGACCTTGGTGGCGGGACCTTCGACGTCACGGTCATGCGCATCAATGCGCATCGTCTCGAGATGGTGGCGACGAACGGCGATCATCGCCTTGGCGGCAAGGATTGGGACGACGTGCTCGTCAATCACGTCGCGGAAGAATTCGATCGCGCACATGGCGAGAATCCGCTCCTCGACCTGCAAAGTTACCAGAGCCTGCAAAGCACCGCCCTGGCCGCGAAAATCCAGCTCTCGAGTCGCGAGCGGACCACGCTTGTGCACAGCTACAATGGCAAGAGCATCAAGGTTGAGTTGACCCGCGCGGACTTCGAAAAAATGACGAAGCATCTCGTCGAAAAATGCAAGGCGATCTGCGAGATCGTGATGCGCGAGGCGCAAATGAACTGGTCGCAGGTGAACAAGATTCTACTCGTCGGCGGTATGACGCGCATGCCGATGGTGCGGGCGATGATTAGCGAACTTTCTTCGGCGCCGCTGGCTGAGGATGTGAACCCAGACGAAGCCGTCGCGGTCGGCGCGGCCATTCAAGCAGTCTTGTCGCTCCTTACTGAAGAAGAAGCGACCGGCGAAAAAATGCTCCCGCCTGAAACCCGACAGCAATTTTCTTCACGCGATGGCGGTCTCATCCAGGTGCGCAACATCACTTCCCACACTCTCGGCGTCGTGCTTTGGGACGAGACGCAACTCGAGGAATATGTCTTTCCGATGATCAAAAAAATGACGGCGATGCCGGCGGTGGTGAGGAATTCCTTCGGTACCGCAACGGCCAACATGCAGCGCGCGATCGTGCGCGTCGTCGAGGGGGAGAGCACGCTTCCTGGGGAATGCACGCCACTTGGGATTTGCGATGTCGAGCTGCCGCCGTTCCTGCCCAAGGGTTCGCCGGTAGAGTTGACCTACGAATACAATGCCAACCAGGTGCTGGAAGTCCAGGTCGACGCGTGTGGCAATCGCGCCTCGGTTTCGATCGAGCGCAAGACCGGTCTTACCGCGGACGAATTGGATCGGGCGACGATGGCCTTGGGACAATTGAGCGTCGTCTAAGATGCTCCAGCCGGCGGTTAGTTTTCCGGTTCCGTTGCCGGATGACCCGCGTAAGTGGGACGGCTGGAACCGCTACAATTCCCCCAATCTCTACGAGCGGCTCTGCCTCGATCCGCAGACAAATCCGACTGACGAACTGATAGAGGAGCATTTCCGTCAACTTCTCCTTTGGTGGCAAAAAAAGCTGCCGCTGAAAAATCAGCCCAGCAACCCACTCGCCCAGCTCTTGCGCTCCGGGCTCGAGGAATCGTCGCGTTTTCTCACCGAGGCGCGCTTTGACCTGCTCGATCCCAAGCGCCGGCAGAAAATCGACCAGGAGCTGGCCGCTCAGGCGCGGGAGGAGGCTCTCGCCGAGTTCAGGAAGTATGTTGTCTTCGCGCTGAACGACAAAACCCTCTCGTCCCAAGAAGAACAGACGCTGCTCGACTTTGGTCAGCAACAGGGCCTGACGAAGGAGGCGATGCTGGAACTGATCGAGACTGAACTGTGCGAGTGTGGCGGAGTCCGCGTAACGAGAGCGCCATCTGAGCCCGACGGGGAGAAAACGACGCCGGCACTTAATCCGAATGAAGATTTCATGCGCATGTTACAACTGAGCGGCCTCGACACCGAGGCGATGACCGACGACCAGCGCGACGCTTTCATCAATATGGCAGAAAATCTCGGGATCGATCCGGGCGAAGCCGAGGATATGGTCGATCTTTATCTGGAGGAAATCGAGGGAAAGGCAGTGCCCGCTGCGTCAACCCCAGTTACCGTAGTATCCCAGAAGGCGCCCATTAGCTCCGCGAACGGTGTGCCGCCCGCTTCTGCAGACGCCGTGCCTCCCATAGCCACACCAAAAATTGACTCGACCGCGGAACGGGCAAAATACCCAAATTTCGTCAGCGCCATCGGCACGGAAATGATGCTGGTGCCATCTGGCGTCTTCCGCATGGGAAGCGACGCGGACGATGCCGCACCTAACGAGCGACCGATCACGCAGGTCACCCTCGGCTGCTATTATCTTTCACGCCATCCAATTACGAACGCGCAATTCGAGGCATTTGATCCGAGCCACGCGAATAAGCGTGCGCCGGGTGCGGGCGATCAATATCCGGTGGTCTACGTCAGCAGCCTCGAGGCAGCGAAATTCTGCCAATGGCTGAGCGCCCGCGAGCGGCGGCGCTACCGGCTGCCGACCGAAGCGGAGTGGGAATACGCTGCACGCGGTTCCGATGGCCGCAAATACCCGTGGGGCGACCAGGAAGGTCGCAACGACCTGGCCAATTTCGCTGACCGCAACACAATCTTCGCCTGGAGCGATCCCGAGATTGACGATGGGTTCGCAGAAAGCTCGCCAGTCGGGTCATTTCCGAATGGGAGGAGTCCCTTCGGAATGGAAGACATGGCGGGGAACGTCTGGGAATGGTGCTCTGACTTCGTCGAGCCATACCGCGGAAGGCCGAAGAGCAACCCGCGGGGCCCGACTGCGGGATCAAAACGGATTTATCGCGGCGGGAGCTGGAAATCGCGCTTCAACAGTCTGCGGGCGACGACGCGCGGGTCGAATGTCCCGAATTTTTCGTGCAACGACCTCGGCTTCCGGATCGTTTGCGAGTGCGAGTGAAGAAGGCGTCAAACGGATAAGTCGCCAAAACGGGTGAGAGCGCCGCTTTAACAGCTTTGGCGATTCAACCTTTTCCCTACGAGGGATTAAAACGAAACTTGGCGCGGCCGCGTTTGGCGTTGGCTTTCGCCTTGCGACGGGTCTTTTGTGAAGGTGTTTCGAAAGCGCGCAACCGGCGCACCTCCTCCAAAATTCCTTCCGCGTCCAGCTTGTTCTTGAGACGTTTCAAGGCCCGGTCCACCGGCTCACCTTTACGAACGATCACTTCTGGCATGCGATTATCTCTCCTGATCCTTTGAATTTAGAAAACTTCCCCGCTAAATAGCGAGCGATCCTAAGGCCCGCTGCCCCCGCGGTCAACTTCGGGTTTAGGAGGCCGATGAAGGGGTCGTGACGGCGGTTTTTTGCCTCACTTCGCGGCGCAAACTGCTCGCGCTGCCGCCGCGTGCCCGCGTCCACCACAGGACGATCGGCGACGCGATGAAGACCGACGAATAGGTTCCGACCACCACGCCGATGATGATCGCGAGCGAAAAATCGCGCAGCACGGCCCCGCCGATTAAGAACAGACATAAAATCGGGATCAACGTCGTGCCGCTGGTCAGAATCGTGCGGCTCAGGGTTTGGTTGACGCTCTCGTTCATGATTTGCTCGATCGAGCCCTTGCGGCCGCTGGCCAGACCTTCGCGAATTCGGTCGTAGACAACGATCGTGTCGTTGATCGAATAACCAGCGATGGTGAGGACAGCGCCCACCATGGTCAGTGTCAGCTCGCGCCCGAGAAGTGCGAACATGCCGATCGTGATGAGCACGTCGTGCAAAAGAGCGACGATGGCGCCGACCGCGAACGAGAGTTCAAACCGGAAAGTGACGTAAATCAGAATGCCAAGAATCCCGAGACCAAGCGCGATGAGCGAGCTGCGCGCCAGCTCCCCGCCGACCAACGCGCCGACACGGTCCGATCCCTCCACCTTGAATCCGACGTCCGGCAGGCTTTTAAGGATCTGGCTTTCGACTTTGTCGCTCGTATTCAGCGGGCTGCGAATCGTGATGTAGCTCTTGTCGCCCTGCGGCGATTGCTGGATCGAGGCATCGGCCAGCCCGATCGGCTTGAGCGCATCGCGCACTCTGGCCACGTCGACCTTGTGCGGCGCGCTCAGCGTTACGAGATCGCCGCCGCGAAAGTCCACCCCGAAGTTGTTCTCACCGCGGATGTAGAACGCCGTCGCCCCGGCGAGAATCAGCGCGAGCGAACAAGCCCCCGCGATCGCGCCTTTGCCGAGGAAATTAAAATGCTTGGTCGTGATGAGCTGAAGCATCGAGATGCGTTTGAGGCGACCGCTATCGACCAGCCACCCGAGGGCGTTGCGGCCGACAATCAGCGCGGTGAAAAGCGAGGCCAGGATGCCAAGCATCAGGACGATCGCAAAACCCTTCACCGGGCCGCTGGCATTAAGAAACAGGATCGCGGCCGTGATGAGCGTGGTGATGTTGGCGTCGAAAATCGAGCTGAACGCCTTGTCGTAGGCCGCGGGCAAGGCGGTCCGGAGCGATTTGCCGCTCGCCATTTCTTCGCGCAACCGCTCGTAAATCAGCACGCTCGCATCTACCGCCATGCCGATCGTGAGGATAATACCGGCGATACCCGGCAAAGTGAGAACGACGCCGCCCGGGATCAACTGAAATGCACCCAGAAGCAGGATCAGGTTCACGATCAATGCGAGGTTGACGATCAGCCCCGCAAACTTGTAGTAGATCACGACGCCGATCAGAGTGATGCCGAGACCGAGCAAACCCGCGAGAATGCTCGCGCGAATCGAATCCATGCCGAGCGTTGGCGAGACGCTGCGCTCCTCTTCGATGCTGACCGGGACCTGCAGCGGATTCTCCAGCACGCTGGCCAATCCGCGCGCTTCCTGTTCCGTGAACCGCCCGGTGATGATGGCGTCGCCGCCGTATATTGCGGTCCGGATTACCGGCGCCGATTGGATCACGCCGTCGAGGACGATCGCAAAACGATGGCCGACATTGGCCTCGGTGATCTGCCCAAATTTCTTCGCCCCTTCCGAATCGAAGCGCATCTGCACCGTCCAGCCTTCGTTGCCGTAATAAGCGGCGGATTCCGTCACCCGATCACCGCCGAGATCGGCCTTTTTTTTCACCAGCAGGCGTTCCACCGGTGGGCGGCTGTCCCTCGGCTCCCTGGATTTTGTAGGTCTCGATTCGGTATTCCGGCGGAATCACCTCTTTCCCGGCATCGATCGCGCGGAGCCGTTCGCCGTTATCCGGATAAACGAGACGAAACTCCAGCTTGGCCACGCGCGAGAGTTGTTGCCGCGCCTCAATAATCTTTCGCCGGATCGAGTCCGGGAATCTGCACCAGGATGCGATCCGTTCCGACCGGGCTGATGACGGGCTCACCGCTCCCAAAGTAGTCGACCCGTTTGCGAATCACTTCGACCGCCTGGTCGAGCATTCCCTTCGTTAGGTTGTGCTCGTCGCCCTTTAGGCGAATGAGGAATGAGGTGCCGCCTTTGATGTCGAGGCCGAGTCGTATCTTTTTCTGGAGCGGCCAGATGCTCCAGAGGCTGAAGACGACCAGCAAGGTGACGAGGGCCAGGGCGAGGAGCCGCTTGCGCAGCCCGAGGTCGGTCGCGAAATACCAGCCGAAGAGAACGAGCAGGCCGAGGCCGAGGAAAAACTCAACGATGGAATTCATCTTCTTTTAGCCCTTGGCTGTATCCGATTTTGCGACTGAGGCGACGGCAGATTTTTCCATCTCCAGTTTCACGTTGTCCGCCACCTTCACCGTCACGGTCGTGTCTTTGACGTTTGTGATCATCCCGTGAATGCCGGCTGCGGTCACGACCCGGTCGCCCGTCTTGAGGGAGGAGATGAGCCGCTGTTGCTCCTTCTGCCGCCGCATCTGCGGGCGAATCATCACGTAATAAAGGATGACAAACATCGCCGCATCCAGAATGTCGGGATGCCGCCGAGCGAATTGCCGGACGGCGCGGCGGCGGTTTGGGCCTGAGCGAGAAAGATAATAAACATGTTAAAATGGCTGGGCGCGGCGGCACAGCGCGTCAAAGCGCGGTCGGCCTGACTGAGCGGCACTCCATTGAGCACAGTTGCGCCCGAAATGCAAGGCTCGCAAGCATCCGCACCGCGCGCAATTTTACATGAAGAACGAGGATGTTAAGTTCTCGTAAGCGCGTGGCACCTTGCGCTGCGCCTTACCTGATGAATCAAAATCCACCATTTCCCACACCTGAAGAATTGCAGACCAAGCTCTCCGAGTTCATGAAATCGAACTTCGGCGACAAGGTTTCCTTCGCAACCTTCGCGCAGCCCGATCGGGCCGAGGCCGGCGACGAAGAAAAACCGGCCAAACAAACCGGCGACCATTTCGTCTTCGATTTTCTGCCGCGCGATATCAAGGCGCACCTCGATCGCTTCGTGATCAAACAGGATGAAGCCAAGAAGGTTCTCTCGATCGCGGTCTGCGATCACTACAACCACGTCAATTACGTTCGCCAGCTGGAGGACGAAGACGCGGTTCGCGCCGAGGAAACCGAATATGCAAAGCAAAACGTCATCCTCGTCGGCCCGACCGGGGTCGGAAAAACCTACCTCATCAAACACATCGCGGATCTGATCAAGGTGCCGTTCGTCAAAGCAGACGCGACCAAGTTTAGCGAGACCGGCTACGTCGGCGGCGATGTCGAGGATCTTGTTAGGGAACTCGTCCAGAAAGCGGATGGCGACGTGGCGCTCGCCCAATTCGGCATCATCTACATCGACGAAGTCGACAAGCTCGCTTCCGCTTCCAACCTCGTTGGCCGCGATGTTAGCGGACGTGGCGTGCAGACGACCCTCCTCAAGTTAATGGAAGAAACCGAGGTGCCGCTGCGGAGCGCGAACGATCTCCAAGGCCAGCTCCAGGCCGCTTTTGAATTTCAAAGGCGCGGCAAGACCAAACGCGAAACCATCAGCACGCGTCACATTTTGTTTGTTGTGAGCGGCGCCTTCGAACGTCTGAAGACGCAGGTCTCGCGCCGCCTCGCGCAGGGGCAAATCGGTTTTCAATCCGAGCCGATCAAGGTGCTGGATAACGACGTTTTCAAACACGTCACGACCGGCGACTTTGTCGAGTACGGTTTCGAGCCGGAATTCATCGGCCGGCTGCCGGTGCGCGTCGTCTGCGAAGAACTGAACGCCGACGATCTTTACAAAATCATGAAGTATTCCGAGGGCAGCATCCTCCGGCAATACGAACGCGCTTTCCGCGCTTACGGCATCGAGGTCAGTTTCGAAGACGAAGCGCTCCTCCTCATTGCGAACGCTGCCGCGCTCGAGAAAACAGGGGCGCGCGGCCTGCTGACCGTCTTCGAAAAACTATTCCGCGATTACAAATACTACCTCGCGGGCTCCGGCCTCACCCAGTTGCGCGTGACGGAAGAGCTGGTGCGCGAACCGCAACGCGTCCTCGAACGCCTCATGGCCGAAGGTCAGCAACACGAAAAAGAGACGCTTCGGCAGCAGGCTGTGATGTTCGCCGATCGATTCTCGGGCGAGCACGGAGTCGAAATGCGGTTCGACGATTCCGCTCTCAATCGGCTGGTCGAGCGCGCCGAAGCGGAGCGGATGAAGATGGGCGATCTTTGCGCGCATCTCTTCAAGGATTTTCAATTCGGCCTTAGTCTGATCAAGAAGAACACGGGCAACAACAGGTTCGTGCTCGGCAGCGCGGCGGTCGACGCTCCGGATAAATTCCTCAGCGAACTGGTGCTGCAATCCTATGGACCGGGTGGTGATCGCCCGGGGGAATGAAGCGCGCGCTCCTCGGCACTCTTTGGATAGGCGTGGTCGCTACCGGCGTGGCGATTGCGCTGCAAATGAGCGGCCTGCTGGCTCGGTCCGCGGCTTTGCTTGGCAAGACCATTGGTCTGGTGCCTAACGATCACGTTGCATTCGGGAATTATCTCGTCGTCATCGCGCTCGGGTTCGCCGTGGCCTGGTCGATCTTGGAGGTGACAAACGCATTCCAGCGCGCCGGAATTTTTGTCCTGGTTATCGCGGAACTAATCGGTGCCGCCTGGCTGCTGCAATTCGTCGGTGCTTCTTTTTCGCCGCTGCCTTCGATCGTCGCTGTCGTCGTCGCAGCCGCGCTGGCCATTGCGGTCACGGCCACGCGTTCCGAGCGCCAGCGCCGGGCGACGGCGCGGCTTTTTGGCGGACGGCTGGCCCAACCCGCGCATGATCGCCTTGCGCAAAGTGCAGCGCTGGATTTGTCGCAACCAATCGCGCGCGAAGCCAGTTTCGTCTTCTGTGAGATCGCCAATGAAGCCGACCTGATCGACGAGCTTTCGCCCCCGGCCGGCGCCCAGTTGAGGCGCGAATTCTTCGATATTGCGTCGAAGAGCTTTTTGGAGTCGGGCGGCTACCTGCATGCGGCTGATGGCGAGGGCATTCGCGTTCTTTTCGGGTTTCCCCTGCAAAGTGAGCGGCATGCCCTGGAGGCATCCCGGGCGGCGCTCGCCTTTCGCGACGGCTTCCGCGCCGCGGCTGCCGCCAAACCAGATTCGTTAGGCAAGATCGATTTGCGAACCGGGATTAGTTCTGGTGTGTTGGTGGCGACGCTGCGGGACGATGTGCCCGGCGGAGAGATCGTGATCGCAGGCGAACCGCTCGAAGTGGCGCGACGCCTGGCCCGTGCCAATCAAATTTACGGCTCTGAAATTCTCCTCGGTCCGCGCGCCTTCGCGGCCGCCGGCAAGGAGATTTTGGCGCGCCCGATGGATTTCCTGCACAGTGCCCAGGCCCACGAACGGCTCGAAATTTACGAACTGCTCACCCTCGCGGAAAGGGCGACCCCCGACGAAATTGCCCGCCGTGATCGTTTTTGGAATGCGGTCGTTTACTTTCGCGCGCAGCGCTGGAAGGAAGCCTTCGACGAATTCAACCGTGTGCGGGGCGAGGGCGATTCGCCGGATCGCCCGGTGCAGTGGTATCTGCGCCGCCTCGAACCGCTTTGCCTGAAGACGGCGACTGAGCCGGCACCGCTCGCTCCGCTCCCGTGAAACGCACCGAGTATCCCGCGGCGATCCGCGACCTGATCGCGCAACTGCGCCAGATGCCGGGAGTCGGTCCGCGCTCGGCCGAGCGCATCGCGCTCTGGATCGTGCAGGCGCGCAATGAGCAGCCGGAGGGAATCGCGGACGCGATCACACACACACGCGCGGCGATCCGTCCCTGTATGCAGTGCGGTTTTTTTGCCACGGCTGATCTTTGCGAAGTCTGCGCTGATGAGTCGCGCGCCCGGGAACTGCTTTGTGTCGTCGAGCAACCGACCGACATTCTGCCATTGGAAAGAACGAGCGCGTTTCGCGGTCGGTATCACTCGCTAGGCGGTCGCATCTCCCCTCTCGACCGCGTTGCCCCGGAGGATTTGCGCATCGCCAGCCTGATCGAGCGGGTGGAAAAGGAAACGCCTGACGAAATCATTCTGGCTCTCGCGGCCGATGTGGAAGGGGAAGCGACGACTAATTATCTCGTCGAAATCCTGAAAAAGTATCCAGTTAACCTGACGCGTATCGCGCACGGTCTGCCTGCCGGCGGCGGCTTGGAATCCGCCGACGAACTGACGCTCTCCCGCGCTCTCTCCGGTCGAACAAAATTGTGAGCCCCGGCGTCGGACTCCGGGCGCGCTGCCCGAAGCAGGTTAGCTCCGCACCTGGCCGGTGCCGCGGATAACGTATTTGTAGGTCGTTAGCTCTTCCAGACCCATTGGACCGCGGGCGTGTAGTTTGTCGGTGCTGATTCCGATCTCCGCGCCGAAGCCAAATTCGCCGCCATCGGTGAAGCGGGTGGAAACGTTCCAATAGACGGTCGCCGAATCGACCTCGCGAAGGAATCGCTCCGCCGTCGATTCGTTCCGAGTCACGATGCAATCGCTGTGATGCGAACCAAAGCGATCGACGTGGGCGATGGCGTCGCCGACCGAATCGACCGTCCGCAAGGCGAGAATGAGATCGAGGAATTCCGTCGACCAATCGTCTTCGCTGGCTGGCCGCAACGGGTGGTAATGGAGCGTGGAAAGTGGGGCGTAGGCCGATTCGTCGGCTCGCAGCTCAACTTTCTTTTCTGCCAGGCGCGGAGCGAGCGTGGCCAGGAACTGCGGCATGACTTTGCGATGCACGAGGACGGTTTCGATCGCGTTGCACACCCCCGGGCGTTGCGTCTTGGCATTAAACACAATCTCCGTTGCCATCTCCAGATCGGCTTCCTCGTCCACGTAGACGGTGCAGATTCCGTCCGAGTGCTTGATCACCGGCATGCGCGCGGCGCTCACCACCGCCTCGATTAAGGCCTTCCCGCCGCGCGGAACGATGAGGTCGATATAGCGATCCATCTCCGCCATCCGGCGGACGGCTTCTCGATCTGTCTGCGGGACGAGCAGAACGCTGTCGTTAGGCAATCCTGTCTTTTGTCCGCCCGCCTGAAGGGAGGCTGCGATTGCTAGGTTGGAACGAATCGCTTCTGAGCCGCCGCGCAGGATGGTGGCGTTTCCGGTTTTGATGCAAAGCACGGCGGCGTCACTCGTCACATTCGGACGCGACTCGTAGATGATCCCGACGACTCCGATTGGGACGCGCACCTTGGAAATCAGAAGGCCTTTCGGCGTGGTCCATTCCCGAATGCTTTGGCCAACGGGATCGGGCAGGGCGGCGACCTGGCGGATGCCGTCGGCCATCGCTTCGACACGTGCCGGGTTCAAGGTAAGGCGCTCCAGCATCGCACCCGAAAGTCCACTGCTTCGGGCCCGGATCAGATCCTCGTTATTGGCGGCGAGAATGCTCTCGCGGCAGGTCATAATCTCATCCGCCATCGAGAGGAGCGCTTCGTTTTTTTGCTCGGAACTTAGCTGCGCCAGAGCGCGTGAAGCGCGACGCGCCCGACGGCCGAGGTCAAGGATTTGAGTCTTCAAGTCCACGCAGTTTAGCTTCGTCCTTCTGTGCGACGCGCGCGAGTCAAAATCCGGTGAATGAACAACCACAGACTCGCCTAACGAGTGCTGGTCAGGCCGGGGTTGCGGCGGCGGGCGAGGAAGCGGGTGCCGGCTTTTTCGCCTGCCACCACGGCGCCAATCAGGTCGGGCCGCCGGCCGTTGATAATGATGGTGGTGATCCCGGCGTCGACCGCCATCTTGACTGCTTCGAGCTTGGAAATCATCCCACCGACACCGAATCGGCCCTTGCTTCCGTTCGCCAGTTTTTTTACGCGATCAATGTCGCGCACCACTGGGATCACGTTCCCGTTGGCGTCGAGCAGTCCCTCAACCTGGGTGAGGATGATGAGCAGATCGGCGTCGGCCAGCATCGCGACCTCGGCCGAGAGCCGATCGTTGTCGCCAAAGCTCAACTCTTCCGTGGCGACGGAATCGTTTTCGTTGATGATCGGCAGGACATTACCGGCGGCGAGGAGGCGCTCGAGCGTGTTGCCGGCGTTGGCGCGACGGATGTAGCTATCGAGATCGCTGTGAGTGAGGAGAAGCTGCGCGACGTTTAGCTTGTAGCGACCAAAGGCGGTTTCGTAGGCACGCATCAGTTTGGATTGGCCGATGGCGGCGCTGGCCTGAGCGGTAGCGAGATCAGTCGGGCGCTCCGCCAGGGAAAGCACACTGCTTCCCGCTGCGACCGCGCCGCTCGTCACGGTGACACATTCGTGTCCATGATGTATGAGCGCCGCCATTTCGGCGCTGAGACGCGCGAATTGTTTCAGGTCGAGCCCGGGCGCATTCGTACGGGTAAGTGTGCCGGAACCGAACTTGAGCACGATTCGTCGAACCTTATTTCTCAGGTCTTTGCGTTTGGGCATGTTTTGGGCAGCGGTTCTATCGAGTGCGTCGGTAAAAATTCCAGTGGAAAAGGGAAGCGAGCAGAGCTCATGCCGCTTCTTGGCTGGTGAGCCGACCGTTGCCGGGGATGGCCCCGGGCTTGCTTCCTACGCTTTGAAAGATTCTTGCAAATTGTTCTTCCATAACCGCTATCTATTGTTGTATTCTTCAAACTTCTAAATGGTTTCGCTCTTCACTTGGTTCGATACGTCGGTCTGCCTGGGTTGAGCAGTCGATGGGTTCACTCTGACTTTTTTCCATGTCCATCACGCCAGTTCGCAAACATTATCTCTGGATCTGGTTCCTCTGGCTCGCTGCCTTCTATTCGGTCTGGGCCTGGCTGGTTTTTGGCAAGGGACAATGGCCGGTGGCAAAGGCGCATTGGCCGATGGCGCTCTCCATGGCGCTGGGCAGTTACGTCGCCGGCTCGACCCCGATGGGCGGGGGTACGGTTGGATTTCCGATGCTTGTCCTTCTTTTCAAGATGCCGGCCAGCCTTGGGCGTGATTTCAGTTTTGCGATGCAATCGATCGGCATGGTCAGCGCGTCCATTTTCATCATCGCGCGGCGACAACCGCTCGCGTGGTCGATGCTGAAAGGGCTCCATCGTTGGAGCCGTCATCGGCACGCCGTTAGGGATCTTTTTCGTCGCTCCGCTTTGTTCCCGGACTTTGGATCAAACTCATCTTCGCTGTCATCTGGGCCAGCTTCGGGGTTCTTCATCTCTATCGGATCAACGAGATTTCGTCGCATGATGGGATGACGGAGTTCGATGAGCGCTGGGATTTTCGTGTCGGCCTGCTCATCGGTGTGTTTTCCGGCGCCACGGTGGTGGCTGTCACGGGCGTGGGAATTGATATGGTGCTTTATGCTGCGCTGGTTCTGCTTTGTCGGGCGGATCTGAAGATCGCGATTCCGACCTCGGTGTCATCATGGGCTTCACCTCGCCTTTGGGATCGTGGTGAAACATTTCTCGACCGGTTTGCAGCCTAACGTTTACGAAAATTGGCTGGCGGCGGCTCCGGTCGTGGCTCTCGGCGCCCCGCTCGGGGTTTTCGTGGTCAACCTGGTTGGTCGCAAGCCGACCCTGGTCTTCGTCGCGCTGCTTTGTGTCGGGCAATTCATCTGGACTTGCAGCATGGAGCGCAGCGAATTGGGGTCAGCGGCCTGATCGCCGCGATCGCAGCGGTGGGACTGTGTCTGCTTGGCTTTGAAAAACTGCGCGCTTGGGGCGCAGTCCTGGTCGGAGAAGCAAAAGCGAAAAACCTCGCACGGGCTGCTGCCGCCGCCAAGACGGAAGAGCCGCTCGAGCTCGCGCTTCGGTTGGAGTAGACAGCAAAATGGACTAGACGCAGGCGTTTTTCGAAGTTGGTTATTCCGCCGCGGCCCACGCGTTAATTACGCATTCGGGCCTGCAGTAAAGCGGTTGGAGCAGGGGGCTTATTATCGAGCCTAACGAAGTCGCGCTGTTTTGCACAGCCGTTGCAAAATCGCATTTCACGAGGGCAGACTGGCGCGGAGATGTCGCGCAGCTCTGCAACGGTTTGCCTCTAAATAATCCGATCGCAGAAAACGACCGTGGTACTTCTCAATCCGAGAGCCGAGCGTCGTTCGGCAAGAGTGCGTTCCCTTTATTCACTACACAGCATTTGATTACGTGATTATCCGTTCGCGACTTTTTTTTGGACTCGACTCAAAGACCGGCTAGCATGGCAGAATCTCTGGGGCTGCGGACGCGCCGATCGGTATGGCGAGCGACGTGCAAGCGGCAGGGGTACCGCGCATTCCATCACGCACTGAAACTGCCAAATGAAACAACACCTGTGGACTTTGTACTTGCTCGCCGCTTTGCTGGTGGCGTTTGTGTCAACGGCGACGAGAGCTGATGACGCAATTGTTAGCGACAACGATGATCCAGACGCGAGAATTACCTATGTGACGCTGATATGGACTCCCAATTCGGAGGAAAATATCGCGGGTTACAATGTCTATTACGGCCGCCTTTCCGGCCACTATACGCGCTTGGAAACGGTTACTGAGCCGACAGCGACAATCGGGGTGCAAGGCAGCAGGACGGTCTACTTCGCCGTCACCGCCTACAACACCGATGGCTTGGAGAGCGAGCTCTCCGAAGAAGTTCATTGGCCGTGATGCCAAAGCCTCCAAGCCCAACAGGGATGAGCGCCAGTTCGACTCATGCCATTGTTTAATGCTGCTGCTCCCCCTTTTATCCCTTCTCTCGGTAGCATTTTAATGTGAGGCAATTCGCGCAGATGACGAGATTTGAGAATTCCCTTGAGGAGCGGCCTGCGCTAGTTTCGCCCGAAAACCACCTCTGCAATTTCTCTTTTTCGGGCCTATAGCTCAGCGGTTAGAGCAGGGGACTCATAATCCCTTGGTCCCAGGTTCGAATCCTGGTGGGCCCAACGAAATTTTCGATTTGCGACTTTCGAATGCCGACCTCGTCAAGCGCGTCTTGCGCTGGCTCTGGACGAATCGGGCAGTTCGCTCTGGTGGCTCGTGCCAGCGACCGTCGAATCGTCGGGACAACCGCTGGTGTCCGGCAGTTCGGACGAAGGCCTGCTGGGCATCGCGGCGAGCGCGCGTTTTTTCTCGCCACCTCATCGGACCAAGCGGAGGCGATGATGCCGCGGCAAGAGGTGCGATGGGTTCTGGGCCGCGATCTACTGGGTGCGAGATTCGCGTCAAAAAATCTCATTTTTAAACGCTCGCCGTTGACATCGACGGCTCCGGCTCCTAATGATGCTGGGTGTTAAAGAGGTTTATCCCGCAAAAATTCGCGCCACAGGAAGGCAACTCTTCACCCGGCCCGAGTTATGCTGAGGAGCATTTACCTTCTTCTCACCGAGAGGAAACACACAAAACACCAACCATTAGCGAGCAGCAAAAATATATGGCCGAAAATCCAGGTAAGGACATTCTTTCGAAGGATGTTGAGATCAAGGGAAGCATCAAATTTCAAAAGGAACTGATGATTGATGGGAAAGTCGAAGGGGAGATCAATTCCGACGGCGTCCTGACGATTGGCGAGAATGCCGACATCCGTGGCGAGATCAAGACCAAGTCGATCACGGTTTACGGCAAGGTCCACGGCAATATCACGGTGGGTGAGCGCTGCGAATTGAAGTCGCGCTGTACTTTGCAGGGCGATCTGAAAGCTGCGCGCCTCGTGATTGAGGAAGGGGCCACCTTCATCGGTAAATCCGAAGTCAACAGTGGCAAAGTGAGTGCTACCGGTTCCAGCAATGCCCGGAGTCCCGAGGCCTCGCGCAATGATGAGTCTCCGGCCCCGCCGAAAGTGACCTTCGCGGGTCGTTCCTAACGAGCAAACGCTCGGCAAGTCTGTGGCCAAGTCGCCTGCCAAGCTCAGTGTGGAGTGTCCGCACTGTGGCTTTAAGCAGATGGAGTATGCCGCAGCCAGGAACACGCTCTGCCGTCAGTGTGGCAAGCATTTTGTCATTGGCGCCGACCAGCCAGCTTTCAAAGTGGGCGAAATGGCTGCCGCACAGTCGTTACTCCGTCGCTTCGAAGCGATCTGGAAGCGATCGCGCGTTACCTCGGTCGCGTGTTTTGATTGCGGCGCGACCCAGGAACTGAATTCCGCCGCCAGTTCAACGATTTGCCCATCGTGCAGCGTTCACATGGATCTGCGCGATTATAAGATCAACACCGCTTTCAGTCGCGCGATTCGCACGCATGGTTCCGTCTACGTCGCTTCTTCGGGAGACCTGAGCAGCAGTAGCGTCATTTGCCGTTCCGCGATCATCGAAGGCAAACTGCGCGGTAGCCTGCAATGCATCGAAAAGGTGGAATTTCGTTCCCGGGCCAAGGTGCGGTCCAAGGTGTGGGGCAAATTGTCGGCGCCCTTGGTCTTGATCGGGAAAAAGGCGGACGTGCAATTTCTCCGTGAGATCCAGGTCGGCTCGATTGAAATTCGCGGACGGATGCTCGGAGAGATTGCGGCGGAGACGGTCGTGACGATCCGGAGCAGCGGATCGCTCGAGGGCAATGTCAGCGCGCGTTCGATCAACGTGGAAAAAGGCGGGATGTTCACTGGGCAACTTGCGATTGGCAAGAAAGGCTATGAGCAAGCCGAATTGCTGTCCGACATCGAACCGAAAAAACCGAAGGCGGCGAAAAAACTTCGGCCGCCGCACCCGTTCGGTTTGCCGAAGACTTCCTAGCCTCCCGCTCGATGCAAAGACTCTTTCCGCGGAGTCCCTACGAGCGGCTCGGGGGCTACGTTCATCTGCCGCGTTTGATCGACAAAGCCCGGCTGCATCGCAAGGGGTTGCTCGACGGCTACAATTACAAGACTGTCGGCTTCGACAAACATCTCCTCGCTTTCCTGAAAATTGATCCCGATGCTTTTGAGAAAGCGACCCACGACTTCGACGATGACGCAGGAATCCTCGAGTGGGTTCGACAACACGGCGCGCAGCATTCGCCAGAAGAGATCGAACAATGGAACCGGGCCATGATTTCGCGCTATCCCGATACCGCGGTGAAGAAGGCTCGTTTCCTCCATTTTCTAAAGGAAGCCGGCGGCGAAGGCCGCAAAGACATCCAGAGTTACTTCGACCTCATCGAGTTCGACGAAGGCCGGCTGAAATAACGTGGGAGCGGCCTTTGTGCCCAGAATCCGTGACGGCGCGTTTGCTCATCGGGGCACAAAGGCCGCTCCCACGTTAGGTGCTACTTCACGAACTTTGCGAAGATTTGGTTCGCTTCCTCAAGCGTTTCCCTGCTCCCGATGTCGTACCACGTCCCTTTGATTTGAAATGTCTGCACCGGCTGACGCGTGTAGAGCCATTGAATGAAACGCCCCGGTTGATCCGGATTATTTCCCGCCGCGATGTAGGTGTTGAAGAGCCCGAGGGTTGCCGGTGAGAAATGGTAAAGGGCAATTCCGGTCAGAGTCGTCTTCGGGTTGGCCGGCTTCTCCTCGAAGTGCGTAATGATTCCATCCGTGTTGGTCGTGATCGCGGAATATTTTTTCATCGCTTCGAGATCGCCCACATCATACGTCGCGAGGGTTGCGACCGATCCTTTCGCGTGCGCGGCAAAATCCGTCAGCGGTTCGCTAAACAAATTGTCACCTCCCACTACGATGAGCGGCTCGCTGGTCAACTTCTCTCGCTCGAGGACCAGATGAATGTCTCCAATTGCACCGAGCTTGTCCCCATCGCTCCGCGAAGAATCATTCACGATCTTGAATTTTACCTTTGGCTGCGACTTGGCGTAATTTTCCGCCCATTTCTCGAAGTCCCTCGCAAACTTGTCGTTCGTTACCACATAAACGCTGCCGATCTCCGGAACCGGCGCCAGATTGTCGAGCACCCACTCGATCATCGGTTTTCCCGCCACTTCGAGGAGCGGTTTTGCCTTGTTGAGGGTCAATGGATAAAGCCGGGTCGCGTAGCCGGCCGCGAGGATGAGGACGTTCATAGGAAAAATGGAGCCCGAAGCTAGAGTGTATCGCCCGATTCTGCAAAACCGCGCAGAGATCAGAGTCGTTAGGCCGGCGCGACCGTCGCGACCTGCAATTGTTCCTGCAACTCTTCCACGCGGCTGTTCTCGCTGATCTTCCCGCGCGTCGTCGCGTCTGTGACGTAGAAAGTATCGATCGCGGCTCCCTTGTCTGTGCTGATACGTGAAAGGGTGATGTAAACGTTATTCCGCCCGAGACACGAGACGAGATCGTAGAGCAGGCCGAGCCGGTCGGGGGTCTCGACCTGGATAAGAGTGCAGGTGGGGTGGCTCTTGTTTTCGATGCTGATGCGAGTCGGGAAATCAATCCCCGCGCCGCGCCGGGTGCTTCGGCGACGCACCTCCGCGAGGAGTGGCGCGAAATCGAAGCGCTCGTCCTTCAAGGCGAGACGCAGATTCGATTCCACCGTTGCGATTTCAGGTTCGCTCGTTACCGGTCCCAGCTTCTCGTTCCGCACCCGGAAAACATCGAGCGCGAGATTGTCGCCACGGATAAAAATGTCCGCACTCAAGATATTGAGCGAGGCGACGGCAAACGCGCCGGCGATGCTGGCCAGAAGATGTTGCCGATCCCAGGTGACGATCGAGACGGTGCTGTGCCCTTGCTCCGGCAGCGCTTCCCAGCTCAAGGCGGGCGCGAAAGCCGGCTCGTTCGCCAGATAAATATTGCGCCAGAAAGTGCGAAAAAGTTCGAGGTGCGCGCCAATTTTTTCGGACCGAAAAGCGTGGAAATAATTATCCGGCATGTAATCGAAATGCGCTTCGATCTCGTCTGCGAAATCGGGCGCGAGTCTGGCGGCCACTGCGAGGTGGAGTCGCTCTCGTTCCATTTTCCCCTGCGCAACGAAACCTTCCTGGTCCCGCAGATAACGAGAGGTCGCGCGATAGAGGCTCCAGACGAGCGACTCCTTCCAATCCGACCAGGCGTCGGTCGTGCCCTGTCCATCGGCCAGGGTAAGAAGCATGAGCGCGTCGAGGTTCGACTGCGACTTTACGATGTTGGCGAACTCGATCACCGTCGCGGGATCATCGACGTTTCGCTGCTGCGCCATGCTGGAGAGCGTGACGTGATGATCGACCAGCAGGACGAGCGAACGGCGTTGCTCGGATGCGAGCTGCAGGCGCGCCGCCACGCTTTGCGCAAAAAGCGCGCTGGCCTCCGAATGCGGTCGCGCGCCGATGCCCTTGCCCGTGTCGTGTAAAAGAAGGGCCAGATAAAGAACGTAGGAATCGGAAATCGCTTCGAACAGTTCTCGGTAGGGTTGCAATTTTGGATCCTGAGTCTTGCGGAGCTCGTCCAGTTTGTCGATGCAAACGAGCGTGTGTTCGTCCGCGGTATAACGGTGGAAATATTCGTGCTGCACGAGGCAGGTCAGTTGACCGAACTCCGGCAGGTAGCGTCCGAGAAAATCCACTTCGTGCATCAGGCGCAGGATGCGTCCGACCTTGCCTTTGCGCCTGAGGATGCGCGCGAAAAATTCCCGAGGCGCCTTGGCATAACGAAACTCGCGCGTCACCAAACGCAACCGGCGTCCGAGCGCGTCCGTTAGTTCCGCGCTCAACTCCAGCTTGCGTTCCTGCGCGTGCTCAAATGCCTTCATCATCTGCTCCGGCTCTCGGACAAAGAGTTGCGGGTCGGTGACATGCAGTTGTCCGGCGCGGCTGAAGAAACTCTCGAAGTGCTCTGCCCGCGCCCTCCGGCGCGGGAGCAATGGGAAAAAGAGCCGGCGCGTTGTCGTTGCTGCGCCGGTCGCAAACCGTTCGGTCAACCGCTCCGTGATCCGGAAAATATTGCGCGTGTGCTCGTAGTAGTCCTTCATGAACGCTTCGTTTCGGGCAATGGGCGTCTTCTGCTGGTAACCGAGTTCGCGCGCGACCTCCGGTTGGAGGCTGAGATGCAGCACATCGGTTGAGCGCTCGTTGGTGTAATGGAGTTGCGTGCGCACGCGGAGAAGAAAATCGTAGGCGGCATCGATCTGTCGGCGGCCCTCCGCACTCAGCCAGTCCTTCCCCACCAGATGCGTCGTGGTGAGTGCGCCTTCCTTGAAATACGTGATCCAGAGGAGGTTTTGGTAATCGCGCAGTCCGCCACAACCTCGCTTCACGTTCGGCTCCTGCAGGTAAACGTTGTTGCCGAATTTTTTGTGGCGCTGTGCCTGGTCTTCCATGCGGGCCGCGATGTATTCGCGTTCGTACCCCTGCACACAGTGGCGGCGAAATTGCGCGCGGAAGCGTTGGAAAAGTTCCGCATCGCCTGCCAGATGTCGCGCTTCCAGCATCGCGGTCTTGGTCAACATATCGCCGTTGGCTTGCGCCACGGCTTCGCGCACCGAACGAGTCGAGTGTCCGACCTTGAACCCGACGTCCCAGAGAAAATAGAGAACCTGTTCGACTGTATGCGCGAGCGAATCGGGCACTGCCTTCCCGGTATGCGGATGAAGAAACATCACGTCGACATCGCTCCCCGGATTGAGTTCCCCGCGTCCGTAGCCGCCAAGCGCGACCAGGCTCACCGGAATAATTTTCTTTCCGTTGCGAGCCTGCGCCGCCGTACTCGCCGCCGCAAACACATGCCGCAGGACAATATCGATGAGCGAGGCGCGGCTGGCGCACACTTCGCGGCCGCCCCCCCCGGCCTTGTGTCGCAAACGCAGGCGGTGATTTTCGATCTTAAGAAACTTCTGGTAGAGCGGGAGCAGGTGCGGCGGATCAGCCTCGTGCGTGGAGGCAAATTCGCGTTGCGCGTGCTCGAGAACTTTATCCTGATGACCAGACATTGCTTGGTGGAGCGGTGGAGTAAATGAAGTGGCGGGCTAACTTCCGCCCCGTTCCCCATTACTCCAACACCCCATTTCCCAACCTCCCCTCACAACTGAATGTCGTAACGCTTCATTTTGTTATAGAGCGTCGGGCGCTGGATGCCGAGCAAGGCGGCCGCTTTCTTCTTGTTGCCATGACATTGCGCGAGCGCGTCGAGGATCGCGCTCCGCTCCATATCATGCAGGTTGCGCACGGCACCGCGCGTCGAGCTGGTCGCCCGCTCCGTCTTTTGCAGCGCAACCGGCAGACGCACTTCAGCCGGCAATTCCTTTACCGTGACCTGGTCCTGGCGCGCGAGGACGACCGCGTATTCCATCGCATTCTGAAGCTCGCGCACGTTCCCCGGCCAGTCGTATTCGAGCAATTTTTGGAATGCTTCCGGTGCAATCGACGGTTCGGATTTCCCGAGCTGCCGCGCGAACCTTTTCACGAACGAAGCGACAAGTGGCGGGATGTCTTCCTTTCGTTCACGCAACGGCGGCAATTCGATCTGGAAAGTGTTGAGCCGGTAATAGAGATCGGAGCGCAGCCGGTTCTCGGCCAGCGCCTGGTGGACCGGGCGATTGGTCGCCGCCACAACACGGAAATCCGCTTTCAATGTCTGTGTGCTGCCTAACGGGCGAAATTCGCGTTCCTGCAGGACCCGCAGGAATCGTGTCTGCAATTCCGCTGGCATATCGGAAATTTCGTCTAGAAAAAGCGTGCTCCCTTCCGCCGCTGCGATCATACCGCGGAAATCGTTCGTCGCGCCGGTGAAGGCACCCTTCACGTAGCCGAACAACTCGCCCTCGATCATCGCCTGCGGGAAGGCCGCGCAATTCAACTTTACCATCGGCTTGTCTCCGCGCCGGCTCCGGGCGTGAATCACGTTTGCGATGATTTCCTTGCCCACGCCGCTTTCTCCCGTGAGGAGGACGTTGGCCTCCGATGGGGCCATCGCCGTGATCAGCTCATCGATCTCCTGCATCACCTTGCTCTGAAAAACCGGCGCCAGCCGCGTCTCCGCCGCGGCCAGGCGCTTCTTTAATTGCTGGGTCGTCTCGCGCAGCTCGAACGTCTCGCGGAGGAGCGATTGTTTTTCGAGCGCCTTTTCCACCAGACTGAGCAGCTCTTCCGGCGCATACGGTTTACTAATGAAATGGTAGGCGCCGCGCTTGATTGATTCGATCGCGTTGTTGAGCGAGTCGTGGGCCGAGAGGATGATGACCTGCGTCTCTGGATGATCGCTCTTAATTTGGCCGAGCATCTGCAGGCCATCGGCATCGGGCAGTTGCAGGTCGAGCAGGACGAGCGCAGGCATTTTGCTGTCGAGCAAACGCTTCCCGGCGGTCGCATTGTTCGCCACCTCTACCGCATAGCCACGCCGGCCTAACAATGCCTCGAGCGTCATCAGAATCGGACGTTCGTCGTCGATGATAAGAATGCGTTGGCTCTCGGCAGTCATCGGAGGCTCCTGCGGGAGTGGGCGAGCCGCGCCGGCTCAGGGCACAAGACGGGGCAGGCTAACGGTCGTGACGAGAGCCGAAGCGGCCGGATCGAACTGCGCGCGAAGCGTGCCATGGTGCTCTTCGAAAATACTGCGCGCTCGGAAGAGGCCAAGACCATAATGCCCGTGCCGGATTTGTTCGAAGGGGCGCATGCCCCAGTTTTCCGTCGCCCCATCGAACTTCATCTTTGGTTCGCGCAGGACGAACTCGACCGCGTCCCCGGCGCCTCGCACCTCGAAAACAATCGCGCCCTCGGCCCGGCTGTGAGTGAAAGCGTTTCTGAACAGTTCGACAAAGGCTTCGAGCAGGAGTTGCGGATCGATCGCGAACGACTCCGCACCTAACGAAATCTGCCACTCGATTGCGGCCGCCTCCTCCGCCTGCTCGCGCTCCAGTTTTGCCCGCAGATCCTCGACCAGCTCCCGGGCCTGGTAAGGCAGCGTCGTCAACCGAACCTTCGCAAGTCGATCGCAAAGTCTTTGCAGGTCGGCTTCCAACTGCCCGGTCATCTCGCGCAGTCGCTGAATTTCCTCCTTTGGTTCCGGCTCATCTACGAGGTCGCTCAGAAGTGCGCACTGCAGCTCGATCGCGTTCAGATGATTGCGCAGATCGTGATCAAGCTGGTTGACGAATCGGGTCATCGCCGACCAGTGAATATTTGGTTCCGCTTGTGGCATGGAGAAGCGCGAAGGTTGCCGTTCGCGAGCGGAGCGAATCTAGGTGCGAGAGCGCTGTCCGCTACTTGATCCTCGAAAATTCTTCGCAGACATCCATCAGATCATGGTTCGACCTGAGGGCATCGGCAATAAATTGTGGCCCGAAGGCGGAGCCGTCGGCGCACGCCCCGCAATCTGCGTCTACATGTGCTCGATCACATTGTCGCCGAAAGCCGAGCACTTGATCTCGGTCGCGCCGTCCATCTGCCGCGCGAAATCATACGTTACGCGCTTGCTCGCGATCGCGCCGTTCAAGCCCTTCACGATCAGATCGGCCGCTTCTGTCCATCCCATGTAACGGAACATCATCTCGCCCGACAGAATCACCGAGCCGGGATTTACCTTGTCCAAGTTCGCATATTTCGGTGCGGTGCCGTGGGTCGCTTCGAAAACGGCGTGACCCGTGATGTAGTTGATGTTTCCGCCGGGCGCGATGCCGATTCCGCCCACCTGCGCAGCGAGCGCGTCGCTCAGGTAGTCGCCGTTCAAGTTCAGCGTCGCGATCACGTCGAAGTCCTCCGGCCGAGTCAGCACCTGTTGGAGTGTGATGTCGGCGATCGCATCCTTGATCACAATCCCGGCGCCCGGTTTGCCTTCCGGGATTTTGCACCATGGCCCGCCGTCAAGTTCCTCCGCGCCGAAGAACTGTTTCGCCACCGCGTAACCCCAGTCCCGAAACGCGCCCTCGGTGAACTTCATGATGTTGCCCTTGTGCACGAGGGTGACGCTCTTGCGCTTGTTTTGAATCGCGTAGCTGATCGCGCTGTGGATCAGGCGCACGCTGCCGGAATAACTCACCGGCTTGATTCCGATACCGACACGCACGTCGGTTGGAAAATCCTTTGCGCCAACTGCCTGCCAGAATTCTTTCGCTTTCGCCTCTGTGCCGAAGCGAATCTTCGCGAATGCCTTTGGGAAGTCCTTTTCCAGAAAATCGAGAATTTTCTTCGCTTCCGGCGTGCCGCCGGCCCACTCAATCCCGGCGTAAATGTCCTCCGTGTTTTCGCGGAAGATCACCATGTCGACTTTCTCCGGACGCTTCACGGGGGAGGGGACTCCCTTGAAATACTGCACCGGGCGCAGACAAACGTAGAGATCGAGCATCTGCCGGAGGGCCACGTTGAGCGAACTGATCCCGCCGCCGACTGGCGTCGTGAGTGGGCCCTTGATCCCGACGAGATATTCGCGGAAGGCCGTGACCGTGTCGTCCGGGAGCCAGTTATCGAATTTGTCTTTCGCTGCCTGACCCGCGAAGACCTCGAACCAGGAAATCTTCTTCTTTCCGCCGTAAGCCTTTTCAACCGCGGCATCCATGACCCGCTCACTCGCCGCCCAGATATCAGGCCCGGTGCCATCGCCGCGGATGAAGGGGATCACCGGATGATTCGGCACGGTCAATTTGTCGGTCCGAGTGATCTTGTCACCGGCGGGCGGAGTAAGGTCTTTGTAAGCCATGGGCAGCAGTGTAGCGGCGGGCGTGTCGCCCGCAAGACCGGCAAATGAATCCGGAACAGAGACCGCAACGGAGCAGGGACGAGGCCGGGCTTTCAAAGCAGGAAGGTCGCGGTTGAATGGAATTCCAGAAACCGCCGGCATGGCTGGTTCCGTTCCAGCTAAAGCCGCCGTATTCAGCTTGCCCTTGTCGCGGCGCGTCGGTTGTTCGCCATGAAATAGAGCACCGGCACGGCCATCCGGCTGATGAGCAGCGACGCGATTTCGCCGGCCATGAGCGCGATCGCCAGCCCTTTAAAAATCGGGTCAGCCAGAATGACGCTCGCGCCCACGACGACAGCGAGAGCGGTCAGAAGCATTGGGCGGAAACGGACGGCGCCAGCATCGACCACCGCCTCGGCCAGCGGCATGCCTTCGGCGAGACGCCGCTCGATGAAATCGACCAGGATGATCGAATTGCGCACCACGATTCCGGCGCCTGCCATGAAGCCGATCATCGAGGTAGCGGAAAAGAATGCGCCGAGCAATCCGTGCGCGGGCAGGATGCCGACGAGCGAGAAGGGGATCGCGGCCATCACCACGATCGGTGTGACAAAGCTCCGGAACCAACCGACCATCAGGACGTAGATCAGCACGAGCACGACGGCGAAGGCGGAGCCGAGGTCGCGGAAGACTTCGATCGTAATTTGCCATTCGCCGTCCCATTTCAACGCCGGTTTGGCTTCGGTGAAAGGCTGAACGGCGTTGTAGATTTGCACCGGCGTGCCGTCGCCGCCGAACTCGCGCGTGTCGAGCTTCGCCAGCGCCTTGTTCATTTTCAGGATCGCGTAAACGGGACTTTCGATGACGCCGGCGACGTCGCCGATCACGTAGGTCACCGGCATCAGGTTTTTGTGATAGATGCTTTTCTCCGTCGTGGTCTGCTCAATGTGAACCAGTTCGCGCAGCGGGATGAGCGGCGCCGTGCCGGTGGCGCCAGGCTCGGGCAAGGCGTTTGCATCGCCAGACCGGACTCGTAAGGCGAGCAATTCATCCGGCGTGGTGCGGGCGGAACGCGGCAGCTCGAGCATGATGTTCGACGTCCTCCTTCTCGCGCGGGAGATGGAGGAGATCGACTGACTCCCCACCGACCGCGATGCGCAATGTCTCCGAGATCGTCTCGGCGCTGATGCCGTGGAGTGCGGCCTTTTCCTTGTCGATGACGAAGCGCGCTTTCGGCTGGTCGGCTTCGACATACCAATCGACATCGACCACGCCCGGCGTGCTCTTGAAAATATCGCGAACCTTGCGGGCGAGGGCGTGTCGATCCTGCTCGTTAGGGCCGTAAACCTCGGCCACAAGCGTTTGCAACACGGGCGGGCCGGGTGGCACTTCCGCGACGGCGACGCGTGCATCGTATTTCGCCGCGATCGCCGCGATGCGCGGACGGACGCGTTTGGCGATGTCATGGCTTTGCGCGCTGCGGTCGCCTTTGGGCAGGAGATTCACCTGGATGTCCGCGACATTCGCGCCCTGGCGGAGGAAGTAGTGCCTGACGAGTCCGTTAAAATTGTATGGCGCGGAGACGCCGACGTAGATCTGGTAATCGGTCACTTCCGGCTCCGTGCGGACACCGGCGGCGATTTCGCGCGCGGCCTGCGCGGTCCGTTCGAGCGAGCTGCCTTCGGGCATGTTCAGAATTACCTGGAACTCGCTCTTGTTGTCGAAGGGCAGCATTTTCACCTTCACCCAGCCGAGCGCGACGAGTGCCATCGCGAGCAGGAGCAACGCGCTGATCGAGCCGAGAAAAATCCAACGCCAGCGCGGTTGAGCGATCATCGGTCCCATCAGTCGCCGATAGATTCGGGTGAAGAAATCCTCCTCGTGCGCGAAGTGGCTGTGCGTGCCGGCGGGCGCGGTGCCCTCGGTCAACCGCGAATACTTTTTCCCCCAGCGCAAGATGCGGATCGAAGCCCACGGCGTGACAATGAAGGCGATCGCGAGCGACCAGCCCATCGCCGCGCTCGCGCCAATCGGGATCGGCCGCATATACGGTCCCATCAATCCGCCGACGAACGCCATTGGCAGGACGGCGGCGATGACAGCAAAGGTTGCGAGGATCGTTGGGTTGCCAACTTCGCTGACCGCTTCCACCGCGATCGTGGCCCAGTTGCGGCCCTTGTTTTGTCGCAAATGAAAATGGCGGACGATGTTTTCCACCACCACGATCGCGTCATCGACCAGGATGCCGATGGAGAAGATGAGCGCGAAGAGCGTGATGCGATTGAGGGTGAAGCCGAGCAAATAAAAAACGAGCAGGGTGAGCGCGAGCGTGGCCGGGATGGCGAGCGCGACGATCATCGATTCGCGCCAGCCAAGCGTGAGCCAGATGAGAAGCGACACCCCGATGACGGCGAGGCCCATGTGAAAGAGGAGCTCGTTCGATTTTTCCGCCGCCGTTTCGCCATAGTTGCGCGTGATCGAGACTTCGACATCGCGCGGAATAAGCGTGCCCTTGAGCGTCTCAATCTTGCGCAGCACGTCGTGCGTGACGGAGATCGCGTTCGCGCCTGGACGCTTCGCGATGCTGAGGGTGACGGCCGGTTCTTCATCCGGCGCGGAGGCGCGCGCCGCGCCGTGGCCGAAGAAGGTGTAGTTCGATGGCTCTTCCGCGCCGTCCACGATTTTAGCGACCTCGCGCAGATAGACGGGTCGCCCGCCGAAAACGCCGACAACCACATTCCCTACGTCTTCGGCGCTGGTCAGAAACGCGCCGGTTTCGATCACGAACTCCTGGTTGTTAGTCGTTAGGCCGCCGGAGCGATACTGCCGGTTGGCCTGTTGCAGCATCGGCACGAGGCCGGCCGCGCTCAGATTGCGCGAGGCGAGCCGCACCGGATCGAGCAGCACGCGCACCTCGCCGTCGCGAGCCGCCGATGATCGTTGTCTCCGCAACGAGCGGGACTGCTTTAACGGCGTCGTCCACTTCCGCGCACCAACCGGCGGAGCGTGAGATGATCGTAGCGCGCGCTGTGAAACGTGAGCGCGAGGATCGGCACATCATCGATCGACTTCGGCTTGATCAGCGGCGTGCCGACTCCGTGCGGAATGCGATCGTAGTTTGAGCGCAGCTTTTCCGTCAGCCTAACGAGGCATTCCTCGGGATTGGAGCCAACCTTGAAACGCACGATGACGAGGCTCTCGCTGTCGCGCGAGGTCGAGTAGATGTATTCCACGCCGGGGATTTCCCAGAGCAGCTTTTCCATCGGGCGCGTGGCGCGCTCCTCGACTTCCTTCGCGCTAAAGCCGGCCATGTTCACCATCACATCCACCATCGGCACCTTGATCTGCGGCTCCTCCTCGCGCGGCAGCAGAACGATCGCCGCGATGCCGAGCAGGACCGACGCGATGACGATGAGCGGCGTCAGCTTCGAGTTGATGAAGGCGCGCGCGATGCGCCCGGCGACACCGCTCGCCGCGCGGAGCGTCCGTGCTCATTCCGCTTCAAGTGACGGGCTGGCCGTCGCGCAATCGACCCGGCGCCTTCGCTCACCACGCGCTCGCCGGGGCTAAGGCCGGCCAGAATTTCTACTTCACCGTCGCTGCGCTTGCCGGTGCGAACGAGGCGGAGTTGCGCGTGTTCGTTCGCTACGACGAAGACGCACTCCATTTGTCCGCGGATGACGACGGCCGATGCGGGAACGCGGATCGATTTGTTCTCGCCGGTCGGCACCCAGACCCGACCGAACTGGCCGCTCCGCATGCCTTCCGCGGCGGGCAGATCGAGCTTGACGAGAAAAGTGCGACTGGCCGCATCGGCCACGGGCGCCACTTCGACGACCGTCCCCTCGATCGGCGCCGAGTCCTCGCGCCACCCGCACGGGAAGTTTGGCGCCGAGCTTGACGTGGCCGATGAGCGCCTCGGGCACGTCGGCCTCGAAACGCAGCGCGCTGCGGATCTTCCATCTCGATGATCGGTTTGCCGGGCGTCGCGAGGTCGCCGACATCGGCCAGCTTGCGCGTCACGATTCCGTCGAAAGGAGCGACGACTTTTGTGTAGCCGAGCATTGTCTCCATCTCTCGCGCCGCTCCTTCGGCGACACTGCGCCCGCGCCTGCACGGCATCGAAATCTGCCTGGGTCGTGATTTTTTTGTCGAGTAACTCGCGACCGCGCGCGAGGTCGCGCGTCGCCTGCTCACGCATGGCGAGCGCCTGGTCGAGCCTGGCCTGGATCTCGCGCGCGTCGAGCTGCGCGATCAGGTCGCCGGCCTTCACCATTTGTCCCGGGGCGACGAGCAAGGCCTCGATCCGCGCGCTCACTTTTGCTTCAATCGCAGCGCGAAGTTTTGCCCGCACCGTGCCAACGACTTCCTCGCTCGACGGACGCTCCTTGTTTTCCACCACGACGGTGCGAACCGCGACCGGCGGCAGCGACTCGGCCCCGGTCTCCTTTTTCGAATGACACGCGACCAGCGCGAGCGCGACCACGAGTGTGAGGAGCGAACGCAGAAACTTCATCGGCGCCTATTGTGGCGCGGCGCCGCACTCTTCGCCAGCCTGGCCGATGCCCAGCTTGATCAGAATGCTCTCGAGCGGGCAGAACCCGGTAAAGGCAGTCTGAAAAAGGTTGAGTCCAACGAAGGCGGAGAGAAGCAGCCAGAGATGGTTTACCCAATGCCCAAGGGCGAGCCCGGTAAGGACGAGGGTGCCGGCGACGAGATAGATGATGCGTTGTCTTTTCATAGGTGTGGAGTGTGCGGCCGGGATCCCGCCGCTGGGTTTGTGGTGCAGCTATTCATGAGGTTTGCTTTGCGGCAATCCTCCTTGATTTAAGTTGGTCATGCTTTGCATCGATTGTCCAAAACTCACCGTTTGTTGCGAAGCCAATTCGATCGCGCCGCCGCGAGATGGAGCTCGATAGATGGTGGCAACCCAGGCACCGCTCGTTCTCGTTACCGGAGCAACCGGCTACATTGGCGGTCGGCTCGTCCCGCGGCTGCTCGAAGCGGGTTTTCGCATCCGCTGCCTGGTGCGCGATGCGTCGCGTTTGCAGGGCCGGGCGTGGCGCAGTGAGATCGAATTGATCGAGGGCGACGTGCTGCGGCCGGATTCGCTCGTCGACGCAACACGCGGAGCGGCGGTCGCCTATTACCTTGTGCACAGTCTCGGGTCAGGGTCCGATTTTTCGCGACGCGATCTGCAGGCGGCACGCAATTTCGGCGCCGCAGCGAAGAACGGGGGCGTCGAAAGGATGATCTACCTGGGCGGACTGGGCGATCCCGCAACCGAACTTTCCGCGCATCTGCGTTCGCGTCAGCACACCGGCGATGCGCTGCGCGAGAGCGGTCTACCGGTGACTGAGTTTCGCGCCGGTGTGATCGTCGGCTCCGGCAGCTTGTCCTTTGAAATGATCCGCTATCTGACGGAGCGCGTTCCCGTGATGATCTGTCCGCGCTGGGTTTACACGCGCATCCAACCGATCGCCGTCCGCAATGTGCTCGATTATCTGGTGGCGGCGATGCGCGTTCCGGCGAGCGCCGGACAAATACTGGAGATCGGCGGTGCCGACGTCATTACCTACGGCGAGATGCTGACCTTCTATGCCGAAGTGCGCGGGCTGCAGCGCTGGCTCGTGCCGGTGCCGGTGTTGACGCCGAAGCTTTCCTCTTACTGGGTTCACTTCGTCACCCCGATCCCGGCGGAAATCGCACGGCCACTCATTGCTGGTCTGCGCAACGAAATTATCGTCCGCGACGATCGCGCGCGCCACCTTTTCCCTGACGTCCAACTGCTCGACTACCGGACGGCAGTGAAGATCGCGCTCGAAAAACTCGACGCGCACGCTGTCGAGAGCGCTTGGAGCGATGCCCTTTCCACCAGCCAACGCGGCGCTCCGCCCGTCACCCTCACCATGCACGAAGGCATGATCATTGAGCATCGGCAGGTGAGCGTCGACGCACCCGCCGACGCCGTTTTCCGAACCTTCACCGGCCTCGGGGGTGCGCGTGGTTGGCTCTATATGAACTGGACGTGGCGAATCCGCGGTGCCATTGACCGGCTTTGTGGCGGAGTGGGTTTAAGGCGCGGTCGGCGCGATGCCGACGATATTCGGGTCGGCGAGGCGCTCGATTTCTGGCGCGTCGAAGCGATCGAGCCGGGGCGTCTGCTCCGGCTGCGGGCCGAGATGAAAGTGCCGGGGAAAGCCTGGCTGCAGTTTGAAGTCAGGGCGCAGGAAGGCGGCCTACGTCCGCTTCTGGTCCAGACCGCATTCTTTGCGCCGAAAGGACTTCTCGGGCTCGCCTACTGGTATCTTCTTTACCCAATTCACCGGATGATCTTTGGCGGTATGATCCGACGCCTGGCCGAGCGCGCCAAAACCATCGCGGCCCGACCGGAGGGCGAATCAGAAATGTGAGAGGGGACTTAGCGCCCCGATCCGATGTGGCAGTGCGAGGTTCTTGGGGCACAAAGGCCCTTCAACCTTAGCCGAGCCGATAAACGATGCGGGCCTTGTCCACGTCGTAGGGCGACATCTGCAATTTCACCCGGTCGCCCGTCGTCAGGCGGATGAAGCGTTTTCTCATTTTGCCCGAGATATGGGCGAGCACGACGTGCTCATTGGAGAGTTGCACACGGAACATGGTGCCGGCCAGGACGGCCATCACCTTGCCCTCGATCTCGATCGCTTTCCTTGGGTCTACAGCCATTGGGTTGGAGATTGATACGCAAAGCCGGCGCCCATGATGGACGCCGGCTTGCAGAATCAAAAGCGATTCGCCTACCGGCGGTCGCCAGCGAATTGCCGCGGACGTTCTTCACGCGCACGCGCTTCGTTCACGGTCAGCGCACGGCCGGACACTTCCTTGCCGTTGAGCGCCGCGATGGCGGCATTACCGCCGGTCGCATCGGTGAAGGTCACGAAGCCAAAGCCGCGGGAGCGGCCGGTCTCGCGATCATTGAGAATGGCGACGTCGGTGACGGTGCCGTGTTGCGCGAAGAGATCGCGCAGATCGTTTTCAGTAGTCTCAAAAGAGAGATTTCCTACGTATAGTTTCATTTGTGATTTTTGGAGCAATACCTGCGAGCTACAGAGCCGTTCCCGGGAATCGGGTTTCAAATCACCAATGAGGAAACTCACCTGACGATCTACCGCACTACGAACAGAACAGAACTAATCCAAGAACTTCCACCTTCGTCGGCTTTTGGGAATAAGCAAGGGCAAGTAAAGAACCATGGAGGCGTGTTGGTTTTGCGCCATGGCCAATGGTGTCAGCACCAGGGTCACGCAGGTCGCTCCGAATAATCGCAGCATTTTCGTGGTATTTCTGCTTCTTGGATTGGATCTGTCAAAGCTCCCGGAGCGACTAAATGCACGCGGGGCTTAGAGCCCGAGGCTGAGTCTGATGTGCCGAGCGAGTAAAGGAAACTCGCTGCCACGAAGAAGAAGCTTTCGGTCAGGAAGGACTCGTTCCTGAGAATCGTCGAAATCCGTCCATCGAGGAGATTCAGCCGATTCAGCGGAAAGCCGCTAAACGAGTCCCGCTTTTTTCAGCGTTGCGTAGGCGCCGTTTTTGTTGATCGTTTTCAGACCGCGCGCGGTCACTTTGACCCGCACGAATTTCTTCAACTCGGCGACCCAGATGCGTTGTTCACGCAGGTTCGGATTGAAGGTGCGGGGCACGTTCTTGGTCACGTGACGGCCGACGCCGCCCTTCTTCTTCGCCATACCGCGACGGTGAATGACGCTGCCGCGCGTGGGTTTCGATCCTGTGATGCTGCAAACTTTTGACATAAGCCGGGCTTGAGAGGGGCGTAAGCTGCCGTCAGTCGCCGGAACGGTCAAGCGATTCCTGCGTTCCCGGAGTCGTTCCCGTCCGCTCGCAAACTCCGAATGCTTTGGAGTTGAACGCTCACCTCGAACCGTGGTCAAATACGCTTCCGGGTAAATCCAACCGAGCGCGCACCTTCCATGAACCATAAAAATAATCGCAAACTGCGACTCGGAATTATCGGCGCGGGCGAGGTTGTGCGCTTGCGCCACATGCCAGCGTTGCAACGTAATCCAGAAGTCGAGATCATCGCGGTCTGCAACGCCACTTACGAAAGTGCGGACAAATTCTGCCGCGAAAACGCGCCGCACGCGACTCCAATGCAGAACTGGGCGGAATTGCTCGGCATGCCTGAGCTCGACATCATCTGGATCGGCACGCCGCCCTATATGCATTCGGCCGTGACGATCTCGGCGCTCGAAGCGGGGAAGCATGTTTTTTGTCAGGCCCGGATGGCAATGGATCTGTCCGAGGCGGAGGAAATGCTCGCGGCCTCCCGCCGTTATCCGGAACTGGTGACGATGCTTTGCCCGCCGCCGCATGGGATGCGGGGCGACCTGCTCGTGCAAAAATTGCTCGCGGAGAAGGTGCTCGGCCGGCCCCACCATTTGCGGCTCCAGAGTTTGAATAGCGGGTTTCTTGATCCCGACGCGCCGGCGCATTGGCGACAGCGGGTCGAGATCAGCGGGCTCAACACGTTGACGCTCGGGATCTACGCGGAAGTCTTGCAGAGTTGGTTCGGCGAGATCACGGGCGTTTTCGCGCGCGGGAAAATCATTCAACCGATGCGCCAGGGATACGAGGTAATGATTCCCGACCTGCTGACCGCCCTCTGCACGTTTGCCAACGGGATGGAGGGGGTGCTCGAATTCAGCGCGGTCGATGCGCAGGCGCCAGCGGACCGGCTGGAGGTTTATGGGGACCTTGGAACGCTGACCTACGATTTCGGTTCGGACGTGGTGCATGCGGGGCGGATTGGGGACCGCGCCTTGCACGTCGCCGAAGTGACACCTGACCTGGAGACAAACTGGCATGTGGAAGATGATTTCATCGCGGCAGTGAAATCCCGCGGCCGGATCAATCCGCATCCGGATTTCGAAGATGGGGTGCGCTACATGCGGGTGGTGCAGGCGGTGGCCGACTCCCGCAACTGCAACGAGTGGGTTGCGATCGAGGCGACGGCCTGACGATTCGCTTAGCGAGCAGGATTGCTACAACATCGCGCCCCGCATGATGAGGAGCGCGATGCTGAAATAGATCATCAGCCCGGTCACGTCGACCAGGGTGGCGACAAACGGGGCCGAGGAGGTCGCCGGGTCGGCGCCGAGCCGACGCAAGACAAACGGCAGCATCGAGCCCGAGAGTGAACCCCAGAGCACCACGCCGACGAGAGCCGCACCGACCGTCATCGCGACGAGCGGCCAGCGTGGTCCGTAGAGTTCGCGATGAAAATATTTCTCCCCGATAATCGACCAGACCGCGACCCGCACCCCGCCGATCACGCCGAGGATCAGGCCTAACGACAAGCCAGTCTGCAGTTCCCGGCTCGCCACTCGCCACCAGTCGCGCAGCGTCACCTCGCCCAGGGCCATGGCGCGGATGATCAAGGTCGATGCCTGCGAACCCGAGTTGCCGCCGCTCGAAATAATGAGCGGGAGGAAAAGCGCCAGCACCACGGCTTTGGCTATTTCATCCTGGTAGTTGGCCATGGCGGTCGCGGTCAACATTTCGCCGAGGAACAGGATGACGAGCCAGCCGGCGCGTTTTCGCACCATGCGCCAGAGCGGAATCCGCATGTAGGGCTCGTCCAGCGCCTCCATGCCACCGAATTTCTGGATGTCCTCGGTCGCTTCTTCTTCCGCAACGTCGAGCATGTCGTCGATCGTCACCAACCCAACGAGGACGCCGTTGGAATCGACTACCGGCAGAGCCGTCCGGTCGTATTTGCGGAAAACGTTGACCGCTTCTTCCTGAGAATCGGTCACATTCAGCGCGATGAAATTTTCATCCATCAAGTCGCTGACTTTGGTATCGAGCGGTTTGATGAGGAACTCGCGAATCCGAATGTCGTCGACCAGTTTCCCACGATCATCGACCACGTAAATGACGTTGATCGTCTCGGAATCCTGGCCGTGTTCGCGTACATAATCGAGCACCTCGCGCACCGTCCAACCGGCATCGACCGCGACCAGGTCTGGCGTCATCAAACGCCCAACGCTGCCTTCCGGATAACCGAGCAGCGCCTGCGCGACGCGGCGTTCCTCGGGGGTGAGGAGGCGAATCAGCTGACGAGCCGCGGCGCTCGGAAGTTCCTCGAGCAGCGCGGTGCGATCGTCCGGCGACATCTCGTTCAGGATCGAGACGACCTGCTCGTGGGCCATGCCGCGGAGCAGTTTCTGCTGCGCGTCTACATCGACGTCGAGATACTCGAAGACATCCGCCGCCAGCGCGTGCGGCAGGATGCGGAAGATAATGACCTGCTCGTCCTCCGGCAGATCGAGAATGATCTCAGCCACATCGGCCGGCGGCATCTCGGAAAAGAGCTCGCGCAGCGCGGTGAAATTCCGCGCGTCGATCAAGCTCTGGATTTCGGGCAATAGAATCCTGCCGACCATGATTTGGTTGAAGAGTTGAAACGTTGAAGCGGCCTGAGGCCAAGCGCTGTTTAGCCTAACCGTTTCAACGCTTCAACGCTTTAACCGGTCAAACGCTTCATCCCCGTTTTCCATCCTGCTTGGATTTTCTGCGAAACCGGTCAAACTAATCCGGATGAGTTCTTCTTCTGCGGCGCCTTTCATCCGGCGCGAAATGGGTGACGACGGCGTGTGTGTGCTGATTTTCGATCGGCCGGATTCAGGCGCGAACATTTTCGACGCCGCCACGCTGCGCGACCTGGATGCACAGCTCGATTTCATCGAGAAAGAGGCGGGCCTCAAGGGAGTGATCGTGACCTCGGCGAAGAAGTCGATCTTCATCGCCGGCGCGGACTTGCAGACGCTGCTCCGTCAGGCGCAGAGCGGCGAGATGCGCGCCTTCATTGCCGAAGGTCAGCGGATTTTCAACCGGCTCGCTGCGCTTAAGATTCCAACCGTGGCGGCGATCCACGGCGCCTGTGCCGGCGGCGGCTACGAGATCACGCTCGCCTGCGACTATCGCGTCGCGTCCGATGCACCTGCGACGCGGATCGGTTTGCCGGAAACCACGCTTGGGCTCGTGCCGGCCTGGGGCGGCGCGACGCGGCTGCCGCGCTTGATCGGTCCGGAGAAAGCCGCCGAAGTCATTCTGAAGGGCAAACTTCATCCCGCGCAGGAAGCCTTGCAGCTCGGGCTGGTCGATGAAGTGGTTCCGCAGGACAAGTTGCTCGAAGCGGCGCGCAAGAAATTGGACTCGCCGAAGCGAGTCCCTGCGGAGGGACGTGCTTCCGCACGTCCAGCCTCGCCGATCGAAGCGCCGCGTTCCCAAAACCCCGCGCCCGCCCGCGCGGCCGAAATCATCAACCACAGCCTGACGAGTTCGATCGACGACTCGCTCGCCCGCGAGCTCGACGCGATCGTCGAGCTGGGCGAAACCGAATCGACCCGCAACCTGATCCGCAATTTCTTCCTCGCCGACAAATACAAGAAGAGCCCATCGAAGACCGCACCAGGCGAGAAAGTCGTGCACGCCGCCGTCATCGGCGCGGGCGTGATGGGCTCGGGCATCGCGCAATGGCTCAGCTCGCGCGGCGTCTCCGTGATCCTGCGCGACGTCAGCGCCGAGCTGCTCGATCGCGGCCTGGCCAACATCGAAAAAACCTACGGCGAAGCGGTCAAGCGCGGCCTGATGAGCGAGGAAAAAGCGAAGGAAGGCCGCTCGCGCATCGTCGCTTCGGCAAATCCCGGCCCGATGCGCGAAGTGCAGATCGTGATCGAAGCCGCCTCCGAAAAACTCGAAATCAAGACGGGCCATCTTTCACGATATCGATGCAAAGATCGACGACACCGACATCCTCGCGACCAACACCTCCGCGCTCTCGATCAGCGATCTCGCCGCCGCAGACGAAACATCCGGGCCGCGTCATCGGACTTCATTTTTTCAATCCGGTCAGCCGGATGAAACTGATCGAAGTCGTGATCGGGAAACAGACTTCCGACGAGACGAAAGAGCGCGCGCTCGCCTTTGCCCGGCAGATCGGCAAGCTGCCGGTGGTCGTGAAGGACAGCCCCGGGTTTCTCGTCAACCGCGTCCTCTTTCCCTATCTGCTCGACGCGGCGGAACTTTTCGAGCAGGGCGTCGACGCGAAGAAGATCGACGACGCGCTGGTGGAGTGGGGGATGCCGATGGGGCCGCTGCGCTTGATCGACGAGATCGGGGTCGATATCACGGTCGACATCGCGGCCACGCTCGAGAAGTCGTTAGGCGCGCGCGCCCGCACCCCGGCGATCCTGCACGAAGATGCGCGAGGCAAACATGCTCGGCCGCAAGACCGGGAGCGGCTTTTACAAATACGAAGGCAAAACAGCAATCGCCTAACGAGGCGATCGAAGCCTGGCGCCACGCCGCAAATCCTCCGCAATTGAGCGCGGGCGATCTTGCGCTCCGGCTCGTCTACCTGATGGTGAATGAAGCCGCGCGCTGCCTCGAAGAGAAGGTCGTCGCGTCGCCGGAGGACGCCGATTACGGCATGATTCTCGGCACCGGCTTCGCGCCTTTGCGCGGCGGGCCGCTTCGTTTTGCCGATCATTTCGGCAGCGCGGAAATGGTCCGCGGCGGGCGAGCGGCACGGCGGCAAATTCGAGCCCTGCGCTTTGCTCGCGGCAGCACGCGGAGAAGGGCACAAATTTTATGAGAAATAGGGAAGCGCAAGCTTCCAGCTTGCAGTCTGAGAACGGAGCAAGCGTGGAAGCTCGCTCTACATTTTATGAAGACACCGCTCGAAGCGCCTGAAAAACAAATCGCCGAAGAAACCAGCGCCAAGACCGCCAAGGCCGGAAGACGCAATCCGTCATCGACACCTCCAAAATGTCGGCGGGCAAAGCGCCGCCCTCGACCTCGCGGAAAGCTCGCGCGATCCGCTCGATGAGCGGGGCAGTTTCGCGAGCAATCTCTTCATCGGGAGTTACGATTTCGACCGCATCTTTCCCTACCCGGCGCAGAGCGCGGAGGATCGCGCCAAAGGCGATCCGTTCCTGAAAGAGCTGCGCGAATATCTCGAGGAAAACGTCGATGCCGACGAGATCGATCGCACCGGCGAGATCCCGCAGAAGAACATCGACGACCTCTTCGCGATGGGCGCTTTCGGGATGAAAATCCCGACCGAATACGGCGGGCTCGGCTTGTCGCAGATGAACTACGGCCGCGCCGCGATGTTGCTCGGCAGTTGGGACGCGAACCTGACCGCGCTCGTCTCCGCCCATCAATCGATCGGCGTGCCGCAGCCGCTCCTCTTCTTCGGCACCGAAGAGCAAAAGAAGAAATATCTGCCGCGCGTCGCGCGCAAGGAAATCTCCGCCTTCGCCCTCACGGAAACCAACGCCGGCTCCGATCCCGCGAACATGAGCCTGCGCGCGGAAGCCGACCGAGGACGGCTCCGCTTTCATCCTGAACGGCGAGAAACTCTGGTGCACGAACCTGATCAAGGCCGGCGTGCTCGTCGTGATGGCGAAGACGCCGCCGAAGATTGTGAAAGGCAAGGAGCGCAAACAGATCACGGCGTTCATCGTCGACGTCGATTCGCCCGGGCTCGAGATCACTTATCGCTGCCACTTCATGGGGCTGCGCGCGCTCTACAACGGCATCGTCAAATTCACCAACGTCCGCGTTCCGCGCGAGAACATGATCGCGAAAGAAGGCCAGGGTTTGAAGGTTGCCCTAACGACTCTGAACACCGGCCGCCTGACGATTCCGGCGGCCTGCGTCGGTTTGTCGAAGCGGATGCTCGAAATCTGCCGCAAATGGGCGAGCGAACGCGTGCAATGGGGCGTGCCGATCGGGCAGCATTACGCGATCGCGGGCAAGATCGCGGAGATGGCGGGCAACGTTTTCGCGATGGAAGCGATGACGTTCCTGACCAGCGCGCTGGTCGATCGCAAGGCGGGCGATCTGCGGATCGAGACCGCGATGTGCAAAATGTGGGCGACGGAAGCGACCTGGCGGATCGCCGATGAAGCGATGCAGGTGCGCGGCGGCCGCGGCTACGAAACCGCGCAATCGCTCGAAGGCCGCGGCGAGGAAGGCATTCCGGTCGAGCGTTTCCTGCGCGATTGCCGCATCAACATGATCTTCGAGGGATCGAGCGAAATCATGCGCCTCTTCATTGCGCGCGAAGCGCTCGATCCGCATCTCAAAGTCGGCGGCGCGATTTTCAACACCCAACTGCCGACCTCGGAGCGGGCGAAAGCCGTTCTCAAATCGGGAAAATTTTACGCCAGCTGGTATCCGAAACAGTGGACGCTCGGCAGTCGCGGGCGACCTCGAGAAGTTGCACGCCGACCTGCGACCGCACGTGCGTTACGCGGCGGGCGCGAGCAAAAAGCTGGCGCGCGGATTATTCCACGCCATGACGCGGTTCGGTCCGAAGCTCGATCGCGAGCAGTTGCTGCTCGCGCGATTTGTCGGGATCGCGACCGAATTGTTTGCGATGAGTGCGACCTGCGCCTTCGCCCAGCACAAGATCGAGAGCGGCGAGCCGGCGGCAGGAAATCTTGTCGGTCGCGACCTATTTCTGTCGCTCGGCGAAAATGCGGATCGATACGCATTTTGCCGGCATGTCGCAGAACGCCGACCGCGCGGGCTACGATCTCACGCAGGAGCTGCTCGCCGGGAAGCACGCCGACTTGCGCAAAGGGATCGTATCATAGCCGTCTCGCCTGCCCGTGCACATGCTGCGGTCTGGAAGCCCGCGCTACTCGACAGGCACGACGCCTGTGTTACCATCAGCGGATGAGTATGCCATCCATGCTCACCGAAGCGACCCGCACTTCTGCCCGCGGTCGCATCAGTGCGAGCGAAAAATCCAAAACCGAATCGAAATCCAAGCGTCCTCGAGCAAATTGCCGACCACGTCTTGCTCGACGGATTTCGCATCGTCATCGACCTCGAGAAGAGCCAGGGCTCCTATCTTTACGATGCGGCGCACGACCGGCGCTTGATCGATCTCTACGGCTTTTTCGGCTCCAATCCAGTCGGCTTCAATCATCCCCACTTCGACAAGCCGGAGGTGAAGGCCGATCTGCTCCGCGCGGCGAAGGTCAAAATCGCCAACTCCGACGTTTACTCGGAGGGTTATGCGCAATTCCTCGACACCTTCTGGCGCGTCGTTGGTATGCCGCCGCTCGAGCGCATGCTCTTGATCGAAGGCGGCGCGCTCGCGGTCGAGAACACGCTCAAGGCCGCGATGGATTGGAAGGTGCGCAAAAACATGGCGGCCGGCCGCGGCGAACGCGGGACCGAGATCCTCCATTTCCGCCACGCCTTCCACGGCCGGAGCGGCTACACCATGAGCCTGACGAACACCGATCCGGTGAAGACGGATCTCTTCGCCAAGTTCAACTGGCCGCGCGTCTCGACTCCCTTCATCGACTTCTCGTTAGGCGAGACGGAGCGCGACACGCCGATGTCATCGCCCGCGAAAAGAAATCCGAAGAGGAAATCATGCAGTTCGTAAGGGAAAAAGGCGTCGACATTGCCGCGATCATCATCGAGCCGATCCAGGGCGAAGGCGGCGACAATCATTTCCGCGGCGAATGGCTGCAAACTCTGCGCCGCATCTGCGACGAGAACGAGATGCTCCTCATTTTCGACGAAGTGCAGTGCGGAATGTGCGCTACCGGCCGCAACTGGTGTTGCGAGCATTTCGGCGTCGTGCCGGACCTGATGGCCTTCGGCAAAAAAGCGCAGGTCTGCGGGGTCATGGCCGGTCCGCGCCTCGACGAGGTGAAGGACAACTGCTTCCGCGTCCCGAGCCGGATCAACTCGACCTGGGGCGGCAACTTCACCGACATGGTGCGCTCGACCCATTTTCTCCAGATCATCGAGGAGGAAAACCTGGTCGAGAACGCGCGGCATCGTCGGCGAATATTTCCTCAATCGCCTGCTCGAGCTGCAAAAGGAAAACCCGATCATGACCGCGGTGCGCGGGCGCGGTTTGTTCCTCGCCTTCGATCTGCCGGATCCGGCGACGCGCAATGAAGTTTGGAAAGGTCTCTTTGATGGCGGCGTCCTCGCGCTGAATCGGGTGAAAAGGCGATCCGGTTCCGGCCGGCGCTCGACATCACGAAGGAAGTGGTCGACGAAGCGATCGAGCTGATTCGCGCGCAGATGAAACGGTAGCGCAAGCTTCCAGCTTGCAGATTACCAACCGCGCAAGCTAGAAGCTCGCGCACCCTAAGTATGCATAACGTCCTCAAAAATCTTGGTCTGACCGACGACGAAAATCCCGGCGCCTTCTCCGGCGAATGGCACGGCAGCGGCCCCGTGCACGAAAAGATCTCGCCGGTCGACGGCAAATTGTTAGGCAAATTCCGCACCGCCTCGGCCGACGATTACGAAAAGGTGATGAGCCGCGCGCGCGGAAGCCTTCGCCAAATGGCGCGTCACGCCCGGGTCCGGTCCGCGGCGAAACCGTCCGCCAGCTCGGCAACGCCCTGCGCGAGCAGAAGGACGATCTCGGCAAACTCGTCTCGCTCGAGTCGGGCAAGATTCTCGCCGAAGGCGAAGGCGAAGTGCAGGAGATGATCGACATCTGCGACTTCGCCGTCGGTCAATCGCGCATGCTTTACGGCCTGACGATTCAATCCGAGCGCCCGAACCATCGCCTGATGGAGCAATGGCATCCGCTCGGCGTCGTCGGCGTGATTTCCGCCTTCAATTTCCCGGTCGCGGTCTGGTCGTGGAACGCGGCCCTGGCCGCGGTCTGCGGCGACGCCACGGTCTGGAAGCCTTCCGAGAAAACGCCGCTGACCGCCATTGCCGTGATCAAGATCGCGGAGCGCGTTTGCCGTGCGACGGGCGCCGATCCGGCGATCTTTACCCTCCTGATCGGCGACCGCGTGACCGTCGGGCAAAAACTCTCGCGACGATCGACGCATTCCGCTCGTCTCCGCGACCGGTTCGGTGCGGATGGGGATCGAGGTCGCGAAGACGGTGCACGGCCGCCTCGGTCGAACGCATCATGGAACTGGGCGGCAACAATGCGCTCATCGTCTGCCCGAGCGCCGATCTCGAGATGGCGACGCAGTCGATCTTCTTCGGCGCGGTTGGGACCGCTGGTCAGCGTTGCACTTCCACCCGGCGCGTCATCATGCATGAATCGGTCGCCGACAAGGTGCGCGAGAAACTTTTGGCCGCCTACAAGACGGTGCCGATCGGTCACCCGCTCGACGAGAAAACGTTGATGGGCCCGCTGATCGATAGCCACGCGGTCGACACCGTGCTTGCATTCCATCGAGCGCTTGAAGGACGAAGGCGGCGAAGTCCTTTACGGCGGCGAACGCCTGACGGCGAGAAATATGCCGGCGGCTGCTACATGACGCCCTGCCTGGCGAACGCGAAACCCGATTACAAGATCGTGCACGACGAAACCTTCGGGCCGCTGCTCTATCTCCTGACCTACCGCGATTTCGACGAAGCGACTCGCGATCAACAACGGCGTGCCGCAGGGACTGACCTCTGCCATTTTCACCAACGACGTCCGCGAGGCGGAGAAGTTTCTCAGCGCCGCGGGGAGCGATTGCGGCATTGCCAACGTCAATACCGGCACGAGCGGCGCGGAAATCGGCGGGGCTTTCGGCGGCGAGAAAGAGACCGGCGGCGGACGCGAGAGCGGAAGCGATTCCTGGAAGATGTACATGCGGCGGACGACGAACACGATCAACTACTCGACCGAACTGCCGCTCGCCCAGGGAATCCGCTTCGGCGGTCCTGAAGAAGGCAGCTCGACCGCCTAACGAACCGGCCTGGTCAGGCGGAACGAAGCGCTCATGGCATCTCAGAATCGACAGCTCCGAGTGATCTTCGCGCTGCCCGTTTGTCTCATGTGGCTGGCGTCGGGGGAGTGCCAATCGGTCTTGGCCGCCCCGGAACACGAGCACCCTGTCCCGGAAAAACTTGGTATCGTGAAGTTCCCCACCTCGTGCTCCGGGGATGCGCAGCAAGAGTTTGAGCGGGCAGTAGCGCTTTTACATTCGTTTGCCTACTCGGCCGCGGAGAAAGCTTTTCGCGATTTGATCGCCAAGGACCCCAATTGTGCCATGGCCCACTGGGGCGTGGCCATGGCTCGCTTCCACCAGCTTTGGGAGCCATACGTCGCGCCAGAGGAGGTAGCGGGTGGCAAGCTCGAGATCGATCAAGCAAAACATCTTGGCGGATCAGAACAGGAGCGAGGATTTATTGATGCACTGGAAATAATTTATACTGACGCCGATTCGGTCCCCTACCGGGAGCGAGCAAGTTCTTACACACTGGCCATGGGCAAACTGGCCGGACGCAATCCCGACGACGTAGAGTGCCAGGTCTTTTATGCGCTGGCCCTGATCGCGACCGCTTCGCCCACCGACAAAACTCATACGAACGAAAAGAAAGCTGCTGCCCTGCTCGAGCCGTTATTCCGAAAGTATCCGGAGCATCCGGGTATTCCGCACTATTTGATTCACGCGTGCGATAATTCCGAGATGGCAAGCCGTGGCTTGGCTGCCGCCCAGACCTATTCGAAGATTGCGCCGTCGGCCCCGCACGCGTTGCACATGCCTTCGCACATTTACACGCGCCTGGGGATGTGGGAGGAGTCCATTGCTTCAAACCTCGCCGCGAGAAAAGCTGCGCATGTTCAAGGCGACATCGGCGAGGAATTGCATGCCATGGATTATCTCACCTACGCCTACCTGCAACTCGGTCGCGATGCCGAAGCCGGGCGCGTTCTTGAGGATTTGCGCAGGATGCCGAATCTGCACGCGAGCGAGTTTAAGGTCGGATATGCAGCGAGCGCGATGCCAGTGCGCTACGCGATTGAGCGTCGGCAATGGGCGGAGGCTGCACGGCTTGAGCCGATGTCCGGGACGCAGCCGCAAGTCTTCGCGGTCACGGCATGGGCGCGTGCGGTCGGACTGGCGCGTAGCGGAGAGCCTGCGGCAGCAGTGCGCGCTCTCGAGCAATTGCAGGCCGCGTATGAGAAGCTGCGCAAAGCTGGGGATGACTACTGGGCAACGCAGGTTCAGGTGCAGTCGAAAGAGGCGCTGGCATGGATCAGGCGCGCCGAAGGCAAAAACGATGAGGCGCTCAAACTCATGCGTGCCGCCGCCGACGAAGAAGACGCGATCGAAAAACGTCCCGTCACACCGGGAGCGATCGTTCCCGCGCGCGAACAGCTTGGCGATCTCCTCTTGGAATTAGATCGCGGGCCGGACGCGCTGGAGGAATTTGCACATAGCCTAACAATGACTCCGCAGCGCCGGGGAGCACTGATGGGCCAGGCTCGTGCCCGCGAAATGGCTGGCGGTGAGAAGCGTTAGTTCAATCACGAAATCGCGATGGCAATCCTGATCGACGAGACCAAGCGTGTCCTGGTGCAAGGTATCACCGGTCGGGAGGGCCGGGCCCGCACGCGCCTGATGCGCGAGTACGGAACCAACGTGGTTGCCGGTGTTACGCCCGGCAAAAGCGGACAGAGCGTGATGGGCGTGCCCGTGTTCGATACGCCGCTGGAAGCGGTCAAAGCGCTGGGCGAGATCGATATTTCCGTGCTTTTTGTGCCGGCCGCCGGCGTAAAGGACGCGGCCATTGCTGCGATTGAGGCGGGGATCAAGCTTACGGTTCTGGTGCCGGATCGCGTGCCGGTCTGGGACGCGATGGAGATCGCGGCGGTGGCCAAAGCGCATGGCGCGATGTTTCTTGGTCCAAACACACTCGGGGTATTGAGTCCGGGCAAAGGTGTGGTCGGGATGATCGGTGGGCGCGCGGAAAGCGCGCGGCAGTGGTTCAAACCCGGCCTCCCAACGGGCGTGGGTGTGATCAGTCGCTCCGGCGGCATGGCTTCGAGCACCGGCTACTATCTCGGCCAGGCCGGCGTGCGAATTTCCACTATCGCGCACATTGGCGGCGACGCGGTTCTTGGGGTGCGGATTCCCGATGCGGCGCTCATGTTCGAAGCCGATCCGCTGACCGAAGCGATCGTGATCTTCGGCGAAATCGGTTCGTCGCAGGAAGAGGAACTGGCGCAGTTGATTCGCGATCGAAAAGTGACCAAGCCAGTCATCGCCTACATCGGCGGCAAGGCGGCTCGTGAAGGCACGCGTTTCAGTCACGCCGGCGCCATTATTGAAGGCGGTCGTGGCACGCACGACGGCAAAGTGAAAGCGCTGCGTGAAGCTGGCGCAACGGTGGTCGATGCCTTTGGCGAACTGCCTGGCGCGGTGGTCGACGTGCTCAAGGGCATCAATGGCAAGAGCCTGATGAGCGAAACCGACAAAAACGCCGTCTGGAATACGGCCGTCACGCGGATCGAACCGAACCGCGTTGCGGTCCGCGGCTACGACATCGCCGACCTGATGGGCCGCGTGTCCTTTGGCGCCGCAGTCTATTTGATTTTGAACGGCGAGCTTCCGTCCCCTGCGATCGGGAAATTGATGGATGGGATTTTGGTCTCCTCAATTGATCACGGCGCAACGCCGCCGAGCGCTCTGTCTGCGCGCACCGTCGCGTCGACCGGCGCGTCGTTAAGCGCCTCAGTCGCGGCGGGAATCATGTCGATCAATCGGCACCATGGCGGCGCGATTGAAGATTGCGCCCGGCGCTTGAAGAAAATCGCGGACCGCGCCGTGAGCGATTCCATTTCCATCGATGAAGCGGCCACGCAGACGTTGGCGGAAATGAAGGAAGCCGGCGATCGCATGCCGGGATTCGGTCATCGTTATCACACCAAGGATCCGCGGACCGCGCGTCTTTTCGAACTGGCCCGCGAAGCTGGCGTCGATGGTGCGCACATGAAGGCCGCTCGGGCGGTCGAGAAATCTTTCGCCGAGGCCAAGAAACCGTTGCCGATTAACGTCGATGGCGCGATTGGCGCGATCCTCGCCGATCTGGGAATGAACCCCGCGGCCTTCAACGGAATCTTTATGATCGCGCGCACGCCGGGCCTGGTAGCGCACGTCATTGAAGAGCAAACGCGTGAGAAACCGATGCGGCGGATCGATCCCGTGAAACATGGCTACGATGGGCCGCCTCCCCAGAGCGTGGGAAAATGAAAGCGCAGAAAGTCGAAAAAAAGATTCTAACCAGACACCCGTTAGGCAAAAGCGGGAAGAACATCAGCCAGGATAAATACGAGCTGATAAAAAAAGCGATCCTCGCCGCGTTGCGGAAGAAGCAGCTGACTCATACCGAATTGTTCCAGGACTTAAACAAGAGCCTCGAGAACAAGTTTACGGGGAATGTCAGTTGGTACGGCGAAACCGTTAAACTCGACCTGGAAGCGCGAAAAATCATTGAACGGACTTCCTCCAGGCCGCCAAAGTACCGCCTCAAAAAAGCATAACAAACATGAAAGCAACCGAACCAACCGTCTACGGCGTCACGAGAATCGCGCAGCTTTTCCCCAGCTTAAAGAAGATCAAGAACCGGTCGCTGCGCGAAAAGGTGGCGGCGGTGTGGAGCGAAGCCATTACCACCGGCTGCGGCGGTAAAGGCTGGACCTTCGCCGAACTTCGGGCGGTCAAGTTCACCCTCCTGGCCGGCGATATCGACATGAGGTTCGTTGAGCATCTCAATTCCTGCGTGCGGCAATGCCTCGCGATCGCCGATGTACTCAAGAAATCCTTCCGCTGCTCCATCCCCATTCAGCGCGACTATCTCATCGCAGGTGCGCTTCTGGCCGATGTGGGCAAACCGCTCGAGTTTGACAAGGACGAGTCTGGCAACGTGATCCAGGGGAAATTCGGACAGCAGGTGCGGCACCCGTTCAGCGGCGTAGCGCTCGCTTACAAACACGGCATTCCCGGTGAAGTTATGCACATGATCGCGACGCACAGCCACGAAGGCGATAAGATGGAACGTTCGATTGAATCGATCATCTTTCACCACGCCGATTTCGTTGATTTTGATATTGCGAAGTTGCTTGGAAAACGTGCGACCAAGAAGTGATATTTTCTGGTTCATTAATCTAAGAAGGAGTTAACCATGGGACTTACGCTCGTTGAAAAAATTGCGGCGCGACATGCTGATGGGCTCCCTTCCGGAGCAGTGCTGCGCGCAGGGGATTTCGTTTCGATTCGTCCGCGTCACGTCATGACGCACGACAACACCGCGGCGGTCATGCCGAAGTTCAAGCAGATCGGCGCGACCGCGATCGCGGATCCCGGCCAGCCGGTCTTTGCGATCGACCACGATATTCAAAACACGACGCCGAAGAATCTGGAGAAGTATGCGAAAATCGAAGCCTTCGCGCGCGAGCAGGGAGTCGATTATTACCCGCCGGGCACCGGCATCTCGCACCAGGTGATGGTGGAACAGGGCTATGTCGTTCCCGGCGCTCTGGTAGTGGCGAGCGATTCGCATTCAAATTTGTACGGCGCGGTCGCGGCGCTCGGGACGCCGGTCGTGCGGACCGATGCGGCCAGCATCTGGGCGACAGGCGTGACCTGGTGGCAGGTGCCGAAGGTCGCGAAGGCCGTGCTGAAAGGAAAACTCACCCCGGGCGTGACGGGCAAAGACATCATCATCGCGTTGTGCGGGCTCTTTAACAAAGACGAGGTCCTGAATCACGCGGTGGAATTTGTCGGCGATGGCGTGGGCGCACTTTCGATGGATGCGCGCATGACCATCGCCAATATGACGACCGAATGGGGCGCGCTGGCCGGTGTCTTTCCGTTCGATGAAGTGACGGTGAAATATCTCCGCTCGCGCGTGCCTGAGTTCAGCAATCCCAGGCGACCGGGCACGCGTGGACCGAAGAGCCGCTCCGGCTACAGCAACCCCGAGATCGATGGCTGGTGGAATGATCGCGCCAAGTTCAGCGCGGATGCGGACGCGACCTATGCGATCGAGCTGGAACTGGATCTGGCGACGGTCGTGCCGCACGTCTCCGGGCCTAACGAAGTGAAAACCATGGTGTCGTTGCCGGAAATGCAGCGCAAACATGTCCCGATTCAGAAAGCCTACTTGCTCTCATGCGTGAACGCGCGCTTCGAAGATTTGCACGAGGCGGCCGAAGTGGTGCGCTCCGGCGGAAAGCGCGTGGCCGAGGGTGTCGAATTTTACCTGGCGGCGGCGAGCGCAGAAGTGCAGGCCAAAGCGGAATCCGTCGGCGACTGGCAAACGCTGGTCGACGCCGGTGCGATCGCGCTTCCGCCCGGTTGCGGAACCTGCATTGGGCTTGGTCGTGGCCTCGTCGGCAAGGGCGAGATCGCGATCAGCGCCACCAATCGCAATTTCAAAGGCCGCATGGGCGATCCCGACGCCCAGGTTTATCTCGGTTCGCCGGCGGTCGTCGCGGCGAGCGCGCTGGCCGGATTCATTTGCGCACCAAAGGATTTCGCCGAGCGAGCGGCCGGCACTGCGGTTCGGCGCGCGCCAAGCAAACCGCCGGCCGAAGTTTCGGTGGAGATCATCGATGGCTTCCCGCCGAGCGTCCGCGGGCGCGTCCTATTCGTCGATAAGGATAACCTGAACACCGACGGCATTTACGCCGGAAAGCACACCTATCGCGATGACATGACGCCGGACCAGATGGCGGAGGTGACGTTTGAAAATTACGACCCGAACTTCAACACGCTCTACCAAACAGGCGATGTCGTCGTCGGTGGATTGAACTTCGGCACCGGCTCGAGCCGGGAGCAGGCCGCGACGGCCTTGAAATTCAAAGGCATCCCGTGTGTCATCGCCGCCAGCTTTTCCGAAACTTACAAGCGCAACGCTTTCAATAACGGCTTTGTCGTCTTCGAATGCCCGGAGTTGGTCGAGCACTTGCGCGTCACGCTGACCAATCGCGGACCGACCACGGTCGCGCCCGAGCTCACGATCGACTATGGCAAATCCGTCCTGACAATCGACGGAAAGTCATTTTCCTTCCCGCCACTCAGTCCAGCCGCCCAGGAATTGATCGTGGCCGGCGGCGCCGAAAATCTGGTCGCCCGCCGGTTGCGCGCAGCCGCCTAATTTTTGCCCTTTCGCGAGCGGCATACCTGTAGTATTTCCGCCGCTTCCAGCTCGAATACCCAACAAAGAAAGAAACTGCTTATATGTCTAAATACAAAATCGCGTGGATGCCTGGTGACGGAGTCGGCCATGATGTCATGGAAGCGGCGCGCCTCGTTCTCGATCGTCTGCAACTCGATGCCGAATATGTCCCCTGCGATATCGGCTGGGATTTTTGGTGCAAGGAAGGCAACGCCCTGCCCGATCGCACCGTCGCCGCACTCAAGGACACGACCTGCGGTCTCTTCGGTGCGATCACAAGCAAGCCGCAGGACAAGGCGAAGAAAGAACTGATCCCAGAGCTTCAGGACAAGGGCCTGGTCTACTTTTCGCCCATCGTCGGCCTGCGCCAGATGTTCAATCTCCACACCAACATGCGGCCGTGTAAAAGCTATCCCGGCAATCCGCTCAACTTCCGCGGCAACAAGATCACCAATCCCGGCGGCGAGGACGTCCCGATCGACCAGGTTGTTTTCCGCGAAAACACCGAAGGCATGTATGGTGGCGTCGAGTTTTTCCCGTTACCGGAATCGGTTTACACCGCCCTCTGCGCGAATCCGAAAATGAAAAAGTGGAAGGACAAGGCGGGCTTGGAAAACATCGCGCTCTCGACCCGCATCATGAGCAGGCAGGGATGCACCAGCATCTGCAAACAGGCTTTCGAATACGCCAAGAACACCGGTCGCAAGCGCGTCACGCTAATCGAAAAGCCAAATGTGTTACGCGAGACGGGCGGCCTGATGATGCGTTGCTTCAACGACGTGGCGAAAAGTTATCCCGACATCCAGGCTGATGAAGCCAACATCGACGCGATCTGCATGTGGATGTTCAAAAACCCGCAGGACTACTCCGTGCTCGTGGCCGAGAACATGTTTGGCGATATCGTGAGCGATCTCTGCGCCGGCCTGGTCGGCGGGCTCGGCTTCGCGCCGAGCGCCAACCTCGGTGACAACTACGCGGTCTTCGAACCGACCCATGGTTCGGCTCCAAAATACGCCGGCCAATACAAGGTCAACCCGATCGCGATGCTCCTGACGACAAAGTTGATGCTCGATTGGCTGAAGGAAACCGACAAAGCCACGCGGCTCGAGAACGCGATCGCGAAGGTGATCGCCGACGGCAAAGTGCGCACTTATGATATGGGCGGCAAAGCTTCCACGCTCGACGTGGCCAAAGCCATCGCTGATCACGCCAGTTCCTAAGCTGGAAAACTGAGATCAGGTTGCTCGAGCGCGAGGCGGCTTCCGACAATGCGGAAGCCGCCGCCGATCGGACGACCTTCAGATCGCCTGGAGGGCACCGCGCCGTCGGTGCTGCGGAATCGACGACGCAATTCCGGGAGACAATGCAGCGCGTTCATGTCCGCCACGAATGGCTGTGAGTCGTGGTCCGCCTGAGCGGGCGGAAGAATCGTCTGAAGTGGCTGGCGGAATAGCGCGAGCATTTGACAGGAGCTGGTGCCGGTTGACCGAAGGTCGCGGTGCCGGTTGACCGCAGTGCGCTTCTCCGCGAGGGACTGGGCGTGAATCTGGACACGATGATCCCGGTCCTGGCGGCCATCGGCACGTTGCTTCTCGTCGTGACCGGTCTCCTGAATTTCTCGGTCTTCCTTCGACAACTGCGCGCTGGTCGCGAGCAGCTCGAGACCGCGAGACGTTTGCTCGAGAACGCGCGGCAGGGGCCGGAGATCCAGCTCGTGCAGCGCGCCATGACCGAGACGTTGGACCATCTCAGGGTTCTCGTGGAGCGGCCCTATCTGCGGCCCTACTTTTACGAAAACAAGGCCTGGGCTGCGGGCGAGCAGGCGACCAGCGACGAAGTGAAAGCGATGGCCGAGCTGCTGCTCGATAATCTCGCGTCGGCCATCATTCATTCCGCGGCCTTTCCGTAGTATCCGATCCGCGGAGTGGAGCAAAACATCCGCTTCCATCTGCGAAACAGTCCCGTTCTCCGTGATTTCCTGACGGAAGCGTTTGATCGATTTCCGCTCGCCGGGCTGGCTTTGCTTTCATTGAAGAATGAAAACAAACAGCAAACCGAGGAGGATTTGCGCCGACTGATCGCCACGAGCGGGGCCGACCCGGTAGAAAAGGCGCGTCGAGAGCGGCTCCTGGAACATTTGCGGTCGGTCGAGAAACCGGAGCCGCTGGAGTTGGCCAGATACAGCTACGTTCGTGCGCAGACAGTTTCGCTCGCAAAATGCGGTCAACCTGTGGAGGGACGACCCGCCTGAGGTGGTGCCGTCCCGTATCCCCGATGTCGCGCGTTTCAGTTGGCTGAGCGGCGGTCGAAATACAAACCCCCGCAACCGACCAGCGAGTCCCACCAGTTATCGAACTCTCTGGGCGTCCACTTCTCCCAGTCATGGTCCTCGTGCTGCAAGGCGTGTCCCAGCGCCGCCCCAATCGCCATGGCGGACTCTGCCGCGCTCCGTCGTTTTGTGGCCCATGAATGAAGAGCGGTTTGCAGATCGCCAGTGCCGATCGCTTCGGCCAGCGAGGCGGCGTCCTGAATCGCAAAACTGCTACCTGCGCCAATATGCGGAACCGCCACATGGGCGGCATCGCCGACCAGGATGATATTGCCGCGGGTGAGCCGGGCTGGAACGCCCTTGTAGATCGACTGCAGGTAAATCTTCTCGCCAGCCGCCGCGGCGACCGACAAAGGCCTCGGAAACAGATCCGCCATTTCGCACAGCAGCTGGTCGCGCCGCTCGCCCGGGAGCAATCCTGGCGGAAGCGACCAATGGTGACTCGAGCCGGTGGCATCGGACATGAATTGCGGCAAGTCCCGTTGAGCGACGTTTCGATACCACATCCAGTTGAGCGCTTTTCCGCTTCCCGACGGAACCCAGTAGGCCACAAAGTGCGTTCGAGGGCCGTAGTAATTCACCAATCCAGGGTGATCGGCCCACTGACGAAGTGGATCGCAGGCGTCGGGGAGTGCTCCCTCCTCGATCGTTCCCGCGGATCGCGACGTAGCCGAGATATTCCGGCTGGAAATCGGGTGCCACAGCCTGCCGAACAACCGAACCGGTTCCATCTGCACCGATGAGCAGGTCGAACTTTGCGGATGAACCTTCGTCGAAGTGCAGGACAATCCCGTCTGGCTGCGACTCGCAGTGCGTCGCGGTGCGGCCCCGATGAATGATCGTTTCGGGCACGTGGGCATGAAGAGCGGAATAGACCTCGGACCATGCGGTCATGAACTTTCGGGCCGGCCGCGTCCAAAGCGGGCGTCCGGATCGGCTCAACACGATGCGGCCTTCGATCAGGTGTCCCCGGGGAGAGCCGAGGAGCGGAACGACGTCCGGGTCCATCGCGATTCCGCCCCCGCGTGATTCAAGTCTGGCCTGCGATCGTTCAAAGAGTTCCACGTCAGCTCCGTAGTCACGAAGGAAGCGCGCGGTGGCGAGCCCGGCCACGCTGGCGCCAACGATTCCTATCCTGAGCCCACGGAGGTGGTGGCGCCCATAGGCTACTGCAGGCCCAGCGCCCGACGAGGCGTGTCGGTGCACATTGCGATCAAGTCGGTTTCGCCCCATTTCTCCGGCTTCAGGGCTTGGATGGCCGACGCGAATCGTACGGTGCAATCCGGAAACGGATCACTGTGTAGCTGACCGAAGTCGGTGGACAGGATCACCTGGTCAGGGCCGGTCGCGTCGATGGAGGCCACAAAGCGTTCCAACGGCACCTTTTCGATCGTGTGAATCGCGAAACAGTGTTCGACAAAGACCCGTTCGTCGCGCGTCAGATCGCATAGTTGACGGTCGGAAAGTTCGACCGAGGGATAGTGCGGGTGTGTCAGGATCACCGCCCGAATCGAGGCGTCGAGCGCCATCGGGACGAGCTTCATGATCTCGCCGGCACTCAGATGTCCGGTGGCCAGGCATGCGCCGGCGCGGCCGATGGCCTCCAGCACCGACGCCAGTTCGGGAACGGGTTTGCCGTTTGAGTCGAAGACGCGCACTGGCTCTTCCGGTTGCGGCGTTTCGTCCGTTACGGTCGCACAGGTTGAACAAGCGCCCCAGCGAGAGTCGAACGCCTCGCCGAGCGTGGCGAGATGAGATTCGGCGTGAACGGTCGGCATCCATACTACGAAGGTGGGATCCTCGGTTCCGTCTCCGCGCACGTCGCTCCTGTTCCCGCTGAGCGCTGACCAGACGGCGTCGGGGTTCAGTCCGCCGACAAACCGATTCAGCACCGTGCCACCAAGTAACCGCACCCCGGCATGTCGTCTGGCGTAGGCAGCAAGAGGCGTAGTGGGATAGGTATGGTTCTTCAGGACGAGCGTGGCCTTCCACGGCCGGACTGCTTCGGCGAGTTCGCTGACATCATAGCGGCGACGGACAAATTCCGGACCGATGTGGAAATGCGTGTCCACCACGCCCGCCTCGCGAAGTTTCTCGACCAAACCGGATGTGTCGTTGTCTTCCATCAGGGTTTTTGCTCCATGCGGCGCGCGAATTCCTGATGCCAGATCTCGAGGTGGAGCAGTGACCAGACTCGCATCGCAAGGGAGAGATTTGAGGCAGGTTCTGCGACTCCGGCAAGCAATGGCGCAGGATCCGAGAATGCGCGCACGAAGGCATTGCGCCGGCTCAGTGTATCGTAAACCAATTCACGTAGGCCTCCTGTTAACCACTTTTGAATCGGCACCGTAAAAGCCTGCTTTCGCCGTTCGATCAGCCACTGTGGTAGAAGGGAACGAAAGGCGTCAATCAAAACCCCCTTGGGACGTCCCCCCGGGCGCTTTGCCTCCGACGGGAGGGATTCCGCATATCGGGTAACAGCGAGGTCGAGAAAAGGAGATCGCGCTTCAAGGCTCGCCGCCATGGAAAGCTTGTCGATCCTCGCCAGGTGATAGTTTCTCAGCCGATTGGCGGTTTCGAGACGCATGATTCGATCCAACGGCGGCATCGAACCCGGCGGCGGCAGGTCGATTCCGCGAAGATAGCCTTCCGGAATACCCTCGATCCCAAGCTCCTCGGGACGAAACACCATGGTTCGGTCGAGATAGGCTTCGATTTGGCTGGGCGGATTGTCGAACCTTGGGTAGCCGCCCCAGAACTCGTCGGAGCCGTCTCCGGTCAACACCACCTTTGTTTCTTTTGCCGCCGCCCGGGCGAGGAGCAAGGTTGGCACGACCACCGGATCGTGGTTCGGATCCTCCAGGGCCACGGCGGTGTCGCGCAACAAGTCGGGGACTTCCTCGACCCGAACCATGAGCGAAAAAGATTCGAGGCCAAGCTCGTCGGCCAATTGCAGAGCCAGTCCGTGTTCATCCTCACCGCCCCCAACATCGTAGCCGACCGTGAACACGTGCGGACGAAGGGCATCGGAGGAGCGAGCTGTTACCGACGCCACGATGCTGGAGTCCAGCCCGCCCGAAAGGAAGATCGATGAGCGAAAGGACTCCGGAAGACGCACGCGAATCGCGTCGGATATGAGTTCGCGGGTCCGGCTCGGATCCGCATCGATTGACTCCAGAGATGGCGGTGAAAACCAACGCCCGGCGGTGGCCGATCCTCCTCGATTGATTCGCATCCATCCGCCTGGCGGGACTTGCTCGACATCGACAAAGGCGGAGCCGCAGCCGCCAACGCTCTTGAAGATCAGGCATTCGTAGATGGCTTCGGAGCGAACCCGGAACGGTCCGGCGGCGGCGTGCAGGGCAGCGATGGTCGAAGCGAAGGCCCAGCCGTTTTCCATGCGAGTGCGATAAAGGGGCTTCTGTCCCCAGGCGTCGCGGGCGAGGAGCACCGAATCATCCTCCGACCGATGCAGCGCAAGCGCGAACATCGCGCTTACTCGGTTGAGTCCGTCGGTGCCACGCTCTTCCAGAAGGCGGAGGAGAACCGCGCCGTCGCATTCGTCCTGGGCGAAATCCCCGCCCAGCCAGGCCATGACCTCCCGGGGCCGGTAGAGTTCGCCATTGAAAATAAGCCGTCCCCCGGCCGCACTCTCGATGGGCTGCTGGCCTCTCCCCTCCGATCCCACGATCGCCAGCCGCACCATGCCTAGCCCGACGCGTCCATCCGTCCAGAAATACCGCGCGTCCGGGCCGCGCTGAGCCTGTGCTTCACACATTGCCGAGAGAATCGGTCGAATGATCTCGCTCCCCTGGGGCTCATCGAAAATCACTCCTGCGATGCCACACATGTCGCTAGCTCCTGCGTAGTCGGCGGGGCAGGTCCGCCACTCCCCATCCCAGCAGGCTGACCGGAGTCGAGAACTCGGTCCACGCGAGTCGGAAGTCGCCGCGGCCGGCTTCGATTCCGAGCCGGACCTCGAACCTTCCCGATGTGTGCCGTATTCTCCAACGCGCGGATTTGCCTCGGGAACGGGACTCGTGCATCTCGAGATAAGCTGCCAGCGCCATCGCCGCCGATCCCGGCATCGAGTGGTGGAGTTCCCCGTGGTAGTAGCTTGCCGCCTCGACCTCGCGCGAGCTATTCGAGGTAATACGATAGGGAATCACTTTGGGATGATAGCCCTCAGGCGCGGAAAGCCCCGCCGCACGCGCCGCCTGCATGCCGGCGCGCGCGATAATCTCTGAGGAAGCGCTATCGAGGCGGGTCGGATCGATTTTGGTGAACAGGAACAGGTTCCCCAACGCCACCGGCGTCATCTCCACTCGCTGCCCGAGCACTCGGGCATGGCAGGGACCGCCAAGACCGGCCAACGCCTCGCGGGACGCCGGACTGGCGAGGAACCGGACACGCCATGCTTTGGCGATTTTGGGCCCGGGCTCAGGACGCAGCTCGACCTTTTGGCCGGTGGAAAGGTTCGTCGCCTTCCATATTGATATGGGTCTTCCCACATCGTCGCCCAGCTGCGCCAACATCGCGGACGCGGATGCCGAGTTGGAGCATTCCATCGGCAGGATCGCTCCGCTTTGCGCAATCACCTGCAGAAAACGAAAGCGGAAGGTACCCGATTCCACTCCCGACCAGACCAGTGCCACTTTGTTCTCCTGGGAACTCCGGCCTCCGTAGCCGCCATGGCCATCGGACCCCAGCATGATTCGACGAACCTGGTCGTGCCCGGCCTTTCCGGGACGCACCTCTATGCCGTCGAGCAGCAGCAGCCGACTGGTTCCCGAACGCACCAACATGCAGCGAATCGAGTCTTCCCGGGAAAGCACATCAGCGAAATGCGGGAGCCTGTGGAGCATACTTCCGTTGTCGCTCCGCCTCCGCTTGATTTCAATTCGGAAACGCGACGCGGCGAGACATCGGCGCGTATTTCAACGCGATCCCAGCGCATCTGGGACCGAAACTGAACCAAACTCTTTCCGCAACGCTGCGAGATCATCCACATACCGATCGGGCGGGCCGGCCTTCAGTCGGGACAACCCTTGAAAAAACCGCTCGTGATCGAGCCCGGGGCAGAAAGTGATGAGGAGCTTGATCGGCTCTGCCGTCTCGTTCCAATAGCCGTGAACCGTTCGGCGCGGGACGACGACGATGGATCCGGCGGCAAAGGGTCTCCGCTTCTCGCCCACCTGAATGGTGGCCGTGCCCGAGACAACGTAGAACGTTTCGTCGGTCGCTTCGTGGTAATGGGGGTCGGCGCCGATGGTGTGGGGAGGCACTTCACGCTCGTACATCTCGAAGGCGTGATCTGTATCCCGCGCAAGAATCTTGAATCGCACGAGGCTCCCCGGCTCCAGCGGGATCAAGACCCCTTCGCCAGGTTCGGAGATGATCGGTTTCATTTTATTCGGCGTCGCGGATCACCTTATGTAACTGGCACGACACCAATTGACTTTCAAACTGCGCCAAAAAATTCATCGCCCGCTTCCATCGAGCACCACGCCGCCGCGTGAAGATCCTGCTCGACGAATGCGTTCCCGCGCAGGTTGGCCGCGCCTTCCCGGAATATGGCGAAGTCGCGCGGAACCAGAGCGGGTATTGGCAAGATCCCGGGTGGTGCTCGTTCGGTTTTTCGGTATTGCCATGCTAGGCTTCGCGTATTACCATTTTTCATGAATGTGCTTACCTGTAAACTGCCGCACGCGCTCGATGGTCGGCTGGCGGAGTTAGCCAGGCGTCGCGGCGTTCCCAAATCCGTTCTCGTACCGAGAAGCCATCGAAGCCAAGATCGCCGCGGAAGCTGCCGCACCGCGCCGGAGCCCCGCGAACTTGATCGAAGCACTCGGCGATAGCGTCGGCTCCATTGCCTCGGGCAAGCGCGACCTCGCTCGCAACAAGAAGCATCTTCAGGGCTACGGCCGATGAAGTGCGTCATCGCCGACACCGGACCGCTCGTCGCCATCCTTGATCGGGATGACCGGGATCACGCGTGGGCGGTGCGCGAGGGCCGGAAGTTGCCGCCCAAAATGCTCTCCTGCGAAGCCGTCCTCTCCGAGGTCCATTTCCTCACCCAGGACATCCCCGAGGCGAAAGACCGCATCGAAAGCTGGCTCGCCGACGGGCGATTGGAACTGCCCTTCAGCGTGCGCGACCATCACTCGTTGTTGCACGAACTCATGGTCCGCTATGCCAGCGTCCCGATGTCCTTCGCCGACGCCTGCCTCGTCCGCATGTCGGAACTCTGGCCCGCCGCCCCGGTCTTCACCCTCGACTCCGACTTCCGCGTTTATCGCCGCAACAAGCGCCAATCGCTGCCTTTGATCTGTCCGTAGGCACATTCGGAAGGTGCAAGACACCGTCCCTGCGCGGCTGGCCGAGCAGATCAATTTCAGCTTTCAGATTGTCAGCATTTCAGCGTTTTCAGGAGACCCGCCTCTCCCCGCTCCAATTCGTCATCCGCGGGCGCATCACCGGAGTTTTTATTTCAGCATTTGAAAGCCCGGCCGTTGCTTCGCATCCGTTACGGCAAATTGTCAGCGTCTCAGCTTTTTTGCAGAGATCTTCCGCCCCATCGCCTGCGTCACGCCGACCGAGCTACGCGGCGCGTTGTAATAAAACGCGCGCAGACTCGAATTTACAATCGCTCGCGCCAGCGGCGATCGCGTTGCGCGCCATGGAGGACGGCGTGCACGTAAAGCACTTCGTCTATCACAGAGAAGAAGACGCGATACGGAAAACGCTCGGTCAGAACGCGACGGATTTCGCCCTTGGCACGAACGATCCTGAAAAGGTCCGGATTCCGTCCGGCGCGATCCGTCGCAAGAAGAATCTCGTCGATCAATTCCGCAGCGAGACCTGGAGATCGCTCCTCATACCAGGTCGCCAGGTCGCCGCTTCGACGACATCTTCGACCGAGTCGGGTCGGAAGATAATCTGGCGGATCATCGCGGCTCGAGCCGCTCTCTCACCACGCTCTTGAGCGACTCCACCGAGACTCCATCGTGCGGGTCCGCTCGAAAATTCTTCAATCGCTCCTCGAGGAGAGCCTCCTCGCGAGGTGTGAGGTCATCATCCACTTCGATCGCTCGCCGGACGAGCTGCTGGCGCTCCGCGAACGAAAGTTTTGGGATCTGCTCTAGGATTTCGTTCAAGCTCACGGCGTCACGATATCAAATTCGCTCGGCAGTGCCAGTTCCACTTCGAGTCAGGCTCTCGCATTTCAGCGTTTGCCGTAGCGGATCGACAGAACGAACGGGCTTTCCAAGCCCGGCCGTTGCTTCGCATCCGTTACGGCAGATTTTCAGCTCTCAGCTTTTTGCAGAGGTCTTGCGCCGAGTCGTCGTCGTCACGCCGACGGAGTTTCGGGTTGAAAAACCTGGAGCGGGAACAACTGGCAAAGCTCGCACCGATTCGCTGCGCCCGTTGAAACCCGCTTGCCGCGCGTTCACGATTCCGATATCCCGATCCGAGGATGCGTTTCCCGTTTCTCGCCCGGCCGTTGATTCCCTGTCTGCTCTTCTTCCTTATCCTCAGCGCGCGGGCCGAGCGCGTGAAGGTTGCTCTCATCGATAACGAGCCGGTCTACCATTGGACCGATTTTCCCAGCGCTGTATCCGACGACGTGGATCGAGCCCTGATCCTGCGCGCATTTCGTCAGCGGGGATTGGTCATCCCACCGCACTTCATCGATGAAGCCGTGCAAACGAAAGCCAACCAGGAATATGGCGGCGACGAGGCAAGGCTGGAGGCGGACCTAAAGAGCCACGGCGAAACGATGGCCAGCTGGCGCCAGTTCACCGAAGAGGAGATCATTCTGCATGCGATGCTGACCAAGGAAACCAAGCGACCGCACAACGGCCACCCTCCGCCAACCGAAGCGGCATGGCTGGCTTCCCTACGCAAAGGAACCAAGATCCGGCCGGTCAAGGCGGCGACGGACGAGACCAACGATGCAAACGACGCCACCAAATTCGCCGAGGCGGAGGCCGACTTGCTCGCCAGGCCTTTGCCAGAATATCCCTACGCGGCACGGCGCGACATCCTCGAGGGAGAAGGGCTGTATCTGGTCCACTTCGATCTCAAGACCGGTGCGGTCATCAAAGCATCGGTCCTACGCTCCAGCGGGCACAACATTCTCGACCAATCGGCGCTCCAGGCCCTGCGCCAGTGGCGGATCAAGCCGCACACCTTCTCGAAGATCAAGGTGCCCTGTAACTTCACCCTCACCGGGGAGCGGGCGGCCTTGATGCGGGCCGTCGGGCCCAACCTGCTCTACGCGGTTGCGCCGCATTACCCGCTCGAAGCCGGCGCTCACGGAGTGGCCGGCAAAGGCCGCTTCCAGCTCATCATCGATCCATCGACCGGCCTCGTCACCAACGTCTACACCTTGCAAACCACGCACGACCAGCGGCTCGACGCCGCCGCGGTGAAAGCCTTTCGCCAATGGCGCTTCCGCCCGCACACCCTGCAAAAACTGATCGTGCCACTCAACTTCAACATTCGTTATGGTTAATCATTCGCCTTGCCGAATTTGACGCGTAATGACTCCTTTGCCTCTTCCTTCCATCTTCTCACTTTCGCTCATCCGCCGCGTCGCCGATCTCACCTGACTCTTCGCCAGCTAGTTGGTCGAGCAATACACCGACGCCCGCCCCGAGGGCCCATTTCAGTCTTTGAAAGCCCGGCCGTTGCTTCGCATCCGTTACGGCAGATTTTCAGCTCTCAGCTTTTTGCAGAGGTCTTCCGCCGAGTCGTCGGCGTCACGCCGACAGAGTTTCGGAGTGCCTTATGGTTGTTTCGCGATACGATTGCAGTTACGCTCGCAGTGTGAGTCTCGCAGAAATAAAGAGCGCTGTGGACGCCCTTTCTCCCGAAGAACTCGCGGAACTAGCCGCTTTTATTCGCGAGCGGGACCAAGCCGCGTGGGATCGACAAATCGACGCCGACCTTGCCGATGGCGGGCGGCTGCAGAGGGTGGCCGAAGAGGTTCGCGCGGATATCCGTGCAGGACGGCTTCAGGACCTGCCGTGACCGGACGGACGCACCGGCGGTTCTGGAAGCATTTCGATGCGCTCCCTCCAGCTATCCAAAAACTGGCACGGGAAAAAGTAGGCGCTCTGGAAGGACGATCCGTATAATGCCTCTTTACGTTTCGAGGAACGGCGCAACGGAATTTGCGTCGTCCGCATCGACGAGCATTACCGCGCCGCCGCAGTGCGAGAAGCCGACGTGATCGCGTGGTTCTGGGATCGGCGCGCACGAGGAATACAATCGCTTCCGCTTCTGACGAAGCGGCAATGCTGCTGACCTCCAATCTCTGATCTCCGACTTCCGGGAACGGCTGGCCGCTTACATTTCAGCTTTCAAGTCGCGCAGGATCGCGCGAGCGGGCGCAGGAAAGTTACGCGAAGTTCTCGCATGACAAAAAACATCGAAGGCAAAGTCGTTGTGATCACCGGTGCGAGCAGCGGACTGGGCGAGGCGGCCGCCCGGCTGCTGTCGGCCGAAGGCGCGACCGTCGTGTTGGGCGCACGGCGCATGGATCGCTTGCAGTCGTTAGCCAACGAGCTCACACGCGATGGTGGCAAGGCAATTGCCGTCGCGACCGACGTCACCGATCGCGAACCAGTGAAGCAGCTGGTCGACACGGCAGTGCAGAAGTTCGGACGCGTTGACGTCCTGATTAATAACGCCGGCCTCATGCAGCAATCGCCCCTCGAGCGCCTGAAGGTGAACGAGTGGGACAACATGATCGACATCAACATCAAGGGCGTGCTCTACGGCATCGCCGCCGCGCTCCCGCACATGCAGCGGCAGAAGTCCGGACATATCATCAATGTTTCGTCCGTCGCCGGGCATGTGATCAGCCCCGGCGGCGCGGTTTATTCTGCGACCAAGCACGCCGTGCGCGTGATCTCCGAAGGCCTGCGTCAGGAAGTCAAACCTTACAACATTCGCACGACCATTATCTCACCCGGCGCGGTCGATACGGAATTGCCGAACCACATCACCGATCCCGAATCCAAGGCGGGCATTGGAGAGTTCTATAAAGACTACGCCATTCCCGCTGATTCCTTCGCGCGCGTAGTCGCGTTCGCAATCAGTCAGCCGGACGACGTCGACGTGAACGAGATCCTCTTCCGCCCGACGAAGCAGGCGCGTTGAGCCGCCCCGGAGAGAGAGAGACAGGAATTAAAAACGGCGCTCAGCTGACCACGGCCGAGAACGCCGGGTTTGACCTCTTCATCGTTGCGGACAGAAACCTTCGTCATCAACAGAATCGGCCGCTCGGCGACTGGCAGCTTTCATTTCAGCTTTGACGGTCCGGCCTGCCCTGCTCGCGAACGCATTCGGAGTTGCTTCACAATCCGTTACGGCAGATTTTCAGCTCTCAGCTTTTTGCAGAGGTCTTCCGCCGCGTCGCCGGCGCCACGCCGACGGAGTTTCGCGGCAGGCAATAAGTTTATTCCTTTGCGCGGCTAGTCCGCTAACGCCGAAAGCGGGAGTCTGCCCGTCGCGCGCTGCTCGTCGCCGCCCGCTGCTCGACAGTGTCGCATTCTGCAAGGCCAGCAATCACGATGTCCCTGCACAAAGTCTTACCCTCCGCATCGGCGAGATCGTTCACGCACGCTTGCAGATATGTCAGAAAAGCGCGCGTCCGCGCGATACGCCCACTAATAACGGTAGTCTCGACCACGAGGCGACGCACGCCGGAATCGATTATCGGTGTGTCAACGCACATAGCGTCAATATACTGAAACTCCCGCACGAGATTGTTGATATGGTAGGCACCGCGGGTGGTAACGCGGAGTGTCGAGACCTTTGCTTCATCCAGCGTGGAGGTTGAACTCGTTTCGATTGATCCATTTTCGATGAGCGCCTTCAAGTGCCTTTGAATCGTCGCGACATCGAAGTAAAAAGACTCTAGGTACGAAGCGAGCGAGGCATACGGCACCCAGTTTCTCGACTGGTGCTGGTCGTGAAACCGACTGAGGTATTCCAGCAACAACGTGCGAATGAAGTGTTCCTTCGCATCAGAATGATAGATGTCGAACAAATTTATGAAGATGGAGAAGCGGGGATCATACTGATCATAGTCACCGTACAGGAGCGTTTTCACCGCCTCGAAGCTCGGAACGAAATAACTACCGGTGTTACTGATTTCCTTGAGTATTTTGCCAGTGTCTAAGTAGCCGCTAGTGAGTACCTCTCTTCGTTAGATCCAGCAAAGTCCGGATGTTGCCGTTCGACATTGCTGCGAGCATCTGAATCGCACTCGCGTCTCTTCTCGCGGAAAACTCGCAACAGGCGAAAATCTTCGCGACGCTAGGGAGACGGAATGAGATGTTCTTGTCTTTCTTAGCGTCCTCGAGGACTGGGGTATCAACCTCGCCGAGAGCGAGCTTCTCAGCGAATTGAAAGCGTCTTTTTAGAACTAGCGGCAAATCTGGCGACCCGATGGTGAATGTTTTCGGCGCGAGGGAATCAAGAACGCCGCTACGCAACGATTCATAGAACGTCGTAGGACGGAGGCAGATGAAAACGACACACTCCCAATCCCGCGCGATCGCCGACGCCTTGAGAAAAGCCGCTTCTTGAATCGCTGGCTCCCGCCGATCAAGGTTATCAAAGAAAAGAGCAATTGATTTTCCACGCCCGCGTTTCAAATGCCGCACGACAGACTGGAAGTAGCCGTGACGATCTTTAAGGTGTTCCTGATAAACAGGTTTTCTTCTTGGCGCGCAGCAGCTTCTTCGCTGTGCAATTTGTAGCGCGAGCTGCGATAAAAACGTTGTATCTGGGAGTGTAATGCACCGCGAACGATCGAGTCCTCGAAAACGTCAATTCCGTGTCTGTCGAGTAATTGAGCTTCGAATTGGGTGTAAATGTAATCGTTCACCTCGGCCGCTCCGTCCGGCCGATCGAGGAAGTTGGCTTCTAATTGAATGTAGTGTTGGAGTATTTCTTCGGCACCGATAAAACGGAGGTACGTCAAAAAGGTTGTCTTGCCGTGTCCTACCTCTCCCAACAAGACAAATGGCTTTTCGTTATCATAACCTATAATAGCTTCCTTTACGTCTTCCGGCTCAGCGCTGGTTACCTTCGGGATATGCAGACGATCGGCGTCGGAGCGGCGCTTCAGCATGTCTGTTGCAAACGCGATTAAATGCTCGTTTGCATTTGGAACGACGTAGCACTTTTCAAGAAACAGTAGGGTATTCTCCGTTCTCGAGAGAACATCCCATACCTTCTGCAAAATATACGAAAGCTCGTTGATAAAACGATTGCGTTCCGACGGCACGGGATAGCCGGGTATGCTCAGGCTGAGCTTCGCTGATGCAGGCTTCTTCCTGCTCTCCATCAATAGTGGGTATATCTCATTGCTGCTAACGGCAATTTTGCTGAAGCAGGTCCAGAAGCGCCGAAAGTTATCCGCGATTTTTGATATGGAATCGAAGACGATAACTTCTCTTTCCTCGATGCTTTGGGATTGAACATAGGTGAGAGCGATAATCCACTGCCGGCCGTTCGAGATGGCAATATATCGAGCGCCGAGACCAGCTGTGTACCCCAGCGCTTGGCGCAACGCAGCGCCCGCGTCGGGGCATTCCTTCTCCAGTAACGCAAACGCCACTGGTTCAGGCTCAAATCTTGCCTCAGGGAGAAGAAATTCGACTCCTGTCCGCTTGGCCTCAACTACGATCGCGACCGTTTTGTCGACCGAAAAGACGTAGTCGGCGTAGCCAATTTTTCTGCAGTAATGTTCGGTATCCGCGTCAGTCCGCTCCCAATCGAGGACATCAAAGACCAGTGCGTCGATGACCTTGAATCGCGTATTCGACTCGTTAGCGTCGTCAGGAAGGGCGGACAATTCTTGAATACGCTGTTGGAGCTCCGCATATGCGGACTCAGGCGACCATGGAATGGTTCTCACGAGCATAGTCGGAACAATAGTGTTCAGGACACTGGGGTGAAAGTTTTTTAGCATACGGGATCTCCTTTCGGCCGGGGTTCCGGATTTCCCGAAAGAACGCGACAGCCGCCGCACGATCGCGCGAGCAGGATCGCGTGGAGGCGCAATGTTGTTCGCATGCAAAAGCGTAAACTTCGTAAGAGCAATCTGGGGCTGGAAATGAATTTGAAAGCCAGGAAGCCAGGAATTGATGGGAGGCAATAGCCGTTTCTGGATTTATGGTTTCCAAATTAGAAAAGGATCAAACAATGCAGCAACGCAAACTGGGTAAGGATAATTTGCAGGTGTCGGCGATTGGGCTGGGATGCATTGGGATGAGTTTTTCCTATGGTCCGCCGGGATACAAAGGAGATGACCGCGCTTCTTCGCGCCGCGGTCGAGCGCGGGATGACGTTCTTCGACACGGCGGAGGTCTATGGGCCGTTCATTAATGAGGAGCTGGTCGGGCCTGCGCTCGCGCCGGTGCGCGAACAGGTGGTGCTCGCGACGAAGTTCGAGTTTGACCTGAGCGGGAGCGTCAAGCGGCCCGGCGCGGCCGGCGCAGTCCGCTAGTCGTTCGACGAAATCAAAGCCGCGGCACAATCACGGTACGGATGTGATCGGCGGAATTCTCGACGGCATCCAGCGCCGCGTTGATCTGCGCGGCGTCAAGATCGACAGAGCGCAGCGTGTCCTTTGGAAAACATAGCTTCCCACTGCACGCGAGTTGCATGAGCGACGACAGCTCCGCCGCCAGATGATCGGAAACCCCGATGATCTTGGCTTCCTTGTTGATGATCTCGGTATAGGGAAGAACGGACATTGACTCCGCGGTCAGGCCGACGAGCGCCGCGCGGCCGAAAATTCCCAGGCACCGGACTGCCTGTCCCATGGTCATGGCCGAGCCGACCAGTTCGATCGAGACGTCCACTCCTTTTCCGCCGGTCGCTTCTCGAATCTGTTCGACGGGATCGCTCGCGGTCGCATCGATCGGGATGCCTCCGAACGCCGCGATGGAGGCGAGTTTGGCCGGGTTGATATCGACGACGTAGACCTCTCGACAGCCGCGGGCTCTGGCCAACTGGAGAGCCGAAAATCCCAATCCGCCGAAGCCGAAAATGGCGACAGAATCACCGCTTTGCACACGGGCCTTGTTCAAGGCATGAAGGGCCGTCGCCGAGGAACACATCATGATTGCGCCGTGCTCAAATGGAATCTCATCCGGGAGCGCCATAACATTTCGACCGGGAACTTTGATGAATTCGGCGTAGCCGCCGTCGCGATGCTTTCCGATCATTTGCCCTTCGACGCAGAATTGCTCGTGACCGCGGAGGCAGAAATCACAGCGACCGCAGCTGACCAGATAGTGCACATAGACGCGGTCGTTCGGCGAGACGTGGGCGACTTCTTCGCCGATCGCTTCCACGCGTCCCGCTACTTCGTGCCCGAGCGTTAACGGCAAACGATCGATCGCGGAAATGCCGGCGCGATAGTGCGCGTCGGAGTGGCAAATTCCGCAGGCTGCTACCCGGAACAGGACTTCGGACGGCCCGATCTTTGGAAGTGCAACCTCCGCATCTTCCAGCGGTCGGCCGATCTGCACGAGTTGGACAGCTCTCATAGTTTAGTTATCCGGCGCGGACAGCTTGAAATTCTGTCCCGCCCAGCCAAGGTCATGAACCAAATCAAAAACATCATGTCAACCCAACCAACCGAATCGAAGAAGTTGCTCTCTTACACTATCGCGGAATGGGCCTGCGCCCTGAAATACGAGGACCTGTCGCCGGAGGCAATTCAGGCGGCCAAATTGTTTTGGTTCGACTCGATCGGGTGCGCGCTCGGTGGAGTCAGCAGGATGACGCGAAGATTTTGCTCAAGCATTATCGCGCCATGGGCGGAGGCAGCGGCAGCGCGACCACTTTCGTCTCGGGTTTCAAGACCAACCCGGTCGATGCATCGTTTCTCAACGGCCACATGATGCGGGCAATGGATTACAACGACATTTATTGGAAGGCCGATCCGTGTCATCCGAGCGATCTCATCGCCGCGCCGCTCGCGCTCTGTGAGAGCGAAGGGCTGAGCGGGAAAGATCTGATTCTCGCCACCATCATCGCCTATGAAATCGAGATGCGGCTCTGCGAGATCGGTCGACCAGGCGTGCGCGAATACGGCTGGCATCACGCCACCTTGAGCGCGTTCGCGGCGCCGATCGCGGCCGGGCGGGTCTTGAATCTCAATCCGGCCCAGATGGTTTCCGCCATGGGAATCAGTGCAGCGCGGACCTTTTGTCCGGGCGCGGTGACGGCGGGCAAGTTGACCAACATGAAGAACACGGTCGATCCGTGGGCCGGTCGCATGGGCGCCGAAAGCGCGCTCCTCGCGCGGGGCGGATTCTCCGGTCCGGAGCACATCATTGATGGCAAGGAAGGTTTGTTCGCCGTCTTCCATCATGTGCAATATAAGGGCGCGCCGGCGACATTCGATGGCGAAGCGCTCGTCGCCGATCTGCCCAATTCACCGAAGTCGCATTACCGGATTCTGGATTGCGGGATGAAGAGTTTCCCGATCGAAGCGCTCAGCCACGCCCCGCTCACCGCCATGATGAAGACGGTCAAGGAACACAAGATCAAGGCCGACGACGTGAAGGAGATCAAAGTGGAAGTGATCGCGCGCGCAGCCGACATCCTGGGCGACCCGCACAAGTATCGGCCGGACTCGAAAGAGACGGCCGATCATTCGCTGCCCTATTGCATGGCCGCCGGCCTGGTCGATGGCATGGTCACGCCGCTGCAATTCAAGGAAGAGCGCGTGCTCGACAAGGCGCTCATCCCGATCATGGACAAGGTGAAAGTCGTGCCGAACGAAGAGTTCGAAGCGCTCTTTCCCAAATTTCAGCCCAGCCGCGTCACGATCATGACGAACGACGGTAAATCGCACTCGACGCGTGTCGATGTCCCGAAAGGCGACCCGCGCGATCCGATGACCGAGGAAGAGATCGCGGTCAAATTCACCGCGCTGGGCGGCGATGTGATCGGCAAGGAGAATTGCCAGAAGGCGCAGAAGTTCATCATGAGCATGGAGACCGCGAAGGATTTCAGCGGGCTCTTCGCGCTGACGACAGCTCGTTAGGGGAGACGACATTTGGCGTCGTCGGTGCATCTGGACGCGCGGAAGCGCGTCCCTCCGGAGGGACATGCTTCCGCATGTCCAGGCTTGCGAAGATCGCGCTGTAGCCTAACGAGCGATCAACTCGTCCAACCCGGGAATATCGAGTTCGAGGTAGAAGCCCTCGACCCCGGCGATCCGGCATTCGACATCGCAGGCGAGGAGCTCGGAATCCTTGGTCGCGAATTCCTCGTTTGGCAGTGCGGCCGCCGCAGCGCCGCCCCGGTCGACGATCAAGCCGCCAGAGTGTGTCTCGACCGCGGGGCGAATCTGCGCCCACTTTGTTTTGTCGATCCAGACGCGACCACCCTTCACCGGAAGCTCGATTGCCGACGGTCCCCTAACGAACTTCGGCACTCGCGGAGCGCATGGTTTCCATTTCGTGCCGCCCCCGGTTTCGACCAGTTTGGCGAAAGCGTTCCGCGATCATGGCCGGCGAATCGGTCTTGCGATAGCCTTCGACCGGCGCGCGCAGCAGCTTCGACATTCGCCGCAGAATATCGACCGCGCGATCCTCGGCGTTGCCGCCCAAACGAATGACCGCCGGAATATTGAGGCCCAGTTCCCAGAATGCCTTGGCCAGTCCGTAGGCGGACCAATATTGTTCCTGGCTGGCGACGCCGGAGCCCGAGCCGAAGTAGCCCACCAAATCCGGCTGGGTCAGGATAATTCGGCTCGCGCGATAGACCTTTGAGGCGGAGGGATTGCCGCTCGTGTCGGTGAAATTGGCGATGGTGAATCCCGCATTCACGATTGCATCCATCGACATCATCGACCCACCGCCGCCCGCGCCGTGAAACCCGACCAACCCTTTCGAATCCGGGGCGGCTGAGGTGGCCAACTGTGCGAAATAGAAGGTCCCACGGTGATCGTTCTGTTCGACGGCGTAGGCGATTCGTTCCAGCTCCGTCGGTGGATGATCGAACTCGCGCGCGATTTCGATCTTCAATTCCGGATGTCGCGCCACCGCGTAATCATCAATCGTCAGGCGACAATCGGCCGCGACGAACTCGCCATCCCTGGTCAACACCAGCGGATTGATTTCGAGCGAGCGGGCTTCCACGCTGCGCGCGGCGGCAAAGAGCTTTCGAATCGAATCGCCCAGTTGTGCCGCCTGCTCGGGCGAAAGTCCGCACGATTCGGTAGCTTCTCTTACTTCCGCTTCGATCGGTCCGCTCTTCACATGGCAGGCGATCTTCCGGGTGGAAGCCGCACGCTCTTCAATGCCGCTTCCGCCGCCGGCCGAGAAAATAATGATCGGCGCGCGCGCCGCGTCGTTGATCGCGAAGGAAAGGAAAAACTCTCGATCGATCGCGATCTTCTCCTCTACCAGGACGGTATCCACTGGGAACTGTCCGACCTTCATCGCCAACATGCGGGCTGCATGCTCACGCACTTCATCTGGTTTTTTGGCGAAGGCGACCCCGCCAATCCCGGCGCGCCCCGTCGTCCAGGCCTGGATCTTGATCACGACCTCGCCCTTGAGTTCTTTGGCCGCAACGACGGCTTCATCGGCGGAGGAAGCAGCGCGACCGCGCGGAATCTTGAACCCGTTGGCGGCGAGAATTTCTTTACCCTGATACTCGTGCAGTCGTGCCATTGCTCGCTGCTATTTCCACAATCCCGGTCAATTTTCAAAGCCGGATAATGTGGGAGGGGCCTCTGCGTCCCGATCCCTTGTGCACCCATGGCGGATCGGGGCACAAAGGCCCCTCCCACATTGGCGGCCTTGGATGACAGCGCGCCATCCGTGGCTTAGCTTCGCACAGCTATGAACGAACCAGTTTACATCCTCGGCGCAGGCCGGACCGACTTTAAGCGCAACCTCAAAAAAGAGGGCAAAGCCCTGCGCGACGTGATTAAGGAAGCCGGGCGCAAAGCCCTCGACGATGCAAAGATCGATCCTGGCGAAATCCAGGCTGCGGCCGTGGGAAATTTCAATGCCGGCCAGTTCACCAAGCAGCTCCATCTCGGCGCGTTCATTCCCGAAATTGACCCGAAACTGCATGGCATTCCGACCATGCACACCGAGGCGGCTTGCGCCTCGGGTGCGCTCTCCGTCCTGCTCGGCGCGACCTGGATCATGGGCGGGTTTCACGATGCGGTCCTCGTTGTCGGCGCGGAGCAGCAGAAAACGATGTCCTCCCGAGACGGCGGCGACGTCCTCGGGGCGGCGGCGGATTACGACGTTGAGCGGCCGGAATACGGCGACTTCATGTTCCCGAAGTTGTTCGGGCGCATTGCGCAGATTTACATCGCCAAGTATGGCGCGAGTCCGGACGATCTCGCGGCGGTAGCCTTCAAGAACTACGCCCACGCGCGCCTCAACCCGCTGGCGCAAATGCGCGAAGCAACTCTCACCTTTGGCGATGCCTCGCAGGTTTCGGAAAATAATCCCTGCGTCGCCGAGCCCTTGCGCCTGACCGACTGTTCGCAGATCACCGATGGCGCAGCCGGCCTCGTCCTGGTTTCGGGGAAATATCTCGACCGCATCGGCCGCGATAAATCCAAACTCCCGCGGCTGCTTGGTTATGGGCACACAACCGATTATCTGGCGCTCGAGAAAAAGGATGCGCCCACTTTCAGCACCGCGCGTAAGGCCGCGGCCAACGCGTTTGGGATGGCGAACCTAAAACCCCGCGACATGCATGGCGTGGAAGTGCACGATTGTTTCTCTATTACCGAAATCGTGGCCTGCGAGATTCTCGGGCTGGCCGAGCCGGGCAAAGGCGCGGCGCTGGCCAGGAGCGGCGCAACCACCCTCCCGCAGGTCCGAGGCGAGAAAGTCAGCGGGAAGGTCGATTTCGAGGTCCCGGTCAACGCCGGCGGCGGCCTGATTGGCGACGGACACCCCGTCGGTGCGACCGGCGTTCGGCAGGTTGTTGAAGCGACTCAACACCTGACCGGACAGGCAGGCGCGCGTCAGATCAAAGGCGCGAAGAAATTTCTCACCTTCAACATGGGCGGCAGCCTGACGACTTCCGTCGCCATGATCTGGGGCGTGGAGTAATCGTACGCGAAACGGCGAGAGCAACGGACCTTCGCCTCACTTCGTGGGCGTGTAGATCACCTCGCCGGTTTGGCCGTTGAGCTTTGCCGTGCCGAGTTTTTTGGGTGGCGTCGCGCTTTGAAAGACGTCCAGCGTCAGGTCTGCCCTGGGAAATTCTTTCGCCATTTCCGTCATCACCTGGCGCATCAGGGCCGGGACATTTTCCGGTGTGACGCTGGAGAAAACGACGATGCCGAGGTGATTTTGGTCGTCCAACAGGGTGCGAACGATCGACGTGCTAAGTGTCTCGGACTGGCGAATCCGGTTGAGGTAGGTCCATTGCTGCTGCATTTCTTCTGGCGCCTGCGCGGCGCGCTCGGCCCGGACCTGTTGCTCGGACGGTGTGGGACTCTGAGCGGCGGGTTTCGATCGATGACATGCAGAGAGCGATACCAGGCCGGCAACCAGCAGTGCTGCAGCAGATGCGATCGGCGGGCAACGCAGAACGTTCGCATTTTCCATTCTCATAGTTCCAAGCTATGAAGTTTTTTCTGTTTCGCGAACCCGATCCCGCTTACATCGTCTAAGCGATGAGTACTTCCGATGCAGAGGCCACGATGGCCGTCTTTCTCGATTTGGAAAATATCGCCCTTGGCGCGCACGACGCGCAGTTCCCGGCCTTCGACGTTCGGAAGGTGCTTGAGCGCCTTCTTCTCAAGGGGCACATCGTGGTGAAGAAGGCCTACTGCGATTTCGAGCGCTACAAGGCTTTCAAGCGCGGATTGCACGAAGCCGCCTTCGAGACTGATCGAGATCCCGCACGTCCGGCAATCGGGCAAAAACTCCGCCGATATTCGCATGGTCGTCGACGCGCTCGATCTCTGTTACACGAAAAGTCATGTCGACACCTTTGTCATCATCAGCGGCGACTCGGACTTTTCGCCGCTCGTGAGCAAGTTGCGCGAGAACGACAAGACCGTCATCGGCGTCGGAGTGAAGCAATCCACCTCCGACCTTTTCATCACCAACTGCGACGAATTCATTTACTACGATGATCTGGTGCGCACGGAGCCGGTCCGGAAGCGTCAAGTGGCGGCCGCCGCGGGACCGGCGAAAACGCCCCGTGCAAAAAACCAGGGTCCGCCAATCGAGGAGGCGCTCGATCTTCTCACCAACACGCTTGACGCGTTACGGGAAGAGCGCGGCGAAGACTATCCGGTCCACGGGTCGCGCGTGAAGCAGGCGATCAAGCGCCAGCATCCCGGCTTCAACGAGCGCGCCTACGGATTTCGCAGTTTCAGCGACCTGCTCCTCGAAGCGCAGAAACGCCGTTTGCTGAAATTGGAGAGCGACAAGAACGCCGGCGGTTACTACCTCCTGCCCGAGGAATAAATCGCGGGTCCCAATCGGCCGGCATCGCGTTGTGCGAGGACGGTGGATAGGTCATAGCTATTTCATGGAATACACTCGACTCGGAAAATCCGGCCTCAAAGTTTCGCGTATCTGTCTTGGCTGCATGACCTACGGCGTACCGGAGCGCGGCAGCCATCCGTGGAGTCTGAATGAAGAGCAAAGTCGCCCCTTCATCGCGCGCGCCCTCGAACTCGGAATCAATTTCTTCGACACCGCGAACGTCTATTCTGATGGAACGAGCGAGGAGATCGTCGGTCGCGCTTTGCGCGAGATGGGACAGCGCGACGAACTGGTGGTGGCGACGAAAGTTTTCTTCCCCTGGCGCGATCGGCCGAACACCGGCGGGCTTTCCCGCAAGGCGATCATGACGGCGATCGACGGCAGCTTGCAGCGGCTGGGAATGGATTACGTCGATCTGTATCAAATCCATCGCTGGGATTACGACGTGCCGATCGAGGAAACGCTGGAAGCGCTGCACGACGTGGTGCAGGCGGGCAAGGCGCGCTATCTCGGCGCTTCCTCGATGTTTGCCTGGCAAATGTGCCACGCGCTCCACGTGGCTGAGCAGCACGGTTGGACGCGCTTTGTCTCGATGCAGCCGCATTACAACTTGCTCTATCGCGAAGAAGAGCGGGAAATGCTACCGCTCTGCGAGGCGCAGGGGATTGGCGTGATCCCGTGGAGCCCGCTCGCACGCGGGCGGCTCGCGCGACCTTGGGGAAATCCCGGCGGCGGACGCGCTGCGCGCGACGAATTTGGCAAGACGCTCTATCGCCAAACGGAAGATTCGGACCGCACGGTGGTCGATCGATTGAATCAGCTTGCCGCGACGAAAAGCGCGCCGGCGGCGCAGATCGCGCTCGCCTGGATGTTGAGCAAACCGGTCGTGACCGCACCGATCATTGGCGCGTCCAAGCCGCAACATCTCGATGATGCGGTCGCGGCGCTTGCGCTGAAACTTTCGCCTGACGAAATCGCGGCGCTGGAGGAGCCGTACGTTCCGCACCCCGTGCTCGGTTTTTCCTGACGGTTGTTTTAAGCCGGACATGCGGAAGCATGTCCCTCCGGGGGACGGGCTTTCGCGCGTCCAGATCCAGAGTTCGCGATACCCGGAAAGCGGCGGACCCGTCATCCCCTCGCAATTAACGCTTTCCGCACTCCGAGCGCTCTCGTAAATTCCCATCATGGAATCTCTCTACCTCATCGGCGTGGCTGCGCTCGCGGTCGTCGCCCTCGTCCTCGCGATCGTGCTCTTCAACTTTTTCGGACTCTGGCTCCGCGCACGCATCGCCAATGCGCCGGTCAGCATTGGCAAGATGGTCGGCATGCGTCTGCGCAAAGTGCCGGTCGGCTTGATTGTCGATAATCGAATCACCGCCGTGAAAGCCGGTATCGACATTCCGAGCGATCCGCTCGAGGCGCATTACCTCGCCGGGGGCGACGTGAGCCACGTTATCCTTGCGCTTATCGCGGCGGACAAGGCCGGCATCTCCCTCGACTTCAACCGCGCCTGCGCAATCGACCTCGCGACCAAAGGCACCGGAAAAACTGTGCTCGAAGCCGTGCGCACCAGCATCAACCCGAAAATCATCGATGTGCCGAGCACGGCGATGGGCCGCACTACGATTGACGGCGTGGCGAAGGACGGCATTGGCGTGAAAGTCAAGGCGCGCGTCACGGTCCGTTCTCATCTCGATCGCTTCGTCGGCGGCGCGACCGAGGAAACGATCATCGCGCGAGTGGGCGAGGGGATTGTGACCTCGATCGGTTCGGCCGACACCTACAAGGACGTGCTCGAAAATCCGGATCGAATTTCCAAGCTCGTCCTGCACAAAGGACTCGATAGCGGGACGGCGTTCGAGATTCTTTCGATCGATATCGCAGACGTTGACATCGGCGACAACATTGGCGCGAAACTGCAAACCGAGCAGGCCGACGCGGACAAGCGGGTTGCTCAGGCCAAGGCCGAGGTGCGTCGGGCTGCCGCGGTCGCGGTCGAGCAGGAAATGCGCGCCAGAACGCAGGAGATGCGGGCCAAGGTGGTCGAGGCGGAATCGCTCGTCCCGCAGGCGATGGCCGACGCCTTCCGCTCCGGCAACCTCGGCATCATGGATTACGTGCGGATGAAAAACGTCCAGGCCGACACGACGATGCGCGAATCCATCGGGGCTGCCGAGAAACCGCCGACGGAAGGGTGATTAGTAACCGGTAATTCCTTTTCCGATTCACGATTTAACCAGTTAACGATTCACGGTCCATGAACGACCTCCTCATCTTCCTCGTCCTTGCCGGGATCGCCTTGATCTTTCGCTGGCTGAGCGGACAGGGCGCGCAAGATTCGGAAAAGCAGGGTTCGCCTTCGCCTAACGAACGACCGGAACGCCCTCCAGCGGAAAGCGAAGAGGAACGGGTGCGCCGTTTTCTCGAAGCGCTCGGCGTTCCTCCCGGCAGCGCGCCCCCGCCTCCGGTGCATCCGCGGCCGACAACCGCTCGCCGGGTCGTTACCCCGAGCCAGCCCAAGGTGCCGACCAAGGTGAAACGGAGCTGGGTGCAACCTTTGCCGCCACTCGTCACTACCCCGAAAGAAGTGACCTATCCGCCAGCACGACCACCAGCGCCCGCGCCGCCGCCCCCGATTGTCCTGGCGCCGCCACCTCCGGTTGTGATCGCCGCACCTGCGCCGGCGACCATTAGTCCGCGGAGGGCGACGAGCGCAACACCGCAGGCCGCTCCTGTTTCGGCGGCGACGAGGGGTTCGCTGGGCGCGATCCTGCGCGCCCGCGGCAGTGTCCGCCAGGCGATCATGCTGCGCGAAATCCTCGGTCCGCCGCGCGGGTTGCAAGCTCTCGACGAACTCCGTAGCTTCTGACCCGCTCGAAAAGCCGGCGTGGCGGAACTGGCAGACGCGCTGGACTCAAAATCCAGTACTCGCAAGGGTGTGTGGGTTCGATCCCCTCCGCCGGCACCTCTCCGCAGAAATTGTTATCTCCGCGCCATAAAGGTCAGCAAAAAAAATCCGTTAGGCGCCGGCGAGAAACTGGAACGCCAGACCAATAAGCTGATTTGGCTAACCTTCGGTTTGGGCTTAGCGAAGAATAGGAAATCCTTCAGAAATGGCTTCTCGCGAGCCCGCGACTGACGCGGGCATTCGCTGCCGATGGTCATCGGTTCGAGCCAGACCGCCGGGTCCAGATTTCACCTAAGCCGGGAATTTCCTTACACTCCTCTACCTCCGCTACCGAAGAAACAGCCAAGGAGGCAACATGGGACTGTCCGAGGTCAAGGTCGATGAGGGACCAAGTTTTGCGGGACGCTGGAAACACGAGTGTTCGAAACCACTCAACGCCTTCTCGTGTCGGATTGGCGACCGAGAAGGATTGCGCGCGGAATCCGAGACCAACTCCCTCTGCCTTCAAGGTCGCTTCTTTGCGTACCCAAATGCGATAGAATATTCTCGCTGCCTCGCTCGGTGCCGCCGAAATGACGATCTTCAGTTCGGCAGGAGAAAACGCCGTTGCCGCCATTTGGAGCAGCTCTCGACGGCGGATAGTTTTTACCCTCTCGACGTTGACTCCGACCGGCAATCCGATGCTCCAAGCGAGGAGTAGACGTTCACCGCTGTGCGACAGATTGAATTCGAGAAGCTCGCCAGAGGTGGGTGGCGACGGTTCCAAATAAGGTTTGCCAGCCGGTGTTTGCAGAATCGTCACGGCCCGCGGCTCGATTCCAAGATGGGTTGCGCTAAGGCGCCGGATGCAAATTCGCCCGAGGATAAAGCGGTCTGAGTCTTCCGACCGTCGGTAGCGCCGCGCGCGGCTTAGTTCCGCCTCGGACAAGTCGCTGGCGAATCGGGCGAGAAAATAGCGATATCGATTGAGTGACATTACCGAAAACCGCACGACGACACGCTTGCCGAAAGTGGCGTTGGGTCGCGGGAGAGGCTCATGCATTGTTTCCGGGATCATCTAATTGACGCCATCGGGCTAAACAAAAGATACAGAGACGTGATTTTGCTCGACGTAAATTGCTTGCGGCCGGTAGAATCGAGAAAATAGAAACTTCCACTATGAATGTAAAAGGACCGATTCGCCGCTTCATTCTAGAGTATGCGGCGGGCCGGGGATCACCGAAGTGAAGGAGGACGATTCTCTGTTGAAGACCAACGTCATCGATTCGCTCGGGATCTTCCGGCTGATTACATTTTTTGAGGACGCTTTTCCCTTCACGATTGATGAGCGAGAAATGGTGCCCGAAAACTTTCAGAGTCTAAACGAGATTGAGCGTTCGCGATGGGCAAGATGGAAGGCTGACCGGCTCCTAGACGCAAATGCAGAGCGACGGCTTTCGTGTAGTCCGACGTAGCGAGGGGCTTCCCAAAGGAACATGATCGAACCGGAACACAAGACGACGGGCGGGGCTTGTGCCGCTAGTTTCCGCCGAAGCGTTATGAGTCCAAAGGCCCAGAACGATTCCGTAATCGATCGGGCATTCCCTGTCTTGTTGGACTGGGAAAAGGGCCTGGCCAAGGCGCCACTGCAAAACGCGGCCATTATCGCCCGGGCCCACCACGGAGCGGTGGAACTGTCGTTCGGCCAGGAGCGGCTCTGGTTTCTGGCGCAATTGGATTCCGGCTCGGCTGCGTACAACATCCCGATGGCTTGGCGGATCACCGGTCACCTACACTTGGACTGTTTGCAGCTAAGTCTAGACCAATTAGTTACACGTCATGAAGCCTTGCGGACCATCTTCCCGAACAAAACGGGCGAGCCGCGTCAGATGGTTCAATCGCCGCAGACGGTTCGTCTCGAGGCCAGCGACTTGCGCGGTTTCGAGAATTCCAGGCGGAGATCTGAGCTTGAGTCTCGCATCCAAGACACTGCGAAGATGCCCTTCAACCTCGCTGCGGGACCCGTCTGGCGAGTGGCGCTGTTCCGGATGGCTGAGGATCAATACGTCTTCGTGTTAGTCGTGCATCACATCGCCTGCGACAGCCCCTCGATTGCTATCATGCTCGAAGAGCTTGCTCTGCTCTACCGCGGTTTCGTGTTGGAGACACCCGCGCAAATTCCCCAGTCTCCCGTGCAATACGCCGATTTCGCCATCTGGCAGCGCAAAGCCCTGGCGCGGAACGCCCGAGATGTCCCGCTAGCGTATTGGCGGGAGCAATTGCGCGGTTTGCCTCCGGCGCTGGACTTTTCTTCGGGTCGGAGATTTGGTGTCATCCCGGGGTTTAATGGCGAAGTGGTCTATCGTGATATCCCGCGCAAGCTAAGCGAACACTTCCGATCCTTAGGCAGACAACATGACGTCACGCGTTTCATGGCGTTGCTTGCCCTGTTCCAAGTGCTGCTTGCGCGACTTACCGGGCAGGAGGATATCGCGGTGGGCTGCCCGATGACTCACCGTAGCCGCGCGGAAGTTGCCAGGGTCGTCGGATTTTTCGCTAACATGGTGGTGCTGCGCTCTCATCTGAGTGATAATCCCACGTTTCGGGATTTACTTCGGCGAACGCGCCAAGTCGTAATTGGTGCATACGCGCACCAAGATTTGCCTTTTGAGGAATTGCTGGCTGAGCTGCAACCGGAACGAATCCCGGGTCTGAATCCATTCTTCCAGGCGATGCTGGTCGTCGAAGAATCCGCTTGGCGCAATTTGGAATTGGTCGATGCGCACTGTGTCCCGTTCCCGATTCACAACGGGACGGCCAAGTTTGGTCTCAGCCTCTATGTGCTCGATGACCGGGAAGGGTTTCGCCTCACTCTGGAATACAAGTCAGATTGGTTTGATGAACCCACGGTTGCCGGGATGCTCGAACATTTCGAGAACCTAATGCGAGCGGCCATAGCCGAGCCGGATTGTCGCGTATACGATCTTCCGCTGCTCTCGGAATTGGGTCGCGCCCAAGCTTTATGGAAGTGGAACCGGCCGATCAGGGAATGTTTGCGCGCGGATTCCGTGCCTAGCGCATTCGAAGCGCAAGTCGAGCAGCGACCTGAGGCGCCAGCCCTCAGATGTGGGAACGAAAGCCTCACCTACCGGGAGCTAAACTCGCGGGCCAATCAATTGGCGCGTCACTTGGTGAGTTGGGGCGCCCGAGCGGAGATGCTGGTAGCGATCACACTGGAGCGCTCGGTCGATTTGGTGGTTGCGTTGCTCGCGGTAATGAAAACCGGCGCGGCTTATTTACCTGTTGATCCATCGCACCCGCGGGAGCGCCGAGAGGACATCCTGAGGGATAGCGGGGCAAAAATTCTTGTCACCGCGAGGGTAGAGGATCAAGGCCTCCTGGTTAACGACGGATATGTCGTTTTTTCGCTAGAAGACGAAAAGGAGGCGATCTCGCTCCTTTCCGATCGCAATCTGGAAATCTCTGTCCAGCCTGATGGCCTCGCCTATGTGATTTACACGTCGGGCTCCACTGGACGGCCGAAGGGTGTGCAGATCGAGCATCGGAACTTGAGCAATTTTCTCGCGAGCATGCGGAGGAGCCCGGGTCTTTCGGCCGACGACATCCTCCTCGCGGTCACCACTGTGGGGTTCGATATCGCAGGCCTTGAGATATGGCTTCCCCTAACGACTGGCGCTTCTGTCTTCCTCGCGAGTCGGACTGAGGCGAGCGAGCCGCAGGGGCTGATCGATCTAATGGAAAAAGCTCGCGTCACCATGATGCAAGCGACCCCGGCCACTTGGGAAATGTTGCTCGCAGCAGGCTGGAAAGGCCGGCCGCAGATGAAGGCGCTCTGCGGCGGGGAAGCCCTCGCAGGAGTACTTGCCGACCGACTGATCGAGCGATGTGGATCGGTATGGAACATGTACGGACCTACTGAGACTACGATTTGGTCGTCAGTGCACCCCGCGGTCGCAGGCGAAGCCACTATCGTTCCGATCGGCCGCCCTATCACGAATACCACGATGTTCGTGCTCGATCGAAACCAAGAGCCGGTGCCAATCGGCATTCAGGGCGAGTTATACATTGGAGGGGCTGGCGTGGCTCGCGGCTATCGGAATGCCACCGAACTTACCGCGGAGAGATTTATGGCCGATCCCTTCTCGGCCAATTCGTGCGGACGGCTCTATCGGACCGGCGATCTGGTGCGTCAGCGGAGAGATGGCGTTTTTGAGTTCCTCGGGCGCCTTGATCGGCAGGTCAAGCTCCGCGGGTATCGCATCGAACCGGCGGAAATTGAATTGGCCCTGCGAAGTTATCCTGGGGTGTCTCAGGCGGGCGTAACCCTCCGTGAACATGCAGGAGACAAGCAGTTAGTGGCATACCTGGTCGTGACTAACGAAAGTTTACCTCAAGAAGAGCTGAGAAGATACCTGGCTGGAAAGTTGCCCGGTTATATGGTCCCGGCGACTATCGTAACACTGGAAAAGTTTCCTGTGACGCCTAATGGAAAGCTCGATTGGACTGCTCTTTCGGCTCCAGTGAAGATGCGGGAGCCCTCCTTTGTCGCGCCCCGAGGTAATGCCGAGGTGCGCCTCACCAAAATCTGGGAAAAAATACTTGATGTAAGTCCTATCGGAGTCACAGATAACTTCTTTGATCTCGGAGGTCATTCTATTCTCGCAACGCGCCTTTTCGCACTCGTGGAAAAGGAATTCGGGAAGCGCCTGTCTCTCGGCACTTTGTTTGAGGCCCCGACCATCGAGCAATTGGCCAGGATTATCGGCCGAGCAGTTTGGACCTCGGGTTCTCTTATCCCCCTGCAGTTCGGTGAATCTTCCACGCCGCCTCTGTTTTTGGTTCAAGCTCGCGCCGACTATCGTGCCCTGGCTTCCGAGCTTGGCTGCGACCAAACAGTATTCATCGTGCCTTACGACGACTTGTTCTTCGACGATACCGATCGCAGCCTCCCAAGTCTGGCAGAAGAACTTTCCCAACGAATCCGCAGTCGTCAGCCACATGGGCCCTATCACCTTGGAGGCATGTGTGTCGCCGGCCGAGTGGCCTTCGCAATTGCGTCTGAGCTTTATCGACAAGGTGAAGAGGTTACCTTTCTCGGGATTATCGACATGGCGGCCCCGAAAAGCGTTCGTCTGACTCGCTTGCAGGGTCTGGAGAGTTTTGTGAAGCGGCTGAGTTGGCATCTCAGATACGCCATGGAGGCGAATCGTCAGGCGAAACTCGACTGGGCTCTCGGGCTCGGCCGCGCACTAAATTGGCAAACGCGATATTGCGCCTGGAAGCTCGTGCGCTGGTTTTTCTGGACAATCGAGCAGCCTTTACCGCGAAAATTTCGTCACCCTACCCGGTTAATCGACGAGGCTGTTGCCAAAGACACCACGTCGACTTACCCTGGTCGGATTACCCTGTTTCGTCCGGCCGAGAATACTTTCGTTCGTTATGACCAACACGACCTTGGGTGGGGCAAGATTGGGTGTGGCGGCGTCGAAGTTTATGAGATTGCCGGGTTGAAACGGACACTTCTGAGGGAAAACGCGACTCAGGTCGGCCGTCACTTAAGGGCGTGTCTGACTCGACTGCAGCCGAGTGAGCAGCTCCCAACCGGGAGGACACGGTGATTCCGGATTCACATATTGGCATCGCCGGGGCGGCGATTAGGCTCCCGGCGCAGAAACGCAGTGCGCAGTCCTTATTCGGAGAGGAGTCTTTAGCCTTCAATCAATCGGTCTCAGATCGATTGCGTATTGGAGAAGTTCCAATATCCAACGGAAAATCCGGGCTATCCCTAGCTCTGGCGGCAGCGTAGGAGGCAGGTGAAGCGGGCCGAGTTGGAAGCAGCGCAATTAGATATCATTGTTGATTACAACAAGCGAACGAGGCGGGCATCAAGGATAACGTCAACCAGCAATTCGAAATCGCCGAGCAGATTGTCGCCGCTGGACTGGTGCCGATCATCGAGCCGGAAATTGATATTCACTGCCCGGAAAAGGCCGGCACGGAAGTCCTGCTCAAGGCGGCCATTATTGAGAAGCTAAATGCCTTGGCATCCAGTCATCTCGTCATGCTCAAACTTACTCTGCCGGAGCAGGACAACTTCTGCGCCGATTTGGTGAAACATCCGAAAGTCCTCAAAGTCGTGGCCTTGTCGGGAGGTTATTCGCGCGAAGAAGCGAACAACCGCCTGCGCCGCAACAACGGCCTGGTCGCGAGCTTTTCCCGGGCGCTGACCGAAGGACTCTCCGCCGGGCAATCGGAGGCTGAGTTTAACGCCACGCTGGATCAAGCTATTCAGAGCATCTTCGAGGCATCCAACACCTAGAAATGCGTTGATTGGAGAGGCCCCGCCTGGCGTGTCCCAAATCAAATCTTCAGGATCGAGGCCATCGTTTGGTCGGGAGCAGTCGGCCGGCGAAGCCGGAGTTTTCGCGCTGGTTGGCCGGAGTGGCGGAAATAACGGCGGTAATGTCCCGGAGCAATCTTCAGGGTTCGCTGAAAGACGCTGCGCATCGCATTGACGTTGCTGAAGCCACATTCGGCCGCGATCATTTCCATGCTGTTTTGGCTTTCCTCCAGTCGCCGCCGAGCGGCGTCGACACGTAAACGTTCAATAAATTTCGCCGGAGTGATCCTCATTTCCCTCCGGAAAACGCGCGCGAAGTGGCGCGGACTCATGGCCATTCTTTCCGCCAGCACCGGAACGGTCAGGGGTCGATGCAAATGCTCCAACGCCCAGGCCTCCAACTCCTGCAACGGCTTTCGATCTGTCGTCTGGAGCGACAGCGCGGCGCTGAATTGCGACTGGCCGCCGGGCCGACGCAAGTAGAGCACGAGGTTGCGCGCGATCTGAAGAGCGAGCTTCGACCCCCAGTCTTCTTCCACCAGGGCCAAAGCCAGGTCCATTCCGGCGGTCACTCCCGCCGAGGTGTAAACGTTTTCGTCCCGCACAAAGATTGGCTCGGGATCGACCTTGGCGCGCGGGGCGCGTTTGATCAAGGTCTGGCACCAATTCCAGTGCGTGGTCGCTTGACGTCCGTCGAGAATGCCGGCGCGCGCGAGCAGTAATGCGCCGGTGCAGACCGAGCCGATCCGTCGAGTGCAGCGGGCGATTCTCCTCAGCCAGCGCACAGCTTCGGGATCCATTTGGTCGCGTTCAATCGCGTCCCCGCCCGCCACGAGCAAGGTGTCGATCGGGCCATGGACCTCTTGAAAAGTTTTGTCTGCGGTCAGATGAACACCGCAATTCGCAGTGATCGAGCGGCGTGCCACCACGCTCACCACTTCGATGGAATAGATCGGAGCCGCTCCGGGATGCGCCCGCGAATACATCTCGGAAGCGCGCGCAAAGACTTGGAGCGGTCCGACCAAATCGAGAATCTCCGTGCCCGCTCCCGCGATAAAGATAACTCGGCGGGTTCGGGGTTGGCGCGGCGGCTGGTGGATATTCCGCGCGGGTTTCAATTCTGGTGCGAGGGCTTGGATTCCGCCCTAACGAACTTATCCGGGGCCGTGTCGAAAGTTTTCTTATCGTTCTCCGAACAGAAGAAATAGGTCGTGCCTTTGTAGGTCGACTTCGGCGCTACCTTGGGATCGACATCCATTCCGCAAACCGGGCAGACCGGATTTTCCGCCGTGGAAACCGGCGCCTCGGCATAGACGCTGTTCGAGTCCGGGTTCATCCAGCCTTTTCCCTGGTACTCCATGGTGTAGGCGGTCTGCTGCGCGACTTCGCGCCCGTAGTAACGTTCCACCACGCGCAGCGCCAGATCGATTCCCGACGAAAGTCCGCCCGCCGTCGCGAGGTTTCCGTTCTCGACAAAACGCGCGCCGCGTTTGAGCTGGATATCCGGAAAGGTCAGCGCGAAGCGGCCGAACGCTCCGTGCCAGGTCGTGGCGGATTTCCCTTTAAGCAGCCCGGTCTTCGCCAGAATAAATGCGCCCGTGCACACCGACATGGTTACGTCGGTGGTCTTGGACGATTTCCTGATCCAATCCAGCACGGCCTCATTCGGCGGGTCCTGCGCGGGAATCACAATCACCTTCGGCGCGGGCGCATTCGCGATGCTGTAATCGGGAATGATCTGCATCCCGCCGCTTGTCCGGATCGGTTTCGTCGTTTCAGAGACGGTGTAAAGACGGAACGGCGTATCCTGTCGACTCGGGAGATTCACATCCTGGAACACTTCCCACGGCCCGGTGAAATCGATCACGACCGCGCCATCCGAAATGAGGAACGCGACCGGTATTTGATCCTTGGCCGGCGGGTTGAGCCGATTTAGTTCAGCCGGAGCTGCGATCGCGGAAAATACGCCAGATACGCCGAGGATCAGCGCGGCGAGGAAGCCGAGTCGGGCGGAACGGTGAATCGATTCGATCACTTTCATCGCAAGGAATGATCAGTTCATAATCCTAGTATCCCGGGCGCAAGCAATGTCAGCAACGACAACAATCATCGTATTTCGGCCATGCTCGTCATCGCTGAGGGATTAAGATTTGAACCCGAAATCTCGATTCCCTTTCCCTCAGGATTCTTCCGCTGGCAAAACGGCGAAGAAAAAATCCGATTTTTTTCTCGACGCTCCAAACACGGATCCGCATCCTCAGGTCCGGAAACCCTTTCCCCGATGAGCACCAAGACCAAGGTCCTCAACGTCCACGCAGATTCTCCGGACCTGCGCGACAGGATTTACAATCCAACGCTGCGGTTGCTTGGGAAAACCCACAATTCGCGACCGTTCGCCGATCGCGCCTGGGCAGCGCGGATCAAGGACCAGGGCGACACCTCCGCCTGCACAGGCTTCGCCCTTTCGAGCCTGGTCGAGGCATTGGTTCACAACGCGCAGGGCACGACGAAGGCAAAGAAGCCGGATTCCATCTCGCCCTACATGCTCTATTTCTTCGCCCGCAAGTACGACGAGATTCCGGGCGACGCGGAAGACGAAGGCTCGACCGCCCGCGGCGCGATGAAGGCCTGGCATAAGCATGGTGCTTGCAAGCTCGTCACTCTGGCCGCACATCGATACCACGATCAAGCGCGACGGCACCGAATGGATCGCCGACGCCTTTAAGACTCCCCTTGGCGCCTATTATCGGGTCGATCACACCTCGGTCCCCGATCTTCACGCTGCCCTCAATGAAACCGGCGCCATCTATGTCACCGCCCAAACCCACACCGGCTGGGACAAGGTTACGGGCGACGGCCACATTCCGTTCGACGAAAAATCCAAAAACGCCGGCGGGCACGCCTTTCTCCTTGTCGGTTACGATGAGGATGGCTTCTGGATCCAGAACTCCTGGGGCCCCAAGTGGGCGAACCACGGCTTTGCCCGCATCACCTACACCGACTGGCAGACGAACGGGATGGACGCCTGGATCGGGCAGCTCGGGGTCAACATCAGCCACCTTGTCGACGACCTTCAGTTCGGTCTGAATTTTCGACGCGTCGCCGGCAAATCTTCCACCATGGCGGGCGACCAGAGCCTGCTCCTTTCTTCCAATGCCAATCTCAGCGCGCAGCAGATCAATCCCTACATCATCGACCTCGAGAATAACGGTACCCTTTCCGACGGCGGCCAGTTTTCCACCCAGCCGGACGATTTACATGACCTGCTCTCCTTCTATCTGCCGAGGGCGATCGAGCAATGGGGGCTGAGCGAGAGCAGGCCCATCGATGTCGCCATCTACGCTCATGGCGGTCTCGTCCCGGAAGAATCCGCGGGGAAAACCGCCCGCATCTGGGTGCCGGCTCTCTTCGCGAAAAAGATTTTCCCGATCTTCCTCATGTGGGAATCCGGTTGGGCCGATATCTTGAAAGATATCGCCAAGGACGCGTTCGAGCGGGTGCAAGGCGCGGCTGGAGCCACTTTCTGGGGCAAGGTGATCGACCAGGCGACCGACTGGTGGAATCAGCGGATCGAAAACCTCGTCTCAGGACTTGGCACCCTGGAATGGGACGAGATGAAACAGAACGCCGAAGCCGCTTCCGCGAATCCAAAGGGCGGCCTGCAACTGCTCTACCAGGAACTCCTCCAACCCGAGCACGCCGCCCTTCGACCGCGGCTGCGCTTTCATCTTATTGGCCACAGTGCCGGGTCCATCCTGCACGCCCATCTCGGGGCCGCGCTCGTCGGAGCGAACCTGAATGTGGATGGCATTTATTTCCTCGCGCCCGCCTGCCGCATCGATCTCTTCCAGGACAAATTGCTGCCGCTCTATCAGGACGGCAGGATCAAGGCTTACACCCAGTTCCACCTCACGGATGAAGTCGAGCGACAGGATACCTGCATCAACATCTATCGCCGTTCGCTCCTTTATCTGGTTTCCAACGCCTTCGAGCACAACCGGGGCACACCCATCCTGGGGATGGAGACCTTCTTCGAAAAACGACCCAGTCTCACCCGACAACATCCCAGGCGCGCCTCCGTCTGGGATTGGATCGCCGCGCCCACCACCTCCACCGACATCACCCGGCGGAGCAACTCCACCAGCCACGGCGGCTTCGACGACGACGAAGACACCCGCATCGCCGTCCTCGAACGGATCGTCCGCCGACAGGGCGCCGGCTCTGCGGCCAAGAGACGCAAACGCCGATGAAACTAGGACAAGGAAATGAGCTTTGTCGCACGCGAGAATTGCTAAACGCACTTCGCTGCACGCCAGAAAATAAGCACTTTCTTACGACTGGGCTTGCATTGTTTCTTCGGACAGTCTGGCAAGGGTAATTTTGGTTAGCTGTTTGCATTATTAGTTCGAGGGGAACAGTTGTTCAAATTGCCGCGGTGAGCGATAACCCAGCGCGCTGTGCAGGCGGATGCGGTTATAGAAGGTTTCGATGTAGTCGAAGATGGCGGTGCGGGCCTCGGCGCGGGTGGCGAAGCGGTGGTGATAGACCAGTTCGTATTTGAGGCTGCTCCAGAACGATTCGATAAAGGCGTTATCGTAGCAGTTCCCCGCTCGACTCATGGAAGCGATGAGCCCATGCTCGGCCAGGACCTGGCGATAAGCGGCGCTGGCGAACTGACTGCCCCGATCGGAGTGAAGGATGAGGGTTTTTCCGGGCTGACGCTGGCGCAAGGCCATGCGCAGAGCGGCGATCGTGAGTGGAGCATCGAGCAGCGGGCTCATCGCCCAGCCCACCACCCGCCGGCTGCAGAGATCGAGGACGGCGACCAGATACAGCCAGCCTTGGCCGGTGAGGACGCCGGTGGCATCGCTCACCCAGACTTGGTTGGGACGAGCCACTTTGCAGCCTTGAAGACGGTTCGGCGCGATCGGTCCGCGATGACGGCTGTCGGTGGTGGCATGACGATACTTGGAGCGCTGCCGGGCAAAGAGACGCTCCTTCCGCATGAGCCGGGCGATGCGGTTGCGCCGTCCCGGGCAACCGAGCACTTGGGCCAGGCGCGGACTCCCATAGGTCTGACGACTGCGCGTAAACTCCTCCCGGATCCGAGCGCGCAAGAAGCTGCTCTCGAGCTGCCGCGGCCCAGGCTGTTCCCGTCGTTCCTTCCAGTGGTAATAGCCGCTGCGCGAGACAAGTAACGCCTCGCATAACCAAGCTACTTTGTAGGAGCCGCTCATGGCTTCGATCCGGGCATACCACTGGGCGGCATTTCGGAGAGGATGCCCAGCGATTTTTTTAGCACTTCACGCTGTTCTAAAAGCTTGGCGTTCTCCGTGCGTAAACGCTTGTTCTCCGCTTCCAACTCCTCCAGGCTGCGGCGCGGCTTGCGCCCCCCGCCAGCATCATCGGGGGCTCGCTCGGTACGTGCCCAGCGATAGAGCAGGGGCGGGCGGATCCCCAACTCTGCCGCCACCTTCGCTGCGCTACGGCCGCTCGCACGCCATAACGACAACGCCTCCTGCTTATACTCCGCGGTGTAGCTCGTTCTCTCACGAGCCGGTTTGCTGATCTGTGTCTTCATGTGGACTCCTCGGGTTTTTGACCCTAAGCCCACTGTCCGTAAAATCAGGGCAACCCCAAACTGACCCCCCCTGACCCCTACTCTTTTTTAGCTCAACCCGCTTCTTATCTTAGCGCCATTCCACACTGACCCCCAATTCCCTGCAATTCAATTCCCCAATTCCCACACTGATTCTATTTGCTATTTCAAGACAATGATGGCGAGTTGGTGACCATGCAGCGGTATCGTTCGAGCCTCATACAGCGTCTCGCACGCAAGGTCGCTGAACGTGTTTTGGGGTTCGCATTCTTCCTTGTTCTTCCGTTGGCCATCCTGGCATTCCTCGGCGGCGCATTTCTTGCCCGGTGGGAAGGAAAAGATAGCCTCGCGGCATCTGTCAGCATGTGGGGATTTCTTTCGGGGCTGGCCGCGTTGCTGATCTCGTTCGTGACCTCCAAGGTCAGCAGCCTTGTGGAGTCATCCATGCGGAAGGCCTCGCAACAACTCTACTCGGCAACTGACAAGGATGAGCCCGTGGATATTCTCTATTTGCGTCCCTTCGATGTTGACCAACGACCCGCTGGTCCCGACAATTCGTTCGAGGAGGTTCTCCTGAAAAGTGTCTCCGGCCGAGTCGTTACGGTTGCCGACCCAAAACCGACTGCAAAAGGTCTCGGTGGACTGCGTCGGCTCAAGCTCCCGGGTGCCGCCTCCGTCTCTTCCGACCCCTGGCAATCCTACGTAGAGAGGTTGATAGATAATTCGCGGCTCATAGTCGTTGTCTTTGACTGGCGCTCGGATGGGTTGCGTCAAGAAGTGGAGATGATCTGTAAACGTCACGCATTGGCCAAGACGGTTCTCGTGACGTACGTTACAGATCATCTGGGATGGGCGGCGATGTTCGCATCGCTCGATGTGGATCGACTTACCGACTGTTGGCGGGCAACGCCCCTTACCGCCGACGGGTTGTCCAGACTCCGAGAATGCCTTAAGCAACAGACACTTATGGTCGATGTGCTTCACGATCAGATGCCGTCGATCGACTGGTCGGCACGGTCGGCTGAGGTCGCTAATGGTGGCGTTGATCCGGCATCGGGCGCGTGGCATCCAAGGATAGAGACACTGCGTGCGTCAGTGGACAAGGCGGTCACGATCGCAAGAGATCCTGCTTGGAATACAGGGCGGCTGGTTCCTTCTGCGCTCCTCCTTATGGTCTGCGGTATTCCGCTCGACTATCTCGCGATGATTCACCAGCTTATCGTGACCGGCGTTCAGGGGGTCACGTTCAGAGATGGTGCGAGGCTTTGGATGTGCGAGGAGATCGCAAAGGCAAGAGCTCGAGAGGAGAACCAGAGTCTACTCCAATCCTTGTGGTGGCTCGTGAAGAACCTCAGCCTCATGGGAGGGAACCGAGAACAGTTGGCGGAAACCCAGGTGTTGGCGCAACTCGTCTTGAAAATGCTGGACCACGTGGGAGACACTGGCCGGCGAATCAACTCTGAGGCGGAGGCGGCGCCCGGTGGATCTTGAGGCCCTCGGAGTCACAATTGGGGTCAGGCTGGGGGTTGCCCTGATTTGACGGACAGTGGGCTTGGGGTCAAAAAACCGAGGAGTCCACATGAAAACGCAGATCAGCAAACCCGCTCGTGAGAGAACGAGCTACACGAAGGAGTATAAGCAAGAGGCGCTCTCGTTATGGCGCGCGACATCATTTCTGATCACCCCCGATTCCCAATCCGCTCGCGCGCCGCGGCTATCTGCTGATTCAGCAGAGCAGCGTAGCTTCGACGTATTCCGCCCCTTTTGGAGATAAGGTAATTGCGTCTGCGTCACTGTCCCATTCCACCATTCTATCCTTGTGCAAAGGGCGAAGCACCTTCGCCTTAAAGACTGCAGGGTTGGAATATTCAACCCATGATACCAGGTCTTCGATAAGGACGCTGGCTTCCTTCGAGCTGTACAATAGCAGCAACGACTGGTCACGCGCTGTGAGCCCCTTCTGGAGAACTCTTCTCTTTCCGGCAACCTCCCACACTTGCGGAAGATGTCGGACCGCCAAAGCGTCGATCAAATCTTGGGCTTCCTCGAGCGACAAGCCGTGATGGATACGGATCAGCTCGCAGATAATCCAGTCCGCAACCCGTGACATAACAGCAGTATCAATTCTGTTAGCGTCGACGTCACCGCCAAGATGGCCGATGCCGCGCTTGTTTCGCATCGTATAGAGAAACGCCAACGCGCGAGGGATGATTATTTTTTGCGATTCATTGGCGGAACCTGCGGGCGCAGCGATGATTTTTTGGCATTCATCGGCGAAATTCGGAAGCTTGGTTCCGAAGGGAGTACTAGTTCCAAAAACGCAGTGTTGAAGCGTTCGCAATCCCACCTCACAAAACTTGCCCGCACTCAAGCCAGCGGCATCATCACGTGATTCGGCGACATTTCGCTTGAGGTCGAGATACGTTTCAATTAAGCGGTCTCGAAATCTTTTGGGAACGCCGGCTAACGCCTGTTCGAGGTCAAGATTGGAAGTTCCGGTACTGGTACTGACCATCTTTATTTTTCTTGCGCGCAAGTTCGTCGTTCCGCACCATTCTTGCGAGCGTCCCCGAAATCTCGTTCGACTTTATTTTTCGCGCCAGATTGGTTTCGCAATGCACGAGAATATCACCGATTGTCCGCGGTTCTTTAAAAAAGCCTTTCTGATATACGGAGCGCAAAGTTGCAACGGCACCTGATCCTGACCCCGTGCGAGGCTTTTTTAGAGGTGTTTTATCATCACCATGGCCCGCAGTAATTCGGGTCCCTTTCCGCCGTCGCTTGCGCCGAGGCAGCTCGCGATTGGCTTCCTCTGGTTCGTCGTCTTCGGACGGAGCGACTCCTCCAAGAACGAGCTCAATGATCTTTAGCTGAACAGCCTCTGATTTGAATGAGTTAATAACTCCGGACAGCTCACTTAACTGCCGTTTAATTTCGTCAAAGTTTTGAATCATGGCGGAGAAGTATCGCCTACGCAGTGAAAGCCGTCGAGTGCTCGGTGGGCGTGCGCATTGTGCCGGAGGCGACACGCACGTCCCTAGACACGCGTTCCGAACAAATCACAACAACTCGTTCACCAGCGCTTTCGCCTGGTCTGCGGGGATGCCGGTTTTGCGGAAGGCGAGCGGGCCTTCGCCGGTGTGGAGGACGGGTTCGAGGTCTTCGAGCGCCGGCAGGTCGGTGCGGCGCCAGAAGAGGCCGATCGGGAGTTCGTCGCCCCACTGGTAGCCGCGGTCGATCGCTGCGTGCAGGTCGGTCGGATCGTGGCCCTGTTCCTCCAGCATTTTTACCCGCGGGTTAAACCACTGGTAGGTGTTGTCCTTGTTGTAGGTGACGCAGGGACTGAAGACGTCGACGAGCGCGAAGCCGTTGTGCTGGATCGCGCCCTTGATCATCTCGACCATGTGTTTCTGTTTGCCGCTGAAGGCGCGCGCCACGTAGGTCGCCCCCCCGACAATCGCCATCGGGATCGGGTTGATCGGGTTCTCAACGCTGCCGTAAGGCGTGCTCTTGGTCTTCATCCCCTTGACGCTGGTGGGCGAAACCTGGCCGGTGGTGAGGCCATAAATCTGGTTGTCCATCACGATGTAGGTGAGGTCGACGTTGCGCCGCATGGTGTGGACGAAATGGTTGCCGCCGATCCCGTCGCCGTCGCCGCGGGTTGGTTTGATGCGCAGCTCGGTTTTGGCCGAAGAGTTCGCCGAACGTCATGCCGAGATGACGGACCGAACCGGGTACTGCGCGACTCCGATGCGGTGCCAGGCGTGATGCTAAAAGCGCTGACTCTACTGCTGGAACCTCACTCTCACAACGTCGGAGCAGGTCCGGGTTCCAGTTTCGCACACCTGTTACATGTACTGGGCCCGGCCGGTGTCGCCGGTGGAATCAGTATAGGTGCCCGTGTTCTGGACTCGCACGAGGGGCGCTCGATTGCGGAAAATGTCAACCCGGTTCGAGGTCGCCCCGCTCCAACTGAGACGCACGCTATTTATTCCGTTCACCTTCCGCCTCTGGGCGGTGAGTGTGATTGGACCAGGTGTCGGTGTAGGCGTCGGAGTTGCTTGCCGTGTATTCGATAGTCAGCACGGGCGGGGTGGTGCTCTCTCGGGTATCGAAGCGCTTCGACGTCGGACTGGCGGACTCGTCCCCCAATACCAGCCAGCCGAAGTTGCCGGCCGGGTTGTCCAGCCACGACTGCACGTCCGAAACCATCTGTGCCGAACTCCATACGTACTGTCCGAGGTCGCCAACCAGCTGGCTTGCGCGCTCCGGAACCTCAAAATCAGGCAAAGCCACCGGCCCAGGATCATCGAGTCCCGGCTACAACGACTCGGTAAGATCAGCAGAAGCCAGCCAGGGGAACAAAAGGCCTTGGCCACGCGCGAAACAAGCTTTGTTCTCTTCCTTGCCTTTTGTTCAGGATTGCGATTGTTAAAGCCCACTGTACGAGCCCGCGCTTGGCGCTTACCTGTAGCCAGCAGGGGGCGTTGCACGGCAACCGGCGGCAAAGCAAAGGCGGCGCCGCTTGCGCGACGCCGCCTTGATTCAAGTTGCCTGCTTTTGATTCCCTACTGGCCGCCGCCGCCGAACCTCTTCGTCACTTCGTTCGAACAGTTCATCGTGTTCTTGTTGCACACTTTGTAGGTGTAGGTCCCGAAGGTCGTGAGCGTGTCCGTATAGGTCCCGTTGTTCGGCACCCGCGCCAGCCGAGCTCCATTGCGGTAGATGTCGACCTGGGCCGTGGTCGCCCCTGTCCACCTCAGACGTACCAATAGCCCCGAATTCGTCCGGCGCGATTGGCCCGTGAGCACAATCTGTCCCGGCGTCGGGGTTGGCGTCACCGTGGGTGTTGGCGTCGCGGTTGGTGTTGGTGTTGGGGTTGTGTCGGTGTAGGCGTCGGAGTTGCTGCCGTATATTCGATAGTCAGCACGGGCGGGGTGGTGCTCTCTCGGGTATCGAAGCGCTTCAACGTCGGACTGGCGGACTCGTCCCCCAAAACCAGCCAGCCGAAGTTGCCGGCCGGATTGTCCAGCCACGACTGCACGTCCGAAACCATCTGGGCCGAACTCCACACGTACTGTCCGAGGTCGCTAACCAGCTGGCTTGCGCTCACCGTGGCAGAAAAGTCTCCGCCCTCCGTGGTCCAAAAAATGGTATCGTAGAAACGGTGTCGCCATGTGGCATCGTTGGCGGTGGCGGGTGCTCCGTCGCCTTCCTCTCCACTCGCGATCGACGTTCCTTCTCCCCAATCGGCGAGCAGTTTGTGCAACTCGACGGTTCGCGCACCCGAAACGGTTCTGGACATGTTCAGGGTAAGGGTGACGCTGGTGATCGTGGAGCCGGCGGGAATGTTCCCCGCGATGTCGAAGGCAATCACACCGCGACGGATTTCACCCTCAGCCGTCGTGCCCGCGAAGAAGTGATCGCCAAGGGCATTGCTCCGGTCGCCATCAGCGGAAATGTACTGATAGAGAGTATTGTCTTTGCTGGGGTTGATATCGATGGTCGTCGCGCTCGCTAAAGTGGGAGCGATGCCACCAAGCACGGCAGCGAAGATGAGTCGAAGCATAGTCATGGAAGTGTTTACGGTTTTGGCATTCATGGATTTTTAGTAAGCTTGGAACTTTGCGGTTTATTACGCTTTAATGATGGCGCACGGCCAATGCAAATCAGCCGGAGGGGTAGCACACCCACAATCATCCTAGTAAAAAAATGCACAGACTACAAACTTTTTCTCCGATCACGTCGCGTTGGCACGAAGACCGCCATCGCTGTCAAATGCTTTATCTGCCGCCGAAGAGTCGCCTGAACGATTTGAACACAGGCCCGGAAAAGAATGGCGCCACCAGGACATTTTCCATGACAAGTGGGCTCGGGACCTTTAGCGGTTAGAGCTCAGAGGTGAGCGCGCGTTCGCGTTCGACCAGAGTTGGATGCGAGTAATAAAAACCGCTGTAGAGCGGGTGCGGCGTGAGATTGCTCAGGTTCTTTTCGCTCAACTTGCGCAATGCCTGAACGAGTGACTGCGCCTCGCCCATGATCATGCGAGCGAATGCGTCTGCCTCGTATTCGAACCGGCGCGACCAGAGGTGAGTGAAGGGCGAAAGCCAGAAGGTGATCGTTCCCGCCAATAACCCAAAGAGCAGCATCGCGGGTGCAACATTGGCCGCGGAAAATCCGGCATGATGCTCAAAGCCAAACGCGCGATAGAACCATTCCTGGCGGGCCAGCCACGCAATCATGGCGAAAGCGATAAAAACACCCGCGATGGAGAGAGCGAGCAATTTGAGGACGTGGCGCTTTTTGTAATGGCCGATCTCATGGGCGAGGACCGATTCCAGTTCCGGCTCGGTGAGCTGCGTGACGAGGGTGTCGAAGAGGACGATTTTTCGAAAACGGCCGAAGCCGGTGAAAAAGGCGTTGGAATGACGCGAGCGTTTGCTGCCGTCCATGACCTCGATATTGCGCGTGGGAAAATCGGTCCTCTGCGCCAGGGCAAAGAGCCGGTCGCGCAACGTTCCTTGCGGCAGCGGCGTGAACTTGTTGAAAAGCGGCATGATCAGCGCCGGTGCGATGAGGAGCAGGAGCAATTGAAACGCGATCACGACTGCCGCCGCCCAGAGCCACCAATTCGCGCCGGTCCACTCGATCAGTTTCAAGACCAGCACAAGCAATGGATAGCCGAGCAGGAGGGCGAGGAGAAAACCTTTCACGCGATCAAGCACCCAGGTCTTCATCGTGATGGTGTTGAATCCGAATCGCTCTTCGAGTTTGAATTGCGCGTACCAGGCGAACGGCAATTCAGGAATGCTCAGGGCGACACCCACGGCGAAGAGAAAACCGGCCATGGCCCAGACCGATGTGCCGAAGTCCGCGCTGAATCTTGCGAACGCCCATGGCAACAACCCGCTGAAAAGCACTGCGATCAGCAGCACGGCGTCGAACACGTCGACGATATTGTCAAAGCGCCCTTTGGCCAGCGTGTAATCAGCCGAACGACGATATGTCGCCTGATCGAAGATTCCGCGAAATGGCGGAGGCAGCTCTTTCGCGTGCGCCTGCACGTGGCGCTGGTTCAGCCGGTTCAGCCACAGCTCGGCACCTGTGCGCGCAAGAATCAGAACGAAAGCAATAACGGCGAATAGCGGCTCGGAATCCATCGGAGTTGTGCTCAGGTTGGAGTTTCCTCATTCATTCGCCAACCCGCCGACATTTTACAGCACGAAAGTCTTGTTCTTTCGTCTTGTGCCTCGATTCAATTTAGTGCTCACCGTTTCTCAAATCAGTAAATCGTTCGCCGGGCGCGCTCCTCTTCGAGGGATCTCTCGCTCGAGGTGAACCGCGGCGATCGCATCGAGCTGGTCGGCCCTAACGGCGCCGACAAATCGACCCTTTTCTCCCTCATCCTGAACGACGCTTCACCGGACTCAGGAAATCTCTCTCGAGAAGGAATTCCACATTGCATTGGGCTCGCCCCCCCGGCGCGCGGGAAATTCGCTAGCCGTCAATGCTATTTGAATTGGCAGTTTCGCCAGTGCGGCGCACCAGGCAGGAAGCCGTTTCAGTGATCTCGAAGCCCTCGGGTCGATGTTTTGAATTTGGTTTTTTTGGGATCGGATGAGCCGGTTTCCAGCCCGCTATTGCCTTACGGGGTGTGGGGCAAATTTAGCCCGCAAAAAAACAATAACTCAAAAAACACACATCAATCCATGAACACAAAAAATCAGCATAAGAAAACTCGGCTGGCTCTCCAGCTTGTGCCAGCTATGACGATCCTCGTTGCGCTGGCATTATCCATCCCAATGTCCGCACAAACGGTTACCACCTTTGACGCACCGGGCGCGGGCACGGGTGCCTTTCAGGGCACTTTTGCCTTCAATATCGAGCCGTCCGGTACGATCATTGGATTTCTTCGTGACTCCGGCGATGTCCGCCACGGATTCATTCGGTCAAGGAGCGGTGATTACACCACCTTTGACGCACCGGGGGCGGGCATGGCTGCGGGCCAGGGAACGCGGGCCTATTCCGCGAATCCAAGTGGTACGATCACGGGATTTTTCATCGACTCGGCAGGTTCCGTGCACGGCTACGTTCGTTACCCGGACGGCACAATCACAGTGTTCGACGTGCCGGGAGCGGTGGGCACATTTCCCTTCAGCCCGCTCATTATTAATCCCCGGGGACAGATCGCCGGCTATTACACCGACGCGAATGAGGCCGGTCACGGTTTCCTTCGGGAAACCGATGGGACCCTTGCTACCTTCGATGTCCCGGGTGCGGGCACGGGTGCAGACCAGGGGACATATAGCTACGCTATCAGCCAGCGGGGCGATATCACCGGTTACTACATTGGTAACGACGACGCGAGTCACGGATTCCTGCGCGACACGAATGGCGTCATCACGACGTTCAACGTTCCGGGCTCTGGCACCGGGCCGGGCCAGGGGACCTACGGCGGTGGTTTCACTGCTGAATGGGGCAATCATGGGAAATTATTTCGACTCAGACAACATCAGTTACGGTTTCTTGCGGGATAAGCACGGCAATTTTCTCAGCTTCGACGCTCCCGGCGCAGGTCAGCGTTCCGGACTCCTTTGAGGGAACCTATCCCTTCGGCATCAATCCGCAGGGAGCGATCTCCGGATGGTATGTGGACGACTCCGACGTGAATCACGGCTTTGTGCGCGGAACGGATGGCGCATTCCACACCTTCGACGTTCCGGGCGCGGGCGATCGGTCAGGACTTTGTCTTCGGTATCGCTCCGAACGGTGCGTCTACGGGATATTCCTACGACCCGGATAATGTTGTGCACGGCTTTGTCGCGACCAAATAGCGTTCCGGGCAAATCATCGCCGGCGCCGATCGGCGCCGGCGATGTGGCGGAGATTTTCTAACCCGCCAACGTCTTAGGATCTCCAAAAAACCGCTACGCGCTGCCCGGCTTTGTTTGGGAGGACGGTTCGCCCCTTCCCGGTCTTCCGGCCGAATCCAAGGAAGAATCTTGTCGTCGGTTTGTTTCAACTTGCCGGAGCCGAATTGATCGGCGACCTGGCCAGGAAACGGCCCCGAGCAGAATCACCCCGGTTTGTGCGTGACATGAATCATCGTTGCCTTGAGCCGTGATCGGCTCGTGATTTGGGTGCGCATCTGCGCCGGCATCTTGGCGGCGAGGTTGGAGAGCGGCTCATCGAAGAGAAACACTTTCGGCTGGCGCAGGATCGCGCGCCCGACCGCAACGCTCTATCGTCGCCGCCGGCGAGCGCGTTCGGTTTGCGATCGAGCAGGGAATCGATTCCAAGAATTCCAGCCGCGCCGCGCCGCATTTCTTGTTTCCGCTCCGGGATCTCTGCCCTTTCGGAGGGGAAAATTTTCGCGCGATTGCGCGATTTGGATTAGGCTTGGAGGCAGGCAAAAGTTGACGAACTGCAATTCTGAGTTGCGAGAAGGAACTAGTCGGCCTTATGAGCGGGCGAAACGAACGGATGTCGAGCGAAGAAAAACCAGCTGATTGCGTTGCATCGCCCGTTTCTCCGAAAGGGCAGAGGATCAACGGACGCGTCAAAAACTCTGGAGGCGATGTTGCCCCTCGTGTATGACGAGCTTCGGTTGCTCGCAGGCGGTTATCTGCGCAATGAGCGGCCGGAACACACTCTTCAACGCACGGCCCTTGTGCACGAAGCCTACCTGCGGCTGGCCGCGCAACGCGACGTGTCCTGGGAAAATCCGGCACATTTCCTTGCGATCTTCGCCCGCCTCATGCGCCAGACCCTGACCAACCACGCGGTGGCACGAACCCGCGCAAAACGTGGCGGGAGCGATCCGACCGACCTGATCCTTGAATTCTATGATCGTCATCAGATTGACGTTACGGCGGTGGATGAGGCCTTGAGGGAACTGGAGGCGCTCGACGCGCGGCAGGCGCAAATTGTTGAGCTGCGATTTTTCGGTGGTCTAAGGATCGAGGAAATTGCGAAACTGCTGGAAATCTCGCCGGCAACCGTGAAACGCGAGTGGGCGGTCGCCAAGCTTTGGTTGAGGCAGACTTTATCTCAAGGCGAATAACAACTAGAGCTTCATTCCTTCATCATTCAATGTCGTTACCCCTCGACCTCACTTTTGCATATGAGTCCGGAACGTTGGCAACAGCTGAAAACGATCGTCGGCGACGCGTTGGAGACGGATTCACCTGCCGCCCGAACCGCGCTGATCAGCCAGCGGTGTGCTGACGACGACGCGCTCCTCCGGGCCGCCGAATCCCTTCTTCGGGACGCGGAAACGATCTTGCGGGATGCGGAAGACGCGCTGGAAGAATGCGCTGAGACGGTGACCGGACTTCTTGGTCGGTGATCGGTCTTTCGCAGACAGGCCAGCGGATTGGCGCCTACATCATTGTGCAGGCGCTGGGCCATGGTGGCATGGGAAGTGTCTATCTTGCCGCGCGGGCCGACGGTTATTTCGAAAAGCAGGTCGCGATCAAGGTTCTCAAGCCGACTGGCAAGGCGGGCGACCTCGTGCAGCGGTTCCGCGCGGAACGCGAAGCTCTCGCATCCCTCGATCATCCAAACATTGCGGGGATTTTTGATGCCGGAACGACAGATGACGGACTGCCTTACTTCGTCATGGAATATGTGCCGGGCAAAACGGTAACGACATTCGTTGCCGAGCGACATCTATCGATTCGACAGCGTCTTGAACTCTTCCTGAAAATCTGTGCCGGGGTCGAAGCGGCGCATCGCAGGCGAATTGTGCATCGCGATCTCAAACCGGGCAATATTCTGGTCAATGAAGACGGCGAGCCGAAGCTGCTCGACTTCGGAATCGCCAAATTGCTCGCAACTGATAGTCCGCTGGAAGAAACAGCCACGGTCAACAGCGCCTCACTCCGATCTGCGCTTCACCTGAGCAGGCCATGGGCGACACGGTCACCACGGCGAGCGATATCTACGCGCTCGGGACCTTGCTCTATGAAATGCTTACGGGGCAGACGCCGCATCGCTTTTCCAAGCGGCGACCCATCACCGGAGGAAGTCACGCAGGTGATTTGTGAGCAGACGCCTCTTCGCCCCAGTGAGGTCGTTTCGGATCCGGAGGAAGCTCGCGCTCTCCGAGGTGAACTGGACGCGATCGTCCTTCTTGCCATGCACAAGGAACCCGGGAAGCGCTATTCTTCAGTCTCGGCCCTGGCAGCGGATATTCGACGCTATCTCGCGGCCGAACCGGTCCAAGCCCTTCCCCACAACGAAGTCTTACCGACTGCGAAGTTTGGTCCGCCGCAATAAGCTCGTGGCAACCAGTCTCACCCTCGGCGTCGCAGCCGTCCTTTGTATCTTTGCTCTGGTGGTGATGCTGGCGCGCCGTGACGGCCGGCGTCCGAACGAGACCGCAACGAAAGCGATACCGGCAGTTACCGAGCCGATCAGCTCCATCCCACAGAAAAGCATCGCCGTTCTTCCCTTCGATAATTTCGGCGCCAATGAAGAGAAGAATTATTTCGCCGACGGCATGCAGGATGACATCCTGACGAACCTGGCGAAGGTGGCCGACCTCAAAGTGATTAGCCGAACCGGGGTCGCGCCTTATCGGAAAGGCCCACGGAATATTCGCGAGATCGGTCGGACGCTGGGAGTGGCTTACGTGCTGGAGGGAAGCGTGCGCAAACTGGATGATCGTGTCCGTGTCAATGCCCAACTCATCGATACGCATTCCGATTCCCAGGTCTGGGCGGACCAGTACGATCGCAAGATGGATGATCTTTTCGCTCTGCAAAGCGATCTCGCGCAAGCGATCGTCGCTCAGCTAAAAGGCAAACTGTCAGCCAGCGAGAAAGCAGCCATTGAAAGTCGCCCGACGGAGGATGTGCAAGCCTACGACCTTTATCTGCAGGCACGAGGCGCGGTTCGTGGAATACCGATATGAGGATGCGATCGACTTGCTCAACAAAGGCATCGCCCGAGACGCAAATTTTGCCCTCGCTTACTGTTTGCTGGCGAATGCACATCTTCGCATCTATCGCTACGGCGAAGATCCATCGAAGGCGCGACTGGCGGCAGCGAAAGCCGCAGTGGAAGCGGCCACTGCGGATCGCGCCGGATCTTGCTGAGTCCCATCTGGCTCAAGCTCAATACTACTACAACGGCGTGCGCGATTACGAGAAGGCTGCGGCGGCACTGGCCGCGGCGCCACCGTCATCATCCGATCGCGCCCAGTTCTTCGATCTGGCCGCACTCACAGAGCGGCGACTGGGCCATTGGAAAGAAGCGCTCCGCGACGGCGAAAAAGCCATGGAGCTCGACCCGCACGATCCTTTCATCGCGACAGAGGTCATTCAGAGCTATCTGTATTTGCGAAGATACGCTGAAGCCGAAAAGCTGGCTGACAAAGCCATCAGTCTCATTACCGACCCGAGCGGCCCCATTTTGGTCCTTAAAGGCCGAAAGCATCCTTGCCCAGGGCGACCCCGCGCGGGCGCGAGCTTTCCTGGAAGGAGCGCCTCCTGACGCTCGCGACAAACACACCGAGATGGCTCGAATCGCCTTTTATGAACGCGATTTTGCCAGAGCCATGAGCGAAATTGCCGCCGCCCGCAGCTCAGAGACGCCTCAGGACTGGGAATTTTTGGATCTTCTCGAGGGAACGATTGCTCGAGTGCAGGGGGATGCGGAAAAAGCGATGCTCGCTTTTGAGAGAGCCCGCAAGAAGTTGGAGGCGGCTCTGGCAGAACGACCGGACGATCCAGCAATTGTCAGCAATCTGGCCTGGGCCTATGCCGGCTTGGGTCGAAGACAAGATGCGTTGCGAGCAAGTCAACGATCGGTCGAATTGGTCCCGAGCTGGCGCGACGCCACAGAGGGTCCGTTTTACGCGAATATGCAGGCTCAGACTCTGGCTTGGCTTGGAGATAAAGATGCGGCTCTCAAGCAGCTGACCAGTGTGGTGAAACTGCCCGGGGGGCCGAGCTTTGGTGAGTTGAAGTTAGATCCGAGCTGGGATGAGCTGCGCGGCGATCCGCGGTTCGACGAGCTGATCGCGGAAGCAGCGCAGCCTATCCCTCTCGACTAGCAACGAGTGAACGGCGACGCTTGTTCGACGCCAATTCCCTGGGATCGAGCATGGGCACGATGACGAGCGGGAGTGAGACTGAGCGCTTGCGCTCGTGCACATCGCACGAACAGTTCCCGTCATTTTCCAATGCTGACTGTTTCACAAGTTTCCAAATCCTTCGCCGGGCGCGTCCTCCTCCAGGATGTTTCGCTCCAGGTGAACCGTGGCGATCGCATTGGGCTGGTCGGCCCTAACGGCGCGGGCAAGTCGACGCTTTTTTCCCTCATTCTCGATGACGCTTCGCCCGATGCGGGCAAAATCTCGGTCGAAAAAAGCGCCACGCTCGGTTATCTCCCGCAGGAGACTGCGGCGGCCGGCGAAGAGTCTGTTCTCGAACTGGCCTGCGGCAAGTCGCACCAGGCATTGGAGGATGAGCACGATTGGGAAATCGAGCCGAAAGCGAAACGCATCCTCGCCGGTCTCGCTTTTCGCGAAAATGATTTCAATCGTCCGGCAAATGCCTTGAGCGGCGGTTGGATCATGCGCGCGCATCTCGCGCGGCTCCTCGTGATGGAGCCGGATCTGCTCTTGCTCGACGAGCCGACGAACCATCTCGATCTCGAGTCGTTAGTCTGGTTCCAGGAATATTTGAGAAATTATCCGGGCGCGATCCTGATGATTTCGCACGACCGCGAATTTCTGAACGCGCTCGTCGGCAGCATCGTCGAGATCGCGCAATCGAAGCTGCTCCGTTACCGCGGCAACTGGGACAGTTATGTCGAACAAAAAGCCGCGCGCGAGGAACAGCAGCTCGCGGCCTACAAGAATCAGCAGAAAGAAATCGCGTCCCTCCAGCAATTCGCCGATCGCTTCCGAGCCAAGGCAAGCAAAGCCTCGCAGGCGCAAAGCAAGCTCAAACAGATCGATCGCATGGAAAAAATCGCCGCGCCGACCGCGCAGGCGAAGACGATCAAGTTTCGCTTCCCGCAACCGCCGCGCAGCGGGCTGCGCGCAATCACGCTAAAGGATGTGCGTCACGCATACGACCAATTGGTCGTATACGACTCATTAAACTTCGAGGCCGAGCGCGGACAACGCACCGTCCTGGTCGGACCAAACGGCGCCGGCAAATCGACCCTGCTCAAATTGCTCGCCGGCGTTCTGCCGGTGCAAAAGGGCGAGCGCGACCTCGGGCACAATGTCCGGGTCGGTTATTTTTCCCAGCATCGGGTCGAGATGCTCAACGTCAGGCAAACCGTTCTCGAAAGCGTGCTCGATGTACCCGATCCCGTTTCGGAACAAACTGCGCGCACTGTTCTGGGCTCGTTTCTCTTCCGCGGCGACGATGTTTTCAAAACGGTCGGCGTTCTGAGCGGCGGCGAAAAATCGCGCCTCGCGCTCGTCAAGTTGCTGCTCTATCCGCCGAACCTTCTGCTGATGGACGAGCCGACAACCCATCTCGATGTCGGCTCGATCGACGCCCTGATTGGCGCGCTCGCGCATACGAAGGGACGCTGATTTTCATCAGTCACGATGTGCATTTCATTCGCGCGATTGCGACCAGCGTCCTGCATATCAACGCCGGGCAGCTCACGCCCTACGCCGGCGATTATCAATATTACCTCGATAAATCGCGGGCGATTTCGGAGCGCGTGGCACTAACGGCGGGCACCGGCCTAACGAACTTGCAACCGGAAGTCTCGACCCCCCGGCCGGGCGGCCTGCGGGAACAGAAGGAACAGAAACGGGTCGAAGCGGAAGCGCGCAAGGCGCAGGCCAAGGCGCGACGGGAGAGCGAGCAACGCGTGCACGATCTCGAGATGCAAATCGCAACCCTGGAAGGCAGGCAAAAGGAATTGGCTGCGGAACTCGAAAACCCCGCCGCCTACGAACCAGGCGGCCGTGCCGTCGCGATCAACCGCGAACTGGCCGCCGTCACCCACGAATTGGAGCGGCTGACGGCCGGCTGGGAAATCGCGACGGCCGAGTTGGCGTCAATCTAGCCGCTTTTGGTAGCGGCTTCAACTTCAGCGCACTGCGTATGAGCGTGGTTCCAGGAACCCAATGCCAGGTCTGCAAGGCGATGTGGTCTCCAATTCGCGGCGTGAGAATCTGCCGGCCCGCCAAAAAAGCATCACGTCGCAAGCCACATCGCAGTAGCTTGCTGCATGCGTGCCGTGCCAAGGATAAGACTAACGCAAGCGCGGAATGTCAGGCGTTAGTCGTCTGATTCTAGGGTTTTTTGGCGGCGCCTTTTGCGGCCTTCGCCTCCACTTCGGTCGCGGTCATTGTGTACATGATCGTTACCTTGGTGCCGACCTTGACGTTCCCCTGCATCTTGGTATTGGCGTCGCGGGCGATTTCCCAGCGGTCTTTGCCTTTCATCACCACAATCATGTTGTCGTTCATTTCCAGCACCGGACCGGTAACTTGATAACTCTTGGTTGACCCCGCCTGCGCCGTTCCGGCGAATACCAGGACGACAGCGGCCAGCATTCCGCACAATGTTTTTGGTTTCATCATGCGGCGACTGAATCGATTCGGATCGGCGCTGGCAAGACTTTTTTGCAGTGCCGCGGCTTGGACGGCGATTCAGACCCGCGCCCCTGATCGAATTACCGCAAGAGTTGCGTTATCTCTTTACAGAGCGCGTCCTCATCGTGCACAGTCTTTGGGAAATGCAGCCGAATCACGTAGCGCCAGTTCACTGAAATATGAAATGTTCGATTCTTGCTCTTTGTATCGTTAGCCTTGCTGGACTTGGAGCAGTGGGGTGCTCCTCCAGCAGGAAAGAAGTTTCGTATGAAATTCCACCGCACGCGACGTTGCATTCTGCCACGACTGGTTCGGAGTCCAATGCGAACCCGGGTTCCTCATCCAGTCCGGCCGGTCAACCCGAGCGCTAGCGCCGCTGCTGCTGGTGGCGCGACCGGTTCAGGACATGATCCGATAACGCTCCAGTAATTCCTGGCGAAGCTCCATCGCGGCCGTCGGATTCAACCGGCTCAGCATCTTCTCTCGCCGCTCGGGGTCCATGGCGGCGAGTGTTCGGACGAGATTATTGCGCGACTTCACCTTGGCATAGCGGCTCCAGCCGATCCCGATTGCGAGAAGAGCGGACACCGCCCAAACAACGATGTCCCTTTGCTCGATCATGGCAAAAGTTAATCGCGAAACCTTGCGATTGCTACCCGCAGATCAACGGCGGCGCGGGATTCTGGCAGGTTTATGCCGCTTTCGGGCGCTCGTTTGCGCGCGGGCGCAGGATTTCCTGTGCCGCGCGGTTGCCGGATTCCACAGCGCCGTTCATAAAGCCGGAAAAGTCGGCGCTGGTATGCTCGCCCGCGAAGAGCAGGCGGCCACCCATTTCTGGCGTTGCCGCGGCCGCGAGCAAGGTTGTATATTGACCAGGCAGGGGGCAGGTGTAACTGCCGCGGACAAAGGGATTGGTAGGCCAGCTCATCACGGCGCGGTGGCCGTCGAACTTTTCCTGGATCCGGGAAAGACCAGGCTCAGATCGGCTCGGAACGTTGTGTAGCGCTCCGGAGTGAGCTCCAGCGCGGCGTTGCCCCCGAGGAAATTGGTCAGAATACCACTTCGACCAATCTGGCCGCGACTTGTCTCCCAGGTGCATTGAAAAGGCCGATCGGTGAAAACGCTGCCGTTGCTCGGCGCCGGCAGTTTGAGGTCGACGTTGCGCCACCATCGTTGGGTAAAGCCGGACATGAGCTTGGAGTTATTGCCGTAACCGAGTTGGGCGATCGCGTTTTGTTTCTCCCTGCCCAGGGGCAACGCCTTCACTCCCTCGACCAGGCGCAGCATGGTGAAGGGAAGCGCGCAAATGATGCGGGAAAACCTTTCAGAGTTCGTTCCGCCATCCGTCGTGAAATGCAGCCTGAGATCGGCGCCGCGCTCTTCGATTTTTTCCAGGCGATGATCTTTGTGAATCTTAACCTTGCCCTTGAGGGCGGTGAGCAAAGCGTTTGGTAACTCGCTGCTTCCCCCTTTGATCCGCTTCGATTCATCGCTCTCTCCAAAGAGTTTGAAACCGTGGCTCGTATCGGGGCTGAGATACGTGATGAGGTTGAGGGCCGATTGCTCGTCAGGCTCGCGCCCATACTCTGTAATGTAAGCCACGCGCAAAAGATCGATGACCCATTTCTCAACTCCTTTGCCTGCCTGGTCGAGATAGGTCGCAAGACTGGTTTGGTCGAACTCCCTCGCCTTGTCGGTAAAGTTATCTTTGGAATCGTAAATCCCCGACACATCCATCGCGAGCTTTTTGGCAAAGGGCTGAAAGAGCGGGATGAGTTGTTCGTCCGCATAAAGTTTCCCGCCGAAGAAGTAGAGATCGGCACCTTTATCCACTCCTTTCAGTTCCTGGATGCCGACGCCCAGTTCGCCAGCGAGTGCGATCAGGTCGGCGTGATTGGAATCGACCAGCTCCCCGCCCAGCTCGCAAAACATTCCTTCCTTGTTGAAGTCGTATTTGGTGAACATGCGGCCGCCGGTGCGATTGCTGGCTTCGAAGATTTCACAAGGAACGCCGGCCCGCATCAGGCGATAGGCGGCTGTAAGTCCGGCGATTCCGGCGCCGAGAATCGCAACCCGTTCGCCGCCTTTTGGGCTGGCCGTAGGGCTTGGTGCGCCGTTGGCTGGCGACGGAACGACGCCGCCGGCAGCCGTCGCCAGGCCCGCTGCTCCGAGTAACCGGAGAAAATCGCGACGGGAAACGCGGGCTGCGTCCCTGGTCTCAAAGAAGAGAGCGCGATGCTGCGGATGCTCGTTCAGCCAGCCCGCCTGCCGTATGGTCTGGGTCAGTTTGCGAAAGAGAGGCGTGCGACCTTGTGGCATCGGTAAACGTTCGGCTTCGTCTGGAATTCTCCCGGTCAGGTTAACGACGAAAGCCGTATTCGAGAGTGAAGAACTGCGGCTTTAGCTTGGCAAGCGGTTCCCGCAGTTTCGCCAGTTCGTCCCGAGGGCCGTGGATTTCGAGCCGCGTGAGCTCAGTAAATTTTAGCGCTTCCTCGAGGAGCGCTCCGACATTCTCGAGGTGTGCGAGGAGGCCTTCCGCATCTACATAGCCTTCCCGGCAGTGAGCCTGATTCTCGTGAAAGCTAAAACCGTAGTACAAGCATTTCGGTTCCTTACTCGCCCTGGCCACGAACTGGTCACAAAAATTCTTGAACAGCTCTAGCTTATCGGCTGGTACTTTGAAGTAAGGAACGATCGTGCAGCATTTGTCATGAGTCGCCATGGGTTCGTTTTTAGTCGGTTGTTGATCGGAAAATCCTCGTAGCAGCGGATTTTTTCGTCAAGGACGCCATGACATCAGGCGCGTCCGGCGATGGCGAGGAAAAAACGTCACGCGCTTTTGGTGAATCCGATTCACTTGAAGTACGGGCGCAGGTCCGCGTATTTCTTTGCTTTAATCCCCTTCACCTTCTGTAACTCATCCACGCTCTTGAATGGTCGCGCGGCGATAATCCTTGAGGCGAGAACGGGCCGATTCCGGGAATGTCCTGCAACGCCTGGCTGGTCGCGCTATTCACGTCGAGCCTTGCGCCAGGTTGTGGTGGCGCGCCGTCAATCGAAGAAACGAAAGCATCGAAGTAATCCTGGTTCGTACCTGATTGCGTCGTCGCGCCCGCGTTGAGGTGGCCCGCGCCCATGCCCCACCCACCGATCCGCTTTTGCTTCGCCTTTCGCTCCAATTGCTTCAGCTTGTGCCATTCCACTTCCGGTGTGTTCATGCGCGGTGCCTCCGACGCCGCTCCATAAACGCGCGCCAGTCCGTTGGCGACCAACATCTCGCCGAGGTCCGCGTTCTCCGTCTGGACCAAGGCGAAATAGCGATGCCGCCGGCTCCGGCCTCGCGCATCCTGTTTGCAGGTGCGGACGGTGAACGGGCGCGCGAGCTTTTGCCTCGTAAAGCGCTCGGCGTCGAGCCCGATCTGGAGTGTCTGTGGAACGGTGAGGTGAAAATACTTCGCCTGCTCCTCCACTCGCTTCGGAATGCTCGTATCGGTCTCCGGCGCATCGACAAAGTAGAGTCGGAAGATGTATTCCCGGCCTCCCGCACGGACATGAAAGCTATCGCCGTCATTCGCCGCGTTGGGCAGATAACGGCAATTGGTAAAGGTCAACCATTGGCCGGCGCAGGCAGTTTCGCCTAACGAGCAAATGGTAAAGCCGAGCAGCAGCCATTTGCCGAGGATGGAGTTCGTACGCCTCACCTATTCGTAGCGCAGCGCTTTCACCGGATCGACCCGCGCGGCGAAGTAAGCCGGAATGAGCGCGGCTAACGAACAAATGATAAATGCCGCGATGCAGATTTTTACCACATCGCTGGGAATCACCTCGGCCGGGATCTGCGAGAACTGGTAGACGGAGCGCGGGAAAATCTCGATGTGCAGAGTGCGGGCAAGCCATTGACTGAACTCGTTCCGGAAACGGATCAGCGTCATGCCCAGCCCGAGCCCCGTGATTGTGCCGAAGATGCCAACGACGATCCCCTGGAAAAGAAAGACGCCCATGATTTGCCAGAAATTGGCGCCGACGGCTTTCATGATGCCGATCTCGCGCCGCTTCTGCACCGTGACGGTAATGAGCGTGTTGCAAATGCCGAAAGCCGCCACGATCACGATAAAGAAGAGCAGGAATGCCATGACGGTCCGCTCCAGCCGGACCGCGTCGAAGAATTGTTTGTTCATCTCGATCCAAGTCTCCGCGTACTCTGTGGGCGCGAGGTATTTCTCGATCGAGGCCTTGATCCGGTCGACATCGTAAGGATTGACCGTCTTGACTGTGATCCCGTGCAGGGCGTCGCCCAGGCCGTAAAGTTCCTGCCCGATGAAGATCGGTACGAGCAGGAACTCCGAGTCGTGGAGGTATTGGCCGGTCTCGAAAATGCCGGTCACGGTCAGCTCTTTGGGGAGCACAACCTCGCGCAGGTCGTCGATCGCCTTATCTTTTTCCGCTCCCTTCTTTTTGTCGAGCTCTTTGAGCTTGTCGAGGATTTCGCCCAGGTTTCCCGGCGAATAAACGGTCAACTTGTCGCCCACCGTGACCCCGAGTTTCTGCGCGAGATCGACGCCGAGCACGGTCGAATCGCCCTCGAGATCGAGCTTCCCGAGTTTGATGAATTTTCGCAGCGGAATCACCTTTTCCTCCTGCGCTGGATCGATGCCGCGGATCATCGGGGCGAGGCGGCGGTTGTGGAATTCGACGATCACCGGTCCCTGGATGTAGGGCGCGGTCGCGACCACTCCCGGCGTGTGGCGCAGTTTGACGGTGAGGTCGCGCCAGTTCGTCATGATGCCATCGGTGGTGACGAGAATGTGGGCGTCGAAATCGATCACCTTCTGGCGCAGCTCGCGATCGAAACCGGTCATGACGGAGATGACGAGGATGAGGACGGTCACGCCCAACGTCACTCCGAAGATCGAGACGAGAGTGATGATGGAGATGAAGGTGCGCTTCGGTTTGAGGTAACGAAGCGCGAGGAAAAGGCTGAACGGGACTTTCAAGGCAGCGATACGGTTGCCGAAATTGCGGCCTTGCCAACGGGAATCGCAGTTGCAAGTCGGGAGCGATGAAATCTGGAGACGACAAAAGGCCGGTCGCGAGCGATAAATTGTCATGCTTTGGACTATTGTTGTCATTCTACTCGTTCTCTGGCTGATCGGTTGGCTGGGATTGCATCTCCTCGGAGCGGCGATCCACATTTTGGTGATCCTGGCGATCATCTTTGCGGTTGTCGCCCTCGTCAGGGCCGCCTGACGGTGCGGCTGGCCCGCAAGTTACGACCCGACTTTCGGCCGTCGGAATTTCCCGATGAACAACGACATCGTCGGCATTGACCTTGGGACAACCAACTCGCTCATCGGTGTGATGGAAGCGGGTTTCCCGATCCTGATCGCGGATGCAAACGGTGCCCGTCTCACGCCGTCGGTGGTGCATTTTCCCGAAGAAGGCGAGCCACTGGTCGGCGCGGCGGCGAACCGGATGCGCGCGGTGCAGCCGCAAACGACCATTTATTCCGCGAAACGCCTGATTGGTTTGCGGGGTGAAGATTTGCCGGGAGAGGAATTGCCGACCGATTATGGAGTCGTTAGGCAAACTGGCCAGCCCTTGCGCCTTCAGGTTGCCGAGCGGCTCTACCTGCCGGAGGAAATCTCGGCGCACGTCCTCGTGAAACTAAAACGCGATGCCGAAGCCGCGCTTGATCGTCCGGTCACCCGCGCGGTCATCACGGTTCCCGCCTACTTCAACGACGCGCAACGAAGTGCGACCAAGCGGGCGGGGGAGGCGGCCGGTTTCACCGTCGAGCGTATCATCAACGAGCCGACGGCGGCCGCGCTCGCCTACGGCCTCGACAGGTTACATGAGAAATCGAAGATCGCGGTTTATGATCTCGGCGGCGGAACGTTCGACATCTCGATTCTGGAGTTGAACGGCGGTGTTTTTCAAGTGCTCTCCACGAGCGGAAACACTCGTCTCGGCGGCGATGACGTGGACGAAGCGTTGATTGCTGATTGTGCATTGCCCATTGCCAATTGGCAGAAGCGGGAACTGGTGATCGAGGCGAAGCATCGGCTCTCGATCGAAGAATCGGTGCGGATCGATGTGCCATTCGTGGAGGGCAAAAATCTCAGCTATGAGCTGACGCGTGACGCGCTCGAAAGGATCGCGGCCCCGATCATTCAACGGACAAGGACGCACTGTCTGCGTGCGCTGAGCGACGCGAAGCTGAAGGCCGAGGAGCTCGACGAGGTGATCCTGGTCGGTGGGATGACGCGCATGCCGCTCGTCAGGCAATTTGTCGCTGAGTTCTTCGGACGCGAGCCGAACACTTCGCAGAATCCCGACGAAGCGGTCGCGCTCGGCGCTACCATCCAGGCCGGCATCCTTTCCGGCGCGGTGCGCGACGTTGTCCTGCTCGACGTGACACCGTTGTCGTTAGGCATCGAGACGTTTGGCGGACTCATGAACGTCATCATCCCGCGCAACTCCACCATCCCGATCAAGGCGGGCGAGATGTTCACCACCGCGGTCAATCATCAGCGCTCGATGAAGATCAAGGTGTTGCAGGGCGAGCGGGAGATGGCAGCCGACAACTGGGCTCTGGGCGAATTTGAGATCGAGTTCGAGCCCGCGCCTAAAGGCGTGGCGCGGGTCGGGGTACAATTCGAGATCGACGCCAACGGCATTCTGCAAGTGCTGGCGCGCGACACAAAGACCGGCGCGGAAAAGATTGTCGCCCTAACGAGCGCAGTCGACGTTCCCGATGAAGCGGTCGAAGCGATGATCGCGGACTCGCTTGAGCACGCCTTTGAAGACATGAGCGAGCGAGTCTGGACCGAGACGCGGTTGAAAGCGGAAGAAATGCTGACTGCGGTCGAGAATGCGTTTCAACTCGCCGGTGAGCGCATCTCTGTGGGAGAGCGAAGCAGGATTGAGCAGGCGGCGAACGAGGTGCGTGAAGCGATGCAGACGCACGAAACCCCGCGCCTCAAAGCTGCTAACGCCGCTCTCGACGAAGCGACGCAGGAGCTGGCTGCACTCATCGTCGAGCAGGCGATGATTGCTTCCGCCGAGCCCGGAGGGTAGCGCAAGCTACCAGCTTAACGTCGATCAAAACCATAAGCTGAAGCTTGCGCTACCTTACTGCTGTGTCAGGACGCAGCCGCGGTTAGGCATCAATTGTATTGCATTCTGGCTGGCACTCTGACCATAATGGATGCATGAGAAGCGTTCGCGGTCTGCGATGGGCGTTTGTGATTGTTGCCCTCGCGATCGGCGGCTGGCCGGCTTTGGGCGAAGACACCAATTTCAGCAGGCCGCTGGTTCAGGCGCGGTTTGATCATCTTGTTCCAACGTCCTATCCGACAATCAGACCGAGTTTTCGTCAGCTCCAACCGACGACTCAGCCGGTGATCCATCCCGGCATCCCGCGAGTACCGATCACGAAGAATCTCGTTAATCCGTTCGCTCAGCCGTTGCTGATCGTGAATGAAAGGCCGGCGCCTTTAGCGGCCGCAAAAACTGCTCGCACTCAGTCGCCAATACCAACCATCGATGCGCGAACAACGTTACCTGCCAAATCTCGGAAGGCTTCGACGGGGCGAAGCGAAGGCGTTGAGAAGACACTGGACTAGTGGGGCGTATCACTTGAATCGAGACCGTCGGCTGCGGGCGCGAAAGTGGACGCGCGGAAGCGCGTCCCTCCGGAGGGACATGCTTCCGCATGTCCAGGCACCGCCACGGCGGTCTCAATTTTACTGATACACTGGACTAGGAAGCGCCGGAATCAGCGCGGAGACGTCGAGGAACTCGGGGTGGCGGAAGGCGAAGCGCCTGCCTTCTGGCGACGAATGTTGATCTCATCGAGGAGTTGTTTTTCCTCCGGGAAAATAGGTCCGGCCTTCGCCAGCGCGATGTACTGATTGGCGGCTTCGACCTGATTATCATCGTCGTAAAGAAGCGCGGCGTAGACCGCGGCATGCGGGTCACGCAACTGGTCGGGCGAGAGTTTTTGCAGGACATCGAGACCCTCGTTCGTCCGGCCGGCGCCGTAGAGCGCAAAGGCATAGGTGAGGGCGGCCGCTGTATCGTTAGGGGCCTTTTCGTACGTCCGCTTTGCCAGGGCGCGGCCTTCTTCGGAATTGCGATCGAGAAGGAGTGAGAAACGGGCGGCGTTCGCCGCCAGGGCGATCTCGTCGGGCGATGCTTCGTGCAGACGCCGCGCGGTGACGCGAAGGTTCGGGAGGTCGTTTGCCGCGCGATAAATCTTATAGAGTGCGTCGAGCGCTTCGCGCCGCGAGGCCGGAGTGTTGGAGACTCGTTGCCAGAGCGGTTCCGCCTGACGCGCCAGATCCCACTTTGAGGCGAGGCGAGCGAGCGCCAGTTCATGTTCTGGGTTCGCCGAGGCGGCATTGACCGCGGAGGCCCAAAGCGAATCGAACTCAGTTTCGCCCGTGCCTCGGCGCGCCTGGCGCGTGGCATAGGCCTGATAGGCCAGGCGCAGGTAGTCATCATCGCCCCACGAGTCGCCGCGCGTCCGGCGTTTCAAACGTGCCCAGTTCTTCGTCAGGACGAGCGAAGCGGCGATCGTGCTCGCCACGGGTGGATGACTCGTCAGGTCGGCGGGCAATTTCTCGCTCCACTTCCAGGCTTCGTTCGGGAGGTTGTTCCTGTTCATCCAGTCGATTAACTGGGCAAGATCATGGCGATTGCGGGCCGCTTTGGGTTTTACCTTGTTGAGCAGCGTTTCGAATTTCTTTGGATTGAGTTTCCGGTAGAGATCGAGGCAGAGAAGGTAATCGGCGAAGGTCACCTGCGGGCTCATTTGCAACTCCTGGGCGAGCGCATTGGCGGCCTCGGTTTGGTTTTCGCGCAGCGCATTATCAAGCAGGGCGCGTAAGGCTTCGGTCCGGAACTGCGGGACCTTGCTCAGGCGTTCGAGTTGGTTGCGCGCGGCTGCGTTCTTCTCCGGATCAGGTGAAAGAATTTCCAGTGCCGCGAGATTGAATTGGTAAACGTCGTTCGATGGCTCCTGCGCAACGGCGGCGGCAAAATGGCGTTCTTCCTCCGCCACATTTCCCTGGGCACGAGAGAGCCAGCCCGCCACCACGTGATAGGCAGCCTTCTCGCGATCGGCTGGTGCGACGCGACCAAGGGCAGCGCGCGCCACATCGAGCTGGCCGAAACGCAGGGCGGCAGAGGCGAGGTTCAACTCGCTGTCGAGCCCCGGATCAAGCCGTGCGATTTGTGCACGCCAGGCAACGGTCTCGGAGCGATTCTGTTTTTCCGTGGTGTCGGCGAGGATGCGCGCGGCGGCGAGCGAATCTGGATCAATCGCGAGGGCCTTGCGCGCCAGGCTCTCGGCTTCCGCAAGATCGTCTTGCGTAAGCCGATTGCCGGCTTCCGCGAGGAACCGCGTTTTCTCCCAACGATTCCACCCTTTGCGGACAGACGAGAAGGCAAAAAGGCCAACGCCAAGACCGAGCACGACAAAAAGCGAGAGAACGAGGCCGCCGCGCACCTGGAGGCTGCGCCACCATGAGACCCCGCTGCGGCTTACGCGTCTCGGCTGCTCCACCATGACAGTTGGCTTTCTGCACCGCCGAGCGAGATTTGGCAAACGGTGGTGCCGAACCGCGCCGCTCCGCCGCGGGAAACTGGCCTAATGAATGTGTTCCGCCGCGTGTTCCTCCGCGACCACGGGGACCGCCTCGATGTTCTCCATCACTTGTTCGCGCAAACGCTCGCCCCAGACGTAACGCGCGAGGAGCACCTTGATCGTAGCCGTGAGCGGGATGGCGAGGAGCGGGCCGAGCAGGCCGCCGATGAGGAGGCCCCAGATAAAGATGGAAACGATCACGGTCATCGGATGCAGCCCGACGGAGTTGCCCACGATGCGCGGTGCATAAAAAAGGCCCTCAAGATTCTGCACGCCGATAAAAATTACCGTGACCCAAAAGGGATGCCACCAATCGCCCCATTGCGCCGCAGCGATAATCACTGCGGGAATCCAGCAAATGACGATTCCAATATAAGGGACCATCGTTAGGGGAACGACCAGCAAACCGATCAGGGGCGCGAAGTTCAAACCAAAGATGGTGAGTGCAGTGCCGATGAGAACACCGTCAACCATGCAAACAAGGAGTTGACCGCGAAAGTAAGCGATGATGTAGCTGTTGATCTGCGAAAGAGTGTTCGCGACTTCGTCTTTGAGCGGGGAATTGCGCAGGGGTAGATATTCCCGCCAGCGTCGCTCGATGGCCGGGCGTTCCTTGAGGAGAAAGAAGGAGTAAATGGGGACCATCACGAGGCTGAGAAGAAATCCGGTCACGCCGAGGAAGCCGCCGACACTGGTCTTTACCAGCGCCCAGAGTTTTGTGATTAAATCGGGGAGTTGCTTCTCCAGCGCAGGTAGCTGTTTTTGCACCCAATCCTGAATGCGCTGGCGATCAGCCGAGGTCAGCTTGGTCGGCGCCGACTGAATGATTTCGCCGTTACCTTGCGGAGGTGCATTGGTCTTGGAAATCGGCTTGGGCGAAGGCGTGCTTGGAGCCTGCGTTGGCTCGGCCAGGAGCCAGTTTACGAGACCGGTCGCGGCGCCGTTTTTGCCCGCCTTTTCACCAATGCCGAAGGTATGTTCATACTGGTAGATCAGATCGACCGCTTTGTCGCGAACGTGCGTGGTAAACGAAGGCAATTGCCGCGCGAGACTGGCGCTTTGCACGGAAATCGTCGGGACGATCCAGGCGACCAGGGCCGCGATGGCAAGGAAGATGATGAGGAAGATCGAGAGCACCGCCCTGGTGCGCCCGAAGCCGCGCTGGGAGAGATAATTCACGACCGGGTCGAGCAGGTAAGCCAGGATCGCCGCGATCGCCACCGGAATCAGGATCGGCTGGAGAAAACCGATCACGTTCGCCCCAATCCAGACCACGGCGCTGACGATAAAGACGAGCAGCACGACGAAGATCGCGGTCAGCGAAGCCCACATCGTCTTGCGTTGCCATGGTGTGGGATATCGTTTCACTTGAGCGGCGTGGCGCTGGCCGGATCGTTTTTGCTTATCCTGCTTTTAGCTTCTGCGATCTTTGCCGCCAGCTTTTTGTTTGTCTGGTCGAGAGCCAGCGCCTTCTGCCAGTATTCCAGCGCCTTGGGCTCCTGGTTCAATGCTGCATAGGTATCGCCGATATGCTCGAAGACCGTCGGATCGTCGGCTTTGAGCTCCTCCGCGGCATTGAGCAACTCCGCCAGAGCCTGTTCGTATTTACCCTGGCGGTAGTGGAGCCAGCCCATGCTGTCGAGAAAGGCGCCGTTATTCGGGTCGCTCGCCAGAGCGCGTTTGATGTAATTCTCTGCTTCATCGAGGTGACTGTTTTGATCGGCCCACATATAGCCAAGATAGTTGTAAGCTTCGGCCGCGTCCGCCGGGTCGGTCGCGATCGATTGCTTGAAAAGCTCCGCGGCCTTGTCATAGAGGCCAGCGCGTTCCGCGGCCGCGCCATATTCGAAATAGAAACGCCCGTTGGTAATCTCCTGGCCCTCCGCCTCGCTTTCATGCAGCGCTTCCTCGAAAGTGGTGACCGATTCCTGGGCGTGGTTCGCTTCGCGCAGGGCCACCGCGAGGAGATAGGTTAACTGTGGCGCAGTGGGAAATCGATGGCGCGCTTCCCGCAGAAGGCGGACGGCGCGCTCGCCATCGTTCAGGTTGAAGAGAAGCAGCTCAGCCAAGTGCACATAGTTATCCGGCTGGACGGGGTTGATGAGGAGACTCTGCTCGTAATTCGCGGCAGCTTTCGCGTATTCGGCCTTGGCTTGAGGCAGCTTTTTTTCCTGCACGAGCGCCTTGGCGTCTTCCTCCAGCACTCGCCCCAGGAGCTCGTAGGTTTGATATTTCTCCGGATGCTGCTGGATGATTTCCTGCAACATCTCGATCGCCTTGCCGCGCTGGTTGGTCAGGATGAAACCGGTGGCGAGCTTTTCCCGAGCGTTAAAGTCGTTAGGCTGTAGTTCCAGCACCCGCAGGTAGAGCGGGATCGCCTCCTGCACCTGGTCGGAGGCGGCAAAATAATCCGCTGCATCCCGCAGGACCGAGGCGTCGCTCGGGGCCAGTGCCAGCGCCTTGTGGAAGACTGCGTTCACCTTTTGCAGTTGTTCCGGGGCGGGATTTTTATCGGGCTGCACCAGGAGCGCGAGATAGAGCTTGCCGAGCTGGGTCCAGAAGGAGGGATCGTTCGTCTCGACTTTGGCCGCGCGGTCGAGCGTCCGCAGCGCGCCCTTGCGATTGCGGGCCGTCAGTTGCACCTCGGCAAGGCGCTGGTAACCCTCGATCTCGTTCGGCGCGAGCGCCACGGCCTGCTCCGCATACCGCGTCGCCGGTTCCATTTTTTTGAGATACTTGGCGTAGATGTAGGCTAGCTGGAGATACGGCCCCGGCTCCTTTGGCTGGGCTTTGACCGCGTCCTTCAAGATATCGATCGCGCGCGGATAATCCCCCTGCTGGGTGAGGAGAAAGGCGACCCGGGTGGCGAGATCCACTTCTCCCGGATCGAAGTTGAGCACGCGCTCGAAAGCTGCGAGGGCTTTGTCGCTTTCACCGTTGTCCTGGAGGTCGAGGGCCTGCACGTAATCAAGCAGCGCCCGCGCCTTGCGTTCGCCTTCGGGCTGGAGCGCGAGATCCTTTGGCGGATGCAGGACGAGCGAGTCATCTCTGGCCGATTCTTTCGCCAGCGCAGGCGGCGGCGAGGATTTGCGCCTGGGCGGTTCTGCTGGACTCGCCGGGCAAACCGTCGCACCAAGCAGGCAGGCGGCCGCCAAACAGCAGTGGATTCGGCTGCCCCAGCTTTTCCCTCGCGTCATTGGTGGAAGTTTAAGGTCAGCGCCAGATCGGCGCAAACGGTGCGACTGCGCGAGGGGAGCAGCGCCTAACGAGTATGGCCAGACCTACGACTTGTAGCGCAAGCGCTTCTTGTGGCGGTTTTCTTTCATCCGCTTGCGGCGCTTGTGCTTGGAGATTTTTGCTTTTCGTCGTTTTTTCAGCGAGCCCATAGAGGAGTTTTCACGATGCCGATTTCGGATTGCCGAAGGTCAGCATCTGAAACCACAAAGCGCGACCGAATCCGGTCGCGAGCATCGAAGGTAAAGGCATCACGCCGCTTGGCAACTCATTTCGCGGCCGCCAACGCGGCGCGCAATTGCCCAACATGCTCCGCTGGTTTTACCTTGCGCAATATCGCGCTGATGCGGCCGCGACCGTCGATGACGAAGGTTGTCCGCTCGGTGCCCATGTATTTCCTGCCGTACATGCTCTTCTCAACCCAGACGCCGTAGTCGGCGACAATTTTCTTTTCGGGATCCGCCAGAAGCGGGAAGGGGAGCTGATATTTCCCGATGAATTTCTCGTGGCTCGCGGGGGAGTCGATACTCACTCCAAAAATCCTGGCGCCGCCGGCGAACTCGCCCCACGCGTCGCGCAGCCCGCAGGCTTGCGCCGTGCATCCTGGAGTATCGTCTTTCGGATAGAAGTAGAGGGCGAGCGGCGAGCCGTGGAAATCCTTCAGCCTAACGATGGCCCCAGCGCCATATTCCCCGCCGACCGCCGTGGCCGCGAAATCCGGGGCGGGATCGCCAACCTCGAGCTGTGCATGTTTGGTGGTCATTTCTCGAAGAGAATAATCAGGACGCCGACGAGGCACAACAGGACGCCCATAACCCCGGCCTCATACTTTTCGAAGAGGCGAAGCCTGACTTGTTCGATTCCGGTAAGAGCGAGAAAGGTGAAGGCGACCATCCCGGCGATCGTGGCCAGGGTGAGAATGATAGTGAGCAGGGCGAAGCCGTGCCAGCCGTAGCGCACGCCCGAGACGTAGATCGGGACAAATGCTTCGCAGGGCGAAAAGGTGAGAAGTGCGAGCAAACTCATGATGGCCGCGAGATCGGAACGGGTGAGCGACAATCGTCTCTTGCCGTGGTCATGCGCATGGTCGTCGTCGCGGTCGTGGTGAGCGTGCCGGTGTGCAATGTGCAGATGGGTGTGCGGGTGACCGGTCAATTGCCTGACGACATAAAAAAGCCCAAAGGCAATCAGGGCGCCGCCGGCAATTCGGGGGAACCAGATGCCGATGCGATCGCTCAAGGCAATGCCAAGCAAGGCGACGATCAGGCCAAGGGTCGCGGTAAACGAGGCATGACCGGTGGCGGCAATCGCGGTGATGGCGAGCGTCTTGGCGCGGCTCCAGCGTTGCAGCCGCGCCGTCAGGACAAAGGGCAGCCAATGCGTCGGGATGGCGGCATGGAAAAACGCGATGCCGAATCCGGTAATCGCAATTGTGGTGAGGACGGAGCTGTTCACTGGAACGGGTGGAGCGGGATTGTCTGCTTCAATTCTCCGCCGTCAAAAAAAGGCGCGGTAAAAAAATCGGGCTGGTGGGATTTGAACCCACGGCCTCTGCGTCCCGAACGCAGCGCTCTACCAAGCTGAGCCACAGCCCGCACTTTCGCACCGCGCATCCGTCAGGCAATCCGCCAGAGGCCGCGCAGCGCCCCTACTTCGCGCACTTCGCCGATGCTGGCAAGGCGATTCGGTCGCGGGTCGAGAAATCCGTTGACAAGCCTTTCGCTGCACGCATTATCCGAATCCGCCCGGCCCGACGATGCTTGCTTCCATTTCTACCTCTTCAGCCCTAACGAACGGCTCGCCGTCGATCCTGCAATTTCCGTCTGAGTCCGCTCGCTCCGTCCGTTCCTTGAGAAATATGACCGCTCAACTCCTGCAAGAAGCAGCCAAAGTGATCCCGAACCAGCAACTGTTGATCAACGTCGTCTCCAAGCGCGTTCGGCAGCTTGGCATCGGTCATCGCCCACTCGTTGAAGCCACCCCCAAATCCTCCCTCACAGATATCGCCCTTAAGGAAATCATCGCCGGCAAGCTCACCTACGAAGAACTGAAAGAAACGCCCGCCGAGGCGTAACTGCTTCTCGCGTGCCGGTCCGCGCCGACCATGCCCGCCGAGACCATTCTGAATCGCAAAGCCCTGCGCGATTTCCACATCCTCGAGCGCTTTGAGGCCGGGGTGGAGCTGAAGGGCAGCGAGGTCAAATCGATCCGTGCCGGCAAGGCCAACATTGGCGACGCCTTTGCCCGGATCGAAAACGGCGAAGCATTTCTCTATGGGGCCGACATTCAACCCTACGAGCGCGCCAGCCACGAGATCCCGCCGCCGAAGCGGGTGCGCAAACTTCTTCTGCACCGCCGCGAGATCGACAAACTCTATGGCCTGACCAACATCGCGGGCCGCACCCTCGTCATCCTGAAACTCTACTGGAAGAACGGACGCATCAAAGCCGAGCTCGGCGTCGCCCAGGGCAAGGAAGCGCGCGACAAACGCTTCGATTTGAAAAAACGCGCGACCGATCGCGAAACCGCGCGAGAGGTGGCGCGCTTCAATCGGAAGCATGGGTGAGAAAGATCGAGAATCGTGAACCGCGAGTCGTGATCAACGGCCGTCCGTATTTGCTTTTCCACGATTCACGATTCACCAATCTCGATTCACGGTTCACATTCACGATCCCTAAACCATGTCGCCGCTCTTTCTCATCTTCCTCACCGTCTTCATCGACATGGTGGGATTTGGTATCATCATCCCGGTGCTGCCGCTCTATGCGGAACACTTCCACGCCACGCCGGCCGAGATCGGCTGGCTCACCGGCATCTACTCCGGGATGCAGGTCATCTTCGTTCCCATCCTCGGCCGCCTTTCCGATCGCTTCGGGCGGCGTCCGGTCCTCATCGTGAGTCTGGCTGGTACGGCGATCGGTTTTCTCATTATGGGGTGGGCCTCTTCGCTCGCTCTCCTCTTCGTCGCACGCATCATCGATGGCGCGACTGGCGGCAACATCGCCACGGCGCAGGCTTACATCGCCGATGTCAGCACGCCGGAGAATCGTTCGCGATCGATGGGCGTGATTGGCGCGGCCTTCGGTCTCGGCTTTACCTTTGGTCCGATGATCGGTGGCATCATGAGCCACATTTCGTATGCGGCGCCGTTTTATTTCGCGGCCGCGCTCGCGACCGTGAACGTCGTCCTGCTCTATTTCATCCTGCCGGAAAGTCTTTCCGCCGAATACCGCTCCAAGCCGCACGAGCGCGTCCGGTTGGCGGCAGTTTTCCAACATGGCCATGGCCGCCTTTTCGGGACGATCGTGGCGACTTATTTTTTCGCCATCACCGGCTTCGCGATCATGACGACTCTCTTCGCGCTTTTCACCGAGAAGCATTTTGGATTCGATGCGCGCCAGACCGGCTACGTATTCGGCTTCGTTGGGATCATCAGTGTCATTTTGCAAGGCGGCTTGATCGGGCGTCTGGTCAAGATGTTTGGCGAAACCGCGCTCGCTCGCACAGGCTTGCTCCTGCTTGCGGGGGCGCTCACTCTTCTCCCGCTCGTGCCCACGCTGCCGGCGTTACTCGCGGTTTGCGCTGCCGTCGCCGTCTCCAACGGACTCACCACGCCCACGCTTAATGGTCTTGCGTCCCAAATGGTCGACCGCGGCTGGCAGGGACGCGCGCTCGGCGTCATGCAATCCGCCGGCAGCCTCGGCCGGCTCATCGGCCCGCTTCTTGGCGGCTGGCTGCTTATGTTTGATCTCGGGAAACCGCTGCGCCTTTACGCGCGCACGCCACTCTTTGCGAGCGGGGCGATCCTGCTCGTCGCTTTCGCGCTCGCCCTTACTTTTCACAAGCCCGCGCGAGACAAGGCGCAGCCGGCCGTTGCGTTGGAGGCAGACGTATAATCAATATGAAGCGATCATTTTTTCTAACCCTCGGTGGGATCGGTCTTGCGGCCTGGACGGTCTCGCGTCTGAGGCGGAGCGATTTTTCCTTTGTCGGGAAATCCGTCGTCATTACTGGCGGCTCGCGCGGGCTGGGTCTGGCGATTGCCCGCCAGATCGCGCAGCAAGGCGGCCGCCTTGCGCTCCTCGCGCGCGACGAGGAGGAGCTGGTGCGCGCCTGTGCCGAGCTGCGCGCGCTCGGCGGCGAGGCGCTCGCCGTGCCCTGTGATCTGCTCGATCGCGGTCAATCGTTAGGCGCAATCGAGACCGTGATGGATCACTACGGCGCGATCGATGTTCTGATCAACAACGCCGGCATCATCGAGATCGGGCCCCTCGAGCACATGCGGCGAACGGATTTCGAAAGATCGATGCAGCTCCATTTTTGGGCGCCCTACAACTTGATTCGGCAAACCATCCCGCACATGTGTCGGGCGGGCGGCGGGCGCATCGTCAACATCGCCTCCATCGGCGGCAAGCTGGCGGTGCCGCACATGGCCCCCTATAGCGCGAGCAAGTTCGCGCTCGTCGGACTTTCCGACGCCTTTCGCACGGAGCTGGCGCGAGATGGGATCAAGGTTACGACGGTGACGCCGGGCCTTATGCGCACCGGCTCGCAGTTGAACGCAACTTTCAAGGGTAACCACGGAGCCGAGTTCACCTGGTTTTCGCTTTCCGCGGCGTTGCCTCTCTCGTCGGTCGCTGGCGAGCGGGCCGCGCAACTGATCGTGGAGGCCTGCCGTCGCGGCCAATCGTCGCTCATCATCGGTTTGCCCGCGCGAATTGCAATCGCCGGCAACGCACTGTTTCCCAGCCTGACGGGCGAGTTTATGAAACTGATCAACCGGCTATTGCCCGGACCGGTCGGTGTGGAAGGCGACGAATTGAAATCCGGTCGCGCCGCGCGAACGGAGCAGCGCGTGCCCGGCTGGATTGCGCGCCTCGGTGGGGATGGCGTCGCGCAAAACAACGAAGCGTAAGCCGCGCTGGTGCGTGCGAAACGGCTTTTCGTTAGTCTGGACCTTCCGGAAACGATCGCTGCCGCATTCGTTAGGCTGGACCCGCATCTGCGCGGCGTTCGCTGGTCGAGTGCGGAGCAGATTCATCTCACCCTCGCCTTCCTCGGCAATGTCGAGCCGGAACCAGAGGAAAAGCTGCGCGCCAATCTTCGCGCCATCCATTTCGGCGCGTTCTTCCTTCCCCTCCAGGGGCTCGGCACTTTTCCGGCGAAAGGGCGCCCGAAGATTCTCTGGCTCGGGGTTGGCCGCGGTCATCCGCACCTTTTCCAACTGCACAAAAAGGTGACCGACGCCGCGCTTGCTGCCGGGCTGGAGGCCGATCTGCGGCCGTGGCATCCGCACCTGACTCTCGCGCGCTGCCAGGATGTTTCGGCGCAATCGATCCGCCCCTTTCTTCGCCGGCACAGCGACTTCGATGCCGGTCTGGTGCAGATCGATTCGTTCCAGTTGAAGTCCAGCCTGCTCATGCCGGCGGGATCGATCCATACAACCGAATTAGTCATCCCGGCGATCTGACTTCCCTTGCAATCTATTCCCAGCCTGCCTATACCCGCGCCATGAAACGCGTCTCTCTCTTCATCGCTGGCCTCCTTCTTTGCCTAACGAGTGCCTTCGCCGCCGAGACACCGCCGGCCGTCATCGCCCTCAAAGCCGCTCGCCTTTTTGACGGCAAATCAAGAACGCTCGTCCCGAACGGCGTGGTCGTGATCGAGGGCAACACCATCACCGCCGCCGGGAGCAACATCACCATTCCCGACGACGCCCAGATCATCGACCTCGGCGACGCCACCCTCTCGCCCGGTTTCATGGACGCCCACACCCATCTGACCTTCGACTTTTCCGGGAACTACAACGCGCTGCGTCTCCGCATGCTGGACGAAAATATTTCCCAGCTCGCGCTCGAGATGATCCCGAATGCCAAAGCCACGATTGAAGCCGGCTTCACCACCGTACGCGACGTCGGGAGCGGTTTCCCCAATTCGCACGACTTTCCCGATGTCTCGCTCCGCAACGCCATCAATGAAGGCATCATCCCCGGGCCGCGTATGCTCGTCGCGACCCACGGCATCGGCGCCACCGGCGGCCATTTCGATCACACGAACGGATTTCGCGACATGATTTTCGGCGAAGAACCGGACTGGACTAACGGAATCGCCGATGGACCGGACGCGATTCGGAAGGCCGTTCGACTCGAGGTGAAGAATGGAGCCGACGTGATCAAGGCCGCCGTGTCGGGCGGCGTGCTCTCTTTGGCCGATGAGGTCGACGTCCCACAATTCACACCTGAGGAAATGGCGGCGCTGGTCGATGAATCGCACCGGCTCCGGAAAAAGGTCGCGGTTCACTGCCACGGCGATGAAGCGGCCAAGGAAGCGATCAATGCTGGCGTTGATTCGATCGAGCACGGCTCGTTCATGAAACCCGATACGCTGGCTCTGATGAAGAAAAAGGGCACCTATCTCACGCCGACCTTGATGGCCTCCGAATGGGTGATGAAGAAGATCAGCCAATATCCGCCCGCGGTGCAGGCGAAGGGGAAAGCCGCGACCGAGGCGCGCTCGGAAATGTTTCGCAACGCGCTAAAGATCGGAGTGAAAATTTCCTTCGGCACCGACGCGGCCGTCTTTCCGCACGGACAAAACGCGAAGGAATTCGCACTCATGGTCGGCCTCGGGATGAAACCGATCGACGCCCTGCTCAGCGCCACCTCGGTCGACGCGGATCTTCTCGGCGTCGCGAACAAGCTCGGCACGCTCGAGAAAGGCAAGCTCGCCGACATTATCGCCATGCCCGGCGATCCGACGGCGGATATTACCGCGACCGAGCGCGTCTTCTTCGTCATGAAAGACGGCAAGATCATTAAGAATGAAGCGAAGCCGTGATTCGATGAATAGTGACTGGCAATAAGTGAACAGAGCAAAACCATTCACGAGTCACTGATCACCATTCACAATTACCAACATGAGATTTGAGAATCAGGTCGCAATCGTCACCGGCGCAGGGCGGGGGATCGGGCACGCCATCGCGTTGCGTTTGGCTAACGAAGGCGCGCGGGTCGCTTCCGTAAGTCGCAGCGAGTCGAATGCGCAACGCACCGCCGATGAAATTAACGCCACTCGTGCCGATGCCGCCCGGGCTTATGCGGTCGATGTGGCCGATCACGGCGCCGTGCAGGCGGTCGCGGCCCGCATTCTCGAGGATTTTGGCCGGATCGACATCCTCATCAACAACGCCGGCGTGACACGCGATGGGCTGAGCATGCGCATGTCGATCGAGGATTGGGACACAGTCGTCGATACGAACCTGAGAGGCGCCTTCAGTTTCGCCCAGGCGGTTATGCGCTCGATGATCAAACAGCGCAGCGGGCGCATCATCAACATCAGCTCGGTCGCCGGCCTGACAGGCAACGCGGGCCAGGCTAACTACGCGGCGAGCAAGGCGGGACTGATTGGCCTGACGAAGACACTCGCGCGCGAACTGGCCAGCCGTGGCATCACCGTCAATGCCGTCGCGCCGGGGTTCATCATGACCGACATGACGGACGTGCTTCCTGATCAGGTGAAGGAAGCGATTCTGTCCAGAATTCCGCTCGGAAAATTCGGCGAAGGCGCGGACATCGCCACCGCTGTCGCCTTTCTCGCCGCCCCGGAAGCGAAGTTCATTACCGGCCAGGTGCTGGCGGTCGATGGCGGGATGGTGATGTAGATCGCGCTCAAACCGCCGCACGGACCATGCATCCATCTTGCCAGCGTGACCGTCTTATAACATTCGGCGGGCCGATGCGGACGCAGTGGGCCACGCCTTCCTGCCAAGATTGGATGCCTGACCTCTGAATTCTCCTTCCGCGGTTATTGGAATGTCTCGATACCTAGGACTGACCGCAAGTGTCCAGGTGTCCCTCCCTTTGCTAATCCTTCTATGCCCAGTAGCATCGATCCTGCTCGTTCTGAGGAGCAGCCTTGAAAACGCTCGCTGTTCTCGCGCTTGCCGTCCTCGCTTACTTTGCCTGGGATCGGATCAACGCGCCGATCACTTATCCGCCGGGCGTTCTGATCGCGGCCGATCCGGTCCAGAGCGAGATCACGCCGGATGACGTTCCTTTTGACGATGGGAAATTCCATCTGAAACCGCTGGCTCATTTCGCGCTCGATGCACGCGTCCTGCATCGCAGGATTTATCGCTACGATCGACCGGCTGCGCTCGTACCGGTGGATCTCGCAGTGGGCTGGGGGCCGATGTCGGACCAGGCGGTGCTCGATCACCTAACGATCAGCCAGAGCATGCGTTTCTTTTGGTACGAATGGCAGCACCAGCCGCCGATCGATCCGAACGAGATCGTTTCGCACGCCACGAATTTGCATCTCATTCCCTCGACCCCGGCGATCGAGTCGCAAAGCAAATCGCTTCGCACGGGCGAACTCATTCACCTTCGCGGCTTGCTTGTGGAAGCGACCGGCCCGGAGATCGGCACCTGGCGCAGCTCGCTCAGCCGCACCGACACCGGCAACGGCGCCTGCGAGTTGGTCTGGGTGGAAGAGATTGAAAAGCTCGCGCGCTAGCTGTCGACGATTCCAGAAAAATGGAGAATAGGAAATCGGGGTCAAGCATCATTGCTGCCTGACCTCTAAAGTGCCCAGATTGATCCCGTGAGACTTGGTACGAGAGCGCGACCGATCAGGTGCTTTGATACGGCAGCAGGATCAGGCGCACGAACTGAATCAAATCAGCGAAGAGCTGAAAGACAATCACGGCGAAGAATGGCCAGAAAGCGCCAAGGAAGATCAAATTATAGAGCTGGAGGCAGCTGAATGCCCAAGCCAACAGGAATAGCGGATAGAATATCAGCGTTGTAGTTAGGTCCGATGGGAATTCACCCCGCGGGATGCCGCGTGCGGAGCGTCCCAAGAGAAGGCCGTATGGAAAGAGCACGGGGCAAACCCGCTGCCCCAGCGCCAGATTCCGGCCGGCGACGGATTGAGAATGAGCAGTAACATGCCGAAGAGACAAACGGTAAGGGGAACCACCGATTCCCCAGTAACAACCGGAGACGGAATCTGTCTACCGCCGACCATTGATGCACGGATTCGGTCCGAAAGACCACAACGACACCGGCAAGACCAGCGAGCGCGACCGCCACCTGTGCCGCCATCCCGAGCGCTTCGCCTGGTTCCATGGAAGGTTCCATGGAAGGAGAGGTACAAGGTAGAAAATAGAACGTGAAAAGTAGAAAGTGGCCGTGACTCAAGTCCCGCCGGCGAACGGCCCGAGAGTTCACTGCGGTCGCTTGATCATCTGTACCTTTGCGCCCTTTCGGAGGGAAGCCAGCCATTCAGCTTCCGGGATGGGCAGCGGGAACGTCATGGCCGACTTCCGTTTCTCTCTTTCGCATGGCTTTGATGATGAGTTCTTCGCCGGTGAACTGACGATAGTTGTCCATCGTTTCCCCCGTGGAGGACGGACTCACTTTGCGTGGCAGCTCTTCGCGGCGGATTATTTTTGCACCGTGATCGGCGCGGAATAGACGGTGGTTTCCCATTTCAAACGCAGGGTGCCACCGGCGCCACTGGGATTCTTGTCGATTGTGATCGTGAACTGGTTCACGGCCGGAGCGAGCGGGTTTTTCTTCATCTTGATGTGTGCGAAGTCCTGGCTCGCGTCATATTTCGTACCCCACTGGCCCGTTTGTTTATTCACGATCAGACTGGCCGAGCCGGTCTCCTCGGGTTGCAGGTAAAGGGAATAGCTACCGGCCGGAATCTTCACGCCGCCCAGGTCGATGGCGTGATCGGTCGTGAACAGAGTTGCTTCATCGGCGCCCATCCGCCAGATCTGGCCGAAGGGAACGAGGCCGCCCCAGATCTTGCGCATAACGCCGGTCTTCGGGTCTTTTGTGTAGGGCCTTCCGTAAACTATCTTGATCTGCGCGCCGTCGATCGAGGCCGAAACGGTTTCGTGGGGGCTGATCCGTTTCTTTTCCTGGGCGTGGAGCGGGAGGGCGGCGACGAGCAGGAGCGTGATGGCAGTGGAGATGATCTTGAGATTGTTCATGCTGGCAGCCAACCTATGACGAATGGAGGTGCGAGTCCAGAGAAGCAATCCGGGGGGATTGACGGGCCTAACGACGGAGGATCGAGACGAGCGGAAAGAAAATTTGAATCTCTGCCGCAACGGTTTCGATAATCGATGCCAGACTTCCGATGACTTGTTGCAGGCGAGGGACAGGCTTTCAAACACTCGCAAGTTGGACGAAGCCAAGGGGACCGTCTTGCGAGCATCAAGAAACTGATCAGCCATGGCTCAAGCCTCGATGCCCAGCCCCATTCAGCTTGTTACCCAGGACGCACCGTGCTGGCGAGACGGCTGGCGCCCAGATATTTTTTGTGCTAGTGCTGTTCTTATGAAGAATATGCGTTTCGTAGTTCGCAGCGTTTTGGTTGCGGCCTTTGTAGCGACATCGCTCGCGATCATCGCGGGGTGCGCCACCCAATCTGCGCCAAAGCCAGTGGCCAGCACGGATGCCGGCCGCCTGGTGATCAAGAGGAACTTCTCCATGGGTGGATTGGCTGCGGTGTTGTGGGACAACGGCGTAAAGGTGGCAACGATCGCCTACAACCGCACCTATGATGCTCCGATCGCCGTCGGACCTCATTCGTTGAAGTTGACCCGGGTTCCGCCCGGATTCAGCGATGTGTCTGTAGAAACTCGTTTGGTTGTGCAGAAAGGACAGACCTACAAGCTTGTAGCTGACATGAACGGTCCGCAGATCAGGCTGCTACAGTAGGAGAAGAAGATTAGAAGGCAGAAATATCAGACTTCAGCAGCCGGAAGGCGAGCGCGGGAGATTGGATTTCCCGCATTCCTATTTTTCCTGATGAATCGGATTTTCAGCTCTCAAGCATGATTGTGAATTATGCCAAGCGAGTCTCCTGACGCGACGCCCAAGCGTGTCGACAATCGTTTTACGCGTAGAACATTCCTTGGGATGAGTCTGGCTGGCGGCGCGACGTTGTTGGCGGGCGGGACGGCGAAGATTTTCGGCGCCAGCTTGTCGGCCGGGCCGAGCCTCGCGACGAACTCCGTTTGGAAATTGGGCGGCGATCTCCCAGTCAATCGGCTCGGTTTTGGCGCGATGCGCATCACCGGGCCAGGCATTTGGGGTTGGCCGGCTGACCGGGACAACGCGCTCAAGGTGTTGCACCGCGCGGTTGCTCTCGGGGTGAATTTGATTGACACCGCCGATGCTTATGGGCCGGAAACCAGCGAGCTGCTGATCGCCGAGGCGCTCCATCCGTATCCGGCGGGGCTTGTGATCGCGACCAAAGGAGGCCTGACTCGACCCGGACCCGGCCAGTGGGAACCGAACGGTCGACCTGATTACCTCAAGAGATGTGTCGAGAATAGTCTCAAGCGGCTGCAACTCGAGCGAATCGATTTGTATCAGCTCCACCGCATCGATCCGAAAGTGCCGATGGAGGAATCGCTCGGTGCACTTAAGGAAATGCAGAGTGCGGGGAAAATTCGGCACGTTGGATTGTCAGAGGTTGCGCCGGAGCAGATCGAACAGGCGCGGAAGATCCTTCCGATCGTAAGCGTGCAGAACCGCTACAATATCGCGGATCGCGACTGGGAGAAGACGCTGGTCTATTGCGAGAAAGAGGGTCTCGGCTTCATGCCATGGTCGCCAATCGGAGGAAACCGGGGTTTGAAACCCGGCGATGTTTTGGAAACGGTGGCCAAGGCGCATCATGCGAGTGTCGTGCAAATCGCGCTTGCCTGGTTGCTGCAGCGTTCGCCGGTGATGCTGCCCATTCCCGGCACATCCTCGGTCGCGCATCTCGAGGAAAATGTCGCCGCGGCGAAGCTCAAGTTGACTCCGGAAGAATGGAAATCGATCGACGCTTTGGCGGCCCATTCATAGCGGAAGACTGAGAAACGGAGTTTGGAGAGTCGAACGAGCCCTGCCCGGGCATCCCTAATCCCGGATGCCACGCTTCAATTCCCAAACACGGATTGCTGCAAGGATCAATCGGCGCGTGCGGATCAAGGTCCCGGGAGCTGGTCCGCGGAGGTCCGAAAGTCGGTCAATCTGTGCCGAGGGTACGGCGGGACATTCTTCGGCACATTCCCATTGCAGTCGGCTCGGCTTCCTGCGGGTCGCTGAACCGTTTCCATTTTGTTTTCTCCTGGGCATCGCCAAATGAGCGAATTGCAAAGCAAATCGCAAATGTAGAGACACGCACCGATGCGCTCTCGTTTCATTTTTGTTTGGGGCAGACGTGGAAGTTTGTCAAAAATGACCTTCAACGCGGTCGAGGATAGCCATGATCCTGAACCATTCCGCGAGTAACTGAAAGGCCATAAAATGTATCACAAGTATTTGTATATTAAGCTAAAGCGCCTCGTGCCAAGCGCAGTGTTATTGTCCTGTTACCCATGATACCGGCAGTGCGGGCTCGCGGGCCGCGTTGAGGCTAGGGACGAGACCCGCAAACGGAAGGACAGCGCCTGACATTCCAAAGGCGGCTTGGGCGATACACTATCCGGGTGCGCCGGCACGTTCTCGTGTGCTACGCTCGCGCATGAACGAAGCTGAGACTGTCGAATCGCCTAACGGCGAACTCGTTATTCGCACGATCGCGATGCCGGCCGATACCAACCCCAGCGGCGACATCTTTGGCGGCTGGATCATGTCGCAGATGGACTTGGGCAGCGGCATCCTTGCTTCCAAGACAGCGCACTCGCGGGTTGTCACGGTAGCGGTGGACGGAATGTCCTTCCTCGAACCGGTGCGAGTGGGGGATACGATTGCCTGTTACGCCCGGGTCGAAAAGATCGGGCGCACCTCGATGAAGATTCCAGTCGAAGTGTGGGCGCAGCGCTACCGGCGGCAGAAGAGATTGCTCGTGACCCGCGCGGTCTTTACCTGCGTGGCGGTAGACGAAGCCGGCTCGCCGATTCCGGTCCGGCGCGATTTGCCTCGTTAGGCTGCTACATTCCGCCATCGCCGGAGCTGACTGATTCCGGCCCTGAGACTTCGGTATTTTCGACCGGCTCGGACGGCTCCGACTTCGGAACCTTGGCCCGCGAAATACTGAGGCGGCGCTGTAGCTTCGCCCGCCGGTAACTGTATTTTTTCACGTAGTGCGTGTAGGCACGCTCGCGTCGACCTTGCGCGGTCAGCATTGAGCAGCCGGTAAGAAGGGTGGTTCCGACTAGCAGGAGCGTGAGCGCAAGATTGATTTTCCTCACGGCTCAGCCTCCGACGAGTGCGCGCTCATCTTGATTCGGCCCCAGGGCGAAAAGTCCGGTCCGGACCATCTGGTCGACGGTTTTGTAAATTTTCCAATCGCAAAATCCGCTCCGGTCGTGAATCTCGGTGAGGGTGAGTTCATTGTTGTAGGCGAGCTGCCAGATCTCCTCGGCTACGGGTCGCAGCTCCTCGAGTTCGGAACCATTCCAATCGAGGTTCAGCTTCAGCCGCTTGAGCCGGGCGGCCTTATCGCGCATGCGCTTGCGCAAGTCGTCAAACTGGTCGCGCATTTGAATCGCATTGATCAGGATCTCATCGGCATGGCGGGTGAGTGCGCTGCCTTCGCCCCAGTCGGCGCCGACTTGGATCTGATTCGAGAAGGAGAAGCTGCCGGAACGATGTTCGTGCAGGAAGAGCTGCCAGAAAGCCTCCTCGCCGCTCAGGTGCTGGAAACGGCCCCAGCGCGGGGTGCCCTTTTCAAAATAGAAGGTCGAAATCGTCTCACCATCTTCGTCGCCGATCGTGAGCAGACCGGTCTGCATCGACTGAATGATCGTCTGGTAAATGGTGACGATGTCGAAATTGGCCAGGCTGCCGGTGAGCTCGAGAGCATTGTTAGGCGCGCGCGACAATTCCCGCGCCTGGAAGAGACGGTCGGACAGTTTCTCCGCGAGAAAGAGAAAGAAAGACGGCACCCGTTTGATCAGCTCGGGAAAATCGCTCCGACCGAAACATTGGACGCTGAGCGCAGCGCAGGCGCGCGCACTGTGGTCCCGTGGCCGATCCATCAGCGCGCCGGTCTCTCCGAAAATATCGCCGCGCGAAAGGACGGTTGCAGTCGCCCCTGGCCGGAAATTGACCGGCAGAAGCTCCACCGCGCCGCGCGTGATCAGGTAAAGCTCGTCCCCTTTCTGATCCGGCGAGTAGACGGTCTGACCCTCTGAAAAGTGCTTTACCCGGGAAAGCTGACCGATCGCTTTCAGCTCGATGAGCTGAAGCGATTTGCAAAAAGCGAAGAAATCGCGCTGTGCCACTCTTGAGGGAAAGCAAGAGTCGTGCGGGGGAAGGGGACGCCCAGAGAGTTTTTGAGAGGCGCCGCTTTCCAAGGCCGCGATTCGCCGGTAATCCTTTGCCATGACCGGGCTCGCCTACCTTTTCGAGCGCTTTCCGTCGTTCACCCAGACGTTTTGCTATCGTGAAGTCCGGGAATTGCGACGCCAGGGCGTTTTCCCAGCGATCTTCTCAGTGCGACGACCAGGGGATGAGCCGGCGCAGGAGTGGGAGATGTCGATTGTGCGGGAGGTGGAATACCTGCCCGACGACGAGGGACTGGTGCGGGAGGTCGATCGTGCGCTGCGCAAGAAGCGTCTGCCTGCGCGGGCTGCGGAGGAACTGGCCGCCTGGGGACGCAAGACCGACTTTCTGCGCCTCTATCAGGCGGCCTGGCTCGGGCCGCATCTTCAGGCCCTCGGAGTGCGGCATGTGCACGCCCACTTCGCCGGCCTGGCGGCACGGACCGCATTCTGGCTCGAACGCCTCTTCGGGGTCAGCTTCAGCTTTACCGCCCACGCCAACGATATCTTTGCCCCGAAGCCCTTCGAGATTTCGTTAGGCAAACTCATGGACACGGCTCGCGCGATCGTGACGGTGAGCGACTTTGGAGTGCGATTTCTCCGGGAAAAATATCCGGGCGACGCCGGCAAGATTCAGCGTGTTTACAACGGAATTGATCTCGCGGATTTTCAGGTGGCGGATCTCGATGCACCCGCACCGGCAATCGTCTCAATCGGCCGCCTAATCGAGAAGAAGGGGTTCAGCGGTCTGATCGAGGCCTGCCGTCTGTTGCGCGAGCGCGGCATAAATTTTCGTTGTGAAATCATCGGGGAAGGTCCGCTCGAGCTGGCCTTGCGGGAGCAAATCGGGGCCGCTGGCCTGACGAGTTCGGTGACTCTGTCCGGCCCTTTGCCGCAGGAAGAAGTGGGGGCGCGGCTGGCGAGCAGCGCGATCTTTGTCTTGCCCTGCGTGACCGAAGCCGGTGGCGGAGTGGATAACCTGCCGACGGTAATAATGGAGGCGATGGCCGCCGCTCTCCCGGTCGTCTCGACGACGATCGGTGGCGTGCCCGAAATGGTGCAGGATGGAATAACGGGATTTCTTCTTCCCGAGCATCAACCGGCAGCGCTCGCCGACATCCTGAGCCGGTTGCTCTCCGAACCCGCGCTGCGCCATTCGTTAGGCAAAGCCGGCCGCGAACGCGCGACCAGGTTGTTCGCTCTCAACCAAAACGTGCAGACCTTGCGCGCCCTTTTCCAGCAACTTGGCGCGCTTTGATTCCGCAATCGTGGGACGTGAGGTCCCGGCTGACAGTTGACTCTTGCCGCTAACCGCCGGTGCGCAGAATCTTCCCCATGAAAGCATATCTCCTTCTGCGCCGGTTCGGACTCTTTGCTCCTGTGTTTTCATTCGTTTCGATTCCTCCCGCGGAGTCTTCTCCCAGGTGGATTGGGGCCTACAACAATTTGCTCGCCAAGTATGTCGTCGACTCCGGCGTGAAATATTCCGCCTGGAAAAATAATCCCGCCGACATGAAGGCCATTCAGGACGTTGTCGATGGCATTGCGAGCCAAAAAATTTCCGGGCTGAGCAAGAAGGAGCAGCTCGCTTTTTACCTCAACGCTTATAACGCCTGGATCCTGCACGAGGCGCTCGGGAAATATCCAACCAACAGCGTGAAGGACTTGCTTTTCACTTTTTTCACCAGCCAGCGGATCAAGGTCACGGGCGAGAAGATGAGCTTCAATCACCTCGAAAAAGACATCATCCGGCGAAAGTTTAACGATCCACGCGTCCACTTCGCGCTTAACTGCGCGAGCCGCAGCTGTCCGCCCCTCAACCGGGAAGCTTTCCAAGGCGACAAGCTCGACCGTCAGCTCGAGAAACTCTCCGTCGCCTTCGTAAATTCACCTCGAGGCGTGGACTACATGCCGGAGAAGAAAACCGCCGCGCTCTCTGCGATCTTCAATTGGTATCGGGACGACTTCAAAGCCGTCGGTGGCGTGATGGCATTCATCAACCAGCGGCGCAGGCCGCCCTTGCCTAACGACACCAAGGTCACCTACCAGGATTACGATTGGTCGTTGAACGAAGCGAGATAGGCGCCGTCATACGAGAACTAATTTCCCCGGCACCTAAGGCGCGCCCGCCTTCCGTTGGGAAAAAGATCGAGATTGCATCATTCCTCCCGAAGTCTCACGATCGGTCCATGAGCACGGTCGCAATTGCGCTGCTCATTTTCACGGCCTTGCTTGCCCTCCTCGTTGTCCTGCGAGCCAGGACCGGAAACAAGGTCGATATCCGCAACTCAGACATTGTCCTCGCGCTCGTCCCAGTCGCGCTCTGGCTTTTCCTCACTGGCAAGGTCCAGGAATTCGGCTTTGGCGAGGTGAAGATCGTCGCGGCGATCAAGATGGCTTCGACTGCTCCGGTGGGCCCGGAGGTTTCCAAACTAACCATCGATGCGGTGCGCGAGCCGGTGCGGATGATGTCGAAGGCCGGACCCGATGTCATTCCACAGATGATCAACACCAAGAGTCAGACGCTGAGCTTTACGATCGGCCAGGGCGGCTACGCTGGCCCGGCGATTGCCGACTATCTCGACCAGCTGACACAGTGTCCGTTCCTCCGCTACCTCGTCCTCAACAACCCGGATGGCACTTTCTTCGGCATTGCCGATGCGCGGCAGGTCGAAGAGATCGCGCGCGCACCGCGGCCGCGCTTCACCCCCTACAATCTCGCGGAGTGGATTAATGCCAGGAGCAAAGCAGAACTCGAAGACCTGCCCGGGTTTGTCTCGGCCGCGCAGGCCTTGCACAAGAAAGACGACAAGCGCAAGGCGCTCGAGATGATGAACGCAGCGGACGCGCCGGTGCTGCCCGTCCTGGACGAGGACGGGAAGTTCGATGGCATCGTGGATCGCTCCAAACTGGCCGCCAGCATCCTGACTGAGATCGCGCAGAGAGTGGAGAAGGGGGATTGAGCCGGCACCGTGCCTAAGGAGGGGTGGCGACGTCCCGTCTCGCGCTTCGCAAAAGAAGGCGCCTCTACAGAAGGCCGCGCACCTTGGCGACCGCCCGCAGGTAGACGCGATGCGGTCCGCCGCGCATCAATTCTTCCTCGACCAACTCGACGACATCGTTTTTTCCTGCGGGCAGAAACTGTTGCATCTTACGGCCTTCGGTCCGGCCGAAGAAGACGTTCGAGCAAGTCCGCCCCCGGCTTGTGCTCGATACGGAACTCGGCCGAGCCGGTTGTAATTTTGCAGCTGCTGATCGGTTCACCCTCTTTTTCGTGCAATCCGACCGCGATCGCGTGTCCGCCGTCCTCCCCTTTGCTACGAAAGCCTAACGAATCGCCTTTTCCGGCGAGTTCCCATTCCAGTTGCCCGGCGAGCCAGCCGACGAGCAGGAGTGCGGTGGAACGATACGCCGGCGCATGCTCGATCTCGACGGTCTTGATCGTCTGGAGATGATGATGGGTCGCAGGGTGATCGAAGAATTGCGCGAGCGCGATGCGCAGGTGAACGAGGCGGACCCAGTTGAGATCGCAGAGAACAATGCGCTGGCGCGCCTCGCGCTGGGCCGTCTCGACCAGTTGCATCTGTTCCTCAAAATTGCGCCACGTCTGGCTGTCGTAGATCACACGATCGACCCAGGCCCAAAGTTGCGGGTCCAGCGGGGCCCGGAATTCCTCCTGCCACCAAAGATAGAGCGGCAGATCGGAATCGAGTTGAGCAAAGACGATGTTGGGCAGGAGACCGCATTGCTTGCCGCGAAGCGAAAAGGAGAGCTGCTCCGAGCAAACCTGTTTGCTCCCCGCGCGGCTGATGTGGCAGTGAGCGCTGATCCAAGCCTGGACCTGGTTCTCCGATGCCGTCGGGTCCGCCGCAATCACAATCGCGCGACAGGCATGGTCTTCGGTTAGTTGGGAAATGATGCCGGTGTTCGCACCTAACGAATCGGGAGCTTCGCTGTAAACCGCAAGGTTGATGAGGGAGGCGCGCGTCATCACGCTCTCCTCCGAGCCCCAGAGCTTTTTTAGCTCGCGCTGGATCTCGCCGATCTCAACCGGTATGCCGGCGGCGAAGGTTTCGGCGGTGGCGGGCATTGGTTCGAGCGCTTTCCTCTACAACCTCCGCCAGCTGCGGCCGTCGCGTGCCAGCAGTTCGTCCGCTTCCTCCGGTCCCCATGAGCCGGCGGGGTAGGCGCACAATTTCGGCGCATTCTCTTTCTCGGCCCAGGCTTCTTCGATCGTATCGACGAAGGCCCAGGCCTGCTCGACTTCGTCGCGCCGCGCGAAGAGTGTGGCGTCGCCCGCCATTGCGTCGAGCAGCAATCGTTCGTAAGCCTCCGGGCTCGCCTTACCGAAGGAGGTCCCGTAGTGAAAGTCCATCTTGACCGATTCGATGCGGAAACTGGTGCCCGGGACTTTTGCCTGCATCCGAAGCGAGATGCCTTCGTCTGGCTGAATTCTGATCACGAGGACGTTCTGCTCGATCGCCTGCGAATCGCGATTGAACAATACCTGGGGTGCCTTCTTAAAGTGAACGGAAATTTCCGTCCCGGATTTTGGCAGTCGTTTACCCACGCGCACGTAAATCGGCACGTCTGCCCAGCGCCAGTTATCCACCAACATGCGCAACGCGACGTAAGTCTCGGTTTGCGATTTCGGATCGACGTTTTTCTCTTCGCGATAGGCCACAACCGGCTTCCCGCTGATCGCCCCCGCCACATATTGTCCTCTGACAACCAGCGTCCGAACTTCCTCTTCCTTAAAGCGACGTAACGATCGGACCACTTTCACTTTTTCATCGCGAATACTGTTGGCACCGAGATCGGTCGGCGGCTCCATCCCGACCAGGCAAAGCAATTGCAGGAGATGGTTTTGCACCATGTCGCGCAGCGCCCCTGCGCCCTCATAATAGCCGGCGCGATTTTCCACACCCAGCGTTTCCGCGGCCGTGATCTGGACGTGATCAATGTAACGCGTATTCCAAAGTGGCTCGAAGATGGCGTTGGCAAAACGCAGGACCAAAATGTTCTGCGCCGTCTCTTTCCCGAGAAAATGGTCGATCCGGTAGGTTTGGTCCTCCGAAAACGAACTCTGCACGACGCGATTGAGGTGCCGCGCAGATTGCAGATCGGTGCCGAAGGGCTTTTCCAGGATGACGCGCGCCCAGCTTCCTTCCCGTGCCTTGTTCAGTCCCGCCTTGTTTAGGTTCTCGACGATTGTTTCGAATTGCTCCGGGGAAGCCGCGAAATAAAAAAGGCGGTTGCCGCGCGTGCCGCTTTCCTGGTCGAGGCGATCGAGTCGCTGGGCCAGTTTCTTGTAGCCCTCCTCGTCGGCAAATTCGCTCTGGTGATAAAAGAGCGATTTGGCGAAGCCGCCCCAGATTTCGTCGCGCACCGTTTGCCGCGAGAACTTGCGGGTCGCTTCCTCCATTTCCTGGCGAAACTCGTCATCAGTTTTCGGGCGTCGGGCGAAGCCGATCACCGCGACCGCTGGAGGCATCTCGCCATCGGCTGCGATGTTGTAAAGGGCCGGCACGAGCTTGCGGTGGGTGAGATCGCCGGTCGCACCGAAAATAACCACCGCACACGGTTGCGGCACGGCCTTGGTCGAGAGGCCTTCGCGCAGGGGATTGGGTTGCTGCTTGTTCGTCATGGTGTGGTCGTCCCGGATCGCTGCGACAACTTACGCAGATCGGCGTGCGCAGCGTAACACAAAAAAGGCGGTTTTGGATCGTGGTCCGCCCGTCGTCTTGACAAAAAACGCATCGTGCGCATCGCAAGTTACAACGTGGAAAATCTTTTCAGCCGCCAGCGCGATGAAGAGCGATGATCCCGCGAAGACGACCGTCGTCCTGGCCGACGTCGCCGAATTGCAGCGCCTGATCGCGCAACCACTTTACAGCGAAGCCGACAAAGCACGGATCCTCGAGATTCTCAAGAAGCACAAGGCCACTGGAATGAGCGGACCATTCTTTCTCCAGGAAACTCGGCGCCGACTTTATTCCAATGGCAAGATCGTCGCGGGAGGACGGGAAGATTGGATCGGGTCAATTGAGTGGTGGCGCGACCTGTTCCAGGGGCCGGCGATCGAAAATACCGGGCGTATCATTAGCGAAGTGAACGCCGACGTACAGTGCCTGATCGAGGTCGAGAGCCGGCCGGTCCTGCGGCGGTTTAACGAAACGATATTGAAGGAGGCGTCGTATCCGCACGCGATGTTGATTGATGGCAACGACGAGCGCGGGATCGATGTCGCGATCCTGTGCCGACGGCCCTTGCGCGACCTGCGCAGCCATGTGGATGATCTCGATCCGGTGACGAGCTGGCCGGTTTTCAGCCGCGATTGCGCAGAATTTGAGATCGATATTCCGGGCACGCGCCATCTGTGGGTTTTGGTCAACCACTTCAAAAGTCGTGGCCATGGGAGTAAGGCGTCGAACGATGCAAAGAGGAAGCGCCAGGCGGAAACGGTCGCGGAGATTTTGAAGCGCGTCAATTTGCAGAAATAATGGGTCGTGGTGGCGGGCGATTTCAATGAGCTGCCCAATTCCGATTCGCTCGCTCCACTGCTCAAGCTGCCCGGATTACGCAATTCATTCGAGAAACTGCCTAACGACGTTGATCGTTGGACGCATCGCGACGACGCCACGCCGAGCAAGAACGACCAGATTGATTACCTGCTGGTTTCGGAAGCGCTCTGGCCGCATTTGCAGGACGTTGGGATTGAGCGCCGTGGAATCTGGGCGAAGACGAAAAGGGCACGGGAAAAATATCCGCCGCTCAGCAGTGTGACCGGCGATACAAACTCCGCCAGTGATCACGCCGCGGTCTGGGCGGATTTCGACTTCTGATTTTTTTCCTCCTCATTCATTCGTTAGCGAGGTAAGGCCAAGGCCCGGTTAGGAGCAGACGCAGGAGGACTTGCTTCGGTCGCTAGCGCAGCGGGAGTTGAATACTGCTCGAGTGGGTGGCGTCATGGTAGACTTGGACATGCGCGGTGCGCGCGTCCCTGGCGGATTCTTCCGCCACGACTTCGCCGGAATTGTAATTCTTTTGCCAGAAGATGGAGTTTGGCGAGGAAACCACGAGGCGGAGCCGGCTGCCTTTCATGAGGCGCCGGGCGACGAACAAGCCGGGATTGAATTCGCACTTCACGATCTGGTCCGGGTTCACCAGCTTCCCTTCGCGGAGTGACTCACGATAGCGCAGCCGGCGGATATCGCTCCAGAGTGCGATACTGGTGCCATCCGGCTGGATCTCGTAGAGATCGGTGGCGAAATCGGTATCGGGCGTGTCGATCGAAACCCAGAGCGTGACGGTCGGACAGCCGATCATTGGCGTTTCCTTAGGCAAGGGTTCGGTATGATAAACCAGGCCGTCGTGCCCGATGCTGAGGGCGTAGCTTTGATCGATACCGGCGGTTTTTTCATCGGATTCCGTGCCTTCGACCTCCTCACCGCGTCGCGTATCCAACGGGTCATAGGTGTAACGATCGCTGCCTTCTTTCGGCGGTGTCTCGCTCAGGCTGCCCGAGCGAAAGACGCCGTTGGGGTTGCCGTTTTTGGAATCGAGATAAAACGTGCGCGGATTGGCCGTGAGCGTTTGCAGGCTATCCGCGTATTTCCATTCGCCGCTGGCACCCTGGTTGCCGGGCGCCAGGACATAATAGGCGACCTGGTTCTCGAGAAACTCCGGCTTCGCACCCTGCTTCATCGTCCAGTCGTACCATTGCCGGTGCAGATCATTGAGATCGAGCAGGGAGCCGGCGCCAAGCTTCACCCCGCCGACGTCATCGGTCGGCGTGCGCGTACCGGCGTGGTCCCACGGGCCTATGATGAGGAAATGCCTGGCCCGCGCCTTGGGAGGAGCACTGGCCATATGGTCGCGATAGAAGGTGAGCGCCCCGAGTTCGTCGCCGTCGTATTGGCCTGTGATTGTGAGAATAGGGAGAGTGATTTTTTGAAACTGCTCCCGGCTTGGCACCATGGCGTCGTAATAAGCGTCGGCGGTGGGATGTTTCAGAATGCGCTGGAAATTCACCGACGGATTTCCGACGAACGAATCGAGCGAGCTGAAAGGGAGATGCTGCTTGTAGGCCGCGAGAAATTTTGTTCGCCAGAATTTCTCGTCGTCGAAGAGATTAGCCTGGCTGGTCTTGCCGCTGGTAAAAGTGAACCAGCGGACGTTGTAGGTTTCCCCGACGTTGTTGAGCGACGGATAATCGAGCGGCGGATGAGCCGCCGCCACCGGCACGATGGTGGCGAGATGCGGCGGAAATTCCTTGGCCGTGGCCCATTGATCGAACCCCGCGTAGGAGCCACCCCACATCGCGACCTGGCCGTCGCAAAACGGCTGCCGCGCGAGCCATTCCACCACGTCGTGGCCATCGCGCGATTCCGCCGCAAACGGCTCGAAGTCGCCGTCCGAATTTCCGCGACCGCGCACATCGACCAGCGCAAAAGCATAACCATGCGACGCGAAGTAGGCGCCGCGCGCGTGATAAGAGTCCGAGATGTATGGCGTGAGCGTGAAAACGACCGGCGTACGCGTTGGGGCATTGTCGCGCGTCTTCGGCAAATAAAGGGTGGCGTTCAATTCCACCTTGTCGCGCAACGGGATTTTTACCCCCCAGCGCAGATCATAATCGCCCGCCGGCGAGGCGGAAGGGGCGGGGGACGCCTGCTGTGCGAAACTGCTTGTGCCGATGAGCGAGGCGATGGTAGCGACGAACGCCACACGCAGAATTTTTGACTTGGATGAAGGATTCATGAGGAAGCGAGTAACGCGGGGCAGCCGATGGGCCGGCAAACAGATGCAGCTTTCGATCAGCCCGGCAACGGGAAACGCCGCGTCAGCTGCTGGACCTGCTGGCGCACCTTCGCGATCGCGCGCTCGTCGTCGCGACCGGCGAGGGCTTCCGCGATCAGGTCCGCGATCTCAAGCATTTCTTCTTCCTTCATTCCGCGCGTCGTGACTGCGGGCGTGCCAAGGCGAATGCCGCCCGGCTTGAAGATCGGATAAGTGTCGAAGGGAATCGCGTTCTTGTTCACCGTGATCCCGGCCCGGTCGAGCACCTCCTGGGCGACTTTTCCGTTGATCTCCTTCGGTCGCAGATCCACCAGCATGAGGTGATTGTCCGTCCCGCCGGAGACAATCCGGAAACCATGCTTCGCTACGCCGGCGGCGAGCGCTTTCGCATTTAGGACGACCTGGTGCTGATACTCACGGAAACCCGGCTGGAGCGCCTCGTGAAAGCAGACCGCTTTGGCTGCGATCACATGCATGAGCGGTCCGCCCTGTACGCCAGGGAAGACTAACGAGTCGATCGCTTTCGCGAATTGCTCCTGGCAGAGCACGATCCCGCCGCGCGGGCCGCGCATGCTCTTGTGCGTCGTGGTCGTGACGAAGTGCGCGTGCGCTATCGGGCTTGGATGTTCGCCACCGGCCACCAGTCCCGCGATGTGCGCCATGTCGATGAACAAAAGCGCCTCGACCGAATCGGCGATCTGCCGGAGCCGCGGGAAATCAAGAAAACGCGGATAAGCGGAAGCCCCCGCGGTGATCATGGCCGGCCGGACTTCCTCGGCCTGTTTGGCGAGCGCGTCGTAATCAATCTGCTCGGTCTTCTGGTCGACGCCGTAGTGCGTTACCTGGTAAAGTTTGCCGGAAAAATTCGCGGGATGCCCATGAGTGAGATGACCGCCGTGAGCAAGATTCATCGTCAGGATGCGGTCGCCCGGTTTGATGGCGGCGAAGTAGACCGCCATGTTGGCCTGCGCGCCGCTGTGCGGCTGCACATTGACGTGATCGGCGCCAAAAATTTTCTTCGCCCGATCGATCGCGAGCTGTTCGACAACGTCGACATTCTCACAACCGCCGTACCAGCGTTTGCCGGGGTAACCTTCGGCATACTTGTTCGTCAGGCAGGAGCCTTGCGCTTCCATCACTGCGCGGCTGGTAAAGTTCTCCGAGGCAATCAGCTCGATGTTTTCGCGCTGCCGCCTTTCCTCTGCGACGATGGCGTCGAAGATTTCCGGATCGACTTTACGGAGGGCGTTGCCTAACGAACCAGGATGGTGGCTGTCGCCGGCTTCGGATTCGAGGTGATGAGGCATATTTCCGATGGTGGCTCGCGGCGCCAAACTCCCGCCCGCGTGGTGGGGGAGCGCCAGTTCGGTTTCTTCTACAAACGCGAGAACGCTCGGTAAAGCCTTTTCAATGCTGTCCGCGCACTCCTGATAAACCTCACGGCCCATCCCGATCGGGTCGGGCAGATCGCGCCAGAGGGTGGCGCCTGGTTCCTCAAATTCGCGGAGGAGAAAAGTTTTCTCCACACTCTGCGGGAAGAGGAGGTGGATCGTCTCCAGATGCGAGCCGGTCATGGCAAAAATGTGCGTCGCGCGATCGACCAGCGTGGCGGTGAGCGGTTGACTGCGAAACGTCGAGATGTCGACTCCGCGGTTGCGGCAGACATCGATCGCATGCACGCTCGGCGGCTGGCCGCGCACCGCGTGTACGCCGGCAGCATCGGCTTCGATGTCCTTGCGATTGCCGAGCAAACGGCGGAAAAGTCCCAGAGCCATGGGACTGCGGCAAATGTTGCCCGTACAGACAAAAAGGACGTATTTCACAATTGCGGAACGCGGCAGCGGCGGCCTGCGCCAAGGTAAATTTAAACTCCTTCAAGTCAACGAACTCAACTGCGGAGGAGGCCCGAAAACATCGCGGATTGCCCCTGCCTAACGACAAGGAAAGAATGACATCACCCTGGAAATCCTTGCGCCACCAGTTGGAGTGGCTCGGGGTGCGCCTGCTTGCGTTTCTCGTCCCGTGCCTGTCGCGTCCGGTTGCTGTGCGACTCGGTCGTATCTCTGGCGCGCTGGCCGCGCGCCTTGATCTGCGCGGCCGGCGCGTCGCGCTGAGCAATCTCGAGGCGGCGTTTGGCGATCGCTTCTCCGCTGCGGAGCGCGCCGGCATCACCCGCCGATCCTACCAGCAGTTTGCCAGGACCATGATCGATCTCTTTTGGAACCCGCGAATCAACCAAACGAATTACCGCAAGCTGATCGAATTCGAGGGCTGGGATGAGTTTGCGTGCACAGTTGGACCGACCGGTCCCTGCATCATCGCGGCCTGTCACTACGGGAACTTCGAGTGGTTTAGCCTTGCCGCCGCCTACGCCGGCCTGGTGGCGACGATTGTTTCGCAGGAATTCAAGAATCCGCTTCTCGACCCGATCTTCAATCGGCTGCGGGAACAATCGGGCCACCAGTTTGTCCAACGCGAAGGCGCGATCATGAGGCTTTACAAGACTCTACGCCGCGGGGGGACGGCTGCGATCCTGGTTGATCTCGCCCTGCATCCGCGCCAACCGTCGGTCGCGATCGACTGCCTCGGAATGAAAATGTCGGTTACCTACGCGCATGCCTGGCTCCATCGTCGAACTGGATTGCCCATCGTGCCCGTGCATCAGGTGCCGCTCCCGGGCGGACGTTGCCGGGTCGTTTTTCATCCCATGCTCGAAATTCCGGAGGGCGCGACCGATCAGGAGATCGCGCAACTCTGCTGGAACCAGTTCGAGCCGGTCGTTAGGCAAGATCCGACGCCCTGGCTCTGGATGTATAAGTACTGGCGTTATCGGCCGACGAACGCGACGCGGCCCTATCCGTCTTATGCCCATACCCGGCCGCGCTTCGACCAGTTGCTGACGAAAGACTTACCGTCCGCCAAGGCGGCGGCACGCCAACAATCGGGCGATGGATCGTTCGTTCCGTGAAGCGCACGAAAACGTGCGCTCCCGCGTCTGAATGGTTGACAAATGAGGCGCCTTACGCTCTCCAGTTGGGTAAATATGCGCATCACTTTTCGCCTGGCCTCTCTAGTTCCGTTGGCCGCCGTCATCCTCCTCGCCAGCTGCACCACGATGCCGACGTTGACGTTGACCGGCGCGTATCACGTTGCGGCGCACAAGCCGCATGATCCTTCCAAGGTGCGGGTGGATGTTTCGCTTTCGAAGCAGAACGTCTACGTCATGGAAGGAGATCGCTGCCTGATGGCGGCCGCGACCTCGATCGGTATCCCGAGCAAGCCCACGCCCAGGGGTCATTTCAGGATCTACAGCAAGATTGAGCACAAGCGTTCCGGCTCCTACGGGTTCCGCGTCCAGGGAGATCGCGTCGTCCCGGCCGAGGCGGGTTCGAATATTCCCGGCGAATACGTCGGTTATCCGATGGGATTCTGGTGCGAATTTTCACCGGCCTATGGCTTCCATCAGGGCTTTGTTCATCCATATCCTCGGACGCATGGCTGCCTGCGCTTGAAGGGTGAGGCGGCGGCGAAATTTTATGCGCTGGTCAGCATTGGCACGCCGGTCGACATCGCCGAGACGCAGCCGGAAGACGCGACGATTGGACCGACCGTGCAGCGGGTCGATGATTCCAGGACTCCCGATCCGGATCCGCGTCTGATGGTTACCTCGGCCGCGTTCCAGAAACCGAGCGGACCTCTGCTCGAACAATAAGAATGTGGGAGGGGCCTTTGAGCCCCGATCGCCCAAAGTATCGCTTTGCCCATCGGGACGCCAAGGCCCCTCCCACATTACGCGATTGCGACTAACGAGTTGCGAGCCGCCCCATCGGCGGCGACATTCGCCGGGTGAGCGCAAACCTTATCTCCAGCGGCACGACCGCGCGCAACAAGGTCAACCTGCGCACGCCGGAGGTCATGACCGCCGTGCAGGAACAGGTTGAATCGCACTATCGCAGCGACATCGTCGACACGGTCCGCCGGAGCGGCGGGATCATTTCCATCGGCGACGTGACGGTTCGATTGGCCAAGCAATTCGGCTTCTGTTATGGGGTCGAGCGCGCGATTGATCTCGCCTATGCTGCGCGCAAGGTTTTTAAGGACCGCCGGCTTTTTATCGTCGGCGAGATCATTCACAACCCGGAGGTGAACGAGCAGATTTCGTCGTTAGGCATCAAGAACCTGACCGGCCACAACAAGCAGGCTGACATTTCGGAATTACAACCGGACGATGTCGTCATTCTGCCTGCCTTTGGCACCGAGCTTTCCATTTTGCAGCAGATCAAGGATCACGGATGCCAGATCGTCGATACGACTTGTGGCGACGTTATGAGCGTTTGGAAGCGTGTTCGCAAATACGCCAGTGAATCCGCCACTTCGATCATTCACGGCAAGGCCGAGCACGAGGAAACCAAGGCCACCAGCTCGCGCGCTCTCGGCGACGGCAAAGGGCATTATCTCGTCGTGCTCACGCTCGCCGACACCGATTACGTTTGCGATTACATCCGGCACGGGGGGGACAAGCAGGCTTTCCTGGAAAAATTCCGCGGCTCCTATTCGCCCGGATTCGATCCGGACATTCACCTTCGCACGGTCGGTGTCGCCAACCAGACGACCATGCTGCGGGGCGAGACGGAGGAAGTGCAACGGCGCATCCAAAAGGCGATCGTCGACCGCGACGGTGCGGAGGCGGCCGCCGGGAATTTTCGTTTCTTTGACACGATCTGCGGCGCGACCCAGGAACGGCAGGATGCCTTGCGCGAGCTGCTCAACGTCAAAATGGATTTGTTGCTCGTCGTCGGCGGCTACAACAGCTCGAATACGTCGCACCTGGCTGAAATGGGCGAAGAGAAACTGCCCACCTACTTCGTGCTCAATGCCAGCCGACTGCTCTCCGAAAAGGAAATCCTTCACTACAACCTGCATGAGCGACGTGAAGTGGTAGCGCAAGATTGGCTGCCGCAAGGCCGGGTTGTTGTCGGTATCACGGCCGGCGCATCCTGCCCGAACAATCTGATCGAGGAAACGCTCATTCGACTTTTCCAGATCCGCGGCATTGGAGTTAAGGAGTTGAGCGCCGCCGTCGTCTGACGAGTCGGCCGGGGTTGATCGTCGAGCGGCATGCAGGCCGGAGCAAAGCGATCGTATCGCATCCGCTGCGCCCGAGTGAGCGATGCCCGTGAGTTCGCGCGCCTGACGACCGAACTCGGCTATCCCGCAACGGCTTCGCAAATCGCGCCGCGACTGCGTGCTCTCCTTCCTTTGACCGATCATTTCGTGGCGGTTGCCGCGGAAACGAGAGGCCATTTGTTGGGCTGGGTCGCCGCCGAGCGCCGCTTCCTTCTGCACGACGAGCCCCGAGTCGAAATCATTGGCCTGGTCGTGGACGCCGCGGCAAGGCAGCGCGGAATTGGCCAAGCCCTCGTCCGGGCGGTGGAAGGGTGGGCGGTTGACCAGGGCGTCGGGAGGATCGCTGTCCGTTCCAACGTGACGCGGCGGGAGTCGCATCCATTTTACGAACGCCTCGGCTATCGGCGGGAGAAAACGCAGCACGCCTATGTGCGGACGTTGGACCGGGGCTGACTCCGCCTAACGAGAGTCATTGTTTCAACGTGCCGCTCACACTGCTTTCGAGCTGCGCATGGCGGCGCGGAAACCGTCTGGCTTGGCCGAGATCCAGCGGGCGAATTTTGCGATCTCAGGGTGGGCGCGCAACTTCGCGATCGTGTTGAAGTCCCGCTCGAGCTGTTTTTCGGTCAGCACCTGATGAATCTGGGAGTGACACGAGCGACAGATGCCTGCCACCTCGCGTACGACCGGACGGGCAAAATCCCGTTTGTTGCGCTTGTTGTGATGGCGGGCTCGCGGGACAAGATGATGGCGAGTCAGCCGCTCCTCTCGTTCGCAAATCGCGCACCGTCCCTGCATGCGGCACTTTTCACGTACGCCGGCCGCTCCTCAAGCCAGGCGAGGTAGCCTCTTCACGCTGTGCGCCAGAGCGTCTGTAATCACCGGCCGGTGCAGGCGTGAACCGCGAAGGGCAAGGCGCGCACTTCCCGCGTCTCATGCGAATCCGTCTTAGAATGCGCGCAATCTGGAAAGGCAGCATCAGCTTCGGCCTCGTCAATATCCCGATTTCCCTTTACCCGGCGACGCGGCGAGAAGATCTCAAGTTTCGCCTCTTGCGCGAGAGTGATTTGAGCCCGGTGAATTACAAACGGATCGCCGAGAAGGACGGCCGGGAAGTGCCCTGGGAGAAGATTGTGAAGGGCTACGAGTACGAGAAGGGAAAATTTGTTGTCCTCAACGAAAAGGATTTTCAGCGGGTCGACCTCGAAGCCACCCAAACCGTCGACATCCAGGATTTCGTCGAGCTCGAAGAGATCGATCCGATGTTTTTCTACAAGCCATATTACCTGGAGCCGCAGAAAGGCGGCGCCAAAGCCTATGCTCTTTTGCGTGAGACTTTGGCGAAAACGAAGAAAGTCGGCATTGCGAAGGTTGTGATCAAAACGCGGCAATACCTCGCCGGGGTCAAACCGCTGAAGCATGCCCTCGTGCTCGAGCTGATGCACTTTGCCGAGGAGCTTTCCGATTCCGAAAAGCTCAACCTGCCAGGGAAATCGGCGGAGCCAGGAAAACGTGAAATGGATATGGCCCGGGCGCTGGTCGACAGCATGAGTTCAAAGTGGACTCCGCAGAAGTACAAGGATGATTATCGCGACGCCCTCCTGGGGGTGATCGAGGAGAAAGTGGAAGCGGGTGGCGAAGAAATCGAAGCGACGCCGAAACGCAAGAAGCCTTCCTCGAAAGTAATCGATCTGGTTGCCGTCCTGCAGGAGAGCCTGGCCAGATCGAGGAACGAGGGAGGGAAAAAGCGGACGGTTGGGAAAACGAAAACCAGCACGCGAAAGGCGGCCTGAGTGAATAGAAGGGCTTCCGAAGATGCGGATATTGCAGAACTTGATTCAAACGAACGTTTGAATTACTTTGTGTCTGCCATGGCGGAGACAATTCATGCCACCAAGCTTGCCATCCTGAACGCGACCGAGCGCCTGGTTGCCGCCCACGGTTTTGAAGCGACTTCCCTCCGCGCCATCACCGCTGCGGCCAGAGTGAATCTTGCCTCGGTGAACTATCATTTCGCGACCAAGGACGCGCTCATCGTCGCGATGTTGAACCGGCGGATGAAACCGTTGAACGAAGCGCGCCTTGCGCTGCTCGATCGTTTCGAGAAGGAGGCGGGCGACGCGCCCGTCGCGGTCGAAAAGATTCTCGAGGCGCTCTTTCGCCCGGTTTTCGAGTTGATTGCGCGACCCTCCAAAGGTGGGCGCAACTTCCTTCGTCTCCTTGCGCTCTGCCTGGCCGAACCCGGCGCCTATCTCAAGCCGCTCGTGCAAAAGGAATTTGCCGAAAAGAACCGCCGTTTTCACCGCGCCTTGCGCCGCAGCCGTCCGGAGCTTTCGGACGCCGAGACCCATTGGCGGCTGCATTTAGCCCACGGCGCATTTTTCCATGCGGTCGCGCATTCCCGGGTTCTGGAATTCTCCTCCGGCGGGCGTTGCCGCTTGACGAATAGCGAAGGAGTCCTGAAACGCATCATCAACTTCTGCGCCGCGGGTCTGCGAAACCAAGCCTAACGAAAGCAAAATATGCCTGTTCTCGAAGACGAACCCGTTAGCAGGGAGACGCGCTCGCCAGGCGCTGCCGCCGCCGAATCCGAGGCTTCGGTTGATCTTTACGATCAGCCTCTGGCGGGAAAAACGACGCCCCTTTTTCACCGGCACGGCGTTGTGATCGGTACCGCGGTTGTGGCCGTGCTCGCGATCATCTATGTCGCGACGATTTTTTTCCATAACCTGACCCACGAGAGCACCGACGATGCATTCATCGATGCCCATATCGTGAGCATCGCGCCCAAGATCGCGGGCAGAATTTCCGCGGTGAAAGTAAGCGACAACGAGCTGGTGAAAAAGGGCCAGGTCCTGGTCGAGGTCGATCCGAGCGATCTCGAGGCGATGGTTGCGCAGAAGCGCGCCGCGCTCGAAGTGGCGCAGGCGCAGCTTGAAAATACGAAGATGTCGGCGGAACAAGCCAAAGCGCACGTCCAGACTTTGCTCGCGGTCTATGCCTCCGCCAAGGCCAGCATGGCCGCGGCAGCGGCCGATGCGCAAAATGAGCGGGGCGACCTCGGGCGCAACAAGGATCTGGTGGCGAGCGGCGCGATTTCCAAGCAGGACTTCCAGCATTCGGAGAGCGACACGGCCTCTTCCGAAGCGACGCTCGAGTCGAAGCGGAAGCAGCTCCGGGCGGCGGCCGCTTATGCGGAGGAAGGGAAAAAGGCGGCCGGCTCAGCGCTGGCGCAAGCCAGCGCTGCGCGGGCGGCGGTGGCGGAAGCGCAGGCAGAATTGCACCAGGCAGAATTGCAGGAGTCTTATACCAAAATCACCGCTCCCGAAGCGGGCCATGTGACCAACAAATCGACCGAACCGGGAGATTACGTGCAGGTGGGCCAGCCACTTTTTGCAATCGTCTCGACCAAGGTCTGGGTGACCGCGAATTTCAAGGAGACGCAACTGACCTACATGCGGCCAGGCCAGCCAGCGGAGATTGAAGTCGACGCCTATCCGTCGCGCTCCTTGCGCGGCCACGTCGATAGCATCCAGGCCGGGAGCGGCGCGCGTTTCAGTCTGCTCCCGCCGGAAAATGCGACCGGCAACTTTGTCAAAGTCGTCCAGCGCGTGCCGGTAAAAATCGTCCTCGATGAGCAGCCGAACGTGCAGCAGGTGCTCGGCCCCGGGATGTCGGCCGTCCCGGACGTGAAAGTGAAAGGCGCATTCTGGCCGGCTCTGGAAGTATCGGTCGTCGCCCTGCTCGCCGCCCTCGCGGTGACCGGCGCGACCGTCTGGTGGCTGCGAAAAATTCAAACTCGTTAGGCGGGAGCCGTGGCTGCGCCGGACACGCCTAACGACCACGCCCCCTGGCGACCGAGTCACAACCCGTGGCTGATCGCGGTCTCGGTCATGCTCGCGACCTTCATGGAAGTGCTCGACACCTCGGTCGCGAATGTTTCTCTCCCGCACATCGCCGGCAATCTTTCCGCCACGACGGATGAAGCGACCTGGGTCTTGACGAGCTATCTGGTCGCGAACGCGATCATTCTCCCGGCCACCAACTGGTTTGGAAACCTCTTCGGCCGAAAACGCTTTCTCGTTTCCTGCATCATCCTCTTTACGCTCTCGTCTGCCCTCTGCGGCGCGGCCGGCAGCCTTGGTTTCCTCGTCATCGCGCGCGTCCTCCAGGGCGCGGGCGGCGGCGCACTCCAGCCCATCTCGCAGGCCGTCCTGCTCGAGAGTTTCCCGCCCGCCAAACGTGGCTCGGCCATGGCCGTCTTCGCCATGGGCGTGGTGGTAGCGCCGATCCTTGGGCCAACGTTAGGCGGCTGGATTACCGACAACTACAGTTGGCGCTGGGTCTTCTACATCAACCTCCCGATCGGCCTCTTCGCCGGCCTGATGGCGAACGCTTTCATCGAGGATCCGCCGTATCTGGAAAGAGTCAGCGCGAGCAGCATCGATTACATGGGCTTCGGCTTTCTCGCCCTCTGGCTCGCGACCCTGCAGTACGTGCTCGATAAAGGGCAGGAACTCGACTGGCTGAGTTCGCACAGGATCGCGTGGTGCATCACGATTTCCGTCGCGGCCTTCATTGCTTTCGTTGTTAGGGAGCTGACCGCGCAGCGGCCGCTCGTCGATCTGCGGGTCCTGAAAAATCGCAACCTCGCGGTCGGTTGCGGCCTTATCGGGGTGCTCGGCGCCCTTCTTTACGGAACGATCGCGGTCCTCCCGCTCTTCATGCAGAATCTGCTCGGCTACACCGCGCTCGACGCCGGCCTCGCGCTCAGCCCGCGTGGGGTGGGGGCGTTCATGGCCACGGTCATCGTCGGGCGATTGGTCGGGAAAATCAGCAACCGCGTTTTGATTGCGATCGGCTTTCTTGGCCTGGCCTATTCCTCATTTCTTTTCGGCAACATCAACCTCAGCATCGGGATGATCACCATCGTCTGGCCCACCATCCTGAGCGGGATCGCGATCAGTTTCATCTTTGTACCGCTCGCCACCTCCGCCATGGGCACCCTCGAGCAGAACCAGATCGGTAACGCCAGCGGCCTCTTTAACCTCATGCGCAATCTCGGCGGGAGTGTCGGCATCGCCGCTCTTACGACCCTGGTGGCGCGCGGCGCGCAGTCGAACCAGGCTGCATTCGTTAGTCACTTCTCGCAATACAACCCGGTCTATCAGCAGAAGCTCGCCACCATCCAGAACGGCCTCGCGGCTCACGAAGGCGCCTGGCTCGCGGCGAAACAGGCCCCGCAAATTCTTTACAACATTCTCGGGCAACAATCCTATCTCGTGACCTATTCCCATAACTTCCGCCTCTTCGGCATTCTGTGCCTCGTTACCACGCCGCTTGTCTTCTTTTTCCAGAAAGTGCGAAAGACAAACGCGCCCGCTGGAGCGCACTAGCTGGGGGCGTGCTTCTGCGCGTCCAGGACGTGCGGAGAAGAATTCCGTTGAATTCGTCAGGAAATCTCGCGCAAGGCCACGGTGACGGCCGCCGCGAGTGCGCGCGGGCCGCTGCCGCCGAGTTGCGCGTCGATTGTTTCCAGGCGGCGAATTAAGTCGATCACCTCGCGTCGCACCATTGGTCCGCCGGCCGCGGCGCAGAAATGTGTGCGGCAGCCAAAGGGACGGTCGGCGTAGATTAAACAATTGCCCGTGAGGCGATCGAGCAGGGGACAAGCGCCGCCTGCTTCGTCCGGGAGCTTCTTCCGGCCTGTCGCCCGCAACGCCCGCGCCGCGACGAGCGCTTCACCCTTCGTGAGATAAGGGGTGAGGCCGGTGAGCTTGAACTGGCAACACTCCGTGCGGCGCAGACACTGTCGCTCGACCGGCCGAGTTGCCAGGTCGGTATAAACGAGGCGCACTTCCCCGATGGCCGCGCGCGCGCGATCCGAGCCAGCTTCTGATCGATGTTCAAAGCGAGGCATTGCCATAGGCAGGATGCTCGCGCTCCGATCCGACGGCAAACTTCTTGACCCATCTAAAATCGGTTGGTAAAACCGATTCATGTCTAGAACATGTTCCCCCTTGGGGATTCTTGCGGGCTGTACTCTGCTTGCAGCGATCTTTGGTCCAGTTCATACGGCGCGGTCTGCTGCTGCCTGCGTCTGGCGCGTCACGAACGCTCGCGCGCCCTTCTATCTGGTCGGCACCCTGCACGCGCTCAGCGGTCACGACTATCCGTTGCCCAAAGCCTACGATCAGGCCATGCGCGACTCGCAGCAGTTTTACTTTGAAGTTGCTCCGGACCGATCGAGCGAAAGCGACTTTGCGAAACGATTCGAAATCGCCGCCACCTATCCCAAAGGGGACGATATTCGCCATCATGTTCATCCACAGACGTGGGATTTCCTGCAAAAGAGGTTTCGAGAATCCAATTACCTCGGCAAAGGCTGGCGGTTCGGTGAGCAATATGTGCCGGGCCTTCAGAACATCCGGCCCTGGGCGATCGCCTATTACCTCTGGGGCATTCGGGGCTACAACGATTTGCACGGTGGGCTTGGGGTGGATAATCACATCGCTTTTGAAGCCCAGCGCCATCACAAAGCCTGTGGTGCCTTGGAAACCAACGAGCAACACGTTGATGTCCTGCGCGGAATGGCCGACATCGACGCCGAACTGATCCTGCTCGATGCGCTCGTCCGGGGCGACAAGCGCAAAGACGATTACAACGCCATACGCGATGGCTGGAAACACGGCGACCTTACCCCATTGCTGGCCGACGAGAAACGTGAGCGCGATCTGAACCTCGGCGCGGAAATCCGCCTGCTTGATTACCGCAATCTGCGGTGGATTCCGAAAATCTGCGCCTTGATTCAGAGCGGAGTTCCAACGTCGATCGTCGTCGGGACCGGTCACTTCTGTGGACCGAACAATGTGATCGAACTTCTGGAAAAGAAGGGCTACAAAATTGAGCAGTTGTAGCTGGACTCGTCATCGCGGCCGGCTGAATTTGTCATATGAATTCCAAGTAATTAGTAGATGTAATAGATTGGAAACGAACTGATTCAGAGAAATGCGCTGACTCGCGTTTTGCGCACGCGGGGAGGCGGTTTCCCAGCAGAGAAGCGAAACCGATCGCGGCCCAAATGGAAGCGATCATTACTCTTTCTTCCTTACTTCGCGACGCTCACGATGTGGGCTTGGATCTTTCCGCTAATGTGCCCCGTCCCGAAGCGCTCGGCGAGCGCTTTGACGGCGAGCACCGTCGCCTCGCCCAGCAGCAATTCATCCCGTTCTTCGATTTCGTTTCGAAGCGGAGTTCCCTGACAATAGGCCATCGCCGGGATGCGGGGGGACTTGGCCTCACTCCGCGCAGCCAGGGTGATAATTTGAGGCGGATTGGCAAACCCAGCGGCCGCCAAATCCCGCTCAATCACTGCCCGGTCATGATAGCCGTGCGGAACGCGCGCATGGAAGCGCGGCGGATTATCAGGGAACATCGCGGCCAGGGCCGTTGTCACCGTATCGACAAATTCGTTCTCTTCGATTCGATCCCAGGTGTTGAAAACAAACTGGCCACCCGGACGAAGGACGCGATGCACCTCCGAGAAGGCTTTCACCTTGTCGGGAAAGAACATGACTCCGAACTGGCAGATCACGGCGTCAAAGCTCGCATCGGGGAAGGGGAGAACCATAACGTCCGCCTGTCGCCATTCCACCGGCCGCTTGGTTCCGATCGAGATGGCGTGCTCCAGCATTGATTCGTTCAGATCGGTTGCGACAATCGAGACGCTCTCAGGCAATGTGGCAGCCAGCGCACGGGTCACGACTCCCGTCCCGGCGGCGATCTCAAGCACGCGCGAGAGAGACCCTGCATCCAGCCGACTTATCAGGTTGCTCGCATAGGGCTCGAAGATCAGCGGCACGAGATACATTTCGTACAGCTTTGGAATGGAACCGTTGAAGGTGACATCGCCCGCTTGTTCACTCATGATATGGATTGCGCCAGACTTCGCTCGTGCTGTATGCGACTGGCGTCATCTTTATAAATGAGCCGCGGGACTTTTTATACCGTCTTAATCGAAAGGTCCAACGAGATGCATCCCGAAGGGCAGTTGCGAGAGATGCACCGTCCCAAATCCCGCTATCGACTGGATTCGCCAAGGAGGGCGTTTCGATCGTTTGCAGGTCAGGAACTGTTCTTCGCAATCCGGAGCCTTACCAGCTTCCGCACCAAGGCAGCCGGCAGAGGCCTATCCGCTGAAAACCGGACCGTACCCTTGCTGATATCGTAGCCGCTGAGTTCGTCCTGGAGTGCCTGCACGACTGAACCGGGATAAAAGGCGCAATGGTGTGCGGCGGCAGCATAGGCCACCAGCAGCTTGCCATTGAGACGGAAGGCAGGGACCCCGTAGCTAATGCACTCCTCCGCTTCCGGCGCCGCATCCTTTATTCTCTTCCGAAGTGTTTCGAGTGCGGCTCGCTTCTCAGGGGCGACGCCGGCGAGGCAATCGTCCGGCGTCTCGGCCCTGGTTGTCTTCGCTCGTCGCGCGGTGCGCTCTCGAATGGTCTTCTTAGCTTTCATCTCGTTGTGTCTCGTATTGGCACGGGGTTCGAAGACTTGCTAATCCCAAAAAAATTCGAGGTCCGGCTTTGCCCGCTCGAGCCAAACGCTCACCCTGGCAACTTGAAATGCGGATTCTCGATCAGGCCAAAGATGTTCCCAAAGGGATCGAAAACGGTCGCGACGCGAATGCCATCGCCCACGTCCTGAAGGTCGGTACGCGCGGTCGCGCCCAGCGAAAGCAAACGTTCCAGGGCGGAGCTGGCATCGGCAACGCCCCAATACGCCACCGAACCGCCCGCTCCGCCGGCCGTGGCGGAGGAGTCGGGATCAAGACCGAGTTCGTAGCCGCCGACGTTAAAACCCACATAAAACGGTTGGTCAAAGTAAGGAACGAGGCCGAGAACCGACGAGTACCATGTCCTGGCTCTTCCAAGATCCGGCGCGTGATAGATAACGGTACGGAGACCCAGAAAATGCGGAGTATTCGTTGGCGAACTCATATGCACCCTGATAACTGATATCGAATAACTCGCAACGAATAACCATCAGCCCGCTCACCGCAGTTCCTTTCGAATTACCAGTTTCAGTCCGGACCAGACCTCATCGACCGCACATGCCTTTATGTCGACCAGGCCCAAAGGTGACGCGACCGTCCGCACCACATCTTCCGTGATGTCGGTGGCAACCCCCGAGCTCTTCTTCGGCCAGGAAACCCAAATCACCCCAGCGGGAGCAATCGCCGTGCGAGAGGATCGCAGCTTCGTTCTCAGTGCGGATTTCGATAAAGCAAAGATATGGACCAGGGAGGTTCGCGTGCTCGCGCGTTCCGCCCAGTCCACGGAAATCCTCGGCGGGAGAGCAAGCATGGCAGCGTAACCCTCGGGCGCTCCGTCGGTGCAGGCGGTCATGCCTTCCCGATAGCCAAGTTTCTTCCAAAGTGGTGTTCCGGAATATCCAGCCATGATCCTGGCCTAACGATCAGGTTCAGCGGCCGCCGAGGGCCAAATGTGGAGCCGAGAAGCAACCCCGCCTGCGCACGCCAGGCAAAATCTTCATGCGAAAAGGTCGGTTCTCACGGTTCGCGGGGTTCATTCCACAGGCAATGCTCGCTGCGGCCAGATTGCGGTCAGGATAAGCGCGACGCCAATTCCGAGCGAAACCTCGATGAAGCGGTGGAGTCCTGTCATCCAATGTGGTTGTGGCCTTGCGACCAGCATGACAATCGTGAGCGTGATGCCCGCGAATCGGTAGGCGCTCTGATCGAGACGCAAAATGGCGCAAAGCAGTCCGAGGACAAAGATCGCCAGGCCGAAGACGATGATCCCCGGGCTGAAGTAGCCCGCCAACAATGCTCCAAGCGCAGCACCCAGTGCCGTTCCGATCAGTCGAAATTTCGAGCTGATCCAGGCTGCTCCGAGCGTTGATTGCATCACGATGAGCGTCGTGATCGGCGCCCAGTAGGCCTCTGGCATTTTGAATAAGCGGGCGACCACCAAAGACACTCCGGATGCGACCGCCTGGCGGGCTGAGTGCGCCAGCCAGCTGGCCGAAATCAGCGAAAAAGAACTTTTTGCCTGCTCAATGTGCTTGTTAGCCATCGGGAGATTTGCCCTACACCAAGGCAGGACGCAATCGAATGCAGTGTGTGCCCCCAGGTTCCGGGAATGCATTGCCAGGTAGCTACAGCCGAGCGGGCGGGCCGTTAGCAGACGCAGCTCCTGGCTGGGACACTGCAAAAACTGCCAGCATTTCCTCTTCCGAAGGAGGATGCAGGACATTACGCGCAGCGAATTCTTCCGCCTTGGGATAGTGCGTCGTCCGAATTCGCCCCGCCGCTCTCGCCAGATCGTAATCCGTCCGGCGGAATTCGATCTCGGACCCAAGTAAAAGCCAATAGGCGCCCGGCATACCGAAGGGCATTCCGACACTGCCGGCGTTGAGCACGCGCGCGTCGCCGATCCTTCGATCGAACTGCATATGGGTATGACCGCAAACGACCACGTCCGCGCCGGATTCTGCGAAAACCGGCACGAGTTGATCTTCGGGCGTACGACGAGTAAACACATCGTGATAATTTTGCGGAGTGGCATGGCAGAAGAGGACTTTGCCCACTGCGGCAATTTCGATCCGCAACGTTTCCGGCCAACTGGCCAGTAACCCGGCATCGCGCGGCCGAAGCTGTGCCGCATTCCACCGAATCGCTTCTCGATACTGGACAGGGACGCCAGGATCTCTGCCCGACTTCTCCGCCAGCACGGCCGCCTCGCCGTTACCCTTGATGAACTGAACCGGAATCTCTATCTCGAGCAGCCGCTCAAGCGTTTCCCGCGGCAATGGTCCCGGGACCACATCTCCGCCGACCACGATCTGGTCTGCGCCGGCCCGAGCCACATCTTCCAACACAGCCTCCAAAGCGGGAAGGTTGCCATGAATGTCATAGATGGCTGCCACCAACATGATAAATCTGAAGCTTTCCCCCGAGAAGTTCTCCTCGGCCCGGACCGCTGTTAGGCCTCTGCTCGTTGGAGATGTCTAGCGCGTCGAACCCGCAGCCAATATGCTGACCAGAGCACGAGCGAGACAACGCCAAAAAGCAGAGCGAAGACGAATAGCAAAGCGTTCAGTAGCGCGCCGCCTTCGACCGCCAGCGGGTCCAGTCCGACGACCAGCATCGGACTCGTGCTGCGGAGCTCGGCAATGGGCCGCACCACGGAACAGCTCAGCGCGTATCGGCGCTGTGTGTGGCCTGCGAAAATCGCGATATCCTGGCTGATGTAGTCCGCAGCGAAGCCTAAATTTCCGAATTCGGAGAAATACCTGAGCGGCACGGGAGTGCCATTCTCGGTCAGCGTGATGTTGACCAAGTTCCCGCCCTGCAACAGCTGCTTGAGCTGATCGAAGGGCAGTGTTCGTGAGCATCGCACCTCGATCCGGTAATGCGCGTTCGAGTGCACCTGGAACTCTCGCGCAACTCTGAAATCATTCTGGAGCTTAATGGCTACCGACACGGCATCTCGGCCTTCTAATACCACCCATCCAATCGTGCATAGACAGGCGACAAACAGAAGCAGAAACACTACTGCTGAACGCTTGAGCGCGGCTGCTGGATGAGGCGTCACGCTGCAAAAGCCTAACGAGACGGAAGTGAGCTGCCGCCACCGAGAGCGCGCGATGCTCGAAGTGAAGAGGTTCTAGTCATCTGGAAACATGAGCGTACGCCGGGTGGCGGTCAGCTCCACTGCCATTAGATGGCATGAAGAGAAGCGGGTGAGCGGTTTAGACTCACCCGCTTATGAATAAAACAATCGTTCATCACGAAGGGGTCTGCTCACTCGAGCGGACCGGAAAGAAGATAAGGCTTGCCCCGGCGGTGATCAAGATCGGGCTGGATGTCCATGCCCGGCTCTACGTGGCGGTGGCGCAGTACGATCAATTGCTGCCGAAGGCGGCGCGGCGGTTCGCGCCCGCGAGTTCGTGCCCTGGGTGGAAGGACTGCTCCGGGCCGGTCACGAAGTGCAGGTGGTTTACGAAGCGTGCGGGTTTGGGTTCACGCTCTACCGGCAGCTCATTGGCGCTGGCGCGCATTGCCAGGTGATTGCGCCGCGGAAGCTCGACGAGGGGTGCACCCGGGTAAAGACCGATCCGCGCGATGCCACCACCCTCTGCCAGCGGCTCTCGCGTTATCTGGAGGGCAACACCCGCGAACTGGCCGTCATCCGGGTCCCGAGCGAGGAGGAAGAACAGGCGCGCCACGTCTCCCGTCAGCGCGAGCAACTGGTCCATCATCGCCAGAAGCTGGAAGCCCAGGGGCGCGCGCTCTTGATCAGCCACGCCTTGCCCGCCCCGGCGCACTGGTGGAAGAACCAGACCTGGGCCCGGCTGCAAAAGCATCTGCCGGGGTGGATCGTGGCTCGTCTGGAGGGGTATCGGCCGGCGCTCTTCGCCCTGGAGGATCAGATCAGCCAATTGGGCAATGAATTGGAAGCGGCCGCGCCCGATTCAATCCCGCTCGGACTGGGCAAGCTCACCACCGTGGTGCTGAGCCGAGAGATCTGCGACTGGCATCGGTTCCACAACCGGCGCACCATCAGTTCCTACACCGGGCTCTGTCCGGGCGAACGCAGCAGCGGAAGCAAACGCGTGCCGGGAAGCGTGACCAAACGCGGCAACCCGCGGGTGCGCGCCGCTCTGGTGGAGTGCGCCTGGCGCATGGTGCGCTTCCAGCCGCAATATCCGCCGGTGGCAAAACGGCTCGGTATTCTGTGCAAAGGCTCGCGCGCCACCGGCGCGCTGCGCAAGAAAGCGATCGTGGCAGTGGCGCGCCATCTGGCGGTCGACCTGTGGCGTATGCACACCGGCCGCCTCAGCGCCGCCGCACCTCGGCCTCAAGATTTGAAACCATGAGAAAGCAACCCAACGGAGTGGTTCGAGGGGAACAGATCATTACCTAAGGTCGCATGAACCCTTTGGAACGTGGCGCGTGTCCGGGATCTAACCTGAACCGTAAAACGACGAGCTTCGTCGCTTTAGATTGGACCGCGCCCACGTTCCGCTTCACCCGACGGCATAAGTCACATTGCACTCCGACGCCAAGAGCGGATGTGCGGATAGGAGTATCAGCCGCTGAAGAATCTTCAGCGGTAAAAGAAGCGGAAGCGTTCCCAAAGCCAACCTTAACCCATCAAACAACCAAACCAATGTAATCAGTAAAACTACCAACTCACCCGTTGACACTCTTCATAGGGGTTAGGGGAACGTCCGCCATTCGGTAGGAAGCATTGAAGGGGCGAGATGCGTCGAATGCTGGAAAATCGATAGAATAGCCCGACTATCAAGGTTCGAGCAACTATGAATGATGCCATCGCCCGAGTAGCGCCTGGTTTGGAACCACATCGCCACCCCTGCCGGGATCCCACAACCAGCAAGGGCCAGAGCGATGATCAGCGGGAGGAGCGCGATGTACGAGTATCGCCCGAACATCCAGCCGTTGAAGGCGGGAAAATCACCGAAGCCGCGCTTGAATCCTTCATGCCGTGTTGTGATCTAAAATGGGCCGGAAAATCCCGCCTTTTATTGCGGGAAAATTCGGCCGAATCCGGGCTTGCCTACGGTGACGGGGAACGACAAAAGCCGAATTCATGAATCCCAGCTTTGTAGAGGCGGTGCCCGCGGCCGGCAAGGAAAAAATTTGCCGATCAGATGCGCGACGGTGATCCTCGGCGGCCGCGTTCCCATTCGCACCGATGCGTCTGCGAACAGTGCACGGCAGGCGTGAGCAGTTTCGCAGGAAAACGAGTCGCCAGAAGTGCGGGGTCAGGCGGCGCGCAGCCGGATGTCGATTTCGGACTTGAGAGTGCGGTGGACCGGGCATTTTCCGGCTATCTCCATCAACTTCGCGTGTTGTTCTGGAGTGATCGGGCCGGTCAGTTGTAGGTCGAGATCGATTCGGTCGAGCAGTCCGGCCTTGGTTGCGCATTCCGCACAGTCCTGCGCGTGGATGCGCGAATGGCGCAGTGAGACGGTGACATTCTCGAGCGGGATCGTGTGATGACGCGCGTACCAACCCACGGTCATGGAGGTGCAGGACCCGAGCGCTGTGAGCAGGTAATCGTAGGGATCGGGCGCTGATTCGGTGCCGCCAGCGCTGAGCGGTTCGTCCACGCGCAAAGTGTATTTGCCGACGGTGACTTCCTGCGCGAAACCGCTGGCACTGCCGCGGACAACGACGCGCGGCGTGGGTGTGTCGCGTGATGACACAGAACTGCTGGTTGAGGTGGTCATGGTAGGAGTATAACGGGAGCAGGGGCGAGTGGCGAGGGGCGCAAAAAATATTGTAACCGTTCATGCTCGAAGGCGATCATTGGTGGTGTGAAAAATTGTTCCTGTCTCTGGGTGCTGATCCTGTTCCTTTCCTCCGCTCAGCTTTACGCCCGGGCTATGATCCGTTGGCGGTTGACCCGAATTTCAAAGCCCGCGACTTGGAGTTAACCGCGCGGGATGGGAAAGGCGGGCGCGACCTGCCGTTGCGCGTTTATCTCCCGGCCGCGACCAACCCGGCGCCGGTGGTAATGTTCAGTCATGGTCTTGGCGGAACGCGGAATGGCGACGCTTTTCTTGGTCAGCATTGGGCGGCGCGGGGTTATTTCGCGGTCTTCATTCAGCATCCCGGGAGTGATGACTCCGTCTGGCGTGACCAGCCGGTCGGGCAAAGGATGGAGGCGATGCAGCAGGCGGCGTCACTCAGCAACTTCATGGATCGCGCCCGGGATGTGCATGCGGTGCTCGATGCTTTGACGGCGTGGAATGGCGAAGCGCAACATCCGCTGGCCGGTCGGCTCGATATGCAGGCGATCGGGATGTCAGGTCATTCCTTTGGCGCGGTGACAACCGAGGCGGTCAGTGGTGAGACCTTTCCAATGCTGGGACAAGAGCTGACCGATTCTCGGATCAGGGCGGCGATTGCGTTCAGCCCGAGCGCGCCGAAGCATGGCAATGCCGAACAGGCCTTCGGGTCGGTCAGAATTCCGTGGCTGCTCATGACGGGCACCAAAGACACGTCGCCGATCGGAAGGACGGACGTGCAATCGCGGTTAGCCGTTTATCCGGCGCTAAGGGGCGCGCCGAAGTACGAGGTCGTTTTGAACAACGCCGAGCATTCTGCTTTTACCGATCGGGCTCTGCCCGGCGATCACGAGCCGCGTAATCCGAATCACCATCGCGTCATGCTGGCAGTGACGACCGCCTTCTGGGATAGCTATCTGCGCCATGATGCAGACGCCCTCGCCTGGCTAAATGGCGCCGGGCCGCGCTTGGTCCTCGAGCCGGCCGATCATTGGCAGGCGTCGGCGAAGTGAGCGAGGGGATAAGAAGGGCGACCGCACGTTGAGGGTCGGGCTTAAAGGGGCGAATGGCGAGAGACGAATGCGCTACAACTTGCGGCGAGATGTGCGGCGGACTTCCGCGTAGCGCGGACAGGTGACAAGGTGATCGTTCACCATGCCGGTCGCTTGCATAAAAGCGTAACAGATGGTGGAACCGACGAACTTGAATCCGCGTCGCAACAGGTCGCGGCTCATGGCGTCGGATTCGGCAGTGCGCGCCGGCACCTGCGCCAGAGTCCGCCAGCGATTCTGCTTCGGCTTTCCGCCGACGAAGTCCCAGAGATAGCGATCGAAGCTGCCGAACTCCTCGCGCACTTCGAGAAACGCCTGCGCGTTCTGGATCGTGGCTGCGATTTTGAGGCGATTGCGGACGATACCCGGATCGGCCAGCAATCGATTTACATCGCGCGCGCCGTAGCGGGCAATTTTCTCGACGCGGAAGTTATCGAAGGCTTTCCGATAGTTTTCCGCGCTTCTTCAGAATCGTGATCCAACTCAGCCCGGCTTGCGCGCCTTCCAGAATGAGGAACTCGAAGAGCAGCCGGTCGTTATGCACCGGCACGCCCCATTCTTCGTCGTGGTAAGTGATGGAGGGCTCGGTCGTAGCCCAGGAACAACGTGGCATGTGCTCGCTCAGGCCTTGCCTCCGAACGTGACATAATCGTCCAGGTCGAGCAGGTCGAACCAGGTCTTGACGTCCTCGCGCGTTTTGTTGAATCGGCCGATACGCTCGGCAAACATCTCGAGCGTTTCCACGTCGCTATCGGGACCGCGCTCGGAAAAGTAGGCGCTCCATTGCTGGAGTTCCCAGGGGCTATGTTGGTTAGGCGCGTTTTGTTGAATCCAGGCCAGCATTTCACCGTCGCCTTTTCCCGTGGCGAGTTCGGCTTTGAGGGCTTCGGGCGTGATCCCGGTAAACCGGAACCAGTGATAATCACCCGGGTTATTGTATTTGAATTCGCCGGCCGTGCCCGCCAGTTCGGCCCGGCCTTTGTCGAGGATTCGGCCGAGAACAACATAGCCGCCGAGCCGAACCCGCGGGCTGCGGGGCGCGCGCTTGGTCAGATCGGGAGCGTGATCCAGTTTTTGATTCATCCTCAAATTATCAGCGTGCCGCACAAATGCAGGCGGGTTTTCGCGAACGCCTGGTCGCCGAGTCTGGTTGCGAAACAAAATTCGATCTTGCCGTTCCCCGCATCACTGATCATAACTGTGAGAAACGCTCTCTGAGCAAACCGAAAGGACACACGCCATGACAGTCAACACCACGCCTCAGATAATCGTTACCCGACGCCGTTTGCGCTGCTGCCTTGCGGTGATCGCAGCGTGCACGTTGTGTTTTGCAGGGTCGAGCCGCGCCCAGGGCGGCGAAGCCAAGGGCACATTGAATTTCAAAGGCACGGCTCTTGTCCTGAAGTTTGCTTATCTCGTCAAAGGCCCGGACGCCGTCGATCCCAGCAACAAGATTCGGCGCCTGATCTTTTCCGGGACCGATCTGGGCCCGAAGCTGAAGGCCTGCACCAAGATGAGTTGTACCGACAGCGCGGTAACCGAAGGCATGACGGTGGACCTAAACGGTGGACCGCGGATCAACTACTGGGTCGCGCTTAAGGGCGGCTTGGTGCAGTATTCCGGCACCGTCGAGCCTTCAGCCTTGAAAACGAAAATCGACGAGCCCGCGAAGCTCGCCGGGACCCTGACCATCGACGACGCTGCCGCCGATGGCGCAAAGGTGGAGGTCGAGTTCGACGCCGCCCTTCTGAAGGAGTTCACGACCGATTAGGGATGTGCTCGGGGTATAGAGCCCCGGGAATACTTGAAGCGGCTGCCAGCGCCATGCCGTCAAGGACGTGCTGAAGTTTCGAACTGATATCAAACAAGGTCGAACGACCATGAGCCGAAACTTTGAGGAACTCGATTACCGCGAGACACCGCTCGGTGAACTGATTCTGCGCCGGCGGCGGATGCTCTCGTTAGGCGGGATGGAGGTCTACGAGGTCAAGCTGGGCGACGCGTTCCTGATGTCGAGCCTGTTTCATGAAGTGGAAATGGCGCTCGCGCACACAGGGTTATCGGAGTTGAAAGGCACATCGTGGGACGTGGTGGTCGGCGGGCTGGGGCTCGGCTACACTGCGGCGGCGGCCCTTGAGCATCACGAGGTCGCTTCGCTTCTCATCGTGGATGCTTTGTCGCCGGTAATCGAATGGCACGAACGCGGCATGGTGCCACTGGGCGAGAAGCTCACCGGTGATCCGCGCTGCAGGATGTTGCACGCCGACTTCTTTGCCTGCGCGCGATCCACGGAAGGATTCGACGCGGCGCAGCCGGGCCGGCTCTTCCACGCCGTGCTGCTGGATATCGATCATTCGCCCCGCCATTTTCTGGACGCGAGCAACGCCCGTTTCTACCAACCGGAAGGACTGCGCTCGCTCGCCGCTCACTTGCATCCTGGCGGCGTCTTCGCCCTTTGGTCCGATTACCCGCCGGACGAGGATTTCCTTGGCGCGCTCGGTAGCTCTTTCGCGACGGCTCGAGCGCACATTATCAGTTTTCCCAATCCGCTCTTGGAAGACACATCGGAGAGCACGGTTTATGTCGCCTGCAAGGCCGACGAAGCCGCGTGAGTTATTGCGACAATTCTGGTTGGCGTCGATCAGAGCGTGGGTGGTGGCTGTGGCTTGGCAGTGAGTTTGTTGACGAACGCGTTGGTCGCTTTTTCCAGGGTGATTCCCCACGCGCTCATCACCGTGAGAGTTGCGACGACGATGAGCAGGAAGAGCCAGATCGGCAATTCGCGAATGCGCAGTCCGAGCCAGATAACGTAGGGCTGATGGACCAGATAGATGCCGTAGGAAAAGGCGCCGACCAGCCCGAGCACTTTGGCCGGATAGGGGAAGCGCGCGATGATTCCAGCCATACCTGCCAGGACAAGGAAACAGCAGGCGCCGGTGGCAAGGTCGACAAAGATATAAGCGACCAGGCCGTGATAAAGCTGGAGCGCTGCGGGATAGAGCAGCACTCCGGTGACCAGCCCGAAGCCGCCGAGGAGAAATCGTTCGACGCGATCCTGCGATCGGCCGGCCCACATTCCCAGAGCCATGCCGAGGGCGAATTCCGGCAGCCGGCAAATGGCGCAGCCGCCCAGGACCCACATGCCGTTCTGTGGATACGGGACGAGCATCAGGTAGCGCACGAAAAATCCCAGGGCGCACGCGACGAGCAAGAAGACCGAAGGCCCGAGTTTTCTCGCGCCCCAAAAGAGAATCGGGAAAATCAGATAGAACTGAATCAGCATGGAGAAATACCACCACGCTGCATTGAGGTAGAAGAAGTTCATGCTGATATCGATGAAGCGCAGCCCGAGCAGGCTGAGCACGATTCGGCTGTCGACTTTCTCGAAACGTGCGACGAAAGGCGAAACGAGATAGACCAGGTGCGCGACCCAATACATCGGGTAAAGGCGGAAAAGTCGTGAACGATACCACGCGGCCCACGATACCGGCCCCGACGCGGCCCGGCGTTCCGTCGATTGCATGAGCACCCAGCCGCTCAGGATGATGAACGCCCCGACCGCATGGAAGCCTAGCCCGGAAATTTTCACCCAGGCGATACCGAGAAAAGTCATCAGGCCGGTCGCAAGGCTGCTCCAGTCGGCCGGGGGGAGCGACCCATGCTCGAAGTAGGTCATGAAAAAATGAAAGTAAACGACCACGAGAATGGCCAACCCTTTTGAAATATCGAGCCAGAGAAGTCGCTTCACGGTGGTTCGGTTAACAGTGCGAGCGCAAATTAGAAAGGAAGAAGTTGATCGTCCACGCCGCCTAACGAATCAGGCAGTGGCCCGCTTTTCGATCACGACCAGGGCGATGCCGCCCAGGACTGCGATCGAGGCGAGGACGAATCGCAGGCTGAGAGGTTCGCCGAGCAAAAGAATGCCGCCGGTGGCTGCGAGGACCGGCACGCTGAGCTGGACGGTGGCGGCGCTGGCGGCTTTCAGGCCGGAGAGCGCGCCATACCAGATGACGTAACCGGCTCCGGAAGCGATCGCACCCGAGAGGATGGCGTAGGCGGCTCCCGCGCGATCGACCCGCGCCCAGGGAAAGAAGACGATGCTGAGCGCGACAGCGAAGGGAACGGCCCGGAGGAAATTGCCCGCCGTAGCACTGATCGGACTCTTCTCGCCCTTGCCGCGGAGCGAATAAATCCCCCAGGCCACCCCGGCCCCGAGCATCAAGGTTGAGCCGCCTAACGACGGTGACGCGAGACCGGGGAACAAGAGCAGAACAAGCCCGCCTGCGGCCAGAGCGAGGCCGAAAACCTGGCGCGCATGGAGCTGTTCTCCTCTGCGCAGACCCCAGAGGATCATCGTGGCCTGGACCGCGCCGAAGAGCAGCAGCGCGCCCGTGCCGGCCGCGAGGCTGTTGTAGGCAAACGAAAATGCAGCCGCATAAACGAAAAGGGCCAGCGCGGAGGGCCAGTTGCCGGCGCTCATCGAACTCTTGCTGCGCAGTTTCATGATGAGCCAAAGGGCAACGGCGCCGGAAAAGATGCGGATGAAGGTGAAACTAGCCGCGTCGATACCGGTGTGCTTCAAGGCCGCCCGGCAGAGCAGAGAGTTGCTCGCGAAGGCGATCATCGCTGTCAGTGTGAGGATGAAAATCCGCGTCGGTTTCATCGTTATCCTTCGCGAGCCGACACGATGCGAGCCTGGCCTAACGACACATCTTCTGATCCGGGCGCTCGATTCTCATTTGATCCCCACCACCATCGAGTCGGGACCGAGGAGATGCTCGACGCGGGTTTCGCGGAAACCCACTTCGCGCATCCAGGCCCGGCAATCCGCCCCGGTGTAATCAAAGCCGCCCGGTGTTTCGATCAACATGTTGAGACTCATGAGCAGGCCGAATGCGTTCTTCCGCCGGTCGTCATCGATCAGGGCTTCGTAAACGATCAGCGCGCCGTTAGCCGGCAGCGAATCGTAGGCTTTGCGCAAAAGCATTTTTTTCTCAGCCAGATTCCAATCGTGCAGAATATGACCCATCACGAGGACGTTAGCCGCCGGGAGTGGGTCGGTGAAGAAGCTGCCAGAGTAAAATTTCAGCCGGTCGGACAAGCCGTGACTGGCAACGTATTTCTCGAAGACGGGTCGGACTACTTCCAAATCGAACCCGCCGCCGGTGAGATGCGGATGCGCCAGCGCCACCTGCACCGGCAGGGCGCCCTGCGCGGTACCGATGTCGATAAAGGACTGGTAATCTTTCCACGGAAATTCTTTCGCGATGGCGATGGCCGCGCCGAGGCTGATCCCGGTCATGGCGCCAAGGAAATTCTCGAGCTTCGCCGGGTCGGCATACATTGTTTCGAAAAAGCTGTTGCCGGTTTCGGTCTCTTCGGCCCGGGGTTGGCCGTCACGTAGCGCTTCGGTCAAACTGCCCCAATTCTTATAAAGTCTGATATTCGCCATCTCGAGAAGTTCGCCTACGTAAGTCGGTTTCGCTTGGTCGAGAAAAAGGTCCGTCTCCGGCGTGTTGCGATATTTCCCCGCCGGATCGCGTTCCAGCATCCCGAGCGCGACGAGCGCATCGAGAAAGTCCCGCACACTGCGCGGATGAAGCTGCAAACGATCGCGCACTTCGTCCGCATCGAGCGGCTGGGCCAGCTCGGTGAACAGGCCCAGTTCGATCGCGCTCAGCAATGTCTTGGCGCCCCAAAAGCCCAGACCGAGTTGCATGATTTTTTCCGGTGTCGGTTCGTTTGGCATGAGGCCATGAGAAACCGCCGGGAATCCATTGGCAAGTGCGCTGTGCAAAGTTCGCGAGACGGTTGCACCTGCGATGTCCAGCGATTCCATTTTGGCAGGCGCACGACCACCACTTACGCCGCGGATCAACAATTTGAACCAATATTCGACGATCGGCGTAGCGTGCGCGACCTACTGACGCCAACGGCAACCTTGCCACCCGACAATGGCTGGACCTACACTTACGACTCGATGAACCGGCTCACTTCTTGCCAGCGCCTCTGGTTGCGGGCATGGATTCGCTCTGTCAAGAAATGTGAGCCGGTGAACCTGGCCCGGCGGATTCCTCAAGATCCTGCTGCGCAAAGGCAGACTTGGCTATTTCGCTCTCCTCATGCTGCCTGACCCCTATTTCTCGATTTTCATCGGAGGCTTGGCAGTCCGTTCCATTCGCTCTCCGCAGCTCATCTTGTTCCCGTTACACCCTAAAAGCATGAAGAAAGGCAGCTTGCGATGAAGAAATCATCACGAATTACCCTCAAGAAAATCATCAACACGCCCTTAAACGCAATCGGTGTCGCCATGGTGAAAACGGGCACACATCGAACGCACTTAATGCCCACCTGGAAAGAAAGGATGGAGCTTGCCAAAAAACTGGGCTTCTCGCCGCGAGTAATTATTGATGGGGGAGCATTCAGAGGAGTTTGGTCAAGGGAAGCTGCTAGTCTGTTCCCTGGGGCGCAAATTGTTCTTATCGAGCCGAATCCTTTCGTACAACAACATATCGAGAAGAACATTTCTCATATTCGACCTCCACCCAAAGTTCTTAAAATGGCACTGGGTGAATCGTCGGGGAAGGCAACATTCAATATTTGGCGTGAAGAAGAATCAGACACAAGTGCGTCCCTCCTTAATCATGTATCAGGAAAAGCGAACAAGGTAATCGAAGTGGATGTCGAGACACTAGACAACATCTCAGATCAGATGTCTCTGGTTCCAGACCTAGTAAAGCTGGATCTCCAGGGAGGGGAACTTTCAGCGCTGAAAGGGGCGACACACGTTTTGCAGTGCGCCACGTTCATGATTATCGAATTCGGTTGTTTGGAAGCTTATATCGGAAGAACGACACCTCGTGATATTTTGGAGATAATGTATGAAAATGACTACTGTTTGTACGACATTGTTGACTGTCACTATAGGCCCTATGACGGGGCGTTAACCGGGGGCGACTTCTTCTTCGTAAAGAATGATGGCGTTTTGAAAAAGTATAAGGGCTGGGAATGAGATCAACTAGATTAACTAAGTGCTGTGACAGCGAGATTATGACGGCGAGTCTAATTTGAACGATGCAGCCAATCGCGAACCGCCCGCATGCGCGGATTTTCATTGTGGATGAATGCCACTTGTTAACCCGCGGTGGTCAGGCGTGTCGTCGTTAGGCCAAAGTCAGTGACACGCTTTCTCTGATAAATAGCTTGGGCTTGGGGTTGATGTTCTCTGTGCTGCAAATGAGTCTTTTCGTCGAGTTGTTCGCATCGGGATTGAGGTTTGTTGGGCGGGTTTGAACTGGAGAACCCAAAAGCCGTGTGTGGTCTGGTTGCGGGTGGGAGGGCTTGTTCTAGGGAAAGCGATCGCTGGCACATTTTCCAGAGAATTGTTGAGCCCGCGCTTTCCTGTAGAGGCGACTGCTGCGTAGAATAGCGCAATGAACTCACCCGGTCCGCTCGCGGTTCAGCCCGGCAGCAATGAGAACGATCATTGGAAGTTTCTGCGCGACGTTCTCGTCTTTCAGCTCAAGATCTTTTTCTCCAATGTGCGCGACTTCGCGCTCATGCCGGTGTCGCTCGTTGCGGCCTTGATCGATCTGATCTTCAAAGGCCAGCGGCAAGGCGCGCTTTTCTATCGCGTGCTGCGATGGGCCGCGCACAGCGAGGAGATGATCGATGTCTATAGCGCGATCAAGACGCACGAAAGACCCGAAGTGAATCCCAAATACACCGTCGACGCCGTGATCGCGCGGCTGGAGGGCGTGCTGGTGCGCGAGTGCGAGAAAGGCGGGACGGCGGCGAGCGTCAAGACGGCGATGGACCGCGCGATCAATCAGATCCAAATCGAGGCGAGCAAACCGCGCGACCGGGCGACGCAGGCCGTCGCGCGCGTGACGGACAGGTTGCGCAGCAGACTTCGAAAACCAAGCCGCGGGATGGACGATGCCCGAGTCGTTAGGGCAGCAGCTCTACGGCATCGCCCTTGCGAATCATTCCTTCGGCCAGGACTGCGCCATAGAGGCCGGCGTTTCCGCCATGCTTTTGCGCCACGGCCTTCAACACGGCGGGCGCCTTCTCGCCTGTCTCCGGATCGAGCGTGATGACCATGCAGCGCGGGTCGCGTTCGACAACGGAGACAACGACTTTCTCGCCGATGCGCAGAGAGCGACCAACGAATCGTTCCTCCGCAAAGCCTTCGGTATTCGCCAGGTCAAGATAAAGGTTGGCCCGGAAGCAAAGCTTGTTGATTTCGATTCCGGTTTCTTCGGCGAGCTTTTTCACCGATTGCAGAGCGAAGAGCGACAGGGGGCGGCAATCCGTTAGAGCGCGCTCCGAGCGCATGAGAGTGACTTCGGGAGCGGGATCGATTCCGGCTCGCAGCAGATCGATCAGCGCCGGGTCGTCGATCGGGATTGTTTCTCCAGACGGCGTTTCCACATCAAGTGCCAGGTCGGCGGGATCGGCGTAAAGCGGAGTGGCTCCCGGCGGCATGCGTTCGGCCTCGGAAAGGTTAGGCGGCGCAACCGCCTTCTCCGGCTGGCGAAAGCGCGGGCGATAGCAAAGCATCTGACGCTTATCGCGCGCTGTGAAGTAAGGAAATCCCCCGGGCGCAGTGGAACTGCGAAAGGCATAGAGCCGATCGCCATAGACACCGGCGAAACCGGCGAAGAGTTCGTCCATTTCTTCGCCGCACATGCTTTTCACCGGATAGCGCCAGAGGCTTTCGACTGTGCCGATCACGTTCATTCGATTTCTTATCTCTCTTCTGACATGTAAAGCAACCGGAATTGGCCGGCCACTCCGTCGATGGACAGAAGGACGATGAAGGGTCTCGTGGCTCGGGGACTAGTTTCCAGGAATGCGAATGGCGAGCATGGACGCGCGGAAGCGCGTCCCTCCGGAGGGACATGCTTCCGCATGTCCGGGCTCTGCCATGGCGGTCTCAATTTTGCTGATGCACCGCGCTAATATTCCGCGAAGGCCTCATCCGGGTAACAGTAGAGCCAGCGTTCTCCCGGCTGCGCCGAAGCGATGACCGGATGGCCGACCGCGTGCGCGTGCTTGCTCGCATGTTGGTTAGGCGAGCTGTCGCAGCAAAGCGTCACGCCGCATTCCTGACACGTTCGCAAGTGGACCCAGGCGGCGCCAATCTTGACGCATTCCGCGCACTCGAGGCGCTGCGGTTGCTTGACTGAGGTGATCTCATTGATGTGCGGGCAACTTTCTTCGGACATCATAAGTTGGTTCCTTTCAGAATTCCCTGACGATTAGGCCTACTCGGCGCTGACGGGTGCACCTTTTTCCGCGACGGAGCGCTTCATGAAAAGGACAAAGATGGCGAGGGCTGCGGCGAGCGCTCCGAAGACGAGGAAGCTGTCGAAATAGGAGAGCGCGAGGGCTTGCTGCTGGCGCAAATTGTCCAGGGATTGCAATGCCATTTGGTGCGCCGCGACCGGATCGCCGCTGCGCTGGAGGAACCCAGGCTGTACCCGGTTCAGGTAGGAATGCACCGCGGGATTGAGCGGGGCCGAGATTCTGGCCCAGGCGCACGGTACGGAACTGGTCATGACGTTGCGGGAACCCAGGCTTCGATAATGCGACCGGGCACGCCTGCGCTTTGAAGAACGCGAGCGGATCGGCATTGATCGTTTCTGCCTGCGTCGTGGGCATGCCGTGCGGAAAACCCTTGTAGGTTTTCAGCGTCCCATCCCTTAGTAGCTTGGCCGACAATGGCCCGGCGTCGGCGTAAGGAACGATCTGATCGTCTTCGCTGCGTTTCTGACTCTTCGCTCCTTTATGGAGCGTTTTTAAGTCCGCTGTGAGCGGCTTATCGCTGTGAACGGCGCCTTGTTTCCGATAAGAACCAGGTTCGGCGCTCGGTTTCGTCGATCCAAACTTCGATCAGGCTCGCGGTGGCAACGTCGCGATGTTCGTCACAAACATTGTGCGCTTCGCGCAGACGCGCGGCCAGCGTTTGATTGTCCTCCGCCAGCTCTGCGAGCATGTCCGAGGGCTCAACGTAGTCTGCATCATTATCAAGGACACGCTGCAGGCGGGAGATTTGGCCGATCGACTTGAGCGTAAGTCCTCCGATTTTTCGAACTCGCTCGGCGATGGGGTCCGTCATGGCGAAAAGCTGGTCGGCATGTTCATCGAGAAGCAAGTGGTAGTCACGGAAATGCGGGCCGCTCATATGCCAGTGAAAATTTTTCGTTTTCATGTAGAGCGCGAAAACGTCGGCCAAAATGGCGTTCATCGCTCCCGCGATATCTTTGGTAGCCGAACGTGTCAGATCGGTCGGGGTGGCCAGTGGAGCTTCGCGCCTGCGCAGAAGCTCTGAAGTTTTTTTCGAATTATTTCTTTTCATATTTCTCTTTCTTGTTGCTTCCTTTGAAAGCGCGTTCCGTCCAACGAACGGCACGCCTTTCAACGGTTTTTGTCATGTGACATTTTTGTAAAGTTTTTTCGCTGAACATCGGAGATTCGTCCACAAGGCAATCACCGGATTTATCGGAAAGAATATTTGGCTTGCGAAACCCGGCGTCAATCTTCGGTCGCAATCCCAGACGCAATTCGTTTGCGCCGCGGAAAACCTCGAAGTTGCGCCGACCTGGAATCTGCAAATACTCGGGGATATTTATGATGCTGCGTCAAGGCAGTGGGCTTGTCGATACGCCCAGCAGGCACTCGGTCGACGAAACGGTTGGCAGGCTTGAAAAGATTCTGCAAGCGAATGGTATTTCGCTGTTCGCGCTGATCGACCATGGCGAAGAAGCGGCGAAAGCCGGAATGAAGATGCGTCCCACCAGGCTATTGATTTTCGGAAACCCAAGGACCGGTACTCCCATCATGCTCGCTGCGCCGAGTAGCGCCATCGATCTGCCTCTAAAGATCCTGGTCTGGGAAGATGCTCATGGAAAGGTTTGGGTTACCTACAATAGTCCGACCTATTTGCAGGAGCGCCATGGTATTCCGCCGGAACTGTTGTCCAACATTGCGGCAATCGAGACATTGGTGACAAAGGTGGTGGAATAATAAGAGTAGGCATGGCGGATGAACCAAATCTCGTCCAGATCGGAGCGACCGTAGTGCTCATGCCATGTGCGAAAGAAAGCGTATTTATCTCCAAGGAGGTTCCATGAATTGCGTATCCAATCTTCGCCTCATGCCCGCGGTAATCGGGTTGTCCTTCCTAGTTACCTTATCTTCGGCGTCGATTCCCACCGCACTCTCGGACGACAACATTGAATCACGGATGACAGAGGTTGATGGCGTGCAACTGCATTATCTGACTGCCGGTCGCGGTCCGACGCTCATTTTGCTGCATGGTTATGCAGAAACTTCGCGAATGTGGAAGGCGATTATCCCCAAACTGGCAGAGAAGTTCACCGTGATCGCGCCTGACCTGCCGGGGATCGGCGATTCCGCCATTCCGGCGAACGGTCTGGATATGAAGACGTCTGCGATCCGGATTCACGCGCTCGCTCGCAAGCTTGGAGTGGAGAAAGCGAGGGTTGTCGGGCACGATATCGGTCTCATGGTGGCTTACGCATACGCCGCGCAGTTCCCTGACGAGACGGAGAAGTTGGTGGTGATGGATGCATTCCTGCCCGGCGTGCCCGGATGGGAAACGATCTACAACGACCCAAATATCTGGCATTTTCGTTTTCACGGCCCAACTCCGGAAGCTTTGGTGAAAGGACGGGAACGGACCTTCTTCGAATACTTCTGGAACGATCTTGCTGCCGACAAGACACGTTCCATTCCGGAAGCCGATCGGAAAGCCTATACCGCGGCTTATTCCCGGCCGGGGCGAATGCGTGCCGGTTGGGCCTACTTTGTTTCTTTTCAGCAAGCCGCGAAGGATTTCAAGCAACTTGCGCAGACCAAGCTGCCGATGCCAGTGCTGTCAATCGGCGGGGATAAGTCGCTCGGTATTCAGCTTGCCCAGCAGATGAAGCTGGTGGCTTCCAATGTCACCGTTGTCGTGCTGAAGGATACGGGACATTGGGTTTTGGAAGAGCGGCCCAAGGAAACAACCGAGGCCCTTGTAAAGTTTCTCTGATCGGTCGCGTGTCGCAGACCGCGGTTTTAATCGCCCGATGAATCGCGGCGACGAGTCGATCCACTTTCGCTTGAGGGAGTTTGCGGACGGCTTCTGTATGGCCAGCCGATACCGGCACACGGGACGCTTCAGGGCTTGAGGTGAGGGTTTAGCAGGTGAAGGATGACTTTTTCCATCCCGGCCACGACGCGTGTCATCGAGTCGTAATCCAGTTTGTCCGGCGTGTCGCCAGCGCGAATGGTAGTACGGATACCGAAAAGGTGCCGTGTCCGTCACCATGATACCGGGATAACCGTGCTGCCAAAACGACCATTGATCCGACCATCCGACACCGGGTACCATGGCAGGCAAGGCACCGCCTTCGGACGGAATCTGCGCTTCCCGGCGAAAATCGCCGATAACATTGCGCAGCAAGGATCGCGAAGCCGACGTTGCTGACGAAGCCGATAAAGTTCCCGGTTCGCGGATAGATCAGAGCAAGCCCGGGCACGGGATATTTTTGCGAACCTGATTGGCTTGAGAAGTAGCCGATCGTTTCGAGGCTGATCATCGCCTCAATCTGGTCCCCGTGTTCCCGAGCAGCGACTGGCGTAGACGAAGCTACCCATCTGCGGGGTTTGAAAGTAACCGGGCTCTTCATTGACGAAAGCGACAATGCGCAAGGTCTTCTCGTTAGGCTGGCCGGCCAGGCGATGCGCGAGGGCGAGGAGGGCGGCAACTCCGCTGCCGTTGTCGTTCGCACCGGGTGAGCCGTAAACCGAGTCGTAGTGTGCGCCGATCAACACGATCCCGGGAGAAGCGCCGGGCAATTCCGCCTCGATGTTATAACAATTCTTACCCTGAACCTCATACCCATCGTGCCGGACTTTCCAGACCGGTCAACTCGCTTTCGATGTACTGAGCCGCTGACTGGAGCTGTGGGTAATGAGCCAGGTTCCGCTCGCCAATTTCACCGCCCAGTTTTTGCACGTGGGAGATCAGTTCGTCGCGAAGCTTTTTTTCATCCCCGGAAAGCGGCGGCGCCTTCCCGCGGAAACTTTCTCCCGGCATCCGGATCATGAGCAGCCATCCTATTATAAGCAGGAGGACAAGGCCGGGCCAAAAGAGGATGCGAATCGATCGAATAATTTTCGAACGACTTCGCCCGCTCATTCTGCCGGATCTACCTTCTCGCATCACGGAAATCAACGCGGATTGGGCGACCTGTCGAAATCGTCGCCAGACTTTTTTGAAAAATTCCATCGACTCTTTTGCCTCGATCCTTTTTCATCGGGCCTCCAACTGAAATGCCGCACGTTCCTCGGAATCCAAGATCATGACCTCGGACGACGAGCATCTTCGCCTGCTGGCAATTTTCCACTACGTCGTGGGCGGATTGGCGGGATTATTTTCCTTCTTTCCGCTGCTTTATGGCGCGATGGGGCTGATCATTCTGCACGCCCCGGAGCATCCCAAGCCGGGCGAGCCGCCGCCCCATTTCCTTGGCTGGTTCTTCATCGGGTTGGGTTGCTTTTTCTTTTTGCTCGCCCTCGCTTTCGCCGTTTGCGTGGCGTTATCTGGTCGATTCATCCGGAGGCGCCGGCATTATTGGTTCAGTTTTGTGATGGCGTGTATCGAATGCCTGTTTATTCCCTTTGGCATCGTGCTGGGGGTCTTTACCATTATCGTGCTTTCGCGCCGTTCCGTAAAAGAGCTGTACGGGATCGAATCCGCGACGCCCCCCATCTCATCGGGCGCCTAGCAACGGGCGGTGAATCCTTCATCTGCACCGGGCACCTTGGAGTACAGGCGTGATCGGGGCAGGGCGTGGATCGCATACCTGCGCCGCTGGGATTGGCCGACGATTGGGTTGATTCTTGGAATAAAGGTTCTGGTGCTGACATTCGGCGTGCAAGCCGTGGCGTCGATCAGTATGTCGCACGCGGGTTGGCTCGAGATCTGGAATCACTGGGACGCAAAACATTATCTCCGGCTGGCGGAAACGGGTTATGTGACGGCGGGAGACAGCCGCGTTTCGCTGGTCTTTTTTCCGCTTTATCCGTGGCTGGTGCGTGGAGCGGCATTCTTCGTGCACGATTATATGGCAGCGGCTTTGGTCGTTTCGGGGTTTGCTTCCATTGCCACGGGCTTGTTGCTGCGACGGCTGGTGCTCTGCGATGAATCCGACCAGGTCGCGCGTAACGCAGTCTGGTTTCTTTTTATCTTCCCGACGAGCTACTTTCTCCATATCGCTTACACAGAGAGCCTGTTTCTCGCTCTAACTCTCGGTTGTTTCCTCGCGGCGCGAAAGGAGCGCTGGGCCGCGGCCGGCTTGCTCGGCGCGGCGGCCTGCCTTACGCGGATCAATGGGTTGATCCTGATACCGGCGCTGGCGACTGAAGTGGCGCTGCAATACCGCCGGACGCGCCGGTTCAATTGGCGCTGCTTCTGGATCGGCCTGATCCCGCTGGGTTTTCTCGCCTATCTTTGCCTCAATCACCATGTAACCGGTGACTTTTTCGCCTTTGCCAGGATCGAGCAGGAGCATTGGTACAAAAAGGTTCGCTTTGCCCTGGTTTGGCGTGCACGACGTTCTGGCTGCGCACCCTGGGACTGAACATTAACGAAGGCCTGAACGAGTTCATCGGCATCATGCTGATCTCGGTCTGCACCATCTGGTCATGGCTGCGGTTACGGCCATCTTACTCTGTCTGGATTACTTTGAACTGGTTGCTTATCAACAGCACTGCCTTTGTCCTGAGTGTGCCACGTTATGCCCTCGCGCTCTACACCGGCCGTTTTGCCCAGGACTTGTGGGCCTTTTGATTCGGCATCGCTCCATGCAGGGATTCGTATTCTCATTCAGGGCGGCATCCTTGCCTGACAGCGGTTGATCACCTATTTTTGTCCAGCAGTTTTATCGAAGCCGAACAATCGAAAGGAAAAATGAATACTGAAGAAGTAGCGAAGAAGCTGGTCGAGCTGTGCAACAAGGGCGCCTACGAAGAAGGGGTCATGACGCTTTATGGCCAGGATGTCGTGAGCCTGGAGCCGCGGGAGATGGGAGGCATGCCTGCGGAGACGAAGGGTTTCGAGGGCGTCCGTGGAAAGACGAAGTGGTGGATCGATAATCATGAGGTGCATAGTGCGAGGGCGACCGGTCCTTTTGTGGCGCGGGACACCTTTGTGGTGCGTTTTGATATCGACGTGACGGATAAGAACTCCGGCCAGCGTTTTCAGGCCTCGGAAGTGGGTATTTACAAGGTGAAGGACGGCAAGGTGGTTCGAGAAGAGTTCCTGCCGATGGCCTAAATCGAGGCCGTGGAATGGAGCGCTCCCGAGGGTCTCAGCGCTTACCAATTAATCCGTCTGCCAGACGCGCAAAGGCGCGGACGGGGAACGTGCCCATTCCTTTGACCTTTACTGGTACCGCATAGAAGCGGGCGCCCCGGTCGGGGAGGGCGCCAAGACCGCACAGATGTTCCACGATCGGGATTCCGGCGTGGAGCAGGATCGAATGGACCGGGCGTTCGCCATTGTCGGTGCAGTCGATATTAAAGGAATCGATTCCGACCAGCGCGACACGTGCGGCGACAAGCTCGCTGGCGAGGTCGGCCGTGAGATAAGGATGGCCCTCGAAGTATTGATCGGTTCGCCAATGGACATCCCAGCCGGTGTGGAAAAGGACCGCCGCGCCTTTGGCGTCCGGAAGGCTTGCGGGGCCGTTGATCGTGCGCTGTGTGCGATCCGTTGCACGAATAACGACGCAATCAAGATTGGCGAGGCTTTCGAGGGTCAGCTCGGAGAGATCCTTCCCGTCGGCATAACGATGAAACGGGCTGTCGAGATAGGTGCCCGTATTTGCGACCATTTCGATCTTGCCGATCTGGAATTCCGTTCCCGGCGCATAACGGGAGCGCGAAGCTTCGCGGCTCAGATAGTCGCAGATGATCGGAGCGGGCAGGCCCTTGTAAGTGATCATGCCGTGCTCGACGCAGTGGCTGAGATCGACGAGTTGGCTGGCGGCGGTAGATGAATTCATTGCGCGATCACTTTGTTGCTCCTCTTGTTGACGCGCAATAGCTCACCGTCGCGCTCGGCTCCAGCGGGCGTGTTCTGCGCCACGAAGTGCACAGCTCGAAGGGCAATCTGAAATCCGCTCAGCGGTAGATTGCGAGGACGACTTCACCGAAGTAGCTGGCGCAACGAGATCGAGATGGATTGCGATTTCCCCGCCTAGGCCGCCGCGTTGTTCGCTGCCGCTTCGGTTCCACCGCCCGTGGCGATCGTGCCGGCGTGACGCCGGGATGACGCTTCATTCAGTGCCTGCTCGAGTCGCGGCCGGCTGATTGGCTTCTGCAGAACGGCAAGCGCCCCCGAATATTCGGGCGTCAATTCACTCCGCTCGCTCAGCCCGGAAAGAAAGAGAATGCAGCCCCCAGGGTCCTCGCTCAGAATGTTGCGACAGGCGGTCAGGCCATTCAGGTGCGCCATCGCGAAGTCCATCAGGACGACATCGGGCTTGTGTTGGCGGTAGGAGCGGATCGCATCGAGGCCGGAGTGGACGATGCCGACGACCTCGTGTCCACAGGAGCCAACGAGATCCGCCAGCACGGCCGAAAACGCCTTTTCGTCGTCAGCGATCAACACGCGCATGCCGAAAGGAGTAGAAGTTTTCGTGCCTGCGCAACAAAATTGTTGTCCGCCGGCCTCTTTGGCTTCAGTGCGAGCTGGTAATCGTCCGCTCAATTCGGGGATCCGGAACGAGCCAAATCACGGCGACCGCGATGTAAAGCACGCACGAAATCCATGGCTGGACGAAGGCCACCGCGACCGCGATCACGTAGAGAACCGGCGAAAGATTCCCTTTCCAGTCGCTCCCGATCGCCCGTGCGAGCAGACAATCCGGACCGCCGCTTCTGATCAAGGAGCGCTGCAAGAGCCAATAGGCACAGGCCGCGCAGAGCAGGATCAGCCCGTAAAGGGCCACCGGCGCGGCCGCGAAATGATTTTCGCCCATCCAGCCGGTGACGAACGGAATGAGCGAGAGCCAGAAGAGCAGATGCAGATTACCCCAGAGATTGCGGCCGGTGATGTGCCCGGCGGCCTGCAACATGTGGTGATGGTTATTCCAATAGATTCCAAGAAAGACGAAGCTGAGCACGTAGCTCAGGAAGATTGGCCAGAGCGTGGCGAGGGCAGCCAGGGCTGGGTCATGCGGCACTCGCAGCTCCAGCACCATGATCGTAATGATGATCGCGAAAACCCCGTCGCTGAATGCTTCGACCCGATTCTTGCCCATGGGCAAAACGTGGCCTAACCGGGCGGGAAGCAAAAGCCAAAAGCGCGCCATGGAGGCGGCCTGGGGCCGCTTTGCGGGCGATACGCCTGCTCTGTATCCAAAAGAAGCAAACTGATGAAAAACGCTACGCTGCTGACTGCTCGCGTTGCAGCATGGCGTTCAGATGGCCTTGGCCGTTCCCTCCTTCAAGAGCGCCTTCCTGAAGTGGGGCGCAAGGCGACCGCTTCATAGCGTGTCAAACAAATCGGCGCGCCCATTGCTGAGCGCGCCGATGAAGTTAACCCAATTCCAGGAGGTCCTCCCTACGGGAGGTTATGACCAACATCATGCCTCACCGTCTTGACGTCCCCGACATTAATCGCTCCGTCAACTCGCACGTCCTCGCGGAAGTTGGAGTCGGTCAGCGGCATGCCGACCTGATTCCTCGTGAGGTTGACGTCATTGATATCGACAGTCTTGTTGCCATCGACGTCGCCCGCCAGGACGTTCATGCTTACCGCGGTGTCGGATAACACTTGTCCAGAGCCGCTCATGACGTTCATCAAGGTGAGGGTGATTTGCTGCACGTCGGCCACGTTCCTGAGATTGACGGTCATGGTGTTTCCCGAAAACGTCGGACTGCCCACGGTTCGACCAGTTCCCGTGAGGGTCGCGGTCCCGCTAACCACATTGTCACTGAAGGTAAAGACAAGCGTATGCTGGTTACGGCTATTGCGACACTCGACACCGGGCTCGCCGGTCAGCGGCAAGGGGACGCCGAAGGTCTGTGAGCCTTGAGTCTTAACCGAGGCGGCGGAGGTGAGAGAAAGGACGGCTTCGGAATTGACAGCAGCAAGAATGTCGACCCGGCCATTGCCATAGGTGTTGTTAGGCGTGGTCGGGCTCCCTCCGTCGCAGGTGTTGGAGAGGATATGAACAGCAGAGTTGTTCAGGATCGGCTCGGTGGCATCGGGATTATTTTTCAGTTCCGGATGAGCCGACCAGAGGAGGGCGACTGCCCCGGCGATATGCGGTGTCGCCATGGACGTGCCGCTGGCAATAGTATACGCGGTGTCGGAGGTGTTGCTGGCCGATCGGGTGTTTGTGCCCGGCGCGCAAATGTCGGGCTTGAGTCGCATGCTGCCATCGGAGGTCACTGGCCCCCGGCTGCTGAAGGACGCGATTGTGTCGGTCCCAGTGTTTAAGGCGCCGATTGTGTAAGAGGCGTCGTAGATCGCGGGAGGATCAGAAACCGTCGAGCAGCTTGGGCCGGAGTTAGCGGCGGCCACAACCATCATGATGCCTGCGGCCCGCTGCGCTTCTACTCCCGCCTGGAGCGTGTTCGGCGAGCAACCTTCTGAGGAAGGGCAGGTCCAGGAGTTGATCGTGACATCCGGGGCCTTGCTCGGGTCACCCTGCGAGGGATCGCCTCCGATCGGGTAGGGGGCGAGGAAAAATTCCATGCATTCCAAATATCTCGCCGGCGTACCGTTGCCTACGTCCATATTCCGGCAGCCCATGCATTGGGCCTGCGGCGCCATGCCGATTTGGTTGCCCGCGCCGTCATCGCCGATCGCGGTCCCGAGGGTGTGACTACCGTGAAAATAGTCATCGCAAGGCTGAGGTGAATCGTTTCCACAGGGGTTACCTACACTGTCGTGAATCGAGTCGTGCCAGTTATAGTTGTGATCAGCGACCGATCCATTCCACCCGCGATAGTGCGGTTTGATCGCGTTATGGGTCCAGCGGAAACCAGTGTCCGCGCTGGCCACCACGATGCCTTGACCAAGGAATCCTTCCGCCCAAACGTCGGGCGCGTGAGTATAGGAGATACCGGGTTCAATCGTTTCCGTCGAGGAGGGCTGGGAAGGAGCGGGGACGGCTTTCACGTTCTCTGGGATGCCGCGAACCGTCGGGTTACCCTCGACCCGCGTCCACGTCGGAACGGGACGCCAGCGCGAGAGCGTCTTCATAGTGACCTTTTACCCAGAAGGCGTTGACGATATAAAAAGAACGATATTCAAGGTGATGTTCCTGGAGCCATTTCAGGATCGGGCCTTGCGTCGCCTGCTTCTTGTTCCAAAGCGCGTCGCGGACAAAACGGCCTTTCTCGGCCTTCGTTGCCAGGAGCGACGCCCCGCTCAGATTGGCCTGATCGGCCAGGATGACCATGAATTCGGCTTGTTTGCCACCCGCGGTGTGCTGAATCACCCAGGGCGCAATTTTGCGCAGCGCCGCAGTCTGGTTCGAGGCGGCGGGCTGGCTGACAGCCCCCGACGAAGCGACCGCGCCCAGTGCGGCGGCGACGGCGGCGACAAAGAAAATGGTGATAAGGATCCGCCGCAGCGGCCCGAGCTTGGATGTAATGTTTTTGTCCATGAATCGTCAGGGGTGTAGGGGATTCTTGGCGGCAGATCAAGCTAAATCTCCCTTCTCGTGGTTTTTCGGAAGTGATCCTGTCGATCGCATTCGGCTGATGGATCGCTCCGGGCGCGCGGACTTCGATCTCCTCCACGTTGACAATATTTCGCTTTGTCGGCCGGACCGTTAAGGACTCATATTCCCCCATGAAACGATTGCTTCTTGCGGTCAGCCTGTGCATTGGCAGCCTCTGTTTCCTGACGAACTGCGCGACAAACGATTCGGATCCGTTTCAAGCGCATTCTTCGCCGGATTCAAGCCCCGACGACACCGTGCCTGGCGCCGGCGCCACGCCGCCGCCACAGAGCTCGTCCGCCGGTTGGCAATGGTAACGGCTTACTGCCGGCGAGCCTCCCTGCTTCAAAGCCTCCCGTAGGGCGACGCGACGAATTCTCTGTGCCTTGAGTATCGGGCAAAAACCTCACGCCAGTTTCGTCCAGCTGCCGCTCATCCCCAAGTAGCTGGAGCGCGTCGCGACGTTCGCTACGGCTTGCGGCCTTCCTCAACGTCGAAGAGGTGGCCAAGCGTCTGAATATCGTCGCGATCGGGCAGACCAGCCTCGGCTTTGCACTTCGCCAGGTGATTGGAGGCGAAGTCATTCCAGCCGAGTTTGGAAATGAAGCCGTTCCAGATTTCGATGTCGTTCTTATAAAGCCGGTGACCATTGGCGAAGCACCATTCCAGAATTTCCTCGTCCGTGCCTCCCTGGCAGACGCGTGCGCAGAGTTTGTCGTATTCGACGCGAAGAAACTTGACCAGGCGGCGGTCGGCGCCGCGGCCCATATTTTCGTGATATTCTGGATCGAGCTGGCCTTTGGCCTTGAGCCGAATCTTGTCCAGCATACGGGGGAAATAACGCAGTCCGTTCGTTTCGTCCTCGGTACTCCTGGGCTTCATGCAAAAAGCTTCCGTCGAGCGAGTCGTTCCTGCAAGCCGGTCCAGACACCGCGGAAGGACGCTTCGCCGGCACCCCGCAGTTGTGAATAGCGTGACCGGCGAATTGTGCGACCCGTTGCGCTCTGCGGCATCAATCGGTAAATAATCTTATGAAGCTTACCTATTACGGGCATGCCTGTTTCGCCGTCGCGGCGGGCGGCAAGCACCTGCTCTTCGATCCATTCATCCGGCCAAACCCGCTCGCGGCAAAAATAGATGTGGAAAAGATCGAGGCTGATTTCATCCTCGTCTCGCATGGTCACGGAGATCACGTTGCCGACGTGGTCGAAATCGCCCAGCGCACTGGTGCAACGGTCATTGCGCCTTTTGAAGTGGGTTCCTGGTTTGAAAAAAAGGGAGTCGCCAATGTGCAGCCGATGAACCACGGCGGGACGGCCACCCTGCCTTTCGGACGAGTGAAACTGACCGCCGCGGTCCATAGCAGCTCGATGCCCGACGGCAGCTACGGAGGGAATCCTTGTGGCTTTGTTCTCAAGACGGATGACGGAAACTTTTACTACTCTGGTGACACCGCCCTAACGACAGAGATGAAACTCATCGGCGAACGAACCAAATTGCGCTTTGCCGTCCTGCCGATTGGGGACTTCTTCACCATGGGAATCGAGGATGCAGTCCACGCGGCAAACTTTGTCGGCGTGACCAGGATCGTTGGAGTGCATTACGACACGTTCCCGCCGATCAAGCTCGATCACGCCGCGGCGATCAAGACCGCGCAAGCCGGCGAAAAGGAGCTCCTCCTCCCGAAAATCGGAGAGACGATCGATCTATAGCGAACTCTATCCGCGAAACCGAAACCCGATTCTCGATCGAAAACCCTGCGGGACAACGGCACAACCGACAGCTTCGCGATGCGCTGCAACTCGATTTCTTTCTTTCATAAGGTTCGGGTAAGGAGTTCACTGGTTCGGCTTCAATTGATGGGAACGTTCAAATGTCAAATGTTCGGACACGACTCCATCGAGACGCCATGATTCGTTAAAGCGAGATCCGTTACATCAGCGGCAGTTGAGGACGATGGAAAGCCCCGACTGGCTCCGCACCTGACGGGCTGCGTTGCGACACGATGCCGCAATTTACGCCGCAATGTTTCCCCTGGCTCCTTACCTGTCGCACCGCCGGAACCTGGCTGAGGCACCGGACGGGACGCCCGTCCCCCCTTGACCTGACGCTGGCAGTCCAAACAAAATTTTAGAATTGACGTTTGGCGGTCCGCTTCGCAGACTCGGCTCCGGAATCGAGGCCCGACTCCCGCCATGTTGCCTGCCCACCGCTTAATGCGAGACCCACCACCGGCGCAACTGCTGGAGCACCTTCGTCTTGCTGCCTATGGGCAATTTCCGCGCCCATTTTCCATTCACCCGCAGCCGGAAAGAGCGCTCATTGGCAAAGGGCAGATCGATCAACTCGATCCGAAGCTGGTCATTGGTATGGAGGTTGGTAACGACCACGCGGTAGTGCGGTTTGGGACGGGGCATGATCCCTTCTACAAACCCAAAGCGAATAACGCGAGGAAGAAATCAAAATCCCCTGGGCACGCGAAAATGCACTCGCCCGTGCACCCAATTTCGTCTACTTCTAGTTAGATGCTATGAAGACGTCTCCCGCCGTGTTTGTGCTGATTTCGTTTTCCGTGGTAATCGCATTCGCCCAAGCGCCGTCGCCTCCCAAGCTTCCGCATGTGCCATCAGGCAAGATGACGCCGCTCGGTTTAGACGTACGAGTGCCTCTGCCGAAAGAGGGGCTAGTGCCCGATAAAGAGACGGCGATCAAAGTTGCCGAAGTGATATTGTTCCGCCTCTATGGCGAGAAGAACATCACGGTGCAGAAACCCTATTCGGTGACAGAAGACCAGAACATTTGGTGGGTCTGCGGAGCGCCGCCTGCGGCCCTCGGCTCGTCCTTCGCGATTGCTATTTCGCGGCAGACCGCGGCAGTCCTCTATTTAGAACACTGATGCAATACAGTACGCGTGATCACCGTCGCATCTAACCCCTATGAAGAGTGTCAACGGGTGAGTTGGTAGTCTTACTGATTACATTGGTTTGGTTGTTTGATGGGTTCAGGTTGGCTTTGGGAACGCTTCCGCTTCTTTTGCGCTGAAGATTCTTCAGCGGCTGATACTCCTATCCGCACCTCCGCTCTTGGCGTCGGAGTGCAATGTGACTTATGCCGTCGGGTGAAGCGGAACGTGGGCGCGGTCCAATCTAAAGCGACGAAGCTCGTCGTTTTACGGTTCAGGTTAGATCCCGGACACGCGCCACGTTCCAAAGGGTTCATGCGACCTTAGGTAATGATCTGTTCCCCTCGAACCACTCCGTTGGGTTGCTTTCTCATGGTTTCAAATCTTGAGGCCGAGGGCGGCGGCGCTGAGGCGGCCGGTGTGCAGACGCCACAGGTCCACCGCCAGATGGCGCGCCACTGCCACAATCGCTTTCTTGCGCAGCGCTCCGGTGGCGCGCGAGCCTTTGCACAGAATACCGAGCCGTTTTGCCACCGGCGGATATTGCGGCTGGAAGCGCACCATGCGCCAGGCGCACTCCACCAGAGCGGCGCGCACCCGCGGGTTGCCGCGTTTGGTCACGCTTCCCGGCACGCGTTTGCTTCCGCTGCTGCGCTCGCCCGGACAGAGCCCGGTGTAGGAACTGATGGTGCGCCGGTTGTGGAACCGATGCCAGTCACAGATCTCTCGGCTCAGCACCACGGTGGTGAGCTTGCCCAGTCCGAGCGGGATTGAATTGGGCGCGGCCGCTTCCAATTCATTGCCCAATTGGCTGATCTGATCCTCCAGGGCGAAGAGCGCCGGCCGATACCCCTCCAGACGAGCCACGATCCACCCCGGCAGATGCTTTTGCAGCCGGGCCCAGGTCTGGTTCTTCCACCAGTGCGCCGGGGCGGGCAAGGCGTGGCTGATCAAGAGCCCGCGCCCCTGGGCTTCCAGCTTCTGGCGATGATGCACCAGTTGCTCGCGCTGACGGGAGACGTGGCGCGCCTGTTCTTCCTCCTCGCTCGGGACCCGGATGACGGCCAGTTCGCGGGTGTTGCCCTCCAGATAACGCGAGAGCCGCTGGCAGAGGGTGGTGGCATCGCGCGGATCGGTCTTTACCCGGGTGCACCCCTCGTCGAGCTTCCGCGGCGCAATCACCTGGCAATGCGCGCCAGCGCCAATGAGCTGCCGGTAGAGCGTGAACCCAAACCCGCACGCTTCGTAAACCACCTGCACTTCGTGACCGGCCCGGAGCAGTCCTTCCACCCAGGGCACGAACTCGCAGGGCGCGAACCGCCGCGCCGCCTTCGGCAGCAATTGATCGGTACTGCGCCACCGCCACGTAGAGCCGGGCATGGACATCCAGCCCGATCTTGATCACCGCCGGGGCAAGCTTTATCTTCTTTCCGGTCCGCTCGAGTGAGCAGACCCCTTCGTGATGAACGATTGTTTTATTCATAAGCGGGTGAGTCTAAACCGCTCACCCGCTTCTCTTCATGCCATCTAATCAGTGGAGCTGACCGCCACCCGGCGTACGACCTGTTTTCAGATGACTAGAACCTCTTCACTCCGAGCACCGCTCGCTCTCGGTGGCGGCAGCTCACTTCTGTCTCGTTAGAGTGCATGAAGATGCTGCCAACACTTTCGAGCGTTCCGGAACTAGGCGATCTTGATCCGGCGGAACGCAACAAAATCATCCTCCAGTGGCGGCGCGAAGCGAACCGACTTTGGACGGGCTATTTGCTCCATGTCAGTTTCTGCGTCACCGTTACGCTCTCGATCGTGTTTCTGCCGCTTTTAATTTTTCCCAGTCTTCGTCAGCCGAGGCTGCACGATTGGGTAGTTCCGTGCCTACTGGGTGCGGGGCTGATGCCAGCCCAAGTCCTCTATGATAGGCTTATTCTCCGGAGACGCCGCGATCTTTTGCAACGGGTCTTAGAGATGCGACGCTGTGCACCCTAACCAGACGCTGGAGCTGACTGCGACCCGGCGTACAGACTCCATTTTGCGTGACTTCCAATCTTCCACCCGCTGCTGCGTGCGCTCTCAGTCGCAGCAGCTCATCTTGTTCTCGTTGATATGGCTGTCGATCTGTCAAGTGGCAAAAGGAGTCTGGTGCGAGTGTTGGGATCGCTTTCATTGTAAAGAGGGAGTAGGAGCGGGTCGGAGGCGGCTGATCAGTCGGGGTGAGTTAGTTTCCCGGCGGTTGGTTATGCTGATATGCGCGGGCTGTCCTGGTCCCGCCAAGGCGGGACCAGGACCTATCCGCATTCTTTTTGTTCACCGCAGCCTTGGTCCAACAGTCTAGGTGACGCGTGCTCGGGCTGGGATTGCTCCAGCGCCCTTAACGCAACGAGACATCGTGGGTTGGCTACCGTGACCGGCCGCCTCGGATCCGCTCCTGCTTTGGCTTATGTGTGTCGCTTTTCTTTGTTCGCTCTTTCCTCCTTGTTGATTGGTTCCTTCGTGACTGTTCCCCTCGAACTCTTCTCCCTTTAGACAGAAGTGGCTGGCGCCTCGTAACAGGGTTGGGTGCGCAAGAGTTCCCAGATAAAACCACAGAGCTCCCGCGCGATGGCCACGATCGCCTTGTTGCGGTGCAGGCGCCGCCCGAGCAGGCGGGTGTAGCGCTGGTGCAAGCGGTTCTGCGCTTTCCAACTAATGGCCCGCACTTGCTGGCTTTGGCCTTCCTGGCGCCGGCTCAACTCCTTGCTCACTTTGGGCGGGGCGGCGTAATGCTGGGCGCACTCGACCAATAACCAGCGGGCATGGGGGTTGCCGCATTTGGTAATGTGACCCTGGCGTCGGCGCTCACTCGAAGTGTTCTCCGTGGGCACTAACCCCAGATAGGCCATGACCTGGCGCGGATGAGCAAAGCGATGCACTTCTCCCAGCTCGCTCACCAGGATCATGGCCGCCACGGAGCGAAAACCTTTCAGCGCCTGGAGGGCGCCGACGGCCGGGGCCAGCCGCCATTTCTCCAGCAGAGCGCGCATCGCCCCCTCGCAACGCCCGATCCTTTCCCCGGCCGCCCCAATCCCCTGGAGATACTCTTCCAGGATGACCTTCATGGCCGGATGGGGCAGGACCAGCTCCCGCAGGTAGCGTTCATGGGCCGCGCTCCAGTTGCTCTTGCCCTGGTAACGATACCCGTGGCGCAGAAGGAACCCTTTTAAGCGATGGCGCCCGCGGCGCCGGTCATCCACCGCATCGGTCCGCGCCCGGCACAAGTCCCGGATCGCTTCGTCGGTCGCTTCAGGAATGTAAACCGGCGGTCAGTTCCCCGGCCCGCAGGAGCCGGGCCAGTTTGCGCGCATCGCGTCGGTCGGTCTTGATCCGCTCGCCCGGTCGCCGCGGGATCATGGAGGGGGCCACTACCTCGCACTCGATCCCCAGTTGGCGCAAACGCCGCGCGATCCCAAACCCGCACGGCCCCGCCTCGTAGCAGGCGTGCAGGCGCACTTCCTTCCCGTGCGCCTGGCGCAGCCGCGCCAGCCACTTCTCCAGCGCCTGCAGATCGTTGCTGATGACTCCGTTGTCGCGCACCTCTCCAGTGCGCCCGCTCTCGGCCACCGCGGTGGCGATCCGATCCTTGTGGACATCCAGTCCCAGATAGAGTTCTTTTTTCATTGGTGTGTTTGCTGGTTCTCTCTTGTTAAACATTGCAACGCTCCGGATCCCTCGGGCCTCCGGCCGTTGCTGCGGCTCTGCTCCCCCTCAAAAAGGAGGCGTAGCCCGCGAGTAAATATGAACGGCAAACACACCCTCTCTTTCAACCCCGTGCTCGCGCGTTCACCCCGCGACCGCAGCCATAAGGTCTAGATGTATCAGCGTATAGCTCACGCCAGTCGCACAGTCCTTTTCGCGTTGGCACTCGCAGGGTGCGCGACTACTCTCCCGTCTCGTCCGCCCGACATCGCTCTCAGTGTCCCTCCGGCGTTCGCCACTTCGCTCACTATCACACATTATCGCGCCGGAGAGGACGTCCTCAACTCGCCGCCGTTTCGACTCACGACCATCGCACCAATGACCCAATATTGGGGCTGGTTCGGCCCGAAGGATGCCCCTCAGGCAGACAACCATAGTTGGAGAGTGCGTGTTTATGCTCGATTTAGCCCTAAGGTAGCCGCCGCTTACGCGTCTGCGACCGACGGCTTCCAAGCTGATTTGAATGAGGCGCCCGAGTTTCTCGGGCTTGATGAACGCTCATACATGTATGCTCGCTTCGAGCGCGAACATTTCCATTGGGGCAACGCCGTTTCTTTCTTCAGTCAGTTTACGCAAGACACGGCCATGTACGTTCCGCACAACGGCCATCTTACCTATGAGGTCTGGGGCGTCACTCCTGATCGGAAGTATACTGTTGTTGCTCACCTTTCGGTCAGCCATCCCAAGCTGGCTGATTGGGGCCCCGGAGTTCGGGATTCGCGAGAGAGCGACCCGCGTTACGATCAAGCGGTCAAGGACGCGCTGGACACTAACAGGGACTTCCGGCGCGCTGGAGAAATCGCGATGGAGGCATTAAAGAACGATCGCGACTACAAGCTGGTTGAGACATGCAGCCCGGATGAGTTCGAACCGAGCCTTACCGCATTCGATAAGATGCTCGACACACTCGTAATTCGATGAATACATCTAACCATACATCTGAGGTTGTCCGTCAAGGATTTTGAGTAAAGTTATCTGGGAGCCACGGCGCCGAGAGACGTTCTACTTAAATTCTGCTGCGATGACTCGCCCTACGTCAGCGATGGCCGCGAGCCGGTTGGTAGGCGATCCCGTCGAGTCGACGGAATAGACAGTGACAAGGATAGGCGCCTTGCCCGGCGGGCGCAGGATGGCGATGTCGTTGGTCGCGCCGTGGGCGCCGCGGCCAGTTTTGTCACCCACCCGCCAGTTTCTTGGGACGCCAGCCCGGAGCATTTCAGCTCCGGTCTTGTTTTCTCTCAGCCAGGTCTCGAGCTGCGCGCGCGATGCCGGCGACAAGGCACCGCCCAGGAGGAGCAGGCGCAGATCGGTCAGCATGGCCGCCGGGGTCGTCGTGTCGCGTTTATCGCCGGGAATGGCGCTGTTCAAATAGGGCTCGACGCGGTCCAGCCTCGTCTGTTGGTCGCCGAGTGAGCGCGCATAACGAGTCAAGCCCTCGGGGCCGCCGATCGTCTTGAGGAGGAGGTTGGCGGCGGTGTTGTCGCTTAGCTCAAGCGCAGCGGCGCAGAGCGCCCCGAGCGTCATCCCACCTTCCTTGACATGCTCCGTGGTTACAGGCGCGTACTCGAGCAGGTCCGCTCTTGTGTAAGGAATAAAGCGAGTCAGATCATCCTGCTTCTCGTCCACGCGATGGAGCACGCCGGCAACGGCGAGAAACTTAAACGTGCTGCACATCGGGAAGCGCTCGTTCGCGCGGTGCTCGAAGCGCCGGCCGTTGCCCGTGTCGAGAGCGGCAACGCCCAGGCGACCGCCCAAACTCTTTTCGATGGCCGCGAGTCGTTTCTCCGCTGTGTCAGAACCTGAGGCTGGTTCGGTTGCCTGCGCTTTGATCAGGGACGACAAGACGAGTCCGGTGAAGAAAAGTCTCAGGACAAGTGCCGGCACGCTCATTGGTCAAGACGAAACGCCGTCGCAGACCGATCAAGCCGGAACCATGTCCGGCAGGCCGAGGAACATTTCCTCCTCGGCCGTATCCTTCGTCGTCTGCAAAGGCGCAAAGCGATCCGCGCGAAAACCGCGCTCGATGCCATGGGCATTGAGTGGACCTTTGATCTCGCACAAATAAACCGCGATCTCGCCCTCGTCGCCGGTGAGACCGATCCCCGGGACGATGTCGCGAATGGTGTAGGTCGAGCCTTCCTTCGGCAGCTCATCGTAGAGCTTTTCGATGCCGAGCGGGAAACGGCCGTTTATGCAAACGACTTTCTGATTCGGCAGAAACATTCGCTTACGGATTCGTGCTACTCGATCCCCCGTTCGCCGGGTTTCGATTCGGGAAGGGTGGGATCGGCGGCAGGTGATAGCCCTTGGTCTTCATCTCGGTTTGCACTTCTTCAATGGCCCGATCCAATTGCTGGTCAATACCGTGGAATTCCTTCGCCGGATCATTATCGACCACGATGTCGGGATCGACTCCGTGACTTTCGATGATCCATCCCTTGCCGTCCTTGGAATAAGGAGCGAATTCCGGCTTGAAGAGCTGGCCGCCATCAATCAACGGTAGCGGGTTGCGAATTCCAATCACTCCGCCCCAGGTGCGTTTGCCGATCAGTTTCCCAAGACCAAGAGTCTTGAAGCGGTAAGGGAAGATGTCGCCATCAGATGCAGAAAACTCATCGATCAGTGTTACCATGGGGCCGAGGAAGGCCTGTGGTGGGTTTGGCTGGGGGGCGCTATTGCGCGCCATGTCCACCATGACCAGAGCGCGACGCAGTCGCTCAATTACCAGAGGTGAGACAAAGCCACCGCCATTGCCGCGCACGTCCACGATAAGCCCTTCCTTGTGGATCTGCGGGAAATAACGCTTGGTGAATTCATTCAACCCAGGCTGGCCCATGTCGGGGATATGAAGATAGCCGACCTTGCCGTTGGTTTTCTTATTCACGTACTCGATGTTGTGCTGCACCCACTCCAGGTAGTAGAGCGGTGACTCGTCGGCCGTCGGCACCACCGTGACGTCGCGCGCCCCGGCGTCCGTCGGCTTGGAGTTGACCCGCAGGATGACCTGTTTATCGGCCGTCCCGATGAGCGCGTCGTAGATATTCGGCAAGGTTGAAACCGCGATGCCGTTGACCGCCAGGATGTAATCGCCGGCCTTTACATTCAGGCCAATCGCGGTGAGCGGCGAGCGCGTGTCCTTGTCCCAGTTTTCGCCGGGAAGAATCTTGTCGATGCGGTAGGCTCGACTGGCGGGATCACGTGAGAGCTCGGCGCCGAGCAGGCCAAGCGGGATGCGAGGTGTCTCCGGTCGCTCACCGCCGGCGACATACGAGTGACCGTTGTTTAGCTCGCCGATCAATTCGCCGATCAAGTAAGTCAGATCGTTACGATGATTCACGTAGGGGAGGAGCGCAGCGTATTTGTCGCCCATCGCTTTCCAATCGACGCCGTTCATCGTCGGTGAATAGAAGAAGTCGCGCATCTGGCGCCAGGCTTCCCAGTAGATTTGTTTCCATTCGGCGTGCCGATCCGCGATCACATCGAGGCCCTTCAACTGGACATTATGATCCTTGGTTTCAAGTTTGTCTTTTGGCAGGTCGATGATCGAATAATCCTTGTCGATTTGAACCAGCATCTTCTTTCCATCAAAGCTGATCTGGTAGCTATTCACGTCACCGAGGACGGTCTCCTTGCGATCCTCCAGGCTGTAGGAACAAAGATGCCATTTCTGATTGCCGGGACCTTCCTCTTCCCCGTCGTTGCCGCCTTTATCACCGACCGTCCGGCGGAGATAAAATACCCGGTCATCGACCAGTCGCAGATCCTTGTAATTGCCCGGGTCGATATCGAGCCCGACAATCCGGTTCTGGATCCCGGCGGTATCCACTTTGACCGTGACCGGCTTCTTGGTCTTATCCCCTTTCTTTCCATCCCCGCTTTCTGATTTCTCCTTGTCCTTCTTCTCGGCTTTGCCGACTTCGTCACTGCGCGGCGCGAGCGGCGATTCGGTATCCTTGGAGAGCATCACAAGATAAACGCGCTGCATGTCGACATAAACGGCTTCGAATTCCTCCTCGCCAAAGCTTGGCTTAAAGTCACGGCTCGAAGAGAGCATGAGATACTTGCCGTCATCGCTAAAAGAGACCCGACCGGAGGAATACCACTCCTCCGTCACTGGAACGGATTTCTTGCTGGCCACGGAATAGAGATAAGCTTTGGGCTGCTGGTTTAGCTCAGGTTGAGACCAGGCGATCCATTGGCTGTCGGGCGACCAATCATAAGATTCGATCTCGCCGACCTTATCCTGCGCGACTTCGGTAACGGCTTTGCTCGCGACATCGACATAACGCAGGCGCTGCAGGCGGTCGCTCCAAAGCAGCTTCTTGCTATCAGGCGACCAGATCGGTTGATAATAGTAGGTGTCGGCGTGGCTCGTCACCTGTTGTGGCTGGCCTTTGCCGCCCTGAGATCGAACGTAAAGCTCGTTCTCGCCCGTCACGTCGGAGTTGTAGGCGATCCACTTGCCATCTGGCGACCAGACCGCGTCGCGCTCGTGCGCATTGGAAGTTTTCGTGAGGGCGCGGGCGGCGCCGTCCTTCATCGGCACGGAGAAAAGATCGCCGCGCGCGACAACGATCGCGCGCTGACCATCCGGCGCCAAGTTAACGGATTCGATGTGCTTCGACGCGTCGAGAAAAGCAGCGCGACCGGAAGCGAAGTCCTCTTTGATATCGATCGGGACCGGCGCCGATTTTCCGGTCGCGAGGTCGTAGCGCCAGATGTAGCCGGCTTCCTCGAAGACGATCGAGTTTTTGCCGATCGTGGGAAACTTGATGTCGAAGTCCTTGAAAGTAGTGAGCTGCTTCGTCTCCTTGGTCGTGAGGTCGATCGAATAGAGATTCATCCGGTTATCGCGATCGGAGAGAAAATAAATGTGGTTATCCGGTCCCCACATCGGGCAAATATCCTGCGCGGGATTGTTCGTCAGGTTCTCGACCGTTTGGGTTTTGAAATCGTAAATCCAAACGTCGTCCGCCATGCCGCCGCGATAATGCTTCCAGGTGCGGAACTCACGAAAGACGCGGTTGTAGGCCATCTTCGAGTCGTCCGGAGAGAAGGAAGTGAAACCGCCGCGCGGGACGGGCAGTTGTTTCGGCAGGTCCGCGTCCAAGCCGACGGTTTCCAGATCGCCGATGAATGAATTGAACGAAGTGCGGCGGGAACGAAATACGACCAGCGGTTTGGTGTTCTCCCAGCCCATCACGATGTTGTTGGGACCCATTCGATCCGAAATATCGTCGCGGGAAAGAGTCGCGGTGGTCGTGAGGCGTTTGGGCGGGCCGCCTTCGCCCGGCATGACGTAGACCTCGGTGTTGCCGTCGTAGTGCGAGGTGAAAGCAAGCTGTTTTCCATCGGGCGAAAAATGCGGAAACGAGGTGTAACCGGGACCACTCGTCAGGCGCCGGGCCGTCCCGCCCTCGATCGGAACGGTGTAAAGTTCGCCTGCATAGCAAAAGACGATTTGTTGCCCGTTCGTCGTCGGGCAACGCAGAAGCCGGGTGGTATCAGGAAGGTTTTGCCCGGAAGCGAAGCCGATCGGCAGAAAAATGGCGGTGAGCAGACAGAGAACGGTCGAGAGTCGAGACGCAGTAGGCATGGTCGTGGTGATGAATGAGTTTCCAAGCTGGGCTTTGAACAAATGGTGCGCAACCGGGATTTTATCTTCGCTCGTTTTCCTCTATGAGACGATGCCGAGGGCCGCTTTCGTCTGGGAGCGAGGAACATGTTTCCCCGGAAGAAGCCTCGGCGGAGAGGAGCGTTGTTCGTTTTCGTCACCGACTCGTTACGTTGACAACGAAAATTCCGGATGATAATTTCGCGCCAATTCGGGGCGGCGCCGATTGTTAGGCCGCACGAAGGATCCTCTGCATACGCTACTCGACAGTCAGGTCCTGGTTCTTAACCGCCTCTGGCAGGCAGTGAATGTCTGCTCGGCGCGTCGTGCTTTCACTCTCCTTTACCAGGGACATGCCCAGGTTGTCTGGGCCGATCAGCAGAATAATTTTGCGACCCATGACTTTGACAGCTGGCGCGACTTTTCTGTCAGCGCGCCGGAATCCGACCACGAAATGGTGACCACGATCTCGTGGAAGATCCGGGTCCCGCGCGTGATTGTCCTGCTGCTTTTCGACCGGTTGCCGAAAAAGGAAGTGAAGTTCACGCGACACAACGTCTTCGAGCGCGATAACAACACCTGCCAGTATTGCGGAAAAATCTTCGAGCGCCACGAACTGAATCTCGACCACGTTTTGCCGCGGGATAAAGGCGGCCTGACGACCTGGGAAAACGTGGTCTGCTCCTGCATCCCGTGCAACACGCGCAAGGGCAACCGCCTCCCGCACCAGGCGCAGATGACGCTCATCCGCAAGCCGAAGCGGCCGAAGTGGCGACCGTTCGTGCATGTGACCTTCAGCAGCCAGGCGCACGAAAGCTGGCGGCATTTTGTCGACCTCGCGTACTGGAACGTCGAGCTGAGCGACTAGGTGACGTTTTCGCCCAAGGCGCGGTAGCGCTCCACCCATTGCTCTGTCAGGGCGTCGGCCTGGCGGACAGTGCGCGGCGGTCCAAGGTCAAATCGGCGCGGAGGGCGAATGTGCAGGAAATCGAAAACTCGACTCACCGTTCCCGGATAGTCGGCACAAAGTTGCTCGTAGGTGATCGCAAGCGGATCGAGATCGTTGCGTTGGAAAAAGTCCGCCCACAGTTCCTCCGCGCGAGCCGCGCTGGCGAGACATTGTTCGATTAGCTCGGGATCGAACGTGGCTTCCCCAATCACATTGTGCTCTTTGCCCGGGACCCAGAGATTTGTTTGCATCGCACGGGCTCTGGAGATCGCCTGCCGGAGCTTATCCTCCCGCGTTAATTGGATGCAGCGCAGGCTTGGGAAGGCAGCATGCAGGAGTTCACGTTCGCTGAGGTCGCTTTCAAACTCTCCCGACTCGCGCAGACGGGAAACCAGTTGTTCCATATCCCAGGATTCGATCCGGAAGCCGAAAACCCCGTTCGCGGTTGAAGCGCTCGTCATGAGACCGCGCAGATACGCGGCAAGATTTTGCGTCGCATCGAGACTGTATCGGGCTGCATATTTCTGGGCCAGTCGGTCGTGGAAATACTGCAGCGGCCGGCCCGCGAGGTGGGTTGCCTGCAGTGCGCCGGAGAGCAGGTGCGCCCCGGAGCGCGCCACCGCGCAAAGAGCGTAGCACTGGGTGGGGTGGAAAAAGTGCTGCAGCAGGCCGAACATTCCGAGCGTTCTCCGATGATTTCTGCCTAACGAGGCTTGGAGACGATGGCACGCTCTGCCGGATGGTCAATCGCATTCAAAATCGGCTGCGGATAAACGCCGAGGACTAAGATGGCCGCGATTAGAATCGACATCGTCAGGCGCGACAGCCCGCTCATCGGCAGCGGTTCTGTCTTCGCCGGCTCCAGCCAGTACATCGCCCGCACGACCTTGAGGTAGTAATAAAAACCGCAACCGACGGTGATCATGCCGATCACGACGAGCAGCGTCTGATGTTGGCGGATCGCGGCGTCGAAGATGAAAAATTTCCCGAGGAAGCCGGCCGTGAACGGCACCCCCGCGAGCGAGATCATTCCGATCAGGATGCGCGAAGGCGAGAAAGGGCGAGCGTTTCGCGAGCCCGGCGTAGTCTTCAATTTGATCGCCGCCGCTGTTCCCGACCACGACCAGCACGGCAAAAGAGAGCAGCGTCATGAGGAGATAGGCGACGAGATAGTATGCCACCGCTGCTCCGGAAAACGCGACCACGCCGATGAGCAAATAACCGGCGTGCGCGATGCTCGAATAGGCGAGGAGTCGTTTCAGATTCGTCTGCGGGAGGGCGGCGAAATTTCCGTAGATGAAAGTCAGCGCGGCGATGACAACGAGCAGGCGCCCGACCTGCGGGAGAATGAGAAAGGGCGTCAGCACGCGCAGGAGGACGACAAACCCCGCCGCCTTCGAGCCGACGGAGAGAAACGCGGTCACCGGCGTCGGCGCACCTTGGTAAACATCCGGCACCCAGATTTGGAATGGCACGGCGGCGATCTTGAAACCGAGGGCGACGAGGACGAGCGCAATGCCAAAAAGCAGCGGGATCTGGTCAATCTCTTGCGTTGCCAAAACCGAGCTGAATACGCGCCAGGTTTGTGTCGCCGGTCACGCCAAAAATCCAGGTGATGCCGAAAACGAGGAACCCAGTCGAAAGCGCGCTCAGGATCAGATATTTCACCCCGGCTTCGAGCGTCGCCGGGTTGCGGCGGGTGAAACTCACGAGCACGTAAAACGACATCGTGACCAGTTCGAGCGAGACGAAGATCATCATGAAATCGATCGCCGACGCCATCCACATCAGGCCCGCGCAGGTGAAAATGCGGCAGGGTAAAAAACTCTCCGAGGCCCGCATGCGGATTCGCACCCGGGCACGCCCATTCGAATGGCCGGCGCGTAATCGATCGCCATGATGAGAACGATGATCGTGGTCACGAGGGCGAAACGTTTGAAGAAAATCGCCAGCGGATCGGCGGTGTAAAAACTCCAGAAACCACTCGCGCTGGCGGGGGGAGGCGGGGCGAGGAAAAAACTCGCGACCAAGACGGCGACGAGCCCCGCGATCCCGGCGATAGCGAATCCGCGCCGATCGCTTTTGCCGGCAAACGCTTCCGCCATCAGCAGGATCAAACCCCAGCAAAGGACGGCGATTTCGAGAGCGGGCGCGGGAATCATCGATTCGTGGCGACGGTGATCGCGGCGAAAAAGTCGGACGCAGGAGGTGGCAGAAAGCTGTTCGGGAAAAAGCCGACGATCAGGGTCGCGGCGATAAGCAGGATGACCGGCAGGCGCAGGGTCCGCGCAAGATCGGGCGGCGCGCTCCAATCCCGGCACCCGTGGTCGTTAGGCGAGCCCATGAAAATCGCGCGATAGGCCCGCAGCATGTAGACGGCGGAGATCACGACGCCCCAGAGCGCAAGGACGGTCACAATTTGAAAAAGATGAAAGCCCTGCCAGTCCGCGCCGACCCGAAAGGCGCCGAAGAAGACCATCACTTCCCCGGCGAAGTTTGCGAAACCGGGAGCCCGATGGCAGCAAAGGTCGCGATGCCAAAAGCGAATCCCGCGAAAGGCATCATCTTGCCCAGGCCGCCCAGATCGCTGAAAACCAGGCTGCCGGTCCGGCGCCGAATTTCTCCGGCGAGGGCAAAGAGCAGCGCGATCGAAATGCCGTGGGCAAACATCAGCACGGCGGCGCCGTTCAGGCCGATGAGGTTGGCGCTCGCGATCCCGAGAAAGATGTAGCCCATGTGCATCACGCTCGAGTAACCGAGCATCCAATCGAGCCGCTTCTGCGCGATCGTGACGAGGCCGACATAGATGATGTTGCCTAACAACAGCACGACGAGGAGCGTGCTCCAATGCTGCGCCCCTTCCGGCAGGAGCGGCATCGCGACCCGCAGCAGCCCGTAAAGTCCAAACTTTTTCAGCACTCCGGCGTGCAGCATGGCGGCCGGCGCCGGGGCAGAGGCGTAGGCTTCCGGCGCCCAGGTGTGAAACGGGAAGAGCGAAATCAAAACGCCAAACCCGAGGAGGAGGAGAAAGAAGATCTGGTTCTGCGCCGCTGGCGCGATCGCCCCCGTGGCCGCGACGGCCTGGAGGGCGCGCAAATCAAAACTGCGCAAAGCGGGCGGCACGCTGCGATAAAGCAAAATCAATCCAAGGAGCAAAATGAAGCTGCCGACCCCGAGATAAATCGTCACCTTCCAGGCGGCGGCGAAACGATTCCCCGATCCCCAGATGCCGATGAGCAGAAAAGTCGGGATCAGCGCCAGCTCGTGAAAGGCGTAGAAGAAAAACAGATCGAGCGAAGCAAAGGCCCCGATCGCCCCGCTCGCGACGAAGAGGAGGCAGGCATAAAAGAGCCGCTCGGATTTTTCGATCGGCGGGGTGAACCAGACCGCGCAGAGCAGGACGAGCCCGGCGAGGAAAAGCATGATGAGGCTGAGCCCATCTGCGCCTAACAAAAACTGAGCCGCCAGCTTTGGCTGATCGGGAACGAACTAACGAACTGGAATCCGCCGCGGAACCGGATCGTAAAGAAACAGCCCGCCAGCGCGGCGAGCGCGGTCGCCGCCGCGCCAACCAAGGCGGTAAGTCGCGCCGGCGCGCCGACCAAAATGAGCAGCGCCGTCGAGGAGCGGCGCGAAAGACGATAAAGAGCAACATCAGCGGAAAACGGTGAAGTAAATGAGTCCGATGATGCCGAGCCCGAAGAGAAATCCGTAGGCCTGCAGGTTGCCGACCTGGAGGAGGCGGAGCAGAAATCCGCTTCCCCAGATTCCGCCGCTCAACCCGCGCACGATCGCGCCGTCGAGAATCCAGCGATCGATGAATGCGGAAAGCGAGGCGAGCAGACCCTGCGTCGCCCTGATCAGAAAGGCGTAAAATTCGTCGAGGTAAAAGCGGTTACGGAAGAGCGGCGACGTCGAGCGGCTCTCGCTTCTGGTTGCGATAAAGCGCAACGGCGCCGAGCACACCCACGAGGAGAACCGAAGCAAAGGCGATCATCGGCACCGCCAGGTGCTGTTCCTTCTCGTTAGGCAGGACCAGGAAGCGCGTGGCGAAAAATCCATAACCCACCGAGGCCGCCGGAATGGCGAGGATGATGAGGGGAATCGTCATGACCGCGGGCGACTCACTGCCGTGGGCTGCGCGTTCGCTCCGCGGCGATCCGAAAAATGCCACCACCACGAGGCGCGTCATGTAAAAAGCAGTCAGGAGCGCGGTGAAAGCCCCGAGCAGGAAAATCGGCAGGCTGCTGTCCGTAAGCGAGGGCGAGGATCGCGTCCTTGCTGAAAAATCCGCTGAAGCCGGGAAAGCCGATGAGCGCGAGGGTGCCGACGAGGAAGGTGAGAAACGTGATCGGCAGACGCTTCGCCAGGCCGCCCATCCGCCAGATGTCCTGCTCGTGATGCAGCATGTAAATGATCGAGCCGGAGCCGAGGAAGAGCAGCGCCTTGAAAGCGGCGTGGGTGAAAAGATGGAACATCGCCGCCTGCCCGGAAGCGAGCCCGACCGCCATCACCATGTAGCCGAGTTGCGAGAGGGTGGAGTAAGCGAGGATGCGTTTGATGTCGTTCTGCTGCGTCGCCATCAGGGCGGCGAGCAGGGCGGTGATCGTGCCGATCCAGGCAATCACGTGGAGCGCGCCTAACGACGCGTCGATCAGGAACCCGACCCGCACCAGCATGTAAACGCCCGCCGCCACCATCGTCGCCGCATGGATGAGGGCCGAGACCGGGGTCGGACCTTCCATCGCGTCCGGCAGCCAGACGTGGAGCGGAAACTGCGCCGATTTGCCGACCGCGCCGCAAAAGACGAGCAGCGCCGCCGCCGTCAGATAGCCGGGATGCCCGAGCGAATCTCGCCATGTCCGTCGGCGATCTCGCCGAAAACAAACGAGCCGGTGGCGCTCCAGACCATGAGAATGCCGAGCATGAAACCGAAGTCGCCGAGCCGGTTGGTGATGAACGCCTTCTTCGCCGCCTCGGCCGCGGAGGCGCGTTCGAACCAGTGCCCGATGAGCAGATAGGAACTGAAGCCGACCAGTTCCCAGAAGATGAACATCATGACGAAGTTGTTCGCCAGGACGATCCCGAGCATCGAGAACATGAAGAGCGAGAGTCCGGCGAAATAGCGCGACTTGCCCTCGTCCTCGCCCATGTAGCCTAACGAATAAATATGAATGAGGGAGCCCACGCCCGTGACCATGAAAAGCATCGAACGGCTGAGCGGATCGAGCGTCAGGCCGAGCGGGACGGAGAAGATCGGACCGAGATTGATCCACGAGACAACGCGGCGCGGCAGAGTGTCTGCCGGAAGAAGATGATGCAGGCGCAGATGAAAGCTACCCGAGCACCGCGCCGACCGAAATAAATCGCGCTCGAGGTCCGCAGCGGCCGGGTCGCGATCATTATGACGAACGCGGAAAGCAAGCGGCAGAAGCAGCGCGATCCAGGGAAGGATGGAAGTCATCGCGCGCCCTCCGGCTAACGAATTGTCATCCGCGATCCGGCGAAGCGTCGGAGAGGCACGCGACTCGCGTGCTGGCGACGGCAACTCGCGTCTGACTTTTCCTCTCGAAGCAGCAGACCGCGGCATAGCAGGAGATCGAGGTCCCTCCGCCAAGTCCGCGCGGCGAGCTCGGGATCGACAGGGTGGGCGGTGCGCTCCGAATAACTTCCAGATTTGCATCGCCGGTTTCAAAACTTCAACATGTTGATGTCCTCGACGTGCGTCGTCCGCCGCGCGCGGTAGAGCGCGACGATGATCGCCAGCCCCACCGCCACCTCCGCCGCCGCGACCGTGATGATGAAGAAAACGAAGACCTGCCCGTGATAATTAGGCAAGCCGGACGCGTCGACCCGGAAGCGGGAAAAGGCGACGAGCGAAAGATTGGCCGCGTTCAACATCAGCTCGAGCGACATGAAGATGATGATGATATTGCGGCGCAGAAGCACGCCGGCGAAACCGATCGTGAAGAGCAGCCCGCTCACGAAGAGATAATCGCCCAGCGTGACCATCTTCAGCGCAGCTCCCGTTTGCTCAAAACGATCACCCCGATGGTCGCGACGACGAAGAGCACGCCGATGATCTGGAACGGCAGATTGTAATTTCCGAAGAGAAAAAGGCCGATGCTGTGCACGTCGTCGACGCGTGCGTCGCCGAGCAGCGCCGGGAAGGGAAGCTTCGCCGTGCCGGAGTTGTCCGATGACGAGATAAAGCTGCCCGAAAAAAATGATCGCCACCGCCGGCGCCGCCGGCGAAGGCGACGAAGTTGATCCGGCGCCGTTCCTCCGCCCGCAGATCGAGCAGCATGATGATGAAGAGGAACAGCACCATGACCGCGCCGGCGTAGACCAGCACCTGAATGATGCCGATGAAAAAGGCGTCGAGCGACATGAAGAGCGCCGCCGAGCCCGAGAAAGGAAACGACCAGGCTGAGCGCGCTCGCCACCGGATTGCGGTTGATGATGACGGCCGCGCCGAAAATCAGCATGAGCGCGGAAGCGATCCAGAAGAAGATGGGCGACATGGCAATGCAATGAGGGTTCAGGATTCAGATATCAGAAGGAGACGCGTCGTCGCAGGATGATTCTGAACCCTGAACCCTGAAACCCGAAACCTTCGCCTTCATTTCCTCTCGTTCCATTTCAAAACCAAGCCGTGGAGGACGCCGCCGATCTCGATCAGCTTCTCCTTGTCGTGCACCATTTCGGCGCGGGTGAAGCCGGTGATGGCGTAATCTTTCCGCAGAAAAATCGCCTGCTCCGGGCAGACTTCTTCGCACATCCCGCAGTAGATGCAGCGGATCATGTCGATGTCGAATTCCTCCGGATATTTCTCGACCTTGGCGAAACGGTCGCCTAACGGAATCTCGCCCGGCACAATCTTGATCGCGCGCGGCGGACAGATGAACTCGCAAAGCTGACAGGCGACGCAGCGCACCCGGTCCTCTCTCGTCCTTCACCAGGGCGGGCGCGCCGCGATAATGATCGGGCAGGTGGCTGTCCCATTTTTGCTCGGGGTATTGCATCGTCACCTTGGTGCGGCCGGTGAGCATGTTCTTCGAGATGGCCGAAAGGTGATCAGCATGCCGCTGAAGATCGCGGGAAGGTAAACCTTCTCCGACCAGCTCAGGTTTGGACGTCGAACGGTGATGGCCATGGGGCTAGAATGACGAAATGCACGAATGACGAATGACGAATAATGGCGAATGACCGAACGACAAAATACCAGACACCGAGCGCGAAATGCGCTCCGGGCTTCGGTATTTGTCATTGTTTCGGGCTTCGTCATTCGGATTTCGTCATTTCATCATTGCGGCATGGACGCCATGATGATGGCGGCGATGAAAATGTTGACGAGCGCGATTTCGAAAAAGAAGACCCAGCCGAGGCGCATGAGCTGATCGTAACGGAAGCGCGGCAGGGTCCAGCGCACCCAGATGAAGAAGAGGAGCAGCACGGTGACCTTGGCGAAGAAAGACGAAGATGTTGAAGAGCCCGCCGAGCACCCCTCGCCAGCCGCCTAACGAACCGTCGACCAGCAGCCAGTGAAAGCCGTGGGCGTGATTCCACCACGGAATCGGGCAGATGCCAGCCGCCGAGGAAGAGGGTCACGATGATGGCCGAGCCGGTGATCATGGCGGCGTATTCGCCGAGGAAAAAGAGGGCGAATTTCATCGAGCTGTATTCGGTGTGATAACCGCCGACCAGTTCGGTCTCGGCCTCGGGCAGATCGAAAGGCAGGCGGTTCGTCTCGGCGAAGATCGCGATCGTGAAAACGACGAAGGAAATGAACATCGGGATGGCGAGGAGCCATTTCCAGCCGTTGGTCCAATCGCCGATGAAAGGCGCGATCATCCAGCCGTTGCTCGATCTGGTACTGGACGATATTCGTTAGGCGAAGCTGGCCGACAAGGAGGAAAATCGGGATGACGGCCAGGCCTAACGACAAGCTCGTAGGAGATCATCTGCGAGCTGGAGCGGACCCCGCCGAGGAAGGGATATTTCGAGTTCGACGACCAGCCGGCGATGACGATGCCGTAAACGCCTAACGACGCGATGGCGAAGACGTAGAGGACGCCGACGTTGATGTCGGCGATCACCATCGGCACGCCGAAGAGCGTGCTGCCGAAGGGCACGACCGCGATCGTCATGATGGCCGGGACCATCGCGAGACAGGGCGCGAGCCAGTAGTAGAAGGTGTTCACGTGGGCCGGCGTGAAATCCTCTTTCAGGATGAACTTCATCGCGTCGGCGATCGGCTGGAAAAGGCCGGCCGGTCCGACGCGATTGGGGCCGAGGCGGTCCTGGATGAGCGCGCTGACCCGGCGCTCCGCGTAAACGCTGTAGGAGACCATCGGGAGGATGATGACAAAAACGATCCCGATGATTTTCAGGAGTGAGGTGAGGATGAGAAAGGTCATTTCCAATCAGCGAATATCGCGAAGTGACCGAATGAGCGAACGCAACTCGCGTGACGAGCCCCGGAGCTGTCAGGAATGCACTCATTGCGGGCGACTTTCTCCTTCTCGCGCTTCGCGCACTTTTTCTCGCGCCGGCTTCGCCCGGAGGATTCGGGCGATTTGTCTGTATTCAATATCTGCACGCCGAGATCGCTGATTCGGCTCAAGGTCAGGCCGTTCAAATTCCGGGACCGCTTCGCTCATTTGGCGGAAGACATCTTCGATCGTGTAGATGCCGTTGCCGCCCGGAGAGCAGCCTGAATCAAATCGCGCAGAATCTCCCAATCATCGCGCGCCTGCGCCCGGGCCGCGCACGGCGCGATTGAGCCGTTGCAGGCGGCCTTTGCCGTTGATCATCGAGCCGCGTTTCTCGGCGAAGCCCAACGACGGCAGGACGGCGCTGGCGAAGCCGGTGGCTTCGTTCGCGAGCAGATCCATCACGATGTAAACCGGGAGCCGTTCGAGGTCATCGGTCGTGATCCCGCTCCGAAGCGGATTTTCGCCTAACGAAATCAGCGCGCGGATCTGGCCGGACCAGATCGCGTCCTTGATCTGTTGCAGGACCGTTGCCTCCGTCCGAGGCGACGCCCAAGGAGGCGGGCGCCGTTTGTGTTTGGATTGCGATCTTCGCTCAGGAGAATGTCGTCGCCCGGCCCGGTGCGCGGGACGATGTCGATGAGGGTCACGCCTAACAATTTCGCGAGTCGCGCGGTCGAGCCACAGCTCCTCGTTCGTCATCCGGCCGGAGGCGAGGATGGCGATTTGCCAGCCGACAAACGGCTTGAGCTGCGCCGCCACGCTCTCGATCGCGTGCTTCCAAGTCGCCGGTTGCAGCTTGTTTTCTACGCAGACGAGCGGCTCGAGCAGGCGCCGGTCGCTTTGCAGATAATCGAAATTCAGCCGGCCGTAGTCGCACATCCAGCAGGAATTGACGGCGTCGTTCTCGCGCGGCGTCTGGCGATAGATCACGTCTTCGCGCGAACCGATGATCGTATTGCAGCCGGTCGCGCAGCTCGTGCAAAAGCTCTTCGTTTCCTTCAAAAACCAGACCCGCATCTTGAAACGAAAATCCGAGGAGGTAAGCGCGCCGACCGGGCAGATGTCGACGGTGTTGAGCGAGTAATTGTTCTCCAACCGTTTGCCCGGATGCGCGGTCAGCACGGTATGACTGCCGCGATCGACGAACCCGAGGACATCGTCGTGCGCAATCTCCTTGCAAGAAGCGAATGCAGCGCGAGCAGAGAATGCAGCGCTCGTCGTCGAGCGTGACGCGAGGACCGAGCTCGACGTTTTTCGGCTTCTTCACTTTGTTCTCGAGGAAACGCGAATCCTGACGGCCGTATTCGACGCTGAATTCCTGGAGCTCGGCATTCGCCCGCCTGATCGCAGATCGGGCAATCGAGCGGATGATTGATGAGGAGAAATTCCATCACTCCGCGCCGGCATTCCTCGACCAGCGGCGAATTCGTGCGCACACCGAGCCCTTCAGAGACATCGGTCGCGCAGGAAATCTGCGGGCGCGGCATCCAATTGATCACGGGTTTGCCATCCTCGCCGAGGACCGGTTTGCGATCGGGTCCCATCTTCGGCATGCCCATTTCGATCAGACACATCCGGCAGTTGCCCGGGGAGGAGAGCTTCTTGTGATAGCAATAGCGCGGCACGTAGCTGCCGGCCTGTTCGCAAGCCTCGATCAGGCGCGTGCCTTTCGGAAATTCATGCCAGACGCCGTCGATCTGGACGTTGACCATTGCTGTATTCGGATCAGGCATTGCTAAGGAAAACAGGAAAGCAGGAAATTTTTAAGAATGAAGATCGAGCGGTTGAAAGGTGCGCTCGCGTTGAACGCGCTTCACCGTCAAGGGCATTGAAGAGAAATTAAGAATCAAGCCGTCGGACAAAGCCGTGGCTTTGAGATAGCTGCGGACGATTGCGAAATGGACGTTCTCGAGCCGTTCGACGGCCTTGAGTTCAATGACGATTTTTTCCTCGACCAGGAAATCGAGCCGGTGCTCGCCGATCTGATGATCACGATAAAAGAGTGGAATGGGCTTTTGCCTAACGAATGCAATTCCGCGCAGGGCAAACTCTACGGCCAACGCTTGCTCGTAGACGGACTCCAGAAAGCCTGGCCCAAGCTCGGTATGAACGGCAATCGCGGCGGCAATCACCTCTTGCGTGATGTCTCTATTCCTTAATTCCTTTCCTCCTTTCCTGCTTTCCTCAGACATATCAAAGGGTTCCCGCTGCGCCGGCTTTTTCCCAGCCGGGATCGTGGGCCAGTGGGACGGTTGGGATTTCCTTTTCGGCGATCAGTTCTTCGGAGGTGTATTCGGGCGGCAGTGGCGGCGGGACCGGTTTCTGGGCGCGCTTGGCAAATTCCTCGGGGAACTTCTCGAGGAAGCTTTGCGTCGGCCAGGCGCAGGCTTCGCCGAAGGCACAAATGGTGCGGCCTGCAATGTTATCGGCCACGTTCTTGAGCGTCGCCGGATCCTGGGTCACCCCGCCGCCAGCCAGCATGCGCTGGGTGATTTTTTTCATCCAGAGCGAGCCTTCGCGGCAAGGCGTGCACTGGCCGCAGCTCTCGTGGGCGTAGAATTCGTTGATGTTGTTCAGCGCCCAGACCATGTCGCGCGAGTCGTCCAGCACGATCACGCCGCCTGAACCAGCCATCGAGCCGGCCGCAGCCAGCGAATCGAAATCCATCGGGATGTCTTCGAACGACACTTCGCGGTCCTTCAATTGGTAGCGGTCGCCGGCTCGCAGGACCTTGGCCGAACTGCCGCCTGGAATAACGGCTCTGATTTTGCGACCGGGCTTTGCGCCGCCCGCCATCTCGTTGATCAACTGACCCATTGTGATCACACCGACTTCGATCTCGAAATATCCCGGCCTGACGACATCGCCGCTCACGCAGACGATGCGCGTACCGGTATTGTTAGGCCGGCCGATCCGGGCGTATTCCGCGCCGCTCATCGCGATGATGTGCTTCACATGGCAGAGCGTTTCGACGTTGTTCACGATCGTCGGGCACATGTAGAGACCGAGGACGGCCGGGAAATAGGGCGGCTTGATCCGCGGATAGGCGCGCTTGCCTTCGAGCGATTCGATCAGGCCGGTTTCTTCGCCGCAGATATAGGCGCCGGCGCCGCGATGAATGTAAAACTCGACGTCGAAACCAGTACCAAGAATGTTTTTCCCGAGAAAATTTTTTGCGCGAGCTTCCTCAATCGCGTGTTCGAGGATCCTGGCACCTTCGGGAAATTCGCCCCGGATATAGATGTAGGCAGTGTGAACATTGAGGGCCCAACAGCTGATCAGCATCCCTTCGAGCAACTGATGCGGGTCCTGATGAATAATGTAACGGTCCTTGAACGTGCCCGGCTCTGATTCGTCGGCATTGCAGATGAGGTAGACCGGCTTCGGTTCATCCGGCTTGATAAAGCTCCACTTTACGCCGCAGGGAAAACCGGCGCCGCCGCGTCCGCGCAGTCCGGAGGTTTTGACTTCGTTCACGATCTCGGCGCGGGACATTTTGATCGCGGCTTTGAGCTGCTCGTAGCCGCCGTGCCTGAGGTAGCAATCGATGTCGATCGCGTAGTCTTCGCTTCCGATGTTTTGGAAAATCAAGCGGCGCTCGAGCGGATGGGGCGGAGGAGGGTGCAGCGTGAATCGTGATTCGTGATTCGCAAGGATCTCGGGGGCGCGATTTGGTTCGACGTTTTCAAGCAGTTCGTCATCGACCATGCAGACCGGCGCGGTGCCGCAACTGGCAAGGCATTCGACGAACTCGATGCTGTATTTGCCGTCGGCACTCACGGAAAAAGGTTCGTGCGTTCCGGCGCCTGGTGCTCGCGGTCGATCTTCGTGAGGCGGGCGAGGTTTTCCATCAACGGATACGCACCCGCCATGGCGCAGCTGAGGGTGCGGCAAACCCGGATGTGTTTTCGCCCGGCCGGCGCCTGACGGAACATCGGATAGAAGGTGACCAGCTCGAGAATGTTGATCGGTTCGAGGCCGAGCCTGGCTGCGATCCAGTTCATGCCCTCGTCGCTGATGAAGCCGAAATGTTCCTGCCAAAGGTGCAGGAGCGGCATGGACGCGCTTCGCCTGTGCTCGGCCGGGTAATGGCCGATTGCTTCATCCATTCTTCGTTCCAGTTCGGCCGGAACGTTTGTCGTCATCGTTGCCTCCACGGATGACGGTTACTCGCGGAGGTTGCTTTCCTTCGACTTCACCTCGTCGTTGAGAAAGACGATTGTGACCGATTCATCTCCCTGCTTGTAGGTGTAGGTCAGCTTTTTCGTGACCGGCAGGTCGGCGTTGTCGATCGAAGTGGGCGGCCCGAGGATCGACTCGACTTGTTTGGGACTCATCCCGTCGGTGACCTCGTCCACGTTCGCTTTCGAGATTCGCCTGCCCTCACAGCCGCTGCAGGCGAGGGCGATCGCGAGGAGGAAGAGTGCGAGATACTTTTTCGTGATGACCTGATACAGAGCGGAATGACGAAGATCGAGGAGAAGCCGCAGGCATCGGGTTCTGCTTTTCATCGGGTTTTTCATCTGTCGCATTCTCCCATCACGAAGTCCAGACTGCCGAGGATCGCGACCACATCACTCATCATTGATCCGGGCAAAAGCTCCGGAAGGATGCTGAGGTTGACAAACGAGGGGGAACGGATCTTGAGCCGGTGCGGCACGCCGCCGCCCTTGCTCTTGATGTAGAAGCCGAGTTCGCCCTTCGGGTTTTCGGCCCCGAAATAAACTTCGCCGGGCGGCGCATCGAGACCTTCGGTCACGACGATAAAATGGTGAATCAGCTCCTCCATTTTCGTCATCACGTGCGACTTGGGCGGGAGCATGTTTTTCCAATCGACGACGTTGATCGGGCCGGCCGGCAGTTTGTCGATCACCTGCCGCAGGATGCGTTCGCTTTGCCTCATTTCCTCGATCCGAATGAGGTAGCGATCGTAGCAATCGCCCACGCTCCCGATCGGGATCTCAAAGTCGTACTGCTCGTAATCGAGATAGGGATGCTTCCGCCGCACATCGTGCTCGATGCCGCTCCCGCGCAGGTTCGGGCCGGAGAGCGCATAAGCGATCGCGCGGTCTTTCGGGATCACCCCGATGTCGCGGGTGCGATCGACGAAAATCTTGTTCCGCGTCAGCAGCCGATCGATCTCATCGAGTTGCGGGATGAAGCCGTCGAGGAACGTCACAAGCTGCGGGATGAACGTTTCCGGCAGATCGCGAATCTGTCCGCCGACCCGCGTGTAGGAGGTGGTGAAACGGGCGCCGGTCAGCAGTTCAAACAAATTATAGAGCTTCTCGCGCTCGGTGAAGGTGTAGAGGAAAACCGTCATCGCCCCGAGATCGAGTGCCATCGCGCCCAGGCCCAACAAGTGCGCGGAGAGGCGCGCCGTTTCGCAGCAAATCACGCGAATGGCCTTGCCGCGCGGCGGAAGTTCCCAGCCCATGAGTTTCTCGACCGCGAGGGCATAGGCAACGTTGTTCGCCAGCGGGGCGAGATAATCCAGCCGGTCCGTGTAAGGGACAAACTGATTGTATTGCATGTTCTCGGCGATCTTCTCGTCGCCGCGATGCAGGTAACCGACATGCGGCGTCGCTTTCGTCACGATCTCGCCATCCAGCTCTAGCTCGAGACGCAGCACGCCGTGCGTCGCAGGGTGCGACGGGCCCATGTTGAGCACCATCTTTTCGCCGATCTGATCGTTATCAGGTGCAGTCCCAGCCTGCGCCTGCATAGTGCGGGCGAGGGGATCGAGCGCTTTGATTTCGCGGGTGTCGACCGGCATTCGTGAAGATGAATTGCCAATCGCCAATTGCCAAACAGGAAAGCGAGATATCTCTGGAAAAGGAAAGATGGTCTGCGCCTTTGCAGACTCGCAGGTTCTTCCTGCTTTCTTGCTTTCCTGAGAGATCTCTGGTTGATCTCTGCCTATGAACCGAAAGATCGCACTCCTCTTTGCCGGGCAAGGCGCGCAGGTTGTCGGGATGGGCCGGGATCTTGCGGCGGAGTTTGTTGAAGCGGCCGACTTGTTTGAACGGGCGGACGAAGTCCTCGGCCGGAAACTGAGCGAGATCGCATGGCATGGGCCGATCGAGGAACTGACCCGGACTTCCAACTGTCAGCCCGCCCTCTACATTTACGGACTCGCCTGCCTGAGTGTGCTGCGCGACATCGCGGGCATGTTCCCGGTGACGGCAGCCGCTGGCTTGTCGTTAGGCGAATGGACCGCTCATGCCGCTGCCGGCACCTTTTCCTTTGAAGACGGATTGCGCCTCGTCGAGCAGCGCGGCCGTTTCATGGAAGCGGCCTGCGAGGCAACTTCCGGGGCGATGGCGGCGATGATCGGCGCCGACGAGTCAGCCGTTCGCGCGCTCGCGGCCGACACCGATGTGGACGTTGCGAATCTCAATGCGCCGGGCCAAATCGTGATCTCGGGCGAGCGCGCCAAAGTCGAACTGGCCGTCGGTCTGGCCAAGGAACACGGCATTCGGCGCGCGACCCTTCTCAATGTTGCCGGCGCCTATCATTCGCGGTTGATGGAGAGCGCCTACGTGCAGGTTGGCGAAGCGTTGCTCGATGTGACCTTGCAAAAGCCGGGCTTCCCGGTGATCAGCAACGTAACCGGCGCTGAGGTCGAATCAGCAGATGAAATCCGTCGCACCTTGCAGGATCAGGTTACCTCCACGGTGCGCTGGACCGATTGCATGGAGCGCATGCTCGAAATGGGCTGCGACCTTTTTCTCGAGCTTGGGCCCGGTGGCGTCCTTGCGGGCCTCATGCAACGAACGCGCAAAGGTAGCGAAGTCCTGAGCGTGAGCGATGTCGCTTCGCTCCAAACGTGTGCGACGAAATTGCGGGAAGTGCATCCTACAGCCTGAGCGCGCGATCTTTCCTCCTGCTCCTGTCCGCAATTGGCGCTCCTCGATCACGAGGACGAGTGGGTGGCTACGGCCATCCACGCTTGCACTCCCGTTTACTTCTGTTAAGACCGGGACTCCTTTGATGAATTTGCCGCTCCTGACTTCGCGCTCCCGCGTGATGCTTTTCGCACCGCACCCCGACGATGAATCGCTCGCCAGCGGGGTTTACCTGCAGCGCGCGATCGCGACTGGCGCGGCGGTGCGCGTCGTCTACGCGACGAATGGCGAGAAAAATTGCTGGCCGCAGCGCCTGCTCGAACGCAAGGTCCGCCTCGACGCAGCGGATCGCCGCCGTTGGGCCGTGCGCCGGCAGGCCGAATCACTTGCCGCCTTGCGGATACTTGGCATCGAAACCGAAGATGTCGAGTTTCTCTCCCTCCCGGATCAAGGCGTGACCGACCTTTTGCTCGGTGGTTGCAAGGAAACGTTGCGTCGGCTGGCGCTTGCGATCGCAGTCTGGCGACCGACTCATCTCATTCTCCCTTCCGCGCGCGACACACACCCGGACCACAGCGGGCTCGCGATCCTGCTCCGCCTGGCGATCAAAGAGTATCTCTCGTCGCAGCTCGAAGTGACGCAGCTCCATTATCTTGTGCATGGTGCGAGCCAATCGTTTGCCCGGCAGGCCCACGATCTCGCGCACAACCCCGTGGAACGAAAGGCGAAACGGCGCGCCATTCTCTGCCATGCGACGCAGGTCGCGCTCTCGCGGCGTCGTTTTCTTTCCTACGCGCGGCGTCCGGAGCGGTTCGTCGTGGGCGAGGAAAAAATGGCGCCGATTTGTGACGGCCCGATTCGTTCTTTCACGCGCGCCGGCAGCCAGCTGCAGATACGCGTTGCCTTTACCCTTAAGCCGCTCCGCGCGGAAGAGACTTCGCTCTACGTTCTTGGTCGTGATTCGGGCGGCCGCCTGCGTTGCCTGCGCACAACGCTTCCCGGGCGAAGCGCACGGCTCGACCTGATCGACCGGGCGACCGGCGCGATAACGCATGTTGGGCGCTACCGTGGCGACGCCTTCCAGGCTGAGATCTCGCTCCCGCTGATCGGATTCGCGGTCAACCAGCCGATTTTTATGAAACTCGATCGACGGGTTTGGTTTTTCGACGAGGCCGGATGGATCGAGATTCCCTCGATCTCCGCAGTGGAAACGCCCATCCCGCAGCTGGCCGTCGCCTGAGGAATTCCATTCGTTCATATCATGACACTCGCCCAACGAATCGATTCCGACCTGAAAGACGCGATGCGCGCCAGGGACAGCGCGAAGCTCGGGGTCCTGCGGATGTTGAAATCGGCGCTCAAATATGCCGCGATCGAGAAGTCCGGAGCGGAGAGCGAGCTCGACGACGCTGAGGCGACGCAGGTCATCCGCAAACAGGTCAAACAACGGCAGGATTCGATCGAGAGTTTTGAAAAAGGCGGCCGAGCTGAGCTGGCGGAAAAGGAAAAGAGCGAGCTCGCGATTTTGAATTCCTACCTCCCGGCTGCGATGAGCGCGGAAGAAATCGCGCGATTAGTGAAGGAAACGATCGCCGAAGTCGGTGCCACCTCGCGTGCGCAGATGGGAGCGGTGATGAAGGCGCTTGGACCGAAGGTCGCGGGCCGCGCGGATGGCAAGACGCTCAGCCAGGAAGTGCAGCGGCAGTTGGGGGGATCGTGAATCGTTGCGTCGTTAGGCAGTTCCCCCGCATTTCGAGTGCGGATTCCCGGTTCATGAATCTCGAATCTCAAATCACGTCTTAGGTCCATGCTCACCGCCATCATCGTCGCCGGCGGCAGTAGCCAGCGTATGGGCTTCGACAAGCTCCTCGCGCCGCTCGCTGGCAAACCGGTCGTCGCGCATTCCATCGCCGCCTTCGAGCAAACCGAGTCCGTCAGTGGGATCGTGCTTGTGGCGCACGCCGAGCGCCTCTCCGAGTACGAAGAGGTAGTTCGAAGTCATGGTTTCCAAAAAGTGATGGCCGTCATTCCTGGCGGTGCGCGTCGGCAGGATTCGGTCCTGCGCGGTCTCGAGCAAGCGGACGCGGCCTCCGAGTTTGTCGCGGTGCATGACGCCGCCCGGCCGCTCGTGAGGCCGGATTTGATCGAGCGGATTTTCGAGTCGGCGCGCACGCATGGCGGGGCGGCGAGCGGGGCGCCAGTGATCGACACGTTGAAGCGCGTCGATGGCGATCGCGTCGTCGACTGGCGGCGTGGAGCGGGCCAACCTTTGCTCGCCGTCCAGACGCCGCAGATTTTCCGCCGGGAGCTCTTGCAAAAGGCGTATCGTGCCGTCTTCGCCGCGGCGCTTGAGGTCACCGACGAAATTTCCGCGGTCGAGCAGGTCGGGGGCAAGGTGGTTCTCGTGCTCAACGACGAGCCGAATTTCAAGATCACCTATCCTTCCGACCTCCCCTTAGCTGAGTTCATCCTCCGCCAGCGGCGCTAGGATCCGCTTTTGGAGGGAAGCGCGCCGTCGCTCGCCGAATCGCGTGTCTCTGCCCCGAGGAGGCGGGTCGGCCTCGCGGGAAAAGCAAAAGCGGCTGTTCGTCGAACAGCCGCTTGCAATCAGACTTTCGAAACAATAGTTAGGCGAAAACGAAGCGCCGGAGCAAAGCGACGCCGGTCAGCGCAACCCCCATCAGCATCACAGACGTGCCGCCATCTGGAACGGAAGTGTTGGAACCGACAAAGAGACGGATGGACGAAAGACCACCAAAACCGTTTGGTCCAGAGCCGTTGGCAGGGAACATCATAGTTTCCAGTCATCCCGTTAAGATAGTAAAATACGAATCCACCTCCGGGCGTGCCGTTATGATGGTTCCCGTCATTCCCGGCGCCGTAGTGGAGAACGGCGTAATCGAAACCAGTCAAAGACACGGTGCCTGGCGCAAAGTCTCCGTACCCCGCGTAAACCGCATTAGGAAGACTCGTTGAGGTAAAAGTCTCGTACCTACCTACGTCCGAAACCAAGGCACTGAAATTCGCCGCTGGACTATTATTGCCGCCAACGTCGATCTTCGAGAGGTCGTTAACCAGCGCAGTGCTCGTCAGGTTGGTCGTAATATTGATCAAAGTGGCGCTGGAACGCGCGGAAAACGCGAAACAAGCGGCAGCCACGAGAACTAGCACAGCGAAACGGGATTTTAGGTTATTCATAAATTGGTTTTCAATTAGACTTAGCAGGTTCGGTGCCACGCCCAAGATTCACTTGTATTCAGCCCTCATTATTCAAAAGAGAAACGGTTGGTGCAGTGATGTTTAAAAATATTTACGCCAGAAACCCATACTTTATTTGATCAGACCAATCGAAGCTGAGAAAACGTAAGGTTATCCGACGAGCTTGGCAATCGACCCGTTGAAAACTTTACAGGGCAATTGGCGAACGCGGAAGGCCGCTGTCGCCGAGCAATGTCAACAGTGATACCTGACCTTCCCAGGAGCTACTCTGCAACCGCGTATTTCGGATCCTTTACCTGCTTGCGAATAACCTCGAAGATTTTGCGGATGCTGACCTGGCTAAAGTGATTCACGAGGAAGACCGGAACTTTGCCCGCGCTGTCGCTGCAAACCGAGTAGGTGGCCTTTGTCGTCACCGCGCTGGAAGGTTCCAGCAGCCAGCTTCCCTCACAGATTTTTACCCGAATCACGCCCGGCTTTCTCCGGGGGACCAAGCCCGTTCGCGATCTGCCATTGGTTCAAGAACGTCAATCCATCGGGGCTTGCCCAGGATTTTTCCCTGATGCGCAACGTGAAGTCGCGGTCGCAAACAATCTTGGTTGAAATGCGCTGGTAGGTCAAAATCGAATCCTCATCGCGCTTCAGGAGCAGGCACTGGGTCACGTAGGGCATGAACTCTGGGTAGCTCGCGACATCATCGATGACGGCATGCACTTCGCGGCTGCGAGCCTCAATTTCGCCAACGGCGCGGAATTCCTTTACCGGGCTGTTCGGATGTGCCCGGCTGTAGATTTTGATGCCGTCGCCTTCACTCGATAATTTCCAGCCATCGGACGCAGCGACCGAACCGGGTTGATCAGCCATCGCGGGAAGTGCGAGAGCGAACGAAACGAGGATCAAAACGGCCGGGCGGCGCATGGAGCGTGGCAGTCTGCACCAAAATGCGGATGAATCACGAAGAAGTTGCGCGGGAAAAAGGGCAGTCCACAAATTCCGGACCGGTTGCGGGCGCAGTCGCCGCAAATTTCCTATGAGGTTGCTGCCACTTGGGCTATCGATGGCCGGGTGACGAGTTGGTGCTATTTTGCCACGCGGAAGTCCTTGCAGATGCTTTCGTGGCCGTTTGCGCGTTTGCAAATCTGGCCCGCCGCTGGCGTTGTTGAGACCGCCGGTGCCGCCGTTCTGGTCGCGAACCATATTTCGCACTTTGATCCGCTCTATCTCGCGCTCGCTTTCGACCGGGTAATCGACTGGATGACGACCGCAGAATTCTACGCCAGCCCGCTGACGGGAGCCTGGCTCCGCGCGGTCAATACCTTTCCGGTCGATCGTTCGCGGCCGGACCGCCGAGCGTTGCGTGCCGGGGTGGAACGGCTGCGCGCCGGGCGGATGGTGGGGATGTTTCCAGAAGGCGGCATTCGGGCGGGCGCTTCCTCCATCCTGGAAGGGGTCGCGCCGAAAAGCGGCGCGACGACTCTGGCGAGATTGGCGGGGGCTCCGATCATTCCGTGTATCGTGCTCGGCACGGACCGCCTTTACGCGAAGCGCAGTTGGCGGCCCGGTCCTCCGCGCATTCCGGTCTGGGTGACGGTCGGTGCGCCGTTCTCGGTGACGGGTTTGAAGAGCGATGAAGCGGATGCGCGCATGGCAGACACGGTGCGGGATTTATACGCGTCGACCATCGCCCACTTTTCGCTCGGGCCCGATGATTTGCCGACCACGCCCCAAAAACGCAAGGGACGGGACGCGAAAGCGACCGCCTAACGAATGAAATCGTTCCTTCATCGCAGTTTTGGGCTAGCGGTCGATCAAGTGTTGTGCGGCACCCTTGCCCTGCTCCACCGCCGACATGCCGGACGCGTTTCAACCCGCGACGCGACCGAGAAGTACTTCGCCGCCTGCGAGCGCCAGACGCGAGCGGAGTATTTCGTGCCGCCGTCGGTGATGGACGACTTTCGCGAGCTGGTGCCTGATACTATCACCTGGCGGAGTCCGGCTGCGTCGGTTGCTGAATTTCCCGTTAATGGGAGAGCGCGCGTCGTCCTATATCGAGGGCGTCCGGATGCCCCGACGGTCGTCATGTTGCACGCCTTGATGTCGGTCTCGGATGCCGGGTATGTCCGCTGGGCGCAGCGGTTCAACTCGGCGGGTTGGAATGCTGCTTTTGTGCATCTGCCGTTTCATTACTCGCGCCGGCCGCCGGGCCATCTCAATGGCGAGCTCTGCTTCACGGCCGATCTCGCGCTGACCGGCGACACCCTGCGACAGGCGGTAGTGGAGATTCGGCAGCTCCTGGCCTGGCTGCGCACCCAAGGCACAAGGGAGTTTGGGTTGCTTGGAACCAGCTACGGCGGCTGGATTGCCGCTCTTCTCGCATCGCTGGAGCCGGATCTAAGATTTCTCGCGCTCCTCGCCCCGATGGTAAACATTGGCCATGCTTTATATGAGGGGCCGACCAGCTGGGCGCTCCGAGGGAATCTGACGCGGGCCGGTCTGGACCGGGCGCTGGTAGATCGCCACGCACACCTCTCTTCGCCGCTGCGAGCGCTTCCGGCAGGCGACGTTGCGGAGCGAACGGTCATCATCGGTGGCGCCTTCGACCGCATTGTGCGGCTGAGCGATCTCGCGGCGTTGCGCGATGCATGGCCGGGCTCGGAGCTGGTCACCGTGCCGCATGCACATTTCGGCTACGGCATGATCCCGCTGGCCTTGGAGTGGTTGGAAACGCGCGGTCTGGTAGCGCGTGACAGCAATTAATCGGGCCGAAAGGGCGAGCAGAAGCGGCCGATCGGCAGAATTCAAACACTCCGCGATTTCATCTGGCTCGGCTGATCAGCCCACTCGCTTTGAATCAAGGGGAGGAGGCTCTCTATGTCTGCGGGCTTGAATAAACGGCTCTTGCTGCGTCTGATGGGCGCGGTGAGATCGCGCACGCGCAGAATCTCGCCGTTTTTCCAGACCCAGGCGTTTTCGTTGTATGGGCCAACTTTGCGCGGATCGCTCCAGGTATGGATGGAGATGAGGCGATCGGTCAGCGCGGCGGCGATGTGCATCGGGCCGCTGTCGACGCTGATCGTGAAACGCGCGCGGCGGATCAGCCAGATGAGTTGCAGGATGGTGGTGTGATTGAGCAGGTTGATGCAGTTGTCGGGCACCGGCATTTCTCGTTTCGTTCAGCCCGACGAGGACGACGCGATGCGGGGCGAGCGCGCGGCAGAATTCCTCCACCGCCAGATCGCTGAGCGATTTGCGCCGCCCGCGGGCGAAGGGATGGAGGAGGACAAAAGGCTCGTCCTCGTCGAAGCGCGGGATCGGAGTCGCCGCTCGGCAGTGGGAAAGCGGAGCGGGCGCGTCACCGGCACGCCGAAGTTTTCGACGAGCGTGAGGTAGCGCTCGACGGCGTGCGCGTTGCGATCGACCGGCGCGAGGTGCTCGTAGAAAAGATGCGCGCCCTCGCGCGCGTCGCTCATTCCGTAGAACTCGTGCGGATGACTCGTCCGCCCGATCAGGCGCTCCGGAGCAAGCCCTGAAAATCGAGCGCCACGTCCGGTTGCAGGCGCGCGGTCTGCCGCATCCAGGGGAGGAGATGCGTCGACATGCCGAAGCCGCCGAGCTCGCCCCGGGGGAAAATGTGGACGTGATCGACGCTTCGGTTGCCGCGCAGAAGCGGCGCCCATTCCGGGTTGATGACCCAGGTGATGTTGGCCTCCGGATAAGCGTCGCGGATGAGCGCGCGGCGGGCAGGGTGTGGACGATGTCGCCTAACGAACTCGGCTTGATGATGAGGATGGAGGAAATTACCGATTTCAAATCAGACAGGATTTCAGGATTGTCGCGTTCGCATCGGATACGGGCTCGGTTCAATTTCTGACCCGGCAAATCCTGTCGATCTGTCTCATCGCTTCTAACGTCCCACGGCCAGCCGGTCGGCGAGGCGATCGGGCAGGCCGGCCGCGCGGATTTTTCGCTGCGCGGTCGCGAGATCGTATTCCACCCGGCGCTGCTCGACGACGTTGCGTTCGCCGTGGTAGATGCCATAGGCGGCGCGCCAGTCGCGGTCGCGCGGCTGGCCGACGCTGCCGGGGTTGATGAAATATTTCTTGCCGGCGTCGAGCACGATCTGGCCGACGGTGATGCGGCGCACGTTATCGTCGCGGACGAAGGCGGTCGGCCAATGGGTGTGGCCGAAAAAGCAGAGCGGGGTGTGCTGGTAGGTGAAGCTCGCGATGGCGTCGAGATCGTTGAAGACGTAGCCCCATTGCTCCGGGCGTATCGAGAGTGGCGTGGACGATGGTGAAGTCGCGCACCTGTCTCGTTAGGCGGAGATCGGCCAGCCAGGCTTTGTCGTCGGCGGAAAGATGTTCGCGCGTCCAGTCGATCGCCTCCTCGGCCAGTTCGTTGAAGCCTTCGGTCGAGGCAACGATCGAGGCCTGCTCATCGTGATTGCCCTTCACCACCGGGCATTCGAGTTCCTGGATGCGCTGCACGCATTCGCTCGGGTTGGCGTTGTAGCCGACGATGTCGCCGAGGCAGACGAAGTGGGTGCAGGCCTGGGCGCGCGCGTCGGCCAGCACGGCCTCGAGCGCCTCGAGATTTGCATGGATGTCGCTGAGGATGGCGAATCGCATCGTCGAAGGTTACATTTGTCGTGTCGGGAATGCGTTGTTGCAACGGGATATCGAGTTTTTCTTCGAGAAATTTCAGGCGCTTGAGCAAAGTCGGCAGGCGCTCGTGCTCGCCGCGGTCGTAGAGCCCGAGGAGCGCCTCGTAGGCCTTGCGCTCGCGCCCCGGCACATAGGAAAGCTCGTAGGCGGCGAAGCGTTTGTCATATTCCGGCGCGCCGGGGCGTGATGCCGCCTGTGCGTAGTATTGGGCAGCGGCCGCGTGATCGTTGAGTTTCTCCCGGTAAAGGCGGGCGAGCGATTCGTAGAGCTGCGGGCGGTCGGGGTTGTTCTGAATTCCGCGCTCGAGGAAATCCTTCCCGAGGGCAATATACCCGCGCTGCGCCTTGCGGCGCAGGGCCTCGTTAGGCTGGGAACGATCATTCATTGCGGCGACGCTCGCATTCCAGGCCATGTGCCAGGCGGCCATGTCCCAGAAGAGGATCGAGCGCGGCTGGAGCGTTGTCGCTTCACGAAAGAGGAGAAGCACGCGGCCCCATTGCGTCCGTTCCCAGGCGACATGCGCCTGAATGAAAACGAAATCCGCGACTACTGACCGAAAGCCGCTCAAGGCCGCGAGAAAACCGAGCTGCCCAAGTTGTTCGCGCAGATCGAGGCCAAGCTGCGTCTGGTGGAAATAGGCCCTCCGATGTTCGGCCGTCAGAGCCGACTCGATCGGCAGGCGGAGGGCGCCGAAGGCAAGGACAAGAAAGGCGACGATAGCTCCGCGAATCATAATTCCCTTCCGTGAAAAGCGACCCAGGCAAAGAAAAGATAGACCGAAACGTAGATGCAACCCAGCACTGCCGTCTGAGCGAAGAGGGCCATCGGGATCGCGACGCCGGCAACGATGTCGTCGACGAGATTGAAGAGTTGCAGATCAGGGAAAACGAGAGCGACAAAACCAAGAGAGATGTGCGCGAGCCAGCCGCCGGTGTGTGCCTGCAGCCAATAAGCACGCGCCGTCGCCTGAAGATGTCCGATGAAATAAACGAAGACCATCACCACGATGGTGAAGACGTTTGAAGTCGCGAAGGTGGAGACGAAAAGGGTGAGCGAAGCCAAAAGCGCGGCCTTGAGATAGATCAGCACAATGCCCGGGAGCAGGTTGGCGTTGAAAGCAGAAGCCTTCAGACTGCGGATGGCGGCCTCAATCTGCCCGGGAGAAAGCGCGGCGCCGGTGCGCAGCGTCTCACTCAGGAGAATTTGCTCCCTAACGAAAAGCAGGCCGAGAAAAAGCGCGCTCATTGCGAGGACGCTGAAGGCGAGAAGGAGAAGCACGCCGGCCAGCTTGCCGATGAGATATTCGTAACGCGGGACCGGTTTGGCGAGAATGGTGTAGATGGTGCGTTCCTCGAGGTCGCGCGGAATGAGCTGGGCCGTGGCTGCGATCGCGAGGAGCGAGCTGAAGATGCTCATTGCGCCTAACGACACGTCCTTCAAGATTTTGAATTCTTCCTGGAAAGCAAGCCGCGCCATGAAAGCCGAGCTGCCGATCAGGAGGAGGCCGAAGAGGAGGAGGAAATAAAAGAGCTTCAGCCTGACGAGCCAGGTAAAGGTGTTGCCGGTGAGGGCCGCGACTCGGGCGACGGAAAACGAACGGTGTTTCACTTCAGTCTGGAAGGGGGTCGGTTGCAGCGGATCTCATTTCTTTTCGGTGGATCTGGTCGCATCCAGGAACAGTCCCTCGAGGGTGGTCTGCGACGGGCGCTGCGCCACCAGGCGCGTGCCGGACTTGGCGAGGAGCGCGCCGATTTGTGCCAGAACCTCAGGGGTGGTGTTTTCCAGGATTAGCTCGGTTTGGTTTTCGATCGCGAGCAACTCGCTGACCGATCCTTCGCGGACGAGAACGCCCTGCGCCAGGATACCGACGCGATCGCAGACTTCCTGTACCTGAGCGAGGAGATGAGAGGAAAGCAGCACAGTGATACCGCGGTCTTTCAGGTCGAGGATCAGGTCGCGAATTTCGGCCGAGCCCTCGGGATCGACGCCCGCGGTTGGCTCGTCCAGCACGATGAGTCTCGGTTCCTGGATGAGCGCCTGCGCAAGGCCGATCCGCTGCAGCATCCCCTTCGAAAAAGTGCCGAGCGGACGGTCCCGCGCCTTTTCCAGCCTAACGAGAGCGAGCAACTCGTTGCTGCGCGCTCGCAAATGCTGCCCGCCAAGGCCGCAGAGTTTTCCGTAGAAATGAAGCGTCTCTGTGCCGGTCAGGTACTTGTAAAAATAAGGACTCTCCGGCAGGAAACCGACCGCTTCGCGGCTGCTCACTTCCCGGCTGTCGCGGCCGAAAATCCTGGTTGTGCCGGCGGTCGGCGAGACGAGGCCGAGGATGATCTTGAGAGTCGTGCTTTTGCCCGATCCGTTAGGGCCGAGCAGGCCGTAGACCTGGCCGGGCACCACCTCCAGGTTCAGTCCGCGGAGCGCGACCACTCCGCCCCGGCGAAACGGGATCGGGAAAACCTTCCTGAGTCCGTGGACCGCAACCGCCGGCTCAATCATGGCGAATCTCGAAGCCGTGCGCTTGCGGCGGTTGAGGGAGGAGCGATTCCGTTTGTTTGCGAATGTGTGCGCGCAGTCCGCTCTGTCCGATCGCGTCAACGAAGGCGCGGACTTCGCTTTCCTCGCCCGTCGTCTGCAGTTCGACTCGACCGTCCGGCAGGTTGCGTACCCAGCCGGTGACGTCGAAGCCCTTGGCCACATGTTTGACCGACCAGCGAAAGCCAACGCCCTGAACGCTGCCTTCAAAGAGAATCTGGAGCGAAAACATAAGCCGGTCCGGCAATCGTAAGCGCCCCGGCTCCTTTGTCATCCGTGGAATGAGCGGATGGTCGCTTTAGGTTGGGCGACGCTTTCGCCTAACGAGATGCCTGGGTCGGCCCGCTCCTGGCAATGGAAAATCGGCGTCGGACGGGTGGCGCCAGCTTCTCAGCGATCAGGGTGGCCGCAACCGGCCGGATATCTTCATTCGCCACGTAGTCGCTCTCGCCATCCCGCCGTTGCACTTTCATGTAGCCGAAGGAAGGCCGGATGACTTTCATGATCGAATCCCTCGTCAATTGGAAGTTAGGTCCGTTGCCCTGTTGCGGACCGTAGTGGCAAAAAGGGTTTTGCGGAGTTACGACAGAATGCCAGCCGCCGGTCTTGCCGGAGAATGCGCAAGTCTTGCCTGACGAAGCGCAGCCGAATGCGAGGAGCGCCATGGCCGCGAAGAGGGGGAAGGAGAGAAGTTCTACTTGTAGCTATAAACGAAACATACTCCTGCCGCCTCGCCCTCGTCCAGGCGGACACGGATGAAGTATTCGCCGCTGCTGGTCACCGAAAGACCAGCCGCCGCTTTTGTGCCGGAGTCATATTTTTCTGCCGCTACCGGCGCCCCAGTCTCGTCGAAAACCGCGATTGAAACCTTTTTCGCCTTGTCGGTTGCGCCGGCGCAAAACCAGTACTGGTTTCCGGCATAAAGGTTGACCGCGATCAGTTTGCTCTCGTTAGGCGCGAGGGTTCCCGCCCAGTGTCCGTCCCGTAGCTTGAAGCCATCGTTGGAAAACGCGCCCGCCAGATCGAGCGCCACCTCGCGGGCAGCAACTTCCTGGTTGGTCTCGGCCAGCACCGGAGCGGCGAGGGCCAGCGCGATGAGAGTTGTCAGGCAATAACGTGACCAGCGCTGCATCATTGATCTTTCTTTTGGATTTCCTGCATCAGCTTATTCACGCTCTGGTTCAGCTTGGTCACCTCGGCGAGCGAGAGGCCCTGGCCGAAGGGTTTGGCCACGATTTGTTCGATCTCGCCGAGTTGGGCACCCACGCTTTTGACGAGCGGATCGTTCTGCATCTCGGGAGAAATCTGCCCGATCTTCGCACGCATGAAGCGGAGCAGTTCTGGCTGACGCAGGATCTGTCCGAGCTTCTCGTCATAGTTTTTCTCGATCAGGCCCCCCACCACCTGCGTGCCGCGGATCCAACCGCCCAGACTAACGAGAATAACGAGATCCTGATCGCGGTGCGATTGCATCGAGGCTTTGACCTCGTTTTGGGTCGCCTCGAGTTCCTCCTGGAGAGTCGCCCATTCATTATTCTCCGCGAATTGATTGATGCTGCTCCCGCGCGCCAGGATGTTTTCGCTCACGCCGAGGGCTTTCGCCATTTTCATGACGTCGCCGCCGATGTTTTTTACCTGTTGCGTATCCTGGGCCTCAACCGCGATAAAGCCGTCGGCGATCAAGCCTCCAAGGTTGAGCGCGATCTGCGCGCGGGTCTTGTAGTTCATCGCGATCGGTCCGCGATAACGCGAGGCCCAATCCGGTGGCGCCGGTTTGGCGAGCGCGGCGAAAAGCTCACCTGGTGTCGGGATGGTCACTTCGTCAGTCTTGACCGCCTGCGACAGCTGCTCGGCAGAAAGACTCGCCGGAGTCGGCGATGGAGCGGCCGTGGGTGCGGCAAAGGCCGCGCCGCTCAGCAACTGCAACAGGATGATCCCAGCCCCGGTTCGCACGAACATGCCCGCAGATTAACCACGCCGCAGGGCAATGCCAGCGTGAAATCCAATCCACCGCAAGCAGCTACGGCGCCACTGCACGCACTGACTGGACGAGTTGGCTACCATGACGGGTTCGATCATTTGTAGCCTGGCCGCGAGGTAGCGCATCTTTCGGAGAGACTCACCACGGCGAATTCAATCCGCTCTCCAAGAGGTCGCCCGGAGCGAGAAAGAGGCGTTGCGCCGTGTGCAAATCGCGGCTAATTCCCTAACGATATGTCCGCGACGAGCATCAACCGAATCATCGCCCGTGAGATTCTCGATTCCCGTGGCAACCCGACGATCGAAGTGGATGTGCATCTTGAGGGCGGCGGATTCGGGCGCGCGGCGGTGCCGAGCGGGGCGAGTACGGGCGAGCACGAAGCCTGGGAATTGCGTGATGGCGACAAGAAGCGCTATGGCGGAAAGGGCGTGAGGAGGGCAGTCGCCTCAGTCAACGAAACCATCGCACCGGTTGTGATCGGCTTTGACGCGGTCGAGCAAGCCAAGCTCGACGCACAGCTCATCGAACTCGACGGCACGCCGAACAAGAAGAAACTAGGGGCCAACGCATTGTTAGGCGTTTCCCTCGCCGTGGCCCGCGCCGCGGCTGACTCCGAGAAGCTTCCGCTCTTTCGTTACCTCGGTGGGAGCGAGGCAAAGGTGCTCCCGGTCCCGATGATGAACATTCTCAATGGCGGCGCGCATTCCGATGCGCCGATCGATTTCCAGGAGTTCATGATCATGCCGAAAGGCGCACCAACTTTTCCCGAGGCGCTCCGCTATGGCGCGGAAGTTTTTCACGCGCTCAAGAGTGTGCTCAAGAGCCGCGGACTCTCGACTGCGATCGGCGACGAGGGCGGCTTTGCGCCCAATCTCAAGTCGGTTGACGACGCGCTCGAGTCGATCGCGGCCGCGGTCGAGAAGGCCGGCTACTCGTTAGGCGAACAGATTTTCATCGCCCTCGATCCCGCTTCATCCGAATTTTTTGATGCGGAGCAAAACGCCTACGTCTTCAAAAAATCCGACGGCTCGAAGCGGACGGCAGCGGAGTTAGTCGATTACTACGCCTCGCTCTGCGCGCGTTTCCCAATCATTTCGATCGAGGACGGCTGCGCGGAGAACGATTGGGATGGCTGGAAGAAACTGACCGACCGCCTTGGCAACAAGATGCAACTGGTGGGTGACGACATCTTCGTGACCAACGTGCAATTCCTGCGCAAAGGCATCGAACTCGGCGTGGCCAATTCCATTCTCGTCAAGGTGAACCAGATCGGCACCCTGACCGAGACCTTCGCCACGATCGACCTGGCGAAGCAAAACGATTACACCGCCGTGATCAGTCACCGTTCGGGCGAAACCGAGGACACCACGATTGCCGATATCGCGGTCGCGACCAACGCCGGGCAGATCAAGACCGGATCGCTCTGCCGGACGGATCGGGTCGCGAAGTACAACCAACTCCTGCGCATCGCGGAGGAATTGGGTGACAAGGCGGTCTACGGAGGTAAGATGCGCTAGTGGACGCCACCGGCTACGGCGATTTTCGCGCGCGACGCGAGGCCACCATCTGGCAGCGGATGAATCACGTTTTGCGCGTGCTTCTCTTCCTTGCGGTCTGGCTGCTCATTATCAGCTTTTTCCTCCCGCCCTACAAAAAACTGAATCAAAGCCGGGCCGAGATTGAGCAATTGCAGGCCCAATTGACCGAGCAAAAGACGCTCCTCGCGCGCCAGACCAAAGAAGTCACGCTCCTGAAATCGGATCCGACCTATCTGGAAACGATCGCGCGCGACAAGCTCGATCTGATGAAGGAAGGCGAAACCATTTTTCGCCTGGAAGCGCGGCGGCCCGGGGCGCAACCTCCTGCGAAGCCGCAGCCGTGAGGTGGACGTTGCGCGCAGGGCAGCGCAAGCTCCCAGCTTGCCAGTTAACCGTTCCCGCGCGAGTCGGGAAAACTCGCGCGTCCCCCGTTTGTCGTTACGGGCGACGGTCATGACATGGGCTGACACGCACGCCTAACGACGGAGAACGGCCGCGCAAGCAGGCGCTTTATTCGAAGAGATCGATCTTCAATCCGTCGTAGGCAAGGCCGACGTACGGTGGCAGGTCACTTTCCGCGCTCTGCGGCAGCTCGTGGCAAATATGGGTGAAAAGAGTCCGGGTCGGCCGCACGCGCCCTGCGACCTCGAGCGCTTGGTCAATGCTCAAGTGGGTCGGATGCGGCTTGTACCTCAGGGCATCGATCACGAGCAACTGCACGCCTTCAATCTGGCGCGCGATGTCGTCTGGCACGGCGCTGCAATCGCTCAGGTAGGCGAGGAGTCTGCGGCCGTCGCGGGCAAAGAGATAACCGTAGGTTTCGGAGCTTCCATGCGGCACGGGAAGCGGCGCGATGTGGGTTTCGCCTAACGAAAATGGCCCGGAAATAATGTGCGGCTCCGGTTTCAAATATCCCGGCCAGGGGCTCGGGGTTTTGAAGGCGAATTCGTAGACGCGTTCCAAGTTCGCCATCGTTTCGGCCGAGGCGTAGACCGGCATCCGCCCGCCGCGTGGCACGGCGAATCGCCGCAGGTCGTCGAAACCCATGACGTGATCGGTATGTGCGTGGGTCATGATCGCGGCGTCGACCTGCCAGATGTTTTCGCGCAGGCACTGGATGCGAAAGTCCGTTCCCGTATCGACGACATATGCGCCTTCGGGCGTTTCGAGATAGATCGAAGCACGGGTGCGATTGTCGCGCGGATCGGTCGAATGGCAGACCGGGCAGTCGCAACGAATCATCGGCACGCCCTGCGAGGTCCCCGTCCCGAGAAAGGTCAGGCGAAGCTTCGAATTCGCGGCCAGTTGAGAGTTGCGGGTTGAGAGTTGAGAGTCGGAGGCGTTCAGAGACTCCATCTCTCAACTCTCAACCCTCAAGTCTCAACTCCTGTGTTGCTCAGTTTGCTCCGAATCAAGAACCTCGCACTGGTCGAGGACCTGGAGTGGGAGCTGACGGCCGGCTTCACCGCCATCACGGGAGAAACCGGAGCCGGCAAATCGATCATCATCGGCGCGCTCAAGTTGCTGCTCGGCGAGCGGGCGGATAAATCGCTCATTCGCACCGGAGCGGAGTCATGCACGGTCGAAGCCATTTTTGTGGCCGAGGATTTTTCCGGACTCAACCGGCGTCTCGCGGAAGGGGGCGTAGAGCCGGCGGGGGGCGAGCTGATCTTGAAGCGCAGCTTTTCGTTAGGCGGGAGCAACCGGCAGTTTGTTAACGGTTCGCCCACGACGCTCGCATTTCTGAAAATGATCGGCGACGAGCTGGTCGATCTGCACGGACCGCACGATCATCAATCCCTCCTCTCGTCGGAGCGGCAGCTGGATTTGCTCGATGGCTTCGCCCATGCAGAAAGGGAACGTCGGGAGTACCAGCAAGCCTACCGGCGTTTGCAAACTCTGGTGGCGGAGGAAGCGGCGCTGAGCGCGGCGGAATCAGCCCGCGAACAGGAACTCGACCTGTTGCGCCACCAGGCGACTGAAATTGCGGCAGCCAAACTTCAGCCTAACGAGGAGGAAGAGATCGTAGCACGCTACAAACTGGCGAGCAACAGTCGGCGCCTGATCGAGCTGGCGACGACGATTTCACGGCAACTTTCCGAAGTGGAGAACGCAGTGCTAAACCAGCTCGCGGAGACGCAGCGGCTCTTCCGGGAGTTGGAGAAGATCGACTCCGGCCTGGCGGAAACTTCCGCTGCTCATGCCGGCGCGGTCGTCGAATTGACGGAAGTGGCGCGAACCCTCGATCGTTATGCCGAACAGCTCGATCTTGATCCGGAGCAGCTCGCGCAACTCGAGCAGCGGATCACTTTGCTCGAAACTCTCAAGCGCAAATACGGCGCGACCATTCCGGAGGTGATCGACTTCGGCGAGCGGATCGCGGAACGGATGCGCAAGATCGAGGGACGCGACACCGAGTTGAAACGGCTGGGTGCCGAGATCAGCCAGACACGCGCTACGCTCGAACGGACAGCGACGGCGTTGCGCAGAGCGCGCACGAAAGTGGCGCCCAAACTGGCTGCGACCGTCGGGCGCAACCTCGCGGACCTCGGGTTTCGCCAGGCGAAGTTTGAAGCCAGCCTAACGCCTAACGACGAGCCTCGACCTCTCGGGACTGATTCGCTTGAGCTGCTCTTCTCGCCTAATCCCGGGGAGCCGCTCAAGCCGCTGCGCCAGATTGCTTCGAGCGGCGAAATCTCGCGCCTGATGCTCGCTATCAAATCGGCGCTCGCCGCGCAGGACGCGATTCCGCTCCTCGTCTTCGATGAAATCGACGCCAACGTCGGAGGCCAGATCGCGAACGCGGTGGGAGCGAAGATGCGGACACTGGCGGAGAAACATCAGGTAATCTGCATCACGCACCTGCCACAGGTGGCCGCGGGCGCGACGACGCAATTTGTCGTCACGAAAGAAGTGGCGAGCGGCCGCACGTTTTCCGAAATGCGTGAGGTGAAAGGCAAAACGCGCCAGGAAGAAATCGCGCGGATGCTCGGCGGCCAGAGCGAATCGGCGCTCAAACACGCCGCTACGTTGCTCCAGTAAAGCCGTTGGAAACCAGGGGTTTCCCGGGAGGAGTGGAACAGGCCCTGCTTGTAGAAGGGCGCAATCCCGCACTGCGTCTTGGATGAAAAGCAAATTTACGCCAATAACGAGCGCAATTGGGATTAGGAGCGCCGATTGGTGCACGAATTTCGATAAAAGGGCGCTGTCAGCCGATCGGGCGGATGAATTGTTCCTGCAACGGCAGGAGGAAGTGTACCGCGAGACGGATCAGATTTTCGTTCGCCTCCTGCTTCTGGAGTGGATTGTCCTGGTGATCGCCGCGCTGGTCGTCGCACTGGGAAATTGGAGCGCTCAGGCCGGCATCGATTTGCAGGCTTGGGTGGCGATCATTTTAGCTGGAACCGTCACGTTGGCGTCGGTGGCCTTGGCGCGGCTCCGGCCTGGGGCCGCCATCACTCGTTACACCATTGCGGGAGCCCAGATGCTGCTCTCGGGTTTGCTCATCAAGCTGAGCGGCGGTCAACCGGAAACCCGCTTTGACGTCTTTTGCTCGCTCATCATTCTCTCGTTTTACCGTGACTGGCGCGTGCTGGTGCTGGCCACACTGGTCGGAGCGATGGATCACATTTCTCGCGGGGCTTACTGGCCGTTTTGGATCCACGGAGCGCTCGACGACAGGTCCTGGAGATCGATTGAAGCGGGCGGCTGGGTAGTCTTCGAAGACATTCTTCTCGGGATCTTGTGTCTGCACAGCAATAGGGAAATGCGCGGCATGGCCATGCGGACTGCAGCATTGCAGGAGCAGACAGAGCGTCTCGCGGCGAGCCAGCATGTTAATCAACTGATCATGGACAAATCGCGCGATGTGATTTGCGCGAACGATGCCGAAGGACGCTTTCTCACGGTCAGTGCCGCGTGTGAGGCGCTCTGGGGTTACACGCCGGGGGAACTGATCGGGAAAAGCTGCGCGGAGATGGTACATCCCGAGGACTTGGAAAAGAGCCGTCTGGCGAATCTCGAGATCATGGCGGGACATTCGGTGACGAACTTTGAGAATCGTTATGTCCGGAAAGACGGGGCGATCGTGGACGTGCTCTGGTCGGCCTACTGGTCGGAGATCGATGGGACGATGTTCCAAGTGGCGCGCGACATCACCCAACGCAAACAGGCGGAAGCTGCCTCGCAAAAAACGAACCGGCAACTTGCTTCGGCGCTCCAGGCCAATCAGTTGATCATGGATAATTCCCAGGACGTGATTTGTGCTCTCGACGCGAAAGGCCGGTTCCTCTCGACTAATGCCGCCTGTCAAAGCCTGTGGGGCTATCAGCCGGAAGAACTAATCGGCCGCTGCTATCTGGCCCTTGTCCATCCGGAGGACCGCGCACCCACCAAGCAGGTCGAAGATTGGACGCGGACTGGATGCAAGATCAGCAATTTCGTGAATCGCTGTGTGCGCAAGGATGGATCGACTGTCGATGTGCTTTGGTCCGGGAGCTGGTCGGAGGTGGATGAAATCCTGTTTTGTGTCGCGCACGACGCCACGGAAAGCCAGAGGATTGAGAAGGCGCTGCGGGAAGCAAAGGAAGCGGCCGATCGCGCGAACCGCGCGAAGAGCGAGTTTCTCTCGCGTATGAGCCACGAATTGCGCACGCCACTCAACGCCATTCTCGGATTTGGCCAATTGCTGGAGCGGCAGAATCCAAAACCGAGCCAGCGACCGCACCTTCATCATATCCTTACAGCCGGCCGTCATCTCCTCGAGTTGATTAACGAAGTTCTCGATATCAGCCGCATCGAATCCGAGAGGATGCATCTTTCGCTCGAACCGGTGAATGTAAGTGTCGCCTTGGAAGAGGCGGTGGATTTGATCCGGCCGCTGGCGGCCGAACGATCGATCAGCCTTTTCACACCGTCTGCAAACGAGATGGACTTCTTTGTGCTGGCCGACCACCAGCGTCTCAAGCAGGTCTTGCTTAATCTTCTGACCAACGGGGCGAAATACACTCCTGCTGGTGGCGCGGTAACGGTTTCGTGCAGAGAGGTTGGCGGGAGGGTGCGCCTGGCTGTGCGCGATACGGGCGTCGGCATCGCAGCAGACAAGCTGGAGCGCGTCTTCACACCTTTCGATCGACTCGGCGCGGAGCGATCCGGCATCGAGGGAACGGGTCTTGGCTTGGCGCTTTCAAAGCGTTTGGTGCAGGCAATGCGCGGAGTGATCGGCTTCGAAAGCATGGCGGGAGAGGGGAGTAATTTTTGGTTGGAGCTGATACAGAAGGAATCGCCGCTCGATGCAATTCCGGCAAAAAGCAGGGCGGGCGCGCGCACAGAACAAGACAAGGCGAAGAAACAGCGTTCCGTCCTTTACATAGAAGATAACCTTTCCAATCTCTCCCTCATCGAGCAGCTCCTGCGCAAGGACGCCGGCTTTCATCTGCTGACTGCGATGCAGGGCAGGATCGGCCTTGATCTGGCTCGCCAACATTCGCCAGATCTGATCCTGCTCGATCTTCACTTGCCCGACATGCCGGGGTGGGACGTGCTCGCCGAATTGCAAGGGAGCGAAACCACGCGTCGCATCCCGACGATTATCGTCAGTGCGGACGCCACCGAGGGGCAGTTCAAGCGCCTGATGGATGCCGGCGCCCGCAGTTATATTACCAAGCCGATCGATGTGACCCAGTTCTATCGTGCGATGGAGCAGACCGCTGCCGCGAGCAAGGAAGAATGCCTCGCAGTCTAGGAATGGAGACCCTGACCGGAGAAACAGTCCTTTGCTTGAGCGAGCCTGACGCTTGCTCCCCGGGCGAATCTCGCCGTTACGGCAAATTGAAGATTCTGGTGATCGACGACGAGTCGGCAAACGCCGAACTGCTCGAGGCGATCCTGATGGACACTGGGTACGAGCATGTGAAAGCAATTACGGATTCGCGTCTTGCTCTCGATGTCTGCCGGACGTTCGAACCCGATCTGATCCTGCTTGATCTCATGATGCCCCACGTCGACGGCCTTACCATTCTTGAGGCGCTGCGTTCCGAACCGGACGGGGCTTCGCTGCCGGTGATCGTGCTGACCGCGGATGAAAGCAAGGAAACCAAACTGCGTGTGCTTAACGCCGGGGCCAATGATTTCATATTAAAACCCTTCGATCTCGCCGAGGTCTTGCTCCGGATCGAGAACCTTCTCGCGCTGCGAGATCGAAACCTTTAGCTCAAGACGCCGCGCGCCGCACTGGAGGTCGCACTACAGGCCATGACGCTTGAGTCGCGCGAAGCACAATCGCCGCTGGATAAGCGCACAGACAGCATTCGTTAGGCCGGCAGGCCTTCCGGCGCGACGGTTGGTTATCGGGTTACCAGAGCACGAAAACTGTTTCTGCGCGTTACGATCGGCGGCTATAAGAGATCGTGCTGAATTACATCTGGCTTGCGCTTGTGCTGCTCGCGGTTGCGATCGGCGGTGCGACCGGCCACTTGAAAGAAGTGACAGACGGGGCGTTTGACGGCGCGAAGACCGCGGTCACGATCGCGCTTGGCTTGATCGGAATCATGGCGCTCTGGCTCGGCGTTATGCGTCTGGCGGAGCGGGCCGGCCTCATTCAAAAACTGGCGCGCGGTCTGCGGCCGCTAATGCGCCGTTTGTTCCCGGGCGTGCCTCACGATCACCCCGCAATGGGCTCAATGCTGATGAATATGGCGGCCAACATGCTCGGACTCGGTAACGCCGCGACACCGCTCGGGCTGCGCGCGATGGGCGATCTCGAGACGCTCAATCCGCATCCAGGCACGGCGACGAACGCGATGTGTACTTTTCTCGCGATCAACACCAGCTCGGTCCAGCTGATTCCGACGACCGCCATCGCAATTCTGGTCGCGGCCGGTTCGACCAACCCGACGGCGATCGTTGGTACCGCTCTCCTTGCGACGCTCTGTGCCGCGACAGTCGCCGTCACTTCGGTGAAGCTGCTCGAAAAGGTGCCATGGTTTCGGGTCCGGCCTAACGAACGCGAGATCGAAGCAGAGCCGACGATGAAATCGGAAGCGCCGCATGTTTCAGAGTCTACTGTTGAGTTGGCGATACCGCGGCTTCCGGGCTGGGGGAAGGCGGTGCTGACGCTACTCGTAATTTACTTTTTGGCACTTTTCGTCAGACAGGTTTTTCCCGAACTGCTTGGTCTTCCCGCCGGGTCGGTCGCCGCGTCGCCGAGCTACTTCGTGCGGAGCGTCAGCGCTCTCTCGATCCTCGCCATCCCGCTCCTGATCGCGTTCTTCGTCCTCTACGCGGCGCTCTGCGGTTTGAAAGTCTATGACGAATTCGTCGAGGGGGCGAAGGAGGGCTTTGGCGTGATTCTAAAAATCATCCCGTTCCTCGTCACGATGCTGGTTGCGATCGGGATGTTCAAAGGCGCCGGCGGGATCGACCTGCTCGCGCGGATCCTTTCGCCGGTCCTGACGCCGCTGCATTTCCCGACCGATCTGTTGCCCATTGCCCTGATGCGACCTTTAAGCGGCGGCGCGACCCTCGCGCTCTTCACCGACGTGGTGCATCGGCTCGGACCAGAAAACATCGTGAGCCTGATGGCGGCGACGATCTACGGCAGCACGGAAACGACGTTCTATGTCGCCGCGGTTTACTTTGGCTCGGTTGGCATCAAACAGACGCGCCACGCTATTCCGGCCGGGTTGCTGGCGGATTTCGCCGGGGTCGTGGCGTCGGTGATTATTTGCCGGGCGGTGTTGGGACCGTGAATCGAGAATCGTGAATGGTTACATCGGTAAAGCGCGGCCCGTCATCGACCGGGCTACGATTCTCGATTCACGGTCCCAACGATTCTCGCATCTTCCCCTAACTTTTCCCTCGCCATCCGGTCATCACATTCTCTATCGTCCAATTTTTCGCACATGATCCAACGTGACTATCTCATCATCGGCAGCGGTATCGGCGGCAGCAGCGTCTGCGAAGGCATCCGCAAATTCGACAAAAAAGGCTCGGTCGCGCTCGTCGGGGAACGAGACCTTTCATCCCTACAAACGCTGGATGCTCTCGAAGCAATTCCTGCGCGACAAGACACCGGCGCTGAAGAAGCTGCCATGCCTGGAAGATCGCTGGTACGCCGGCGCACAAAATCGAGACGCGTTTTGGCACGGTGGTGACGCAGTTTAATATCGATCGACGGCTGGCCGTGCTCGGGAATGGGGAGACGATCGAGTTCAAAAAAGCCTGCCTCGCAATGGGCAGCCGGCCAGTGCGGCCGCAGGTCGCGGGGATCGGTCTGGGCAACGTGATTTATCTGCGCACGATTCGCGACGCGCTCGCTCTGCGCGAGATGGCGCAGTCGGAAAAAATGATCGTGGTCGTAGGCGGAGGTCTGCTTGCCTGCGAGGTCGCGGCCAGTCTTCGCCAGACGAAGTTGAAGGTGGCGGTGATGCATCGGCACCAAACGCTGATGAACCGTTACCTCGATCCCGCGACCGCGACCTGGGTGACGGAGCAATTCGCAAAACGCGGTGTGACTCTGCTCCTGGGTGCGAGCCTCAATGGCTTCGAGGGCAAGACCGTCCTGCGCAACATCCAAACCAAAAGCGGCGAGCGCGTGCCGGCGGGCGTTGCGGTGGTGGCCTGCGGCTCGGAGCCGAACCTCGAGATCGTGCGCAACACGCCGCTCTCCGGCCCGCACGGTTCGCCAGTTACCGATTATCTCGAGACGGAAGAAAAGGGGATTTACGCGGTGGGCGATCTCGCCTTTTATCCCGGACCGGCTGATGGGTGGGATGCGACGGCAGACCCATTGGGAAAATGCGCGCCAGCAGGGATTGATCGTGGGCGCGAATATCACCGGAAAGAAGCGCCAGCGTTACGAGCAGATCCCGTATTTCTGGACGGAGATGTTCGACATGAAGTTCGATTTCGTGGGCGACTTCAACTTCCCGCCGACCCGGGTGGAGTTGAGCGGCTCGCACGCCAAAGGGCGCTTCGCGTTGCGCTTTTATCAGGGTGAAAAGTTGCGCGGCATCGTCCTCTGCCATCACGGCGCGAACGATGTCGTCTCGGCGAAGAGCGAACTGCGACAGGCCCTCGGGAAATAGCCGGCCGCGATCAGTAGGATTCGCGCCGGATAACTCCAGCGAGGGATTGCGGACCTGCACGAGTTTCCAATTCCAAGGCTTTCAACTTTCGTGGCGTCAGCGGGGGTTCGAACAGGTGTCGTTAGGCTATTCACCCGGCCGACGATTTCCGGCGGGATCTCGGCGCCGGAGCTGGCCAGCTGTATTTTGGCGCTCTACATTGCGAAAGGCGGATCGAACTTCTCTCGCGGGGCGTTCGCGGTGATCGTGAGGCTGGAGAAGAAGCGCAGAATCAAGCGGAGGCGGCTGAGCAGGAGCGCGCGGTCATTCCTCCGGTCATCGGGTAATCAGCTTCCACGAAATCGCGCGTAACAGACCGGTTCCGTTTTTCGAGTTGACGGAGAAACGGCTGGCTTTGCAGGCGACCTGCTTTTCTGCCGACCAAAGCTCCGCAAGCCAAAGCGCGATCATCAGCGCGATGACGTTTTCGGCGTAGAAGCTGTTCTTAAGGGCCGGATTCATGGCGCGGCCTGACGCTTTTCGTCCGGCATACGCCGATTGCGGGCATTCTTTTGCCGTTCTGTCCGCCTTGGGCATGAAACGTGCGAATAGTGGCCAAACCTGATCATGCTTTCAGTCTGTTGTCTTTTCATCGTCTTCTGCGGCTTGCCCGGATCCGCGTGGCGGGCTCGCGCGAAAGACGCAAACGCAACTGGAACTCTGCTGCCACATGCTTGACAACGAAGATCTAAAATGGCTCGCGAGACACGCGACCGAGCTTAACCGTCTCGTGCAACAAATGGGGCGTTATTCCGAGCAGGTGCGACAACATCATGGCGAAGCACGTTATCTCGACCTGCTCAATGACCGGGTCGAACTGGCTTCGCGCAAGTCGCAGGAACTCTTCGATCGCGTCACCTCGCGGATCCTCGCCGGAGCCCACAACGCAGCCTCGGTCAATGAGATCGCGGCCAAGCGTGGCGCTGCCCTGAGCGGTTCGTGCTGTACTAACGTGGTTGTGAAGATACCCGTGGGCGAAATTGGCGAGAGGGTCGACGATGAGGAGCCAATCATTCAAAACCCCAAGGGCAAACGCGAGCTGATCCTGCTCGTGGACGATAACGAGGAAGTGCTCGAGAACACCGGTGGAATCCTTGCTTTTGAAGACTACCGGGTAGTGTTGGCCAAGGACGGCCCCGAAGCCCTCCGTATCTATCGGCGGATGGGTCCTGAAATCGCGCTCATTATTCTCGACTATTTTCTCCCGGTGATGGATGGCGACGTGGTTTTTGACGAGCTCAAGGCGATCGACCCCGACGTCCAAGTGGTGCTGAGTAGCGGTTTCGGCGAGCAGGCCAAACTCGGGAGCATGCTCGCGCGGGGCCTCTGCGGTTTCCTCCCCAAACCCTATACCCATAGTAAACTGATCGAGCAGATCCGTTCGATCCTCGATGTCTAAGCCAAGACAACGACCCCTGCACGCGGCGCCAAAAGAAGGTCGTCAGCGTATCGTGAATTACCCGTCGCTGGCATCAATTTAGCTTTCTTGTGAGCAAGGTTCCATGGCCCGCATCGACTCATTCTTTAAACTGATGGAAGAGGAAAAGGCCTCGGATCTCCATCTCGCGACCAACAACCCGCCCATGCTCCGTATCAATGGCGATCTGGTCCGGGTCGATTATCCGCCGCTCCAAAATGACGAACTCAAGGCGATGGTCTATGAGATCGCGCCCTGAGGTAAAAATCAAAACCTTCGAGGAAACTTCCGATGTCGATTTCGGGTATGAAGTGCCAGGAGTCGCTCGTTACCGCGCCAATTTTTTCCAGCAGAAATACGGCATCTCCGCCGTCTTTCGTCTGATCCCGTCCAAGATTCTGACGGTTGAAGAGCTGGGCCTTCCCGCCGGTTTTGAAGAAGTTTCCCCTTTTAAAAAAAGGCCTCATCCTCGTCACTGGTCCGACCGGTTCTGGCAAATCGACTACACTGGCGGCGATGATGGATTACGCGAATCTGCAAAGGCACGATCACATCATCACGGTCGAGGATCCGATTGAATTTGTGCATCGCAGTCAAAACTGCCTTGTGCAGCATCGCGAAGTGGGGGTCCACACACGCTCGTTTGCCTCCGCGCTGCGTGGCGCCTTGCGCGAAGATCCCGACATCCTGCTCGTCGGCGAAATGCGCGATCTCGAGACGATCGAACTGGCTCTGACCGCCGCTGCCACCGGCCACCTTGTCTTTGGAACGCTGCATACTTCCAGCGCTGCCAAAGCGGTCGATCGGGTGATCGATGTCTTTCCGACTGATCAGCAGAACCAAATTCGGACAACGCTTGCGGAATCGCTTAAGGGCGTCGTCGCGCAAAATCTTTTCAAGCGCGTCGACAAACCGGGGCGTCTCGCCGCGCTCGAAATTCTCGTCGTCGACACGGCGATCGCGAATCTCATCCGGGAAGCCAAGACGCACCAGGTTCCGGGCATGATTCAGGTCGGCAAAAAGAAGGGCAACCAGCCGCTCGACGACGCGGTCATGGAACACCTGCGGCAAATGCGCATCTCGCCCGAGGAGGCCTATGACAAGGCAATCGACAAGAAGAAATTCCGTCCCTTCCTCAAAACTCCGCCGCCGGATGAATGGGAAGAATAGCAACCGCGCCAGATGAGAATACCTGAACTCGACCGGATCTTGTCCGCGATGTTGCAAACCCACGCCGGCATCTCCGACCTCAATTTCACTGTCGGTCATCCGCTTCAGGTGGAGGATTTCGGGGAGCTCAAACCGGTCGCGGTCGATCCGCCGATCGAGTGTCTGACTCCCTACCAAACCGAACAGCTCGCTCTCACCCTGATGCAGGGGAACCGTCGCCTGATCCGCGACTACCTGGTGGACGGCTCTTGCGATTGCAGTTATTCGCTCAATGACAAGGCGCGCTTTCGGGTCAACATCTTTCGGCAGCAGGGAAATTTCGCGATCGTAATGCGAAAACTGCAGGCGGATATTCCCTCACTCGCCACCCTCGGTCTGCCGCCGATCTTCAAGGAAATCGTGCTGGAGAAGTCCGGACTCGTGCTTGTCACAGGCGCGACTGGCAGCGGCAAGACAACGACCATGGCCGCGCTTCTGAATGAAGTAAACGAGAAACAGTCCGTGCACGTGGTCACGCTGGAGGATCCGATCGAGTTTATCCACGGGCCCGGCCTCGCCACATTCAACCAGCGGGAGCTCGGCGGCGATTTCGAAAGCTATCCCATTGGATTGCGGGCCGCGCTCCGGCAGGCGCCCAAGATTATTTTCGTAGGTGAAATGCGCGATCGCGCCACCGTAGAAGTCGCCCTCATGGCGGCGGAAACCGGCCACCTCGTGCTCAGCACTCTGCACACGATCGATGTCGGCCAGTCGATCAACCGCATCCTCGGTCTCTTTTCCTTAGGTGAAGAACAGCAACTGCGGCTCCGCCTCGCCGACAGCGTCCGCTACGTCGTGAGCCAGCGCCTTGCGCCCAAAATCTCCGGCGGCCGGTATCTCCTGACGGAAATCATGGGCAATAATCTACGGACGCGCGAAACGATCGCGCTGGGCGAAAACGATTCGCGCAACTTCTACGAAATCATCGAAGCAAGCGCACCTTTTGGCTGGAAGACCTTCGACCAATCAGTTCTCCAAGCCTACGAAAGTGGCGAAATCACGGAAGAAACCGCCCGCCTCTTTTCCACCAAGAAGGGCCGGATCACGCGAGGAATAGACCTGATCCAGAAATCGCGCGGCATCAACAGCGAAACCTCCACTGGGCTGCGGCTCGATCTGCCTGTCGATGTTTCTCGTTAGGCCAAAACCATGAGCACCGAATCAGACTTCGACCACGGCGACAAGACCGCGCTCGTCTGTGTCGATGATCAGACCTGCCAGAAAATGATCGTATCCCAATTGACGGATCTCGGTTACAAGGTGCACCTTGGCCTTTTCGAGGAGGACGTGCTGCTCAAGCTCGCGACCTACAGTTATCATGTCGTCGTAGTTTACGAGAACTTTAAGGGTGGGAGCGCGCAAGAGAACCCAATCCTGCACGAGATGATGAAGCGCTCGGGCTCCCTCCGGCGGGAGACACTTCGTCGTCCTCCTCAGCCATCGCAGCGCGACGAACGACGCGATGAGCGCGTTCGTCCAGAGCGTCGATCAGATCGTTAACGTCAGCGACCTCGCCAATTTCAAGCCGGTCTTGCGGCGTGGTGTGGCGCAGCATTCCGATCTCTACCTGGCCTTCCACGACGTGGTGAAGGCCACGCAAGCGCGCTAGAAGGGTTTGATCGAACGGCGCTCAAAAGCGGCGCGCTGTGATTTTTCGGGAAACGCCGGTTGCGGGCGCATCATTTCGCGTGGTAATTTTGTCGCCCGCACACATGAAGCTCGTTCAATGGGTTCGTTTCACCTGGGATTTGGCCAAGCTTCCCGCGACCGCTCCGGCGCTGCCGGAGCATTATCATTTGGCCGTGGCCGATCTTTCTGAGGAAAAGGAATTGCGCGCCGTTATCGCTCGTTCCTTCGCCCATGACACTTCCTGGGGCGACGCGATTCACGAGGTCGACGCGATGATCGAGGGCTGGCTGGAACGAGCCTTCCATCCGGAGAAAGGCAGCATTTGCGTCGCGCTGCGTCACGGTGCGCGGATCATTGGCGCGACGATTTTGGATCCTGAACCTGCCGCCGAGGATCATCTCGCGCCAGGTCCCTGCGTGCAGATGGAATATCGCAACCGCGGCCTTGGCACCGCTCTGCTCGGCGAGTCACTCCGCCGTCTGCGGGAAGCGGGATTGTCCCGCGCGGCGGCTCCGGCAAAGAGGAACGGACCGGTGGCGAGGTTTCTCTATCCCAAGTTCAACGGCACGGTCGTGCCGAGCGCCACGCCGCTCCTCGCGGCCTGATCGGCGGGCCGGAGGGAAACCGCAGAGGTGAACGTGCGGGTGCCGGGGGCAACTGAAATGCCGTTGAGCTTTTCCCCTAACGAATGATGCCGCGTTCGCTTTCTTCGATGAACTGGACGATCGACTGCACTTCGGCGCTCCCGCCCAGATTCTCGCGCAACGCCGCCACCGCCTGCGCAGTGTTCATCTTGCCGCGGTAAACAAGCCGGAAAGCTTCCTTGATCGGCTTGATCTTTTCCGGCGGAAAACCCGCTCGTTCCAAGCCGACCTGGTTGATGCCGCGTATTTCCGCGGGGTTGCCATCGGCGATCATGAAGGGCGGAACGTCCTGAACGATTTTTGAGCAGCCGCCGGTGATCGCGAAACGCCCGATGCGGCAGAATTGATGGACCGCCGTCAGGCCGCCGATGACGGCGTGATCGCCCACCTGCACGTGGCCCGCGAGCGTCCCGTTGTTCGAGAAAATGACCGCGTCGCCGACGGTGCAATCGTGCCCGATGTGGGAGTAGGCGAGAAAATTCCCGCGGCTGCCGACGCGCGTTTTGCCGCTCTCCGAGGTGCTGCGGTTGATCGTGACAAACTCGCGAAAGATGTTGTCGTCGCCGATCTCGAGGTAGGTCGGTTCGCCGCGATATTTCAGGTCCTGCGTTTGCTGCCCGATCGAGCAATAGGCGTAGAACCTGTTCCCACCCCCGGCGTTGAGTGGGCCGCAGAGCGTGACATGATGCTGGAGCCAGCAATTTTCGCCTAACGACACCCCGGCCTCAACGACGCAATATGGCCCGACGACCGTGCCCGCGCCGAGTTTGGCCGCGGGATCGACGATCGCGGTCGGATGGACCGTCACCTCGCTCATTTATCGAGAAAGGTGAACATCAGCTCGCCTTCGGAAACGACCGCGTCGTTCACCACGCAACGGCACATCGCCTTGGCCAGCCGATTGCCGCGCGACTTCGTCAGCTCCGCGTGAATGAAGAGCGTATCGCCGGGGAAAACCGGCTTGCGAAATTTTACGCCGTCTGCGCTCATGAAATAGCCGACCCGGCTCGCGCTCTTGCTGATGCGCATCATCAGAACGCTCGCCACCTGCGCCATCGCCTCGACCTGCAGCACGCCGGGCATGACCGGATGCCCGGGGAAATGCCCTTGGAAAAATGGCTCGTTGATCGTGACCGATTTGATCCCGAGGCACTTCGTTTCGCCCTCGAAGGAAAGAATGCGATCGACCATCAGGAACGGATAACGATGCGGCAGAATGTTCATCACCTCGTTGATATCGAGCCCGCCTTCGCCGGCCGGGAAATTGCGCTGCGGCAACATCGCCACCGTCCGCTCGTGCGCCTTGGCCAGGGCGCGCGCGAGATCGGTGTTGACGCCATGGCCCGGCTTCACCGCTATGACATGGCCGCGGATGGCGCGGCCGAGGAGCGCGAGGTCGCCGATGATGTCGAGGATCTTGTGCCTGACGAATTCGTCGGGAAAGCGGAGCGGTTCCTTGCTCAGGACCGATTCGCCCCTCACGACGATCGCGTTTTCCAGGCTGCCGCCTTTGATCAGGTTCTTCTCCATCAGCGGCTGGACGTCCTCGTAGTAAACAAAGGTGCGGGCGGGCGCGATTTCGCGCTCGTAGATCGCGGGCGTGATCGCGGTCGACATGAATTGGGTGAAGCGGCCTTCCGGGCCCGCCTGCGTGCAGGAGATGCGAAATTCGTCGTCCGGCAAAATCACGAGGAGCGAGCCGCTCTTTGTCTCGATCGAGATCGGCTCGCGCACGTGAAAAAGCAGGCGCGGCGCTTCCTGCGGGACGACGCCGGCTTTCCGGATCGCCTCCACATAAGCGAGCGCGCTGCCATCGCCGATCGGCGGTTCGTTCGCGTCCATCTCGATCGACCGCGTTGTCGACCCCGAGGGCGGAGAGCGCGGAGAGGACATGCTCGACCGTGTGCACCCGCATCGAGCCTTCGCCGATCGTCGTCGCGCGCTCGACCGTTTTCACATTCGCGATCGTGGCGTCGATCTGTCGGCTCGTCCTGCAGATCTTTGCGCTTGAATTTGATTCCGGAATCGGCCGGCTGCGGGCTGGATTTTCAGCGACACCTTGGCGCCGGTATGAAGTGAAGTGCCGCTCAGCGAAGCGGCTTTGGCGAGGGTGTGCTGGAACTCGGCGGCAGAAGGCATGGCCCGCTACCTAACAGAATTTCGCGCCGCTGACCAGTAACGCTTTCGTATCAGTTGCCGCCTCCGATGAGTAATCCAAGCGAGCGCGAATTCGTAGCCACCTATCCCTTTGCAGTTGACCGTCTGGAATTCGGCCAGCTACCCTTCGGCCGTGAAGAATCCAGTCAGCTGTTGACACGTTTATCCTGATGAAACGCGCCGCGGGTACTGCCCTGATTATTGCGTTGCTCGCGACATCCGCCTTCGCTCGCGACAAGGTCATCCACGCCGGCACCTTGCTCGATGGCGTGAGCGATGCGCCCCGCCGCAAGGTTTCCATCCTCGTCCATGACGACCGCATCAGTGCGGTTGAGCCCGGCTTCGTCACGCCGACTGGCTCGGAGATCATCGATCTTTCCGGTCAGACCGTGATGCCGGGCTTTATCGACTGCCACGTCCACATCGCATCCAAGTTACCCAGCCGCGTCAACGCCACCGAAGACTGGCTCACGCATTCTGCTCTCGATCGAGCTTTCGACGGCGCCGTCTTCGTGCGGGCCATGTTACAGCAGGGTTTCACCGGCGCTCGCGACGTAGGCGGCGGTGATGACACCGTCGCGGTGCGTAATGCTATCAACGCAGGCAAGATCGCCGGCCCACGCCTCTGGGTTTCGCTGGAACCGCTGGGGCCGACCGCCGGGCACAACGATCCGCGTAATGGACTCGACGCTGCGCTGTCCCACCCGGGCTGGTCAAACGGCATCGTCAACACGCCGGACGAAGCGCGCCTGCGCGTGCGCGAACACCGCCAACGCGGAGCTGACCTGATCAAGATCATGCCGTCCGGCGGCATTGCGTCCACGGGTGACAATCCGCGTCAGCGACTCATGACTGACGACGAGATGCGCGTCGCGGTTGAGACGGCTCATTCTCTTGACCTAAAGGTCGCCGCCCACATTTATCCGGCGAGTGCGATCGAGGCTGCCGTCCGCGCCGGAGTCGATTCGGTCGAGCACGGTTCTTTTGCCACCGCGCAAACCTTCGCGCTGATGAAAGAGCACGGCACCTACCTCGTGCCCACTCTGGCGGTCTATGAGGTTTACTATCTCGCAGCCCGCGATCACCCGGAACTCCTGACCCCGGGCACCGCGCCCAAGGAACTCGCCAACGATCTTCTCCCCAAAAAGAACTTTCCGCTGGCCGTGAAATCAGGTGTAAAAATCGCTTATGGGACCGATCTCGGCGAGGGCGATCACACGATGGAATTCGGTCTCATGATTGCCGGCGGCCTGACGCCGATGAAGACGCTCTTCGCCGCGACGCGCAACGCGGCCGATCTCCTTGGTGCCTCGGACCGTGTCGGCTCAGTCCAACCCGGGCGCTTTGCCGACCTTGTGGCAACGGCCGGCGATCCCCTCGCTGATCCCGCGCAGTTTACGCACGTCGATTTCGTGATGAAGGGTGGAGTTATTTACCGCCAGGATGACCATCCGACAGTCGCCAGCGTGGAATAAAGCGCGAATCCTTGGCGTCGTTAGGCAACAAACGACCTGACGTTTGCGGTCGCGTGTATACCACTGCCGCCGGGCTTTCGGCAAGGCAGACGTAAATATCGAACCAGTCTCCTTTATTACCTTTCCGTTTTTCTTGAAGGTGTAATCCGCCGGAACGACGACATAGGCGCGATCTCCCGTGATGTCGATGTGGCGTGGCTTATGCAGGGTAACGATCCAGTCAGTGATTCCATTTTTCTTCGCATCGGTGTCGTACGCTTTGGCCCAATTCGAACAGGCTCCCGCGCCATGCCATTCGTGGGGCGGAAATTCGTCGATGATGGACGTTTGATCGGCACAAGCGGCGATAGCCGTCTTGGTGTCGTTCTTGTTGAAGCCGTCAATGAACTGGTGCACGGGCACCATCACATCTGTCTCTTCAGTCGCCATGGCTGGCCCCGCGGCTAGGGTGGCGATGGTGAGTGCGATAAATATCTTTCGTATAATGTGAATTGGATAAGCCTTCCGGGATGGTGTTCGAGTTTTCGTGTTTGGTCAACGCGCCCGGGAGGGCGCGAGGGTTCATTGTGACGCCGGACCAGGCCTTGTCCCTGCTCCTCAATCAGCAAGTCGAATGAAACAACCCACCAACAGCCTCGCTCTGCGCCAATCGATTGTAACGCCTTACGGCTGCCTTCGTTTCCTCGACATAATACGGGATGTCCCTGTCGCGCAGCATCTGCAACGTTTCCGGGCAAGTCTGGAGCGCCAGTTCCATACCGCGAGTAAGGACGACGACTTTGCTCCCATGGTCGAGTAACTCTTGAACATCAGCGGGCTGAATGCCTGGCACATGATGCATGCCCGTCTCTGTCCAATCCCATGCGCGTCCACCGCCGGGGTAGAGCTTGTAATCACGACCCGTGCCGATGCCCTCGACTTCCACGCGACCCCATGAAATGTGGATAACGCGCGGCGACCGTGGCTGCTTTTCATGTTCAGTGCTCATGAGATTCATGAAGTCGCACGCCTCGTTTAGGGATGTTATCCTTAATTGGTTGTAGCTATCGTCAGCCGGGCTGGCCAGTTCAAGGCTGGCGCTCTAAGCGCGTAACGCGCGGGCTATCAATCCCGAGATCCCAGAGCCAAAAGGGATAGGCATAGCCGGGTGTGCCCAGCTCGACGCCGACGGTTTCGACGTCGTGCATAAGGGCCCGCCAGTCGGCGTCGGTGCCAGGTCTGCCATTACCCTTGGTCACCGCCCCGCCTGCCGGGATGGTAAGCGAGGCGGCGTCGACCGGAAACTCGTAGGTGTGCCAGCCAACCGGCAGCCTGGAGATGTCGACACCTCTGCTGAAATCACCGGTCCCAAGGGTAGTGTTAAAGTCGAGAGTGATGTTGCGGTCTGGGACTGCGATGCCGCTAAAGATGTCGATGTCGACGCTGAACGTGCCGAGCCTTTTAAAGGCAAAGTCACCGAGGAAATGGGTGGGGAATGTGCCAATGGGGACATACCAGGTCGGGACGGCTGCGTCGGCCGAGGCACGCAGGTAAGGGCCCGGGTTTCCGCCGTCGGGCTCGATTGTCGGTGGAGTGGTCGTAAGATGCCAGTCACCGTCGTTGCTGCCGTTGTCAAAGGTTTCGACAAACCCGGCATGCAAGGCGGGAATGGCGAGAAGAAGAAGGAGCGGGAGGAGTTGCCAAAGGCGAGGACGGCGAAAGGGGCGTAGTCGCACGGTGATGGGTTGTGTGAGTCTTGAAGTTGCAGGCATGCAGTTCATTTAGGAGGACGGAAATGATGTCAAAGGAAGAGACAAAAAGGAAGATTTTTTGTAATTCGTTAGTCCTCATTTGAGGAAGATGAGGACGAGAAACCTTTCCCTTCCGAGGTTGCTGTGTCCCCGGTTGTGTCGGCTTGGAACGTCGACTTCCAGAATTGAAAACCGAAGCTGCAGAGGAAAGGGGGCAACCACAACATTCGGGGCTCCCGTGGTCGGCGGCCCGCTAAATCTTGGGGCTGGAAGGGCTTGGTTGATGCCGGATTATTAGTTGTCTGGAGCCCGCTTTTCGCCTATGTTCCAAGGTCGCGGTTCGGCCGCGCTTTTTATGCTCCAAGCCAAAGACGAAATCGCCCTTTCCACTGTCTCTTCCGACCGGCCCGCGCCCATCTCCGAAAACCAAAAATACAACGCCGCGCAGATCGATAAGCTGGAGGGTCTCGAAGCGGTCCGGAAGCGCCCCGGCATGTATATCGGCGACCCGGACGAGCGCGGGTTGCACCATTGCGTTTTCGAGGTGCTCGACAATTCGATCGACGAACATCTCGCCGGTTACTGCAGCCGGATCGATGTGGCGATCCATGTCGATGGCTCGGTCTCGGTGCGCGACAATGGGCGCGGCATCCCGGTCGACATGCATCCGAAGTTCAAGATGCCGGCCGTTGAGCTGGTGCTGACGAATCTGCACGCGGGCGGCAAGTTTGGTCAGGGCGCCTACAAATATTCCGGCGGCCTGCATGGCGTCGGCGCGAAGTGCGTCAATGCGCTCTCGGACTGGTTCAAGGTGGAAGTGTCGCGCGACGCGAAGGTGTATCACATGGCCTTCGAGCGCGGGAAGACGACAGAAAAGCTGAGCGTCATCGGCGAACTGAAGAACAAGAAGATCACCGGCACGCTGATCACCTTCCTGCCTGATCCGACAATCTTCACGATTACAACAGAGTTTAAGTTTGAGCGACTGGCCAGCCGGCTGCGCGAACTGGCGTTTCTTAACCCCGGCCTCGAAATCACGCTGACCGATGAGCGGGCGGACCCGCCGAAAAAGGAGACGTTCTTTTACAAGCACGGAATCGAGGAGTTCGTTAAGCAGCTGGGCGAAAACAAGAACGTCATTCATCCCAAGCCGGTCGTGATCTCGCGGCAGCGCGACGAAGTATTCGTCGATGTCGTGCTCCAGTACAACGACGGCTACAACGATCAGATCCTGCCCTTTGCGAACTCAATTCCAAACCCGGATGGCGGCACGCACCTGACCGGCTTCCGCACCGCCCTGACGAAAGCGATCAATCAATATGCGCGTAGCAACAGCCTGGTGAAGGAGAAGGATCCATCGATCTCCGGCGACGATGTGCGCGAAGGATTGATCTGCGTGCTGAGCATCAAGCTGCCCAATCCGCGCTTTGAATCGCAGACCAAAGTTAAGCTGGTGAACACCGAGATCGACGGCGTCGTCAACTCGGTCGTCTACGATGGGTTGATGACGTATTTCGACCAGAACCCGCCGGTGGCGAAAAAGATCTTCGACAAGGTGCTGACGGCCGCGCGCGCGCGAGAGGCCGCACGCAAGGCACGAGAAACGATCCGCAAAGGCGCGCTCACCGGCGGTGGTTTGCCCGGGAAACTGGCCGACTGTTCAGAGCGCGATCCGGAGTTAACCGAGCTCTATATCGTGGAGGGCGATTCCGCCGGCGGTTCAGCGAAACAGGGGCGCGACCGGCGTTACCAGGCAATTCTGCCGATCCGCGGCAAGCTGATCAACGTCGAGAAAGCGCGCCTCGACCAGGCGCTCAAGAATACGGAGATCCAGTCGATGATCACCGCGATCGGTACCGGCATCGGCAAGCCGAAAGAAGAAGCGACCACGAAAGAGGAGGGGACCTTCGACATTAGCAAACTGCGCTACGGGCGGATCATCATTATGACGGATGCCGACGTGGATGGCTCGCACATTCGCGTGCTGTTGCTGACGTTCTTCTACCGGCAAATGACCGAGCTGGTACGGGCGGGCAAGATCTTCATCGCCCAGCCGCCGCTCTACCAGATCAAGCGCAAGAAGCGTGAGGAATACGTCGATGACGACGTGCAGTTGAACCAGATCTTGATCTCGTTAGGCGCAGAGGATGTGCGGCTGAAAAACCTCGCCGACAACAAGGAGCTGACGACCGCCCAGCTGAAAGATATCCTCGAACAGCTGGAGAAACTGGCCAAGCTGAGCGAGTCGGTCCGGCGGCACGGCGGCGATTTTGAAGATTTCCTCAATCATCGCGACGCAAAAGGCGACAAGCTGCCGACCTACCTCGTGAAAGTGCGCGATGGCAACGAAGAGGCAGTCCATTATTTCCATGACGAACGCGCGGTGCGGAAGTTTCACGAGGATAATCTCGATCTGAATCTTTTCGACGAGGAGATGGGGCAGGAGCTGCTTCCGCTCACGAGTGCGGCCCCGAAAACGAATGGCAACCGGCGCCGCGGAAAATTGGTCGAGCTGCATGAAGCGACAACGATCCAGAAGCTGATCAGCGAACTGGCCCGCAAAGGCCTGAAGGTGGATCACTATGCGGCCGCGGATCATCCGATCTTTGAGTTGATCGAAGGCGAAGGAGAGCGTGCAACGTCGCACCCGCTTTTTTCCATCCCTGAGATTCTGGAGAAGATCATGGAGATCGGACGGCGCGGCGTGCAGATCAAGCGCTTCAAAGGTCTCGGTGAAATGAACGCCAAGGAATTATTCAACACCACGATGGACCCGGAGAAACGCAAGTTGCTGAAGGTGGACCTGAACGATGACAACGCGGTCGAAGCCGACCAAATGTTTTCCAAGCTGATGGGCGACGTCGTTGAGCCGCGGCGTCAATACATCGAGGACAACGCGCTCAACGTGCGGAACCTGGATGTTTAAGGGAAAATCCGAAATCCGAATGACGAAATCCGAAGCAACGAGGAATTGGCAAAACCTACCGAGCCTGGGTGCTCCTTTTTCGTCATTCGAGTTTGGAAATTGTTTCGGAATTCGAGATTCGGATTTCGGATTTTTCAGCTAGCGATGGGCGGCCCGTTTCATAAGCTGCGGCATTCGCGGCGTTGCTATGTCGTTTGCGCGGTGCGCGCGCTCAGGGAGCAATCTGCTCACCGACGGTTTGCGCGAGACGCGGCGGGCCGGCCGGCCCAAGCAGTTTTTCCTGCCGAAATACGAGCGCGAATACGCCGCCCAGTGCGGACTCGACGCGAGTGATTTCGCCGTCTACGTGCGCGAGATTATTCCGGCAACTGCGACCTCGAACGAAGTCTTTGGCTTCAAGCTAATGGGCTGGTATTTGCGGGAATTTCTCGAACGCCTGCGCTCGACACGGGCTTTTGGCGGTGGGTGCGAATCACAGGATCTGGAGATGCTCGGCAATGCCTTCCCACGGCTGCAATTCATCCAGATCGTCAGGCGAAACAAGGTACGGCAGGCCGTTTCGAGAGCGCGAGCGGTCCAGACCGGTCTCTGGAAAATCAAGGAAGGCAAAGCCGCCTCGGGCGAACCCCAATTCGATTTCGATTTGATTGCGAATTGTCGCGAAGACACGCGCCGCGAGGAAATGATCTGGAGCGATTTCTTTGCCCGGATCGCCGTGCAACCGTTCCGCGTTGAATACGAAGATCTGTCCGAGAACTACGCGGGGAGCATCGCGGCGGTGCTGAAATTCCTGAAAATTCGTGCTCCGCGCCGGTCATATCTCCAGCCGGTCACCGTCCGGCAAACCGATGCGCTTTCGCGCGAGTGGGAGGAACGATTTCTAACCCTGAGCGTGCCTAACGACCTCGCCATTTCCTGATCCATGTATAACGCCAACGAAAAAGTCGAACCGATCAACGTGGCCGAGGAGGTCTCGAGGTCGTTTCTCGATTACTCGATGTCGGTCATCATCTCGCGCGCACTGCCGGATGCACGCGATGGGTTAAAGCCGTCACAGCGTCGCATCCTCTACGCGATGCACGACCTCTCGCTTTTCCCCAACCGGCAGCACCGCAAATGCGCCAAGATCTGCGGCGACACGAGCGGTAACTATCACCCGCACGGCGAGGCGGTGATCTACCCGACGCTCGTCCACATGGCACAGCCCTGGGCGATGCGCGAGACGCTGGTCGATGGCCAGGGCAACTTCGGCTCGGTCGAAGGCGATCCACCCGCGGCGATGCGTTACACCGAGGCGCGTATGACGCACCTCGGCGCTGCGCTCATGACCGACATGGACAAGGAGACGGTGGATTTCGTGCCTAACTATGACGAGACACGCACGGAACCAACCGTTTTCCCGGCCGCATTCCCCAACCTGCTCATTAATGGTGGCACTGGTATCGCGGTTGGCATGGCGACGAATATCCCGCCGCACAATCTCGGCGAAGTGATCGACGGAATCTGCGCCCAGATCGACGATCCCGACATCGACGATCGAGGGTTTGATGAAGCATGTGAAAGGGCCGGATTTCCCCACCGGCTGTGCGATCTGCGGAATCGCCGGAGTGAAGCAATACATCGAGACCGGACGCGGCAGCATGAAGGTGCGCGGCAAGGCCGGCGTCGAGGAGCTCAAAGGCAATCGCGAGCAGATCGTCATCACGGAAATCCCCTACAACGTAAACCGCGCCACGCTTGTTGAGCGGATCGCCTCTCTCGTAAACGACAAAGTACTGAGCGACATCACCGCGATTCGCGACGAATCGGACGAAAACACCCGAGTCGTTATCGAACTCAAGCGGGACGCGTTGCCCAAGGTCGTCATCAACAATCTCTACAAGCACACCGCGATGGAATCGTCTTTCGCGGTCAACATGCTGGCGATCGATCATGGCAAGCCGAAGTTGCTTTCGCTCAAGGAAGCGAACCAGGCGTTCATCGAGCATCGGCGCGAAGTCGTCCTGCGCCGGACCCGCTACGAATTGCGCAAGGCGGAGGAGCGGGCCGAGACGCTGGAAGGTTATCTCATCGCGCTCGCGAACATGGATGAATTCATCCGCATCATTCGCGGCTCGGCCAATCGCGAGGAAGCGCGGGTCAAATTGCTCGCCTTCGAGTTTACGCGGCGGCAGGTCGAACAGATCGGTGTCCTGATTCGGGATGAAGCGCGTCTGACGGAAGGCCGTTACGCTTTCAGCGAACACCAGGCAAACCAGATTCTCGATCTGCGTCTTTATCAACTGACCGGGCTCGAGCGCGAGAAGATCGTTAACGAATACAAGGAGCTGATCGAGACGATCAAGGATCTGCGCGACATTCTCGCGAAAGAGATTCGTGTTTTTCAGATCATCAAGAAAGAGCTGCGCGACATCCAGCAGAAGTATGCCGGCCCGCGCCTGACCCAGCTCGTGCCCGACGAAGGCGAGATCAACATGGAGGATCTCATCGCCAACGAAGGTACGATCATCAGCATCACCCACGGCGGCTTCATTAAGCGCACCGCAGTAAGCGCTTTTCGCGCGCAACGCCGCGGCGGCAAAGGCGTCATCGGCATGACCACGCGCGAGGGGGCGACGCAGGAGGACGAAGGAGATTTCATCGAGCATCTCTTCACCGCGACGACGCACGATTACCTGATGTTCTTCACGGCATCAGGACGCTGCTATGTCGAGAAGGTCTATGAGATTCCTGAGATGGGCCGGGCTTCAAAAGGCCGCTCGATCGCCAACCTGCTCGAGTTGCGCGCTGGCGAAAAGATCGCCGCGACCATTCGCGTCCAGTCGAAGAGCAGCGGCACGGGGCCGAACGCGGTTGACGAAACCTGGGACGAGAAGCTGCACATCGTTTTCGCTACTCGCAGCGGTATCGTGAAGAAGTCGAACCTTTCCGATTACAGCAACGTCCGCAAAGGCGGAATCATCGCGATCCAGATCGAGGAAGATGATTGCCTGATCGACGCCGTCCTGACAAATGGCGACAACGAGATCGTCCTCATCACGACGGAGGGAATGAGCCTGCGTTTTCACGAGGAGCAGTTGCGCGACCAGGGCCGCAACACGGTTGGAGTCTGGGGCATTCGCCCGGAGAAAGGTGATCATATCGTGGGTATCGCCCTCGTAAACAACGACTCCATGCTTCTCGTCGCGGGCGAGAATGGCATCGGGAAACGGACGGCGTTCGACAATTACCGAACCCAGAAGCGCGGCGGAAAAGGCATCATCACGATGAAGACCGGCGACAAAACCGGCCGGGTGGTCGGTGCACTCACCGTGACGGAGAAAGACGAATTGATGCTCATCACGACCAAGGGCCAGATGGTGCGTACCCGCGTTTCTGAAATCCGCGCCGTTGGCCGCAACACGATGGGCGTAAAACTTATGGACCTGCGCGGCTCAGAGAAACTGCAGGCGATCGCGCCGGTCGTTAGTCAGGAAACAGAAGAGGTCGAGGTGTAGCGGCGGGCGTGTCTCCCGCAAGCTTCAGAGCAACGTCCAACTTCTGCGGCCGACACGGGCGCCGCTACAGCCTTCGGATTACGCGAAACGGAGACGCATCCCCCTATTCGCAAAATCCAACTCCCGGGTTAATGGCCGCCCGCGCTTTGACGAGTCACCGTCGTGCTCGTCGTCGTCGGTGTTTGTTCCACTACGTTCGGCGGACGTATCGGTGCGGGTTGATCGGTCGCCGTTTTCTTCGTGTTGCTCGCGCAGGAGCAGAGAACCAGGGCGAGGGCCGCAACAACCGAGGTTAAGAGAACAAGTTTTTTCATAAACAGATTCAACGATGTCGTCCAATTCGATGGAAGTTACGCCCGCGATGGAGCAACGAGCAACTTTTCAGGCCCGGGCGATCGGCACCTCGCGGCCGGTGCTGCTCGACAGGTAAATTGCGTCGAGCATTTCCATTAGATAAACGGCCTGCTGCGCGTCATTCATCGGCGCCGTCCGGCCGGTGATGGCATCGACAAAGTTTTGCATCTGCAGCTCGAACGGGTCGGCATTGTCACTGGGCTCGAGCGCCTCATCAAGCAGCTTACCGCTTTCGTCTCGGAAGAGCGTGAGCGGCTTTAAACGCACCGTGGCCTTGGTGCCGTAAACCGTGCAGTTGTTCAGTTCGCGCCCGAAACAAAGACCCTGCGGGATCTCGTCGGTGAGGTTGCCGGCCCAGGAGGTCTTCAGTTGCACGACCGCGTCGTTCTTGAACCGGATGAAAGCAAAGGCCGCGTCTTCCACATCGAAGATGGGCGTTTGCACGAGATGCTTGAAGTTTTGGAAGACCGACGCTGTGACTGAGATCGGCCGCGGCGTTCCCATCAAATACCAGGCCGAATCGAGCGCATGAATGCCGATGTCGATCAGCGCGCCGCCTCCGGAACGCTTCTTTTCCGTAAACCATCCGCCGAGGCCTGACGGGATGCCGCGCGAGCGCACCCAGATGGATTCCGCGAAATAAATTTTTCCCAGCTGTCCGTTACTAACGAGCTCGCGTGCCAGACGCATCGCGGGCGTGAAGCGAAATTGGCGGCTGAAAAAATAAACGACGCCCTGTTTTTCGGCTTCCTCGTGCAGGACGCGCATCTCCGCCCCGTTCAGGGTTGGCGGTTTTTCGCAGAGAACATGCTTGCCGGCACGGAGAGCGGCGAGCGTGACCGGGAAATGCAAATGGTTCGGCAGGCAATTGACCACCGCATCGACTTTCGGATCGCCTAACAAGTCGGCGTAGTCTGGGTAAGTCTTTGACGGTCTGTAAGCCTGGCTGAAAACTGCTGTCCGCTCCTCGTCAGGCTCGGCCAACGCGTGAAGAACGGCGTTTGGCGCGGCCCGGACCGCGCGGGCATGTTGCTGCCCCGGCCAGCCAGCGCCGATAATTCCTATGCGTACCTTCTTCGTCACAGGCGGACGATGGCTCAATCTATCGCCCTTGCGCGAAGTTTCTTGAGGAGCGAGCGCTTGCGTTTGCTCTCGAGAATCTTCTTCTTCAAGCGTGGCGGCCGTGGCGAATTCCGTCTCCGCTCCAGCGCCGCTTTTGCCCGCTTTCGCTGCCGAGCCTCTTCCTCTCGTCGCTCCAGTGTGTCGAGCAAACGCTCCAGCGCGAGGGCGCGGTTGCGTGCCTGGGAACGCGAGTCTTGCACAGTGACTGCCGTCCCACTCGGGAGATGCTTCAATGTCACGGCGGTAGAGACTTTGTTCACGTGCTGACCGCCCGGCCCGCTCGATCGGGCAAAGGTTTCCTCGAGATCTGCTTCTCTAATCCCGAGTCGGCGCATTCTTCCTACCGGCGTCATGGAATAGCCTTTGTCGTCCGTCAGGTCCATATGTCCGACATCATTTCCGCGCAATATGGAGTTCCCCAGGTGGCTGGGCAATTCAACGCGTTATGAGCGGCTCGCGACCGGGTGGTGGCATCGCAGCCATTCGACATGCGCATTCCCGGCCGACCGCGTCTATACCGCGATGATTACCCGGGAAGCAGCAAAGGTTGGCAAGCGTCTTGCCAGAGAAGGAGTGATCAGACGCTTCGCTTTGTTTTTCATGGTTGCATTGCCTCTTGTTCAGGATTGTGATTGCTAAAGCCCCGTAGTGCGAGCCGGCGCTTACCGGTAGCCGGCGAAGCGTTGCACGGTGCCGGCGGCAAAGCAAAGGCGGCGCCGCTTGCGCGACGCCGCCTTGATTCAAGTTGCCTGCTTTGGATTCCCTACTGGCCGCCGAACCTCTTCGTCACTTCGTTCGAACAGTTCATCGTGTTCTTGTTGCACACCTTGTAGGTGTAGAACCCGAAGGTCGTGAGCGTGTCTATATAGGTCCCGCTGTTCGCCACCCGCGCCAGCGGCGCTCCATTGCGGTAGATGTCGACCTGGGCCGTGGTCGCCCCGGTCCAGCTCAGACGCACCATCAGCCCCGAATTCGTCCGGCGCGATCGGGCCGTGAGCACAATCTGACCCGGCGTCGGCGTCACCGTACCGTCGGGGTTGGCGTAGATGTCTCCGTTGGAGTTGGCGTAGGTGTCCCCGAAGGCGTTGGAGTTGGTGTTGGTGTTCCGCAGCCTTGAATGGTGTAAGTGCGCGAGACGTTCTGCGGGGGCGCGACATTGCAGAAGTCCTCGGTATAGAACCCATTGTCTGAATCTCCTTGGACGCCGCCGGTATCCGTCCCGGTAATATTAGGGCTCGAACCGTAGATGATATCGAACTGCTCGTTGGTCGCAGCCGAGTTCTCATACAGACGCACCTCAAAATTCGCCGTGCTTGCGTTGTTGGCAAATTCCACCGCGTGCCACTCGATATTGAAGATACGATTTGGCGCGGTGCCGGAAACTGAGGTGAAGATGCCGCAGCCGTTTGTCCAGGCCGAACAGCCGCTCAGGCCTATGTCGGTGCGCAGATCGTGCCAGAGGGCAAAGATAGTGTAATCATAAGGCCCTATATTAGGCGGCGCGGGCAGGCAGCTTGTCAAATAGCCGCCCGGTTCATTCAGACCACGAAGTCGAGACGCCCGTTGGAATCAACGTTCACCGAGTTGTAGGGCTGACCATACAACATGAAGGAGAATGGCAGAGCAACCGAGGTGTCGCCGTCGTCGCATGTGATTACCCGTGTCGTCCGTGCCCGGCACGATTGGATCCGTGCCGTCGGCTATCGTGTACTGATTGGGACAAGGTGTCGGCGTTGGCGATGGAATGCACGTATCCAGTGTTTCCGCGCTGGCAACCGTGCTCGCGCCGTTATAGCCGCCGGCCGCAATCAATTTGGCGCCGATCGCCGCGCCCGAAGGGAACGACCGAAGCACGTTCATATTCGATGTACTTGACCAACTGTCGGTGGCTGGGTCATACAGGTACGTGCTGGTGGTAGTGAGGGGAATCAAAGTCTTGTTCTTAATGTTTGCTGGGTTTAGAGGCCTGGCAAACGCAGCCTTGCTCGAACCGTGCGCACCAGGGCCAAAGGGATTGCCGCCCCCGAAAGCCCAGAGGTGGTCGAGTGCAACGCCGCTGCCGGCAACATTGTTGTTCGAGCCCGGCATGTTAGCCTTTGCCGTCCACGAATCCGCTACAGGATCGTATGCCCAGTTCAGGTTGATGACCGTGTTCGAAGCATCCCGCCCACCGGCCACATATAAGACGCCGTTGACAAAGCCCGAGGCCATGCCGCCTGCCGGATGCGGAAACATCGCCTTAGAAGTGAAAGTGTTCGCCACCGGGTCGTATTCCCATGTGTCAGGCTGGGCGCTGTCTACAGTTCCCGTATTATAGCCGCTCACCAAATAGATCTTGCCGTTGGCGCTGTTGTAGCCGGAACCCATAAAACTGCGAACGTCCGGCATGGGCGCTCCCGCGCTCCATGAGTTAGACGCGATGTCATAGATTCTGGTGGCGTTGGTATTTACGCCGCTGACGGCATCTTCGCCGCCGAAGACGTAAATCTTGTTGGTCGGTGGGTAATAAACCGCGGATGCCATTAAACTGAGCGAGTCCGGCATGGGCGCCAGTGTAGTCCATGAGTTAGCAACTGGATCGTAGCGGTAGAGGCTGTTCAAAGTGGTGCCTGTGCTAAAGGAGTAACCGCCGGCATGGTACGAGTAGGTGCCGTCGGAAGCGCCCGCAGCCCCGTACAGGTCCAGCGGCATATTTGCAACGAGTTGCCAAGGCTCCGGGCAGACGTTCGGCGCCGAAGGCCCCTTGTTAATCTGTCGTTGCCCCAACGCGAAGGGGATCACGATCACACAAAGCAGACTGAGCAGAAACGCACCCCGAAACAGATACGTCCTGATGGTAACAGGTGGTTTATTCATTTTGGATTGTCCTCTTATTTCTTAATATTTTCTGGTTCTCTTGCACTGGTTTATTCGGGAGCGCAAACGGGTGTCAAGCGTTTTTTCGCTTTTTTCGATTCTTCTGTTTTGTGGTTTTTCGGGATGTTTGCTCCGCCTGATTAGTGGGCGATGCGGGCCCGTGCAGGTCATCATCGGCGGATTCGCGCCCGGTTCGCGCCCGGATTTACGATGGCCTGGTATTTCTTGGTATCGAGCTCGATGACAAACAGAAGTCTGCGAACGAGGGAATATTTCCGCGGAAACCAGCAGGGGTTTGGTGCGCGTAATTCGGTCGGACGAGGAGCTAGTGATCGCGCGCTCGGTCCCGCACTTCCTCGGCGCGATGAACAAAAAGGCCAGAGCATGAAAACAGCGGGCCGTAAAGCACATCACAAGCTCGAAAAATCCCACCGCGATCCCAATGCTCAACGAACTGACCGGTTTGACCCTCGCAGCAATCGCGCATCGGGTGATGATCGAGCGCGGTCTGGAGCCAGACTTCCCGGCGGCGGCGCGTCAGGAATTGGCTGCCATCCATGATCCCGCCAGTGCGACAGCCGGCGTGCGTGATCTGCGCGATCGACAACGGCGATTCCCGCGACCTCGACCAGCTAACGGTTGCGCAACCTCTCACGGGCGGGGGCGAAGCTGCAGCCGCAGAGCGAACATCCTCACGGCTTGAGCGAGGCGGATTTCGACGAACTCTTCACCAGGGGAAAGCCGGTCATTTTCGCCTAAGACGCCTACCCGTGGCGATTCATCGGCTGACTTACCGCCGCACCAACCACGATCAAATTCATGTCCGTGGTTACAGGGAAGAAGGCACGATCACCACCCCCGTTCCACATGACCGTGCTGATGAACGATCTGGACCGGTTCCACCTCGTGCTGGACACGATCGACCGTCTCCCACAGACAGGTGACAAGAGCATCTGCCTGAAGTAACAGCTAGAAAACAAGTTGATCGAGCACAAGGAATACGTCGACAAGAACGGACAGGACCTGCCGAAAGTCAGAAACTGGAAGTGGGGAGAATGCGGCACCAAACTGTCCAATCATATTGAAGAAAGCAGCGAATCTATGAATAAACACAGTCACAATCACGGTTCGGAACACAAGGGCCCTCACCATCAGCATGTCCCTTACTGGAAACGGGCGCACACAGACTGGCGTTTCTGGGTCGGCGTGCTGTTGATGCTTGCAGCCATCATCACCTATGTGATGAGCCTTGACCTGGCTTGGCGACCCCGCTATCAACCGCAGCCGTCACCATCCGGGATAATTAGAAAATAACCAGATGGTCAAAACGAAAAGATCGCTACCGTGAACGCGCAAGAACTCATCGAGAGCGCAAGAGCGCTGGTCGCCGGCGAAAGGGGCCTGCTGGCGATGGACGAAAGCAATTTCAGGTGCAACAAGCGATTTGCCAAACTGGGGATCGCCGCAGACAGAAGAGGCGCGGCGCGCTTATCGTGAGCTCGATTTTTCGCCCTTCGCATGCAGGACCGATCAGCCAAACACGAAGAGAGCGGCAAGGGCGAAAGTTCTAGCCGCCATGCAGACGATTGTGATTGCCGGCGACGATGCGCGTCTCCGGTTTGTCCCTCGAAGCTGGTCGCTCACCTTCTGTGATACCGGCCGACGCTTAGAAGCCGCGGCGAAAACGTCTTCGAATGAAGCTGCTATTTCGAGTGATGTTGATATTCTGGCTGTTTTGAAGATAGAGCGCTTGAAAATAATGGAGGCGTTCGCTCGGAGTCATGCCTTCCAAGAATGGTAGATTTCCTGATCGACCCTGCGAATCAACCGCGACCACGATTTGGCTGTTTGACGGTGGAGGCGGAGCGTAATCGACAACATCCTGGGAAACTATCTCGTTACTTGGTTGCCCGCTCTGACTGCCGGTTGCTTGTTGACCGGCTTGATCGGTCTGCACCGAGTAGTTTCCTAAAGCCATGAGAGCATTGCGCTCCGCCCGCAGGGCACTCCGCCGATCGGCATCTGCGGGTGTTCCTGTCAGCGGTGCACTCAACATCCGGTCGATCTCCACGATGCGATCTGTTTGGGACTGCGCCGGGGCTTGAATGGTGGCGACCGGCGCTGCGGGCAGCGGTTGTTGCACGGTCGTCCTTTCCAGCGCTGCCGGCATTGTGACGACGGCCCTGGAACAGCCAGCCAGGCTAAGGGCCATGGCAGAAAGAGCGATTAATTTCGTGTTCATCCAACTTCCTCCTCGGAAATAAGCGTCCACGAGCTGCGATTCGATCTGGAAGAGCGTTGATTGTCAAGAAATTTCAAACTGTGTCAGCGTCGAAAGGCGGCGTTACTGATTTTCGGCGACCCTTCGCTGGTGGTCCGTCCTGTCCACCCGGCAACTTCATCGGCACAGACTTCGGCATCACCGTGGGCGATCTTCTATTCGAGACCGAGAACCTGTTCCTAGGTCAGGCCGAGCGATGCCAGCGTCTGTGGATCAATTGCACCCGTGACCGGAATCCCGTAATCGCGCTGAAATCTGGCCAACGCTTCCTGCATTAGTGGGCCAAAGATTCCATCCACCTCGTAAAGATAGTATCCGAGATCTTGCAGAGCGCTCTGGACGTTGGCGACGATCTCATCTGGCGGGAGCCCATCGTAGCAATAGATCGGTCCGTCGTACTCGTAATAGGAGTAGTAGGGATCGTAGCCCCAGGCTGGATACCACCACCCGTCGGACCATCCCCAAAAACCCCAGTCGACGAGGACAACGGCATTGCAGTGATGATGCCACCAGTTGCGATCGTGGTGATGACGATGGTGATCGTTGTGATTGTGGCACGCCTCCGAAAAATTGGATTTTCTGCCCTGCCAGTTGCGTAAATGGTTCTGCGTTTGGCGATCGAACCGGCCTCGGTTGGCGGGATCATACCGCGACCAGTTGCCTTCATGCGGTTGGCCATCGCGTGTGGTTAGGACGCTTCTCTCGGTCGATTTCGGTTGATGAAGCATTGTCGTCGGACGCGAGATCCGCGGTTGGCTCTTAACCGCCTCCCGATTCGGTTGGGACATTTCGGGGCGAGTTGGAATAGCCCTGCGGCTGACTCCGGAGTGGGTTTGGGGACCCTGAACCGCCGTGGGACGTTGCCTGATCGTTGCGTTAGAGGGACCAGGCCGTCCAGAATTGACCCACGGCGCTGGCCGGTAGGTTCCCGAGTGAGGCTGATTTCCACTGGGATGAACGGCAGGGGCGCGGCTGCCTCCGCTTCCGCCATGATGTCCATTGCTTGCCACCGTGAGTGCAGAGCTATCTGAATTATTGTCAGTCCTCTCAGGTGAAGTCGCACCAAGGCTGAGGTTTGCCGCGAGAATCACGACCGCTGCAACAAACGCCGTTCGCATTGCTGTCCCCCTTTGCTACTAAAAATACCCGAACGGCATGAGAGCTGTCCGCCATTTTTTGCTTTTCTTGAAGCAAATCTTGTCAGCCGCCGATAGCCGATACAAAAAAAGCTCGCCTCTAGCTCGCCGACCCACGGACTTTGCCTCCTTTTGTTGTTGCAAATGCAGTTGATCAGGGCCGTCGATGGGCATGTCGGCGAACGCCAGCAAAAGTTCGGTCGGGACTGCCAGATTTTTTTCGGTGCTGGGCCGCTTTTCCGATCGAGCAATTTGAGATTGTAGGCGTGGGGCCGGCCTGGGTAGGATGATATACGTGTTCGGTAATTTCTTCGGGAGGCGACGGAGGTGAGTGAACGCGAGGCGGATAACCGCCATGACCCTATGTTGGCACCGCGTTACATGGGCATTCCCACCTTTATGCGGACTCCGCTGATCGATGATCCGGCGGAGTTCGATATCGCCTTGGTCGGGATTCCCTACGACGGAGCGGTCACGAATCGCCCGGGCGCACGACATGGGCCTCGGGAGGTCCGTAATGCGTCGAGCATGATGCGCGCGATCCACCCTACGTCCCGTGTGAATCCCTATGAGTTGTGTCGAGTGGGCGACGGCGGTGACGTGCCGTTCACGCGCCTGTACGAGCCTGAGTCCGCCCATGAGGATATCAAGAGGTTCATCTCCAGGCTCGCGACGGCTGGCACCCGCGTCGTGGCCGTGGGAGGTGATCATTCCGTCACTCTACCGGTGCTCCGAGCGTTGGTTTCTGACGGGCCAGTGGGCTTGATCCACGTCGATGCCCATACGGACACGTGGGACGAGTTCATGGGATCGCGCTATAGCCACGGCGCACCGTTTCGCAGAGCGGTTGAGGAGGGGCTCATCGACCCTCACCGAACGATACAGATCGGAATCCGTGGTGCCCAGAACTCGACTGAGGGATGGGACTACTCCGACGCAAGTGGGATGCGCGTCGTGTTCATGGATGAGGTGACGCGGGTGGGCGTAGAGGCTGTGGCACAGGAGGCCATTCGGATCGCGGGCGGGCAACCTACATATCTGTCGTTCGACATCGATAGCATCGACCCGGCCTTCGCTCCTGGGACAGGAACGCCCGAGATAGGCGGTCTGACGTCGGTCGAGAGCCTCACACTCCTCCGCGCGCTTCGAGGTGTTCCATTGATGGGAGCGGATGTGGTGGAAGTGGCACCCCCGTTCGATCCAACGGGAGGGACCTCCCTGCTTGCAGCGACCGTCATGTACGAGTTGCTCTGCCTGCTAGCAGAGGCGATCTCCTCCAGCTCGGCATTGGCTTCCTCAAAAAGCCCAAACTCGATGTAGCCACCGCATAGTTTGACGATTCTCCCTCGTAAAACCGCATTTTAGAGGGTGCCGATGGCGGGACTCGAACCCACACTGAGTTTTCACTCAAACGGATTTTAAGTCCGTTGCGTCTGCCATTTCGCCACATCGGCGTCGCGAGTCGCAAGCTTACGCGGGGCCGTGGCGCCGCGGCAACCAGTTTTGGACGTAGCGGTATGCCGAGAAGTCTTGCCTGAGCGAACCCCAAAGGACTAAAACAATGGCGCTCGAAATCGTCTCTCCCGCTGCGATCTGTTCGTGGGAGCGTCGCGATTTCTGGCAACGAAAAAAGTCACGCCTAACGAGGAAACAGCCGATGCAAAACTTCGACCACAACGCGACAAAATTCAGCGCGAAAAACGCGCTTCTTCTTGCCCGGCTCTGCAACGCCGCCTACGGCACGGAAGCGGATGCCCGCCGGCTCGCCGAGGAGATGGGCTTCACCGATTTCGAGTGGGTCGAGATTGAGCAGCCGCTGGAGAACACCTCCGCCCTCATCGTCGGTTGCGACGATTTCGCTGCGATCGCTTTTTGTGGCACCAAGAATCTCAAGAACTGGATGACCGATCTCCATTCGACGCCCGGCCGCTTCGCCTGGTTCTTTTCCGGAGCGCCCGACATCGGTGAAGTGCATGCCGGCTTCGCCTTTGCCCTCCGCCATTCCTGGGAAAAAATCACGCTCGCCATGAACCGCGTCCTCCCACCGGTCGCGACCGCGGTGGCAAATCTGCAGGGCCTTTCCACCACGCCGCAAAAGACTCTCTGGATTACCGGTCACAGCCTGGGCGGTGCGCTGGCTGCGCTCGCCGGCGGAGTTTTCTCCATGCTACCGGGCGGAATCATTCGACCGGTCGGCGGCGTCTATACCTTTGGGCAGCCACGGATCGGTTTGCATAATTTCTGCGGAGCTTACGATCGTCTCCTCGAGGGCAAGACCTTTCGCTTCATCAACCGGGAGGACCTCGTCCCGCGCGTGCCGTTTCGCGGATGGAATTACGCCGACCTCGGCCAGATGATTCATTTCGACAGCAACGGCGCGCCGCGTCTTGAGAGTCGCGAATGGAGCAACTTCCTCGCGCGCACCTTCGAGAGTTTTACCGACTTCTTTCAGATCACGACCCACTTCAACCCGGATGTGGGCGACCACAGCCGCACCGGCTACGAGCAGGTGGTCCGGGATCATCAGGCCGAACTCGAAGCACTCTTTGCCTGACGAAGGAGAAACAGGCGCTGTCCTTCCATGGCCCGGAAACGCCGGTGAGGCTGCGGTTGTCATTCCAGCCTCAGTTTCGCGTGCAAATGGCATCGCGGTCCGCGTGAACCCCAGGAATTCCCGTGGCGCGGCGGATGGCTCTTGTCGGGATCGGTTCCCGCTTTATTTTTTCGCTGAAGGCGTGAGCATATTGCCCGGGCCGACATGACGACCGCGAACAAGATCACCCTCATCCGCATTCTGATGATCCCGGCCTTCGTCCTGATGGCGATCTATTACGGGGAGAGCATCAAGGCCGGGGAACCGCTCGAGTGGCAGCGCTACGCGGCGATCGTCATCTTCCTTGTCGCGGCGGCGAGCGATGGTCTCGATGGCTACATCGCCCGCCGTTACAACCAGAAGAGCGCGCTCGGCGTCATCCTCGACCCGATCGCTGACAAGGGCCTGCTCCTCAGCGGCATCATCACCCTGAGCATCAGCAACTGGAGCGATGTCGATCCGACAGTATGGACAGTTCCCGACCTGGTTTCCGGTGCTCGTGATCAGCCGCGACGCTGTCATCCTGATCGGCAGCGCGGTCCTGCATCTGCTCAACGGCAAGGTCGCGGTGCGCCCGGCCTGGACTGGCAAGGTCGCGACCTTTCTCCAGATGGCGGCGATCGCCTGGGTCATGTTGCAGATCATGTTCATCCCGCTCATCTACGTCGTGGCGGCGGCGGGATTCTTCACCTTCGTCTCCGGCATCATCTACGTGGCGGATGGCTTCCGTCAGCTTGGCGCCCACGGCCACAGCCAACGCCGACGGGAGCGCAGCCGGATCGTTAGGCGATGGAAAATCGCAAGCAGCCGCCAGGTCGCGATCGTCGGGCCGGCCTAACGTTGGCAAGTCCGCCCTCTTCAATCGGCTCGTCGGGCGCAACATCGCCATCGTGCACGATCAACCCGGCATCACCCGCGATCGCATTTCCGCTCTCAGCCGGCGCGGCGGACCTTTCACGTCTGGGACACGGGCGGAATCGGCGGCCACGGCGAAACCGAACTGCTCCAGGAAGTGCGGAGCGCGGCCGACGCGGCGATGCGCGAGGCCGACGTCATTCTTTTCACCGTCGACGCGCAGCAGGGCCTGACTCCGATCGACCAGGAACTAGCGCGTCTCCTGCGCCGCTCACAGCGTCCCGTCATCCTCGTCGTGAACAAGATCGATCATCCGAAGCACGAAGATCTCGACGCCGAATTCCAGCGGCTTGGTTTCGAGAGCCTCCCGATCAGCGCGGCGCACGGCCGCGGCATCGATTCGTTAGTCGAGGCGATCGAGCGCCGCCTCCCGCCAATCAACAAATCAACCAGGAACCAATAACCGCCCCCTCTCTCGCTCGCGATCGTGGGCCGGCCTAACGTTGGCAAATCGTCCCTCATCAACGCCATCCTGAGCGATCGGCGCGCGATCGTGAGCAATCTTCCCGGCACGACACGCGACGCGGTCGACATCGCCTACCGCCGCGGGACGGACGAGTTTCTCCTCATCGACACCGCCGGCATCCGCCCGCGCGGCAAACATTCCAGCTCGGTCGAGGTCTTCAGCGTCATGCGTTCCGAGCGCACGATTCGGCGGGCCGATCTTTGCGTGCTCGTGATCGACGCCACGAGCGGCGTCACGGCGCAGGACAAAAAGATCGCCGACCCTGATGCAGAAAGCGCACAAACCGTCGCTCATCGTGGTTAACAAATGGGATCTCGTGAAACCCGAGCGCGGCGCGAAGGAAACGCTCGCCCAGGTGCTCCAGGAAACGCGCGAGCGACTTTTCTTTCTGCCTTATGCGCCCGATCCTCGTCGCCTCGGCGCTCACGGGCGAAAATGTCGATCGTCTTTTCAGCGCGATTCGCAAAATTCGGCGCGGCGCCGATGCGAACGGATCAGCACCGGCGTGCTGAATCGGCTCCTGCGCGACGCTTTCGCCGCCAACCCGCCTCCGATGGTGAGCAATCAAGCGGCTGAAACTTTTTTACGCCACCCAGGCCGCGGAGCGAGGGAGAAGACGCTCGCCACCCCGGAATTCGTGCTTTTCGTCAACGATCCGCAGTTGTTAGGCGACACCTACGCGCGTTATCTCGAAGCGCAGATCCGGGAAGCGCAGCCGTTCCTCGGTTTGCCGCTGATGTTGAATTTCCGGCCGCGCACCGAAAGTGCCTCACACAAAGGCTGTACGAACGGAGCCTGTCGCGATCGAAAGCTCAACGCTCTTAGTGACGCTTGGTGGAACTGGTGTCGACGGCTAGAGCCGCATCCACTTTTTTTGCCGAGCGCTACGCTCAATCGCCGCGATCACGCGCTGGTTGGCCAGGCCGTCGGCGAAAGTTGGCGCCGCGCTTTTTCCGCGCCACGACCGCTCGCACGAAATCGGCCATCGTGTGCACGAAGCTGTGCTCGTAACCGATCAGATGCCCCGGCGGCCACCAGTGCTCGATGTAGGGATGCGATCGCTTTCCGTGACGAGGATCTCGCGAAAGCCGCGTCGTCCGGTCGGATCGTCCGCCCGATAAAATTGGAGCCGGTTCATTTGTTCGAGATCGAAAACGAGCGAGCCGCCGCTGCCGTTGATCTCAATCGTCAGGCCGTTCTTGCGCCCCGGCGCGAAGCGGGTCGCTTCCAGAGTGGCGAGCGCGCCGTTACGGAACCGGCCAAGGACGGAAACCGCGTCATCCACCGTTACCTTGCCGCGTTGGCCGCGCTTGGCCGGGCAGGGGCGTTGTTTCACGAACGTTTCGCGTCATCGCGCAGACCTCGCGGAATTCGCCGACCAGATAGCGGCCGAGATCGATGATGTGCGACCCGATGTCGCCTAACGAACCCGAGCCCGCCGCGTCCGCCCGCAGTCGCCAGACGAGCGGAAATTGCGGATCCACGATCCAATCCTGGGCATAGCGAGCGCGATAGTGATAGATCCGGTCGCCCAGTTCGCCGCGCGCGATCATCTCCCGGGCGAGAGCGAGCGCCGGCACGCGCCGGTAATTGTGGCAAACCATGTTGACGACCCGCGCCTTGCCGCACCGCTGCGGCCATGCGCTCGCCTCGCCGACATCGCGCGCGAGCGGTTTCTCGCACAGAATCGCCTTGCCGGCGGCAGCCGCGGCGAGCGCGATCTCGGCATGCGAATCGTTAGGCGTGCTGATGTCGATGATGTCGATCTCCGGATCGTTCACCACCGCCGCGCCAATCGGTCGCGCTCTTTTCCCAGCCGAGCGTGACGGCGGCTTTTTTCACTGCGCGGGCGTTGCGGCCACAGATCGTGCTCATGCGCACCTCGGCGGGAAGATCAAAGAAGCGCGGCGCCTGGCGCCAGGCGTTGGAGTGCGCCTTGCCCATGAAACCGTAGCCGATCAAGCCGACCTGAAGTGTGCGACGGGATTTCATCTATTGGATGGTAGCGCGAGCTTCCAGCCCGCACGATTCGTTAGGCAGCAGGCTGGAAGCTTGCGCCACCTTATTCAGAAACGAAAGATATTGAGGAAGGCGACTTCGAGCGCAAGCGCTTCCTGGATGTTGCGATTGAGGTGATCGCGCAGTTCCTCCAGACGTCGGATCCGCCGCAGAATCTCCGGGGTCGTTAGGCGGGCAGCCATCGCTTCCGTGCTGGCGCGCGCTTCCGGCAGTTCGCGCGCCGCGACCCCGGTGCTGGCGCGCAGAACGTCGCCCCACCAGCGGAAGAGCATTTCGATCAGCTCGCTCCGCCGATGCAGGTAAAGGCTTTCCGTCAGGGCCTTGTAATGGTCCTCCCTGGTTTCGAGCCACTCGCCGTCCGTCGTCTGTTTGTAGCGCGTCTCTTCCCGCTTCAAGGCCGCGGCATTTTCATCCTGGATCGCCTGCCGCATTTGCCCGAGGAGGCGCTGGAAGCCCTGCACGAGATCGATAGGCTTCGTGCACGCTTCCGGCGCCGCCGGGGTCGAGGCTGTCGAGCAGCTCGACCAATTCCTTTTGCTCCGCCGAAAGTCTCGCATCGTTAGGCGCGGCGAGCGGAATCTCGATGCAGCGCGAAAGAATCGTGTCAGGCAGCACCTCCGGGATGGAGCTGAGGAGGAGCAGGAGCGAATTGTTAGGCGGTTCCTCCAGCGTTTTCAGAAAAGCGTTCGCGGCCTGCGCCTGCATCCGGTCGGCTTCGGAAATGATCGCCACTTTGCGCCGGCCGTCGCTCGCCCGCATTTGCAGGGCATGCTCCAGGTTGCGGATCTGCTCGATCACAATCCGGCGCGATTTTGATTCCGGCGCGGCCAGATAAACGTCCGGCGCGCTCCCGGCAAAAATCTCTGCCGCCGGTGCGCCGTTGACGAGGTGCGTCAGGTCAGCCGCGAGCGTGCGCTTGCCGCTTCCGATCGCGCCCGTGATGAGGTAGGCGTGGGCGAGGCGGCGACGTTGCTGCGCGCCGCGAAGATAATCAAGCGCGACCTGCGGAGTAAAAGCCACGGCTCAGGATTGCTCCGCTGCGTTCTCGCGCCGGAATCATTTGGGCGAGCTGGCCGAAACGCATCGTAATCACATCCCAGATTTCCTGCTCGATCTCCTCGATCGACCGCGTCGCATCGATCGTCTGGATCCGGTGTGGCTCGCGCGCCGCCAGTTCGCGATAAGCCGCGCAGACTGACTTCGTAGAAACTCAGCGGCTCCTGTTCCATGCGGTCGATCCCGGCGGCCGGCCGCACCCGGCGCATCATCCGGGCGCGCGCGGTTTCGGCATCGATGTCGAGGAGAAAGGTGAGATCGGGCCAGCAATTGCCGACCGCGAAGGTGTTCAGATGGCCGACCATTTCCTGGTCCAGGCGACGCGCAACGCCCTGGTAAACAGTGGTGGAATCGGCGAAGCGATCGGAAAGAACGACCGTACCGCGATCGAGCGCAGGTTGAATCACTTCCCGGACGAGCTGGCTGCGACTGGCTTCGAAGAGGAGGAGCTCGGTCTCCGGAGTCATGGCCACGCTCTCGGGGTCGAACTGGAGGAGGTGCCGGATCTTTTCGCCGATCGGCGTCCCGCCCGGCTCGCGCGTGACGAGCAAGGGCACGCCGGCGTTCGTCAGGCGATCGGCCAGCAGGCGCACCTGGGTCGATTTTCCACAACCTTCCGAACCTTCAAATGTGATGAACGGCAGGCGCGGCATAAGGCGGATCTTGAAGCAGGGCACGGGAGTTGTCGAACATTACCGCAGGAAGAGCGGGAGGCCACCGGAAGTCAGTCGTCTCGACTGACTCGGACGGCAGGCTTCTAGTCTGCCGCGCCCGGATCCGACGAGCTGGAAGATCGTCGGCCGAGTCGAGCTACGAGCCCGGCTTCCGTTCCGAGCGCCTGAGCAACTCGACCAGCTGATCCTTCCACAGAGCCGCCATGGTATGGCTGCCATGGCCGCGCGTCTTATCGCTGAAGGGAATGATGAAGGCTCGGCCCTTTTCGGCACGCGCTTGATCTCGCGCTCGAGAATGCCGAGCTCCGGCGGATTAATCAGGTCGTCGGCGGAATTGATCGCGAGCAGTGGCGCGCGGATCTTTTCCAGGTTCGGCGCCGGATCGTAATCGCGCGAGGCCGCGACCGCGTAGAGGACATCGTTTGCATCCGCGGTCTTGACGTAGCCGTTAACAAACTTGTCCAGTATCTCGTCGGTTTTCGCCAGGGTGGGCGCTTCCTTTTGGCGGAGCACGGGATTGCTGCTCATGAACCAAAGCATCTCCGCTGCCGTGCGCAGACTCGGCGGCTGTCCCGCGGACGCGGGATAGTCGCCGCCATCCCAGGCCGGGTCGTTGCGGATCGCGTCCATGATGATGCGGCGCCAGACGCGGTTTCGGCCGGAAATCTGCGTCGGCAAACACGCCAGCGGCATAAGCGCATCCATGAACTCAGGATGAATTTCGCCCCAAAGCCAGGTATGCATGCCGCCCATCGATGTGCCCATGATGAGGCGGGCGTGATTGATTTCGAGGCCCTCGGTGAGTAAGCGATACTCGGCCTCGACCATGTCGCGATAACCGTAGTTCGGGAACTTGGCATGCATTCCGTCGCTCGGTTTGCTCGATTTGCCGTGGCCGATGTCGTCTGGCAAAACGATGAAAAACTTCGTCGCGTCGAGCGGTTGACCCGGCCCAAAGAGTTCACCCGCAAACTCCGGCCGGATGAATTGCGCGCCGCTTCCAGTCGTGCCGTGCATAATAAGGACGGCATTTTTGGTTGCCGCTTGCGCGTCCTTCACCGGCTTGCCGAGCGTGCGGTAATGCAGGCGCAGTTCCGGCATCGTTTCCCCGGAAGTAAACTTGAAGTCGCGCACGATGAAATCGTTCTCGTTAGGCGCGGGATAGTCGGCGGCAGCCGCGGCGTTAACGACAACGAAAGAAGCGGCCAGGAGCGTGGCACCGAGAAGAGCATTCATGTTCGCATGATATCGAAGTGGTCTCCCATGACCATGGCGAAGATATGGTTTCGCAACGCGATTTTTAAGCGGTGGAGCGAGACTCCGTCGAGCTGGAGGGTGGGTTGCACTGGAACCAGGTCAGCCGAGCGGCTCGACGGGGTCTCGCCCCACCATAGGCTCGCTCCGCCAGAGTGTCGCCGGGAGCAGAGCTGTGTTATCAAGCGGCTGTGAAACAATACTGGCTGGTGAAACAGGAACCGGAGGCCTATTCGTGGAGCGATTTTGTGCGCGAAGGTGGAACGAAGTGGACCGGGGTGCGGAATTTTCAGGCGCGCAATAATCTGCGCGCGATGCGCAAAGGCGACGCCGTTTTGTTTTATCACAGCGTGAGCGACAAGGCTGTCGTCGGCATCGCGAAGGTCACCCGTGAAGCATTTCCCGATCCGACGGCAAAGGAGGGCGACTGGAGCGCGGTCGAGTTGAAACCGGTAAAGGCGCTGCGCAATCCGGTCACGCTCGAGCAAATCAAGGCGGAACCGAAATTGCGCGAAATCGTGCTGCTGCGGAATTCGCGCCTTTCCGTCCAACCGTTAGGCAAAGCCGAGTTTGAGTTGATCTGCCAGTTGTAGCGACAGGCGCAGCGGGTCGCGCCCCTGGCAAAGCTTGTCATCCCGAGGCGGCGTAGGGCCCGAGGGACCTCGCAATCTACCGGGCGTCGCCCACCAAAGTTAGAATCGCGAGTCTCCGCCTGGGAGGTCCTTCGCTGTATGCGCGGCTCAGGATGACAACTGGAGCGACGCGAGAGCACAGTTTCGGCTTGTCCGCTTTTTCGTTCCGGCGACGCTAAGGACGTGCAGCGCGCTCTGGTGGTTTCAATTCACGATGTCGCTCCATCGACCCGGGATAAACTGGAGAGAATCATGGCGGACTTGAGGCGCCATCAGGTCAGGGCCTGTTCGCTTCTGGTGGTGCCTGATTATCACCGGCGAGGTCGATCGTTGGCCGACCCTGATTTTTGTTCCTGGCTTCACGAAATGGAAACGATCGGCCACGAGATCGTGATCCACGGGTTTTTTCATGAGCGCGCGCGGCAGCCGAATGAAAGCGTGCGCGCGAAAATCCTGACGCGCATCCTAACGGCGGACGAAGGAGAATTCTTCGATCTCAACTATCCCGACGCCCTCCGCCTCATCCGCGAGGCCCGGCATGATTTTGAAGCGCATGGCTTTCGGCCGCACGGATTCATCGCGCCGGCCTGGCTGCTGGGCGCTGAAGCCGAGCGTGCCGTGATCGATGCCTGCATGGATTACACCACGACCCTTCGGACGGTGCACGATATTGCCGGTGACCGAACCTTTACCTCGCAGTCGCTCGTCTACAGCACGCGCAGCGGCTGGCGGCGGACCATTAGTCTGGCGTGGAATCGATTGCTTTTTCGCCACCAAACGAGCAATCCGCTGCTCCGCCTCAGCATCCATCCGCCGGACATCGCTTACCACGCAATCTGGAAGCAAATCACCGGCCTAATCGACAAGGCATTGCGCGATCGTCATCCCATGACCTATCGAGACTGGCTTGGCGAGCAATCAGCAATCAGCAATCCACAATCAGCAATCCAGTGAGTCGCTGCGATCTCCATCTGCATTCCCGGTTCAGCGATCGGTCGGAGGACTGGATCTTTCGCCGGTTCGATTTTCCCGACAGCTACTCCGATCCCGCAGAGTTGTATGAGCGAGCCAAGGCTGCCGGGATGGACTTCGTTACCATCACCGATCACGACACGATCGCGGGTTGTCGCGCCATTTCATCTCTACCCGATACCTTCATCAGCGAGCAGGTGACGACTTATTTTCCGCAGGATCCCTGCAAGATTCACCTGCTTGTCTGGGGGCTTTCAGAGACCCAGCACGACGAGATCGTCGCGCCTGCGCGACAACATTTTTGAGCTGCAGGCTTTCCTGCGGCAGGAGTCGATCGCGCACGCCGTGGCGCACCCGCTTTACAGCATCAACGGCAAGCTGAGCACGTCGCATCTCGAGCGACTCATTCTGCTCTTCCAGCACTTCGAAGGCATCAATGGTCTGCGCGACGCGCACCTCAGCGATCTCACCCGACATATCCTCGCGCATCTCACTCGGGAAAAGATCGACACCTTTGCGGAGCGTCACCATCTTGCGCCGACTCATTCCGAGCCCTGGAAAAAAATCCTCGTCGGCGGCTCCGATGATCACGGCGGCATCTTTGTCGGATCGGCCTTCACAGAAACGCCGCTCGCCAAGACGCCTGACGAATTTCTCGAACACATCCGTGCTGGCCGCTGCCTTCCGCACGGCGCGGGCGGGACGCCGCTCGCGCTCTCGCACGGTTTCTACAACACCCTCTCGCGCTTCATCCAGGATCGTTTCACGGAAAGGCTTGGGCCAAGCGCCGGGCCTGGTGGAAAAGATGTTCTCGCGTTTCATGGAAGGGCTCGACCCGACCGAGTTCACGCTCGGAGAAAAGGCTGGGTTTGTCGCGCAGGGCGTTCTTTCCGGCAAAATCTTCGAGCTGGCGAAGCCCGCCAATATTTCACTTTGGCGCGAACTTTCCGGATACTTCGCGCAACCGGAAGTCAAAGCGCAACTGGCCCGCGAAGTCGCCGACGTCGCCGAGCCCGAGCGCCGCACCTTCATCATGGCCAACGCTGCCTGCGAACAGCTCGCCTTTCGCTTCTTCGAAAAGTTCATGCAACAACTCAACGCCGGCAATGTGATCGAGAGCATCCAGGCCCTGGCCAGCATCGCGCCTATCGTGGTCGTGCTCGCGCCTTACATCTACGCCTTTCACAGCCAGGCGCCTTCGCGCCGCTGGCTGCGGGAAATCTGCCGCGATTTCACGGGGGCGATCCCACCCGAGCTACAAAACAAAAAGCGCGCTTGGTTCACCGACACACTCGAGGATGTCAACGGCGTCTCCACCACCATTCGTAAGATGGCCGCCGAAGCGCGCGACGCGGGGGAAGAACTGGTCGTCGTTACCTCGCGCAACGAACTCACCCTCGACGGCCTGCCGATCAAGAACTTCAAACCGATCGGCGAATTCGAATTACCCGAGTACGAACTGCAGAAACTCAGCTTCCCGCCCATCCTCCAGATGCTCGATTACATCCAGCGCGAAAACTTTTCCGAGATCATTATCAGCACGCCCGGACCGATCGGCCTGACCGCTCTCCTGGCCGGCAAGATGCTCAACCTCGAGACGAGCGGCATTTATCACACCGATTTCCCGCAATACATCCGTATCCTGACCGAGGACGGCTTCCTCGAGAGCCTCGCCTGGAAATACATGCAGTGGTTCTACGGCCAGCTCGACACCATCTTCGTTAACTCCGAGCAATACCGCCAAAGCTGGATCGACCGCGGGATCGACTCCGCGAAACTCAAGATCCTTCCGCGCGGACTTGACACTGCGCTCTTCAGTCCGGCCCGGAGCGAGCCCGATTTCTGGAAACAATTCGGAAGCGACGGCGCCGGGGTGCGTCTTTTGTTCGTTGGGCGCGTTTCCAAGGAGAAGGACCTCGACATTCTCGTCCAAGCCTTTCACAACCTGCGCCAGGAGAACCTGCCCGTGCAGCTCTCCATCGTCGGCCACGGGCCCTACTCGGCGGCGCTGGCTAAGATGATGCCCGAGGCCTGCTACACCGGCTACCTTTCCGGCACGGACCTCGCCAGGGCTTACGCCTCGTCCGATATCTTCGTCTTCCCGAGTACCGACCGACACCTTCGGCAACGTGATCATCGAAGCGCAGTCGGCAGGTCTGCCTGTCGTCGTCTCCGATGTCGGCGGCCCGCAGGAATTGGTAAGCGACGGAGTCACCGGCCTCATCACCAGGGCGCGCGACATTGGAGATTTCACCGCCGCCATCCGTCGCCTTGTCGAAGACGAACCGTTACGCAAAGAGATGAGCGCCGCCTCCCGCCGCAGCGTCGAGGACCGCAATTGGCCGCGCGCCTTCCGCAGATTCTGGGCTGCGACGGAAATCAACTGAAATTGAGGCGAATGACTTGGGACGCGGCGGGGCGCGGCTTAGGGCCCTTCACGCACTGCCTGGTCGTGCTCGTTTGAGCGGAAAGCGTTGACCAAATTTTTAGGGTAGGAGCCCGCAGGTCGGTGAAGCGTCATTCCCGCGGTTCCCTCTGCCATAACGCCTCAGCGCTTGCTACGCCGCGACTTCGCAATAGGAGGCTTGCGAACTGGGCTCCGGAATCTTGTCTCCCGCCAACCTCAGGCCTTCGAGCTGAAACTCAATCGCGTCATGCATCTCACGCTCCACGTTCTTACGTGTGCGACATGCTTCTGCTCTGCGTAATTGTTAAGCATATATAGACGCGAACCCGTCCCGGTTTTCTCCATGCTTGGCCAAAACTACAAATTCGGCGCGGAAGATCCGGACTTGGAATCCACTCTGGGCCTCGTTGGCAGAGTAAACAAACCCATCGACCGGGCGAATTTTGAGATTGACAACAAAACGCCTATTCCGTCACCATCCGCCACCAAGAAATAGATCTGGATCTGGCGCGGACCGCTTATCCTGGGGCCTCCACCCCCTCTTTCAGACCTGTAGTCGCAGGAAAACCCCGGGTGAAAGGAGACTGTCTATGAAAAACCAAACAGCGACATTCAAATCGAGTGCGCTATCGCGTATCATTAACGCCATATTCACGGCCGGGCTTGCGCCGGCGCTTGTTTTGCTGTTCGGCATTCGTGCCAGTCAGGCTGACAGCGCGACTTGGAACCTCAACCCGACGAACGGCGATTGGAACAACGCTGCTAACTGGACACCGATGACCGTGCCCAACGGTCCGAGCGATGTCGCGACCTTCGCGACTTCCAACGGGACCGGCATCTCCCTGGAGGCGGATGACGAAGTGTCCAGCATTGTTTTTTCTGCCGGCGCCAGTTCCTACACGATCACCGATCTGAAGCGCACTCTCACGATCAGCGGCGCAGGAGTAATCAATAATTCCGGGGCAACGCAAAACTTCGTGGCCCACCCATTGCGGCAGTCCGGGACTCCAACGCCACCCCCAACCCCAACCCCAACCCCACCGGCAAGCGCTGCCGTTCCGTGGCCGCGATCAGGGCATACCGATTGCGAACGTCAGCCAGCCGGTTTTGGTATTGATGCCGTGATTTCCTTTATCAATCAGGCAAGTGCGGGGGACGCTACATACTCCAATTATGGGGCGGAGTTCGAGTCTCCAGCGCTGGGAACAACCGAATTTAGCAATAATGCCACCGCGGCCAACGCGACCTTCTTCAACTACGCCGGTTTCGCCGGAGGCGGGCATGCGATCTTCCGCGACGCCAGCACGGCGGTGAACGCGGCGTTCTTCAATTATCCTGGCGAAACTGGTAATTTTGATCCCGGTTACACGCAGTTCTATGGAACTGCGAGCGCGGATCACGCCACCTTTACCTGTTACGGCGCAACCGAACCGGGCATTTTCACAATAGACTACGGAGGAGCCGTTTTATTTTACACCGAGGCGACCGCGGCTGAGTCGGTCTTTACCATGGAAGGTGGAACGGGGACGCAAACCGGCGGCGGCCAGCTCTCCTTCACGGTCAATTCTACGGCCGCTAATTCGACCATAACCATTGGAGCCGGCTCGAACGGCGGATTAGACGCTTACCTGTATTTCTTAGACGATAGCCTCGGTGGACGTGCACGGATCATTCTCTCGGGGACGCTCGACATGAGCGGCCATAATAGTCCCGGAGTTACGACAGGTTCGATCGAAGGCAGCGGGCATGTGTTTCTGGGAGCCAACAACCTGACTGTGGGCAGCAACAACCTGAGCACGACGTTTTCCGGGGTGATCCAGGATGACGGCTCGCTCACTAAAACCGGTACCGGCACGCTGATACTCTCAGGCGCAAACACCTACACCGGCGGCACCACCATTACCCGTGGCAGGCTTGTCGTTAATAACAGGAGCGGTTCGGGCACGGGCAGCGGAGCGGTACAGGTCAACAGAGGCGCACTCCGCGGCAGGGGCACCATCGCCGGGGCCGTCATTGTGGGAACAGGAAGCGGTCCCGGGGCAGTTCTCTCTCCCGGGCAAAGCGGGAACCGGCCTCTCACCCTCAACATCCAGAGCGCGCTGACTCTCAATTCCGACGCTACCTACAACTTCGGGTTGAATAGTGACACCGGCATTGCCACTAGAGTTGTGACTCATGGGGTGATCATCATAAGTGGCGCGATTTTTTCTTTTTCGGAATTTGGCAACGGCGTGCTTTCGCCTGGGGCAGTTTTGACTGCAATTGACAATACGGCTGGAACACCCATTGCGGGCACCTTTAGTAACCTTGCCGATGGCTCAATATTTACCGTCGGTAGCAACACCTTCTTCGTAAACTACGAAGGCGGCACCGGCAACGACCTGACCCTGACGGTTGTCCCGCCTCCACCCTAATTTCACGTGGATCTGGCGCTGCCGGATGACCGTGAGTGGCGTACGGTATTCGCAAAGCATCACGTCCAGATTGCCGCCTTCGTTCACGTCTCGTCGTAGTTATGCGGAATAACGCGGGCTCCTCCGAGGTGCCGCCCAGCCGGTGGGCCCACGATAGCTCCGTGAGACGTGGAGCCCGAGCCGTTCGAGATCGGAATCGCAATCTCGCTTCTTGACCCAGAACTTTAGCTCGTCGCGAAAGAGGGTGAATTCGCAGTCGTAGCATGACGGAATTTCATCGGCGTAACCGGCATAGGTGACAACCCGGGTGCCAATCGGTCGCTGACCGAGCTGAGCGGCGACATGGGTGTTATACTTCTTGAACAACATCGGAGAAAGCGGAACCGCGGAATCGATCTTGTGTCCGTAAGCCATGTTCTCCTCGAATGGATTGAAGAGATAGAACGCGTCATAGTCGGCAAAGGCGATGTCGGTGACATTGCCATGCATTATCTTGATATTCGTTAGGCCGAGCACGTTCGCTGCAGCGCGTGCGGCGGCCGCGAGGTCGGCGCGTTGCTCGACGCCGGCAAAGTGGCCATCCGTGAGAGTAGCCGCGACCAGACAGAACTTTCCCGGTCCGCAGCCGATATCCAAAACGCGAGTGCCTGGGCCGGCAACGAGGAACTTCACCGCTTCCGCCGCGACCCGGACCGGGGTCCATTGGAGCGGCGAGAGTTTCCGAATCTTTTCCGGGTAGATCTGATCGAATTTCTCGTCTTCGATAGACCAACTCTCCTCCTCCGCGAAACTGAGATCCACTGGCCGCATCCTGTGCCGAGAACGAGCAAATTCAAAGCCGCAAATACACGCCGATGGCGACTTCCCGGTGTGGAAATTTGTTGTCCGGATTCAGCATCTCCGTAGTCTGGAAACGAATCGCCCGCGTCGAGCACTGGTCGTTTCGATGGGGCTCAACCAAAGAGAAAGGATAAAACGATGAGCGACACTTATGTTCCAATGATCAGTTCCGGCATCGCCGGCCCACTTGGCGTTCTGCATCTGCCGCGACTCTGGCTCAAGGTTTCCCTCGAAGAACAGGGCAAACTGGCCACCGGCTATCCCGGAATCGGGCACGGCTATGACGCGATGACCTGTGCCGCACTCGGGCTCGGGGAGGATGCGGTCAGGAATTACATCAAACAAGAAAAGCCGACTTATCCGCAATTCGAAGCCTGGGTGAAGAAGAATGCCAAGTCACTGAACAAGGAAGCGATCGAGAAGCATAACGCGGCGGTGCGTGGTTATAACCACGACGACGAGACGCGCAAAAGCATCGCGAGCGCGAATGGCATTCCCGATGATGCCGCCGCCCCGAAAGACGCGGTTAACCTCAACAATCTGGATGATTGGTACGAGTTTCATCAGGCGGTCTTGAAATAGAGCTTCACGCGCGACCTAAACAGTACCGAAATAGCGGTCGCCGCCGCAGCCGCGGCCGGGCACGATGTAGTCGACGTCATTCAATTCCAGATCAGGCCTCTGCACTTCGTGCCGAGGCGGGTGGCCTTGACCCATTCGATAGGGGACCCGACACTCCTTCCTCTGATGCGCTTTCAAACGCTTTTTGAAGCACGCTGGATCTTCCTCGTGCTTCTCGTGCTGGGGATTATGAGCCTGCTCGCTTCGCTTTGGCTGGCCCTGCTTTTCATTCTCCTCATCGGATACACGCTCTTCTTCTTTCGCGATCCGGAACGCGCCGCGCCGGCTGATCCGGACCTGATCCTGGCCGCGGCGGATGGCGTGGTGGTGGAAATTGTCGAGCTCGAGGAGTCGGAAGTTGTCCGGCAAACGATGCGGCGGGTGGCCATTTTCCTTTCCGTCTTCGACGTTCACACCAACCGCGCGCCGATCGATGGGCGGATCATTTACCGCGAACGTCGGGAAGGTCTTTGCCTGGATGCGCGCAATCCGGAGTGTTCGGTGAAGAACGAATCGATGACCTGGGCTTTTGAAAATCCCCGCGCCACCCTCGTCGTCAGGCAAATCACCGGTGCGATCGCGCGCCGGATCGTCGGTTGGTCGCAGGTCGGGGATACCTTGCGCAAGGGCGAACGCTTTGGGATGATTCGATTTGGCTCCCGCACCGAGGTCTATCTGCCGTTGAGTGCGACTCTGCTTGTGCAAGTGGGCGAGCGTGTCGCGGGCGGCGCGACGGCCATTGCGCGGCTTTCCTGATCATGAGCGACAACCAAGGCCCGAAGATTTATCTCCTGCCGAACCTGATGACGGCCGGCAATCTTTTCTGCGGTTTTGCCGCCGTCCTGCGGATCTACGACGGGGCGCAACGGATCGACTTGCTCGAGGCTGCCTCCGATTTTCACGATGCGATCTGGTTCATCCTCGCGGCCTGCATCTTCGATCTGCTCGATGGCCGGTTGGCGCGACTCGGCGGTCACGAGAGTGCCTTCGGGCGGGAGTTTGATTCGTTAGCCGACATCGTCTCGTTCGGAATGGCACCGGCGTTGCTCGTCTACCAGATCGTACTCGGTGAATTCCAAAATGCCGGCTGGATGATCGCCTTTATCTACCTGGCGTGTGGAGCGCTGCGTTTGGCGCGATTTAACTGCGTCGCCGCGTCCGGACCCGCGGGCGGATCCGACAAGAGTTTTACGGGATTTCCGATCCCGGCGGCGGCGGGGATGATTGCGTCGCTCACTTTGTTCATGCTCTGGCTCGATGAAGGGCAGCGGACGATTGGACGCTGGAAATACGCGCTTCCGGTCCTGATGCTTTTCCTCTCCTTCATGATGTTCAGCAAGTTCCGCTATCCGAGTTTCAAGGCGGTAAACTGGCGAACGACACGTTCGATTCCGCGCTTTTTCTTCCTCATCGCCCTGCTCGCGCTGACGGTGAAATTCTACCAGTGGATGGCGGCGGTGATCTTCCTTAGCTATCTGCTTTATGGTTTTCTGCGGCCCTTCCTCTCGCCGAAACGGCGGCGGGTGATCGAGGAGGAGATCGGTGAAGAACCGGAAGAAACAGAGACGATCGAGGACGTGACCTGACGGATCTGCGCGGATGGAAAGTTTGTTTCGGCGAGGTCGCCGAAACCAGCACGCGAGTCGCGTGCGCTCCCCGCGGCAGATTCGTCGCCTAACGACTCGGAATTTAGGATTGATTCAGGGCCGCGAGAATTTCGGGATCGCGCACATCGGCCCAGTCGCCGATCAGTTCGAGGGCCTGCACTTTTTTACCGGAGCGGGCAAGGTCGCGGACCGCGTCGGTCAGCTCGAACTCGCCACGGGGAGAGCGTTCGAGCCGGGCGGTGAAAGCGAAAATGCTGGGACGAAAGGCATAAATACCGGCGTTGTACCAGGGACTGGTCGGCTCGCCAGGCTGCGGCTTCTCGCGCAAATCGATCAGCTCAAACCGCTCGTTAACGAAGACCGCGCCGCCTTTGCTCACGTCCTCGTTATGCCTGATCGAGACGATCGCTTCCGTCTCCTTCGCAAGTGTCGTTAGGCGCGGATAATTCGAAGGCTCGACGAGAATGTCGCCGTAGCTCAGGTACGAACGGATCGGCGCCGGCAAACTCGCGCGCCAGCTCGACCACTCGGCCGGTCCCATCCTGCACCATCTGAGTCGCGTAACTGATCGCCACGCCGAAGCGCCCACCATCGCCGAAGGCCTGCCTGACGACTTCAGCCCGATAGCCGACGATGATCAAAAACTTCTCCACCGCGGCGGCGCGCAGACCCTCGATGATGTGCTGCAAAATCGGCTTGCCGCGCACCTCGATCATCGGCTTGGGCAACTCAATCGTCAGGTCGCGCATGCGGGTGCCGCGACCGGCGGCAAGGATGACCGCCTTGCGAATCGCGCTACTCATGAGGCTGAGGCGTGCGTCTCGTGCTCGGTCGGGCAATCCGGTCCGTCACAACGCTCGAATTGAATCGTTGTGTGCTCGATGCCAAAACGATCGTGCAACTCGTGCGCGATCCGTTTCAGGAGTTCATCATCGAGCTGTGGCTCGCGCTTCACGACATGGGCAGTGCAGGCGGTCTCGGTCGTACTCAAGCCCCAGACGTGGAGGTGATGGATGGTGACGACCCCCGGCAGTGCTTCGAGAAAATTTTTCACTGCGCCCGGATCGATCCCGCGGGGAACGGCATCGAGGAAAAGATTGATCGAGTCGCGCAGCAGTCCCCAGGTGCCGATGAGAATAATGGCAACGATCACGAGGCTGCTGATCGGATCGAGCAAGGACCAACCTGTTCTGAGAATTACGAAACCCGCTACGACTACGCCGGCCGAAACCGCTGCGTCGGCCGCCATGTGCAGGAATGCGCCGCGAATATTGAGATCGCCTTTGCGGCCGCGGGCGAACATCCAGGCGGTCAGACCATTGATCACGACCCCGACCCCGGCCACGCAAATCATCGTTAGGCCAAGAACCGGTTCGGGCTGGCTGAGGCGGCGGATCGCTTCCAGGGAAATCGCGCCCACCCCGACGAGCAGGAGGATCGCGTTAAAAAGCGCCGCGAGCACGGAAGTGCGACGCAAACCGTAGGTAAAACGCTCGGTCGCGCTGCGCCTGGCGAGATTGCTCGCTGCCCAGGCCATGAGCAGTCCCATCACGTCCGCGAGGTTGTGGCCGGCATCCGCGAGGAGCGAAAGCGAATGGCTGAGCAAACCGAAGACCACCTCTCCGACGACAAATCCTGTGTTGAGCAGCACGCCGATGGCGAAGGCCCGTCCGAAATCAACTTTATCGTGAGAATGGCTCATCGTTCGATAACCAGGCGGGTCCTTCTCCCGTTGGGTCGTTAGGCTATTGCGGCACGGCGGATGGCGAGGGCGAGGCGGTCGGCGTGGCCGAAGGCGATTCCGCCGGCGAAGGAGTCGGCGTGGGTGATTCGGTTGCCGTCGGCGACGGGCCCGGTGTCGTGGCCGCCGCGACGGTGAGGGCCGGAATGTCCGCCTGCTTGATCAGTTCGTTGATTTTCGGCACGTCTTCGTTCTTGAGTTGCGCCCAGTTTTTCAACTGCTCCTCGAGGCGACCGTCCAGCATTTTGAACACCTCCAGTTGCGGTTCGGTTGGCGCGGCGTCCGATTCGATGACCCGGCTAAAGGTATCGAATTCTTCGTTCAGTTGGTTGGGATAAACCAAATTTCCCTCGGAGCTTTTCATCTTTACCTGAATCAGCTTCTCCTCGATCGCGGACATCTTGGTTTCCATCTCGCCGGCAGAGGCGAGCGCAGGTTTGAGACGCTCGTTGTCGGCGAAACGCTTGTGCAACGAAGCAATCTGCGACTGAGTTTCACGAATTTCGTTGATTGCCTGATGGAGCTGCGAGATGCGTTCGTTGACCGTCATGGAGAGCTCAAACGATCGGCGCATGCCGCTTTCCATATCCTTGACTCGGGGATCGATCGCGAGACGGAGAGTCGCCGTTTCCGTTTTGCCATTTGCCGTCAGCCGCACCTGATAATCACCAGGTAAGGCAAGCGATCCGCGCGGTCCGCTGCCGGCGTAAAAAGCACCGGGCGTCTGCACCGGATCATCGTAGCGCAGATCCCAGGCGAAGCGGTTCATGCCTTCCTTCGCCGGAATGGTCTTGATTGGTTGCACCTGGTCGGGCCATTCCGGCGGTTGCTCATCTCCCTTCTTTTTCTTGCTCGAGAGGTGACGAATCGGTTTGCCCTGCGCGTCGAGAATTTCCAGCGTGACTTCACCTTTCGGTGCTTCCTTGAAGTAATAGTCAATGATCGCTCCGGGCGGCGGATTGGTGCCGGCGGCCTGATGCGTATCGACCTCGTCCGGATAATGGAGGCGCACCGCGGTCTGCGGATCGTATAACTTGATGTCGGCTTGCGCGACCTCATCACTTATCTGGCGGAGTGGCGTGAGGTCATCGAGCACCCAGAACGCCCGGCCGTGAGTGGCCACGACAAGGTCATCATCCTTGACCACCAGGTCGCGAATCGGCGAGGTCGGCAGATTCAGTTGCAGCGATTGCCAATGCGCGCCGTCGTCAAAGGAAACGTAAACGCCCAGCTCTGTGCCGGCGTAAAGCAGCCCGCGCCGCTTCGGGTCTTCGCGCACCGCGTGCACGTAGGCGCCGTCAGGGATGCCGTTGGTGATCGCGGTCCAGTTACGACCAGTGTCATTTGTCTTGAAGATGTAGGGCTTGAAATCATCCAGCCGGTGACGATCGACCGCGACGTAGGCGATCGCCGGATCGAAGTGCGACGGATCGATCAGGCTCACGCAGCTCCACTCCGGCATGTTCGGCGTCACCCGCCGCCAGGTCGCCCCGTCATCGGTCGTGACATGGAGCAAGCCGTCGTCTGTCCCGGCCCAGAGCATTCCTTTCTTTAAAGGCGATTCCGCAAGGGCGAAGACCACGTCGTAATACTCGATGCTGGTGATGTCATTCTGGATCGGGCCGCCGCTCGGTTTTTGTTTGCTCTTGTCGTTGCGCGTCAGGTCTTCGCTGATCGCGGTCCAGCTGTGGCCCCGGTCGGCTGACTTAAAGACCGCTTCACCCGCGGTGTAGATCGTATCAGGATCATGCGGTGAGAGGAGGAGGGGCGAGACCCATTGGAAGCGATGCTTCAGATCACTCGCGCCGTGACCGGAGTTATCGAGCGGCCAGACACTCACGTCCTGGTATTGCTCCTTCGATTTGTCGTAGCGCGTAATGAAGCCCTCGTTATTCGAGTAAATGATGTGCCAGTCGTGCGGGTCGGGAATAACAAAGCCGGTCTCACCGTCGCCGGCCTGGAACCAATCCTCGCGCCCGATCACGCCACTCTCACCCCGGCTGGCGATGCCGAGGTTCGAGTTGTCCTGTTGCGCGCCGTAGATGTGATAGGGGAACGCGTTATCGACCGCGACATGATAGAACTGCGCCGTCGGTTGATTGTCCTCTGTCGACCAGGTCTCGCCGCCATCCACCGAGACGCTCGCCCCACCGTCGCTGGCATTGGCGATTCGGTTGGGATCCTTCGGGTCGATCCAAAGCCCATGATGATCGCCATGGCGGGCGGGGAGGAGTTTGAAATCCTTGCCGCCATCGACCGAGCGAAAGAGACCGGTGTTCAGGACATAGAGCGTGTCGACCGCGCGCGGGTCCGCGTAGACTTTGCTAAAATACCAGGCGCGTTGCCGGAAGCGCAGATCGTCGTTGATCTTGGTCCAGTTATCGCCGCCATCGTCGGAACGGAAAATGCCTCCCTCCGTCGCTTCGATGATCGCGTAAACGCGGTCCGAATCCGCGCCCGAAACGGTCACACCGATTCGACCGAGAATTCCCTCCGGCAATCCATGCCCCTGCAAATGCTGCCAGGTATCGCCACCGTCGGTTGAGCGATAGAGGCCACTCCCTTCGCCACCGCTGGAGAAGAACCATGGCTGCCGCCGCACCTCGTAGAGCGCGGCAAAAAGTGTGTTGGGATTATGCGGATCGAAAACGACATCGATCGCGCCGGTGTTCTGATCCTTGCCCAGCACCTTCTTCCAGGTCACGCCACCATCGGTCGTGCGAAAGACTCCGCGCTCCTCGTTAGGCCCAAAAGCGTGTCCGACCGCGGCGACGAAAACGATGTTTGGATTATCCGGGTTAACGATGATCGCTCCGATGTGGCGGCTGTCCTTCAGACCGACATGGCGCCAGTTTCGTCCTCCATCGATCGACTTATAAACGCCGTCGCCGTAAGTGATGTTTCCGCGCAGGGCCGACTTCGCCCGTGCCGACATAAATGATATTGTGATCGCTCGGTGCGACCGCGATCGCGCCGATCGAAGAGGTCGAATGCTGCTTATCGAAGATTGGTTTCCAGTTCGCACCGCCATCGCTCGTTTTCCACACGCCGCCGCCTACACCGCCAAAGTAATACGTGTTCGGTTCGCCGGGTACGCCTTCAATCGCAACCGAACGTCCGCCGCGAAAGGGTCCGATCTGGCGCCACTGCATGCCGCTCCAGAGCTTCGGATCGAAATGCAGCTTGGATTCGGTTTTCTCCTCGGCCGGCGACGGACTCGGAGTCGTCACCGATGTCCCGGCCTGGATGGGCGGCGCGGAGGGCGTCGGGCTGGGCGAGTTCGGATGTTTCTTCTTTGGCTTGGCTCCGACCGCGATCGTTAGGCCAAGCGCCAGGCAAACCGCAGAATGCCGGGCAAGAGGACGCGCCGGGCGGCGCCGAGATTTTTTGGCATCGGACAGTTTGGAACTGTTCCGCCGCCCTTCAACTGGAATGTCCGGCCCGTCTGGCGCTAGCGCAGGCGTCGGCCGCGCGCCGATTCCGCGATCAATTTCTCGAGTCGTTTGCGCCGCGTCTCCTCCTGTTTTGCGCTCACGACCCACCAGCCGATCGCCTTGCGATAGGAGGGCGGCTGCGCCTGGAAGAACTTCCACGCCGCGGAATTTTTCCGCAGACCGCTCGCGTACGGCTCGGGCAATTGCTCGCTCCGTTGCTCGTAGGAATAGATGCCGGACTTGTTCTCGACCCGCGCGGCAAAGGCGGCCAGCCCGGCCGGTTGCATGCGCTTCTCGTTAGTCAGGAACTCGACCCGTTTGATATTGACCGCGCTCCAAATGCTCCTGCGCCGCCGCGGCGTGAAGCGAATCAAGTAGCTCTCTGCATCAATGCTCTTACGAATTCCATCGATCCAACCGAAGCAGAGCGCTTCATCCACCGACTCCGGCCAGGTCATGCTCGGCTTGCCCGTGTGCTTGCGATGAAACCCCACCCAAAGCTTCGTCGCCGTCGCATGATTGCGCCGGAGCCATTTTCGAAAATCGGCTGGCGCCGAAAAAAAGACGACCGCCATGCGATCACCCTAAGGGATCATCGCCCGCGCCGCGCGAGCTCTGAGGGAAGACCGCCCCATTGGGCGAGCGAATCCTGCGACCAATGAACCTGGCGTATCCAAAGCGAAGCGCGGGATGGCGGTTCGCGTGCATCCGCTTGTTCGGATTTCTTCATTCTTCTCCTTCGTAGTAGTCGAGTGCCTCTGATCGAATGAGCGTCCGCTTTGGAATCGGCACACACCACTTTCCGCTGTCGGGATGGAAGCCAACCTCTCCGATGGGATTGTCGGCGACCACATAGAGGACGAGATCTTGCGGACTATCGTTAATGATCTGATGGGGCTCTCCCGGCTTGAAGATGAAGGCGTCGCCAGTCCCGATCGGGGTCTGCCCATCCTGATGGCGCACGCTGCCCGTGCCAGAGATCACATGGTAGAACTCCCACTGGGCGCTGTGAGAATGATAGATGTAAGGCGTCTTACCGGACGGAACTCGACAGATCTCGACGTCAAATGGGTGCCTCTCGTTCAAGTCGGTCGAGTCTGGCTTGCGACCGAGAGCTTCTGAGACTTGCTTGCCGGCGCCGACAAATTTCCCCTTGGGAGAAGACCACGTCAGCTCTGGTATGTCTCTCGTGTTGACTTTGAGCATGGTCATATTGCCGAACGAAACCGAACTCGGCGGCGGCGAGCGTGAGCGCGCATGGTTGCGGGTTGAATGGTTTTAATCATGTGAAAACTGGGTCGTACGCGGCTCGCCGTCAGCTGCAGCGTTTGTTAGGCCTTTCGGGTCCATCTGGCTCGGAGCTTCGTCCGCCTCTGAGAGATGGCGGTGACGATAAGAACAATGGCGAGAAGGATAAAGATCATTCCGGTGACGTAGGCTGTGATCGGCGCAACGTAGCGCGGTCCTCTTAAAATAAAGACGGTGCCGATCGCGATCCAAACCAGGCAGATCGTGCTTCTGCCAATAAAGGCTTTGTTCCAGACGGTCATGAAGGTCTACGAGACGAAAACGACCCGCAGCGAGTGGGCTCGTGGGCGGCAGCCGATTGATGGGTTGCACTCATGTGAGACCGGATAGTACCGCGGTTCGCAGTCCGCTTCACCTTGTTAGGCTTCATTGGGCGTGAATCTGAACATCAACATACCGCTAATCCGCGGAAAAAGGTAACTAGCTGCGTATCACTAATACTGGCGATCATCTCGACCATCGGAGTGCGATCGTCTTCGAAAACACCGAGCCGATTGTTGAGAAGCGGCCTGCCGGGAGCAAGCGGAAAATTGATCTGGGCGCGGTTGGTTTCCGGCTGCCGGCCTGGATGGGTCGATCGGTCGGGAGGCGGGCTCGGTCGATGGTGAGGGCGCGTCGAGCGGTCGCGGCCGGGTTTTTCTCGCGCGAGGGGGGCAATTCCGCTCTGGAGGGAGCCATTTTCTCTCGAGAGAGAGCCATTCTCTCCCAAGAGGGGACCATTCCCCCTTGAGAGGGAACCATTCTCTACCGGTCGCGGAAGGTTCTCTACCGGTAGCGAGAACTTCTCTACTTGTCGCCGCGCTGGCCGGACGGGCGAAGAATGTTCGCCGACCTGCCTCGGCCGGCGGAGTCCAGACTGCCCCGTCTCCGCGTACCCAAACCGCCTGAGTCACTGCCCAATAATTTCACCCAAAATCCTTGACGGACTACCTCAGATGTATGGTTAGGTGTCGTGTTTCAAGACGTTGTCCGCACGGGAAGGATCGTCCAGGATGGTGGTGGATCAACACTCAACCCAACGCCTTCCCGCACGGAAAACATGCACGCTAATGCCACTCTGACTCCTCTCACCCGAGCCCAAATGGCTCTGCAACACTCCCAACTCGACTTCTCTTTGCGCACTACCGCCCTCGCTTTCGGCGTCTGCGAGAAGACGGTCCGGCGCTGGCTCGCCCGGGCCCGCCAGGCTGGGTTCCCCCAGCGCTTGCCCGATCGTTCCTCCAGGCCTCTCTCCCAGCCGCGCAAGATCAGCGCCCAACTCGAAGCCCAGATCCTGGCTCTGCGCCGCCAACGCCGCTCCTACGCCCAAATTATGATGGTTCTGCCCGTCTCCAAGGCTACTCTTTCTCGCGTCCTGCGCCGTCATCACCTCAATCGCCTCTCTTCTCTGGAACCTCCCGAACCTCCACCTCGGCGCTACGAACGCGACCATCCCGGCGCCCTCCTCCACCTCGACATCAAGAAGCTCGGCCGCTTCTCCCGCCCCGGGGTTCGCGCCACCGGGGACCGCACTCAGCGCAATCCCGGCGCCGGCGTCGAAAGCTTGCACGTCGCCATCGACGACCACTCCCGCCTCGCTTTCGCTTGCCTGCTCCCCGACGAAAGAACTCAGAGTGTCCTCTGCGCTTTGCAGCAAACCGTCAGCTTTTACGCCGCTCATGGCATCCACATCCAACAGCTCCTGACCGATCGCGGCTCCTCCTATCGCTCCAAACCCTTCGCCGCTTCCTGCCAAAAACTCGGCCTCCAACATCTCTTTACCAGGCCCTATCGACCTCAGACCAATGGCAAAGCCGAACGCTTCATCCAGACCATCACCCGCGAGTGGGCCTACGCCCGCTCCTATAACTCCAGTAATCACCGGGCTACGTTCCTTCCCTACTACCTTCATGACTATAACTTCCACCGCCCTCATTCTGCCTTGCAATCTCTACCTCCTAGCTCTAGGCTCCCCAAAACTGCGGACAACGTCTTGAGGTACAACAGTTAGGCATTAGCGTCTGGGTAGACCCAATGCGTGCGAATATGCTTGTCTGATAGCTGTGCGGCTACGGTGGCCAAACGCTCGCCGAAAGGCCCTTGGTAATGCTGCCGCATCGAATCCGCAGAGGCAACGTTGATGAAGAAACCCAGTGGATAGTGGAGCACTTCGAACATCTCATCGAGGCGAACAAAGTCGGCGCGGGCTCGTGCGATGGATGCTCGCCGCTTTAGAGCCTAAACAGCGAAGTTGTTCTCTTGGACCGGCGCTCCAGAAAATTCCGCGGGAATGTGAAATACAATGTCTGGGCGCTGAGTGAGATCATGGCGACAACTCTTCTGATACTCCATTTCAAGAATGGCGCCGTTCGTTATAAGGCCAGCTCGGTCGAGCTGTTCTTGGAGGGCGCAATAAAAGCGACCATGAAATCCTCGTTCCGTTTGAAAGAATCGGCGGGCGTCGACGGCTTGGATTGCCGCTTCGGTTGCATTGATTAACGCCTCACGCATAAACGCGGCAATCTGGAGCCTAGACCTTATGGCTGCGGGCGCGGGGTGAAGGCGCGAGCACGGGGTTGAAAAGGAGGGTGTGTTTGCCGTTCATATTTACTCGCGGGCTACTCCTCCTTTTTGAGGGGGAGCAGAGCCGCACCAACGGCCGGGACCCGAGGGTTCCGGAGCGTTGCAGTTTTAACAACAGAGAACCAGCAAACACACCAATGAAAAAAGAACTCTATCTTGGACTGGATGTCTACAAGGACTGTATCGCCACGGCGGTGGCCCGCCACGGCGGGTAAACTACGGCGGGTTGGCGGGATGAAGTGCGCAACACGGGAGAACTGAGCAATGATTTGCAGGCGCTGGAGAAGCCTGAGTCTCCAGGGTCCGCCCTCCTTGACGATTGACATAACAGATTCACGCGGATCTTCGGGGAACAGTCGATCTTGGCGTATGCTGAGATCAGTACGTCAAGTGTCAAGCGCCGACCTCGATCGCACCCGCTCTACAACTCACCCGTTGACACTCTTCATAGGGGTTAGGTGTGTGGTGTCATGGCAAGGATGCACTTCGACCTCGGCAGAACAACTGCGTCATAGGCAATACCCTTCTTCGGAAATATGGGGTAAAAATACATTGTATAGTCTGTCGTGAACCCACTGGACGACTTCAAATACACAGTCTTGAGCGCCCACCAAGTAAAGGCATTTGATCGGAGCTCCGTTACCACGCCATTCGTTTCCGCCGGAGAGCCGGTCTTAACCAGGTCGATGCAATCTAAAGAAACATTCCACAAAATGGCTGACATAAACAGGACAAGACCAAAGAAAAGCAAGCGACAGATAATCTCGACCGAGATTCTCACCTTCGAGCTATAGCGTTCTCTCACTATCTTTGATGTCTTGGTCACAAAGGCATACTCTCGGCTCGCAACCATCGCGCCAAAAATGACGATCCAACTAACGAAAAACAGGACAATGGCGAGAGCCCGTAGTCGCCAGCTTTGCCCTGCGCTCAACCCAAGCAGCGCAGAAAACGCCAACACAGAAGCAAAGAGGCAGTGAACCACGATGTCCTTCCTCGCGCTCGGGAATGAGTTCTCGGTTCCACACCTAACAAGATATGGCCGAACGTTCGCATTTAAAGGCGAACAATTTTTCGTCTGCGACGGCCGTTGAAGGACAGGGACGAAGTTGGGGAAGCACGGCGAGAATCGGTTTGCCCGATCTTCCGAGTCCCGACAAGCGAAAAAGCGTGAGCCGGGCTATCCTGATTTCCCGTAGCGAAATTTTCCCCACCGATCTCATGGGGGTATTCCAATTCCATGGTCGGTACTCGCGGCCGATCGCCTTCAGCCCAAGCGCAGCGAGCGGGCCGCCCCGGCCGCGCAGGTTGGCGATCGGCCTTTCTTCATGCGAAAGCTGAGACGCGAAGTACAGAGTCGCTGAAAATCATGGGCCAATTTCCTTTTGCTGTGGTTGTTTTTGATCTCGATGGGACCCTGGCCAATACCGCGCCGGATTTGACGGATGCGCTCAATCACATGCTCGTCCAGCTCGGACGGGAGCAGGTACCCGGAGCGCGGGTGATCGAGATGGTCGGCCGTGGAATGCGCGATCTGGTGGAGCGCGGCCTGGGTGCGACCGGCGTCGTGACTCCGGCGCTGGTCGAGCAGGCGCTGCCGATCTTTCTCGAATATTACGAGACGCACATTGCGGATGGGAGCCGGCCCTACGAGGGGGCGGAGGCGGCGCTCGATCTTCTGCAAATGCGCGGGGCGAAGAGCGCAATCTGCACGAATAAGCCAGAACAGTTGACGCGCCAATTGCTGGCGGCGTTTGGATGGACGGAGCGTTTTGCGAGCGTGATCGGGAGCGACACGCTGCCGGTGCGCAAGCCCGATGCGGCGCCTTTGCGGGAGGCGATCAAGCAAGCGGGCGGCGGCCGGGCGGTTCTGGTGGGTGATTCGATTACTGATGTGCAGACGGCGAACGCGGCCGGGTTGCCGTGTCTGGCGGTGACTTTCGGGTTTCGCGATCGACCGGCGGAGACGCTCGGAGCGGCGGGGCTGATCGAACGGTTCGATCAACTGGTGCCGGCGCTCGAAAAGCTGACAACGGAAAGCTGACAGCTGAAAATTGCTCAGGCGGGTTCGGCGGTGCAGCGGACGCGTCGGGCGGCGTAGTAGGAGCCGATGACGATGATGGCAGCGATCAATTGTGCGATGAGGGTTTCGTAGGTCGGGAAGATGGCGAACCAGAGGCCGGCCCAGTCGGGTATGAGACTAACGAGCCAAGGCACCGGCGTGGTGGAAATCCAATGGGCCAACTGCATTTCCTGGGCCTGCTCACCGACCATGACGAGGAGCACGCCGCCGAGCAAAATGCCGGTAGTGATTAGCATGTTGCGGTAGGGGAGCCGCTGCTGCATGACGAAGGTAAGAATGGCCACCAATGCGGAGAGGGCGAGGCCGAGAAGGGCCCCTTGCAAGACGACGCCGCCACCGAGTCGCAGCCGATACGTTTGCAGGAAGAGGACGACTTCGAAGCCTTCGCGATAGAGGGAGGTGAACCCGAGAAGGATCAAACCCCAGATGAGACGCGCCTGCGAAGCCTCGGGCGCCAGGCCGCTGGTAAGGAGAGTCTTGCGCCGGCGATTGTGCGCGCGGATCCAACCGCCCCAATAAATTTTGTGGAGGAACCAGTTCATGATCACGAGCAGAACGACGACGGCGAGAAGACCGGTGGCGGCTTGCAGGTTGAGCGCCGAGACGTTGTCGGAGAGCGCGCTCATGATGCGGATGGCAATCATCCAGGTAACGAGCGTGGCGAGGAAGGCGAGCCCCGCGCCCCAAGCGACCGGGCGTCGGCAGGCGCGCCGGGGACCGGTCATGCTGGCGGTGATGGCAGCGAGAACAAGAATGCACTCGAGTCCTTCCCGGAATACGAGCACGCCGATATCAAGGACGGCGACCGTGGGGCTGGTGTTGGCGCGGGTAGGATCGGGTGAGCCACCGGTGGTAAGTCCCTGCCAGGTCATTGCGGCGAGCACACCGAGCGCGGCAAGAAAGAGGAGGAGTTTGTGAATGGGCCGGAGCCGCCACGCGGGAGCCGCTACATGGATCGGCGGCGCGGCGGCTGGCTGGGCAGCGGACGAAATCACGCACCCATGTTATCACACGGAGCGCGGGACGCTGTCGGCGGATTGCTATTCTCTAGCGGTGAATTGCGCTGGTGCTTGGTCGAAGGCGGAAGCGAATCTGTTGGTCTGAAAGCTGGAGGCCAGAATCGGAGTCAAACGCCTTCAGGCGCGGCGTGCGGTTGTGAATTTCCATCAACGTCGTAAAATTCGCCCATGAAGCGCCGCCAGGGCTTTACGCTGATTGAGATCGCGATTTCGGTTTTTATCCTCGCGCTTCTCCTCCTGCTCGCGCTCCCGAGCGTGAGCGGCGTAATGGCCGATCGCCGGCTGAAGCAATCACTCAACGCGATGAACAAGATTGTGCGCATGGCACAGGAACGCAGCGTCGGGGAGCGCCGTTCCTACGTGATTGAGTGGAAGAAGAGGGCGGTTGTTCTGCATCCGGAATCTCCCAGGGAAGACGACCCCGAAGCGCCTACGGCCACGCTCGCACTGACGAAAGGCCAGGCTTACATCCTGCGGCTGCCGGCCGCGCTCGAGAAAGGTCCTTTCGGGCAATGGACGTTTTGGGCGTCAGGCACCTGCGAGCCGGCCGACGTGAAATTCAAAGGGCCGGCCGGTTCCTGGGAAGTGAATTACTCGCCACTCACCGCGCGCCCCGCGATTGTTCATTATGCGACGAAATAAAGTCTCGCTCTCCGGCTTCGCACTCTACGAAGTGCTTCTTGGCTTGGCGATCTTCGTCATTGGCGTGCTCGTGCTCGGCCGCTCGGTGGAAAACTGCCTCAATGCCAGCCAGCTGAGCGAAGAGGAAAATCGCGTGCGGCAGTTGCTCGCCAACCGCATGGCGGAGATTCAGACTAGTCCGGTGCACCCCGACGCCAAGAAGGAAGAAAAAATCAATACCGGTTATGGCATCGTTAGGCTAATCCAACAGAGCGTTCCTCAAGAATTCGAGGAACCCGATAACACGATCATTAGCGGGATTACGCGAGTGACGTTGAACGCCGTCTGGTCGCGCGACGGGGTGAAGCAGAGCAAACAGCTCGTTTTTTATGTTTATCGTGCCGGCTGATCGCGGCGTTCGGCGCGCTTTTACGCTCCTCGAGATTACGCTGGCAGTGGCGATTCTCGGCATGATGGCGCTGGCGATTTTTCGTTTCGTGAGCGCCAACGTGGTCGCCGTCCGGCTTTCCACGGAACTCAATGAGATCGATGCCGGTTACGGCGGACTCGAGCGGCTCCTGACCGATCAGTTGCGGGATCTCCCGCCCGGCCAGGGGACGCTCCTGGGCGAGCCGTATAAATTTGAAGGCCGCTCGCGCGATGAAATGACCTGGGTTTGCGGCGCTGGGCCAGGACTGCTGACTCATTATGCCACGGGGGACTATTCCGTCACATTGCGCTTGCGCCCGATGCAAAAAGGTAACGCCATGGAATTGGGGGTAATGCGCGAGTCGGAGGACGACGACAGTCCGGTGGCTGACAACAAGGCCTGGGTTTCGCTCCTGACTAACCTGACAAGCTTGGAAATCCGCTATTTCGATCCGCGTCTGAACGCCTGGGTCGACCGCTGGACCGACCGGGGAACGCTGCCACATCTGGTGCGCCTCACGATCATGCGGCCAGGCAGCGCCACGCCGTGGGTAGCGGTGCTCGCCTTGCGCCGCACGCCGCTCTAAACCATGAAACGTCCCGCCCACGCCAATCGTTCGGGGGCCGCTTTGATGCTGGCGCTCTGGGCCCTTTTCCTGCTTAGTGCCATGGTCATCGCATGGGCCCTCGATATCGACTCGCAAATCGCTCTTTCCGGCAATTCCACTCGGGTTCTGGAAGCCGAGGCCATGGCCTCTTCCGGGGCGGAAGTGGCCCTCGATCCGCAGGTGGAAGCGGGGGCGAGCGCCCTGCACGGTTCGTTAGGCAAGAATCAAAGTTATGATGTGCGGATCGTGGGCGAGGGGGGAAGGTTGGATTTGCGCTATTTTCTTGCGGGCGAAGATCCGCAGAAGCTCGCCGTCCTGCGAAAATATCTCGAGATCAAGGGCATCGATATTAATGAGCGCGATCACATGATGGATTGCCTGCTCGATTTCGTCGATCCGGATGATATTCCCCGACTCAATGGCGCGGAGGCGGAGCCCGGTTATCAGCCGAAAAACGCGCCCCTCCAGCGGATCGAGGAGCTGAAACAGGTCAAGGGCTGGGAGAAATTCACCGCACAGGCGAACTGGGACGCAGACTTCACGCTCTACACCGGACAGGCGGTCGATCTCGCTTGGGCTTCGCGCGATGTCCTTCTCTCCCTGCCGGGTTTCAACGAACAGATCGTTGATGCTTTTCTTCAATTCCGGCGCGGTCCCGATGGGATCGACGGCACGGCGGACGATGTGGTCTTTGACTCGGCGGATCAGGTTCGGCTTGCACTTGGATTCACACCGGATCAATTTGCGCAGCTTTCCGGCCTGATCGGATTTAACGAACCGGTTAAGCGGGTCGTTAGTGTAGGTAAATCCGGCGACATGACGCGCACGATTGAGATGGTCATTCGGAAAAGTACCTCGCCTCAGATCATTGTTTGGAAGGAACTCTAATATCGAACCCGCATCCGAATCCGTTTTTATTGCGCCTTTTGGCCGCGGTTGGAATCTGGTCCGCCCCCGCATAGACAACGGCACCTGGGAGGTGCGAAACGTGGCTGACCTGAACGAGGCCGCTGGCCTGCTCAAAAACGGCGATGAAGTTGTTCTCGGGCTTCCGGTGAACGTGATCATTGCCCAGCGTTTGCGTTTGCCGACGGCCGACGCCGCTGAATTTGAAGGCATGGTGCGACTCCAGGTGGAGAAGTCCTTTCCCTATCCGCCGGAGGAAGTGACGAGCGACTTCGAAGTTATCGAACGGGGTGAGAGCGAGAGCGTTGTCTCCTCGGTTGCGGTCCACAACGCGCGTCTCAACGAACTCGCCGGGCCGCTTCTCAAGAGCGGGCATATCCCGCGCCAGGTGACGGTCTATGCTGCGCAGCGCGCCGCTTCACATGCCGCACGCGGCCGCGCCCTGATCATCTATCGTGAAGGCGAAAAGCTCGTCTCGGCCATCAGCGAAAACGGCAAACTCAGTTTCACTCGCACGCTCGACGCGGCCGAGGACGAAGGGTTGGAGCGCGACCTGCCGCAGCTGGCATTGAGCGCGGAATTGCAGGGGATCGACACTTCTTTCCCCAAAGTGCTGCTCGATGAAAATTGCCTCGCCTTGCGCGACACGGTCGAGCGGGTTTTCGCGCAGCGCCCTGACCTGATGGGAATGGAAACGCCGCCGGCCAAAATAAAGCTGAACCTCGCGCCGGAGAGCTGGCGCAAACAACGCGCCGCACTCGTCAGGCAAAAGGAATGGCGCAAGCGTCTCCTCTGGGCGGGCGGAATTTACGCCGCGGCCTTTTTGCTCTTCGCGCTCTATGTCACGATCATCCGCTTCCAGGTCGGGCATCTGCAAAAGGCGATCAAGCGCGACGCGCCGAAGGTCGATTTCATCAAGAGCACGGAGGCGAACTGGAAAGCGCTCTCGCCGGCGATCGATCCGAATTATTACCCGATCGAGGTGCTGCTCCATCTTTTTGAGAGCCTGCCGAATCCCGAGGTGCGGATCACGGTTTACGAACAATCCGCGCGCAATATTTCCGTGCAGGGCGAAGCGCCCTCGGCCGCGCTCGCCTACCAGTTTGCCGAGAAGGTGAAGAAGAATCCGGGCCTGCAGGATTTTACCTTCAACCTCGGAACCCCGCGGATCTTGCCTAACGATCACGCGCAATTCCGCCTGGAGGGCAAAACGAAATGATCGCGCACTGGCTGGCCCGAATGAATCAACGGGAACGCATCCTCGCCCTCACGGTCGCCGGGATTCTCTTTCTCCTGATCAATCTGGCGATCTGGAGTGCGCTCCTTGGGATGAGCGCGGGCGCGCGCGACGAGTATGCGGCGGAGCGCGCAGCGCGGGCGGAACAAAATGTTTACCTCGAGGACGAAGAAATGTGGAAGAAGCGGGCCGACTGGCTGAAGAAAAAGCAGCCCAGGTCAAACAACCCGGCGGAAGCGTCCTCGCTTCTCACGCGGTGAAAGAGATCGCCGACCGCTACAAGGTCCAGGTCGAGAATCCGCAGATCGGTCCGGTCGAGAGCACGCCTTCGCATCAATCGGTCTCCGCCACTTTCGAGACCAAGAGCGGCTGGGAACCGCTCGTCCATTTCCTTTACGACTCTCAAAAGCCGGAGTCGTTCACGGTCTTTGAAAACGTCAACTTGATGGTGGACGCGACCGATCCGACAGTCATGCGAGGCCGCTTTAAGATCGCGAAATGGTTCGCGCCGGGGCCTCAAAAATGATGAAAGCCAAGGAACTGATTTGCTTTTGCTCCGGGTTGATTCTTTGCCTAACGACGTCAGCGTGGGGGAAGGACGACCTGCCCAAGACCCAGCCCTTCGCGCATTATGAGCCGATGGTGAAACGCTCCCCCTTTGCGGTCGCGACCGCCAGTGCGCCAGTAGGCGAGCAAGCCGGATTTCGCGAAGGACCTTTACGTGGCCAACGCCGCGCATTCCACCGACGGCGATTTCGTCACGATCGCTTCCACGACGGACAAGAATTTGAAGGAATACCTGAACACCCGCGAAACGGTGGACGGTTATTCCATTTCCAATATTCAGTGGTCGGATCGCGTTGGCGAAACCAAGGTCACGATTTCCAAGGACGGACAGTTTGCGACTCTCACTTTCAACGAAGCGCTCCTCAGCCAGGGGATTCAAAATCCCGCTCCACAGCCGCAACAGTTTACCGGTCGCCCGCCCGTGCCTGTGCGGCCGAATACCACCGTACGCGCGCGACCGAATACCAATGCCCAGATGCCGATTCAGCGGCCGATGCCGGTGCCGCAAATTCCCAAGCCGCCGCTCCATACCCGGCCGGTGATTCGGCAACGTGCGGTCCCAGCGCAGCAGAATTTACAGCATCGGGGCGCGCCGGCGGCCGATGAGGACGACGACTCGGGCATCGAAAATAATTAGTCGCTAGGATCCACCCCAATCGTCGTCCGGCGTATCGGGCTTGCGATCGGGACCAGCGGAGTAAAGATCGAAGCCGGACGGATTCTTCCGGCCCGGATTGAGATAGATGTAGTTGTTGTTCCAGGGATCCTTGGGCAACTCCTTGAAGAGTTGATACCAGCGCTCCGGTTGCGGTTCGGTACTCGGCTGGGACACGAGCGCCTGCAGACCCTGCTCGGTCGTCGGATAAAACCCGTTCATGGCCTCGTAGAGTTTCAACTGGGTCGAAATACTCTGAACGTCAGCCTCGACCCGGCTGTGGCGCGCGTATTCGACGTTGCCGCCCAGTTTGTAAATCGCTGCACCCATGAGCAACGCGATGATCGTGACCACGATCATGATCTCGAGCAGGGTGAAAGCACTTTGATCCTTGCGCATAAAAAATCGGCGACGGGGTTACTTCAACGGCTCAAGCAGGTAATCCGATTTGTCCCAGAGATATTTCAATTGAATCTGCGTTTCCCTTATCGCCGAGGCGGAAGTTCCGGCGCCTGCCAGAATGATCACATCATTCGTCCCGGCCTTCAACAACGAGGCCGGCACGATCTTTTGCGCCCGCACCCAGCCCGTGTATTGAAATTGCATCGTCTGCAGCAGGGAAAAGGAAAGTCCCCGATAAGCTGGGTCAGCCAGATCGGGCAGGAGAAGCGAAGCCGGGCCCAAATCCTCACCGTTGACGTAAATCTCCGGTGGCTTCTCGATCTGCGGGCTGGCTACTTCGAAAGTAAGCAGGGCCACGAGCGGTTGCGCCTCGAGGCCAAATTCAAAGGCGCCGCCGTTCTGCATATTCGGCCCGATCGGGATCGTCTCCGCCGTCAGTGGCGCGGTCACCGTCCCGAAAACTTCCGAGTCGTCCTCGCCAGCCTTCAAGGCTGGCGGGCCGCCGAAAGGATCGGCCATCAGCTTCTCCTGCTCGGCGTGCATCGGGCGCATCACCTGGCTGGTCTTCATCCAATCGAGATAAGCGCCGCGGACCGAGCGGCCGTCGCCCGGAACCTCGACGTCGATCGCAGTCACCCCGATCATCGGTACCACGGTGGTCGAGGAAGTGGCGAGCCCCGTCTTCTGACCTAACGAACCGGAGTGCAGGACCTGGCTACCCGACTCATCCCAGGCGATCAGCTCCGGTTGTTCGTCAGGCAGATCGTCGAAATAAAGGCGGAAAAGCAAAAGCTGGCAGTCTTCGTTGGGCCGGATCAGGCGGACGCGAAAAACGCTTTTCGTTGTCGCCTCCGATTCCGCCTTGGCAGGGGCAAAGGAAACCGATTCCACCCAGGAGGGCGCTGCCTGCACTTTCGAATGGGCGGGATTATTCTGCCGCAGATCGAGCCAGGCGCTCTCCGGCGCAGCCTCGGCTGATTGGCTCGGCTTGAGTACCTGCGTTCCTTCCGGCGGCAGAGCCTGCTGGGCGAAGGCCGGCCGAATGGCAGCGAGCAAAAATGCGAGCAGAACGAAGCGACGAAGCATTGCGCCGGCGAGATTATGTTAATGCGGTCGCAACTGCAAACTATGCGTCATCTCGAAAACCGCCGAGAGAATGCTGTAAACGACAAAGCCGACAATCACCGCGATGACCACAATGATGATGGGCGGGATCAGGGCCGAGATGATATTGACCGTGCGATCCAACTCGCGCTCGTAGACATCGGCGATGATCTGCATGGTTTGCGCGAAGTGACCGGTTTGCTCGCCGACCGCCATCATGTCGGTGAAGAGATCCGGGAAAAGTTGCTCTTTCGCAAGCGCGCTCGAGAGATTGGCCCCGTCGATCACTGCTCGCCGCACATCACGCAATTTCGCTTCGAGGTATTTGTTCGCCGCGATTTCCGTCACCAGGTCGAGCGCCTTGAGCAGCGGGATTCCGTTCTCCATCAAAGTGCCTAACGTCCGCGAGAACTGGGCGTAATACTGATGACGGCGAATGCGCCCGTAGCCCGGAATCGACAATCGGAGACGATCCCACGCCAGGCGCCCCTCCTCACTTCGGACGAAAGCTCGAAAGCCCACCATCCCTCCGAGAACAATGAGAAGCAGAACCCACCAGTAACCGGTAATGATATGGTGCACGTTGATCAGAATGCGCGTCGGCAGCGGCAGCGTGCCCCCGGTTTCGCGCCATGAAACCGGTCAACTGCGGCACCATGAAGGTGATGAAAATGATGATCAGGACCGAGCCTGCGACGGCGAGAAACGCCGGGTAAATCAGCGCCTGCTGCACGCGGTCGCGCAGATTTTTTTCCTGCATCAAATGCTGGACGACGCGGCCAAGAATGTCCGGCAGCGCGCCGCTCGCTTCGCCCGCCCCCACCATGTTGACGTAGAGCGGGGGAAAGATTCGGGGGAAATCGCGCAGCGCCTGCGAGAAACTGCGGCCATCGATCAGCGCCTGATGCAGCGCGCTCGTCATCTGCTGCACTCGCGGATGCTTCAGCCGTTTCTCGAGAACGCCGAGGCTTTCGTCGAGCGTCATCCCAGCCTGCAAGAGATGACCGAGCTGTTCCGTGAAGATCAGCAACTGACCATGCGGAATTTTGAGATTTCCGGTCGGCGCTGCGGTCGCCGACGCTGCCTTGCCATCGACCATCTGCGGCTTTGTGGCCATCGATTCGACCCGGATCGGCACGCAATTCTGCTGTTCGATCTGTCGGATGGCGACGGATCGGTCAGTCACATTAAGCACGCCCTCGACGAGTTCGCCCTGGGCATTGCGCGCGCGGTAGGAAAATTGCGGCATGGGCTAAAAACGGCAGAAGCTAGCGCGGCGCGTTCATCACGTCCAATCGCGCTCCCGGGGAAGAGCGGAAACTGTGCCCTCTTATTCCGCATGAGCAAAGTGCGCGACTCCGTAGCCCCGACGCCAGCGGATCGTTCGCATCCCTTTTGAAGATGCAATCGTCCGATCACGATCGTAGGAACAGCAGGACTTCTCCTGCAAACTGGAGCCGATGATCACCGAACTCGTGAAAATCTCTCTGACTGATGGCCAATCCGTCGCTATCTCCGAGTATGGCGCGAAGGGCGGCACGCCGATCTTTTTCTGTCATGGCTGGCCGAGCTCTCGCACGATGGCGGAGTTGACCGACAGCGCGGCACGCGAACTCAATCTTCGCATCATTTCTCCAGACCGGCCGGGGATCAGAAATTCGTCGTTTCGTCCCGAAAGAAAACTACTCGATTGGCCGCCGCTTCTTGAGGAACTGGCCGACAAAATGGAGATCCCCGAATTTCGAATCCTGGGAATCTCTGGGGGCGCTCCCTATGCGTTCGCCGCGGCGTGGGCGTTAGGGGAACGAGTGCGTGCGATCGCGGTGGTGAGTGGCGCCCCGCCTCTGGCCGAATTGAGCGATCGCAGCGGGTTACTGGCGCTTTATCGCTGGCTGCTCTTCCTCTACCCGCGGCATCGAGAACTTCTCCGCTACTCCTTTCACGCCGTGCGGCCTTTTCTTTCCGTGAAGGTTCCGATTCGTTTCCGCCCGTTGCTCCTCAAGCTTCTCCAGCCCTGCGACGCAAACGTGATGCGCGATATCGCTGCCTTCGAAGCCTGCTTCGAGAGTCAACGCCAGGCCTGGCGCGCCTCGGCCGATGGTTTGATGGTCGACGCCGAGATTTACGCGCGACCATGGGGTTTTCAGCTCGAGGAAATCCGCGTCCCGGTTCGCCTCTGGCACGGCGGAAAGGATCGCAGCTTTCATTGGAAACTGGCCGAATCCCTGGGCCGGCGTCTCCCGCATTGCACGATGCGGATCGTCGAAGGGGAGGGGCACTATTCGTTGCCCATTCGTCACATGCGCGAGATTCTCGATGACCTAAGATCTGCCTAACGTTCCGACGATTTCCCCTGTTCGTCGGCGCAGAAGTAGCTCAATTGATGGCGTGGAAGATCTTATCGCGAGCGCAATCCAGGAGCAGCCCGTCCGCCGGACCTCAAATGTCGGCCCGGAATTCGAGAGCCGTATCCGGCAGTTAGTCGCCGACTGGGGCATCGAGAAGTCGCCGGAGCTGATCGAGGAGCTCATCATCACCGCGCTGAAAATGGGGCGCGACAAGATGGGTACGGGCGATCTCAAGCTGATGAATCGCTCGCTCAAGGAGCTGCGCTATGCGGCGAAAGTTTTTGCCCAGTATCGGGCTGTGAAAAAAGTCGTCATTTTCGGCTCCGCGCGCACCGCGCCGTCGGAGCCCGCCGCGCAGCAGGCGGAGGAATTCGGCCGTCAGATGGTCGCCCATCATTTCATGGTCATCACTGGTGGCGGCGACGGAATCATGGGCGCCGCGCAGCGGGGCGCGGGGCGCGAGAACAGTTTCGGGCTGAACATTCGTCTGCCCTTCGAGCAACGTCCGAACGAGATCATCCACGGCGATTCGAAGCTGATTAACTTTAATTACTTCTTCACTCGGAAGCTAAATTTCGTGAAGGAAACACACGCCGTGGCGCTCTTTCCCGGCGGCTTTGGAACACTGGACGAGGGATTCGAAGCGCTCACTCTCATGCAGACAGGGAAAGCGCTCATCATCCCCATCGTTCTCATCGACCGGCCCAACGGAAGTTATTGGGAAAGCTGGATGCGTTTCCTGACCGAGCACCTGCTTAAGCAGGGGTTGATCTCCGAGGGCGACTTCAACTTCATCAAGATCGTGCACAACGTCGAGGACGCGGTCGAGGAAATTCTCCTCTTCTATCGCAACTACATCTCGTCGCGCTGGGTTGGATCGCAGTTGATCTTTCGAATTCATAAAGCATTGACAAAAAATGCACTAGCTAACTTAAATCAGCGTTTTGCGGACTTACTGCGCGAGGGTCAAATCGTCCAGGGTGCTGCCCTGCCGCAGGAACGAAACCAGCCGGAGCTGGCCCATCTGCCGCGTTTGATTCTCACTCCGCATCGCCACGAGTTTGGCCGTTATCGTCAGCTAATCGACGCGATCAACCTAGCCGAGACGGCGTAGCGGTGCTCTGCGAACGCCGAAGGCCGTTGCTATATCGGGGCGGTTCGGCGGTCATCGGCCGCCGCTACAATCATGCTGCTGGCCGCTCGGCCTTTTCAACGATGTAATCGTGGATCGAGTTGACCGTCTGCAATGCCTGGCCCGCGACTTCGGAGTTGGGCACGCCGACTCCGAAGATCTTCTCCATGCTCACCACCAGCTCAAGCGCGTCGATAGAATCGAGTCCGAGTCCGTCTGGCCCAAAGAGAGGAAGGTCATTCGCAATCTGATCCGCCGTCATTTGCAACATCAGGTTGGTGACCAGCATCTCTTTGATTTGGGCGCGAAGATCGGTTTCGGACATTGGTTCGAGATTTTAGGCCCCATGCTTAGACGAAATGCAGCCGGATGTCATCGGATAAATCCGAGTTCGATGCAGGTCTTGCCTGCGGGCAAAACGCCAAGCCTCGACCCTCGAGAGACGACGATGCCGCCCGCTTAGACTTCTCGCGAAGTCTGGTCTTCTGGCGCCGGCTTTGCGCTTGGCGGCGGAACTTCCCGCGCCGTCGGGGCATTGTCGATCCGGGGCACAGTCGCATCCGCCTGACGAACGTCCGGCTTCGGTGGGGTCGCGTTGCCTGCGTTGTGCAGCTCGTCGCTGAACTCGTCTTTCGCCTTTTGAAATTCGCGCACCGCCTGTCCCATCCCTTTGGCCAGCTCCGGCAACTTCTTCGCGCCAAAGAGTACGAGGATGATCAACAGGATGATGATCAGGTCCGGTCCGCCGAAGTTGGACAACAAGGCGAGCAGATTCATAACAAACTCGAAGATCGGACGATCCGTTTCGGTTGCAAGACATTTCCCGGTGCGCTCGCCTCGACCGCCCGCCTAGGTTCGGGGCCGTTGCCGTCCCGCTTCATTCCTGTGCCAGGCACAACGGAGGTCGGCACACTTGCTCAAGGCAAATACACTCTGCCCGACGAACATTCCGGAAGGACGTGAAGCAGGGCCCTCCGAGGCGGCCTCAAATCACACGTCGTAATACATCTGGAACTCGTACGGGTGCGGACGAAGCCGCAGGGCGTCGTATTCCTTTTGCTTCATCTCGATCCAGTTATTGATGAAGTCGGCGTTGAAGACATCGCCCCGGAGGAGAAACGCATGGTCGTTCTCCAGCGCCGCGATCGCTCCGCCTAACGAATCTGGCACACTCGGGACGCTCGCCAGTTCTTCCGGCGGAAGTTCGTAGAGATTCTTGTCCAGCGGATCGCCAGGATCGATCCGGTTCTGGATTCCATCGAGACCCGCGAGGAGGAGCGCGGCGAAGGCGACATAGGGGTTGGCCGCCGCGTCGGGAGTGCGGAACTCGATGCGCTTCGTCTTCGGATTCGCCGAATACGTCGGGATGCGGATGGCCGCCGATCGGTTGCGCGCGGAGTAGGCCAGGTTCACCGGTGCCTCGAATCCGGGCACGAGTCGCTTGTAGCTGTTGGTGGTCGGGTTCGTTATGCAGGTCAATGCCGGGGCGTGTTTCAGAACTCCGCCGATGAAAAAGAGCGCCATGTCGCTCAAGCCCGCGTAGCCGTTCCCGGCGAAGAGCGGCTTGCCATCCTTCCAAAGCGACATGTGGGTATGCATGCCCGAGCCGTTGTCGCCGAAGAGCGGCTTCGGCATGAAGGTCACCGTCTTGTTGTGCTTCCGCGCGACGTTGCGGACGATGTATTTGTAGTACTGCATGTAATCGCCCATCGTCTTGAGCGGCGCGAACCGGATATCAATCTCGGCCTGGCCGGCAGTCGCGACTTCGTGGTGCTGGCGCTCGATCGGGATGCCGGCTTTCTCAAGCTCAAGGCACATTTCGCTGCGGATATCCTGCAACGTATCCAATGGGGCGACCGGGAAATAGCCTTCCTTCGTCCGGATTTTGTAGCCGAGGTTGGGAAATTCTTCCCGCCCGCTGTTCCAATGTCCCTCGGTGCTGTCCACCGAGTAGGCGCAACTGTTCCCGGCGTTATCGAAACGCACGTCGTCGAAGATGAAAAATTCCGCCTCCGGTCCGAAGAACGCCGTGTCGGCAATGCCGGTGCTCTGCAGATACGCCTCCGCTTTTTCCGCGACCCCGCGCGGATCGCGGTTGTAAGGCTCGCGCGTGATCGGCTCGACGATTGTACAGATGAGGCTGAGCGTCGCCTCGGCATTGAAAATATCGATCCAGGCCGTCGCCGGATCGGGGATGACGAGCATGTCGGAGGCGTTGATCACCTTCCAACCGCGGATGCTCGAACCGTCAAAGCCGAGACCTTCGGTAAAAATGTCCTCGTTGTACTCGGTGAGGGTGGTGGTGAAATGCTGCCAGGCACCGGGCAGATCGGTGAATTTGAAATCCACGAGTTTGACCTCGTGGTCTTTGATCATTTTGCTGACGTCGGATGGAGTTTTCTTGTTGTTAGGCATGGGTGATGATGGTGGGTCGGCGTTGAAGCGTTGAAAGAGTTGAAGCGTTGCAGCGGCATGATCGCTCTCCGCTGTAACGCTTCACCGCTTTATCGCTTCAACGCACTACACCGCCTTTTCCCCAATCTCCTCCGTCCGGATCCGTACCGCGTGCTCGACGGGGAGCACAAAAACCTTGCCGTCGCCGATCTTGCCGGTCTTCGCCGCGCTCACGACCACGCTCACGGCCTTGTCCACCATGTCGTCCGCCAGCACCACTTCCACTTTCACCTTCGGCAAAAAATCGACCGTGTATTCGCTCCCGCGATAAATTTCCGTGTGCCCTTTCTGGCGTCCAAAGCCCTTCACCTCCGTCACCGTCATGCCCTCGATGCCGAGTTCGGCCAGGGCTTCCTTCACCTCCTCGAGTTTAAACGGCTTGATGATCGCTTCGAGTTTTTTCATAGGCTTTAAGGTGGTGGTGTCCGACGAATTTTCAAACGGACTCGCTGTAGAGAATCAGAGATAGCAGGTGGAGCGCAAGCGCCGATTTGTTGCCGCGACTGTCGCGAAGTTTATAGTGACTGCGCATGCCGTCCGATTCCTTCGTTCATCTCCACCTGCACACCGAGTATTCGCTCCTCGACGGGGCGGTGAGAATGAAGGAGCTGATGAAGAAGGCGGCCGAAATGGCGATGCCGGCGGTCGCGATTACCGATCACGGCAACCTGCATGGCGCGATTGAATTTTACCAGGCGGCGACCGAGGCCGGGATCAAGCCGATCATCGGCGTGGAGGCTTACATGGCGCCGGGTTCGATCAAGGACCGGCCGAATTCGCAGCGCGACGCCGCTCATCATTTCACGTTGCTCGCGCGCGACGAAACCGGTTACCAGAATCTCGTTAGGCTGATGTCGACGGCGCATCTCGAGGGGATGCATTACAAGCCGCGGATCGATCGCGAACTGCTTGCCGCACACTCGGAAGGATTGATCGGGATGAGCGCCTGCCTCAAGGGCGAGATCAACATGGCGATCCAGGCCGATCAGCTCAATAAGGCGCGGGAGAGCGCAGCGACCTTTCGCGACATCCTCGGCGCGGAGAATTTCTTCCTCGAGTTGCACGATCACGGACTGGAGGCGCAGCGAAAATGCAACCGTGTTCTGCCAAAAATCGGGCGTGAATTCGGGCTCGGGTTGGTGGCGGCGAACGACGTTCACTTTCTCGAACGGAGCCATCACGAAGCGCACGACGTTATGATCTGCATCGGCACGGGCAAGATGGTGCAGGACGAAAAACGGATGCGTTATGTGCCGGAACTTTTTTTCAAGAGTCCGGAGGAGATGCGCGAACTTTTCCGGGATCATCCGGAAGCGATTTCCAACACCCTTTCGATCGCCGAACGCTGTAACCTGAAGCTGGAATTTGGCACCTCAAAGTTCCCGGAATACGAGGCGCCGGCAGGCAAAACGCGCCGCCAGTACTTGCGCGAGCTTTGTGAAGAAGGGCTGCACAAACGGTACGGCGAACGCGCCACGAACGACGCCGAACTGCGCGCTCGCCTAACGAAGGAGCTGGAGGTGATAGAGAAGACCGGATTCGTCAGCTACTTCCTCATCGTTTGGGACTTCATCCATTTCGCCAAGCAGCGCGGCATTCCGGTCGGGCCAGGCCGTGGTTCGGCTGCGGGTTCGCTCATCGCCTACGTGCTCGAAATTACGGACATCGATCCGCTTCAGTTTGGTTTGCTCTTTGAACGTTTCCTCAATCCCGAGCGCGTTTCGCCACCGGATATCGACGTTGACTTCTGCGAATCGCGCCGAAGCGAAGTGCTCGAATACGTCCGGCAAAAATACGGCGAACGCCGCGTCTCGCAGATCATCACTTTCGGAAAACTGAAGGCGAAAAGCGTGGTCCGCGATGTCGGCCGCGTCATGGGCCTGAGCTACGGCGATTGCGATCGGATCGCGAAGATGATCCCTAACGAGTTGAATATCACTCTCGCGGCCGCCGCGGAAAAGACGCCGGACCTGAAGAAGGCGATTGAGACCGAACCGGCCACCCGCCAGCTCTGGGAATATGCTGGTCTCCTCGAAGGCCTCTCGCGCAATGCCGGAGTGCATGCTGCCGGCGTCGTGATTGCGGATCGCGATCTTTCCGAATACGTCCCGCTCTGTCGCGATTCGAAGGGCAACGATGTCGTTAGTCAGTACGCCATGGGACCGTTGAACGATCTCGGTCTGCTCAAGATGGATTTCCTCGGATTGAAGACGCTGACCGTGATCGAGGATACGCTCGCGCTCATCCACCAGCGCGAGCCGGGCTTTTCGCTCAAGGACATCCCGTTGGATGACGCCGCCAGTTTCGCCCTCTACAACCGGGGTGAAACAATCGGCCTTTTTCAAATGGAATCGGGCGGCATGACGAGCGTCTCGAAGCAGCTCGACGTGCAGAAGTTCGACGACATAATGGCCTTGATTGCGCTTTATCGCCCCGGCCCGATGGACCTGATCGGCGATTACATCAAGCGCAAGAAAGGCCTGACGAAAATCAGGTACGAGCATCCGCTCCTCCAGGAAATCTGCGCGGACACCTACGGCATCATGATCTACCAGGAACAGGTCATGGCGGCGGCCAATCGGCTGGCCGGCTATTCGTTAGGCCAGTCCGATCTTCTGCGGCGCGCGATGGGAAAAAAGGACAAGGGCAAGATGGCGAAGGAGCGCGCCAGCTTTGTCGAAGGTTGCGCGCAGACGAACAAGATTCCGGAGAAGAAGGCGAACGCGATTTTCGATTTGCTGGAGAAATTCGCCGGCTACGGATTCAACAAGAGCCACAGCGCTGCCTACGGGGTGATCAGCTATCAGACCGCCTATTTGAAGGCGCATTACCCGGTCGAATTCATGGCGGGCTTGTTAAGCAACGAAATCAACAACACGGATAAGATTTCCGTCTTCGTCGGCGAATGTAAGCGGATGGGCATCCCGATTCTCCCGCCCGACCTGAACCGCAGCGGGCTGAAGTTTGTCCCGGAGGGACGTGCTTCCGCACGTCCACTCTCGGAAGCGTCACCCGGAGAAGAACCAGGACGCGCAGAAGCGCGTCCCTCCGACGCCATCCGTTACGGGCTCGCTGCGATCAAGAATGTCGGTCAGGGCGCAATGGCCACCGCCATCGCGGAGCGGGAGCGGGGAGGGGACTTCGCTTCGCTCGAGGATTTTTGCAGCCGAATCGATTCGCGGCTCGCGAACCGCAAGATCATCGAAAGTCTGGTCAAAGCTGGCGCCTTCGATTTCCTCGGGCGCGATCGTGCGGAGCTCTTCGCCTGCATCGAAGAAACGCTCGCCTCGGCCGCCGCCTCACATCGTGATCGCGCTGCCGGCCAGGTTTCCCTCTTCGACGATCTCCCGCGCACGAGCGCGTCGCGCCTGGACCGGGCCTTCGTGCCATGGAGCGAGCGCGAGAAATTGTCCTTCGAAAAAGAGCTGCTCGGTTTCTACGTCACCGGCCATCCGCTCGACGCCTACGCGCATCTTTTCGCCGCCGGAAAATATCAAACCATCGCGTCGTTAGGCGAGCTGGACGATCGCGCGAGCTTCACGATTGCCGGCGCGATCGTGCAGGTCGAGCGCAAGTTCACCAAGAAGGAAGGCAAACCGTTCGCCGTCGTCTTTATCGAAGATCTGACCGGCGCGCTCGAGGTCGTGCTTTGGAATGAAACCTACGTCCCGGTTTCGAACGCACTCGAACCCGGCATTGTTCTCGCGATTCGCGGCACGCTCGACAAGCGCGAAGACAACGTTCGCGCCACGGCGCAGAAGGTGAAGGTACTGAAATCTGAGGCGACTTCGCCTAACGCCACCAACGGCAACCACAATGGAAATAGCTCATCGGGCAGAGAAAATGGCGCAACTGTAACGCTTCGTTTTTCGCCCGGGGCCGCTGCCGCCGAACTCCGCAAAGTGCGGGAGATTCTCGCTTCCTCACCGGGTTCGCAACCGGTCATGCTGATGATGACGAGCCGCGATGGCGAAACCGTGGGGATCGCGGCGGGCGACACCTGCCGGATCGAGCTAACCCCGGCGCTCGAGCAACGGCTCGCACCGTGGCTTTAGGGAAACCGTCAGGTCGCTTAGCTGCCAGGCTTCTCGGTCTGCTGCTCCATTTTACCGCACCCGGATTTTAGCTGTGCGTATTGCTCGGATGAGAGGACGCCTTTCGCTTCCTGGAAAAACTTCTCCATGCTCCCTTTCGTGCAGCCGTCTTTTTCGCAACGGGCCTGGAAGGCATCCAGTTTCGTCTTTTGTTCCGGCGTTAGGTTGAGCTTCGCGTAGATCTGCGAGCACTCCATCTTTCCGGCCTTGGTCGCGCAACAAGCCATGTCGCCAGCGAAGGCGGAGGATGCGGCCAGAGTGACGGTCGCGACTAAGGAGAAGACGGCGAGTTTGATCATGGTGCGTTTTTAGACAGGTCCGGTTGGTTTGCGTTCAATTGAGCAGGCTAGGGAGTCGTGAAGGTCATCGCCCCGGCTTTCACATCGACCCGGATCGTCTGGCCCTCGTGGATTTTTCCCTCGAGGATCTGGAGACTGAGCGGATCGAGAATCTCCTTCTGGATCGCGCGCTTCAAGGGCCGCGCGCCGTAGACGGGATCGTAGCCTTCGCGGGCGATCAGTTCCTTCGCCGCATCGGTCAACTCAAGGGTAATCTTCTGACTCTCCAGCCGTTTCGTTAGGCGACGGAGTTGGATCTCGACGATCTTCTTTAGGTCCTCGTCGTTCAATCGATCAAAGATGATGATCTCGTCGACCCGGTTCAAAAACTCCGGCCGAAAATGCTGGCGCAGCGCCTCTAACACCAGCCGCGACCGTTCTTCGCGCGACACTTCCCCCGTGATGAACTGCGATCCGATGTTCGACGTCATAATGATGACGGTGTTTTTGAAATCGACCGTGCGCCCCTGGCCGTCGGTGATGCGGCCGTCGTCGAGCACTTGGAGCAGCACGTTGAACACGTCGTGGTGGGCCTTCTCGATTTCGTCGAAAAGGATGACCGAATACGGCTTGCGCCGGACGGCCTCGCTCAACTGTCCGCCCTCCTCGTATCCGACGTAGCCGGGCGGCGCGCCGATCAGTCGCGCGACGGTGTGTTTCTCCATGTATTCGCTCATGTCGATGCGGATCATGGCGTTCTCGTCGTCGAACAGGAATTCCGCGAGCGCGCGGGAAAGCTCTGTTTTGCCGACACCCGTTGGGCCAAGAAAAATGAAAGAGCCGATCGGGCGATTTTCGTCCTGCAGACCGGCGCGCGCGCGCCTCACGGCATTCGAAACCGCGACGATCGCTTCGTGCTGGCCGATGACGCGCTTCATCAGGCGCTCTTCCATTTTCACCAGCTTCTCGCGCTCGCCTTCCTGCAGGCGCGAAACCGGGATGTGCGTCCAACTCGAAACGACCTCGGCGATGTCTTCCTCGGTCACTTCCTCGCGGAGGAGGCGCGGCTTTTTGTCGGTCGCTTCTTTCTCTGCGATCTCGCGCAGTTTCTTTTCCAGCTCGGGAATGCGGCCGTATTGGATTTCACTCGCTTTGCCCAATTCTCCGCGGCGCTGCGCGCGTTCGAGTTCGGTGCGGGCGGTGTCGAGTTCTTCTTTCACCTTCGCCTGGGCGTCGATCTCCGATTTCTCTTTTTGCCACTCGGCCTTCATCCCGCCCGACTTTTCCTTCAGACTCGCCAAATCCTTCTCCAGCTTCGTCAGGCGCTCTTTGCTCGCCCGGTCCTTTTCCTTTCTTAGCGCCTGCCTTTCCATCTCGAGCTGCATGATCTCGCGCTCGATCACGTCGATTTCCGTCGGCATCGAATCGAGCTCGATCTTCAGGCGCGAGGCTGCCTCATCGACGAGGTCGACCGCTTTATCGGGAAGAAAGCGATCGCTGATGTAGCGATGCGAGAGGATCGCGGCCGCGACCAGTGCCGCGTCGCGAATGCTCACGCCGTGATGCACTTCGTAGCGTTCCTTCAATCCGCGCAGAATCGCAATCGTGTCCTCCACGCTCGGTTCGTCCACCATCACTGGCTGAAAGCGCCGTTCCAACGCCGCATCTTTCTCGATGTATTTGCGGTATTCGTTCAGCGTCGTCGCGCCGATCGTGCGTAACTCGCCTCGGGCCAGTTGCGGTTTTAGCAAATTCGAGGCATCAACCGAGCCCTCCGCCGCGCCCGCGCCGACGATCGTGTGCAGCTCGTCGATGAACAAAATGACCTGCCCTTCCGAGTCAGTCACTTCTTTGAGGAACGCTTTGAGCCGGTCCTCAAATTCGCCACGAAACTTTGCGCCCGCGACCATCGCGCCAATGTCCATCGCGATCAGCTTCTTGTTCTTGAGCGACTCCGGGACGTCGCCGGAAATAATCCGGCGGGCCAACCCTTCGACGATCGCCGTTTTGCCCACTCCCGGCTCGCCGATCAACACCGGATTGTTTTTCGTCCGGCGCGAGAGGACCTGCATGACGCGACGGATTTCGTTATCCCGCCCAATGACCGGATCGATCTTTCCCCGCCGCGCCATCTCTGTCAGGTCGCGTCCGTACTTTTCCAGCGTCTGATATTTGCCCTCGGGATTTTGATCGGTCACGCGCTGCGAACCGCGCACCTGCTGGAGCGCCTGCATCAGCTTGTCGCGCGTCACGCCCATCTCCTGCAAGGCGCGGGCGGCCGGAACTTTCGCATTCGTTAGGGCGAGAAGATAATGTTCCGCGCTGACGAACTCGTCCTTCAGTTTCGCCATTTCCTTCTCCGCGCCGTCGAGCACACTGCGCAGATCATTGCCGAGGCGATGATCGACGTTACCGCCGGTAATGCGGGGCAATTTCTGGAGTGCGGTGCGCAGTCGCTCGCGCAGCGCCTCCGCCGGCAGGCCCATTTTTTCGAGCAACGGGCGGGTAATTCCTTCGGCCTGATCGAGCAACGCGAGGAGGAAATGCTCGTTTGTAATCTCCTGCTGATGGAACTCCGAGGCGACATCCTGCGATGACTGGACCGCCTCCTGCATTTTTTGCGTAAACTTATCGATGCGCATGGAGCAAACTATAAGGCTGCGATCAGCCCCGCAATCATGCGATGTTTCCTAAGCTCTCGAAAATGAGTCGCGAGCCGGCGTTTCTATTCGCGCATGGAAAAGAGAGCGTGGCCTTCGGTGCAGGGAAGTCGCGGAAACGGCGCTGAAGGGGGAGGGAATACTGCTGCTCGTCATTGCCACAGCGATCGTGCTTGTTTGCGCCTGGCTGGCCTGGCGCTACACCGAATCGACTCAGGAGGATGCCCGCCGATGCCTTGAAAGTCGACCGCATCGCCTGGAGTTTCGCGCCGTGGGGCTCTAGCCGCAGCCCTCTTTTCGCCGGAATTGTGCGGGCCTAAATATCGATTCGCACCAACTTGAAGCGACCGGCTGCGCCGCTTTTGATGGTAATTGAAGACTTGGGACACGAATAATGCTCCGCAATCAGCCCCAGCAATTCCCTGTTTGCCTTGCCGTCGACCGGTGGTGATTTTAGAAGCGCGAGCCATGAGCCATCCTTCGTTTCTTCGAAACGACTGACCTTGGCATTCGGTTTTACTTTGACCTGGATGATTTTCAATCGATCGGGGCTCCAAGTCTATTTGAAGAATCTGGCAGGTAAAGTCACGTTATCGTTGCCGGCCGGGCGTGGTGTGTGAACGCCATGGCTGCAAGAGTGATCAACCAAATGCACTAGGGCAGTGAGGTGCCGATCTGTTTATTCACCGTCGAGGCATCTGCTAGGTTAATCCCGCCGTTCACATTGACGTTGGCGCGAAAGTTGTTGCTATGAGTTGTTTGCCTCTGATCCGCCTTTTCGATTGAAGGTCGGCCTTGGTAACCGTGGCGTCGCCGTCCACATCGCCAGCAGCAGACCCATCGTGGCGGACGTCGAAGCCAAGGTGTTGGACTAATTATCCGTCACGCCGGTCAATGTAACGGTCAGATCTTCGACATTACATGTCATGTTCTGGAGATTGACGATGTACTTATGAGGATCCGTGCGTGCTATCGATCATACTGCTGGCCACCGTCCCCCAGCGTGGTGGCTGTCCCGGAACGGTCCACCGCGAGGAAAGCCTGCCCAGCCAAGCCGTCCGGATTGATTGGCTCGCTAATGGCAATCTGACCGCCAAGGTAACCGGCGTGTTCTGATCAAAACTCGGAGTCAAGGTCGAATCCCTGGCATTGGTCGCGCTAGCCCATCCCAAAATTCACGCCGTAGATAAAGAGTGTGCCATTCGCATCCACATCGGGCGTTTCCCAGACGGGTGAGTTCGGGATACCGGCTGGATTCATGATTTCGCAGCACGATGCGACGGTTTGTGTTGCTTGGTTTGCAGGGAGGCGATGGCAAGTCCGGAAAGCAGTACAAAGGAAGCGAGAGCGCCTCTTTAGTGGAGTGAGAGATCGAAGCATGGGCGATCTTGCCGGAATGCCCTTCGAATTGCCAATGCATTTGAAGTCGACCGGCTGGCACCCACGGGTTCATATTGAAAACAATGTCACCATTCGAACCGACCGACTTCTACCATCTCGATGAAATGCTGACGGCGGATGAGCGCCTCATTCGGGACCGCGTGCGCGGATGGGTGAGCGAGCGCTTCCTACCGATGATCGTGCAGCACTATCGGGACGGTACTTTTCCGCTGGGACTCGTGCCGGAGCTCGCCGAGCTCGGCGTCTTTGGTCCGGCGATCAAGGGCCATGGTTGCGCCGGGCTGGGGAGCGTCGCTGCCGGACTCATGATGCAGGAACTCGAACGCGGCGATAGCGGCCTGCGCACCTTCGCCTCCGTCCAGGGCTCGCTGGCCATGACGGCGATCGACCTCTTCGGATCGGAAGAACAAAAGGCCCGCTGGCTGCCCGCAATGGCACAGGGGAGCAAACTCGGTTGCTTTGCTCTCACCGAGCCCGACTTCGGTTCTAACCCGGCGGGCCTGTGCTGTCGGGCGGAAAGGAGCAGTAATGGTTATCGCCTAAATGGGGTGAAAAAATGGATTGGAAACGGCACGATTGCGGATGTCGCGGTGATTTGGGCCAAGGTTGACAACGGAGCCAGGAACGAAGCGGAAAGCGCGAAAGCTATTCGCGGCTTCCTCGTCGAAAAGGGGACTCTGGGCTTCACGGCTACACTTATTGAAGGCAAGCTCTCTCTCCGGGCGGCGCTGACCGCACAACTCGAATTCAACGACTGTCTTGTGCCAGAGAGCGCTTTGCTGCCCGGAAGCGGAGGACTGCGCTCGCCCCTGTCTTGTCTCAACCACGCGCGCTATGGCATCGCGTGGGGCGCGATCGGCGCCGCCATGGCGTGCTATGACGAGGCTCGCCAATACGCGATGCGTCGGGTTCAATTCGGCCGTCCCATTGCGAGCTTTCAGCTCGTCCAGGAGAAACTGGCGCGCATGCTTACCGAGATCACGAAGGCTCAACTGCTGGCGCATCGCCTGGCGCAATTGAAAGACGCCGACAGCGCAAAGCACTTCCATACCTCAATGGCAAAGATGAATAATGTCGAAATGGCGCTCGATATTGCCCGGGCCGCGCGTGATATCCTTGGCGGCGTTGGCATTCTCGATGAACACCAGTGCTTTCGGCACATGTGCAATCTGGAGAGTGTCAAGACCTACGAGGGTACCCACGACATTCATCTGCTGGTGCTTGGTCAGGAGATCACTGGCATCCCTGCGTTCGTTACCTGATTGCCGCTGGTATTCCCAACGATCCTCGGCAAAGCGCCTGTTGCCGGCCCAAGCAGCGTCTGGGCACCTTGACTCGCGGCAACTCTTATCAGATCTCGGGCACGCAATTCAACGGCCTGTCCTGTGGTCCGATTATGGCGATGACGCCACCACGGCCGGAAATTACACGATCCTGGCGTGGGGTTTTAACGGTGTCATTGTGCAAAGCACGTTTGGAGGGCAGAAACGCCGGGCCATGCGTATTCGCAAAAAACGTCTTTGCAATTTGCTGCGCCGCAGAGAAAAGGGCACAGATTGCTCTATGCCGAAAACGAAGACATCTCCTGCTCTCGTTAGTGTTGTAATGGGGAGTGCGTCCGATTGGGAGACGATGCAGCATTGCGTGGCGCTGCTCGACGAACTCGGCGTGCCTAACGAACAACGGATCGTCTCGGCGCATCGCACGCCGGATTTGATGGCAAGGTTTGCCCGTGAAGCGGCCGAGCGGGGAGTGCAGGTGATTATCGCGGGGGCAGGCGGCGCGGCGCATCTCCCAGGGATGATCGCGGCGCAGACCTGGCTGCCGGTGCTCGGTGTGCCAGTGGAATCTCGCGCGCTGAAGGGACTCGATTCGCTCCTCTCGATCGCGCAAATGCCGGCCGGAGTCGCGGTCGGCACGCTTGCGATCGGCAAGGCCGGAGCGAAGAATGCCGCCTTGCTCGCCGCCAGCATCGTTGGGTTGCACGACGCCAAGGTGAAGGCCGCGGTGCAGAAATTTCGAGCGCGCCAGACGAAATCGGTCCTCGCGCAAAAGCTGCCATGAGGTGCGACCAGGCGCTTCTTCCCGGGGCAACGATCGGTGTCATGGGCGGTGGCCAGCTTGGTCGCATGTTCGCCATCGCGGCCCGGCAGATGGGTTATCGTGTCCACATATTTTCTCCCGAGAAGGACGGGCCGGCGGCGCAACTCTCCGATCAGGACACGGCCGCCAGTTATGACGATGAAGAAGCCCTAACAAATTTCGCGCGTGCGATCAACGTCCTCACCTTCGAGTTCGAGAACATACCGGCGGCGACAATCGCGTGGGCGTCGCGCGGGCGAATCGTCAGGCCGCGAGGTGAGATTCTGCTCATCGCGCAAAACCGCTTGCGCGAAAAGGAGTTTCTTTCTGGCGCGGGATTTCCGGTCGCGGGGTTTCGTCGCATTGCGAACGCGACTGACCTGAAGAGCGCGGTGGAAGCAATCGGCCGACCAGCCATTTTGAAAGGCGCTGCCTTCGGTTACGATGGCAAAGGCCAGCAGCGGATCGACTTGGGTAACGATCTTGCGACGATCTGGGCGGGACGCGAAGACGAACTGTGCGTGCTGGAGAGTGTGATTGATTTCGAGAAGGAAATTTCGGTCATCGTCGCGCGCGGCTCCGATGGCGCGACGGCCGTCTTCCCGGTTTGCGAAAACATTCATCGCAACCACATCCTCGATCTTACACTCGCGCCGGCGCGCATCGAAGAGCGAGTCGCGCGCACCGCGCGCGAGCTGGCCTGCGAGGTTGCGGCCAGTCTCGATCTCGTGGGGCTGCTGGCGGTCGAAATGTTTTTGAAACGCGACGGCGGGTTGATCATCAACGAGCTCGCACCCCGACCGCATAACTCCGGGCATTGGACGATCGAAGGCTGTGTCACAAGTCAGTTCGAGCAGCAGGTCCGGGCTGTCTGCGGGCTGCCGTTAGGCGCAACCGAGCTGCTGCGGCCAGCCGCGATGGTCAACCTTCTCGGCGACCTCTGGAGCAAGGGCGAGCCGAACTGGCCCGCTGCGCTGGCGGTGCCGAACGTGCATCTGCATCTTTACGGCAAGCGGCAGCCGCGCCCCGGACGCAAGATGGGGCATCTAACCGCCGTTGCCGAGACAGCAGATGTGGCTGCAGCAAGCGCCTTGCGCGCCCGCGAGCGGCTGCTCGCCGATTGAAGTGAAAACCGAAATCGCGCAGACGGACACGGCTCAAGCGAAGGTTGAAGCTGTGGCCCGTGCGGTCGCGTTCCTGCGCGCGGACGCGGTCGTCGCGCTGCCGACTGAAACCGTTTACGGCCTCGCGGCCGACGCGCTCTCCGCCAAGGCGGTGGTGAAGATTTTCGAGACGAAGGAGCGACCGCATTTCGACCCGCTGATTGTTCACCTGCCGGAACGGGACTGGCTGGAGCGCGTCGCCGTGATCGAGGAGGGAACGCGCGCTCTGATCGAGAAGTTGATCGCTGCTTTCTGGCCCGGTCCCCTGACGATTGTCATGGCTCGGACCGAAATCATCCCCTCGATCGTGACCGCTGGCCTAACGACCGTGGCAGTGCGGATGAGCGCGCATCCACTGTTTTCGGAAGTGGTGCAAGCCTTTGGCCGGCCAGTGGCCGCGCCGAGCGCGAATCGTTTCGGACGCATCAGTCCAACCTCCGCGGCCGACGTGGCGGAAGAATTGTTCGGGCGGATTCCGCTGATTGTGGATGGCGGCACGACCCAACATGGCATCGAATCGACGGTAATCGCGCCGCACGGCGGCAGAATCGAAGTGCTGCGCTCGGGACCGATCACGCGAGAAGATTTGGCGAAGTTTGGCGAAGTCCGCCGCCGCCTATCGGGCGGTACGGAATCGCCGGGGCAATTGGCGTCGCATTATCGTCCACAAACTCCGCTTGTGATCACGGAGGACATCACGACGATCGCGGTCCCGCGGGGGAAGCGTTACGGCGCGTTGCTCTGGAGCGATGTACCCTTCTCGGAGACGTTCGTCGAATCACGCCGGCTAAGCACGAAAGGGGACCTGCGCGAAGCGGCTGCAAATCTTTTCCGTCAGCTACGCGAGCTCGATCACGCGCGCCTGGATTGCATCGTGGCCGAGGCGTTGCCCGAGGAAGGCTTGGGCGTGGCGATCATGGACCGCCTGCGCCGCGCTGCGCACGCCGGGGAGGTGCGATAACCTGGGAGGGCGCCGCGTTGTTGGTGCCTTGCTGGAGCGTCGTTAGGCAATGGGTGCCCTGGTCAACGTCCGGAGAAACCGCGGCGCGCTTCCCTCCAAAGCGAGTCGCGTTCCTAGCCTTGATGCGCCAGGCAGGCGCGGATGAAGCCGCTGAAGAGCGGATGCGGATTGTTCGGCTTGCTCTGGAATTCCGGGTGATACTGGCAGGCGAGGAAGAACGGATGACCCTTTAGCTCGATCAACTCCGCGAGCAAGCCGTCGGGCGAGGTGCCGCTGATAAGGAACCCTTTTTCCTCCATCTGCTGGCGGTATTTCATGTTGAACTCGTAGCGGTGCCGATGCCGTTCGAGCACCTCGTCGTGCCTGTAAATTTTTTCTGCGAGCGTCCCGGGAACAATCTTGGTCGGCCACGTGCCGAGGCGCATGCTGCCGCCTTTCTTTTGAATGTTGCGTTGTTCATCGAGCAGGCAGATGACGGGCTCGGCCGAGTTTTGGTCGAACTCGCTGCTGTTGGCGGCAGCGATGCCGCAAACGTTGCGCGCAAACTCGATCGTCGCGACCTGCATGCCGAGGCAAAGACCCAGATACGGGAGGTTGTGTTCGCGGGCGAATTGCGCGGCGCGAATCTTTCCTTCCACTCCGCGCTCGCCAAACCCGCCGGGGATGAGCACACCGGCGACATCGGCGAGCTGGCCGTCGACCCCGTTCTCGAGCGTCTCGGCGTCGATCAGGCGCAGGTCGATCCCGCAATCGTGGCTCGCGGCGGCGTGGGTGAGCGACTCGTAAATGCTTTTGTAAGCGTCCTGCAGGTCGATGTATTTCCCGACGACGGCGATCTTGACCTGCTTCTTCGGGTTGATGACGCGACTAACGAACTTGCGCCAGTCGCTCAGGTCAGGCTGGGGCGCGTCAATGTGGAGCAACTGGCAGACGAGTTCATCGAGGCCTTCCTCGTGCAACATGAGGGGCATCTCGTAAATGGTGTGCGGCACGTCGCGCGCTTCGATCACCGCGTTCGGACGGACGTTGCCGAACATGGAAAGCTTTTGCCTAACGTCGGCGTCGAGCGGGCGTTCCGTGCGACAGATCAGGACCTGCGGCTGGAGACCAATCTCGCGCAGCCTGGCAATGCTTTGCTGGGTCGGCTTGGTCTTCAATTCGCCTGCCGCCCGGATGTAAGGGACGAGTGTGACGTGCATGTCGACGACGTTCTCCGCGCCTACTTCGAGAATGAATTGCCGGATCGCTTCGAGAAACGGCAGACCTTCGATGTCGCCGACCGTGCCGCCGATTTCTGTGATGACAACGTCTACTTTTTCCGGGTCGGCCACCAGGCGGATGCGTGCTTTGATTTCGTCGGTCACATGCGGGATCACCTGCACCGTCTTGCCGAGGTAATCGCCGCGCCGTTCCTTCAGAATAACGGTCTCGTAGATCTGGCCGCTCGTCAGGTTGTTGTTCCGCGAGAGGACGCAGTTGGTGAAGCGTTCGTAATGGCCGAGATCGAGATCGGTCTCGGCGCCATCGTTCAGGACGTAAACTTCGCCATGCTGAAACGGGTTCATCGTCCCGGGATCGACGTTCAGATAGGGGTCGAACTTTTGCAGGAGAACCCGCTGCCCGCGCAACTCGAGCAGGGTGCCGAGGGAGGCGGCGGCGAGGCCTTTGCCTAACGAACTCACCACCCCGCCGGTTACAAAAATATATTTCATCGCGAACGAGACTGGCGCGGTCGTCGCGCGGGAGCGAGCAGCTGGCGCTCGATCGCCCGGGCGTCGTCCGGCGTATCTACTCCGGGCGAGCCGCTTTTGGTGACGACCACGTGAATGCTTACGCCATTCTCCAGCGCGCGCAATTGCTCGAGCTCTTCCGCTTTTTCCAGCGGCGTCGGTCGCCAGCTTACGAAACGCAAAAGCAAATCGCGCCGATAACCGTAGATGCCCTGGTGCCGGAAATATTGCACCGGCGCAGTCGTGTCGCGGACATACGGAATCGCATGGCGCGAAAAGTATAGCGCGCGATTCTTGCCATCGAGGACGGCCTTTACCTGATGCGGCGATTGCGCCTCGGTCGGATCGGAGAATGGATGCACGGCGGTGATCATTTCGATCTTCGGGTCGCGCTGCATTTTTCTCGCCAGCTGGTTGATCAGCTTTGGATCGACCAGCGGTTCGTCGCCCTGGATATTGATGATATGGGAGATGCCACGCAGTTTCGCCGCGACTTCGGCGATGCGGTCCGTGCCGCTGGCGTGGTCTGGATTCGTTAGGCTGATTTCCGCGTCCCAGGCGAAAGCCGCTTCCGCGATGCGCATGTCGTCGGTCGCGATGATGACCGAGTTGAGCGTCGTTGCGCGGCGGCAGCGTTCCCAGACGTGCCGAAGCAGCGGCTTGCCGGCGATCAGGTGGAGCGGCTTCCCCGGGAAACGAGTCGAGCCCCAACGGGCGGGAATGATGCCAACGATTTTTGTCACGGGTGATCGCAGACTAACAGCGTGAGGCGGTTTTTTTCAACTGGAACGCGCAGCCGTAACGGATGCGAAGCAACGGCCGGGCTTTCCGGCGCGTCCCTCCGGAGGGACATGCGTGAGAAATCGCTGTTGCGATGACTAGAATGACTCGCCAAGGCCAAGGATGATGTCGGCCGCGGCAGACAAATCTTCCGCAATCCAGTTCGGGCGAGGCCTGCGTTTCATTCGCGCCGTAACCAGTCTTGACCAGGATCGTGCGCAGGCCGGCGTTGCGGCCGCATTCGATGTCGATCGCCTTGTCGCCGATGAAAAACGATCGCGCGAGATCGATGTCGTGGTCCCGTTGCGCTTCGAAGACCATGCCGGGGGCGGGCTTGCGCCGACTCGTCGCGAGGTCGGGCCGATCCGGACAAAAATAGACCGCGTCGAAAGTCGCGGGTAGAACCGCGCGCGCTACCTCCGCTTCGACGAGGCGATATTGCCTTTCGGTGAAATAGCCGCGCCCGATCCCGGCCTGATTTGAAATGACGATCAGCCTGAAGCCAGCTTCTTTCAGACGCACGAGGGCCTCCGGAACGCCGGGAAAAATTTCGACCTGATTCGGATCGGCGCAGTAATTGACCTCGCGCATCAGCGTTCCGTCGCGATCGAGAAAGACCGCGGCCGCCGAGTCGTTAGGCGCCATCGTCATTCTCGAGGCTGGCGATCAATTCCGCCGGGGTGACAGTGGCAGTGCCAAGTTTCGCCACCACCACCGCGCTCGCGTGGTTGGCGATTTCCGCCGCCTCGATCGGCGAGGCGCCGCAACAAAGAGCGAGGGTAAAGAGTGCGATCGCAGTGTCGCCCGCACCGGAAACGTCGAAGACCTGGCGCGCCTTGGTCGGGATGTGATGCGGCGGTTGGTTGCGCTCGAGCAGCATCATGCCTTGCTCGCCCAGGGTGATGAGCAGCATCTGTGTGTCCCAGGTCGGAGAGCAGTCGCACGCCCGCGGTCAGCAGCGCCTTGTCCTGCAGCGGCGGATCGACCGGATCGGTCACCGGAAAGCCCGCGGCCTGGAGCGCTTCGCTGCGATTCGGTTTAACCGCCGTCACCTTGCCCCAGTTCGACTTCATGGTGTGGATTCGGATCGGCGGTCGCGATTTTGCCCGCCGCGCTCAGGTCGGCAGAAATTTGCCTAACGAGCCCGGAGTCGAGAAAGCCCTTGCCGTAGTCCTCGAAGATGAAGCGCGTCGAGCGTCGGCAGGACTTCGCGAAGACCGTCGGAGATTTGCGCGACCTGCTTCTCCGCCGGAGCGCGGATCTCTTCGCGATCGACCCGCACCACCTGTTGGTGCCGGGCGATGATGCGCGTTTTCACGATCGTGCGGAAATCGCGGATCTTCCAGGACGAGACCGGTCTCGATATTTCTGCGCGCGCAGCAAATCGAGCAACTGCCGGCCACTGGCATCGGTACCGACCGTGCCGATGACCGAAACGCCGTCGATAAATTCGCGCAGGTTGCGCGCGACGTTGGCCGCGCCGCCCGGGTAAAATGATTCGCCCGTCACCTCGACCACCGGGACGGGCGCTTCGGGCGAAATGCGGCCGACCTTTCCCCAGACGAACTCATCGAGCATGAGATCGCCCGCGACCGCGATGCGTTTGCCGGCGGCGCGGGCGAGAATTTCCTGCAACCGTTCCAGTTTCATGCGCGGAGGACACTGGTTAGAGTGACCGCTCGATGCCACCGCCGAAATGGGTTGCCGCGATTCGCAGGGAAAACGGCATCGGTATCGCGATTTGTGCACTGGTCGCGGTTCTGCATAAAGTGACCAACTAATCCTGAATACCTTCTCGAAATCAACAGTCGAAGCTGCGGATGAGACCTTTTGTTAACCTAACTTTACTCAGCCTGCCTGCCCGCTGCTGCCGCTGACGGCGCGAGCCGCTGAGACCCGCCGCGCAAGATCGACGTCAAACGCCTTTCGAAAAACATTGACGACGTGGTGGTGCCGTTGCCCAACGAAATCTTCGGCGCCCTGAACAAGCTCGACAGCGTGAACTGGAAGGAATTCGTGCGCACGACAAGGGCACCAATTTCACCGAGCGCCCGCGCATCGCGCTCCTTCTCGGGACGGTAATCGCCGATGGCTTTATCGCCGTCCAGGCGGAGGATGCGCCGAGCGTGAAAGAAATCGGCCAGCGCGTCGTGAATCTGGCCAAGGGAATCGGGGTCGGCAATTCGATCGTGCCCCACGCCAAGGCGATCACCGAAGCGGCCGACCGGCGAAATTGGCCGGCCGTGCGCCAGGAACTCGACCGCACCCAAAACAGCGTGCAGCAGGCGATGAACGAAGTGCACGACGAGAAGCTTTCGCAACTCGTTAGCCTCGGCGGCTGGCTGCGCGGCACCCAGGTGCTGACCTCGGTCGTGGACCGCCATTTTTCCGCCGACGGCGCGGAGCTGCTGCACCAGCCCGACCTGCTTGAGTATTTCCAGCGCAAACTGGCGACCATGCCGGAGTTTGATTTCCCGGTCTCGCGCAAATCAAGAGTTCGTTGGTGGAAGTAAAGCCCCTGATCGAGACCGAACAGCCGATCACGGCCGGCGTCGGTGAAAAAGATCAACGAGATCACGGCGCGCCTCGACGGCGCGATCGTGACGCGCAACCAATAGCGCCCGATGCGTTCGTCCTCTTCCACCAGTCGCCGCGCCGCCGCCTCTCTTGCGGCGTATCTGATTGCCCTGCAGGTTGCCGCATCGCGCGCTTCGGTCGACGATGCGCATTCCTTCGCGCTGCAAACGGCCGAGCCCTACGTCAAGCAAGGGTTCCAGGTACGGGAAGATTACTGGGGCGGCGATCTCGGGGTGGGGGAGAAAAAAGCGGTCCGCCAGCAGCTTTTCAAAGGCAACGAATACTGGTTCTGGATGGGAACCGAGGTCGAGCAGGCGAAAATTTCGGTCCACATTTACGATGCCGACGGCAAGCTCTGCGAAGCAACCCGATAGCTGGCAAAAAGGGCACTTCGCTGCCGCCCATCTGATCCCGAAAACGACCGGCAGCTACTTCATTATCGTCGCGGTGGAAAGCTCGCCGGAAGAGCGGACGCACTGGGCGCTGGTTTACGGTTTTCGGTAGAGCGTTCGATCTCCTTCCAGACGCTTCGTTCTGCGAAGCGGCGAGAGAGGGACACGCTCCTCGAGGGAGCGTCCCACCCGGCTTGCCGGCCCTGGGGCCACAGTCTCCATGGAGCAGAGCGCTCCGCAGTTTGACACTCTTCCCGGCAAAGCCGTATCCTCGCGGCTGATGGTTTCCCGGCTGCGAGATGACTGAAACGCGCACCCTGCAGTTTGAGAATGCACGGGCCGTGCAGTCGCTCTACGCCAACGATCTGAAGCTGATCAAGAACCTCGAGGAATCGCTCGGCGTGAAAGTCACGACGCGCGAAGGCTGGATCAAAGTGGAAGGCGAACCGGCCCAGGTCGACAAAGCCGAACAGGTCTTTACCCAACTGGAAAGCGCGCGCCAACGCGGAGTCGATATCCAGCGGCATGAATTCAACTACGCCCTCAACTCCGTGAACGAAGCGCGCAACGACAACCTGGGCGATCTGGTCGCGACCAAGATCCTGACCTCGGCGCGCAAACCAGCGATCGTCGCCGCGCACCCTCGGGCCAGCGGCAACTACGTCGAGGCGATCCAGAAACACGATGTCGTCTTCGGGATCGGCCCGGCCGGGACGGGCAAGACTTATCTCGCCGTCGCGATGGCGGTCGCGGCGCTGAAGAAGGAGCAGGTCGATCGCATCATCCTAACCCGACCGGCGGTCGAAGCCGGCGAGGCGCTCGGCTTTTTGCCGGGCGATCTGCAGCAAAAAATCACGCCGTACCTGCGTCCGCTCTACGACGCGCTGCACGACATGCTCGAGCCGGACGAACTGGAGCGTTACGTCGCGCGCGAGACGATCGAGATCGCGCCCCTCGCCTACATGCGCGGCCGCACCCTGAGCAACGCCTTCGTCATTCTCGATGAAGCGCAAAACACCACCACCGAGCAAATGTTCATGCTCCTGACCCGGATCGGGCCGCGCTCGAAATGCGTCGTGACCGGCGACGGCACCCAGATCGATCTCCCGCCGAACAAACGCTCCGGCTTGCTCGAGGCGCTCCAGGCCCTGAAGAATGTGCCCGGGATCGGGTTCGTTTATTTCAATGACAAAGACGTCGTTAGGCACGAGCTTGTCCGCGCGATCATCAACGCCTACCAGCAGCATCGTTCGCCGGCCAATACCGGCGGCGCGTCCCGTAAATAGTCATGTTTAATTTCCTGCGCCGCACCCGCCTCGTGAAGCGAGGTCTGGCCTCGAGCAAGACCCGGCGCCGCCGCGCCTCGAACGAGATGCTGCGCAATCTCGAGCACGCGACCTGGATGAAGGTGGCCATCTTCGCCGCCTTCGTCGTCGGGCTGGCGGTCGCTCATTTTCAGCGGGCAGCAACAGGAGCCGACGCGGATTTTCGTCTTCTCGCTTCTCTTCCTCGCGACCGCGGTGGCGCAGCTCTGGATGAATCAGCCGAAGACTTTCCTGCGCAACTCGCGCGTCTTTCTCGTCTTCGGCATCATCTATCTGCAGCTCGCGATCACGAAGCTGCTCCTCGTCCTTTGCGAACAGCGGCGTCTTCGCCTGGCTCAAGCCGGAGACGGCCTGGCTGATCGCGCCCTATGCCTTCGCGCCGCTCGTCCTCTGCGTTCTGCTCGGGAAAAATCACGGCCTCTACGGCGCCGTCTTCGTTAGTCTCTGGAGCAGCATCCTGGTCAGCAAGATCGATGCGCCGATGCTCTTCACCGGGCTCATCAGCGGCTTCACCGCGGTCTATCTCACCCAGCAGGTGCGCCGCCGGAGCCGCCTGATTCGCGCCGGGCTTTACGTCGGCCTGGCCATCTGGCTGCTCTCGCTCACCTTCGGCCTCATCGGTCCGATCAATCTTTTCAATCCGGGCGCGACCGACTGGTCGATGATCGGAATCCAGAGCGCGTTCGCGATCGGCAACGGCATCGTGACCGCGATGCTCGTCGGCGGCGCGCTGCCCATTCTCGAGCAGCTTTTCCAGATCACGACCGATATTTCCTGGCTCGAAGCGTCGGATCTGAATCATCCGCTCCTGCGCCGGATGACGATCGAAGCGCCCGGCACTTATCATCACAGCCTGGTGGTCGCGAACCTTGCGGAATCCGCCGCCGAAGCGATCGGCGCGAACGCCACCCTCTGCCGCGTCTGCTCCTATTTTCACGACATCGGCAAACTGGTGAAGCCGGATTATTTCACCGAGAACATGAACTTCGAGCGCAACCCGCACGACGATCTCGCCCCGACGATGAGCGCGCTCATCATCATCGCGCACGTCAAGGAAGGCGTGGATCTCGCGCTCAAGCACGGGCTCAACCAGCAGGTCATCGACGTCATCCAGCAGCATCACGGCACGTCGCTGGTCTTCTATTTCTACAAACGCGCCCTGCAGCAACTGGAGGATGCGCGGGCCGGGCGGCAAGATCATGAAGATGCGCGAGGAAGACATTCCCGAAGTCTCGGAGGAAAGCTTCCGTTACAGCGGGCCGAAACCGCAGACGCGGGAGAGCGCCATCATCAGCCTGGCCGACATGGTGGAAAGCGCCTCGCGCTCGCTCGAGAAGCCGACCCCGCAAAAGATCGAGCAGCTGGTGACCGACCTGATCGATCAGCGCCTGGCTGATCATCAGCTCGACGAGTGCGACCTGACCCTGCGCGACCTGAACAAAGATTGCGGAGCGTTTCCGTTTTACGCTCATGAACATGCTGCACACGCGCATCGCGTATCCGAAGGAAGGCAAGGCAACCGCCCTGCGCGACGACGGAGCGCGGCCCGACGTGATGGCCGTGACGAAACGACCAGCCTCCGCGCCCCCGGTCTCCGCCGCTTGAAGAGTGGACAGCTCTGCGACGGAAAAAGTGCGCGACCATCACCGCCCGGCGGGTCCTTCGACGACGGAGCGCGGAAGTCCGCTCATCTCACAATATGGAATGATCCGATCGGGCGTCGGTTCTTTGACGAACGAAGATTGAGGTGATCCGCGATCATCGTCCAGATCCGGGTACAAGGTCCGGATTACGGGCTCGACGCCATTGTCAGGCACAGCCGAGTTCGTCGACCTGACCAACGCCTGTTCGCCAGCCTGGCATGAGCGCTCCCGCGGCCGCGGTGCGGACGAACCACCTCACGCTGCACGAAGGGATCTACGCAGGCGTAATCGGTCCGCAGTACGAAACGCCGGCGGAAGTCAAAATGCTGAGCTCGTTAGGCGCGGATGCCGTCGGGATGTCGACCGTCTGCGAAACCATCCAGGCCCGCGCGCTTGGACTGGAAGTGGCGAGGTTTTCGGGTCTCACAAATTGGGCGGCAGGTTTAAATCGGACGCCGCGCTCGCATGCGGAAGTACTGGCGGCCGGAGAGACGATCGGGGCGGAGTTCATCAGCCTGCTTGGGCGGCGCTCTCTGGCTGATCCCCAGCACCCGTCAACTCCACGGAACAGACCTGCGCCGCTTAATCGGGAGGCGGATGGGCGCGCGGTTCGCGATCTTTCGTCGTCGCGGTGCTGGGCTGGGTGACAAACGGGCCGCCTTCCATCGGAGCGATGGAAGTGAACCCGACTTCGGGCATGTCGCTCGGTTTGCCTTCGAGCGGGAATTCCTTCCGCAACGGGAAGTAGGGATAACCCTCCCACATCAGGATGCGACGCAGGTCGGGATGGCCTTTGAAACGCAGGCCCATCATGTCCCAGATCTCGCGCTCGTGCCAGTTCGCCGTCGGCCAGATGTCGGAGACGGTGTCGACCGTTGGGTCATCTTCCGAGACCCTGAGCTTCAGACGCAGGTGGATCGCGAGGGACATCGAGTAAAGCTCGTAGACGATTTCAAAACGCGGTTCGTTTCCAAAGTTATCGACGCTTGAAATGTCGAGGAGATAATCGAAGGAAAGCTCGTCCCGGCAAAACTTCGCCACCTCCCGGATATCGCCGGCGTCGATGACAAATGTCGTCTCACCGCGAAACTCGATCTGCTCGCGGATCTTTGATCCAAAATGCTTGCTCAGCGAGGTGAGAAGTTCCGGGCCAGTCATGGCAAAGGGATGAAAAGGAAAACGCTAGGCTAATGCTTCGATCTCTTCGACGAGGCCGGGTCTTTGCGAGGTGAAGGAGCGTTCACGCCCGATCTTTTCCTGCAATTTCATCAGGCCTTCGAGGAGTGCTTCCGGACGCGGCGGGCAGCCAGAGACATAAACGTCGACTGGGAGCAATCGATCGATGCCCTGGAGCACGGCATAGGAACGGTACATCCCGCCGCTCGACGCGCAGGCGCCCATTGCGATGACCCATTTGGGTTCCGGCATTTGCTCGTAAATGCGCTTTACAGCGAGCGCCATCTTGTAGGTCACGGTGCCGGCCACGATCATGACGTCGCATTGCCGCGGCGAGAAACGCATCACTTCCGCACCGAAGCGGGCAATGTCGAAACGGGCGGAAGCCGTAGCCATCAGTTCGATCGCGCAGCAGGCCAGGCCCATTGGCATTGGCCAGAGCGAATTCTTGCGCATCCAATTCATGGCCGCATCGAGCCTGGTAAAGATGACGTTGCCTTCGATCTTGGAATCGTAGGCCGCAGGGAGCTTTTCCCGATCTGCTGGTTCAGGCGCGTCGTTCATCCAGCAAACAAGCTAAAGGGACGCTTCGGGTTCGCAAGCCGCGGAAGATTTGCTCTGCGAAGAGGGGAGGGGTGAGTGACCCGGCTCTTAAAGGGGTTTGCCGAGCGTATCGTCTTCGCTCACGCTGCGAAAACGAAGCGTCTACATTAGCAGGCGTGCTGTAATTCAGGAACCGCGGTTCCATTGGACCGGTTCGGCCCGATCATGGCCTGCACTTTACGGCCGAGTTCCGACGCTTCATACGGCTTTGCGATCACACCGCGAAATCCAAAGTCCTCGTAACGCTTCATGGTCGCGTCCGTCGCATAGCCGCTGGACACCGCTGCGTTTACCGTCGGATCGATCTCGATCAGCTCCCTAAGGACTTCTTTTCCGTCCATTCCGCCAGGCAGAGTCAGATCCAGGATGACGAGGTCGAAACGCCTTCCGGCGATCAGTGCCTCGCGATAGAGTTCGATGGCGCGTGCGGCCGTCACTGCTGAGCAAACCTCGTAGCCGAGTCGGGTAAGCGTGAATTCGGCCAGCATGCAGATTGCCTCCTCATCATCCACCACGAGCACCCGACGGGATCCATTCGTCAGCTCATTAGTTTTGTCGACCGGCGCAACAGCAATTGGCCGGTGGCGGGTTGCGGGAAGGTAAATCGTGAAGGTAGAGCCGCGGTGCAACTCGGATTCCACCGTAATCAAGCCACCATGATTCTTGATCACAGAGTAGGAGGTGGCCAACCCCAGGCCGTTTCCTTTCGCCTTGGTCGTGAAATAGGGTTCGAAGATTCGCTCCATGCATTCCTTCGCAATGCCGACGCCTTCATCACGAACGCGAATGCGAATGTAATCGCCGGAAGGCAAATCGAGCACGACGGAATTCCTGGTCGCCCTGTGTGAAAAGTTATCGCAACTCAGGTACAACGTACCGCCGTTGGGCATGGCTTGATCCGCGTTTACGACCAGGTTCGCGATGACCTGGCTAATCTGCCCGGGATCAAACTCCGCTGTCCAAAGATCGGGTTCGATCGTGAGCTTGCTCCGGCTCTGTGCGTCGCGCAGGGAAAGGCTCGCGGTTTCCTCAATGAGATTAGTGATCGAAGCAGGTGTCTTAATCGGCGTACCGCAACGCGCGAAAGTGAGGAGCTGTTGCGCCAAATCGCGCGCCCGGAGGGAAGCGTTCCTGGCGTCGTTTAGCCGGCGCTTCATGTTGTCGTCAGGCGGGAGCCGGTTGGTGACGAGCGAAATGTTGCCGATGACGGCGGTAAGTAGGTTGTTGAAATCATGGGCGATGCCACCGGCGAGAAGGCCGAGTTGATCAAGCGCCCCGCCTCTGTGGCGCTCGCCGTCACTGTGCGGCCGCTGGGTGATGTCGCGAAAGACGACTATCACTCCGCAGATTTCATCCTTCTCGTCCCGGATCGGTGAAGCGAGCTGCTGAAGAAGGTGCCTGCTCCCATCCCGCGCCGTGAGAGTGGCACGCTCCGATGTGCTGAGAAGGATCGCCTCCGCCTCGCTCAGGTGTTCGGTGCTTCCGTTGCGTTCTTGCGCCGGCGCACCGTCAACTGAGATTGCGAAAACACTTCGGAACGGCTGCCCAACCGCTTCGCTTGTCTTCCAGCCAACCAACGCTTCAGCGGCCGGATTGCAAATCACGACGCGACCTTCGAGATCGGTCGTGATCACACCGTCGTCGATCGAGGTCAGGGTCCCGGCGAAACTCTTCTTCTCGACCGCGACTTCTTCGTCGAGGCGTTTTCGCTCCCTCAGGTCACGGATCACCGCGACGTGAAGCCCTTGCTCATCTCCCGTCATTTTGACGAGGGAAACTTCGACCGGGAAGGTGTCATTGCTGCGTGTTCTCGCGAGAGCGAGCGTCGTTGTTCCGATGTGCCCGGCGAGATACGACCAGTCGCAGATCATCGGCTCATCCTCGAGTGTGCGCTCGAAACGTTTTGGAATGAGCGCGCTGAATTCAATCCAAAGAGATTCGTCTCCTTCGTAGCCGAACATTCGCCGGGCGGCGGCATTCATCGAGCAAACCGCACCTTTTTCATCGATTGTGACCATGCCCTCCAGGATGTGGTCGACAACGGATTGGATTCGCGCGTTGGCGACCTTCAGCCTTTTCAACTGCCGCCGGTAGGGAACGAAGGTGTAGCCCCCGGATGCAATCATCAGGCCAGCCGCCAGCGCGCAAAAAAGTTCCAACCCATGCAGAGTCTTGCCGCGCGCGCCGCGGGCGTCGGTCAATCGCACTTGGTATATGTCGTATTGCTCCTTCTCAAACTGTCTCAGCGCATGACGGACATTATCCATTAGCGCTTCGTCACGCCCCTCGAGCGCGAGGCCCGATAGCACTTCGCTGTGGCCTTTTGCCTTGATGTCTGGGACGGCAGACTGCGCAATCCATTTCTCGAGTTCATCCCGAATGCCCTTTAGCTGGACGACCTGCGCCGGGTCGTTCGCAACGAGAACGAAAAGGCAACTCTCGAAGGCGTAGAAATCAGCGGTCGCTCGGTTGTAGGAGTCGATGAAAGCGGGATCGCCGCTCAAGACATAGCCCCGCTTCTCCTTCTGCATGTCGGACGCGGCCTGCTCCATTTCTGGGATGAAACTGAGAATCTGGATGGATTGAATGACCCGTTCCTGTTTCCCCATGGCTTGCCTCAGGCGAACCTGTTCCTCGCCCAGAATCGTCTGCAGAACGTCATGCGCCTGGTCTAATGCCGGTATTTTCAGGGCCGCCTTCGTTTCCGTCTGGTTGCCTGTCGACTGACGAGCTGAAACAAGTGACAACAAGCTATGGGCAAACCAGCTCTGAACGTTTTCTCGCATTTGCAGAATTCGCTCTTGTTGGGCAGTATCTGCGCCGAGGACGCTGCTCAACTGGTCGCAATGCTTCAAAAAGTTCTCACCAAGCTGGTCGAAGCCTGCCACATAATCTCTGCTCCGCGCCAGGTGAGGAGCGCGATAAGCGTTTTCGAAGGCCGAGACATCGTTCTCGACGACGCTGGCAAGTCGCACCACCTCGACACTGTGCGCGCGCTGCTCTTCGCGCTTTTGATTTCTAAGCGCGACGAGCGCAAAAGTGACGGCGAACGCCGCGAAGACCAGGGCGCTGACCACCGTGCCGGCCAGCAGCCCAAAATGGAAATGATCCGGACTAACGAACCACCGGAACAGGCAGCGATAAAACCCCTGTTTCCTTCCTGAGATGCCCGAAACGTCGGCGGCAGTCGGCGAAGGCATATAGCGCCTCTCCACGAGCAATTCTTCTGCCATTCCTGCCGGTGGATTTTTCTTTTGTGCTGGGATCAAACATTTCTGTCATATTGCACCCGAACAAGTGTGAGCCCGGCCGCGGGTGCGACGAAACGATTGTTCGGCAAGGCGACGCAGCGCAGCCGTTCCCGCACTTCCGCAATGCTTGTTTTGCCCAGGGCGCAGCGCACCATCGCACCCACCATCAGGCGCACCATCTTGTAGAGAAAACCGTCGCCCTCCACCTCGATCGTCGTTAGGCCAGCGGCGCGTCCGACGCGCACTCTGCGGATTGTTCGAACCGTCGAAGCCACTGCTGTTCCACGCTGCGCCGCGAATCCGGCAAAGTCGTGCTGGCCGACGAATTCTTTGGCGCAGGCGCGCAGCAGTTCGTCGTTCAAGGGAGCGGTCACATTCCAGGCGCGGCCGACCTCGAAAGGCGGCAGCACCGGCGTCGTCGCGATGCGGTAGCGATAGATTTTCCCGCGAGCCGAGAAACGCGCATGAAAAGTCCGCGGCACGAACCGGCAGCTCAGGATCCGGATCGACGGCGGAAGGGAGGCGTTCACAGCGTCGCGCAGGACCGCGGGCTCGAGTCGCGTCTCGAGATCGGCATGGGCGCATTGTCCGAGCGCGTGAACCCCCGCATCAGTTCGGCCGGCGCCATGGAGGCGGACCTTCCCACCGGTTACCTTGGCGAACGCCAACTCAAGCCGGTCCTGGATCGTGTCGCCATTTGCCTGGCTCTGCCAGCCGGAGAAGCCCAGTCCATCGTATGCGATGATCAGTTTCAGCCGGCGCGGATGGTCCTTCGCCGGGAGTGTCTCGTCGTTAGGCAAAGGGGTTCGGCTCGGTGCCAACCTGGTTGAACTCCAGACTGTCGAGATAGCTTTGCAGGAGAATCTGCGCCGCCACCTGATCGATGTAGCCGCGCGTCTGGCGGGTCGATTTGCCCGCTTCGCGCAGCGAGCGATGTGCCGCCACGGTCGAGAGGCGCTCGTCCCAGGTGCGCACTTCGCATGTCACTTTCGCGCGCAGCTTTTCCGCAAACTCGCGCGCCTGTCCGCCGATGCGCCGTCGCTTCCGTTCATGTGCCGGGGAAGACCGACGATGATCTGTTCGACATTTTTCTCCTGCACGATCGCGCGCGATCCGCGCCGGGGGATCGGCCGTCTTCGCGACCGCGATCGTCTCCGCCGGATGGGCCAGCATTTGCAATTCGTCGGAGAGCGCCACGCCGATCCGCGCCGTCCCGTAATCGATGCCCATGATCCGTTTCATTCGTTAGGCGGATTTTCTCTCATTGCAGCTCCGGCGGAAGTTTGCCGACCAGGTCTTTGATCTTCTCGGCGTCGCGGCGGTTGCAAATGAGGAGGGCGTCGCCGGTCCGGACGACGATGAGGTTGTGCACGCCGAGGAGCGCGATCTTCGCCGGTTGATCGCTGAAGACGATGTTGTTGCTCGCGTGCAAGCGCGGTCAGGTCGCAGTTGGCGGCGTTGTCATGCTCGTCTTTCTCCAGATAGGCCGCGACCGCGCGCCAGCCACCGACGTCGTCCCAGTCGAAACTCGCTTCCACCATCAGGACGCGATCGGCCTTTTCCATGATCGCGTAATCGAACGAAATCGCCGGCAAATTCGCGAAGCGAGTCGCGCAAGGCCGTCTCCCAGTTACCGGGCGCGCGCACTTGCGAAATGAAATCCGCCAGCTCCGGCGCGTGCCGGTTGAACTCGCTCAGCACGGTCGGGACCGACCAGACAAACATCCCGGCGTTCCAGCGGAAATTGCCTTTCTGAACAAAGCTGTCGGCCAGTTCGCGCGTTTGGTTTTTCGCGGAAACGCAGGACGCGAAAACGTCGTTAGGCGCGCGCCCTCCCGCAAGCGCGACCGGGCGCCCTGCTCGATGTAACCGAAGCCCGGACAGGCCCAGGTCGGCTTGATCCCGATCGTCACCATCGCGCCCGTCTCCTCCGCGGCGCGGGCCGCGGTCTGCATCGTCTCCTGAAAGGCGGCCCGATCCTTGATCACGTGGTCTGCCGGCAGGACCAGCATGGTGGCGCGATGATCGCGCTTCGCCACCCAGGACGGTGGCGAGGGCGACGGCCGCCGCGGTATCGCGCTTCGCCGGTTCGGCCACGATATTTTCCGGCGGAAGATCCGGCAGCAAATCCGCGCACGGTCGGCTTCCTGATCGACATTCGTTAGGATCAAAATCCGTTCCGGCGGGACCAGCCCATCGAGCCGATCGATCGTTTCCTCGAGCAACGTCTTTTCTCGAGACCAGCTGCAGCAACTGCTTCGGTCGCGCGCGCCGGCTCAGCGGCCAGAAGCGTTCGCCACTGCCGCCGGCGAGGATGAGCGCGTAGAGCGGATTCGTCATAGGGAAAAGTGCGGCGCGAGAGAGCTGTGCGTGATTTCCCGTTTCTTTTTTTCTGCTATGGGAAGTATAAGGTTAGGCGATGTCAATTTCGTTATCCATTCCAAAAACGGCGGAAGCTTTGGCCTTGGACGGATTGTGGACTCTCACCCGGACCGCCTTTGGTCTCGGCCTCGGGATGCTGGTGGCCGAGCGACTGAATCGCCCGGCCCGGCAGGCGACTGCGATCGCGCTCGTCTCCGTCGGCACGCTCGCCATCATTCCGTTGCTCGTGAAGATGGCGATGGAGCGGATCAACCGGCCGGAATCCGACCGCGGGATGCGCCGGCGCCTGCGCTCGATCCGCGGCGATTCCGCTTCATCCCGCCGAACACGACATCTATTAGACGCTTCGCTTTGGAGTAGGGCGGGCGCGTCGCCCGCAAACGCACCTCGCCCGTCGCGAACCACGCTCTCTGCGGCCGACACGGCCGCCCCTACAGTTCCCTTGCTTGATCGCCGCCCTTCGCCGAAGTAAGTCCCCCCGATGACTTCACGCGCCGACACCGCTGCCCGCAACGCCTTCTCGAGAGATGCGAAGCCATTCTGCAGGAAGAAGAAATCCTGCGCGAAGGCGGCGGCAAAGTCGGCCAGGACCGGCAGCGCAAACGGGCCGTCTCCCGGCCCGCGAACGCATCGCGCATCTGCTCGATCGCGACGCGCGATTTTTTCGAGATCGGGCTCTGGGCCGCCTACAAAATGTATGAGCAATGGGGCAGCGTCCCGGCCGCCGGCGCGGTCGCCGGCATCGGCAACGTCGCCGGCATTCCCGTGCATGATCATCGCCAACGATGCGACCGTGAAAGCCGGCGCCTTCTTTCCCCAGACAGCGAAGAAGCTCATCCGCGCCCAGCGCATCGCCTTCGAGAACGCGCTTCCGATCATTTACCTGGTCGATTCCTCCGGCGTTTTCCTCCCGATGCAGGACGAAATTTTTCCTGACGAAGACGATTTCGGCCGAATCTTTCGCAACAACTCCGTCATCTCCGCCGCGGGCATTCCGCAGTTCGCCGCCATCATGGGCAACTGCGTCGCGGGCGGCGCCTATCTGCCGGTGCTCTGCGACAAGGTGCTCATGACCGAAGGGAGCGGCCTCTATCTCGCCGGGCCGTCGTTAGTCAAAGCCGCCATCGGGCAGATCGTCGACGCCGAAGAGCTCGGCGGCGCGCACATGCACGCCGAGATCAGCGGCACGGTCGATTTTTATGAGAAGGACGATGCCGAGTGTCTGAAGCGGCTGCGTTCGTTAGTCGCGCATCTCCCCGAAGCGGAGGCCGCGAAGGAAAATAGCGCGGCGAAGAAAGCGAAGGCCGCCGGCGAAGGATCCCGATGCGGTTTACGATCTGATCAATCTCGAAGGCCAAAAGCAATACGACGCGCGCGACCTGCTCGCCTCGATCATCGACGCCGATTCGCTCGATGAATACAAAGCCGACTACGGCAAAACGCTCGTCACCGCCTACGCGCGCATCGGCGGACATTCGGTCGGCATCGTCGCCAATCAGCGCCACCAGGTCCGCACGAAGAAAGCCGGCATCCAGATGGGTGGCGTCATTTATTCCGACAGCGCCGACAAAGCCGCGCGCTTCGTCATGGATTGCAACCAAACCGGTTTGCCGATCATTTTTTTCCAGGACGTGACCGGTTTCATGGTCGGGCGCGACGCGGAACAGAGCGGGATCATCCGGAGCGGCGCGAAACTGGTCAACGCGGTCAGCAATTCCGTCGTGCCCGAAAATCACGGTGGTGGTTGGCGGTTCGTTTGGTGCGGGTAACTACGCGCTCTGCGGCAAGGCCTACGATCCGCGCTTCATCCTCGCCTGGCCGAATGCGCGCTACGCCGTGATGGGCGCGGCCCAGGCTTCCGATACCGTCTTCTCCGTCCTCGCGCGTTCGCGCGAGCGCGGCGACAAGAAAGCGACGCCCGAAGAACTCGAGCAACTGCGCGCGAAGGTGAAGGAAACCTACGAAGAACAAACCGACATCCGCTACGGCGCCGCGCGCGGCTGGGTCGACGCCATCATTCAGCCGCACGAGACGCGCGACGTCCTCGTGCGATTGTTAGGCTACGTCAGCCGCCCGATGCCGCAGGGCGCGCGCTTTCACATGGGCGTGGTGCAGACCTAGCGCGGCGAAGCCGGAGGGCGGAAGACAGAGATCAGATGTCAGATGTCAGAGGTCAGGCATTACGGCAAAGCCGCAAATGTAGGGCGGCCATATTGGCCGCCGTCCCCTGAGTCTTGAACCAGATCGGCAGACTCGCCGTGGCGAGAACCCAGGAAAAGGATAAACCCTGGAGGGAAGCGCGCTGTCGCTTCCGCGTTGCACGCCGCCTCGTCAGCCCCAAACTTCGCGAAAGAGACGCTCGAAATTCCCGCCCAGAATTTTCGCGATCTGACTATCCGAGTGTCCGCGCTTGCTCAGCAGCCAGGCCAGCGTCTCGAAGCGCCGCGGCGTATTCAAATCGGGCACAAAGGTAAACGCGTCCGCGCGCTCGCCCGGCGCGGCGATCCCGCGTTTCCGCCGTTCCGCCATTTCCTCGGCGAAGGCTTGGCGATATTCCGGGGTCACCTTCACCGGCGAAATCGTGCCGTCCGTTCCGATGCCGACATGATCCTCGCCGCAGATTTTCAGGGCGTGTTCCAAATGGCGAATCACATCTTCTGCCATCTGCTGGCCGCTCGTGCGCAGATAGGGCATGAAATAAATGCCGACCACACCTCCTTTGTCAGCCAGCTTGCGCAATTGCTCGTCGGTCTTGTTCCGCGGCAGATCGGCGATCGCGCGACAACCAGTGTGCGTGATCGCGACCGGCTGCCGCGAAAGCTCGATCGACTCCAGCGTGGTGCGGTCGCCGCAGTGACTGAGGTCAATCAGCACGCGCTTTTCATTTAGCCGCCCGACCAATTCCCGCCCGAAAAGACTCAGTCCCGCGTTCGCCGGCTCCAGACAACCGTCGCCGATCAGGTTTCGGCGATTGTAGGTAAACAACACAATCCGCACCCCGAGATCGTAGAAAAGATCGAGCCGATCGAGCGACTCGCCGAACGGCGTCCCGTCCTGAAACCCGTAGATAATACCGAGCCGGCCGCTTCGTTTCGCCTCCGCCAAGTCCGCGCTGCTCTTCACCTTCAGCAGCACATCGGGATGCGCCGCGATTTCGCCGCCGTAGAAAGCGATGTTCTTGAGCGTTTCTTCAAAATCCTTCGCGTAACTCCCGATCGCGTTGACCGTCAGGTTCACGGCGGTCAATCCTGACGCCTTCACGTCTGCGAGATCGGCCGCCGTTAATTTGGTCCGCTCCCCGCGCGGTCCATTCGCATTTCCCGGGCCGCCGAGCGCATCGATCACGATCGCCGCGTCATAACCGTTCCACGTCATCGGGTCCTCAGCGTAAGCCGACACCCTGATCATCGTCGCCGAGGCCGCCGATCCCGCCGTCACGAGGAAATGGCGTCGCGTCATCGTTTCATTCCAAACCCCGGTTTACAGCCGCGTTCGCGCGATGGCCTTTTCTAGAGCCGAAACCGCTCAGGGTTCTTTCCGCGCAGACGGCGCTCCGGAGCATCGTTCTCTCGCATCTGGCGCTGCCACTCCGCATCTATTTCGCGCATGAATGCGATCCAGCTCGGCGGCTGGCGCAGATGGCTGGGATATAACGGGGAGGTTGCTTCACGCAATCGCAAATCCCATGGACCTGTTTCCGCCGTTTCACTCATCGCGCCTCACCCTCCATCCGATTCAAGGCTTCGTCGCCTCCAAATTGCACAACCAGTTGTCGAAAGTCCGGATCCTTTAGATCGATCTGACAGGTTCTGAGCAAATCGAAGATGTCGCTCCAATCCGAGGCGCCCGCCCGGCGGGTCGCAGACCTGGCCGCGGTGAGCTTCATCGCGATGAGATGCCACGGATGGGGAACGGTCAGGCGCAGCCCCTCGCCGGCGTCGCGACTTTCCGCCTTGGCCTGCAGTTTCGTCCAAGTGCCTTTATCCACGAGCATGAGATCGACCGGGGGCAGGCTCCCCGGCGTGGCCGGCTCGAGTTGGATAAACGCCTCGGTGCGATGATAGATGCGGTATTGGAGACGCTGGAGAAAATCGAGCCAGCGCTCCACGGCTTCGTCCGGCACCACGAAATCGATGTCACGCGTGAAGCGGGGAACTTGATAAAGAATCACCGCATGCCCGCCGACCACGAGACAGGGCAATTGCTCCTCCTGCGCCCGTTTGAGAATCTCGACGACGGCATTCAAAATCAGATTCGGCTAATGAGGCGTGACAGTCTGCATTTGTCGAGCACACCCTAAACGGGCTCCGGCGCACTCGACGAGCGATTTCGCATCTACCTGGCCGCAAGTAGCCATTATCAAGAACCGACCCCGGAACGCGACACGCGACAACCCGTGTGCGTGATCGCGACCGGCTGTTTTGAAAGTTCGATCGACTCCATCGTGGTGCGGTCGCCGCAGTGACTGAGATCAATCAGCACGCGCTTTTCATTTAGCCGCCCGACCAATTCTCGCCCGAAAAGACTCAGTCCCGCGTTCGCCGGCTCCAGACAACCGTCGCCGATCAGGTTTCGGCGATTGTAGGTAAACAACACAATCCGCACCCCGAGATCGTGGAAAAGATCGAGCCGATCAAGGGACTCGCCGAACGGCGTCCCATCCTGAAACCCGTAAATAATACCGAGCCGGCCGCTTCGTTTCGCCTCCGCCAAATCCGCGCTGCTCTTCACCTTCAGCAGCCGATCGGGATGCGCCGCGATTTCGCCGTCGTAGAAGGCGATGTTCTTGAGCGTTTCTTCAAAATCTTTCGCGTAACTCCCGATCGCGTTGACCGTCAGGTTCACGGCGGTCAATCCCGACGCCTTCACGTCTGCCAGATCGGCCGCCGTCAGTTTGGTCCGCTCCTCGCGCGGTCCATTCGCATTCCCCGGGCCGCCGAGCGCATCGATCACGATCGCCGCGTCATAACCGTTCCACTTCATCGTGTCCTCGGCATGAGCCGGCACTTTGATCATCGTCGCCGAGGCCGCCGATCCCATCGTCACGAGGAAATGGCGTCGCGTCATCGCTCCATTCCAAACCCCGGTTCACAGCCGCGTCCAGCGAATTCCAACCCCGGCCTTCCCGATTTCTTCTGATCCTTCTTCGCGATCAGAACTTCTTAAATCTTAATTCTTCCTTCTGCCTTTCGGAGCTGTGTATCGTCGCCCACATGACAGCTTCCACTGTGGCCCAATACCTCGCCGCACTCCCCGCGGATCGCCGCGTCGCGCTCAGCGCCGTGCGCAAGCGATCAATGAGAACCGGCCGGACGGATATGAGGAGGGCATCCAGTATCAGCTTCAGTCTCCGTCGGCCGAAGACGATCTGCTGTCATCGGCGGGAAGCGACCAGATCGCAGCAGACGAAGACGAACGAGAACAGCACCAGGATGAAATCGAAACGCATGCATCGTCAGTGCACAATGATGCTCAGATCGCAATTATTGGTCAACCAGTAGTTATTCATGGGCGAGCGGAACGGCCCTTGTTGGGCTGGCGCAGTGAGGCTGTGAATAACTCTGCCGCGCTCCAGAGAATCATGCTTGCCCAGCTTTTGTCTCCTCTTTTCATTGCTTGCTTGCGGGAAGATCGCACGCACCGGCCCACTACGAATCTCCATCGCCGATCGCTCGACGATTTTAACCATAGCTTCGAGTGGAGTCCGGGCGTGCTTTCATTCGTAACGAATCCTCAGATGAGGCCCCGTTCGAGGTCCAGACAATAATGCCTTCGCCGAATGAAAGCCAGCGTGTTGTTCGCGCCCCGCGCAGCCAACCAAAAAGCAAAACAAGCAAATGAAATCAACCAACAATGACAACGACAGGATGAAGAGAACAGCACCGGAGGGCAACGACTTTGCGGCGCTCATCGGGCTGGACTGGGGAAGCGAGGAACACGCCCTCCGTCTCTACGATTGTGCGAGCGGCGCGTGTGAAACTTCTGTCCTGGAGCATACCCCAGAAGCGATCGCGCAATGGGCGCTCGCGCTGGCCAGACGCTTCCCCAATGGCGAGATCGCCCTCTGCCTGGAGCAAGCCAAAGGCCCCCTCATCTCCGCCCTCATGGCTTATCCCTTCCTTGTGCTCTACCCGGTCAACCCGGCCACCGCCGCACGCTACCGCCAGGCCTTTAAGACCAGCCGGGCCAAGAGCGATCCTTCCGATGCCCAGGTCTGCCTCGAGTTGCTCCGCCAGCACCGCGACAAACTCACTCCCTGGCGGCCAGAGGATCCTCAGACACGCAGCCTCGCCCGCCTCTTGGAACAGCGCCGCGCCACGGTCGACCTGCGCACCCTCCTCTCCAACATGCTGCGCGACGCCCTCAAGAGCTACTATCCCCAGGCCCTGACATTGGCCGGCCAGGATCTCTTTGCCCCGCTCGCCTGCCAGTTCCTCCTCAAGTGGCCTTCCCTCCAGGAACTGCAAAAGGCGAGAAAAGAAACGATCCGCAAGTTCTACTACGCACACAACTGCCGGCGTTTGGATCTGATCAATCAACGCCTCGAGGCGATCGCGGCCGATGATCCCGCTCACCTAGCGACCAGGCCGTAATTGAGCCCGCCAAAGTTCAGGTCAGGATGCTGGCACGCCAGTTACTCCAGCTCGCCGCCGCGCTCAAAGAATACGACACGCGCATCGCCCAACTCTTCCTTGCCCACGCCGATGCCGCCATCTGGCAAAGCTTCCCCGGCGCCGGGCCCACCCTCGCACCCCGGCTCTGCTGCGCCTTCGGCAGCGAACGCTCCCGCTACCAGAGTGCCGCCGCCATCCAGCAATACAGCGGCATTGCCCCGGTCACCGAGCGCAGCGGCAAAAACCAGCACTGGGTCCATCGCCGCTGGGGCCGGCCCCACTTCGTCCATCAGAGCTTCTTCGAGTACGCCAACCAATCCGTCCTCCATTGCTCCTGGGCCAAACTCTTCCTCCAGGAACAGATCGCCAAAGGCAAAAAGCATCCCACCGCTGTGCGCGCCCTGGCCTTCAAGTGGCAGCGCATCATGTTCGTCTGCTGGCGCGACCGCGTCGCCTATGATGAGTCGACTTATCTCGAAGGCCTCAAACGCCGCGGCTCACCCCTCGCGGCCAAGCTAGAACTCACCCTCGCGCAAGCCGCCTGAGTCACCGGCCAATAACTTTACTCAAAATCCTTGACGGACTACCTCAGATGTATGGTTAGACAAGCGTGGCTAGCTAAGTGGCAGAAACGTTCTTTGCTGAATCCGAAAACGCTCATGCCAGGCGGCCGACCAGCACAAAATTATTTCAGCGTTTCAACCTTTCTCTTCTCCTTCTCTACGGCGGTTAGGCTGATGCCCGCTCTTACCAAATGTCAACTGCATAGGAGCGCGACCCCATCTTCTCTTCTGCTTGCGCTCCACCTTGCGGCAGCTGACCTTGTTCTCGTTGGAGCTCACTCGCCCCGCAATCGACGCCAATGGCAGCCACGGACTCGCTTCTACACCCTTCGTGCTTTGTCGTCATGCCCTTCGGCGGCCTGTGGGACGACTACTACACGCAAATCTACGCGCCCGCGATTTCCGAGGCGGGGCTCGTGCCAGTACGCGCAGACGAGGTTTTTCGCGCGGGCTCTGTGCTCCAAGACATCGTCGACCTCTTATCTCGATCCGCTGTCGTCTTGGCTGACATCACCGAGTCCAATCGAAACGTCCATTACGAACTCGGCCTCGCCCATGCGCTGGGAAAACCAACTGTCCTCGTTTCCCCGCGCGACCTCGAGCTATTCTTTGATGTGGGCCAAGAACGCATGGTCACGTACACTAAAGACAACGCGTTTTGGGGCAGCGAGCTGCACGCCACGATAGCCCGCGCCTTGCGCGAAACGATCAGCGACCCCGCGTCCGCAATTCCAACCGCCTTTATGCACATCAAGCCAGCGCGCGTCGAAGTCGACGAGTTTTCCGTTCGCCTCCGTCGGATCGAGGAGTTGCTAGGAGAGTTGATCCGCCAGGCCCCGAACACGTCGGTTCGACCGTTTAGCCGAATGGAGAGCATCCTGAAAGGCCTGCCTGCCGCAGAAGCCGAGGCCGAACGGCTGCTCGCGACTCTCGATCCCGAGAGTGTAGTGCGCCGGCTTGTGTCAACCGGCTACGGCCAAATCATGGCGGAAACGGCTGTGGCAACGGCCGCAAGGCGAGCGGAGCAAGGCGGTCTCTAACCCTTCTTTCGAGAGAGGCTGGGCCAGTCCTTTTTTCTTGCAGTGCTTGAAAGCGCTTTTGCGAATAATCGCCGTCCCGGATATGGGCGCAGGGTCAACGCCATGCACATCACTGCGTCTCTCTTCATCAACGACGACGGAAGCGGGCTCCATCACAACTACGAGGTCTGGCTCGAAAAACTGGCGCCGCGCGCGCCGACCGGCACAATCGCGCCGGCGAGGACAACGCCGATGCCCAGAGGTCGATCCGTCAAGATTTTGATGCCTGACCCAATGCCTGACCCCCATTTGCACTCAATACCTCGCCGCACTCCCCGCGGATCGCCGCGCCGCGCTCAGCGCCGTGCAGCAAGGCGATCAATGAGAACCTGCCGACTGCAATGGCTTGCAGCGTGAAACGCGATCGGACGAAGGCTTTCGCGCTTCGGATGGTGCGTATGTTTTCCACGCTCCCGAAGGCAACTGAGGCGCAGGTGCTCGGCAAGCAGTTGCTCCGATCCGGAACTTCAATCGGCTCCAATTATCGAGAAGCGTTTCGCGCGCGGAGCAAAGCTGAATGGGCGACCGGGAGGAGCGACATAGACGGTAAGGCCGCGAGGGTAGCGGAGAGCGAGTGGGCAACGAGCGAATCAATTCATCGCGAAATGCGGCGATTCGCTGCGCGAGATTGAAGAATGGAGCGGACCGGGTGACCGCGACATAGATGGAAAAACCCGCGAGGTAGCGGGCGAGCTGATGGGAAAGCAGCGAGTCAAAGCGCCTACTAGCTGGAACTCCTCGTAGAATCGGGGGTTGTCAGCGCGGAAAAGCTCGCGCCTTTGCGACAAGAATGGAGCGAGCGAAAGCAAAGCGACATAGACGCCAGCCCGAAGGGCGAGCGATCCGGGAGCGAGTCAATGCGAAGAGCTGACCGCGATTTTCGTCACCATCCTTGAAGCGAGCCAAAACTTCTTAATTTTTGATTCTTAATTCTTCCCTCATCCTTCATACTTTCCATTTGTCCGCGGTGAAGAAGGCGAAACCCAATGCACAATGATAAGTTACTTAGGACTGACCCCAGGGGTTAATCTACAGCTAGATCAGCCCTGCGCGGTCGAGCGCCGCATCGAGCCGCCTCTCAAGTTCGACCGTCGATGTCGTCATCGGCAGGCGGTGTTCGTTCTTACTGATGACGCCAATCCGTTTGAGCATATACTTGGTAGCAATCGGCGAGGTATCCCAGTCTATTGCGGCGAACAGCTCAGAGAGTTCATCATTTAGCCGTCGTGCGCCTTCGGCATCTCCAGCGCTAAAAAGTTCGCAAAGCCGTGCAACCTTGTCGGGAACGATATTGCTGACTGAAATCATGGTGCCGCAGCCACCCACAGAAAGCATGGGAAGGCTCATCTTTTCCGTACCGCAGAAAATCCGGAAATCCTTGCCTATGCGGTTTAGCACTTCTGTCACCAGACCGATGTCATCGTCTGTGTTTTTCAGACCAACAAAGTTCTCGGCACGGTCCTTGATCTCGACGATGGTGCTCGCTGCGAGTCTGACGGCGGCGCGGGCAGGGATGTGATAAATCAAGAGCGGCCTGTCCGTGCGCCCCGCTATGTCTGCAAAAAAGTCAACAAGCGCGCGCTGCGGCGGTTTGCAGTAGTAAGGCGTGACAACAAAGACCGATTCGACCGCAAGCTTCTGATAGCGTTCGATTAGGGTAACAGTTTCCGAATGGGACTGCGATGCCGTGCCGGCGCAGACCGGGCGGCGCCCGGCTGCAACTTCCACAGCAACTTCCACGAGCTTGGCGCGTTCTTCCAGCGTCAGTGTCGTTGGTTCACCGCTAGTGGCGTTGACCAAGAGACCATGGCTGCCTTTCGCGATTTGCCACTCGCAAATCTTCGCATAGCTGTCGTAGTCCACCTTTCCCTCATTGAAGGGAACAACGAGGGGTACAAAAGACCCTTTGAGAGCGTTAAGATTGGAAATTATCACAGCATTCCCTCCCAGGTCGTTAATATCATGCCTTGAAGGTTTTGGTTGATAGTCATGGTGCGCGCGGCTGCTTCGGCATCGATTTAGTTTGCTTGCGCCGGTTGGGCCCAGCGAACAGGTCTCCGGGCATCATTGCCAGCAGTTTGCGAATTATCGGACCCCGCCTGCCACTTCTTGAAACAGTCGCTGGCGGGATCCAGAACCAATGGAATGTAGAGCGATGGCCGCGGTCCATCAATGATGTATTAGTTTTTGCGAGTTGGTCTAGGGAAGCCGGCGGCGCATTCGCCGCTGGAGATCTAAAGTCACATTACCGCGTAAAAGGCTCCGCTCACGCGGCTCCGATTGTGATACCCCGACGCTCGATTAACCAGCCACGTGAGCGAATGCTTTTCCGTGGCGCTGGCGTGGTGCGACGCCAGCCTTCGCGGCCTGGGCGGAACGGATCGAAGCACCGCGGCTGCTCGAGCGTTGCGAAAAGGCGGCGGGCCAATGACGCTGCGCTATTGGAGGCGGGACCAAACTTCAAAACGCTGGTAAGACAAGATAGGAGTTAGCACGGTCGTCGCGAGCTCGCCTAACTAGCGTATTGCCGGCTGATTTGCTCGTTGAGCTGCGCGACTTCGCCGAGACCGCCAGCGACGGGCGATCCCACCCCGCGCTGGGCGAGCGCGCGAATCACCTCTTCTTTTTGCTCCGCCCGTATGTTCGCGGTTCCTCGCGCACAACGGCGCTTTTCTTTGTCTCGGGCCGCGGTTCGATGACGACTCGCACACGGGCGTCCAATGCGGCGGCGACGCGCCGGAGCATGCTGAGGGAGTGGCCTTCGTAGGCCGGCGACTCGAGGCGGCTGATCTGTTGCTGGGTGGTATCCAGGCGCTCGGCCAGTTCTTTCTGAGAGACGCCGGCTTCTTCGCGCAGACGGGTGATCTGAAGTGCGATGTCCCACGCTTCGCCGGCCGCCTTGAAGCGTTGGGCGAAGCCCGGGTCCTTGAGGTGTTCCTCCAGGTAGCGGTCGAAATTTGTCTTCTTCATCCACTCACTTGCCATATTGCTGCTCGTCCTCGTTGACTCTTACGCCTTCTTTCGGGCGGACGCGTTCGGCGACCTCCGCGTGCTGCCCGGGAAGGTAAAGAACGACATGTTGCCGGGCGATGTTCTCCCGAAACGTGGATGGCAATCTCGCCCAATCCAAAAGTTCGACCAGAAATGGAAGATGACTTTCGCTGAGAGCTTCCTTTAAAACCCAGAACGCAGAATCTTGCGGGGACTTCAAATCACCAGGATGGCGGACGACCAGGTCGAGGTCGCTGGTCTCGTGCGCGGTCCCGGCGACGCGGCTGCCGTAGGCCCAGACTTCTTCTTGCGGAAGATGAGTAGCAATGAGGTGGCGCAACTCTTCCAGATGCCGGGGCTGAAGTGAGAGAACGGAATCAGCCATGTTTCTGGCGCAGTGTCTCGCAGAGTGCGAGCGCGTCCTCTTTGAAGTGGCCGATGAGTTTGAGGGTCTGCTCGGCCAATTCTTCCCCGTAATTGTGCGCGGTGTCGTTGCGCGAATCGCGATAGACAAGCCAGCGCTCCAATTCTTCGGCACTGAGCAAGCCGTGCACGGACGCGTGGCGGAGCACATCTTTGAAAACAAGCGCGTCTACCGTCTTCGGCGAGCCGACGTATTGTTTAAGGACTTTGCGCAGGAGCTTGCCGGCAGTTTCAAGGGTCAGCTCAAAGCTTTTGATGACGGCGTTGCGAAAGACTTCGTAATCAATGCTTCCCGGCTCTGCCTTGCCGAGCGATTGCAGCGAGCGATCCAGGGTCTGGCTGCAACGCTGGAGGTGATCGAAATTGAGTTTCATGGCTTGAAGTCGAATTGCGACAGGTTCCGCCGAATGTTCGCTTCCAGTTTAGCCGATTCTGTGAACTGCGCTTCGAGTTCCGCAATGAGCCGGGGCACGGTATTTGCCCCGGGCGCTCGAGGCGGGCGGTGCTCGGAGGAGAGGAGAGCGGACGCGCGGCATTGGAAGGCAAAAGAAAAGCGGAAAGCTGAAACGCTGACAAGCTGAATTGAAAACGAAGCGAGGAGAATGCGAGAGAGTGAAACGGCTGTCCGCTTTGGGCCCGAAGCTTAACTGGCGAATCGCTGGCTGATTTGCTCGTTCAGTCGCGCGACTTCGTTCAGACCGCCGGCGACGGGCGATCGCACCCCGCGCTGGCCCAGGGCGCGGATCACTTCTTCGGTCGGGATGTTTCCGACCATCTGATCTTGCGCGAAGGGACAGCCGCCGAGGCCGCCGAGCGCGGCGTCGAAACGGCGGCAGCCGGCATCGAACGCGGCCAGAACTTTGCCCGCGGCTTCTCCGCGCGTGCTGTGGAGGTGGACTCCGATCTCCTGCCTGCCGGCTCCTTCGATCACGGCGGTCACGACCTTGCGGATCAAATCCGCGTCGGCGAGGCCGACCGTATCCGCCAGAGAAATCGCGCCGACTTCGAGCGCGGCGATCCCGCGCACGGCCTCGACGAGGCGCTCGATGCTCCAAAGGTCCTGATACGGATTTCCGAAGGCCATCGAAACGTAAACGACCATCCCGAGACCGCTGGCCTCGGCCTTCTCTCGAATCGTGGTGAGGGTCGCGAGATTTTGTTCCAGCGACTGATTCTGATTTCGGCGCAGGAACGTTTCCGAAATCGAGCAGGGATAGCCGAGAGTGGTGACCGCCCCGGTCGCAATGGCGCGCTCCGCTCCCTTCTCGTTCACGACGATGCCGATGATCTCGACGTCGGCCGGCGGGGCGAGTTGTTCGAGCACCTGCTTCGCTGTCCGCCATCTGCGGCACGGCCTTGGGCGAGACAAAGCTGACCGCATCGATGTGCCTAAAACCGGCCTCAATCAGCCCGCGCAAATAGCGCACTTTTAGCTCCGTCGGGATGTGACCGGGCAATCCCTGCCAGGCGTCCCGCGGGCATTCGATCAGTTTCACCGTTTGTTCTTCCATGGTTCTGCGAAACTCCGGGGCATCGGTTTGATCTATAGACTTGTCGCGCCGGCCGCGCTACCGATTCACCAATCTCGATTTGCCAATCACAACCCGTCTTGCCTATGCCTAACGTTCTTGTCGACCACCAAAACCGAATCACGACCCTGACGCTAAACCGCCCCGACCGGCGCAACGCCCTGACGATCGACCTGATGATCGAGCTGACGGCGGCGCTCGATGCCGCGAGCGCGGAGGAAAATCAACGCATCCTGATCCTGCGCGGCGCCGGCAAGGTTTTTTGCGCCGGGCTCGACCTGCAGGAAACGACCGAGGTGGAAAAGGCGCATCGCTCGGCCGACATGGTCGCGGAGACCTTGCTCGCCATCAGCCAGACGCGTCTCATCACGATCGCGCAAGTCCACGGCGCGGCCGTGGCCGGCGGCGCGGGGCTGATGTCGGCCTGCGATTTCGTCGTCGCCGCGGAGGGAACCAAGATCGGTTACCCGGAAACGAAACGCGGCCTTGTTGCCGGCCTGGTCATGACTTTTCTCCGGCGCCAACTGCGCGAACGTGACATTCGCGAGCTGCTTTTCACCGGCGACCTGATCGATGCCGCCCGGGCGCACGCGATTGGACTCGTGAACCGGGTCGTTCCACCTGACAAACTGGAAAACGAGACGCAAAAGATCGTCGCCGCCGTCCTGCAAAATGCGCCGGTCGCGCTCGCCAACACAAAACGGCTGATCGAAGAACTCTGGTCGTCTTCGGTGAAAGAAGACGTGGCAAGCGCCTTGCGCCATCACATGGCAGCGCGCGAGTCAGCCGAGGCCAAAGAAGGCATCGCGGCTTTTCTCGAAAAACGCGCTCCTAAGTGGACATGAAAAGCATTGCCCTCGCGCTCGTTCTCGTCGTCGTCCTAGCCCCTCACTCCAAGGCCGAGGCGCCGCAGCCCGCCGACACCATTTTCCTCAACGGCACCGTTCACACCGTCAACGACTCTGCGCCGGAGGCCGAAGCGATCGCCATCAAGGGCGAGCGGATTCTCTTTGTCGGGTCGAATGACGAGGCGAAAAAATATGCAGGCCCGGCGACGCGCACGATCGATCTTGCCGGCAAAACGGTCGTGCCCGGCTTCACCGATTCGCATTACCACATTTTTGGGGTGGGGGAGCGTTTAATGCGCCTGAATCTCGAGGGCGCGATGACCTATCAACGCCTTCTCGACACAATCAAGCGACAAGCCGAAGAACTCGGACCCAGCCGCTGGATCACCGGACGCGGCTGGATCGAGACGTTCTGGAAGCCGCCGGTTTTTCCGACCCGCGAGGATCTGGATAAGGTTGCGCCAGACAATCCGGTATTCCTGATTCGAGCCGACGGCCACGGCGCGGTCGCAAACAGCGAGGCGCTAAAAGCCGCCGGGATCGATGCCAAAACGCGCGATCCGTTCGGCGGAGAAATCCTGCATGACAAAAAGACCGGTGAACCGAACGGCATGCTGCTCGATAACGCGATGGATTTGGTCGAGAAGAAACTCCCGCCGCCTTCGCCGGAAGAAAACGAGAAAGCGCTCCTTCTTGGCGCGACGCGCTCGGTCAAGCTCGGTTTATGCGAAATCCAAAATGCCGGCAGCTACCTCCCGCAGTTGGACTTGATGCAGAAACTCTACAGTGAACGGAAAATCAAGTTGCGCATTTACAATGCGGTTTACGGTCCGGGCGAAGCCGCAAGCAAGGTCCTGAAGGACGGCCCGATTCTCGACGCCTACGATCATCATTTCACGACGCGCACGATCAAGGTCATCTTCGACGGTTCGCTCGGCTCGCGCAGCGCCGCGCTCCTCGCGCCCTATTCCGATGCCGATACCTCTGGTTTTCTGACCCAGAAGGAATCCGACCTGCGCCCGATGTTTCGCGAAGCGTTGCGCCGCGGCATCCAGGTCGAGACCCACGCCATCGGCGATCGCGCCAACCGGACCATTCTCGATCTCTACGAAGAGGCGTTCAAAGCCGTTCCGCCTAACGGAGCGCAAAGTGAAGGAACCGCGCTGGCGGGTCGAGCACGCGCAGATCCTGAGTCCGTCCGACATTCCGCGTTTCGCCAAGTTGGGCGTGATCGCTTCGATGCAGCCGTCGCATGCGATCAGCGATCTCTTTTTCGCGCCGCGCCGGCTCGGGAGAAGCGGCTGGCCGGCGCCTATGCCTGGCAGAGTCTGCTCAAGAGCGGCGCGATCATCACCGCCGGTTCCGATGCGCCGGTCGAGGAGGGCAATCCGATGATCGAATTTTACGCCGCGGTCGCGCGCAAGAGCCATAAACGGGTTCAGCGCCCCGGACTGGCATCCGGAGCAGGCCGTCTCGCGCGAAGCAGGCTCTCGAGATGTTGACCCGCTGGCCGGCCTACGCCGCTTTCCAGGAGAAAGAGAAAGGCTCGATCGAACCGGGGAAGCTGGCTGACCTGACGATCCTCTCCGACGACATCATGAAAATTCCCGAAGCCCGAAATTCTGCGCACCCGCTGTCTTATGACTGTGATTGGCGGCGAGATCGCTTACGACACGGGCGAGATCGCTCTAAGTAATCACCGTTGGCTCGCCTCGCGGTTGTCATTCCGACGTGTAACTTCCCGGCACATGCGCGGTTTTCTTCGCGAACTAAAACAGCGGCGGGTCTATCGGGTGGCCCTTGCCTACGGCGTGATCGCTTCCGGTCTGGTGCAGATCGGCGGCACGATTCTGCCGATCTTCGCTGCGCCACCGTGGGTCCAGCAGGTCTTTGTCGTCCTGATTGCGGTCGGCTTTCCTTTCGCGCTCGTTCTTGCCTGGGCCTTTGACATCACGAGTTCCGGCATTCAACGCACGCCGAATGTCAGCGGGCTGCACGTCGCGCATCCACGTCAGATTTGGGCGCTCGCCGGCGTGGGGACGGCGATCGCCGCGCTCGCCCTCAGCGCCTACTGGTTCTGGCATCCGTGGCGCAATCCCAGCCTGACGAACCACGAGATTCCGGAAAAGAGCATCGCGGTCCTGCCTTTCGAAAACCTGAGCACGGAAAAGGATAACGCCTTCTTCGCCGACGGCGTGCAGGACCAAATCCTGACCGACCTGGCGAAAGTGGCCGACCTGAAAGTCATCGGGCACACCAGTGTCCAGCAATACAAGAGCGACCCAAACCGCGACCGGCAAAAAATCGGCGAACAACTCGGCGTCGCCTATCTTCTCGAGGGATCGGTGCAGCGCTCCGAACATCGCTTGCGGATCATCGCCCACCTGATCGATGCGCGAACGCAATGCGCAACTTTGGGCGGAGACCTACGACCGCGATCTGGCGGATGTCTTCGCCATCCAGAGCGAAATCGCGCAGAGCGATCGTCGGCCAGTTGCAGGCGACGATTTCGCCGCAGGAAAAAGCGCTGATCGAACAACGCCCGACCAACGACCTCGCGGCCTACGACCTTTACCTGCAGGCGAAGGAGCTGATCGACAGCTACACCAACGCCCCGGATCCCAAGGTGTCGTTCCTGAAGGCGATCCGTCTGCTCGATGAGGCGACGGCGCGCGATCCCGGTTTTGTCCTCGCCTATTGTTACGCCGCCCGCGCCCACGATCTGCTCTATTTTCTTCGATCTCGATCCGACCCCGGCGCGCGCGGTTGCGGGGGCAGGTCGCGGCCGAGACGGCGCTGCGCCTCGCGCCCGATTCCGCCGAAGCCCATCTCGCCATGGCGGATCATTACTTTCGTTGCCGAGCGCGACTACGGCCGGGCCGACAAGGAACTCGCCCTCGCCCGACCCGGCGATGCCGAACAACATCGCTTTTCTCACTCTCTCCGGATACCTCCATCGGCGCGAAGGCAAATGGGAGGAGGGGAAACGCGATTTCGCCCGCGCGGTCGATCTGGATCCGCGCAATATCAACGCCAGCAACCTGCTCGCCGATACCTACGTTCTCCTGCGACAGTTCGACAAGGCGATTGCGGTCGCCGACCGAACGCATCGCCGCCGGGGTCGATCTCCCGATCACGCGACCTGCGCCGCGAATTTGTTCGCTTCGCCGCGACCGGCGATCCCGAGATCCTCCGCCGCGCGCTGGCGCAGGCGCCGGCTGATATCGATGTCGGCGGTGGCGAAACGCCGGTCCGCATTCTCGTCGCGCTCGTCAGGCAAGACTACGCGGAAGCGGCGCGCGTGCTGGCGGCATCGCCGCGCGATACCTTCCAGGAAGTCGATTTCAGCTTCTATTATCCACGCGCCTGGTACGAGGCGATCATCGCGCGCGCGGCCGGCGACAAGGAGAAAGCCCGCGCCGCTTTTGCCGCGGCACGTAAAATTCTGGAGCAGCGCCTAACGATCAAGCCGGACGACGCGCGCACGATCGCGGTCCTCGCGCAGGTGGACGCCGGCCTCGGGCAAAAGGAACAGGCGATCGCGGAAGGACGGCACGCGGTCGAGCTGATGCCGCTAAGCCGCGATGCCTACGACGGCATGCTCGTCCTGCAGGGACTGGCGCAGGTTTACACCTGGACCGGCGAAACGGAGAAGGCGCTCGAGCTGGTCCGCCAGCTCATGAAAATACCCGGCTATCTGACCTACGGATATCTGAAGGTCGACCCGAGCTGGGATCCGCTGCGCAGCGATCCGCGCTTCCAGGAATTCGTCGCCTCACTTGCGCCGCATAAATAGCGCGACGCTGCCTGACGAATTCGCTCCGCGAAGCGCACGCGACTGCGCGTTGCTGCGCGAGCGACGTTTCTGCGTTTCGCTCTGCGATACGTCTACAACAGCGCCAGCTGCGCCGCGTCGGGCAGATCGACATCGGCGCAAAACGCACGCCCGACTCCCAGCAGACGCACGCTCTTCCCGGTGCGCGCGAACGCTTCCGCGAGCAGCGTGCGATATTCGCCTAACGACGGAGCAAGCGCCAGCGCGCTCCACCGTCGTGCGGGTGAAATCGGCAAACTTCAGCTTGACGAAAATCTTCGTCACCGACGCGCGTCGTTTCCTTCTGCGCAAGATCGGCCATGAGCTCGGCGAAAAGCTCCTCGAGCTTTTCCTCGCAGGCGGCGAGAGTCTCGAGGTTGGTGAGAAACGTTTCCTCCGTGCTGAGCGATTTGCGTTCGCGATGCGGCTCGACCGGGCGGTCGTCGATCCCGCGGCAGAGATCGTAAAGCTCAGGCCCCGAATTTGCCGAACATGCTTCTGCAATTCGAAACGCGAATAGCGCTGCAATTCGCCGCAGGTCGTGATCCCGCGCTGCTGAATCTTCTTGCTCGGTCACCGCGCCAATGCCCCAGATCTTGCGCACCGGCAGCGCCGCCATGAACTCCGCCACCTCGTCAGGCGCGACTTCGAACTGCCCGTTCGGCTTGTTCAGGTCGCTCGCGATCTTGGCCACGAGTTTGTTCGGCCCGATCCCGGCCGAGGCTGTCAGTTTCGTTTTCCGGAAAATCAGATTGCGAATCACCTCGGCGAGCGCGCCCGGCGCGCCGGGATGCGCGCTGACATCGAGATACGCTTCATCGAGCGAGAGCGGCTCGACCAGCGGCGTGAAGCGATGCAGGATTCGCGCGAATGACGGCCGACTCCCGCCGATAAACATCGAAGCGTGTTGGGAGCACGATCAATTTCGGGCAACGCTGCAGCGCCATGAAAGTCGGCATGGCGGAGCGGACCCCGAATTTGCGCGCCTCATAATTGCAGGTCGTGAGCACGCCGCGCCGATCACGCGCGCCGCCGACGCCGACCGGTTTGCCGCGCAGTTCCGGCCGATCGCGCACCTCGATCGCGGCATAGAAGCAATCCATGTCGAGATGGATGATGGCGCGCGGCGGATCGTCCCCGGTCACAGCGAGACTATCGCGTTTCCTGCGCGACTTTGCTATTGGTGGCGGCAATGACCGCAACGTCGGGGAACGAAAAGGCCAACGAAGCAGGAAACGCGATTCGCTATGCCGTGGTGGGCGATTCCTATTCCATCGGCGAAGGGGCGAGCGAAGCAGAATCGTGGCCGGCCTTGCTGGCGCAGCATCTGACGCGGAGCGGGCGACGAGTCGAACTGGTTTCGAATCCTTCCCGCACGGGCTGGACGACGGCCGAAGCGATCGTTCACGAGTTGCCGCTCTTTCGCGCCGCCCGGCCGGACTTCGCGACGCTCATGATCGGGGTGAACGATTGGGTACAGGGCGTCGCGCCGGCTCATTTTCGTGAGCGATTATCCCACCTCATGAATGAGATGCGGGTGGTTTTGCCTAACGACAAGCGTCTCCTTGTGGTCAATATCCCCGACTTCTCCGTCACGCCGGACGGCCCGAAATATTCTCGCGGTCGCGACATCAGTGCCGGTCTTGCGGGTTTTAACGAGATCATCGCGGAGGAAGCGCGTCGACGCGGACTGCGCATGGTCGATATCTTTCCGGCCAGCCAGGAAATGCGCGGCCATCCGGAATTGCTCTCCGCCGACGGTTGCATCCATCTGCCAAGACCTATGCGCGTTGGGAGGCGATTATCTTTCCGGTCGCGCAGGAGTTGTTGGCGTAACACAGGCTTCCGACCTGTCGGGTCGCGCGGGCTTCCAGCCCGCCGATTAGACTGCGGGCAAGATGCCCGCTCGACCTGACAGCCGGGACGGCTGTGTTACGCGGTCACAGGAATCGCAAATCCCTCGATCAGTTCCTTGATCTCGTGCACGAAGTTGGCCGCGCCGGCGCCGTTCACGACCCGATGATCGAAAGTGAGGGAAAGCGTGATCACTTCCACGCTCTGCGCTTTCTTTCCGTTAGGCGAAAGTTCGTGATGCGCCGAGCCGACAAAGAGCGTGCCGACCGAGGGCGGGACCACAATCGGCGCCGCCGCGCGCACGCCGAACGCGCCCAGGCTGCTGATGACGATCGGCGCATTCATCGCGTCGACCCGCCCAGCGCGGGTTGCCTCCACCGTCTCGTTGTAGCGCTGCACGAAATCCGGCCAGGCGAGCTTGTTCGCTTCGGTGATGACCGCAGTCGCGAGCCGATCGCCTTCCATCGCCACCGCCACGCCAAGATCGAAATCTTCGTTTTCGACGATCCGATCGTCCTCCAGCATGAGGCGGCGAAACGGCGCGTGTTTTTCCATCGCCCTAACGACCGCCCAGGCGACCATGACGGAAGGCGAAGGCGCGTTCTTGCCCTCGCTTTTCTTGGCCGTTTCGCGCGCCGCGCGAATCGCATCCCAGCGCGCGTCGATCTGCAAATTGGCCGGAACGACGCGACCGAGTTTGCGCGTGATCGTGGCCGAGAGGGCGGGCTCGCGGAAGACCGTCGGCTTTGTTCCGGCAGCTGAAACCGGCGTGGAGTCATCTCGCGGGGCGTTACTTCTGTCGGCGTTTCCATCTCAGCTTCGGGAGCACAGCGCCTTCCGTCAGGATCGTGCCGAGTTCCTGGCCGATCTCGACCGTATCATCGACCTTCGTTTTCCATTCGCCCATCGTCCCGGCAAATGAGGATTCGATCGGATAAACCGCCTTGTCGGTTTCGACTTCGCACAGGGCGATCGTCGAGCTCGATGCGATCGCCGGGTTTCTTCAGCAACGCCACGACTTTGGCCGAACGAATCCCTTCGCCCATGATCGGGACGACGATCTTCTGCGTGGCCCGCCGGATGGGCGGGCGTGTCGCCCGCCGGGTTGAACCTGGCAGGCGCTTGAATTTCTGGCGTTGCCTTTCCCTTTGGGGTCGACACGGTCGCCGCTCCACGCTGTCGCTCGACCGAAACCGAGCGCTCGATCGCCCTAACGATGCGCTCCACGTCGGGCAAGCGCGGCGTATTCGTAAATCGGATTGTAGCCGATCATGACGTTGCCTTTGCTGACCAAGATCGGCGGGCTGATCATCGCGTCCCACAGTTCGGCCTGGCCGGTGACGTGCGAGATGATCATCTGGCCGACGCTGCAGTTCTCCGTGTCTTCCTGCACCACGACGAGCCGGCCGGTTTTGCGCACCGAGTCCTCGATCGTCTCGCGGTCCCACGGCGCAATGGAACGGAGATCGATCAACTCGACGCTCGCCTTGTCGCCCAGCTTCGCGAGCGCTTCGATCGATTTCTCCATCGTGTTGCCCCACGCGACTACGGTGACATCGGAGCCGGTCTGATGGAGGCGCGCTTTGCCTAACGACACGGCGCGGACCGGTTTGGCGGATTCGTGTTCCGCCCAAAGGAGATGTTTCGGGATGAGAACAAATGTCGGGTCCTCGCAATGCATCGCGGTCCAGAGCAGCCCGGCCGCGTCCTCGGGGTTGCTCGGGATGGCGATGTTGATCCCCGGATAATGGGCGAGGGGAGCTTCGTTGGCCTGGCTGTGCCAGAGACTGCCGCCGGGGAGATAAGCGCCATAGGGCGCGTAGATGACGAGCGGACAGGTCCAGGTGCCGAAGGAGCGCCAGCGCAGGTTGCAGAGATTGGTCACGACCTGGTTCCAGGCCGGTCCGATGAAGTCGATGAACTGCAATTCGAAGACCGGCCGTTTGCCGTAAGAGGCGAGCCCACAGGCCACGCCCACGATGGTCGATTCGGCCAGGGGCGAGTTGAAAACCTGCTCCGGGAACTCGGTCGAAAGTTTTTGCGTGAGGCGAAAGACGCCGCCTTTCGGATCTTCGATGTCCTCGCCGAAAATGATGCGGCGCGAGTCTTTCGTCAGGCCGAGACGCAACGTCTGGTTCACGACATCGCCGATGCGATATTTGCCGGCCGGCAGGATTTCGTCGTCGAGCTGCGGCAGCTTGCCGGTCACTTCGATTTCCAGCTCGTCGGCCGACGGATCCTGGTCGCGCTCCGCGTCGATGAATTCCTGGCGAATCCGCTCCTTGATTTCCTGGTCGAGCTTCGCGTAATCCTCCGCGGTGATCACGCCCTCGGCGATCAGGCGGTCCTTCCAATTCGTCAGGGGATCGGCCTTCTCGAGGTTCGCGATTTCTTCCGCGCTGCGATAAAGCTTGTGATCGTCCGAGCTGGTGTGGCTTGAGAGCCGCTCCATTTTTACCCAGAAAAAGACCGGCCCCTTGCCGGCGCGGAGATGCGCGATCGCTTCCTGCCCGGCCTGTAGACCGCGGCCACATCGCTCCGTCCATCTCCCGCCAGTCGTTAGGCTGAAGGACGTCGATCGCGAGCGGGTTGATCTTTCGCGTCGGGCTGCTGATCCCGTAGGCGTTGTCCTCGACGAGGAAGAGCACCGGGAGCTGCTTCTCTTTTGCAAAACAAACCGCCTCGTAAAAATCGCCCTGGCGGGTGGCGGCGTCGCCGATCGTCGCGATGACGAGGTTCGGTTTCGCGTCGAGCTTGATGCCCCAGGCGATGCCGCAGGCGGGAAGCAGTTGCGACCCCGGTCGGGGTGGGCACGCTCCAGATGTTTTTTGCGGCGTAGCTGTAGTGCGACGGCATTTGCCGGCCGTGGCTTTGACCTTTGCGCTTGGCGAAATAATCGAGCGCCAGCTCGGCCGAGCTTACCCCGCGGCCGAGGACGAGCGCGCGGTCGCGATAATAGCCGCAGATGTAATCGCCCGGCTCGGTCGCGAGCGAAATCGCGGCCAGCGCTTCGTGGCCCATCCCGGCGACGTGAAAATGACCCTTGCCCTGGCGATTGAGACTTTGTTCGCGCAGATCGCCGTGCCGGCTTTCGAGCAGAATGGTGAGGAGGCGAAGTTTGTCTTTTTTGCTTAGGGCCATCGTTAGGGTGTTGAGAGTCGTTAGTTGAATGAGCCGGCCGGTAGCCGCGTCCATTCTCTACTCTTCGCGCGGAAGTCTCAACTGTCGTTGTCGCGAAGCGCGCGTCTTTTTAACCGCGGATGACGCGGATTAATCGAATAGGAATAGAGACAACATTGGCGTGGAGCCGCGGCATTCCGTTTTTCTCATCCGTTAAATCCGCGTCATCCGCGGTTCAAAGCATCCCCGCTACAGCGGGGCGACGACAGCGTCGGACGGCTTTTTGAATTTCGATGGGTCCGGCGGCTGTGGGCTGAAATGGACATTCGAAAATTCCAAACGCCCGAGCGGTTCGCCTTCGATGTCGTTGCCCGTCCATTTGTAGAACGGCGCGGTCTTCGGCACGAGCAAGCCGTCTACCTTCTGCCAGTCTTCGAAAACGATCGCGTGCGGCTCGAGCTGCGAGACTGGCCGGTCTTTGCGCATCGCCGGATAAGTAACGACGTAATAGACCAGCTTCAGGTGCGCCGTTGCCGGGTCGATGTAGGCGACATAATAATCGTCCGGCGTATCCCCTGTGCCTTTGGCGAAGGTGATGCGGACGGCGTCGTATTCCTGCCCACGGAAGCTCTTCTTGCCTAACGACTCCTGTTTGGCCCCCGGATCGGCAAAGACGAATGGCATTCCGAAAAAGTAAAACGGCGTCCACATGTAGAAGCGCGGCGGGGTTCCGCCGAGCGCGTCGAGCCCGGGCTTGATCCAGACCTCCTTGCCGTTGCTCCCAAGCGTGTATTTTTCGCTCGTGATCAGGCCAGCGCGTGTCCGCAGATCAAAAAGCTGATGATCCTTGTGCTCGCCCCTGGCCGATTTCCAAGTCAGATCGGTCCTGAACCCCGCCAAAGCTCCGCCACTTTGCCAATCCGCCCTGGGCATCGAGACAACGATCGAGTTGCGCCAAAGCCGGTGTCGCGAGCTCGACGAGACCAGCGACTAAAAGAGCGGCGATCTTGTTTTGCATCAAGGGTCAATAACGCATCGCATCGCACACTCAACCGTCCGAACCGATGCGCGTATATTTCCGCCGGCTGCCATCCAGCGTTATCAGGACGAGATGGTCCTTCGTGATCTCGACCAACTTGTCTTGATCAACACTGCCGGCCGGGACGCGATCGAGGGAGGACTTGGTGTAGGAATAGTTCAGCACGTCGCCTGTCAGCGACCAGCGGCCGGCGAACTTCCACGTGGCCTCTCCCTTGCGCCTCACCTCGCCGGCAAAAGTGCCGTCCTTCCGCAACGTGTAAGTGCAGCTTTGATTTTGATCGGCGTAGCGCCATCGGCCGATCAAGAGATCGCCCTTGCTCGCATCTGCGGATGCAAGCAGTGGAGAGAGGAAAAGCGCGATTAGCGCGGAAGCAATTCTCATCGAGCAGTGGGTGCGGATTCCAACGCCGCAAGCTCAGCCTCGATTTCCCAAAGGGCAAATAGCGAACCGTCCGACTCGACCTGGTTCGCGGATAATCCCGCAAGAAGCCGAGGTGCTCGTGTTCTCTTACGGCCTTCCTGCACTCCTAGCCGCGAAGACGAGCAAGATGGCGGTGGCCCCGGAGAATATGACCGGTACCATGAAAAAGTATCTCCAGCTCAAGAATGTGACCACGATGAAGCAAATCGCGAGGCCCCAGGTAGCGAGCGGCATTGCCGCGAGGGACTCAAATCCGATATGGCAATCCAGCGAACCACGGGTTCAATCTTAAGTGACCGCCGGCGCAAGGGGACGAGAAGATCGCGATAACTGCTAAGTTGCCTTATCGGTCACAAAGGAGAAAATCCGGCTTACCTAAGGGCTGGCCGACGTTTGTGGCTCGGTCTTTGGCGGAGAATGCAGCTGTGGCTCGACCACCAAATCTATCGCCGTGTTCGCCTTGTCCGTCGGGATCCGTTTGGCGTGGATAAAATCGGTTCCTCCGGCGACGACGTAGTCCATTTCATCCGGAGTGCCTGTGCCGATGATTGCATATTGCGGTTGATAGGATGAATCGCGCAGCGAGCTTTGGAATCCAATCCTGGTGGGTGACAAGACCACCCAATTCCCCCAAATCTCCTTCTTGCCAGAATCGATCCCATGAAAGGTGCCATCATCACGGAAGTCAAAAATGGTTCCATCTGTTGCCAGCCAGGCGCCGACCAGGGCATGTTTTGGCTTGTTCGCTTCCTGAGCCGGAGTTTGGAAGTCGCAGGACGAAAAATTGACGAGGGCCAGCGCTGTTACCGCGAGCATTAGGGTGGGCTTACGCATGTGGGCAATATCTCTGAATCATCAGCCATCATCGGCCGGCAAAGACCTGCTTAAAGTTCCAGCCGTTCCCAATATTCTTCGCCTGGATGGGCCAATCGGCTGAACCGGTGGCAGCGCCGGTATGCTTGTAGAAGAGCATGTCGCCGTTCTCCTTGATCGCGTAGATGGCGCCATTGTTGCCAGCAAAGACCTGCTTAAAATTCCAGCCGTTCCCAATATTCTTTGCCTGGATGGACCAATCGGCTGAACCGGTAGCGGCGCCGGTATGCTTGTAAAAGAGCATGTCGCCATTCTCCTTAATCGCGTAGATGGCGCCATTATCGCCGGCAAAGATCTGCTTAAAATTCCAGCCGTTCCCGATTTTCTTTCCCTGGATAGACCAATCGGCTGAACCGGTGGCAGCGCCGGTATACTTATAGAAGAGCATGTCGCCATTCTCCTTGATCGCGTAGATGGCGCCATTATCGCCGGCAAAGACCTGCTTAAAATTCCAGCCGTTCCCGATTTTCTTTCCCTGGATGGACCAATCGGCTGAGCCGGTGGCAGCGCCGGTATACTTGTAGAAGAGCATGTCGCCATTCTCCTTGATCGCGTAGATGGCGCCATTGTTGCCGGCAAAGACCTGCTTAAAATTCCAGCCGTTCCCGATTTTTTTCGCCTGGATGGGCCAATCGGCGGAACCGGCGGCAGTGCCGGTATGCTTGTAGAAAAGCATGTCTCCGCCGTCGTTGATTGCGTAGATCGAGGCTGCTGATGCAGAAGCAGGCCACCAGACAAAGAGCGCCATCGCGGCCAGTGTGTTGAGTAGGATTTTCATAGGTTTTTCTCCCTATTGCTGGAGGACTGAATGTCGGTTCAAACGAAGGATAGGCTCAGTTGCCGGAGGAGCCTGGCAAGGTTGGCGGGGCGAATCGGGAAGCACAGGAATTTTTCTCTCAGGTTCGTTGGGTGGCGACAAGCAGAAAAGTTCGGAGACTGCTGTCTGATGCGGAAAAAAGACAGGATCCACGGGATGAACTCGATTTGCCTACAGCCGGGCGGCTGGAGTTGACGGAGGCGTGGGATTCGCTCAGGTCGTAATCGTGTCGACCGACCAGGCGCCTGAGGACGCGCTGCCTCTCCATCTCGGCTCTTTGCGCCGGCTCAAGTGGTGGGTTTGGTTCACGGAGGTGATCCACCAGAGCGATCTCCAGATCACGCTCGCCTGGGCGGGCCTGATTGGGTTCGGCGGCGCGCTCACTTCGATCGGGTTTCGTTTTCTGACCAGCGAGGTGCACAAGGTGATGACCGGCAGCTCGACTCCCGGCCTGGTGGAAAGCTTCATGGAGCTCTCGTGGCGGGCGCGTCTGACGATCCCGGCGATCGGCGGATTGCTCGCGGGGCTCGTGCTTTTCTTCGGGATGAAGTGGCGGGGCAACGTCACGACGGCCGATTACATGGAGGCCGTGGTGCTGGGCGACGGGAAAATCTCGACCCGGCGCAGCCTGGTGAAATGTCTCTCGGCCATGTTCACGATCGCCTCGGGCGGATCGATTGGACGCGAAGGTCCGCTCGTCCAGTTGTCGTCGCTCGTGGCGTCGATCGCGGGACGCTGGCGGCATTGGTCGACGCCGCGGCTGCGCCTGCTCGTCGGTTGCGGCGCGGCGGCGGGTATCGCCTCGGCCTATAACGCGCCGATCGCGGGAGCGCTCTTCGTCGCCGAGATCGTGCTCGGCTCGGTCGCGATGGAGATTTTCGGGCCGCTCGTTTTCGCGTCGGTCATCGCGACGCTGACGGTACGCGCTTTTATCGGGAGCGATCCGATCTATGCCATCCCGCATTTCCGGCTCAACTCGAACTGGGAGATCGGCCCGTATGTGCTCCTCGGGCTTTTCGCCGGGCTGGTGGCGCCGTGGTTTCTGCGGTTGCTGAACGCGAGCGAGAATCTGGCCGGCCGGCTGCGCGTGCCGGTTTTCCTCAAGATGCTGGCGGGCGGTTTGATCGTGGGTGTGCTGGCGGTGTTTCACCCGGAGGTGTGCGGGAACGGCTACAGCGCGGTGAACATGATCCTGGCTGGCCATTGGGTCTGGCAGATCGTGGCCATGATACTGCTCAGCAAAGTGCTGGCGACGGCCGCGACCTTCGGCTCGGGCGCGGTCGGCGGTGTCTTCACGCCGACGCTCTTCGTCGGGGCGAGTCTCGGGTATTTATTTGGGATTGCGGCGGCCTTCCCTTGGCCTAACGATCAACCCCAGCGCCTTCGCGCTCGTCGGGATGGGCGCGTTTCTCGCCGCCACGACCCACGCGCCGATCATGGCCATCATCATGATCTTTGAACTGACCCTGGATTATCAAATCATCCTGCCGCTCATGCTCGCCTGCGTGGTTGGTTATTACGTTTCGGTGAGCTTCGAGAAACGCTCCATTTACAGCGAGGCGTTGAAGCGCAAAGGGGCAGGGGATTACCGCTATCAACTGGCCGAGCTGCACGTGCGCGACCTGATGAAGCCGGACCCGTTGACCGTGTCGCCGACCGCGCGTTTCGCGGAGATCGTGCAGAAGTTCATCGCCAACCGATTCAATTATCTCTACGTGACGGAAGAGGGGCGCTTTGTCGGGGCGATCGCTCTGCACGACATCAAGAACTACCTGAACGCGCCGGAGCTGGCCGAGCTGGTCATTGCTGGCGACATCCTGCGCGAGGACTTTCCGATTATTCAACCGAGCGCGACCCTGAACGAAGCGCTCGACCGTTTCGCGCGGCATCAGGGGGAACGGTTGCCGGTGGTGACGAATCAGGGTGCGAATCGCCTGGTCGGGACTCTGGCCAAGACGGACGTGATCCTTGCCCTCGCTGGGAGCGGGCGGCGGGGCGGGCCTGATCCGGCGAAGGAGACCTGACGATGCCTAACGAACTGCGGCCGAAAGCAGGCAGGGAGGTGGGGGGAAGGATGAGGGAATGAAATGGAACCTCGCTCCGGCGGAGTGATTGCGCGCTATCGCGCGTATTTGCCGGTGAGCGATGCGACCCCGGTGGTCTCGTTAGGCGAAGGCGGGACGCCGCTGATTCATTCGCCGCGCCTGAGTGAGTTGGTGGGTCGTGGTTGCGAGGTCTTTGTGAAATATGAAGGCCTCAATCCGACCGCGTCGTTCAAAGATCGCGGGATGACGGTGGCCGTTTCCAAAGCCTTGGAACGCGGTGCGCAGACACTGATTTGCGCATCGACCGGCAACACCTCCGCCTCCGCTGCCGCTTATGCCGCGCGCGCGGGCATGCGCTGCGCGGTCGTGCTGCCGGCGGGAAAGATCGCGAGCGGGAAGATGGTGCAGGCGTTTGCCTACGGCGCACACGTGGTGGCGATCGAGGGGAATTTTGATCAGGCGCTCGAGCTCGTCAGAGCCCTCGGGACGCGCGATGATTTTGCGATCGTCAACTCGATCAATCCCGATCGCATCGCCGGGCAAAAGACGGCCGCATTCGAGATCGTGGACGACTTGGGCGACGCGCCGGAGTTGCATCTGCTGCCGGTTGGGAATGCGGGAAATATCACCGCGTACTGGGCGGGCTATGAGGAGTATCAAGCTGCGGGAAGGGCGATGCGGTTGCCCCGAATGATCGGATTCCAGGCGGCGGGCGCAGCGCCAATCTTCCACGGGAAAATCATCGCGCAGGCCGGAAACGATCGCGACTGCCATTCGGATCGGAAATCCGGCGAGCTGGGCGCAGGCGAATCGCGCGCTGGAGGAATCGCGCGGTCTGATCGATATCGTGACTGACGAAGAGATTCTCGAAGCGCAACGCTGGCTGGCGAGTGCGGAAGGAATTTTTGTCGAGCCGGCCAGCGCAGCTCCGATCGCGGGTTTGCTTCGCGCCTGCCGCTCTGGGGCGGACGGTCACTTTGCCGCGGATTCCATTCCCGCGGGCAGCCGACTCGTTTGCACCGTGACTGGTCACGGATTGAAGGATCCGGAAATCATTTCCTCCCGCATCAGGTTACCGGCGCCGGTCGCGCCTAACGAATCGGAAGTCTTGCGCGCGCTGGAGCAGACGCAGAGTTGACAGTTTCTCGAGAATGGAGAAAACGGAGGGCGCGATCACGCCGCCAGGCCGGGGCGGTCCTGATCTCACCTGCAACGCCTTCGTCACCACGGAGGCCGACTTCATATCCGGCGTTCGAAAAGTAAATCAGATATCAGATGGAATTCAGCGCGCGTGACTTCTTCGAAACCCTCGGCGTTACCTTCGTGGCGCTGTTTCCAATTGTGAATCCGCTGGGCTGCGCTCCGATCTTTTTCGGCCTCACTCACAAATACCCTCAATCCGCGCAAAAGGTCCTGGCACACAAGATCGCGGCCTACGGCTTCGCGCTTCTCCTGATCTCGGCGCTCTTCGGCAGCGAAATTCTGGCCTTCTTCGGTATTTCTCTTTTCGTGGTGCAGATCGCAGGTGGTTTGGTCGTGGCGGCAACGGGTTGGAATCTCCTCAATCAGCCAGAGGATGATTCTTCGGCAAACCGTGCGCCGGAAACGCTCCAGGATGCGCTCGATCACGCCTTTTTCCCGCTGACACTCCCGCTTACGGTGGGTCCGGGCAGCATTTCCATCGCAATCACGCTCGGAGCCCATCTCAGATACCAGGCAGGCCCCGGCTTTGCCCACGGCTATCCTCGCCGATTTATCGCGGCCGCGACAGGCATGTTTCTCGTCTGCCTGCTGGTAACGGTCTGCTACGGCAATGCCGCGCGCCTCGTCCGGATGCTCGGCAAGGCCGGGACCAGTGTTCTAACCCGCCTCTCCGCGTTTATCCTTTTGGCCATCGGCGTCCAAATCCTATGGAACGGTTTGAGTACCGGCATACCCCAGATCCTTGCACGGACGATCGCGCACTAAGGTCTTGTGTCAGAAGAAGCGAAACCGGCGCGTCGGAGTTGACAGCGTCGCGAGAATGGAGAAAACGGGGCGCGCTTTATCATGGGTTTGATTGTTCAAAAATACGGCGGCACTTCGGTCGGCAACGCGGAACGCATCCGTAAGGTCGCGGCACGCCTGATCGCAACGAAGCAAGCCGGCCATGACGTCGTCGCGGTCATCTCAGCGATGGCTGGCGTGACCGACGGCCTGATCAAACTCGCACGCGAAATGTCGCCGGAACCAAGCGTGCGAGAATTGGACGTGCTCCTCGCGACCGGCGAACAGGGCGCAAGCGCGCTCACCGCGATGGCGATCAACGCGCTTGGCGGAAAAGCAATTTCGTTAACCGGCGCGATGGCCGGCATCGTGACCGATGGCGTGCACACCAAAGCCAAGATCTCGCATATCTCGCCGCGGCAGATCAACGAACTGCTGGCCGAGGATTACATCGTGGTGGTTGCGGGTTTTCAGGGTCAGAGCACCGAAGGAGCGATTACGACGTTAGGCCGGGGTGGTTCCGACCTGACCGCGATCGCGCTCGCTGCCGCGCTTAAGGCGGACGACTGCCAGATCTTTACCGACGTGGACGGCGTCCACACCTGCGATCCGCGCGTCGTCGCGGAATCGAGCAAGATCGACGAGATCGCCTATGACGAACTACTCGAAATGGCAGGCGCGGGTTCCAAGGTAATGCAATCGCGCGCAGTCGAGTTTGCGAAAAAATTTGGGGTTGGCTTCGAAGTTCGATCCAGCCTGAAAGATGAGGCCGGCACGAAGGCCAGGGAAGCGACACCCAGCATGGAGGATGTGGTGGTGCGCGGCGTCAGCCTCGAGCGCGACCAGGCCAAAGTCACGATCCGCGGTGTGCCCGACCGGCCCGGCTGCGCCGGACAAATCTTCTCCGCCATTTCCGGGGCGAATCTGAGCGTCGACATGATCGTGCAGAACGCTTCCAGCACCGGTACAACGGATTTGTCTTTCACGCTGCACCAGCACGATTTCGCGTTTGCCGAAAAAATACTCAAACCGCTCGTGCCGGAGATCGGCGCCTCCGCCATGACCGCGACAACGGGCGTGGCCAAGGTCAGCGTTGTCGGAATTGGGATGCGGTCGCACGCCGGGGTCGCCTCGAAGCTCTTTGCCTGTCTCGGCGAGGCGGGAGTGAATATTCAATTGATCTCGACCTCGGAGATCAAGATCGCGGTCGTGATCGACGAAAGAGAACTGGAACGTGCCGCCCGGGCTGTGCACGTCGCCTTCGGCCTGGCGCAGCCGAGAATCGCTCCGGACCCGACTGCCTAACGAGTCCGTTGGCCTGGCGCTCGCCGGTCACTGGACCTGCGTCACGTAAAATTCCGCGATCTGGCTGATCCGCATCTTCCAGCCAAACATACCGGCCTTCCAGACCGCCACGGCCGGATGATCCGCCCGTCCGCCGTAGTGTTCGTCCTTGTTCGCGAGTCTCCATTTTGAGCCGTCTTCCAGCACAATAACCTGCCCGGGGTAGACGCCGTTCCAGAATCCGTCGATCCGGCTCACGATCAGGTTTGTCTTCTCGCGAGCCGCGCGCTCATTCGCTTTCTTCTCCGCTACTTTTACCGCCTGTTCGCGGTAGCCTTGCAGCCAGGCGTTCAGCTTTCCCAGCTCAGTGGGGCTGAGTTTTTCCAGGCCCGCAGCCTTGAATTCCGCCGGCGTCATCGCCTGCTGAATGTCCTCGGTTTGAGTCTGGGCAAATACGGCCGGGATGCAGCCTAACGAGAGGATCAGAGCGATCGCCAGCGGAACGACGGTCGAGTGAAATCGGTTTTGTTTCATGAGAATAAGACGCGGAAGTGCGGCAGCGTAACAAGTGACAGGGAGCGGTTCAAGCGTCGAGGTGTCCGGGCCTCGCTTTCGCTACAGATCCTTGCGCATCCGCACATGTTTCACGACATCGAACATGGTCGGTGCCGGTCCGGTAACAACGAATCCGTGCCTTTGATAGAAGTGCTGCGCATCGTCACGGGCGTTGAGCACGATCGACGTCGCGCCCGCCGCACGCGCCCGGCGTTCCAATTCCCGCAGGATCGCACCGCCCAGTCCGCGGCCCTGCACCTCCGGGTCGACCGCCATGAAGCGCACCTGGGACTCGGCGGCAGAATTGTAATGCAAACGGCCGACCGCCAGCGCCTGCCGCTCGGGACCGACAATCATCACGTGCTCGCTTTCAGCTTCGAGATCATCTTTCTCCGAGCCCCGCGGTTGATGCCAGGGCGCACGCAGAATCCGCCAGCGAAGCTCGTAGTAATTTTCCCAGTCCGCCGCCGACTCCGGGGAAATCGGTCTTGAAGTATCGTCATTTTCCGAATCCCGATCCATTTTCGGAGACTATCACGACTTCCCGCAACGGAGATCGCGTTTTTTGACAGCCTGAGAAATAGGGAGGCGCGGTTGACCGCAGCTTCTCGACCAAGGCTTTATAACATCAGACAATGTATGTCATATAAAGTAGCGTGGCGTTGCCTCCGATTCGTTATTGAAATTAGAACGGCCACGTGCGCCGCAGATATATTGCGGCGGCGAGTAACACGAGTAAGAAGCCAATTCCTGCAAACCCTTTCCATAACCAGCTTGGATGCGAACGCCGATTGATCGTTTCCCGCAGCGCAATTTGGGCGCAATAGAACATCCAGAGCCCGAGTCCCGTAATCAGCCCAAACCCTAGCCAATCGTATCCGCTCACCCTGCCAGCTTTGATCTTTCCGCGCGGGCGTGCAAGACTGCGCTCGTGCCAAAACGCGACCCCAACCAGCAAGCCGCCCGCGCCGTTGAGAAGATCACCGGCAGCGAGCCTATCTAGGGGCGGTAAACGCAAGGGCGCGGGCCGAAAGCCCTTGGGGAAAAGTCACTACAACGTGACGCTGACAGTGGCGAATGTTACGCGTGCAAAGCAGAGCGAGAAGAATTTCTCCGGCCTACTCGACCACCTTCTTGCGCGGTGGTTGCGATAATCGCGGGGTAAGCTCCTTCTTGATCTCGCGATATCGGCGCTTCAATTCCGGTGATTCACGAGGTCTTCACCGCTGACAGGTGATGAGCCAGTTACGGCTTCCACTTGACGCAAGGCCTTATTGTTGGCGTCATCCTTCATACCGACAGTACAGCCGTTTTCCTTTCTTGAGCAATATGGCGAAAATCAATCCGCGAGACGTGTTTATAAACGCAGACGCATTTGAAATTGTATGCGCCATTTTGAACGAAAGAGTTCACGCTGGCAATCGCCTCATCCTCACTCACGTTATGGCCACCAATGCGGCGCTTGCCCTTGAATTGTACCTGAAAACCTTATTGCTGCTCGAAACAGGAATCTACAGACGCGGACACGATCTCTGGAAGCTGTTCAATTATCTGGCACCCGAAACCAGGCTCGCCTTAGAAAACGAGCACGCCGACTACATCGGAAAGCGACCGGAGTTCAGCGCCGCAGCCGCGCGCGGCAACTATCCCACGGACCTAAAGGGGTTACTGATCCTCGGGAGGCACACATTCCCAGATTTCCGCTACATGCACGAAAGAATGGCAGCGAGAAATCCACACAAAGCGGCCTTTGGCCTCAACCACTTCATATTTGTAGTGCGCGAGCGAATCCTAAAATCGAATCCTAATTGGGAAAGTTGGATTGACGATCTGGCTAACTAACGTTCTCAATCCACATTTCAGTGTCATCAGTGGGAGAGCCGATTTGTAGCAAAACAGCGTTTTTCATGTCACCGGAAATCTCCACGCCATCGCCGTGGAGACTGGACAGTTTTCGACACAGTGGAATTTCCATAACGAAGATACATCAACACCGGTAGCGTGGTGTTGGGCCTGATTGAGTATGGATATCTTAACGGGCCTATTCTTCCTTCCGGCCGGAACTTTTCCGTTCCTCAATTATCCGTTCCATCAAAAACACCAGGTGCTGGGCAGCGCTAATAAGATGCCTGGTCAATTCTTCCGGCGACGCCGTGGCTTTAGCTGCTTCAACTGAGCGCCTTGCCGTCCGCAATGCTCTCCGTAGTTCACCCTCGTCCATTAACTTAAAATCGCGAAAGGCCGAGATTGTGGACGTATTGGGTTTGGTCGAATCGTGTCTCGCCTGCCACGCCATCGCTGCGCTCACCGGCAACAAAACCACTGTTAGCATCACCGCCGGGAACTGCGACGACAGAAAAGCCTGCGACGCCATCAGAAACGCCGATAAAGTTTCCGCCGCCAGCCGCGAAAGGTGGCACCGATCAGCGGAGATTGAACAGATCCCAGTCCCCTACCCTCGTTAGGCACGCCACCTTCACTGGCGCGGGAAGTGGAACTAGGCTTTTTGACCTTTACGCAAAGCAAAGAATGTAACTCCAGCAGCCAATGCAGCCACGACAGCACAAATCGCCATCGCTACCCCAACACCTCTGACCATCGCGGCATCCGCCATCGTGTCGAGCCGCGCAGTCGTCGCGGCCTCGAGTTGGTTGTTCAACGCGATGACGCCGCTGAGCGACCGCTCTACCGCGCTCTGCTGTGGCTCGGAAAGTGGGAACCCGGACAATGTTAACCCATGGCGGTAGATCGCGGACGCCAGCGAGCCGGTAATCGCCACACCCACGGCGCCACCGATCTGACGTGAAAGCATGTTTACGGCCGAACCATCGCCGGCTTTCTCCTTTGGAATCGCAACCATGACTACCGATGTCGCCGGCGCAACGATCAGGCCGAAGCCAACGCCGAAGATGCAGATACCGGCGAGCACGTTGGCTATTCCGCCCCAAACGGGTAACAGCGTTAGCATGATCATGCCGGCGGCCATGAACGTGAGCGAGAACAGCAGCATCACCCGCTGACCGTGGCGCTCGACGAGTCGGCTGCTGTGGGGCGACAGCGTAACGAGCGCCAGACCCAGTGGACTCATCATCAATCCTGTCTGCATGCTCGGCAGGTTCAGCACATAACCGAGATACTGTGGAATCAGGAGCTGGGTGCTATTGAAGGTAAAATAAACTGTCGCCATCGCGAGCGCTCCGCTGACCACCCGAGAGTCCTTGAAAACGCGCAGGTCGAAGAGCGGCACCCGGCAGCGCAGCTCCCGCCTAACAAAGGTAGCGGTGCATAACAACCCGACACCGAACGGCACGAGCACGACGGTGTGACCCCAGCCACGAGCCGGGCCCTCGATGACGCCGAAAACGATGCCGCCCAGGCCAAGGACTGAAAGCAGCGCGCCCGAAACATCGAGAGGCCCTTCCTTCGGGCGTCGCGATGGCGGGACAGTGACCCCGACAGCGACGATCGTCAGCAGGGCCACCGGCACAACGACCAGGAATGCTGCGCCCCACCAGAATGCATCGATCAGAATACCGCCCACCAAGGGGCCGCCGGCGAGCCCTGCGGCCGACATGGCGGCGAAGATGCCGATCGCGCGATGTCTCTCCGTGGGCGGGAAGAGCGCGCTGATGATCGACAGGCAGGCCGGGAATGCAAACGCTGCGCCGAGCCCGGAGACGACGCGCCCGGCGATAAGAACACCCGGAGTTGGGGCATAGGCCGAGATTGTCGCCCCCATTGCGAACACCAAAATGCCTGCTTGCAAACAGCCCTTGCGACCGTAGCGCTCCGCGAGTCCGCCGCCGAGAACCACGAAACCGCCCAGCACCACAGTGAAGGCGTCGAATGCCCACTGGATCTGGGTTGCCGTTGCTCCCAGGCCTTTGCTCAACGTTGGCGCCGTGACTCCGACGATGGTGATATCGAGCGCGATGAGGAAGACTCCCAATGACACCGCGATCAGCGCCGACCAGCGGCGCTCGTACGGTGCGGCATCCTCGGGAAACCGCGGATGAGGAAGCCAATGGACCCAGGGTATTCCGTCGAAAGCCATAGACAGAGAATATTGAGCTGCCACTTGGGATGCAATGCCAGGCTGTTCCAGCGCGGAGACGAAACGACAAATTCGGAACTTTGGCGCGCCATATATTCAAAGGCGCGTTTCTCTGCCGACTCGTTAATCTTGGGCATCGTGTTCCGCGGGCTTTTGTTATCACGCGTGTAGATTCCGCGGAGACTTGTCCCGTTTTGCACTTTCAGGGTTGCAGATCGCCAGCATAAATGGGAACGCCGGCTGCGAGAGCGGGTTTTCAAGACGGCGTTGGAATCGCCTGGCTGGACTGCCGAACTAGGTCTTCACGGCGACTAATCCATCATAAACGTCTTCGATCTGCGCGGCGATGCTCGGCCAGTCGAACCGACCGATAATGAATTTCTTCACATTCGCGCCCAAGCGCCGGGCCAGGTCCCGATCATTCAGGAGTGTGACAATACCCTCGGCCAATTTCTCCGCGGTAGCCGGCTCGACCAAAATCGCCGTCTGGCAATCCTCGAGGATGGCAGCGGATTTCCTGAAACTAACGATGGCGGTCCCGGCCGCCATATAGTTCAAAAGCTTGGTCGGAATCCCTGCTGATTCGGGCCGTGGAAGCACCGTGATGTCGGCCCCCGCGAGAAGATCCGGCAACTCTTCCAGCGTGCAGGTGGTGATGACGACGCTGGCCCCAATCCCCATTTCCATCGCCATCTTTTCATATCGGGCGCGATGCGCCGGATTGATTGTGCTCCCGACAAGGAGCAATTTGACCGACGGGTCGTGCCCGTGCACGATCCTGAAGGCTTCCATCAAATAATCGACGCCTTGGAACTCGTCGAAGGTTCCCGTGTAAACCACCAGCGGCTCGCCATTGGGCGCAAAACGCCGACGAAACCAGGCGCCGTTACGGTTGGCGAACATCTCCGGTCGTACCCCGGAATTGATCGTCAGCACGCGGTCGGCCGGGACGCCATGATCGAGCAGGAAAGTGCGCAACTCCTCGGTGTCGGAAATGATCCGATGAGCGATACGCGGAGTCAGGTAATCAAGCATCTTCGCCAGGCCGACCGCGAGGGCCCGCGGGTGAATGAAACCAAACGAAGGCAACTCGCTGATCATCGTGTTGATCGCATTGTATATGACCGGTACGCCGGTTAACCGGCCGACCAACCCGCCGATCAGGGCCGCTTCGTAGTTGTGGGCATGGATGACGTTGATATCGTGCTCGCGCAGCACGCGGAACAACTTGAAGATCATGAGGAAATCGAAGACGAGCCGCTGATAGCTTGGACCAACAACGATAGCTCGATTGGAACCGACGTGTCTCACCCGGTTGATTTCCACTCCCGTGACAGGGATGTCATCACTCAGCGGATAGGTCACAACGTGGACCGAATGGCCGCGCCGCGCCAATTCCTCGGACATTTCTCTGATCGCGGCAGGGGTGCCGTGGTTGGCCGGAAACGGACACGCGGCCACCATCGCGATCGACTGACGGCGAACCGGCATTAGGAGGAAAGGACGGCTTCGTTAAGGGAATGAGCGACGTACTCGATCTGTTCGTCGGTCAGGTCGAAGTAAAGCGGGAGACAAATGTGATGGGCAACGACGTAGTCCGTCTCCGGAAAGCTCTCCCCCGGATATCTGACGACCGTTTCGGGGCGGAGGTCGAAGAGCGGCTGCGGGTGGCACGGGCGGTTGTAAAGATCGCCGCCAAGCGTGACGCCGTACTCTTCCTTGAGTTCTTGCTTCAGCTTGTCGCGCTGCAGCGGCGGCTCGAGATAGACCACGTACTTATAGTAGGAAGGGTTAATCCACTGCGGAATTTGTATCAGCTTGATCCCAAGAATCCGCCGCGCTCTCAACTTTTCGTCGTAGCTCCGGGCGATATGCCGGCGCCGCGCCAGAATCTCGTCGGCACGCCGCATCTGGGCCAAGCCCAGGACGGCATTGAATTCGCCCGGACGCCAGTTGTAGCCAAAATCGTGGTGCAGGTTGGGTTCCTTGCCAAAACGACCGTGATCGCGCAACGCACTGGCGCGTTTGTAGAGCTCCTTGTCATTAGTCGTGATCATGCCGCCTTCGCCGGTCGTGAGGACCTTGGTCGAGAAGAACGAGAAGGAACCCGCGCGTCCCAGGGAGCCCGCCTTGCGGCCGTCGATCGTCGCGCCGTGAGCATGGGCCGCGTCTTCGATCAGGGAAATCCCATGCTCTTCGCAGATGTTTTGAATTTCTTCCAGGTGCGGCGAAATGATGCCGCTCATGTGCACCAGAATGACCGCTTTGGTATCCGGCCGGATCTTGCGACGGAGATCGGCGGGATCCATCTGGAAATTTTCTCTCTGACAGTCGACGAAGATGACCCGGGCCCCGGCATGAACCGCAGCCACAGCCGTCGCGATGAAAGTGTAACTTGGCACAATTACGGTCGCACCCCTAACGTCGATCGCCCGCAGAATCATTTCCACCGAGCAGGTACCGTTGGACGTGCCAAGGGCATATTTGACGCCGCAATACTCAGCCCACTGGCGCTCAAACTCGGCGACGTTACGTCCCATGCTGATGAAGCCGACCTTCAGGATCTGCTCAAAACCGGCGGTGATCATCTCCACCTCTTCTTTTGGATAGCGGAGATCAAAGCCCGCTACCTTCATGGTCTGTTTGCGGGCATGGCTCATACCTTTGCGGCGACACCTTCCCGGTACCAGGCCAGCGTCTCAGCCAGACCCTGTTCGATCTTGACCTTGGGCTGGTAGCCGAGGAGCCGCTGCGGCTTGGAGATATCTGGGCAACGCCGGGATGCGCCACCCGGCTTGGTGGTGTCGAACTCGAGACGAAGGTCCTTGCCCGACCAGCGGATGATCAACTTGATCAAATCCTTGATCTTGATCTCTTCGCTGGTGCCGATGTTGAGCGGGTCCGCGTTGGGATGTTTCTCGACCGCCAGCATCATGCCTTCCACTTCATCCGAAACATAGGTGAACGAGCGGGTCTGCTCGCCATCGCCCCAGACTGTCAGCACATCCTTGGCTGCGAGCACCTTCATGATTTGCGCGGAAATAACCGGTGCGGTCTCCGGGTTAAAATCCATCCGCGGCCCATAGACGTTGAATGGGCGTACGATGGCGATCTTCATCCCATATTCGTCGGCGTAACAGCGGGCCTGCACTTCCGCCATGCGCTTGGCCCAGCCGTAGCCGTAGCCGCTCTGCTCCGGCTCTCCTTTGAATCCATCCTCTTCCGGGGTGGGCACTGCGCAGTCCTTCGAGTAAATGCCCACCGTACTGATAGTGAGGAACCGGTCTACATTGGCCAGGCGCGCCGCTTCCATCACATGCAGGTTCATCAGAGCATTGGAGAAAAACATTTCCCCATGATGCTTCACGTTGTAGCCGACACCGCGGATCTTGGCCGCCAGATGCATGACAATGTTTGCCCCGCGGCAGACCTTGTTGCAGCTCTGTGGATCCGAAAGATCGGTGTTATGAAACTCGACGTGTGCGCCGAGCTTCGGCGGGATTTTCCGAACCTTCCTGCACGAGGAGAGGTCGACGATCTTGACCCGCGCGCCCTCGATGAGCAGGCGATCCACAAGGTGCGACCCGATAAAGCCGTGTCCACCAGTGACAACAACGCTTTTGTTATTCCAGAAGCTCATCTTCTGGGAAACCTTGCCATTTTCGTGCTTCTACCAATTCAGAGTCCTCTTTGGCAATGAAAAACTGCGATTTCACAAATACAAAAACGACATCGCGCGAAACGGAAGATTACAAGATGCCAGGTTTCCCTGCCCGTTTTCTCCGCCTCGACTGTAACAGGCGGCTGTTCTCGGGGAACTAGACCGGACGTTCCGAAATCGTTAGGGCGCCTGGATTTGAGTTTTGGCGTTAGGCTTAACTCTGGAACTCTCGGAATGTTTGGAACCGTTCAAATCAATCACGAACCCTCAAATTATGGTCGAGCTTCCAGTCTGATCGCGAACTTGCCTGCCAGGCACTCTCGTCCCTCAGCCGTCAACGCGACCCGTGCATCCGGGTCCTCCCCCCCGAGCGCCATCCCAGTCTCTCGAAAGGAAAACTGAGTTTATCCCGCTGATACTTAACCAGAGCAACTGCAAGCTGAAGTTTGCGCGCAGTATGAACAACATCGGAGCACCGGCTTCCCGAAAAGGGCTTTCAGAGATTTTTCAAAAGTGGCGCCGATCAGCGGAATTCTAGTTGCTCAGCCCAGTCTCTTGATTCAGTCCCGGCGCGATTGCCGATTTGGAACGCAGACGCGCATTCCAGAATTCACCCCTCACTTGTAGCCATATCGCGTTGTTTTTGCCGCGTGTCGACCACGGCCTTGCGCGCCACTCTCTCCGACGAAATGATTTTGCTGCATTTGTGCCCGCTTTCGTACACAATGTCGGCCAGATGAAAACCAACCTTGTCTTTGTCGCAATCCTGATTTGCTCTTGTTTATCAAGCTTTGCAGACGGTCCAAAACCAATCACCCAACAGAACGTCGACCAGATCCGCATTGGCCAAACCACTGAAGCCGAGTTGGTGCGGCTCTTCGGCACGCCCTCGGACAAGACTACCGAGGTAGACCACGCCGCGGATCTGATTTGGTTTCGAGTCGCCCCGCTCCCGCTGCCGGCGTACGCCCCTATCATCGGCTTGTTCGTCGAGAATACCGACGTGGCGCAGATGCTCACGGTTCACCTCGACCCTGCCGGACGGGTCGCCCGCTACGACGTGAGTAGCATCAAGGACAAACCGGCACCCGCGAGTAATCCGCAATCAAAGACCCCGCGCGAATACAAACTCACGAATCAAGGCGCAGCCAGATAACCGCAGCAGTTCTTAGGTTGATCGGCAGGGTTGACAAATTCGTCCCTACTTTTCGAATTCCAAAGTTTCATCGGTGACGGTTTGGAACTCTGGAATCTCCGAGACGCGACAAAGCAACTGCGGATCCTCAAAATCATCTCGACATCCATTCGGCCCAACCTGGGAGTCTGGGATAGCACAAAAGAAAGAGCTACCGACACCTCCGGCGCCGCAGCAGCCCGGCGTCCACTAGCCAGTCGCAATCTTCAGCGCAGTCTGGGCCAAAGCTTTTTCAAATTCGCAATCTTTCGGCTGCCGCTTCGACGACTCGTTACAAGCTCCACCACTTTCCCTCGATTCTAGCCGCGACAGCGCGCGTGCCGCCCTGCGTTTCTTGAACGCGTACGAAATTGCGAACACCGATGTTGAGCGCGATCGCGCGCTTGTGCATTTTGTCTTTCGAGCAGGGTATCCAAGCTCCTTGCGCTCGATCTGGCTCGTGGCGAGCTTTTCTAAGTCCAGCGAGCCGACTACCGCCTTACGCCCCGCTGTCTGCACCTTGGTCGACGGCCCTGGTTGGGTCCGATGCGGGCCAGCCCGCCATCACGTAGTCTGGGTTCGCCGAAAACTTGGTTTCTGTTTCGTAACAATATTATTCGTAACCAAAGTGTTGCCGAATATGAAACGGAAAAGACGGAAGATTATCTGTCGCCGTTTGGACGGGTCCGGTCACGGGGTTGCTCATGTCCTCCACGAACATGTTGCCCGTTATCCAGTTCCGCTTGCCGATGCAATTAATGTAGGAACGATTGCACGCCGGCCGCGAGCAGCGCGCCGCTGATGGGACCGACGACGGGGACCCAGGCGTAGCTCCAATCGCTATCGCGTTTGCCGGGAATCGGGAGCAGCGCATGCGCAAGGCGGGGCCCGAAGTCACGCGCGGGATTGATGGCGTAACCGGTTGGACCGCCCAAAGAAAGGCCGATGGCAAAGACGAGGAGAGCGACGGGAATGAGCCCGAGCGAGCCGAGGCCGATCGCGACATCCATTCCCTGGGGAGTAGCAGTGGGTGCCCCCGGATTCACCATGAGCGCGCCGAGCGGGGCCGGAAATTTGAAGCTGGCGTCGGTCATGAGGAAGATCGGCAGGATGAGCAGAAAAGTGCCGACGATTTCGCAGAAGAGGGCCTGCGGAATTTTGCGGATGGCAAGGCGCGGTGCAGAAACATGGAGCATGAAACAACCCGTCTCATAGGTGTTCTTGGCCAGGCCGCGTTCGAAACAATTCTGCCCAAACGACGACGCCTGCTGATCGCCCGCGATGCCTGCGATCTTGATCGGCGCGTCGAACAAGCCCTCCGCCGTTTTCGCATACACTTCGCTCGACGAACGCACCTCGGGCAGCACTTCGCGCGGGATCTTGAGCAGAGCGAGCAGGTCGTCGTCCCACGTCCCGGTGCGCAAATTGTAGAGCATCGTGCGCGAGGCATTCGTCACATCCGTCATGTGCAATCCACCATTGGTGAGCTGCCAGACGAGCCAGGAGTCGATCGTCCCGAAGGCCAGTTCGCCATGCTCCGCCCGCTCGCGCGCACCGGGCACGTGATCGAGCAACCAACGCAGTTTGCTCGCGGAAAAGTAGGCGTCGATGACCAGCCCCGAACGATCGCGAATCAGCTCGGCGTAACCGGCCGCCTTCAGCTCATCGCAGAATTCCGCCGTGCGCCGGTCCTGCCAGACAATCGCGTTGTATGCCGGCGCGCCTGTCTTCCGATCCCAGAGCAGCGTCGTCTCACGCTGATTGGTGATGCCGATCGCCGCGATGTCGCCCGCCGTCAGCCCTTCCTTCTGCAAGACCGCGCGCGCCACCGCGAGCTGCGTGCGCCAGATCTCCATCGGGTCGTGTTCCACCCAGCCGGCTTTCGGAAAAATCTGCCTGAACTCCTGTTGCTCGACCGCGCGGATCGCGCCGTTATGATCAAAAATGATGGCCCGCGAACTGGTCGTTCCTTGATCGAGAGCGAGGATTGTTTTCATCGGCAAAGTTCCTGCCTTGGCGGAAGTTTCGCTTTTATCGAAACGACCGCGAGATGTAAATACACCGCTGGTTTTTCGTTAGGTCCCGAAAATGTGACTGCCGTCGAAAGCCATGTGCAGACAATATTGAAACTCCGCTTGGGACTCAATGCCGGGCCATTCCAGCGTGAAGGCGAATGGCCAGATTTGGAACTCGGGAACTCGCACAGTGGGACGACGCCACAAATTATCTCGACACTTGATTCCGCCCAATCTAGCAGTCAGGAATGGCACAAAAGAAAGAGATACCCACACCGAATCCTAATCCGCCGCCGCCACCGCAGCCTCGCAGCCACTAGCCAGTCGCGCTCTGGTCGGGAGCATTTTGGCTGTTACTGCACTTCGGTTCCTTCGACGACGAGTTCCATGCTCTGCCGTTGATAGATTCCAACGGCTACGGCGAGCGTGCCACCGAGCGTTTGTAGTGGCGCACGAAATTCGGTCTTGGAGCGAAAGCGCGGCGTCGCGCATTTCGAGATTTCGAAGATTCCAGGCCCCTTGCGCTGGATGCGCTTGAGTATGTCTCACGGCCAGAAATAGGGCTCAAACAGACTGTGCTCCCCTAAACCAACTCGATCCTCGTGCTATTCCAGCTCGACACACCGACTTGAGTTGTTCATCGTACGGATTGGAGGAATCAACCACGCCAAAAGAACGATGCACGACTTGAGCAATACAGCGGGCGCCTGCTCGACGGAGGTGCTTGCCAAAACGACTTCAAGCTGGGACGGGACTGCGCTGCCGCAATACCCCAACGGGGAGCCGGAAGTCAGCATCCTCAGGATCACCCTGCGGCCGAAGGCCCGGTTGGCGATGCATAAACATCCGGTCATCAACGCGGGCGTCTTGCTGAAGGGAGAACTGACGGTCGTGGCCGACGACGGGCGCACATTTCATCTGGCCGCAGGAGATCCGATCGTTGAGCTGGTCAACCAGTGGCACTACGGAAGGAATGACGGCGACGAACCTGCGGAGATTATCATGTTCTATGCCGGCGCGCCCAACATCCCGATTACCGTCGACCAGACCGTTTGATGATCTCGATTGAGATCACATTGAGACCTGGGTGCCGTCGAACTACACATGCACCGACCAAAGCACGAAGATCCAACCGATGACTGATTCCAGCAACAAGAGATCCTGGCGGAAGCGGATATCTGTAACTATCCGCGAAGAATGGTTTCTGAGCGTTGGGGTGGCGAGTAGCCTGGTCTTCTTCTTTTTCGGGCAATCAATCATGGCGCGGTTAGGAAGTCCGCTCTGGCTGGCGCTTATCCTCGGCTGCCTCATTGCCGCAGTCCTGGGATCGGTCCTGGGTGTGGTTCGCCACGCCGACCATCTCGCGGTCGGCCTGGGCGAACCTTATGGGACTTTGATCCTGACGCTCGCGGTAACTTCTATCGAGGTCATCAGCATTTCCGCCGTCATGTTGCACGGGGCGAACAATCCCACGCTGGTTCGTGACACGCTCTTTGCCGTGGTAATGATCATCCTCAACGGCATGGTGGGATTGTCTCTCCTGGTAGGCGGACTGCGGCATCGCGAGCAAACCTACAACCTGCAGGGTGCCAATGCCTACCTCAGTGTGATCATTCCGCTTTCGGTCTTGAGTCTTATCCTGCCTAACTATACGATCAGCACGGCGGGGCCGACATTATCCTGGTTTCAGGAAGCCTTCCTCGCCCTGGTGACCGCTGGGTTGTATGCCGTCTTCCTGACCATACAGACCCGCCGTCATCGCGGTTACTTCACGCTGGGTGAAGCAGAAGACCAGCACACTTCGCGATCAGCAGGTGGCCGGTCCCTGGTTGCAGAGGCGATTCTGTTGCTGGCATTCATGGTGCCGGTGGTCTATCTGGCGAAGCGGCTTGCCGAGCCGATTGATGGTTTGATCGAGGCGGCGCGCGCGCCCGTCGCGCTGGGCGGAATTATCATCGCTGTGGTGGTCGTGACGCCGGAGGCCATCAGCGCGGTGCACGCCGCCAGGGCAAACCACTTACAGCGCGCGGTAAATATCTTTCTCGGGTCGGTCCTGGCCACCATCAGTCTCACCATTCCCTGCATGATGGTGATTAGTCATCTCACAGGGAGAACTCTGATATTGGGCCTGCAAAACTCCGATTTGGTGCTGCTACCCCTTACGCTCGCGGTAAGCATCGTCACCTTCGGCAGCGGGAAAACAAACATTCTTCAGGGCGCAGTGCATCTCCTCCTGTTTGCCGCCTACGTGATGCTGATCTTTCAAGGCTGATGATCCCGTGGTCGTCACCCTGTAGCGAACTCAGTTGCCTCTCAGATTGTGCGGCCGCTCCATTCGACCCTTTGCCTGGCGGCCTTCGGATTGCGACAGCATTTGGGCGACTGATTCCGCGAGAGCCAGAACCCGGACCGGTTTTCCGAGTGGCTCATCTCCCCTCTCATAAACAGGGAACGGGTGCGTTGCCTATTTATGAGCTGGGTTCTAGCTCTTCGAGGCCAGATTAGCCACAATTCTCTCGAAACGTGGGTCGCCGCGCAGCGCGTCCCAGTTAGGATGGAGCTTTAGGTTGCCATAGCTCAAAGTGCTTGGAATTCGCAGAGTTGCCGCTATCTGTTCTATGGCGAGATCTTTCTCGCCGCACCAGGCGTAGATGACGGCCAGATATTTCATCAGCTCGGCCCCGTCCAGAGCGTCCTTGGTAACCGGCAGCAGTTCAATCGCGCGACGGCCTTCGCGAATCGCCTCTTCCTTGCGACCGAGTCCGGCGTCGATCAGTCCCAGAACTGTAAAAACCGGACCATAGTCGGATTGTTCGCGCAGCTCCTTTTCCACTTCGGCGCGGGCGGCGAGGAACGCGACGTGAGCCGCGGCCTCATCCCCCTTGGCACGTGCGGCCAGACCCTCGCACCAGGCGCGCGGGAAGTTCAGGTCGGTGGAGATTCCAGTTGCGGGAATGGCTGCGACCGCGCGGGCGATGGCGGCAGGGTCGCGCTCACAGAGAGCTCCGTATAACCATTGATCGGCCACGTCGCTTGCCGAGTCCGGGTTCTCTGCAAGGAGTGCATCGATTGTTTGCTGCAACGGTCGTGTGTCGGCCCGCCACTCAAGATCCACGAAAGCGCGTGAGATACGCGTGTCGAGATCACGAGGAGCGAGGATAAGCGCGCGGTCGAGCGCGGCACCCATCGCTCTAAACTGCCGGGCTTCCTGGTAACTTGCCGCGATTTGTTGGAGCAGGAAAACATTGCGCGGATCCAACTGGAGCGCTCTTTGCAAGTTGCGCGCCGATTCGCTCCACAGACCCTGGCGGCGGTCGATGTAGCCGGTCAGCTCGAAGACTTCCGAGCTATTGGGAAGCGCGCGTTGGGCAAGTGCAAGCTCGGCCCGAGCCTTATCGTAGTCGAGATAGCAGCGGTAGAAGAAATTTGCTTTGGCGAGATGCGTCTCGCCCGCTTCCGGGCGCAAACGAATGGCAGATTTGAGCGCCGCCTCCGTCAAAGCGAGACGGGCGGGCGTGTGATCGAAACCAAAGAAGTAAAGGTAGTCGTGCGCTGCGGCCAACTGGCAATACGCAAGGTAGAAATTCGGGTCGCGAGCGATGGCTTGATCAAGCAATTGAACCGCATGGACCAGTTTCTCGTTGATTTGAGCATTGGAAACACTTGAAATGAGTGTCTTGCCGTGGACGTAAAGGGCGTAGGCGAGTAGGTCTTGGGTCGGGCGTTCGTCGATCGCGGCCTGCTCTTTCGGCGAAACTGCGGCTTGCAGCTGGGAAGCGATCCGCTGCACCAGGTCATTTTGCATGCCAAGGACGTCAGCGAGATCCCGTTCGTAACTGACAGTCCACAACTTTTCCTCCTTGCGAGCATCGGTTAGTTGAGCAGTGATCCGTGCCTTTTCACCATCTCGTCGCACGCTCCCTTCCAGAATATATCCGGCTCCGAGATTTTGAGCGATATCGCGTAGGTTGCGCGCGCTGCCCGGAGTGTAGCCACTGACTGAGGTGCAACTGATCACCCTCAAATCCGCCACTTTGGAAAGCGCCATGAGAATGTCGTCCTGCACACCGTCGGCAAGAAATGCATCTTCTTGAACCTCGCCAAGGTTCTCGAAGGGAAGCACCGCGATGCTTTTTTCCGGGAAAGAGGCGACATAGGCGGATTCTGGCGCCGGAATCTGTGGGGCCAGCTGGCGCGAAAAACTCCACAACCCGCAGCCCAGTGCCAATGCCGTCGCAATCAGGATAACCGTAGTCAACCCACGGCGCCGCTCACGAGGCGGAGGCAGAGAACAGGCCAACTGCGGGAATGGCTTTTCGGGGCGGTGGTTTGTCGATTCTTGCGGCTCGGCAACTTCGTCTGTGTGGAGATTCATCGAATCGTTCTGCAGGTGTCGGTGAAGCGAGCTGGCGAGCTGGTTTGCGGCGGCATTCCGTTCCCCATCGAAAGCAAGAGATGTTCCAGCAGTGTCATGCCTTCTTCGAGCGATAGGCATCGCTGCTTCCGCAGCCGCTGAATTTTTTCCCGCTGGGCTCAAAAATAGCTATGAACCTAGCCTAATACCGCCATGCTCAACCTGCGCGATCGTCCGATCCGGCAAAAGATCATGCTCGTGATCATGTTGATCTCGGGCGTAGTGCTGCTCTTTGCGTTTGCAGCGCTATTCTATTTTCAAGCCCACACTCTGCGGCAGCAGTCCGCGCACGAACTCGCCGTCGTTGGCGAGATCACCGCGCACAACTGCGCTGTAGCCGTCATGTTTAAAGACGAGGACGCTGCCGCGCAAATCCTCGCCGGTCTAAAGACGATGCCACAAATCGTCAGTGCCCGTCTCGAACCGATGGACCGGCAGCGCCTGGCGTTTTTTGGATCTGAACGAGACGAGATCGAGATCAGGTCGGCACGGGTCGACACCGGCTTCCAAATCGATGGCAATCGCATCCTTCTCGCACAACCGGTTCTCCTAAATGGCAAGCGCGAGGGAACCCTCTACCTTTTGGCCGACCTGCACGCGATGACGTTGCAGCTCCTCAGGCTTTATAGCGGCATCTTCACTCTCGTGCTGGCCGCCTCGCTCCTTTTTGCGTTCGTTCTTTCGAGTCAGTTTCAGCAGTTCATTACGAATCCAATTCTCAGCCTCGCTCGCACTGCGCGCGCCATTGCGGACGACAATGACTATTCAGTCCGCGCACAGAAAGTTTGCGGCGATGAGTTGGGAGTCCTGACCGATGCCTTCAATCAAATGCTGGCGCAGATCCAATCACAAGACAAAGCGTTGCACGGAGCCCAGCAAAAATTAGAAGAACAAGTCGATGCCCTTCAGCGCGAAATCAGCGAGCGCGAACGCGCGCAAGCAGCCCACGCCCGTCTGACCGCTATTCTGGAAGCGACACCGGATATCGTAATCAGCGCAGACCCGACCAGTACTGCATTTTATTTGAATCGTGCCGGGCGCCAGGTCCTGGGTCTGGCTAACGACAAAGATATTAGCAGGCTCAAAACCTTTGATTTTCATCCAGAGTGGGCGCGCAAGATCATCTCACAGGTGGGATTACCGTCCGCCTTGAAAAACGGATCGTGGGCTGGAGAGACAGCTATTCTCAACAGCAAGGGCAAGGAGGTTCACGTTTCGCAGGTTCTTATTGCGCACAAGAATTCGGAGGGCGAGCTGCAATATCTTTCGACTGTGATGCGCGACATGACCGAACGTCGGCAGGCTGAGGAGGCATTGCGCGTTTCCCAGCAGAAGTTGCTCGAAACCTCCCGGCTCGCTGGCATGGCTGAAGTCGCCACCGGCGTGTTGCACAACGTTGGTAACGTCCTTAACAGCGTGAACGTCTCGGCGGCGCTGGTTGTGGAAAAGATCAGCCGGTCGAAAGTTCCCCAGATCACCAAGGCCGCCGCGCTGCTTACCGAGCGCAATGGGGACCTCGCTAACTACCTGACCAACGACCCTAACGGCAAGAAACTGCCCACTTTTTTTGCGAAACTTGGCGCCTTCCTTGAGGAAGAAAACGCCGAGCTCCTGCACGAAGTCGATCAACTCGGTCGCAATATCGAGCACATCAAGGAAGTCGTCGCCATGCAGCAGAGCTATGCCAAAGTTAGCGGGGTCTTCGAAAATCTCCCCGCCGAACAGCTGGTCGAAGATGCGATCGCGATGAACATGGGTGCATTCGAGCGCCACGGCGTGACCGTCGAACGCGATTTTGCCTCAGTGCCGCTCGTATGCGTAGATCGACACAAGGTCCTGCAAATTCTCATCAACCTAATCCGGAACGCGAAATACGCGCTTGACGATTCACAACGCGCGGACAAGCGGCTCACAATACGTATCGCCCTGGGAACGGAGCAAAAGGTCCGCGTCGTGTTGACGGACACCGGCATCGGCATCTCGCCGGAGAATCTCACCCGCATTTTCTCGCATGGTTTCACAACAAGAACCGACGGCCACGGCTTCGGACTTCACAGTGGCGCAAATGCCGCGCACGAAATTGGGGGCTCACTCAGCGCGGAAAGCGAAGGCGTCGGACGAGGTGCGACGTTCATCCTCGAGCTCCCGATCGCTGCGACTCCGGCCATGGTATGAGCCAAATCACATCTCCCGTTGGCATGACCAGTTTCCGGATTCTCGTGATTGATGACAATCCGTCAATTCACAACGACTTCCGAAAAATCCTCGGCGCCTCGGACTCATTCGAGAAGGAGGAACTGGACGACTTCGCATCCGCCCTGCTAGGCGTCACCCCAGATCCCACGCGGGACGTTGTCTTCCAGATTGACTCGGCCTACCAAGGCCAGGAGGGCCTCGAAAAAGTGCGAGTCGCGGCGGCGGAGGGGCGTCCGTATTCTGTGGCATTCGTTGATATCCGGATGCCGCCGGGCTGGGATGGAATTGAAACAATCACACATATCGGGAAGGAATTCACCGACCTGCAAATCGTCATCTGTACGGCCTACTCCGACTACTCGTGGACCGAAATCGCAAAAGCGATCGGTAACACCGATCACGTCCTCGTCCTGAAGAAGCCGTTCGACAACGTGGAGGTGACGCAAATGGCCCACGCTCTCTCCCGGAAGTGGGAGCTTACCCAGATCGCGCGGCGGCAAATGGACGATTTGGAGGCTCGCGTAAAAGAGCGCACTGCAGAGCTGCACGCGGTGAACGAGCGATTTTCCATGGCTTTTCACGGCAGTCCTGTGCCGATGGCAATCCGGCGCATGGACCTTAGCGGCTACCTGGACGCAAACGCCAGCTTTCTTGCCCTCTTGGATGCTACACGCGAGGAGGCGCTGGCGGACGGCGCACTATCGTGGACGGAGTCCGAGACGGACGCGAAAATTGCAGGCGAGCTCGACGACGGACGAGCAGTACGTGACTTACCGGCTTCGATTCGAACACACGCGGGCGAGACACGCGAGGTCCTCGTCACCGTGCAGCTTCTTAGTCTCAGCGATACGCCGTATCAATTGCTTATTCTTCGCGACATTACCGACCGCACACGTCTCGAGAACGAACTGCGCCAAGCTCAAAAGATGGAGGCTGTAGGCCGCCTGGCCGCAGGCGTAGCACACGATTTCAACAACATCCTCACGGTCATCCTGGGCAACACGACGATGCAGCTCGGACGGCCGCATCTCGATAAGAAGGTCGCCAGCGCTCTTCGGCAGGTTGTGTCTGCCGCCGAGCAAGCTACTTCCCTCACCCGGCAGCTCCTTGCCTATAGCCGCAAACAAATCCTTTTGCGTCGGCCGCTACCGCTGAACGAAGTCGTCGAGCAAACTGCGGGGATGCTCAGGCGAATCATCGGCGAACACATCGAGATCGAGCTGGAACTCACGCCGGAACTGCCGCCCATCTTCGCCGACGCGACCAGTGTCGACCAGGTCATTATGAACCTGGTGCTCAATGCCCGCGACGCGATGATTGAAGGCGGCCGGCTCACCATCTCCTCAGCCAGTGTCGAGATCGGCGATGCCGACCATGCCCGCTACCCGGACGCGAAGCCCGGCTCTTATGTCTGCCTGTCTATGAAGGACACCGGGGAGGGCATGGACGAAGCGACTTTGGCACGAATATTCGAGCCATTTTTTACTACCAAAGAACAAGGCAAAGGAACCGGCATGGGTCTCGCCACCGTTTACGGCGTGCTCAAACAGCACGATGGCTGGATCGAGGTGGACAGTGCTCGTGAGAACGGGACGGAAGTGCGCGTTTTCTTCCCGGTGAGCCGGGAGGGCGTGGTCCAGGAACACGTCGAAGTCATGAGGGAATCTGTTGAAAGCGTTCCGGCGGGGCGTTTCACCATCCTCGTCGCCGAAGATGAGCAGATGCTACGCGACTTCGTCAGCGACGCACTCAGCTCGTTTGGCTATCGAATCCTCGCTGCGGCGAATGGTCGACAGGCGCTGGAAATTTGGGCCGCGAATCGCGACGAAATCGATCTGCTCCTGACCGACGTTGTGATGCCGGGATTCCCCTCCGGCCGCCAGCTCGAGCAACTACTGACAACAGAGAAACCCGACTTGAAAGTGATCTTTACCAGCGGTTACAGTGCTGAACTTCTCGGGTCGGACTTCGAGCAAGACAGGAAGCATGGTTTCCTGGCAAAGCCATATCTCACGGACTGCCTTGCAAGGACCGTCGCTGCGCAACTCTGCGCTTCGAACGTGTAACAAACTCCAACTCGGCGCGCGGATACCCGTCGGATTGTCACTAGGAATCGAGCCAGGCTGCTGGACACTTCCCTTAGAAGGTCACTGTATCAGTCGCAGTATTGAACCCCAGTTACAGATTGCTCCCGCGCCATCTCAGCTTCTGCCGGACGACGCTGAAGAAGGAAACGCCGGGCATGACAGCCAGCGGGAGGGTTTGCGGTGCTTTGCGCACGGTGACGATGGAGCCGGCTTCGAGGTGCACTGGCGGGCGCCCGTCGACCGTGAGGAAGACGGGATGATCGCGCTCGGTCGCTTCGACCTCCACGACGGCAGAGTCGTCGACGATAATGGAACGGTTTGAGAGCGTGTGCGGGCAGATGGGCGTAATGACCAGCGCCCCGGAATCCGGCGCGAGAATCGGTCCTCCGGCACTCAGCGAATAAGCAGTCGAGCCGGTAGGCGTAGCGAGGATGAGGCCATCGGCATTGAACTCCGTGAGCGCTTCGCCGTTGACGCGCACGGTCAGACGGATGAGGCGCGAGATTTCGCCGCGACTAAAGACGGCGTCGTTCAGGCAGTGCAGGACCTGGCGCATCTCCGGGCCATGCGGATCGAGGTGCACTTCGAGCAGGGCGCGTTCGCTGAATTCGATTTTCCCGGCCGCGATGCTGGCCACGGCTTCGCGGTAGGCCGTGGAAGCCACACAAGTGAGAAAGCCTAACGAGCCGATGTTGATCCCGAAGATTGGCTTGATGTTGTCGCCGAGCTTCCCGACGACATTCAGAATGGTCCCGTCGCCACCGAGGACCACGAGCAGGTCCGCCTCCCGACCCAGGTCGCGCACGGAAAGCTCGGATTTCTGCCCGGCCACGCGCGCCGTCTCCGCTTCCAGCTTCACCGGCAGTGAGACGCGGGCAAGTTCCTCCATGACCGCGCGGACGAGTTCGGCAGCGCCTGGTTTTCCAGTATGGGCGATCAGGCCGATGGTTTTCGGAGACATATGAAGAATTCCTGGTTGCCATCGGTCCCGGCGATACTAGAGGGAAACAGTCCCCCTACCCGAGCACCCATGGCTTCTGCAAACCCGGCGACTTTCTGCTGTGCTTTCTCATGCAGTTCGGTCGAGCGCACGATGCCGCCCCGCCCAACGTTGTCGCGCGCGAGTTCGAACTGCGGTTTGATCAACGCCAGGATCACACCGTCTGGAGTTAGCAACTGAAAGGCATTGGGCAAGATCAAAGTCAGCGAGATAAAAGAAACGTCGATCACACAAATGTCGATTGGTTCCGGGATTTCCTTTCGCGACAGATGTCGCGCGTTGATTTTCTCGAGCACGGCCACCCGCGAATCGTCCCGAATCTTCCAGGCCAACTGGCCATGGCCAACATCGACGGCGAAGACTTTCCGCGCGCCATTTTGGAGCAGACAATCGGTAAAGCCCCCGGTTGAGGCGCCAATGTCCAGCGCCACCTTGCCGTCGCATGAGATGCCAAAATGCTTCAGAGCGCCCTCCAACTTAATTCCACCGCGGCCAACATAGCGACTGCGGGGCGCGACAGAGATCTCGGTTTCGTCCTGGACAAAGTCCGACGGTTTCGCCGCTACGTGGCCGTTCACCTTCACTTCTCCGGCCATGATGGCCGTCTGCGCCTGGTGCCGACTGGGAAAAAGACCCCGTTGGACGAGCGCCTGGTCGAGTCGAATGCCACGGGCCATGCCTTCAGAGCCTCGTCGAAGTGGTTTTCAACTCCACTGAATCAAGCGTAAAAAGCACTTTTAAGTAGCTATTTAAGAATGCGTAACAACGTTTGTAACAAATTCGACGATGTAGCCGTCCAGTTATCCGTCGCGGGTTTGATCGCGGAGCATTTTGTCGACGGCGGCGAAATCCTCGGCCGAGGCGCGTCGGCGCTGGTACTTGCGAAAAATGATGTCGCGCAGCTCGCGCAGATCATCGATCAAGGGAACATCGTAGTAGGTCCAATCCTCCTCATCGCGAAATTTCGCCTGGAATTTCCACTGGCCGCCGAATTTGGTCACGCGCACCTCGCGTTTGCGTCCATTCTCATCCCGCGAGGTCCATATGTGTTGACTGCGCATGGCGTTGGCTCCTTACATTAGCATTCTTGAAAGACCCAGCCAGACTCCTGCTCTATCTCGCCGGCGTCGTTCTGCTGGGGGCGCTCGCTGCGCCGCCGCTTTATTGGCTCGGTCAATTTCTGGTCGCGCATCGGATCGCACCGTTTCTCGCGGCTTTTCATTTCGAAACGTACTTCCATCGCGCGCTCCTCATTGCGGCGCTGCTGTTGCTTTGGCCGCTTCTGCGTTCTTTGCGCGTGCATGGTTGGAAGGACTTGGGGTTGGAGAGAAATCCGCGCGCCGGCATGGATTTGCTGGCGGGATTTTTGATCGCTGCGGTTCCCCTGCTCTGCGGCGGCGCGGTACTCATCACCCTCCATATCTATTCGCTGCGTCACGCGTTTCTCTGGGCGAAAATGCCGGAGGTGGTGATCGCGGCCAGCGTCGTGCCTGTCCTGGAGGAACTTCTATTTCGCGGCTTCATCCTTGGCGTCCTGTTGCGCAGCTTTTCGCGACTTAACGCGCTCTTGATCACGTCCGCACTTTTCTCAATCATCCATTTTCTCAAAGCGCCGGAGCGCACTTCGCGTGACGAATCGGTGAACTGGGTCTCCGGCTTCGTTTCCATCGGGCACTCTTTTTGGCAATTTGGCAATCCCCTTCTCCTCGCTGCCGGTTTCCTGACTCTTTTTGCTATCGGCTGCATCCTGGCCGACGCGCGCTTGCAGACGCGCTCGCTCTGGCTGCCAATCGGATTGCACGCCGGCTGGATTTTTGCCAACGGCGCCTTCGGCAGAGCTGCGCATCGCCAGGCGCTCGTGCTCCCGTGGCTCGGGAAAGACTTGCTGGTTGGAATCGTGCCTCTTATCCTCGCCTTCGCCAGTTGGGCGCTGATGCGCGGCTGGCTTCGACATGCCGACGCTCGCGCTACGCAACCCCTTTCGCGGACTCGTTAGTCTCATTTATCCCGCGTCCTGCGCCGTCTGCTCCGTCGCGGTCGAGCCAGGCGAAAATCTCTGTCGCAGTCTGCGAGGAAAAGACGCCGCGCATCTCGCCGCCCTTTTGCGCGAAATGCTCGCAGCCCTTCACGGGCGATATCTCCGGTTCCTTTATCTGCGCAAACTGCGAAGGGCGCGTCCTGCACTTCGACGCCGCGGTATCCGTCTATCGAAGCCGCGGTGTAGTGCGCAAAATGATCCACGATTTCAAATACGGCCGGCAGCTTCATCTGCGTCATCTCGTGGGCGGCTGGCTGAGCGAAACGCTGACCGACGCACGGCTCGCCAGTCGGCGCTTCGATCTCATCGTGCCGGTGCCATTACATCCGGCGCGGCAGCGCGAACGCGGATTCAACCAGGCGGAGTTGCTGGCTCTGGTACTGCACCGGGAGTGCAGTTTTTCTCTCGGCAAGGTGCTGCAGCGCACGCGCTACACCACGACGCAGACGCAGTTCGATCGCAGCGAGCGGATGGAAAATCTGCGGGGTGCGTTTCGTTTACGGCGCGGCTGCAACGTGCAAGGTTTGCGGATGCTGTTGGTCGACGATGTTCTCACCACCGGTTCGACTTTGAGCGAATGCGCCTCGGTCTTAAAGAAAGCCGGTGCGCTTTCGGTGCACGCAGCAACCGCCGCCCGCGGCTAGATCATGGCCATTTTCAAAAAACCAGCGCTCAGGACCGACAACCGCAAGAAGCGGGACATGCCACAGGGACTTTGGCAGAAATGCCCCGGTTGCGGCGAAGTGGTGCACGAAATTGAGCTGGCCGAAAACGACCGCGTCTGCCCGCGCTGCGATTATCATTTCGCGCTCTCGGCCAAGGAACGGATCGCCAACCTCTGTGACCCGGACAGCTTCGTCGAGCTCGACGCGGGGTTGACCTCAATCGACACGCTCAAGTTCCAGGGCATGGCGAGTTACAAGGATCGCCTGCGCAAATATCAGGACAACACCGGACTGGTCGACGCCGTTCTCAGCGGCCACGGGCTGATCGATGGTTACAAGGTCGGAATCGCGGTGATGGATTTCAGTTTCCTCGCCGCGACCATGGGCTCGGTCGTCGGCGAGCGGATCACGCGCGTGATCGAGTACGCCACGGCGGAGCGCGCGGCGGTCATCATCATTTCCGCCTCGGGTGGCGCGCGCATGTACGAGGGCATGCTCAGCCTGATGCAAATGGCGAAGACGAGCGGCGCTCTGGCGCTCCACGCCGGCCAGGGGCTTCCCTTCATTTCCGTCCTGACCAATCCCACGACAGCCGGCGTCATGGCCAGCTTTGCGTCGTTAGGCGACGTCATCATCGCGGAACCGAAAGCGATGGTCGGCTTTGCCGGACCGCGCGTGATCAAGGAGACGACGCACCAGGATTTGCCGCCGCGCTTTCAAACCGCGGAGTTCCTTCAGGAGCACGGCTTGATCGATCTCATCGTGCACCGTCGGGCGCTTCGTCGGCAGCTCGCGCAGTTGCTCGCCTACTTCAACGCGTCGCGTTAAACGTGCCGCTATCTCCCGAAAGCGGTCTCGAACCGCGAACCTCCTACCGGGAAGTCCTCGCCTGGCTTTTCCGCACCCAGCGGTTTGGGATCAAGCTCGGCCTGGAGAATAGTCACCGTCTTTTCGCCGCGCTTGAAGTCCCCTCGCCTGACGAACGAATCATCCATGTCGCCGGGACCAACGGTAAGGGTTCCACCTGCGCCCTGATTGATTCCATTGCGCGCGCTGCCGGATATCGGACCGGGCTTTTTACTTCGCCACACCTCATCACCTTTCGCGAGCGCATTCTGGTCGATGGCGAGCTGATTTCCGAAGAAGAAGTAGCGCGCGGCCTGACGAAGATTCGTGAAATGGTCGCAGGCTGGGAGCCGCACCCGACCTTCTTCGAAATCACCACTGCCCTCGCGCTCGATCATTTCCGCAATCGTGCGGTCGAGATCGTCGCACTCGAAACCGGCATGGGCGGACGGCTCGACGCCACCAATGCGACCCAGTCGGTCGTTTCCGTCCTTACGCCGATCGATTACGATCATCAAAAATGGCTCGGTCATAGCCTGACGGAAATCGCGTTCGAGAAAGCCGGCATCATCAAACGCAGGGTGCCGGTCGTTTCCGCACTTCAGGCCGGCGAAGCTGAGCATGTCATCCGCGCACGCGCGCAGGAATGTGAGGCGCCGCTCGATTTCGTCAGGCAGCCGTTCGACCGCTTTCCCGTTGCCCTGAGCGGGACGCACCAGCGGCAAAACGCCGCCCTCGCCATCTCCGCGCTTCACACCGCAGATATCGCAATCGACAACGCGGCGATCGAGCGGGGATTGGCCAATGTCACGTGGCCGGCGCGATTTCAACGCTGGGATGCGCGGACCGTGATCGACGGTGCCCACAATCCCTCGGGCGCGCGCATTCTCGCCGAGACATGGCGCCAAATCTTTGGCGACCGGCGCGCGACCGTGATTCTCGCCGTTCTCCAGGATAAGGATGTGGAAGGGATTTGCCATGCCCTGGCGCCGATCACGCGACGCGCCCTTTTGCCCTCCATTCAAAGTGAACGAGCACTGGGCGCGGAGGAACTTCGCCTAACGATTTGCGGTCAGCTTCCAGGACTTCCGGCAGCGACTTCGCCTTCCTTCGCCGCGGCCTGGGAAGACGCGCGCACCGACGCAGCGCCAATCCTAATTTGCGGTTCGTTGCACTTCGCCGGTGAAGCGCTCGCATTCCTTCGGGGCGAGCCGACCGCCTTCGAGGAGTGCCTCCAATAACGCAACTCGCCGCGAGGAAAAGCGCAATTCATCGCCAAAAAAAGCAATCGATCGGCAGCAGCCCACCTGCGTTCGTCCTGAACCGGAGCGGTAAAGATCTTCCGGTCGTCTCTCATGCTCGCGGTTCTCCAGCCTTCCGCCTGCGAATTCATCGAGGCCTTGTGGTCGGGCCAGCCGATGCTCGATTTTGAACCGCAGGTCTAATTCACCCACGGCGTCGTCTGCGTCCCACAGCTCCACAAATACCGTTTGTTTCGCACAAGATCAGGACGCCGAGAAACCAGGCCACGGAATGCCTGACGAACTCGGCACGGGTCGGAAATTTCAAGCCGATTTGGTGGTCATGATCTAAGGTTTTGCGGCGGCGTTCATGGTGCAGTCTTATCCTCGCGATTCAGGAGTTCTTTAAGGTGGACAATGGGTTCCTGGCTAATCCGGAAGATCCCGCGGCGCGGGCGGTCCAGATCGAGCACGACAAAAATTGTCCCGCCAATGAGAAGGACCAGAAGCCACTTCCCGACCATCATGCGATGGTTCGCAATCCCGCCGGCAAAACCGACGGTCGCCAGAGCGAGGATCGTTCCACCGAAAAGCAAAAACACAACACCGTCCGGCACCCGGTCCTCAAAAGCGTGGACCCGTCGGCGATGCACGGACCACTCGTCGTTCAGCCCCTCCATCATACCGTCCAAGCCTTTCATCGAAGGATCGCGCTGTGCTTCATCTCTCACCAGGCCCCACAGTTCGCTATGAAGTTTCTCGGTCCGATCGATCGCCTCCTCCACCGCGCCGAGATTTTGGCCCGCGTCATAGAACGCCCGCCGGGCGTCCACCAGTTCCCGGAACGATTTCTGAAACTCGGCGCGAGTCGGTGATGGCAGCAGGCTGCCATAAAGGAACACGCGGTGCAGGATGTTTGCCTCCTCCGTCACCAATCGTTGCCGCTCGGTGTAACGATCCGCTGCCATGCCGAAAGCAAAAGCCAGGAGCAGCGCCAGGAGGCCGAGCAGCGCGACCTTGAGGGCCACATAGACCTCGCGTCCGGCGTCGTGCGTGTCCGCGTGCCAGCGACGTCCGGCCCGATAGGCCAGCTCAAATGCCAGGAGCGAGGCGAGCAATAGGACGATCACAATCGAGTGCGCGCTCTGATCATAAAGCCAGTTGGATTTCATAGTTCGCTCATTCCTTGGTCGCTGATCCTTGCGTCATTGGCAGAAGTGAAAAACGGCGCCTTCCCCCGGCGCGATGGTCGGCGACTCGCTCAGGTGATATAACGGTAGTCACAAACACTCAAGGCCGCTAAAAAAAATGCCCGACGCGGAGTTCGAGCCATTGTTTGTAATTATCGCTGCTTCCCACCAGGCCATACTGGTATTCCAGCGAAGCGACCCAGCGGGTGCCAAATTTTCTTCCCACCATGAGGTCCAGCGGCACAAACCACTTATCGGTGTAAAGGTTGTAGGTCATTTTCGGAGATGAGTTGACGAACCACTGTTCGGGCAGACCGATGTTCAAAAACGGTTCCAGGCCGAACTTATTGATGTTACTCCGCGAAGAATCGCCGGCCACGCTGACAAACTGCCGCGCGATTACCCCGACGTTGCTGCCGGAACTGATCTCCGGCAGCTGGGCGCGTACGGCGACGGTCGGAACTAGCTGCAGCTTTCCGGAACCAAAAGCATCGCTCGTCGCGGTCGGAACCACCGTCCGCATCCCAATCGCTCCCGCCCAGCGCGGATCGATCGTGCGCACATAGATCGCCTGCGCCAGGAAATCGCCCAGGCCGAATTTCGTCAGACCGTTTGGATTATCGGAGCCGGATTTATTGCTCCAGATCAGAGGCAAATCAAAGCGGAGCGCGAGCTGATTCGGCTTCGGAAACAACAGAAGATCGCTCCGCAGCGTCAGCGTCTCGGCGTGCCGGTCGTCAAGAATCTGGCCCGACGACGCCGTGGCGTCGGGCAACGTCTTGACCTGCAATCGCAGATCAAAACGGTTAAGCGGATTAGTAATGTCCTCGCCGTTGTTGGCCAACTCTTCGGTGGTGTTATCGGAAGGCGAATTGTCCGCGACCGGCGCGCTCTCATCCTGGGCCCAGGCGGGTGAAATCCAGCAGGCACTCAATGCCAGGGTGGCGGTCAGAGCAAGCATGAGGCGCGACATTTTCATAACTGGGTAATCTAGGTCGTAGGGACGTTGACTGTCACTGGATTGCACTAACTCATGGGACGGACTGCGCCAGAAATGCGAAATCTAATCGGAGATTGGAGTCGCGTCTTACAATTCTTAACAGTGTTCAGCCGGTGCCGGCCCCAGCTCTCTTTGCGCTTCGTTCGGCAGAGGCCTTCGTAGTCGGCGCACGGTCATGGGTCAGGCGGAAATGTTGCCTGCCGGGGAATCCTCCGGCACCGGTTCTTGCATCCGAAGCGCGAAGTGTTGCGTTAGCACCGGCCCGAGGATGGCCGTGACCAGTACCACGATAAGAACACCATTGAGCATTCGGTTGTCGAGTAACGGCTGGCCGGCGGCATTGAACGTTCTGTAGGCAACGAGCGCGGCTGCGAGCGTCGCCGCAACCTGCGGCAGGGTGAGCGACCACATCGTTTGGCGGGCGGCTGTGGTGTAACCGAAGGCGCGGCCGCAAGACTCTGCGGCGATCCATTTGCCGGCGAGAAGCGCACCGATGATCCCGGCCGCGAGGAAGGAATCCTCGGCCAGGCTGCGAGCCACAGCGAGCGGGTCGATCAGGAAGCCAGTGACGACAAAGAAGGCCGGTATGAACAGGGTACTGCTCAAGAACTCCAGCTTGCTCTTGGCAGGCTTATCTTGCACCGCGGCATTGACCGCGAGGCCAGCCAGGAACGCGCCGACGATTCCCGGCAGGTTAATGAGCTGAGCGAGCATCGCCGTCACGGCGAGAATGCCAAGCATCAGAACGAAATAGGTCTCCTCGTCGTTCTCCACCTTCCTCAAGACGTAGACACCCGCGCGGCTCAGACCAAACAGGACGACGGGGACGAAGACAATGATCTCAATCACTTGGAGGGCGAGCCTCGAAGCCGAAAAGCCACCGGCGAACGACGGTACGCAAACGGCGAACACGAGCAGCGACAACGTATCCGACACCATCGTGCCGCCGATGACGACGACGATGGGTTCGAGGCGACGTAAGCCCAGTTTGGCGACAATGGTCGAGCCGAGGAGCGTGTGGGAGGAGAGTATCGATCCCACCACGATTGCGGGCAATAGGTTGTAACCGAGGCAATGGGCCGCCAGCGTACCCAGAAGCAACGGGACTAAAGTCGTGATCACACCGAACACAATTGACCGAAATATCTTTTGCAGGAAAAGCGTCAGGTTGATTTCCAATCCGGTAATGAACATCAGCAGCAGCATGCCTAAGTCGGAAAAGAATTGGGCGACCGGGTGCTGGCGAGGAAAGACATCAAGCAGGTGTGGCCCGAGCACCACGCCGCTCAGGAGCAATCCTACAACCCCGGGGAGGCGAATGCGGCGCGAAAGCCTGGGAGCGATGACGATGAGCGCCATGAGGATTGCAAACCTGGCCAGCGCCGGAAGCAGGGCGATTACGCGATGAAGGAATTCAAGGAGCGACATGGTTGCAGGGTGTCGCGCTAATTGTTCGCTGGCTACGGCGCGGATGCACCGGCAGGTTTCTTGAGCGCTTCCGAGACCGCGGGGCTGGGGGCGCAGTTGCGGAAGATGAGATAGAAATCTCCTTTGGGTGTCGGCAGCCAGTTGCTTTCCTTGTCCGCACCGGGGCTATCGACCTGCATGTAGTGGTGATCGAGCCGTCCGCGCTCTTCGTCAGCTTGTGTAGTCGACAAGGTGATATCGGTTGATCGCGTTGGGGCGCTCAGCGATTCTGCGAGGCTGATCAGGTTTTGTGGTCTCACGCGCATGATGCCGTGACGCGGGGCGTCCAGGTCGGCGATGAACATGAATGCGATCGAGGCGCCAAGAGGCAGAATGGGAAGCAGTTTGGGTCCGGCCTTGGCACTTTTCAAGCCATAGCCGATGAGCAAACTGCAGCCGACCGCCAGCGCAATCAGGACAGTCCAGGCCGCCGGTGGGATTCGGTTCCAGTAGGCCGCCTGAGTGTAGCTCTGGGAATTCAAGACATCGTTCATGCCTGCCACGGCCAATGCAACAACGGGCGTGGGCTGCGCCGCGGCGGGAGCACGGACCGCGGACCACAACTCGTTCTGCAGCTGCGCAGTTCGGGCGTTGATCTCCTGAAACTCTTTTTCAGCGTGAGCCAGATAGAATAAAACACGCTGCTCAAGATATTTTTTCAGCAGCGCCTGGATGTTCGCCGCATCGCTGGCAGGCAGCAGTTCAGCTCGAACGTATTCCGTGCCGATCGCGTTGGCCTCCCCCTCTTCGTAGGCCTTCCGCAGGTCATAGCGGCCTATGGCCATGGAAAAGCTGAACCCGATCAGGAGAGCGAGAAGGGTTAGCATTCCAGCCAGGATGAAGCCAAAATCCCGGCGCGATTCCTCGTCCAGAGCCCGTTTCCTTCTCAGCAACGACCATCCGATCCAGCCCGCGAGCCAGAGGATGAGGAACGAGAAAGCGAAAACGAGAACAGGATAATGAGTCACGTTGCCCACTCCTTGCCCGTTTTTGCGGGTCAGTCTTTATTTGTGCCGTCCGACATTGTCTTCATTGCGTCATCCAGGGAGAAGCTGCCTGCTTTCTGGCTCGGCGGGAATTCCTTAAACGACGCGAGGAATTGTCCGACGTATTGCTGTGCCGGCACCAAAACGAAAGCGTGATCGACCCGCCACTTTCCGTAACTAATGCTCTCGTGGTCGGCGGTCTCGAACGGATCAGAGCGCAGATTAAACAGCTTGGGGAAGCGCAGCGGCACGAAGGGATCCTGCCAGACATCCAGACCGATCGCGCGCTGTTCGGCAAACACGATTTTGTATTGCTGATAACGCAATCCGACAAGTGAGCCGTCGTCGTTGAAGTAGAAAAACTCCTTGCGCGGGTCGGGCGCTTTGCCCGCCAGCGTATCCGAGATGTTGTAGCCGTCGAGATGAACTTTGAACGTTTTAGCGCCGACTTTCATTCCCTTGAGTAACTGTTCCTTCACGTCGGGCACGCCCGCGGCAGCAAGGAGCGTAGGCAGCATGTCCTCGTGCGAGAAGATGTCGTTGAAGACGGTGCCGGGCTTGATCACGCCGGGCCAGCGAATCGCACAAGGCACGCGGTAGGCGCCTTCCCAGTTACTCGCTTTTTCGTTCCGAAATGGTGATGTGCCACCATCCGGCCAGGAGAATTTCTCCGCCCCGTTGTCGGTCGAATACATCACGATGGTGTTGTCTTCGAGACCGAGTTCTTTCAGCTTGTCGAGAATCCGGCCGACATCACTATCGTGCTCGAGCATGCCGTCGGGATAGACGCCGAGGCCCGTCTTGCCCGCCCATTTCGGGCTGAGATGGGTCCAGATATGCATCCGCGTCGCGTTCCACCAGAGGAAGAACGGCTTGTCCGCCTTCTTCGCGTCGGTCATGAAACGCAGCGCCTCTTTGGTGAATTCTTCATCCACCGTTTCCATGCGTTTCGTGGTCAGCGCGCCGGTGCTCGTGATCTTCTGCGTGCCGTCTGGATTCGCCCAACTATGGATCACGCCGCGCGTTCCATACTTCTTTTGCATCTCCGGATCCTTGAAGTAATCGGGGTTCTCCGGCTCTTCCTCGGCGTTCAAGTGATAGAGCGAGCCGTAAAACTCGCCGAAGCCATGCGCCGTGGGCAAATGTTCGTCGCGGTCGCCGAGGTGGTTCTTGCCGAACTGTCCCGTGATGTAGCCCTGGGCTTTGAGCAACTCGGCAATCGTCACGTCGCGCGCCTGCAAACCTTCCTTTGCGCCCGGCAGCCCGACCTTGAGCATGCCCGTGCGGAAGCCCGACTGGCCGGTGATAAAGCACGAGCGGCCGGCGGTGCAGCTTTGCTGGCCGTACCAGTCGGTGAAGAGCGCGCCTTCTTTCGCGATGCGATCAATGTTCGGTGTCTTGTAGCCCATCATGCCCTGGTTGTAGGCGCTGACATTCCAATAGCCGATGTCGTCGCCCCAAAGGATGAGGATGTTAGGCTTCTTGTCCGCGGCCTGAGCCGAGGCAACGACGCAAAGGAGCGCCAGTCCGAGGGCGAGCGCGAGTAAGTGTCTTATTGGTTTCATTGTTTTGTTTTTCTGTTTGGTCCTCTATCCGTGGCGCATTTTGATTGAACTATCAGCGACAGGCAAGGGTGTTTTTGCGTTCCGAAATTGAACCAGGGGAAACTCCGACACAAGTCGCGAGCCGGCAGAGGCAACGGAGATTTCCAAGGAGTGTTTCTAGAGGGTGTCATGCACTATGGATGCACTGAATCCGGGGAGCGCGGGCGCCCCGCCCGCCAGTGTCACCCGCCTCGCGGGACACCGCGCGCATGGCATTCTCCCGGAGCATCGCGCACCTCCTAGAGGTTTTTCGCGAGGCGCAAAAAACAGCGGGCGAGACGCCCCGCGCTCCCCGGACCCAGCCCACGCTCGCTCCTTTATTGCGAAGGAACGCTCTCCTTCTCTTCCTTCCGTCAATGGATCTTTTAGTCGCGTCGGTAGGCTTCCCTGCTCGCCGACTCGTCTCTCCAAAAGCGCGTCGCGCGAAGGCCGAATCCGACGGCCTGGTCGGAGCTGAATCCAGCTTAGTTGTTCTCGAATGCAAAGATGCGCTTCCAGTCGTTCTTCATGCTGATGACGTTCCAACCGTCCTTCTTCGCTTCGTCGTAGAGTGCCTGGGTGAAAGTGCCGACTTTCGTGTCAGGCAATCCGGTCGCTGGACCATAGGCATACTCGCGCTCGGCGTCGTCGTGCAGAACGATCATCGAGAGACGCGCGCCGTCGCCCGCCTTGGTGTATTCGAGCATTTGCTGATCACCGGTGGAATTGCCGAAAGCAGCATCGGGGCGGCGTCCGATCATCAAATGGATGCCCTCGGGTTTGCCGGCGTTGTTATCGTTGAGCGTCAGTTTGGGCTCTTTGGTCAGCGTCGGTTTGCCCTCCTTATCGTAGCCATACTTCGTCGCCCCGGCGGTGCCCACGACCTGCTCGATCGGGATGCCATAGGTCGCCTCGGAGTACATCCGGACGAAGTCCTGACCGCCTCCGGTCACGATGTAGGTCTTGTAGCCATTGGCGCGGAGATACTTCAGCACCTCCTGCATCGGCAGGTAAGTTAGTTCGGTATAAGGTCGCTTCCAGCGTGGGTCTTTCGCCTCCGTCAGCCAGGGTTTCACTTCGGCCTGGAACTCCTCTGTCGTCATGCCGGAGAGCGTCGCAGCCGCGATCTTAATCAGGTCCTCTGTCGGAAGCTTCGCGATCGCTGTGCGGTCGCCGGAGATTACCGTCTTGAACGGCTCGACCTTCGCCAGCTCCGGCTTTGCTTTGACGAGCGGGCCGACGCGCGCCAGGCAATACATCAATTGGCTGTAGACCGGATGCTCGACCCAGAGCGTGCCGTCCTGATCGAAGGTAGCGATACGTTCCGCGGGCGAAACAAAGTCCGCGCCGCCGGTAGTCGTGGTCGCTTTCACGAAATCCACGATGGCTTGTTTGTTCGGCCCGTCGTTCCACGAAGGGAGCGGGTCCTGAGCTTGGGTGGTGGCGAGGCTGGCGAGGGCAATCGCCAGCAGGGTCATGGTGTTGCGGATTGCTTTCATGGTCTGTTTCGTTGTTGGTTATGTTTTCTTGCTCCGGGAAAGGTTTGCTTCGATCGAAGTTTGAGGGTGCCGGCGATGTTCATTTCATAAACGCGTGGTAGCCGGTCAGGGCGAATTGCACGCCCATGGATAGGACGATCAATCCCATGAAGCGCGTGAGCGTGTCTCGCAGGAATCCGCCGCTGCCCTCTTTGCCGCCGAAGTGCGCCACGAGCACCATCGTCAGCCAGGTGATGCCGGTCGCCACTCCGATGGCGATGAGCGAGGTGACCGGTAATTTCATTCGCGTGTGCGCAACGGATAGCGTGATGACTCCGGTGATGGTTCCCGGGCTGGCGGCAAAGAGAATCAGCGGCGTGAGTGACGGAGTGGAATTTGCATCCACGGCCGTCGATTGCCTGCTAAGCATGGCAAACCCCATCCAGGCCAGCACGCCGCCACCTGCCACCATGAAGGCGTCGAGCGATACGCCAAAGAGGTGTAGCAACTGCATCCCGAGCAGGGCGGCGAGCGTGAGGATGATCAGGATCGCCCCGGCTGCGCGGGCCGCGTCGGACATCTTTCCACTCAGCGATTGCCCGGTCACCGCCCGCGCAAACATCGCTGCACAGATCGCCGGATTGATCAGCGACAGCACCGTGATGATGGCTTGGAGTTGCTCGTGCATGTTGGTCCCGAAAACTCGAGGATCGGCGTGTTTCGCTGGTGAAGTCGTGGGCCGCTGAGGAAAAAGCTGAAATGGGAACTAGCGGTCTGCGGACGACTCAAATTTCAGGATTTCAGTTTTTAGCGTTTCAGTTTTTTTCAATAGCCCGCGCATTTCACAATCGACCCGATCCACCGCGCTTAGTTGCCGGACGAGGATACATGTCAGCCTATTTCACGTTACCGGCGGGGTTGGTCGCCGTGGTTTTCAAATACTCGTCCAGCGGTATCAGCAGGTTTTTGGATTTCCCCAGCTCATCCGATAGCTTCTGGGCCGCGGCGACCATTTCGGCGGTCAGACCCTTCGTCCTTGCAATGTTCATTTTGGCATTGTTTTCGGGTGAACCGTCCATGGTCGCTGACTGGAGGAGCAAGGCCAGACCGGCGATTTTGTCAGCTTTTACGCCATCGCCGCGCAGATACAGCATGCCGAGATTGCCGATGGCGAGCGCATCGCCCTGGACCGACGCCTTGCGATACCACTGATTGGCTTGCGCAAAATCAACCGCACAACCGCGGCCATTTTCATATAGCACGCCCAGATTGAATTGCGCGTTGGCATTGCCCTGCTCGGCGGATTTTCGATACCATACAACCGCTTCCTTTTCGTCCTGGGTGACCCCGATTCCTTTCTCGTACATCAAAGCCAGATTGAACTGGCAATCGGCTTCACCCTTTTCCGCACCGGCGCGAAACTCCTTGACTGCCAGCGGAACATTTCCGGCTTCATAAGCCGCCACGCCTTCCTTCAAACCCGCCCGGGCGGGACTGTTCAGGAGGCTGAAGGTGACCGCCAACACCAGACTGGCAGTAGCGAAGTGAACGGTTCGTTTCACAGTCTTCATTTGGTCCTTCGATCTTTTCGGTGGTGAAGTCGTGAGCCGCTGAGGGAAAAGCTGAAATTCTGAAAGCTGAAATGGGAACTTCCGGTATGCAAACAACTCAAATTTCAGGATTTTGGTTTTGTTGGTCGTCTCAGATTCTGTTGGACGACCCGCGCGTTTCGCGATCGAATGGATTCGTCATACAGCTTGAAAATGGAGCCCGGCTACTTCTCGTGGGAAGACGGCTTTGGAGCGGCGTGTTTCCCCTGCGGGAAGAGGAGTTGCACTTGGAAACGAAGCCCCCAGTCAGACCCAAACTCGGGCTTCTCGACATTGTAAAAAGCCTGAATCTGAGAATTGAAGGATTGTTTGCCGATCTTGAAGATTTTGCCCACGCCGGCGCCTAACGGGACCGTCCACTTATCGCCCTTGTCGGCTTCCCAGTTGGCCGTGATAATCGGAGCCGTGACCAGATACCAGCCGTCCTTCAGGTTGTAATTGACAAAGGGCTGGACCAGGAGCGCACTCACGTTCTTGTTTCCCCCGCCGGCAAAGGACCATTGCTGGTTGGCCACCGCTCCAATGACCCAGTGGCCCTGGATGGTCAGCGCCACAACGGCTGGACCCGCGCTCCATTTGTCCGCACCCAGGATTGACTCGGTCGCCGTCGGGAAGGTGAAGGTCGGACCAATGCCCCAGATGAGCCCGCCCGGTTTCGCCGGAGAGAAGTAGAACTGCGGATTGATGTCACCCAGGCCGAAGGCGCTCCGCACCCCGGGCGCGGGCGACGGCAAGTTGATGATCGGGATAACGGTCCGGGTGATGAGATTCCAATCTTCGTTGAGATGAATCGGGATGACGGGCTGGATGTTGAGATTCCACGCCGTGACGTCGTTCGGCCCGATGCCAAAGTTGAAATTGTTCTGGAGAGGAACGCTGATCAGGTTGGCGATCGGGTTCTGCGCTGCCTTGGCCAGTGCCTCCTGACTATCCGCGGCGTCTCCTCCGCCTCCCGCGACAGGGCTGGGTTCCTGGTCAGCCGCATGCAGTGGAACAACCGCGCTCAAGAGCGCTGCCGCAACCACAAAAAGCGACAAACTCCTATTGTATGTTGGTATTCGTCTCACGGTGTTACTTGTCGATAATTGTTTTGGGTTCGCCGCCGGGTATCCCGACTTACTGGGTCAAGGTTTCAGTTCGCTTGCGAATTTGCGGGCCGCTCCTTGCGAAGCGGCCCGCGTGTTTCACAATCGAAGGGCTACTGCACCGGAACGACCGGCGGCGGCCCGACAGAGATCGCTGGATTCTTCAATCCATTTCCTCCATCACATTCCTTCACATGACTAGTATTAGTCGTGTGCGCCGTTGTTCGACTCCTGCATTTCCGTGATAATCTGATCGAGGTTGTAGCTCGACGGAGTCTGCAGCGCCGGGAACTTCTTGTAGGTCATGAAGTTCCTTCATCCATAACAGCTGCCCGATGGGCAGCAGGTTCCAGTCGTAGATATAAGCCGTGCTCGGCGCGGCCAGTGCGCCGCCCATCCCCAGGAGGGTCAACTGATCTGCCCCCACGGCATATTCGAATGGATCCCGCTTGATGTTGTCGACCTGTGTCCAGTGAAAGTTCTGGACCCCCAACAAACCGCCCGTGGCATTCGACGGGGCCATGGCGTAGTAGAACTTCCAGTTCTTGTAGCGCACGGCCGAGGGATGCGTCCCGCTGTAATAGAACAAGTGGTCGCGCGCGGAATCGCCCTTGCCTTCGAGGTAGGCGAGCTGGTCAAAGCCATCGAGCGTCGTCTTGATGATACCCGGGTACTTGCCGGCCTCGATCTGCTTCTTCAGTCCGTCGCCCTTGGGGCCGCCGGCGATGTCCACGAAGGTGGGCAGCCAGTCCAACATCGAGAAAATCTGGTCGTTGACGGTGCCCGGCTTGATGTGTCCGGGCCAACGGGCCATCATCGGGACTCGCATGCCGCCTTCCCAGGTCGTCAGTTTGCCGCCCCGGAACGGCGTGACACCGCCATCCGGGTAGGTGATGACCTCCGCCCCGTTGTCGGTCGTGAAGACCACAATGGTGTTATCAAGCTCGCCCATGTCCTCGAGCTTCTTCAGCACGACGCCAATGTTGTCGTCGAGTTGCTTCATGCCGACTTCGTTGATGCCCCAGTCCTTGCCACCCTTCACGCCCAGCATGGCCTCGTACTTGGGCGAAAACATGGTCGTAATGTGCATGCGCGCCGGGTTGTACCAGACGAAGAATGGCTTGTTGGTCTTCTTCGGATCGTTGCGATCGAGATAGTCGATGACCTTGGCCGAAATCTCCTCGTCCACGGTCTTCGAGCGATCCAGCGTCAGCGGACCCTCATCCTTGCAGCTCTGGTTCTTCTTCCGTGCCATCCGAAGATGTGCAGGCGAGCACGGGCCGCGGCGGCGTCATGCAGAGGCCGTCTTTGGGATCAATCGCGCCCGGAACCTCGGTAAGGCCTTTGACCGGCGTGTTCTTGCACGGCGGCACCACAAGCTTGCTCCGTCGGTGACTTGTTGATGTCGGGAAAGCTCACGCCCTGCATCGCGTCGAGGTGATACAGGTAGCCCCAGAACTCCTGAAAGCCGTGCGCCGTCGGCAGCGAGTTTGTCTTGTCGCCGAGGTGGTTCTTGCCGAATTCTCCGGTGTTGTATCCGAGATCGTGCAGAAACTATGGCGAGCGCCGGTGTGCCGGGCAACAGGGACGAGGTGGAGCCCGGCAGCTGCGGCATGATCATGCCCGCGCGCAACGGGTTCATGCCGGTGATGAATGAGGTGCGCCCGGCGGTGCAGCTCTGCTCCGCGTAGGCGGTCATGAACAACGTGCCTTCCTTCGCGATGCGGTCGATGTTGGGCGTTTCCCCGACCATGAGCCCGCGGTGGTAGGCAGCGACATTCATGATGCCGATGTCATCGCCCATGATGAAGAGGATGTTGGGTTTCTTGTCTGCCGCCTGCAATGGAACGGCCGCGCAAAAGAGCGCAGCCGTGCCGGCAAGGAGCGACAAGCCGGTATGGATTAGTTTTCGTTTCATTGGTTTGTCTTTCTGTTTTGGTTTTGTGTCTTGGTTTATTCTTTTTCTTTGTTGGGTTCGCTACGGTTTGAGCGTTTGTTTGAACAATTGGGTCATGCTTTGGCGCCCTGATCCTGATCGGGCGAGATGAAGCTTTGTCCCGCCAGAGCGGCGTGGATGGCTGGAACGAGATCGGAGGCCAGTCGGGCCTTGGCGACATAAGCCACGCCGCCTGCATCGAGCGCAGCCCGCACGTAGTCCGGATCTTCATGCACGGTGAGAAACACCAACTGCGCGCGACAGTCGGCACGCTTCAATTGCCGGGCCGCATCAATGCCATCGCAACCCGGCATCGTGATGTCGAGCACCACCAGGTCGGGATCAAGCCGCGCAGCGGCTGCGACGAGGTCCAACCCGTTGCCGACTGTGCCGACAATCTCAAACTCGTCCGCGAGCAGGTTCATGGTTTGCGCGAGGATTGGGACGTGATCGTCCGCCAGGAGGACGCGCGCGATTTTGGCCACCGTATTCATGAATACGGGTGGAGTTGTGAACCGAATTGAGGGAAGTGACTACTGTCAAAAGTGACAGGTAAGGGATGCTTATGGACTGCGCCGGCAGAGCGTCGCGGCGACGGCGCTTTCGAGCGGATGATGAGCGATGAGATTTCCGTCCGCGTTATACATGCCAAAAAGCGGTGTCGCGCTTCGCTTGCCCCCGCAGTCCATGACGCGCCGCTTTCGCCGCAGCGATCCGGTTGGTGATCGATTTGCCCCGGCCGGCTACGCGCGTGGTGGCACGATATGGTGCTCGACGGCGTATTGCACTAGCTCGGCACCCGTCTTGAGACCGAGTTTCTCCATCATGGCATATTTGTGGAAGGCCACCGTGCGCGGTGTCAGGTTCAAAATGTCGCCCGCCTCTTTCATCAAACGGCCCTCGGCCAGTAATTGCAGCACCTCGCGTTGTCGGGGAGTCAGTTTGTCGGCGGCAGGCCTCGCTGATTCGCCGAGGAAAATGCCGAGTGGTTTGCCCTTGGTGATGAGCGGTGTGACGTAGATCTTGCCGGCCAGCGCCAACCTAATGGAGGAAATCAATTCAGCCGCCGCGGAACTTTTGAGCAAGAACGCCGATGCGCCCGAGCGGATCGCCTCGGCGGCGACATCTGGGTCTTGATTGACGGTAAGGAAGACAACTTTGATTTTGGGCAATTTCCGCCGGAGCTGCGCGGCGGCTTCGATGCCGTTTAGCTGCGGCATCGAGATGTCGAGGATAACGACATCCGGATTAGTCTTCGTGGCCAGTTCCAGCAGCGCCCGACCGTTGGGTGCTGTGCCCACGATTTCGCACTCCGGTTCGAGCAGGCGGCGGAAGGCGTCCAGCAGCATGGTGTGGTCATCCGCCAGCAGGATACGCGGGCGACTGGGCATGAAGGCTTGGGGTTGTTTCGCCACGACAAGCGAAATCTAGCGATCTCTCAGCCCCCGACAACTGTTGCATTGTAACAATGGTGTCACTTTTGGACTGCGCCGGCAGAGCGCAGCGGCGACGGCGCTTTCGAGCGGACGGCGAGCGTAAAAAATTCAACCCGTCGGGTGCGTGCCAAAGCGGTGTCGCGCTTCGCTTGCCACCGCAGTCCAAAAACGTCACCGTCACTCCATGCCCCCAAACAAAACCCCTTGGCCACACGCCCCGGAACATCGGCTCAGCCGGCGCGGGACTTACATGGTGACAGCGAGCACGTATTTGCGTCAGCATCACTTTAAGGGCAAAGCTCGGCTGACAGTTTTGCACCGTGGTTTGCTCATCGTGGCCGCGGATTTCGGCTGGCAGTTGGAAGCCTGGGCGGTATTCTCCAATCACTATCACTTCGTCGGTCATTCTCCGGCTGACGCAGAGACGGCGGAGAATCTATCCCGCATGCTCGGCTGTCTGCACGAGCGAACGGCCAAGTGGAGCAACCGACTCGATGGCACTCCGGCGCGCAAGGTCTGGCATAACTATCGGGAGACACGTTTGACCTACGAGAAGTCGTATCTGGCACGGTTGAACTACGTGCATCAGAACCCGGTGAGACACGCTTTGGTGCCGGTAGCGAATCTGTATCCGTGGTGCTCGGCCCGCTGGTTCGAGCGGACGGCAACGCCTGCTCAAATAAAAACCATCTACCGATTCAAGACCGATCGGCTAAATGTGGTAGATGATTTCGACGTATCGCCCGAGTGGTGACTTCATGGACTGCGCCGGCAGAGCGCGAGCGGCGACGGCGCTTTCGCGAAAGCGGTGTCGCGCTTCGCTTGCCACCGCAGTCCAAAACGCAGTCCAAAACGCGCGCCTGCGCTCGGGCAACTGTTATGCTTCTCCGGCCTGCGCCGTGATCGGCACCCGCACTTCGATCCGCGTCCCTTCACCTTGGCGGGATTTCACGGACATCTGTCCCTTCACCATCCGGACGCGCTCGCGCATGCTGAGGATCCCAAGTGAACCGTTGGCTTGGATGGCCCGGGGATCAAATCCGTGACCGTCATCCGTCACGACGAGACAAAGCTCAAGGCTGTCGGCAGTCAATTGCACTTTTGCGCAGGTTGCGCCGCTATGTTTGGTCACGTTCTGCAACGCTTCCTGCAGGATGCGATACAGGCTGAGCGACGAATCATTCGGCAGCGTCCGCGGCACATCGCGCGCCTCGAACTCAATCGCCATTTCCTTCAGCGTTGCCAATTCCCTGCAGAACCCGCGCACTGCCGCTACGAGACCCAATTGATCCAGCTTGGCCGGGTGCAACTCATGGGCAAGTTCGTGGACGTTGGCCGACAAACTCTTCATCTTCCCGGAAAATTCCTGCATCCGGCCGGCGATGGTCTCGGGTTGAGCCGGCGGTTTTTGCCCGAACATTTCGAGCTCGACGGAGATCAGGGCAAGTCTCTGGCTCAAGTCGTCGTGCAGGTCGCGCGCGATCCGGCGGCGCTCATCTTCCTGGGCGTTGATCAACCGCCCGCCCAAATCGCGGGCGAATGCTTCCGCGCGTCTTCGTCGGGCGCGGTGCAAGAGCAGGACGACGATGGTCGCAGTCTGCGCAAGAATGATGCACAGCCCGCCGACGACGTAGTCCTTGTGCCTGTCCCACAATGTTGGCGGACGAAACCGCACCACGCTGTCAGGCGGCAGCAGCTCTTCGTTGATGTTCCAGCGGTGGAGCTGGCGCCAGTCAAACATGGGCACGGGGTGTTGCGCCTCGGAACGTGCGGCCGTTTGCGGGTCCTCGCCGGCGAGGATGCGGAGGCCGATCCTGGCGGCAGATCGACCGATGGTTTCGAACGGCACCATCGAACCACCGACAATCCCGTGGCCCAGGTAGGTGTCGTAATACCCGTAAATCGGCACACGACTTACCGGTGCAAATTCTTCGAGCGCGTCGCGAGGGGTGAAGGTATTACCCGCCGCGTCGCGGAACATCGCGCGGTAGAGGACCACGGTATGATCCGGCAATTGCGACAACTCCTGGCGCAATTTCGTCAGCGATTGATCCGTCAGCCAGGTAATGTTGACCCGTTTCTTGAACTGGGAAAATTCGCCGCCCGGTCCCAATGCCAACTGCCGATCCACATCGCTGCTCCCACCGACAATGACTACCCGGCGGGTATCGGGTTGAATACGCAGCGCCAGATCCACGGTCGAAGCCGCGCCGGGGACGAGCGGAATTCCGACGATTCGATCGTCGGGTAGCGTCTTGGGGATCTCGTCGGGAGAGACGGCACAATACACAATCGGCACCTGGGTAAACAAGGTGGCGCGGTATTTCACCAGGAACGCCAGCGCCGAATCGCCGCCCGCAATCACAAGGTCGGGTGGACGCACCCGGTATTTCTCGCGTAGGAGATCGCGCGCGTGGTCCAGTTGGGCCGCGCCGGGAAAGCGGTCCACATCCAGGAACTCGCTGTAAAACTCGGTGGCCCCGTTGGTGCCCGCCGTGAACGTGGTGCGGATCGCCTCATCCGCCACGACGTTGGCGGGCAACAGTCGCTCATTGGAATACAGAACGAGCACTCTTGGTGGGCGCTTGGATGCGGCGGCCGGAGTGTCGGCATGGCCGGTGACCACAGAGACGCTCAGGGCGATCAGCATCAGAGCCCGCGCCAGGTGCTGAAAGCTCCTGCAACCCAGCCCTGCGAGGCTCGAAACGCGAACTTGGATTGGAGGTGTCACGAACACGGCTCAGAGATTGGCAGTTTCCCCGCGAAAGCCAAGGCGGATAAATTCCGTATGTCTTATGCCGCAGACCCAGGGGTGCGTTTCACCGGCGACACCCCAAAGGGTTTCAAGACGACCACGGCCAGCCGGCCATCTGTCCGCCACGGATCCCCGCCGCCGTTGCGGCCTTGCATTTTCTTTTGAAACCCATCGATCCAGCGCAGCTCGCTTACGCGGTCCGCTTTGGTCAGGTCGGCGACAAGGAGGTCGCGCTCAGCATCTATATCGGGCGAGATGTGATGGGTGATTTGCCCCGTCGTGCGGCTCAGTTCCACCCCGATGTCATAGGCGGCCGAGCCGATCCAGACCGTTCGGCCTTCATCCACCTTCTCCGTCCGCCAAAAGCGCACATGATGCCGCTCTTTCGGACTGCGGCCGACCGGCTTCTCAAAAGCAAGGTCCTCTTTTCGCCCGAAGAGATAGAGACTGCTGACCGGAGCTTGATCGTCCGGTCTTTTGAAAACCGTATCGACGCCGATCCGCACGCTGCTCCGGAAGGTCAACGGGTCCGCCGGATACCAGCCCGCTGCAGCCATGGCGCGGATAACGTCTTCTTCCGAACCAACGAGCGCAATGTTAAGCGGATCGCCGGGAATTCCGCTGGCCGTATGGGTCAGGGTTGGGCCGTCGCGGAGATCAGGATGCTTCCTTTCGTGATGTTTCCAGAGGCGCGGAGCGATGACATAGGCCCCCAGAAAATAGAGGAGCGCCAGGGCGAGAACAAAGCGCAACCAGTGAATGTCTCTCATGATTTTGTTTTTCGCGGCTCCGCTGGAGCGACGGAGGAGATGACGGCGGGCGCGCGGTCGAAACTTCCGCCCAGCGCCAGGTGCAGGTCGATGCGGTTCGCCAGACGGGCATTGCGCATCTTGACTACCTGCACCTGACTCACAATTTGCGCGGTCTGAAGTTGGAGCAATGAGAGCAGGTCAATCGCGCCCGCATCGTATTTCATCCGGCCAAGTCGCACGGCCTCGGTGCGATCATGCAATACGTCGCGGTCAAACTCGAGGCGCCGCGCGAGCAATCCTTCGTTCATCAATCCATTCTCGACCTCGCGGAAAGCCGTCAACGCGACCGCGCCATAAGCGGCGACAGCCTCCTGTTGACGCGCGTTGCCGATCTCGACTTTCGCGCGGAGGGCCCCGCCCGTGTAAATCGGCACCGACATTCCGAGCGCAGCGTTGAACATCCACGGATTGGCGTGCAATACCGAGAGAAGGTTGTCGCTGAGCTTGCCGCCGTCCAGGTTCAAAGAGAAGCTCGGCAGGAGCGCCAGCCTGGCCGCTTCCTTCGAGCGAAATGCCTCCAACACGCGGCGCTCGGCCGCAACCATGTCCGGTCTTCGCTCCAACAAGGATGATGGCAAACCGGTCCGGATCGGTGGCGGCACCACTGGGAGGTTTGTGGCTACTTTCACTTGCGCGGCGGGGTAACGTCCGAGCAGCACTTCCAAACTGCGACGGGTCTCGCCGCACAGACCCTGAGCGGCCTGCAGATCGCTTTGAGCCTGGTTGAAATTCGCGCTTGCTTCCGCCACGTCGAGGTCGCTGACTTTTCCGGCAGCACGCCGGACCTTCACGAGGTCGAGCAGGTCCGAATAAACTTTCACCGTTTGTTCTGAGATTGCGAGGAGCTCACTCGTCTCGATGTTAAGATACCAACTCTTGGCCGCGGTCGCCGCCAGCGACTGGAGGCCATAGGCGTAATCGAGTGCGGTCGCCTGGTAGCCCGCTTCCGAAGCGGCGCGCTGCGCGCGCAATTTGCCCCAAATGTCCAGCTCCCAGGCAACGCCAGCCAGTCCCTTCTTGCTGGTGAACCATTCGTCGTGGTCCTCGTCGTGAGTCTTGGAGATACCGAGATCAATGCCCACCTGCGGCTTGAGCTGGGAGCCGACGATGATGACGGTCTGCCGCGCCACCTCGACTCTCGCCGCGGCCTGGCGCAGATCCAGGTTGTTGGCGATCGCCTCGGCCACGATCGCGTCGAGGCGGGGATCGTGGAATGATCTCAGCCAGTTGTCGTCAACTCCTTTGCTGTTTCCGCCTGCGATCCAGTGGGGAGGAATGGTGGTCCCGGCAGGCAGCGCACTGTCTGCGACTTGCGAGTGCGACGGCGCTTTCGAGAGCGTGCAACTGGAGAGAATGGCAGGGAGTGCGCAAATGATGCCGCACCGCAGAAAGCTCGAAGGCAAGAAGTCGGTCATCAGAATGGCATCGGATAAAGGAAGTTGAACCACGAAGTGATCCGGATCGAGATCCGGCGCAGCGCGGCCCACGAACCTTTCATGCCCTCTGTGTAAACCGCGGCCACGCCCTGCGCGCCGATCGGAAACTTCGACTGGTCCGGGTCATCAAACACGATGGCGACGGCGAAACAGCCTTGCGGCACCTTCGGCGGGTCAGGTTGAAACATGGGCAGGGTTCCGCTCGGCAAATACTGACCCTCGCCGCTCGCCATCCAGATGCTTTCCACCTTTCCCCGAAAGATCTGGCCGGGATAGAGATCGAGCGCGACTTCCACTGGCTGACCCTTGGCGACGTATTTGAGAATCTCCTGGTAATAAGCGGCGAGCAGATAGCGGCCGTCGTCGCAGATGAAGGAGGCGATGGCACCGAAGCGGACGTCGCCAGCCACCATCCCGGGGCGGACCTGGAGATTGGTGATGCGGCCGTCCTCGGGCGCGACGATCGTGGTGTTATCAAGGTAATAGCGGGCCGTGTCCAGCTCGGCCTGCACCTCGGCCACGGTCGTGTTCTCGCCGTTGATCTGGGACTCGTAGCGCAGTTGCGCGCGCCTGGTTTCAGCAACGGCTTCCTTGACGGCCGCCTCCTTCACCTGCAACTCCATCGCTCCTTTCTGAGCTTCCTCCTCGGAGCCGGCATTCTTGGCCGCCAGACCAGTGCTGAGTTGCTGCTGGAACTTCGCATACGCGAGTTCGCCCTCGGCTTTGGCCTGCTTTTGCACGGCCACCTGGACGTCGGCCTGAAGGACGAGAACGTCTTGCTTGGCCTGCACCAGGTTGGCTTCGAGCTGGTTGACCTTGTACTGGTAGGGGCGGCGGTCGAATTGAAAAAGCGGCTGACCTTTCCTGACCGGCTGGTTGGGCTCGACCAGGACCTTGGTCACGAGGGTTGGCTCGGTCAGTCGCGGGGTTATCTGGATGGTGTGCTGGACGACCTTCGCGTTGTTCGAGGCCGGCGTCACGAAACGCATTCCGATGAGGAAGATCAAGAGGAGATGGACCAGGACCAGGAAGCTGACAATCGCCCACGGGATGCTGAACTGGAGCCACTTGAACTTGAAGAAAACTATCCAGACGAAGAAGAGGAACCCAAACAATAATCCGAACCCGAGTGCCATGACCGCTTCCTCTTACCTTTCCGGGTGAGGGCTTTTCCCAGGCGGATTTGTTTTCGGAGGCTTGGCGGCGGCCGGCGGGGGTTGGCCGCGGAGCCGGGCGATCTCTTCGTCAATCGCCTTGGCCTCGGCTTGGGGCATGCGTCGGATGTCCACGATGTTGGTCGGTTTGAAGGCCCAGATAAAGGCCTGAATCCATGGCACTGCCACGAGGAAGCCGGCGTATCCCATGAGCTTCACGGCTTCGGCGTCGGGATGCTTGCGGGCAATGGCAATCCGTCCGGGCAGCCCCGCCAGCCAGACCAGCGCGACCAGAAACGCCGTCCCCAACAGCATGAGCACGACAAATGTCGCGTAATCCCAAAAATCGAGTCTAAATTCCAACATAATGCTTCTTTGTCTCCAAGTTATCCAAACCGAATCGAACCTTCTCTGTTCCATCCGGCCGGCTCTTGCCGCTCACCTGCTCTTAACCTGCTTCGCGAAGATGTGCGGGTAGGCTGCAAATTCCAAGCCTTAAAATTCTTTCGGTGATGCCGCCTCCCGGGCTGAATGTTCTCCCAGCATCGCGACAATACGTCCATCGCTTCTTTGGCGGCGTGGCAACTACTCAGAAAGGAAATCCGAGTCCTATTATAGAAAAGCAAGGAGATTGGCAGATTGCCTGCGGAAAGCCAAGGCGGATGAGGGCGCGCGTTGCCCGAAGGTCGCCTCGTTCGAGACGCCCGCGGATTTCACGAATGAGGAGTCGGACGATTAAATGAAAACGCGGGCGGCCCTTGCGAGCTGCCCGCCGTGAAGGTCATTCGGGTAGTCGCTCGGGTCTTTGCTCTCCGAGCTATCCGCAACTGGTCTATTGTCTCCCCCAAGGGTTCAATGACTTGGAGGCAGCCTTGTGTTCGGCTGCGCAGATGTAGCCACGGCGCTCTGTTGCCGTGTCACGCCCCGACACAGCGGGGCGGCTACAGCAGAAGCCGCGGCACGAATAGTTATGAGATGGCTTCAAGAGTATCACCTGCGTTCAGTCCTCTGTCGGACCGATTTGGGGACCCGGCGGCAGGCCAACTGCGATCTCACTTGGTTGTTCGGACGAAGCGCAACTAACCGGCAAATTGCCCTTATCCTGCCATTGCCGCATTTGCGCTTCGGCCTTTTCGGTCTTCTTCGGATCCAGGCCACTGTCGCGTCCGAAATAAACCGTCTGCGATGGAAAGGCGAATCCGGTCCCGCTTTCGTTCACAATATCCATGACTTTTAGGAACACGTCTTCGCGGACAGCAAGAAATTCTGTCCAGTGCCTGGTCTTTACATAGGCGAACAACTCGATATTGAGCGAGGAGTCGCCGAAACCGACCAGCCGGGTCCGAACCAGCTCGGGATAGATCCTTGGATGACTTAGGAGCATCTCCCGAATCCTGACCAGCAGATAACGCAATTGTTCCGGGCTGGTCTCGTAGCGGACGCCGATGACAGACTGGATCAGCATTTGGTCGCGCTGTGAAAGACTCACCAACGGCATCTTTGAGAGCACAGCGTTGGGCATGGTGGTCAGGGTGCGATCCCGTCCCCGAATTCGCGTCGAGCGAATGCCAATGGCTTCGACCGTTCCCTCGTCACTGCCGTAGCGGCAGAGGTCGCCAACCCGAATCGGCTTATCGGCAAACAGGCTCAGGCCGCCAATCAGATTCTCCATCGTCGGCTGAGCGGCCAAAGCGATGGCGAGGCCGCCGACGCCCAGCCCGGCGACGATTCCATACACCGGCAAGCCCAGCCGGCTCGCGCCCACGGCCAGCAGTGCCGCCGCGGCCACGATTCCCAGGAGGCGGGTGCAGATGCGAATCAGATGCGCGTCGATGCTTTCGGTATTGATTTTTGGCGTGGCGATGAGCGCTTCAGCCAGCACCGGCGCGATGCGCCAGACGATCCACGCCCCGGCCAGAAACATGATGGCCGCGGCAGCGAGCTCGACGACGCTGGCGACCCCACCTATCAAGTTGATTTGCGCGAGAGCGAGGTAGGCGACAACAGGCGTGGCGAGGAGAAAAAAAAGCGGCAACGACAAGCGGAACAACGCCTGGCGGAGAGGCCGCGCGTCGCCACCCCGTCGCGACAGACGAGATACCGGCCGGACCAAAAGCGCGCCGCAGCCAAGGAGGAGGAAGAACGCGATCCACTTCCAGACCGATTGCTGAGCAACCGGGGCACGAAGCCACGGAGGAAGCGCTTTGATCCACGCAAACGGAATCATCCAGCCCCCACCGCTGATTGTTATTTCCCGGATATACTTGAGAGGGACTTCACGCGTATAAGGCAAGCCGCGCACGCGCTCGTAGAACTCGACCGCCCGGGCGACGGTCCCGGCGCTGAACAGAAACTCGCCGCTGCGCGGTCCGCTCTTGATGCGTTCGATGACAATTTCTGTGTTCGGAATTTCCCAACGCTCGGCGGCGACGCCGGAGAGTTTGCTCAGCTGGGCACCGTCCGGGATTTGGTCAAACGGCGGTAGTTGGATCCGGTTCAGCGTCTCGTATAAGGCGCTCGCCGCGGACGGGCCGCCCTTGAGACGAGCCGCTGGCGGCACCTCGCTCAAGTCGAGGCATTTTATGAGGGTCCCCGCCAGCGAAAAAACGTGATCGAATTTCGTGCGCGAAGGAGATGGCAGGTAATCCTGGGCCAGGTAGGCGCCCACGGCATCGCCGGCACCGAGGAATGTCTTCAAGGTGGCGCGCGGACTCGAGAGATCGGCTGGTTTAAGGGGATAGGTCCGATCCTGCGCCTGGGCCGACGTGGCAATGAAAAGCGCGGCCCATAATATCGCGAGCCAGCGCAAGGCTTTGATGGAGATAATGAACCCACGGGCAAGCGATCCAGTCGCTAACCGGGTGCGGGCGAATGCCGTCATCTCGTCTTCTTGCTTATGGTTGGCTAAGTGTCCACTCAACCTTGCCGGTGTCGAGATTGTAATAGCCCTCAACGATCCGAACCTGCGAAGCGAGATCGCCCAGCTCAGCCTGTTTGCGGACCTTCGCTGCAACCTCCGCATCGTTCTCGTGCACCGCGTTCGTTAGGGGATCGCCTGGCTTTCCCTTGCTCGCGGCCACCGCGGGTTGAATCGCCTGCACCAGAGCTTCAATGTGGCCGGGGGCGGAGCCGCCGGCGAGGGCCGCTTGCACTGCGCCACAGCGTTCATGCCCGAGCACAACGATGAGCCGGGAGCCGAGATGCTCCACTGCATACTCGATGCTGCCCAGGGCATAGTCATCCACCAGATTGCCCGCGGTGCGGACGACGAAGAGGTCCCCGATGTTTTGATCGAAGACAATCTCAGGCGAAGTGCGCGAATCAGCGCATGCGACAACGATGGCGAACGGGTGTTGCGCCTTTGCGGTCGCGATGCGCCGCGCGGCGACGGGTTTGCCCGCGCTTACCTTGGTGCGGGCGAATCGCTCGTTGCCGGCTTTCAAGCGGTTGAGAGCCTCATCGGGGCTGACTGATGGAGCGGCGTGATCGGCGGCCAGCGCCCAACTGCTCAGGGCGAAGGTCGCCAGGCAAATAATTTTAGAGAGATTTGTTTTCACTATTAGGGAGGAGATTGCGAAAACGCTTCAAAGGCAAGCTAAGTTATCGATTGTAACTTTTCCTACCTGTCCCAAGTCTATCCTCGTATTTTTACCGCGATATCGAGCAGAAAGTCGCAAGATCGGCTTCACGCCGGTCGTTGCCTATGGAGATACCGGTTGCTTGCGGCTCTTTCGTTCCACCCACCTCTGAAGAACGACATAAAGGGAGGGGACAAAAAGGACCGCGAGGCAGGTAGACGCGATCATGCCAGTAAGAACCGTAATCCCAAGGCATCGGCGGGCGTTGGCGCCGGCGCCGGTGGCGAGGACGAGCGGAAGCACGCCCAGGATGAACGTAAGCGAAGTCATGACGATCGGCCGAAAGCGGAGAGCGGCGGCTTCGACCGCGGAATCCACGATGCCTTTGCCGGCCGCGCGATTCTCCCGTGCCATCTCGACGACGAGAATGGCGTTCTTGGCCGAGAGCGCGATCAGAAGCACGAGGCCGATTTGCACATACATGTTGTTGGGCACGCCGAGACCGATAAGGGCGGCGACGGTCCCGAGCAACGCCATCGGCACGGCGAGGATGACGGCGAGCGGCGTGATCCAGCTTTCGTATTGCCCCGCGAGCATGAAGAAGACGAGCAGGATGGAGAGAGCAAAGATGTAATAGACCGCGTTGCCCGCGATCTTTTCCTGGAGCGACATGGCCGTCCATTCGTAGCCCACGCCGGCTGGAAGTTCGCGCGCGGCGAGGTTTTCCAAAGTCTGGATCGCCTGACCGGAGCTATAGTTGTCGCTCGCTTTTCCAAGAAACGCGGCGGCGGGATAGAGGTTGTAAAGTGAGATCACATTGGGGCCGGCGGCAGGAGTGACGGAGGAAACGGCGCCGAGGGGCACCATGTTGCCGCTTTGGCTCTTGACGTAGTATCCGAGCACGCTTGCGGGTGTAAGACGGAACTTTTCATCGGCCTGCGCGAAGACGGTGAAGGTGTGGCCAAACTTCGTGAACTGGTTCACGTAGGTCGAGCCGAGATAGCTTTGCAGCGTGTCGAAAACGTCGCCCACGGCTACGTTAAAAGTCGCCGCTTCGGTCCGGTTCACGTCGAGATTGAGCTGCGGGACGTCGGCGCGAAAGGTCGTGATCGCAGCATCGATTACTGGCGACGAGGCGGACTGGGCGGCAAGGTGTTCGGTGACCTTTTGCAGTTGCTGGTAATCGAAAGACCCGTCGGTCAACTCGACCTCCATCTGGAAGCCGCCGGAGAGCCCGAGACCCTGAATGGGCGGCGGCACGATGACGCGACAGGATGCTTCCTGAAAGTTGCTCAGCTTCCTGGAGAGATTGTTGTAGATATCGAGAATGTTCTCGCCTTTGCCCCGCTCGCTCCAGTCCTTGAACATCACGTAAATCGCCCCCGCGTTGGCGAGCGAGGCATTGTTGTCGAGCGGCGAAATTCCACCAATTGAGATGGCGTGAGCGACTCCGGGCGTTTGGAGAATGATGTCGCGCACTTTCGCCATGGCGCGCTGCGTGCGCACGAGGGACGCGGCGTTGGGGAGTTGCACCGCGACGAGCACGTAACCCTGGTCCTCCGTCGGGATGAAACCGGTCGGCACGCGGGTAAAGCCCCAGGCGGCGACGGCGATGAGCACGAGCACGATCACGGCCATGAGTCCGCTGCGGCCGACCATGCGCCGGACGATGCCCAGGTACCATGCTTCCAGCCGGCCGTAGATGGCGTTGAAGCCGCGGTAGAAAAAATTCTTCTTCGCGTTTGGGTCAGGCTGGCGGAGCCAGGTGGCGCATTGGGTAGGCTTGAGCGTGACCGCGTTCGCGGCGCTGATCAGCGCGGTGGCGGCGATGACGAGCGCAAATTGCCGATACATTTGCCCCGTGATGCCGGGCATAAACGCAGAGGGCAAAAACACCGACATGAGCACAAGGGTGATGCCGATGATCGGACCGAAAAGCCCTCGCATGGCATTAATCGCGGCCTCTTTCGGCGGTTGCCCCCGCTCAATGTATTGCGTCACGCCCTCGACCACGACAATGGCGTCATCCACCACGATGCCGATCGCGAGGACGACGGCGAAGAGCGTGAGCAGATTGATACTGAAACCCATCATCGCCATGGCAGCGAATGCGCCAATGATCGTGACCGGCACGGTAGTCGCCGGCACGAGCGTGGCTCGCCAATTCTGGAGAAAGAGCATGATCACGAGCAGGACGAGAATGCCCGCCTCGCCGAGCGTCTTATAGACTTCATTCACGGAATCGCGCACGAAGATCGTCGTATCGAAAGGGATCGTGTACCGAGGTCTTCGGGGAAATCCTTCGCCAGCCGTTTCATCGCGGTATTAACCGCGGCGGCCGTGTCGAGTGCGTTTGCCTCCGGGAGGAGGAAGATGGCGACACCGCCGGACGGCTTGCCGTCGTAATCGAAGAACTGGCTGTAGGTCTGTGCGCCCATCTCGACCCGCGCAACGTCGCCCAGCCGTGTGATTTCCCCGTTGTTGTCCGTCTTGACGATGATCTGCTCGAAATCCGCCGCGTTATCGAGTGCCCCGTGAACGTTGACCGTGAATTGAAAATCCTGGGTCGTCGGGGTTGGCGGCATCCCGAGCTGACCGGCCGTTACCTGCGAATTCTGTCGCTGCACCGCCTGGATGACCTCGGACGGCGAGAGCGAGCGAGCCTGCATCTTGTCCGGATCCAGCCAGACCCGCATGCTATATTGGCCGATCCCGAAAACCGTCACGCCCCCGACGCCGGGCAACCGCTCCAGCTCGTTCTGGAGCCGGAGCGTGGCGTAGTTACTCAGGAAGAGCGCGTCGTATTTTCCATGCGGCGAAGTGAGCGTGATGATCTGCAAAATCGCGGTGGACTTTTTGCTCGTGACCACGCCCTGGGTCTGCACGGAGCGTGGCAACTGCGCCATGGCGGCGGCGACGCGGTTCTGCACGAGCACCTGCGCAAAATCCGGATCGGTCCCGATCTTGAATGTTACGATGAGCGAATAGGTTCCGTCGTTCGTACACGTGGACTGCATGTAGAGCATGTTCTCGACGCCGTTCACCTGCTGCTCGATCGGCAGCGCCACCGTCTCGACCAGAGTGCGCGCGCTCGCGCCGGGATATCGCGCCACGACTTGCACCGTGGGCGGTGTGATCGGCGGGTATTGCGAGATCGGCAACTGCAAGATCGCGACGCCGCCGAGCAGGACCATCAGGAACGCGATGACGTTCGCCAGGACCGGCCGCTCAATGAAGAATTTGGAAAACATCCGTCCCGGTTTCCGTCAGGATTACTTCTTCACGGCAGCGGACGGCACGGGCGTTGTCGGAGCCTCCTCTGGCGTCACGGTCGCGCCCGGACGCACGGCGGACTGGCCGCCAATGATGACGCGATCGTTGTCGTTCAGGCCTTTTGTGATCGCGCACATTGCTCCGACGCGCGCACCGAGCATCACATTGCGGCGCTCGGCGATGTTCTGCGCATTCACGACGAGGAGGTAGTCGCCGACCTGGTCGTTCGCCAGTGCGGTGTTTGGCACAACAAGCGCAAGTGCAGGTTCGCCGAGCGGGATGCGGACACGCGCGAACAAACCAGGAAAGAGAATCTTCTCTTTATTCGGGAAGATTGCCCGGAGCTGGATCGTTCCGGTACTCGGTATCCACGCTGTTGTTGGCAAAATCGAGCACGCCCTTGTGCGGGAAGCCTTCCTCATCATCAAGACCCGCGAACACGGGAAGCTTGCCCACTCCCGGCTTTACACCTTTTCCAAGCTTTTCCGCCATTTTGCGAAGGCGCAGCGCGTCCCGCGAGCTAACGCTGAAGTTCACGTAGATCGGAACCATCTCGTCGATCGTCGCAAGCTTTGTCGGCGCCGCGGCATTGGTACCCACGACGTTACCGACATCGACCAGATGGGTTCCGATCCGTCCGTCGAACGGTGAGCGTACGGTTGTGTAGCCGAGCTGGATTTTAGCCATGGCCAGATTGGCCGCGGCCTGGTCGCGATCTGAAAGTGCTTTGTCGACGTTGGCCTGCGAGGTCGCGTTTTGTTTCAACATGCCGACCTGCCTTGTGTATTCGGCCTGCGCGCCGTTCACCTGCGCCTGGTAGAGCGCGACCTTTTGCTCGTACATGTCTTTCTCGATCTGAAAAAGCACCGTGTCTTTGTCCACAAACGATCCGTCCTTGAATGAGATCGTCTCGAGAAATCCCTGGACGCGCGCGACGAGATCGACCGTCTGATAAGGTGCGACCGTGCCGGTCAGATCGATTGACGGCGCGACCATTTCACGTTCGGGCTTCGCCACGGTAACGATCGGGCGGACCGGTCTGGGTAAAGGGTTGCGGTCGTTTGCAGCCTGCCCAGGACAAAGCGATGAGCAGGGCCAGAATCAATATGCGCGGCGCGGTTTGCAATCATGGTTTTGCCTCCTTCTTCGCCAGCGTGTCGGAAGTTGGTGTTGTTTCCGGCGCGACGTCCGGCAGGTGCCAGCCCGGTTCGAGCATCTTTCCCCAGTTCGTGCGCCGGGCCATTTCTTCTTTCACGCTGCTCGAAATCACGTCACCGCCTTCGCGAATCTGCCAGCCGCCGCCCAATGCGCGATAGACTGAAATGAGCGCGAGAATTGTACTCCCCTGGCTGGTCACCGCCGCATTGTCGATGGCCAACTGCTGTTGCTGGGCGGTCAGGACGACCGTGTAATCGTTTTGCCCCTGCTCGTAGCGGACGACCGCCAGATCCGCGCTCCGCTTCGCAGTCCCCGCGGCTTCGTCCAGGAGCCCAGTCGCCCGCCGTCCGCTGGAGAACGCTGAGAGCCCGTTCTCAACCTCCGCCTGCGCCTTTAGAACGGTATTCTGATAGTTAAGAATGGATTCTTGAAACGACGCGTCTTCAATGCGGACGTAGTTCGTAAGGCGCCCGTAGTTAAGGATCGGAACAACGAAGGAACCGCCCGCCGTAACGACCTTGCTTTGCCAGGTAAAGAGATCGCCGAGTGACGAACTTGCGATGTTGCTCCCCGACGAACCAAAGGCGCCCGAGAGCGAGAACGACGGCAACATGTTGGCGACCGCAACCCCGATCTTCGGTGACTGCGCCGCCGCTTGAAGACCTGCCAGGCGCACGTCAGGCCGGCGGCGCAGCAAGTCGCGCGGGATGCCCGCCGCGATTCTGGCGGGCGCCGTGGGAATGCGTTCCGTGCCCCCGAGGTAATGCCCGATTTCGGCTGGAGTCATCCCAAGCAGAACGGCGAGCGCATTCGTCGCCTGCACGATTCCGTTTTCCAGTTCCGGCGCCTCGGCTTTGGTTTTCGAAAGCTCGGTTTTCGCCTGCAAGGGATCGAGTTCGCTCGTTTCCCCCGCGTTGTATCGAGTCTCCGCGATCTCCAGGCTGTGCTCCTGCGCGGCGATGCTTTGATTGAGAATCGCAAGCCGATTCTGAAGGGTGCGCAGGTTCACATAGGCGTTGGCCACGTCGCCCACGAGCGTGACCAATGCGTCATCGTAAGCCGCCACCGAAGCCAGCCAGCCTGCTTTCTGCGACTGAATTTCGCGCCGGAACTTTCCCCAGAAATCGATCTCCCATGCCGATGAAAAAAGCAGCCGGTCCGTCGCAATATTGGGCCCGATCTGGAAATTCCGATCCTCGAGCAGCTGCGAAACCACGTTGGACACCGGACCCTCCCCAAGGGTCGGGCCGGCTCGGGAGGCACTGCCAAGGCGGTAATAATTTATCCCGCCCGCTGCGCCTTGCTGTTGCGGGAAAAGATTTCCGATGGTCGCGTTCAGCGCCGCTCGCGCCTGGAGAATACGCACGCCAGCGATCTGCAACGAGAGGTTTCGCGTGTAAGCCGTCTCGACCAGCCGGTTGAGCACGGGATCGTGAAACGTGCGCCACCAATATTTCTCCGTCGACCCGTAGGGATGTTCGGAAACCGCCTGTCTCTGCACCCACTTCCGATCGACCCTGGCCGTCGGCAGCCGAAAGTTCGGCCCGACCATGCAGCCGGAAAGAATCAGCGCCGCGGCCAGTGCCACGACCAGTGCCATGCCTGAGCTGCGAATCGTGTCACCCGGTAGGAAATCGCACCCGGCCCTCCGAAGCCTTGAGTCGGAGTACGAAGCCGAAAGCGGATATTTCCATGCCCGGAAAAGCTGACCATACGGCGAAGGAGCGTCAAGCATTATCGACCACCAGCAGCCAGCATGGGTTCACTGCCCTCCGCATCTGCGCAACCTCGCGCTCGATGGAGAAAGGATGACCGATGACGACGACCAGCAAAAAACGGTTTCCCACGAGCCAGTCGGGGCATAACTGCCAGGAGTGATCAGTTGTAGTTTTACATTCCGTTTTGGAGCCTGGCTGAGGTTACTTTGGCCTTTCGTCCCGAGTTTGGCGGACAGGAAATACGCCCGGAGCGAAGCGAGTCCATCGCAGAAGTACGTCCCGGTAATTTTCGAACTTCAATTCTTCGGCCATTTCTGAGATAAAGGCTTGTCGCCCCATCGCGAAAGGATAGACTCACCGCAAAATGAAAACGGCACAGGTAATTCTTCCTCTGGACGCAGGGTCAACCAGGCAGATTCCGACCAGTTCGGACTACGTTACGTCGGCGCATCCTATGCGCGTCCATCGCCATCTTGGGAGAGCGCTGAGCATCATGGGGATCGTAGCCATCATCGCGCTCGGGGGCCTGTGGACGCCGGCGGCGTTCGGGGCCAATCCCGCGGAAGAGATGGCCAAGCTCGGGGCCACCAGTGGCGAAACGGAATCTCGCACCAGTTCCTGGCTTTCGATTCAACACAGCCTCGAGCAGTTCGGCCACCCGGAATTCATCTTGCGACTCTTTCTCAGTCTCAGCCTGGCGGTGGGATGCGCGTGGGCAATCGCATGGCATCCACGCCGCTCGTCTCTCATGGACCCGCTCTCCGACCTCGAGGAGCGCAAGGCGCTCATCCTTCTTGGTGTGGTCGGCGCGGTCGTCGCGGAACTGAGCAAGAGCAGCCAAACGCTCGCTTTCGTTATCTTCGGTATCGGCGCCCTCCTGCGATTCCGAACCGTGCTCGATAATCCCAAGCTAACCGGGAAAGCCATCATGGTGGTGGTGGTTGGTCTCGCCTGTGGCATGGGATCATGGGTCATGGCGATCTTCGTCACTGCCTTTAGCTGGTTGCTCGTATACTGGCTCGATTCCCATTCGAGCTGTCGGATCAGGATTCGACTCGCGGACGGAGTGGATCCGCAACCGGTCTTTGGCATGGTGCAGTCGTTGCTCATCTCTCACCGTTGCCGCCTGCAAAGTTCCGCCCTCTATGAGGACAAAGGCCAGATGGTGTTCCTCCTCTACCTCCCGTCAGGAGTCGATCCAAAGAAGCTGGAAGCGGAAATGCGATCGAAGCTGAAGAAGTCCGAGGCGTCCAAAATCGATATCGACGTGGTGTAAGAGCCACGGTGCAGCGAGCACCGATTTTCTCGTCGATTACAGGAATTGCGTTGCGATCAACTGCTTATCCGGCGGGTATTCCTGTTTGTCAGAAAAGGCTGATAACCACTTGGGCTGCCGGTGCTTTGGGACCACAAACCCCATCGGCGCCCTCTGCGAATTGGGTTTTGGCACCGACTTGGTTACGGCGATTTAGATCTTGATGGTGATCTTGATGGTTTTAAGGCTGCTCTGAAGGTTCTGCAGCATTTCATGAGTACGACTTGTCGCCTCATCAACTCCCCGTCGAAACTCCGTCGTGTCGATGAGCGCGTTGCAAAAGGGACATTCGCGCCTGTCAGCTTTAAGCCATTTGACAGTCTCGTTAATCCGCTTGCCACATTTAAGGCACGTAATTTCCAGTGGTAAGTTGTCGAAAAACACAGTCTTGTTCCGAGACAGTAAACTGAGAGCAGCCAACGCTCAAGCGATCGACCGCGAAACACAGGCCCCTCCTTTCGCTTGGAATGGGCTAGGAATCCAGCCGTAACGCAACACGCGAAGCGGGTGTGGCCGGGCTTTTCAAAGCAGGAAGAAGCCAATGTTTGGAAAGCCCCGGCGATTCGCGATAGCTCCATCCAAGCGAATCGAGAGGCGAAAATCCTGTCAGCTAAAGAGATCCAACCTTGGGAAAGTGAATTTTCAGCTTGTAGCAAATGAAGAGGACCAGGATCGCACCGAGGTGGAGAAGATGATCCCAGCCGGATGAAATCGCTCGTTCGCCGGGCGCGAAAACAGGTGAGTGACCGCGCCGCCGATGATCGACCCGATGATGCCGAGAACGATTGTCCAGAAATATCGTCATATGGACGTGCATGACCGATTTCGCGAGAACTCCAGCGATGAGCCCAACAAGGATATACCAGATCAAATGAAACATAATTTTCTCTAGTTTTGACGAAGCTCACGAAGATGAACCAAGGCGGAGCGATCACCCAGACAATTCGCAAAAAAACGTTCAAAGAGCCTCTAATTTCGTAACTCTCCCTTCGTCCTTCCTCATTCTTCCCGTTCCTGTTAGGAAAACGATCGCACCAGGCGCGATCTTTCCGGTGTAAGATGGGAGCCTGCTCTCCATCGCATGCCAATCATTACATCCACCTTTCGAGCGCCTTCTTTTCTCCGCAACGGCCATCTCCAGACAATCGTGGGGGCGTTTTTGCGACGGGCTGCGTGAGGCCAGGTTCGAGCCGGAACGTTTAGAACTGGAGGATGGTGATTTCCTTGATCTCCGCTGGCTTCGCCAGGGTCGCCAGCGACTGGCGATCCTGTCGCACGGGCTGGAGGGCTCGGCCGACGAAGGCTACATCAGGGGAACGGCCGCGGCTTTGGCGGCCGCCGGCTGGGATGTGCTGGCCTGGAATTTTCGTGGCTGCGGGGCAGGAGCCAAACCGGCTCGTTCGCCTTTATCATAGCGGGGCGACGGAGGATCTGAGAGCGGTCGTCGAGCACGCGGCGGCGACTTATTCGCGCATCGCGCTGGTCGGATTCAGTCTCGGAGGCAACCTCACTCTTAAATATATGGGAGAAGCGCCGCCCCATCGCGCGGTCAGGGCGGCGGTGGCCATCTCGGCGCCGGTCGACCTCGCGGCCAGCGCGCGCATGCTGGACCAGCGCTGGAGTAATCGCATCTATCTGCGCCGTTTATCGACAGCCTGATCACCAAGGTGGAAACGAAAGCACGGCGTTTCCCGGGCGAGATCGACGCGCGCGGAAGTCGCGAGCTGCGCACTTTCCAGGAGTTTGACGATCGCTACACCTCGCGGTTGCATGGGTTTCGCGACGCCGCCGATTATTGGAAACAGGCCAGTGCCCGCCAGTTCCTCCTGCAGATCACGCGACCGACTTTATTGCTCAACGCGCGGAATGATCCCTTTCTCGCGCCTGAGTGTTTTCCATTTCCGGAAGCGGAACAGAACCCGTGGCTGTTTCTTGAGACCCCCGAGTCGGGCGGGCATCTTGGATTTCTGGAATTCGCCGGCAGGCTTCGCCCATGGTTCGAAGAGCGCGCCACAGAGTTCCTCGCCAACGCGACCGGGAAACTTTAGCATTCTTCCTGATCAAGAAAGAGATGGGGTCGGGAAAAGTGATTGCATCTTGAACAATCCCAGTCCTCTCTCCGCTGTCCTCTAACCTCTGCTCTCGCACTGACAACAAAAGCCGGCGCGAGTGCGCCCGCTTTCGCATTTATTGACTGACCTCGGAACAGTTAGGGCTGCTTCTCCATCATCTTGCCGTTCATCATCACAATGTCGCCGTCCTTGAGCATCATTGTTTTGCTTACGCCGCACGAAGTACGGAGCGCGCAGCCAGCGGTGCCCGAAATGGCGTAACGAAAGGCGCGCGCACTACTCGGCATCCTGTTCGATACGCGGGAACAATGGGGTCGGTTTCCCAACCACGTGGCCGTCCGGAAGCTTCCCCCACTCTGCGTCGCCTAACGAGAAGCGTTCTTCCTTTCCGCTCAGTTCCATCTTCCAGTTGAGCTGGTCGTGAATGCCATGCGCGGCCTTCGGCAAAACTGGAGAGATCAAGATCGCAATGATGCGGAGCGATTCGGCAAGCGAATAAAGAACGGCATCAAGCGCGCGTCGTGATTTTTCAGTTCGCTCTTTCGCTAGGCTCCACGGTGAACTGATTTCAACAAGCGAATTTCCGAAGACCGCAATTTCAATTGCGTTGTGCAAAGCATAATTCGTCGCGAATAGGTTGGAATGATCTGAAAACAAGATGATCTGCTTTTGCACAACAGAGGCTAGATTCGCAACGGCGTTTGTCTCGACATCTTCAGCCTGGAGACCCTGCTCATGGATCGCGATGATTTTGGGGAACTCCACCGTAATCGTTAATATGTCTTCGCGGTATCGCTGAATCATATTCAGGGCGCGGTTCAGAAGGTTTCCAAAGTTATTGGCGAGATAGATTTTGTAGTGCATCAGGAGCCGGTCCTCGCCAAAATCGGCATCGCGCCCAATTGTGATGTCATTCATCAAATAATAGCGAAGCGCTTCGGCGCCATATTTGTCGGCAAGAGCGTCTGGATCGACGACGTTGCCTAACGACTTGCTCATCTTGGCGCCGCTCACGTTCCACCAGCCGTGGACGAGGAACTTCGGCATCTGCTCGTCGGGAAAGCCGAGGGCGTGGAGCATGATCGGCCAGTAGATGCCGTGCGCGGGGATGAGGATGTCTTTGCCGATGATGTGCAGGGCGGGCCACTTTTCCTGAAAGGATGAAGGCTGAAGGCTGAAGGATGAAACGGACGGATCGTAGCCGATGAAACTGATGTAGTTCGTCAGGGCATCGAACCAGACGTAGTTGACGTAGTCGGGATCGAAGGGCAGCTCGATGCCCCAGCTGAGGCGCGATTTCGGACGCGAAATGCAAAGGTCGCCGCTCAGTTTCTCGACCGCATTGATCAATTCGGTCTGGCGGAAATCCGGCGTGACGCAATCGGGATGAGCGCGCAGATAATCGAGCAGCCAATCTTTGTGCTGGGCGAGCCGGAAATAGTAGTTCTCCTCGACGCGGTGCTCGACCTCGCCCCACTCCGGGCCGAACTCGCCGTCCGGGCCGCGCTCCTTGTCGGTCAGGAACTGTTCCTGGCGAACGCTGTAGTAGCCCTCCTGTTTGTCTTTGTAGATCTGCTCTTCGTCGTAGAGACGCTGGAGCATTCCCTGCACACATTTCTTGTGCAGCGGATCGGTCGTGGCCGCCCAGATCGGTCGTAGCGGACTTCCAGTTTTTCCCAGAGGGCGATGAATTTCGCCGTGATCTCGTCGACGAACTGCTGCGGCGAGACGCCGGCTTTCTCGGCCGATTGCTGCACTTTCTGGCCGTGTTGATCGACGCCGGTGAGGAAGAAAACTTCCTCCCCTTTCAGCCGGTGATAACGCGCGATGACGTCGGCCAGCACCTTTTCGTAGGCGTGGCCGATGTGCGGCGGGCCATTGGTGTAATCGATCGCGGTCGTGATGTAGAAGGGCTTGGGCATTCGGGTCGAAGATATTGCGGGCCAGCGCGCGGCGACGCAACCAGGAGATTAGGATGTCGCGGGGAGAAACGGGGCGCGTTTGCGTCGCTGGATGAGACGGGAAACGCGCATGATCGGCAGGAGGATGAAGTAAACCATGCCGCCCCATGGTCCCAGCCAATGCAGCCGTGCGACCAGCGCGGCAAGTAGCCCGACCGCAACCACCATCGAGATCCGCCAGATCGCGAATCGTGTATCGAGCCGTTCGAGCTCGTTCAGTTCGAGCGCATCGCGCAGGCGATAGGCGTGCAGATAAAGGAGAAGGAGCGCGCTGTAGACTGCAGCGAAGCCGAATCCGTAGATGACGAGAAGGGTTGTAACCTGGTTGCCGGTGATCTCAACCGTGCCGGGAACAACCTGGCCGGTCAATCCACTGAAACTGAGGTTGAAAAGAAACTTGAGCGGATAGACATAAAACAGGACGACGAACAGCAGGATGCAGGTGAGGAAACGGGTGAAGCCATCATCGAGCCCGTAACGGCGGCAGAACTTGTAGTGGCTGTTCCAGACGAGCGCGAGGAGGAGAAAGCAAACCGCGAAAGCAGGAAAGCCGCGCATGGTGTTGATGAGATCGTCAAACTTCCGCGGCACATCGAGCGAGACCACGAGCAAGGTGAGCGCAAAACCGAAAACGGCGTCGCTGAATCCTTCGAGACGACTGACCTCGAAGCCGCGCTGGCGAAAGCCGTCGGTCACTTCACGATCGTGTCTGGCGCGAGCGGCGCGGAACATGGAGCGCTATTCCAGTCCGAGAGCGCGAAACGTTTCGTCCACGTAACGGAAGTGGACGTCGAGAGAACAGAGCGCGTCGATTTCCGCCGGCGAAAGAAGCGCGGTGATTTCCGGCTCCTGTTTCGCGTTTTCGGCGAACGATTGCTCGCCTTTCCAGGTGCGCATCGCGGCGCGCTGCACGGCTTCGTAGGCGATCTGGCGATTGGCTCCGGCGCGGGTGAGCGCGAGCAGAATCGACTGGCTAAAGTATAGACCCTTCGTCAGTCCAAGATTTCGTTCCATGTTCTCGGGGTAAACCTGGAGCTTCTCGATCAGGTCGCGCAGCTTGTAGAGCATGTAGTCGAGCAGCATGCAGGAGTCGGGCAGAATGATGCGCTCGGCACTGGAATGACTGATGTCGCGTTCGTGCCAGAGCGCGACGTTTTCCAGCGCGGCGACGGCATTTCCCCTCACCACCCGGGCCAGTCCGCTCAATCGCTCGGCCGTGATCGGATTTCGCTTGTGCGGCATGGCGGAGCTGCCTTTCTGGCCGGCACTGAAAAATTCCTCCGCTTCGAGCACTTCGGTCCGTTGCAAATGCCGCAGCTCCGTCGCCCAGCGATCGATGCTCGACGCGATGAGCGCGAGCGTGGTGGAAAATTCCGCGTGACGATCGCGCTGGATGATTTGGGTTGAAAGCTTGGCCGCCCGCAGTCCGAGCTTCTCGCAGACGTGCTGCTCAATCCGCGGATCGAGATGCGCATGTGTGCCCACCGCGCCGCTCAGCTTGCCGACTCGCACCCGTTCCAGTGTTTGCGTCAGTCGCTCTTCCGCCCGGCCGAATTCATCGAACATGAGCGCGAGCTTCAACCCAAAGGTGATCGGCTCGGCGTGAATGCCGTGACTTCGCCCAATCATCGGCGTCATTTTGTAACGGCGCGCCTGGTCGCCGATCACCCGGCGCAATTCACGGACGTCTTCGAGCAGGATCCCGCCCGCTTCGTCAAGCTGGACCGCGAGCGTCGTGTCGAGAATGTCGGAGGAAGTGAGCCCTTGATGGATCCAGCGTGCGGCCGGGCCGACCGACACCGCGACGTTTTCCAAAAACGCGATGACATCGTGATTCGTGCGTTTCTCGATTTCGTTGATCTCGGGATCGAAAAGCGCGCGCGCTTGCGGATTTCTTCCGCGTCCGCGTGCGGGATCTCGCCGATCGCCGCCATCGCCTCGCAGGCGAGCGTTTCGATCTCCAGCCAGATTTCGAATTTCCGCTGTTCGGACCAGAGTTCGCGCATCGGGGCGCGGGAATAACGATCGATCACCGCGTGAACATAGAAAAGCGAGCCGCCCGCGGCAAAGCGATTCGTGGGAAAAAGAAACGTCGCTCGGACGGATAACCGCCGGAGCGACGCTTGCCTTCGACTATCCTGAAAATTCTTTAGCAGACGCGGGCGCGGCTGAACTGCCCGTCTCTTTCCACCCGCACCTGACCGCTGCCGAGCAAATCAGCGACTGCCGCGACGGTCTCCTTGGTATTTTTGGTGCAGGAGCTAACGGCGAGAATCAGGTCGCCGAGAGAAAGTTTGGGTCGGGCTTTGAGGATTTGGGTATTCTTTTTCATATTAGTGCTCCGATCTATTCAGCAGATTGGATGCCACTTACCACTCGATAGATGTTTCTCCCGGTGAGACGTTCAAACAATGGTGAGCGCACCTCGCGCGCCGGCGGATCGAAATGACACTTGTGTAACGATCGGAACACACCGGCGGCATTGGAAACCGCCTAACGAGTGGGCTCTCGCTTTGCCGAAAGCCGCAACATCAAAAGATACAAAATCGGCCATGATCGCGATAAAAATGCACGACCCAATGCAACCGGGCTTTAACAAAAATCAACCAGCCGTCGACGTTGGAGAGGAGGTCGGGCTGGACTTGATAAGCTTTCGCGCCCAGGTAGGCCAGAACGCTGCACCAGATTGCCGAGCCCGTGATCGTGGCCAGGCTGAATTTCCAAAAATTCATTTCGACGAGCCCGGCCGGATAGGAAATCAGATGACGAATCACCGGGAGGAGCCGGGCAAAGAAGACGCCGCCCGTCTCGTAGCGCTCCAACCATCTCTCTGCCCTTTCCAGCCCGTCGGGCGTGATGAGGAAGTATTTCCCGAAGCGCAGGATCGAGCGGCCGCCCGATCAGGAGACAGAGCCAATAGCCAATCGCCGCGCCGATATAGGAGCCGACGGTTCCTGCGATGACGACTCCCGCCATGTTGAGGTCGCCGCGCGCCGCGAGGAATGCCGCCGGCGGAATGACGACCTCAGCGGGAATCGGGATGATGGAGCTTTCCATCGCCATGAGGCCGATAATGCCCCAATAACCGCCATGCAGAACCCAACCAAACCAGACTTCAACTAAATGATGCATTGTCAGATTTCAGATTTCAGAATTCAATTTTCAGACCTAGCCTGAGCCGCGCGCGGGTAGTTCAATCGCAAATCGACATTTCGCAATCTTTAATTCCACAATGATTTATCGGCGCGTGCTTCGCTATTACCGGCCGTTTCTGGGGCCGACGATTGTCGGGCTCGTGCTCTCGTTCATCGGGATCGGCGTCAACCTGCTCAAGCCCTGGCCGTTCAAATTCATCGTCGACCAGATTCTTCCCGCTGACTCCGCGTTTCGCGCGTCGCATCCGGATTGGCGGCATTTCATTCCTCTGCTCTGTCTCGCGCTCGTTGGGTTGCAGGTGGTGTGGGGAGTTCTCAATCTCTTGACGAATTACATCTTCGTGAAAGTCGGATTGCAGGCGTTGTTAGGTCTGCGGACTGAGCTTTACGCCTATTTGCAATCGCTCTCCCTCAAATTTCACGACGCGCGCCGCTCGGCCGACTCCAGTTTTCGCGTCGCCTACGATTCGCAGGCCATTCAGACAATCTACAACAAGGGCTTCACCAACATTTTTGGTTCGGTCATCACGCTCATCGGCACGTTCTTCATTATGCTGCGGCTCGACTGGCAGCTTACCCTGCTGTCGTTAGCCATCGTGCCCTTGATCGTGGGCGCGATCTACTTCTTTGCCCACCGCATTCGCACGGAATCGACTTCCATCCAGGAACAGGAAAGCGCCGTGCTCGCGCAGGCGCAGGAAGGATTAAGCGCGGTGCGCATGGTGCACGCCTTTGGGCGGGAAGATTTCGAAGTCTCGCAATTTCATCAGCGGGCGCAGCAAAGTCTGCAGGCCAACCTGCGGCTTACCCTCACGAACGTGAAGAGCGCACTCGTCATCAGCACACTGATGGTCTTCGGCACGGCGGCGATGTATTACCTAGGCACCCTGCACGTTCTCGCCGGCACGCTCACACTCGGCTCGCTGCTCGTCTTCAGTGCTTATCTCCTAATGTTGTATCAGCCGCTCGAAGCCCTCACCTACACTGCTTGGGCGATGGAAGGCGCGACGGCTGGCGCGCGTCGTTGCTTCGAAGTGCTCGATCGCGAAGACGATGTGCGCGATTCGCCCGACGCGGTCGAGATTTCCAGTACCCTGGGCGGCAATTGCCTTCGAGAAGGTCAGCTTCAGTTACGATGAGCAGCATCCGGTCCTGCATGACCTCGACCTGCAAATTCCGCCCAATCAAATCCTCGCCCTTGTCGGAGGCACCGGCGCGGGTAAGAGCACTCTTCTTAGCCTCGTCCCGCGTTTTTACGATCCCAACTCCGGAGTCGTTAGGCTGGACGGGCGCGATGTGCGGGAGATCACGAAGAAATCGCTCCGCGCCCAGATCGCGATCGTCCTCCAGGACACCATTCTCTTCTCCACCACCGTGCGCGAGAACATCGCTTACGGCCGGCCGGGCGCGACCGAAGCCGAGATCCGCGACGCGGCGCGGCGCGCGCAGGCGGAGGATTTCATTTGCCGCATGCCTGACGGATACGACAGCGCGGTTGGCGAACGCGGCGGACACTTGAGCGTCGGACAACGTCAGCGCCTCGGAATCGCCCGCGCCTTTCTCAAGAACGCGCCGATCCTCCTCCTCGACGAACCCACTTCCGCACTCGACCCCACGACTGAGGCGGCGATCATGGAGACGATCAAGGAGCTGATGCACGGCCGGACCACTCTCATCGTTACGCACCGCCTCGCGACGATTCACAATGTCGATCAAATCGTAGTCCTCGAGCACGGCCGAATCGTGGAGCGCGGCCGTGGCACCGAACTCGTGGCGCAGCGATGGCGCGTATGCGAAGCTCTACGCTGCCGGCAATTATCCAACCCAATGAGCAACGTAAACAGCGACCGACGAGTGGAACACGATTGGTGGGCGGAACCGATTCCGCCTACGGTTCAATTCGGCGCCGGATTCTATTGCGAAACAGCGCAGATTTTTCGTTTCGTGCGCAACCGCCAGGAGGATGCCGTCAGGCTTGGGCGACTATGTTTCCTGCTACGCCGGCTGTTCGTTTTCGCTCGGCAAAAGCGGTCGCTGCACGGTGGGCGATTTCACGCTCATGAACGGTGCGATTGTCATGGCGGAGGAGTTGATCGAGATCGGGAGCTATTGTCTCATTTCCTGGAACGTCGGGATCGCCGATTCCGATTTTCATCCGATCGATCCGAAGCAGAGGCGGATCGACGCGATGGCCCTCGCGCCCTACTACAAGGAGCGCCCGCCGCGTCCGCCGATCCGCACCGCGCCGGTCCGGATCGCCGACAACGTCTGGATAGGGATGGGCGCGGTCATTTTGAAAGGTGTCACGATTGGGGAAAATTCCGTCGTCGCGGCAGGCTCGATCGTCTCGAAAAGCGTCCCGCCCAACTCGGTCGTGGCTGGAAATCCCGCCGTCGTGGTGAAAACTCTTTAGCCGCGGATTACGCGGATTGCGCGGACAAGAAAAAGAACTTCGACTCCTGCCTTTCTGTTATTCGTGAAATCCGCGAAATCCGCAGTCAAGAATCCAAAAATGAAACGCAAACGCATCGTCGTGATGGGCTTCATGGGCTCAATCCCGATTGCCGGTGTCATCTGGCAGCACATTCATTATATCGTCGGGCTGCAACGACTCGGGCACGACGTTTACTACATCGAGGACTCGGCCCGGCTGCCCTATAACGCGCAAACCTTCGATACGAGCAACGACTACTCGTACGCGGCGAAAGTTCTCGCCCAACTCGCAGACGAATTTGGCTTCGAACGTCGCTGGAGTTTTTGCGCGCGCTACCTTCCCGATAATCCCACCGCCGGACTTCGGTTGACGAAAATCCGGCAACTTTATCTCGAGTCCGACGCGATTCTTAACGTCTGCGGCACCCAGGAATTCAACGACGATTTGCTCAAGAGCGACAACATTCTTTACATCGAGAGCGACCCGGGCGTAGAGCAGATCAAGGTCGACAAACGAATCCGCCCGACGATCGATTACCTGGGCAGGCACCGCGCGCTTTTTACCTTCGGCGAAAATATCGGCACCGGCCGCTTCCCGGTCCCGCTGCATAAGCTGCGGTGGATCCCGACGCGGCAACCGGTCGTGACCGATTTCTGGAAAACTCGACGCGGGCCGACGTTGACGTCAGTCTTCACTTCCATCGCCAACTGGTCGACCAGCGGCCTGAAAGATATCGAGTGGCGCGGCGAGAAGTATCTTTGGAGCAAATCGCGCGAATTTCTGCGCTTCGTTGCCGCGCCGAAAAAATCGGGCGAGCCATTCGAGCTTGCGACCGACATCAAGGACGAAAAGACGCGGACGCGCTTTCTCGCCAACGGCTGGCGTTTTTGCAGCCCGCACCAGATGAGCGTCGATTACTGGCAGTACCGCGACTACATCCGGCGCTCGAAAGGTGAGTTCACCGTCGCGAAGGATCAATACGTGAGGTTGCACACCGGCTGGTTCAGCGATCGCAGCGCCTGTTATCTCGCCGCCGGCCGGCCGGTCATCACTCAGCAGACCGGCTTCACCGATCACTACGGAAACGACGGTGGCCTCTTTACTTTCGAGTCGTTAGGCGGAATCGTCGAAGCGGTGCGCGAGATCAACGCTAATTACAAAAAGCACAGCCGCGCCGCCCGAGCGATCGCCTGCGAAATATTCGAAGCGGAAAAGGTGTGCGCGAAGATCCTCGACCGGGCGGGAATCTAGGAAGTCGAGGCGCGAATCGGCCAAGTCGGCGTGCGAGTCGGTCAAGTCGGTGCCCGACTTGGCCAAGTGGGCCGGCGACTTGGTGAACTCGGCCGGCGACGTGGTTTCCTCGACACGCGCCTTTCTTCCCTCAGACGCCGAGGATCTCGCATGGCTCGGCTGCCTGACCACTCCCGCGCGGACAAGGATACGGACGCGAACTTATTGGACCACGAGGGTGAGGTCGTTGCCATCGCCCCCTTCGTAGTTGGCCTGGAAGTTCACTGAGCCGACGGTAATGATCGCGCCGTCGGCCAGATTACTGAACGTGCCGCTGATCGGGCTACCGCTGGTGTTGCTGATCACGGTAAAGGTAGTGCCGGCGGCAAGCGTCCCGCTGATCCGTGGCAGGAAGTTAAAGGTCGCGCCGGAGTTGATCGTGACGCCGTTTGCATTCACCCGGTCTGCCTCTGCCCGATGGCCTTTTGCGCGAAGCAGATAGCTGTAGCCGCCGTTGCTGTTGAAGGTGAGATTGCTCTGGATGGTGAGAGTCCCCGCGGCCCGCGTGCCGGAGGCGGGCGCGAGGTGGGGCCGGGCGGCATTATTCGCGCCGATCGTGACCGGACCGGCAATGATGCCACTGCCGCCGAGGTTGCCGGCATTCACCTGGACGGTGCCGGGGCCGGTGGCAGATCCCGAGGTATTTTCCACGGTGAAAGTGCCGCCATTCAAGGAGGTGCCGCCGGTGTAGATGTTCGCCGTGCCCAGAGTGAGCGTGCCGGAGCCTACTTTGACGAACGAGCCGCCGGTGCCGCCGCTGATTCCGCCATCCTGGATCAGGCCGTTGAAGGTGGTGGTGACGTTATTCCGCCCGACGGTGAGCATCCGGCCGCCGAGAAAGACCTTTCCGTCGCCCGCGAGCGAGCCGATGGCCTGATCACGCCCGGCGCCACTGATGTCGAGAGTGCCTTTGCCGTTGAGTTGAAACGTGGCGCGGCCGCCGCCGGTCCGGGTGGAGAGGCTCACGAACTGGATCACGCTGCCATCCCCCGGGCCGTCATTGGCAATGATCAACGCCGAGTCCGCGCAGGCGGCGTCCTTTATTTGCATGACTCCGCCATGCGCCCCGGCGACCGTGCCCGCTTGGACGACAAATTGAGCGCTCCCGCCGTGACTCGTCCCGTCTAGCACGAGTAAACCACCCTGGCCGGTCAGGACGAGACCGCCCTCGATCTCGAAGTACCCTTGCGCTGCGGTAGCATCATAGCCGATATATGCGTAGCCATGGTCGAAGCAGCTCACCAGACCAGCACTGGAAGAGCCACCAAAATCCAGCAGCCCCACCAGTTTTCCAGGTTCGATGGAAATGATGGCTGATCCCGCGGTAGCGTTGTCTCCGAAACCCATGACGCCGGGAATCAGACCGTCAAAATCCGAACCGTTGATGACATACTGGCTGCTCCCGGCATCGGCGCTATTAATGAAATCGAGCTCCGCGTAGGTATAATTGCCAGTCCCGCGCGGCAGAACGAATTGCTCGCCATTCCCGGTGATCCCCAGGCCAACGATAGTGTGTATGCCGATGTCGAGAGTGATCTGGTAAGTGCTCGCGTTCGCCTCGAAATTGATCTGGCTCAAGGTCGCGCCCATCCCGGTGATGAACCTGGAGTTGGTTACTCCGAAGGTGGCGACGTTGGTGGCGCCGTTCGGGATCGTAGCCGGCGTCCAATTGGCAGTATCGAACCAGGAGGCGGTCGGCGGATTGTGATTCCAAGTCGCGCTCCCGGCAGTCGCGGTGCGCGAGAGTGAGATCAAGGTGGTAGCGGAGAGGAAGAGAACAAACAGGATTGGACGGAGGCGTTTCATCGCCGAGTAAGAACAAAAAGGGAGGGAAATGTCAAGATTCCGCCAATGGTCGCCCTCGATTGTTTCCGGCGGTGGTGTAAATTCGATCGCGCACTGAACGTTTCGCGAACTCGGCCATCTAATGCTCGATTGCCGTTTACAGGCGCACTCTTCCGATTGATCTTCCGGCTCTTTTTGTGATGCATCGAATTCGATTTCTCATCGTCGCGCTTGCTTTCTTCATCGTGGCGGACGCGCACGCTCAGCCCAACGGCCAGATCCAATACAGCCTTGTCCGCATCACCTCGACCGAGGTGGAGCCCGATTATCGCGCGCCCTGGAACTCCGGCACGATCCAGCGCGCCGTCGGCGCCGGGTTTGTCATCGACGGCCAGCGCATCATGACGAACGCCCACGTTGTGAGCAACAGCCGCTACCTCACGGTCGAGCGCGAAGGCGATCCGAACAAGTATCCGGCGACCGTCCTCTTCGTCGCGCACGACTGCGATCTCGCGCTTATCCAAGTGGCCGCGCCAAATTTCTGGAAGGGGATGAAGCCGCTGACTTTTGGCGGCATTCCGTCGCTCGAATCCGTTGTTTCAGCCTACGGCTATCCGATCGGCGGCGAGCGCATGTCGGTCACGACCGGCATCGTCTCGCGGATCGACTTCAGTCTTTACACCCATTCCGCGATCGACTCGCACCTCGCGATCCAGATCAGCGCGCAAATCAATCCCGGCAACAGCGGCGGGCCAGTCTTGCAGGAGGGCAAGGTGGTCGGAGTCGCCTTCCAGGGCTATAGCGGCGACATCGCGCAAGGCGTCGCTTACATGATCCCGACGCCGGTCATCCGGCGTTTTCTCAAGGACATCGAGGACGGCCATTACGACCGCTACGTCGATCTCGGCATCACCTACACGAAACTGCAAAACGCGGCCCAACGCCAATATCTTGGGCTGAAGGACGACGGCCGCGGCGTGCTGGTCGACACCGTGATCGACGCCGGCGCGTGCGGGAAGTTGCTGCGACAGGGCGACGTCCTTCTGTCGATCGACGGGCATGCGATCGCGAGCGATGCCTTTGTCGAATACGAGGGTGAGCGGGTGCAGATGCCGGAGGTGGTGGAGCGAAAATTCAAGGGCGACAAGGTGAAGCTCGACCTGTTGCGCAACAAGCAGCCGATGACGGTGGAGGTGACGTTAGGCACGGTCTGGCCTTACTTCATGCAGGGCCACAGCTACGACATTCGTCCGCGCTTTGTTCTCTATGGCGGCCTCCTTTTCCAGCCGATGTCGCTCGACCTGCTCGAGGCGTATCGCATCAGCGATCTGCGCGTCCGGCATTTCTTCGATTTCTTCGTCAGCGATCAGATTTATCTGCAACACCCGGAGGTCGTCATCCTGACGAACGTCCTGCCGGATCCAATCAATACCTATCTGATGCCCTACCGCGACAACATCGTGGACGAGATCAACGGGAAGAAAATTGGAACGCTCACGGATTTGGCGCGGGCCTTCGAGCAGCCGGCGGATCGATTCGTGGTCAAGATGGTTGGCGACGGTCCGCCGCTGGTGCTCGATCCTAAACAAGTGGAAGAAGCGCGCGAACGCATCAAGACGCGCTACAACGTCTTCTCGGAGCAAAACCTTGACGAGCAGCCGCCGCCGAAACCCGCCGCCGCGGCTCAAAACAATCCCTGATCATGCGCACAACTGCTCTCTTTCTCATTGCGCTCATCGCAACGTTCCCGCTCGCCGAAGCGAAAAAGCCGCCCGTGGCGGTAAAGAAATTACGTGCTTCCGCGCAGGGTGCGGTGCAGGCCAAGGAAGTTTCGCTGGTCCGGGTCAACGTTACCGGGCAGCCCTACGATTATTTTCGACCGTGGCAAAAGAAGGCGCCCTTCTCCAAGCGCGCCCTCGGCGCCGTCCTGCCACACGATCGGGTACTCGTCACCGCCGACCTGGTGGCGAATCAAAATTACGTCGAGCTGGAGCGCGCAGAATCGGGGGAAAAAACGGCGGCCAGCGTCGTAGTGGTCGATTACGAAGCGAATCTCGCGCTCCTCGAACCGATCGATAAGACATTTCTGAAAGGATTGCAGCCGCTCGATTTGGCCCTCAACACCGTGGTGGGCGACAAGCTTTCCGCCTGGCAATTGGAATCGACCGGCACGCTCGTCGTGACCGAAGGCATTGTGACCACGATTGGAATGACGCGCTACCCGGCGGATGTGGCCGATTTTCTCACCTACCGGATGAGCATTCCGATGCAGTATCGCGACAACAGCTACACCGTACCGCTGGTCAAGAACAACAAGCTCGCCGCGCTCCTCCTGCGTTTCGACCCGCGCACCCAGGTGATGGACGCGATCCCGGCGCCGATCATCGCGCACTTCCTGAAGGACGCGAGCGGTCCGAAATACCAGGGTTTCCCGTCGTTAGGCATTTCCTTTTTCCCGACGCGTGATCCGGAGCTGCGCAAGTACGCCGACGATACCGATGGGGCGGGCGGGGTTTACATCACGAGCGTCGAACCGGGGCAGCCGGCAGCCAAGGCGGGCTTGCAGACGGGCGACATTATTACGGCGGTCGGCGACAACCAGATCGACCAAAACGGGAACTACGTCGACCCGCTCTACGGGAAGCTGGGCTTTGGTAATCTGCTGACCGGGAAAGCCTATAGCGGCGATACGGTCGCGCTGCACATTCAACGCGCGGGCAAGCCGCTCACTCTCAACGTCAAGCTGGAGCATCGCTCGGAAGAGGATTACGTCATTCCGCCCTACAACATCGATGATCCGCCCTCCTATTACGTCCTGGGAGGATTGATCTTCCAGGAACTTACCCGGCAATACCTCAAGGAATGGGGCGCAAACTGGCAAAAGACCGCGCCTCAGGATTTCGTTTATCTCGACCGGTTTCAGTCCGAACTTTTCCCGCCGGGCAAGGAACGGGTCGTGATCCTGAGCCAGGTGCTGCCGGCCAACAGCACGATCGGTTACGACGATGTCAGCTATCTCGTGGTGAAGAAGGTCAACGGGAAACCGGTCAACTCGTTGCGAGACCTGGCCGAAGCGGTGAAAACACCGATCAACGGCTTTCACGTTATCGAAACGGTGGCCGATCCGAAACAGCTGGTACTCGACGCAACGCAAGTAACGGCGGAAGCGGAGGACCTGCAGAAAAGCTACGGCCTGCCGGCGCTGCAGCGTTTGTAGTGAGTCCGAGCAAGTCCCCGCCTTTCGGCGCGATCTTCGATTGGGACGGCGTCATCATCGACTCCGGGAAGCTGCACGAGCAAAGCTGGCGCCGACTGGCTGCGGAACTGGGGAAATCGATCGCGCCGGATAGTTTCATTCGCGGCTTCGGGATGAAGAGCGCGCGAATCATCGAGGAGATCCACGGATGGGCGAAAGATCCGGCTGAGATCGCGCGCCTGACGAATCGCAAGGAAGCGCTTTATCGCGAAATCGTGGGGCGGAGCGAGATTGCCGCGTTGCCCGGTGCGGCGGAATGGCTGGTTCGCCTGCGCGAGGCCGGTGTACCCTGTGCGGTCGCGTCTTCCACCCAGCGCTTGAACATCGACGCGGTCCTCGCGCGCATCGGATTGCAGGAGGCGTTTGGCGCCATTGTCTCGGCCGAGGACGTGGTGCACGGGAAACCGCGTCCGGAAGTTTTTCTAAAGGCCGCCGAGAGGCTGAACATTGCGCCCGAACGCTGCGTGGTCTTTGAGGACGCGCACGTGGGGATCGAGGCCGGGCACGCCGCCGGGATGAAAGTCGTCGGGGTCACGACAACGCATCGCGCAGATGAATTAGGAGCGGCCGACCTTGTCATCAGGCAACTGGATGAGCTGACGATTGAGCAAGTCGCGTCGCTCCTCGCGTAAACTCAATCCCCGAAGGAAATCTCCACGTCCCGCGCCGTTTCAACCATCTGGCTGGTCGGTTGCACAAGACGCAATCGATTTACCGCTTCGGCGATCGACACGTGTTGCACCTGGTAATTCTGGTAGCTGACCATGGAACCAAAATGACCTTCGTTGGCCAGTTGGACGGCTTTGACTCCGAAGCGCGTCCCGAGGATGCGATCGAGCGTGGTCGGTGCGCCGCCACGCTGCAAATGTCCGAGCACGCAGCAGCGCGTTTCTTTGCCCGTCCGCACAGCCAGCTCCTGCGCCACGACGTTGCCGATCCCGCCAAAGCGATATTCCCCCGCTCCCGTCCGATGCAGCACCTGCTGACCATCCCGGGGCGTCGCGCCTTCGGCGGCGACGACGAGCGAACTCAAGCTCCCCGCCGCATCCCGCCGCCTGATGAAATCAGCCAGCTTGTCATAGGAGAAAGGGATCTCCGGAATCAGGATCGCATCGGCTCCGCCCGCAATCCCGCCGTGGAGCGCGATCCAGCCGGCGTGACGACCCATCACTTCGAGCACCATGACGCGTTTGTGACTCGTCGCCGTCGTATGCAGGCGATCTAGCGCATCGGCCACGGCCGCGACCGCGGAATCGAAACCGAAGGTCATGGCCGTCGCCTCAAGATCGTTGTCGATCGTTTTCGGAACCCCGATGCATTTGATGCCCGCTTCCTGCAGCTGCAACGCGGTGCTCATCGAGCCGTCGCCGCCCACAATGATGAGCGCTTTCACCTGCAAACGATTCAGAACCTCGCGCGACTGCTCGATTATTTGTGTCGGCACGACCGCGCGATTGCCGCTGCCCACCTTGGCAACGAAATGGCCTCGGTTGGTCGTGCCGAGGATTGTTCCCCCTAACGGCATGATGCCGGACGACCGCGCCCGATCAAGGACCATGTAATGCTCCGGCAGGAGCAGCCCTTCAAAGCCGTCTTTGAAACCGATCACTTCCCAACCCAGCTTGTCCGCTGCCAGGACAACGCCACGCAGGACCGCATTCAGACCCGGGCAATCGCCGCCGCTCGTCAGGACGCCGATCCTCGGCTTCATCACTGGTTCGGGCCGCCGAGCACCTGCTTCCGATCCATTGGCCGTCCGGCCGCTGCCCAACGGTCGTAGAGCGACCAGCCCCGCTCGAGCAGGGCGGCGCCTTCGGTGAAGCGATCGGAACTTCCCAGCACCACCACGATCAAACGCCGCGGAGTGATGACGGTCGTCGTACCTTGTTCGACCACCTCCGACGGCCGCGCTGCGCTGAGAACCAGGCAATCGCCCGCTCGCTGGGTACGCCCGGTCTTGACCCCGTCGATGTTGTCGCGTCCGAGCAATTCGTTCGTGTTCCGCAGGAGGTAGCGCATGCGGCTGGGACCGCGGCCGAATTCAATCTCCCGTTCCTTTTGCGAGACGTAAAAGCGGAAACCGGCATTGTTCATCGCGTATCTCGTCAGGCGGGCGACATCCGCCGCGGTCGAGAAGGGCTTTTCTTTCGTATCGATGCCACTCGGGTTAAGAAACCGCGTCCGCTCCATCCCAAGATGCTGTGCGAGCGCGTTCATCTGAAGGACAAAATAATCGGCCGGCGTACCGCGCGCCGCCTGTCCACTTGGTGGAACGAGCGCCTGCAAGGCGTGGCCGACGTGATTCGCGAGGGTGTAGGCGGCGATGTTGTCGGATTGCACCAGCGCCGCATAGAGCAGATCGCGCAGCGTGATCGTATCGCCCGGTTGAAAACCAATGTTGTTCTCGCTCGTTCCGGCAAAGGCCGCTTCAGGAATGACCGCGACCTGCGCGAGATCGCCGCTTTGTTTCGCCGACCAATCAAGCACCACCATCGCCGTCGCAATCTTGGTCACGCTGCCGATTTGGCGTTTCTTGTCTGCCTGGAACGACTCCAGAATGTAGCCGGTTTTGGCGTCGACCGTGATCGATGCCTCGGCCGCGCGCGAATGGGCGGCCACGCCAGAAAAGAGCGCGAATGCGAGAGCGAGGAGCGGGATTCTACGAAGGAAAACGATCATGGCGGGTCCGATCGCAGCACGGTAACTGGGCACGTACGGTTGGCAACCGCAATCCGGCCGCGGACGCCTTCGTCCGCGAGAGCTCTGGCCTAACGAAGGCTGACCGTGCTGCGCGCGCCGTAGCGCATGGCATCGGGGCTGAGAACCAGCAGAATCCGCTCCGCTGCGTTGCGTAGATCGAACGGGGTCGCTTTGCCCATTCCACTCGCGAGCACCGTGCCGAATTTGCCCTGGTTGTTGCTGCCCCCCGCCATGTCGAACTCATAAATGACGCGGTGGCTCACCACGTCCGTCACTTTCACATGCAAGGCGAGAAACGACTGGCCGGCGCCGAAGACGCCGAAGAAGAAACGTCCGGCCGGGCTGCCCCCGTCGACCAGGTCAAATTGGCCTTCAACCAGCCAGCCGACTTTTGGCCTTTCGTTGTCCGCGAGGACACGAGCGGGCGCGATCTTGCTCAATTCTTCCTTCAAATCATTCGCAAACTCGACTGGCGTGAGCGCCTTGCGGAGCGGCATCTCACCAACGGAGGCCGCTTCGTCCCCGCGGAAAATCGCCGAATCGATGCAGAACGGCCGAATGTAAATCGCCAGGGGATTCGTTGCCCCCACGCCACAGTTGGTTTGATAACGAACGCGCGAACCGACGTCCTTGGCGTCGACGGCACCCGCGGGCGCCTGTCCTCCGGAGTTCGGGACGTAAGTCCTCGTGACCACCATATCGGCGCACGAACAGAGCAACAGGCAGGAAGCGATGGCGATGAAAGGTTTCATAAGCTTGGTGGCGCCAGCTGCCGTCGTTAGGACGACAAGCCAGCAACTCCATTTGGATGATGCAACTCTCGTGCCGTCGCCGCCAAAATTTCAAGCCTGCCCCTCCCGCCCGGCGCGATGGCTCGTCACCAGTCCACGGCAGATGAAGTAGACGATCGCTGCTGAGGGCAAACCCATGACGAGCGACCCGATCAAGAGTGGACGGCCGAAAGTGAAAAACGTCTCCCATTGAATGTATTCGCGCAGGGAGAGAGTGCGGAGGTTGAAGCGGGCCGGGAGATGACCGTAGAGCGACCAGTAACCGATCTTGTATTCCCAAAGGTAAATCGCCGGCATAAACGGCAGAAGGAGATCGTGCAACTGCACGCTGATAGCGGCCGCGATCTTGTTGCTCTTGCACAACCACGCGACCCCGATCGAGAGCAGCGTCTTCAGACTCCAAAGCGGAGTGAAGCCAAAGAAAATCCCGATCGCCACCCCAAGAGCGATCGAATGTGGCGTGTCCTCGATCGTCACAAGGCGGAAATGCAGGTGGCCCAACCAGTTTCGAAAACGGGCCCAGTGGCCAGGTCTGATTGGATCTTCCTCAGCCATTACATTGCACGCCTAACGAAAAAGCTCAGCCTGCCGCGGCGGCGCTTTGGCCAGTTGGCCGAGCGCCGCGCGCAGGCGGAGCGCGGCATGCGGCGCGAAGTCGAGAGCGTTGTTGTTGAAGATCACATGCACGGTGTCGGCCTTTCGCGCCAGCTTCTTCGCCCGTTCGGCGATTTCGCTGATCTCCTCATCGCTGTAATCGTAATAGAAGCGTTCCGCCACCGTTTTGCCGCGCAGATATCCTTCTGCGTTTCGCCCGTGCAGGCGGAGGCAGGCGAACCTGCCGGTGGTGACTTCGTTGAAAGAGCTTGGCATGATGGTGAAGTGTTTGTCGTTAGGCGCGTCGACCAGCACGAGCGCGGTTTGATGGCCCTGAAAAAACTCCAGCGTCCGCGCTAGTTGCTCGCCCTCCACCCAGTTCCGATTCCGCAGCTCAACGACTGCGCCTATCGGCGTAAGGCGTCTGAGCAATTCGTCCAGATCCGCCAAGTTATGTCTTCGCGGTGAGAAAGCGGGGGAAAGTTGCAGAAGAAAAACTCCAAACTTGTTCGCCGCCCGCAGGGGTTCGACCGAGGAGATCAACTGCTCGAGCAGCGCACGCTCAAGCTCCGGTGTTAGCGCTACCCTCCCCTTCTCGTCCGCCTCCGCCAGGCGTCGCAGCACGGGCGGGAGCGACTTCACGTTCGCTGCATGGCGCGAAAGCAGACGATGCAGCTTAACGTCGAAAACGAACTCGTCGGGCGTGGCCTGGCACCACCGCTCGACGAGCCGCACGTCCGGGACAGCATAGAAAGTCGAGTTCACTTCCACCATTTCGAAATGCTGCGCGTACCAGGGCAGGCGCTCGCCCGCCGGCAGCTTCGGCGGATACCAGCATTCGACAAACCCGGGATCGGACCAGCTTGCCGTGCCAACCAGAATCCGGCCGACTTCAGTTGATCGGCGCGGCGTCATCAAAGAGAAAACGCGTGCCGCCCTTCAAAGGCAACCGCGATTGCGATTGGTTGCGGGGGCGGGATTTGAACCCGCGGTCCCGCCTTTGAGGCGGGATTGCGAGCCTAACGATGCGATAATGTGATCCACGCCTCGCCCGCCCTTCTGCCTCTTTAGCTTGCTTTCCAATCTTCTCGCCTCCGAACGCGACAATTCCCGACTTTGCCAGACGATCCTCCACGGGCCTCTATTCCTAGTCCAATTCGAGAGACCCGCGTTGTGCTGCTGAAGTCGGAGCTGCGGGTTTTCGCTTAGCCCGATGTAGCGCCGACCCTCCTCGTTCAGCAAAAGGTAGACACGGCAATCAGGCACTGGGAGGTTTGGTTGCGGGGGCGGGATTTGAACCCGCGGCCTTCAGGTTATGAGCCTGACGAGCTACCAGACTGCTCCACCCCGCGATCTTGAGAGGCCAACTATCACCGCGTTCGCGAGGAACGCAACCCCGTCCGGGGCGATCCGCTGCCAGACAAAATACTTGCTGCTCCGATCTTCAGAGGCAAGGTATACGCCCTCTCGGCAGCAAAAAATTCCAGCGTAGCTCAGTGGTAGAGCGGTCGGCTGTTAACCGATTGGTCGTAGGTTCGAATCCTACCGCTGGAGCCCTTCCTCTTCGTCCCCGCAGCGGCCCTGCTGCTACGCCTTCCCTCCGAAGCTCACGTAGTCGTCGAGGTCGAGCAAATCGGCCCAGGTCTTAATGTCCTCGCGCGTTTGGCTGATCTTGTTCAGCATCTCCCCAAAATATTCGCGCGATTCCGCATCGCTGTCGGGGCCGCGCCGCAGCATGTAATCGCTCCAGTGCTCGATCTCCCACGGGTTGCGTTTGTGCAGCGCAGTCTCGTTGATCCAGGCAAGGATCTCCTCGTCGCCCTTGCCGGCGGCGAGCTCTTCGCGGAGCGCCGTCGGATCAATCCCGACGAAGTTCACGAATCGCTGATCGAGCGGACAGTTGTAATGATACTCGCCGCTCTGGTCCGCAATCTCAGCGCGGCCTTTGTCGAGCATACGCGGCAGAATGACATAGCCCCCGAGGCGAGCGCGCGGGCTGCGTGGCGGACGTTTCGTTAGATCCGGGGCCGAAGCTTTCGTGTTGCTTTCAGTCATGGCTGTTTGTCCTTCGTCGGTTGTAACTGGACTTTCTATCCCGTCAGGCTGCGACCAGATTGTTGAGCTTGTCCAAGATCGCCTTCTTTGGCGCGCCGCCGACGAGTTGATCCTTCAATACGCCGCCATAAAAAAAGAGCAGGGTCGGCACAGCGCGGACGTTGAACCGCTGCATGAGGGCGGGATCATCGTCGATGTTCACTTTCGCGACGCGAACGCGCCCTTCGTTTTCGCGCGCGATCTCGTCGAGCACAGGCGCGATCATCTTGCAGGGGCCGCACCAGGCAGCCCAGAAGTCGACCAGGGTTGGAACAGGCGATTGCAGGACCGCCTTTTCAAAGCTGGCCTCGTTGATGTTGATTGGTTCGTTCATGTCTTGTTGGTTGAGTTAATTTGTTCGTCGCCGAGCTCGCCTATTGAATGGGGGCAGCTCGCGCGGCACCACGGTGCAAAAGAGTTTTTCCGTTCCGCGGAGGAACATCAGCGGCGACGGAACTCCGATGGCGGAGGCGACGAGTCGCTTGTGCAAATCATCGACGGTGGCGATCGGCTGGCCTGCAAAGCCGACGATGGTGTCGTTAGGCCGGAGCCCCGCGAGAGCCGCCGGGCTGCCCGGTTCGACTTCCATGACGAGGACGCCGCTGTCGTTAGGCAGTTTGTGAAAACGCACCACCCGCGGATGGAGCGGCACATTCTGACCTGCGACCCCGATCGAGCTGCGCCGGATGCGCCCCTCCTTGATCAGCCAGCCGGCGACAAACTTCGCCGTGTTGCTCGCGATCGCGAAGCAAATTCCCTGCGCCGGGAGAATCACGGCCGTGTTTACGCCGATCACTTCTCCGGCGCTGTTAAGGAGCGGTCCGCCGGAGTTACCCGGGTTGAGCGCGGCATCGGTTTGGATGATTTCGTCCATCAGCCGCCCCGATTCGGAACGCATCGAACGACCCAGCGCGCTCACGATTCCGGCTGTGACGGTCTGCTGAAACCCGTAGGGCGAACCGACCGCGACCGCGATCTGGCCGACGCGAATCTGGGATGAATCGGCCAACCTCACCCGCGGCACATCGGGCGCATCGATCCGGATCACGGCGAGGTCGGTTTCCGGATCTGTCCCGATCAGTTGCGCGGGATAAACACGCGCGTCGCGCAGCGTGACCTCGATTTCGCGCGCGCCGTGCACCACGTGACTGTTGGTCAGGATAAATCCATCCCGCGCGAGGAAGAATCCGGAGCCGCCGCCCGAACCGCGCTCGCCGCTCAGAACGCGGATGTTAACCACGCTCGGCGCAACGCGGTTGACGACGACAGCAATCGTTTGGGAATAAACGTCGAGTAATTGCGCGTCGACTAACGACTCGCTGATCCGCCCCGGCTGTTCGTGATCGTCTCCAAAAATGGGAACAAGCCGCGGCGCGTGCCGTCGATTCCTTGAGCGAAGGGTTTCCATATTCCTGGTTGCGTTTCTCACCATGGCAGCGGCTGGCCCAGGTGGACGAAGGCGCCGTGCGGCCCGTCGGCACCGAGGGTGGCAAGTGCGGCGCTGGTTTTCGCACCGTCCTCGAGTTCCATCATCGCGCCCTCCCCACCCATCTCCGTCTTGACCCAGCCGGGATGGGCCGCATTCACCTTGATTTTGGTGTCCTTCAGCTCATAGGCAAGCTGGACCGTATAGGCGTTAACCGCCGCCTTTGAGACGTTGTAGGCGGAGAATGACTTGCTGTCGTAGATCGGTGAATCAGGTTTGGCATGCAGTGCGATAGATCCCAGAATGCTGGAGAGATTGACGATGCGACCCGCCTCGCTATTTCGCAGCAGCGGCAGGAAAGCCTGCGTCGTTTCGATCAGCCCAAAAACGTTCGTGTCGAATGTCTCGCGCCAAGCTTCCATGGATTGTTCGCTCACTTTTTCCCCTTTCTCGCGTTTCATCACGCCGGCGTTGTTGACCAGGATGTCGAGCCGCCCGAAATCGCGTTCTACTTTTTCGGCCGCTCGCCCGATGCTCTCCGATTTGCTGACGTCAAGCTCGATGGAATGCGCGTCGATGCCCTCTTTGCGCAATTCCTCGGCCGCCGCCTCCCCTTTCTTCGCGTCACGCGCCCCGAGCAAGACGGTAATGCCCTGTCGCCCAAGCTGACGGGCGGTTTCGAGTCCGATTCCTTTATTGGCCCCGGTGATTAATGCGGTCTTTTTGTTGTTCATAAATGCAATGGCTAAATGGTTTCGTTACGCTGATGGGATCATCTCGCTCAACTTGAGACGAGCGAGTGGCGGGAAAAACAAGGATGGGAAAGTCGTGGTCCAGGCGACCTCTTCCGCTTCGCGCACTGCCTGAGCGATCCAATCGCCTTCGTCCGGGAATGCCTCCTCGTACTGCGATTGGATCGCGCTCCGGAGGCGGCTGATTCCGTTCTTTAGCTTCTGACAATAATCCGATGGAAACTCCTTTGGTGCTTCGCACTGATTGATCATGTGTGTTGTCTGCATATTATTTTTTGGTTTCTAATGGACTGGTCATCTATTCCGAATTAGGCGGCTTGGCGGATGCATTTCGTTCCCTACTTTGCGGTCGACTTATTCGACGCGCCGAGCAGTTCCATGGCGCCCTTCGCGAGATTGCGCAGCGGCCGGACGTCGTTCTCGATCCGCGCCTGCGCGAGGCTGCCCTGAAAGAACGCGATCAACATCTGGGCTTTCGCCTTCGCGTCCGGTGCAGCCACCAGGCCCTGGGCATGCGCATCTCGAATGGCTGATTCAAAGTATTTGGCATTTCGGTCGAGAATCTTGTGCACCTGCTCGCCAATGGCGCGATCCTGCGTCCCGATCTCACAGCCGAGGGTACAGTAAGGGCAACCGAGGACCGCGCCGCACTCTCCGTGTGCCTTCGTTTGGCCCTGGTAGACATGTTCGAAATATCGCCGCAGACGGTCCAGCGGCGGGACCGTCGGCGAAAAAATCTCATCCATTCGCGCCTTCTTCCGCTGCCAGTCCGCCTCCAGGGCTTTAACCGCGAGCTCCGATTTTGATTCGAAGAAATGATAGAAACTGCCTTTCTTGGCGCCGGCCTTCTCACAGATTGCGTCGACCGAGGTTGATCCGTAGCTGTTTTCCCAGATCAAATCCATCGCCGCGTTCATCAGTCGCTCTTCGGCATCGCTCTGTCTCGGCACGCCCGAACCATGCCATTATTTACCAGTCAGTCAACTATCTTTTGGGCTGCAATTTTGCCTTTTTCTAATGCACCCTGATCTGGACCCGACATGTCCACTCTTATCCGACTTCCCTGCGATGAGGCACTGATCCGCGCGCGATCGGCCGCGATCCCGTGCTCCAAGTCATCCGGCCGCTGGATTCTTGGCGCAACGATTCTCGGATCGAGCATGGCCTTCATAGACGGCACGGTCGTCAATATCGCGCTTCCAGCGTTACAGCAGGCTCTTAATGCCAGCGTGGTCGACGTGCAATGGGTTATCGAGGCCTATTCCCTCTTGCTCTCCGCTCTTCTCCTTGCCGGTGGTTCGTTAGGCGACCAGTTCGGACGACGCCGAATTTTCATCCTCGGCATTGCCTTATTTGCCCTCGCTTCCGCGGGATGCGGCCTGGCTCAGACAATCCGGCAGTTAATCACCGCGCGGGCCCTGCAGGGAATCGGCGCGGCGCTACTCGTCCCTGGGAGCCTTGCCATCATCAGCAGTTCCTTTGCGGTGGAAGATCGTGGTCGCGCAATTGGAACATGGTCGGGCTTTAGCGCCATCACTGCCGCAGTCGGGCCAGTGCTGGGCGGATGGTTGATCGAGCACGTTTCCTGGCGCGCGGTCTTCTTCATTAATGTGCCATTGGCGCTGCTCGTGATTTTGATCTCACTCTGGCGTGTGCCGGAGAGCGCGAGTGAAGAAGGCGCGCGACCGGACTGGTGGGGAGGATTGCTCGCCGCGCTCGGTCTGGGGTCTCTGGTCTATGGATTGATCGAATCATCGCGCCTCGGCTTCACTCACCTCTCGATCGAAATCGCTCTCGGCGCGGCCGCCCTGTTTATCGTGCTTTTCCTGATCATCGAGGCGCGAAGCTCGCATCCCATGCTGCCGCTCGAGCTCTTTCGCTCCCGCTCATTCGCCGGCGCCAATCTGCTCACGCTCTTGCTATACGGCGCGCTGAGCGGCGCGCTGTTCTTTCTGCCGCTCAATCTGATCCAGGTGCAACGCTACTCGCCGACGGCCGCGGGCGCCGCTCTTCTACCCTTTATCCTGATCATATTTCTCCTCTCTCGCTGGTCGGGCGGGCTCGTCGCAACAGTCGGTGCCCCACTCCCGCTCGTAACCGGCCCGTTCATCGCCGCTGTGGGGTTCGCGCTCTTCCTTCGGTCAGATGTTGGTGGCAGCTACTGGACGACATTTTTTCCAGCCGTCGTTGTTCTCGGTCTTGGGATGGCGGTGAGCGTTGCTCCCCTGACCACCACGGTTATGAATTCCGTGCCGCAAAGCCGGGTCGGCGTCGCTTCGGGAATCAATAACGCGGTTTCGCGAACAGCGGGACTGCTCGCGATCGCGATCTTCGGGATCATCATGCTGCAAGAATTTAACCAAGCATTGGATCACCGTTTACCCAGCCTTCGGCTGACGCCGATTGCGCGCCGCGAGCTGGCACAGCAGCGAGACAAACTCGCCGGCGCCGAACTGCCCCGAAAAATGGATGCAAACACCCGCGAACTCCTCAGGCACGCGATCGACGACTCGTTTGTGAAGGGCTTTCGTGTCGTGATGGTTTTGAGTGTTGTCCTCGCGCTCGGAAGTGCGGTTAGCGCGCTGATCCTGATTCGAACCCAATCGAGTTGGAGCCAGTCTGACAGAAGGCCCGTGACGGCAAAAAGCACTACACGCAGGTGACGCCACGTCTGCGTAGCTTAGGTTGGCGGAAACGCATGAATACCATCCGCGGAATCAAATTGCGCTGGCTGCACGAATCGCTGGGCGACGTGACCTACCAGTTGACCCGGCTGCATTTCACTCCGCCGGCGCCATATCGCTGGCAACCGGCGATCAATGCCTTCCAATGCGACAAAGGTTTGCGAATCTGCGTCGAGCTGGCCGGTGTCGATCGCGCTCAAGTCGATCTGACGGTAGAGCCGCAACGCGTCGTCCTGCGCGGCATCCGCCCGGCCCCCGAGCCCACCGGCGACGAAGGTCGCGCCGTACAGATGATCGCGTTCGAGATCGACTACGGACCCTTCGAACGAATCGTCGAGCTGCCGATGCCGGTTGATGTCGATCAGGCCCGGGCCGAGCAACGCAACGGATTTCTCTGGATCGAATTGCCCTTCAAAAAATGAGCGAGCAACCTCTGAGCGCATTGCAAGGGACCGGGGCGGATCCGGCGGTGGCGGCCGGCGCGGCGCAGATCGGCGCGGTGGAGGAAATGCCGACGATTCCAGGCACCCTCGCCATCCTGCCTGTGCGCGGCTTTGTCGTTTTTCCCCGCACCGTTTCGCCGCTCAATGTGCAGCGACCTGCGTCGATTCAGTTGCTGAACGAAACGTTGCCGCAAAACAAGATTATCGGCCTCATCACGCAGCGCGACGAAGCGAAAGAGGAACCTGATGTGGCTGATCTCTACCAGGTCGGAACGGCGGTCATCGTCTTGAAACTGTTGCGCCAGTCCGACCGCCACGTGGTCGTGATCGCGCAGGGGTTGCGGCGTTTTGCCATTCGCAAGATTACTCGGACATCGCCCTATCTGACCTCCGAAGTCGAACTCTTGGACATGCTGCCGGCGCCGACGACGAAAGAATTCGAGGCGGAATTTCGCAACCTGCGGGACTCGGCCGCCCGCCTGCTCGAACTCACGCCCGATGTGCCGGAGCAGGCGCGGGCGATCGTGCTCGGACTCGAGGATGCCGAGCAGCTAACCGATTTTCTCGCGCCGAACTTGAATATCGAGGTCGCACAAAAGCAGGCGTTGCTGGAGGAAAACGATCTCGAGAAACGAGTCCGCAGCGTGCAGGCGAGTATTTCTTCGCAGCTCGAGATCGCGCAGATCCAGCAAAAGTTGCAGCAGGATGTGCAGTCGCAGTTTTCCGATGCGCAACGCCGCGCTTATCTCCGCGAACAGGTCAAGGCGATCCAGAAGGAACTGGGCGAAGGCGAATCCGGCGCCGAAGAGCAGATGGCGCAACTGCGCAAAAAACTCGAAGAAGCGAAGCCGCCGGAGGAAGTGATGAAGCAGGCGGAGCGCGAATTGAAACGGCTCGATTTCATTCCGCCCGCCAGCCCGGATTACTCCGTCATCGTGACCTACGTCGAGACAATCGCGGAGTTGCCCTGGTCGAAGATGAGCGAGGACAATCTCGATCTGGAAAAGGCCCAGGAGATTCTCGATCGCGATCATTACGATCTCGAAAAAGTGAAACGGCGGCTGATCGAATATCTCGCCGTGCGCAAACTCAACCCGCAGGGGCACGGGCCGATCCTTTGCTTTCTCGGACCACCGGGCGTGGGCAAGACGAGCCTCGGGCAGTCGATCGCCGACGCCCTTGAAAGGAAGTTCGTCAGGCTGAGCCTGGGCGGGATTCGCGATGAGGCGGAGATTCGCGGGCATCGCCGCACTTACATCGGGTCGATGCCGGGGCGCATTATTCAGGAATTGCGCCGCGCCGGGACACGCAACCCAGTCATGATGCTGGACGAGGTCGACAAGCTCGGGACGGATTTCCGCGGCGATCCGGCGAGCGCGCTGCTCGAGGTACTCGATCCGCGGCAGAATTTTTCCTTTGTCGATCGCTACCTCGATGTGCCGTTCGATCTTTCGCAGGTTATTTTTATCGCGACCGCCAACTACATCGAAGGCGTGCCGGAACCGATGCGCGATCGGATGGAGTTGATCACGCTCGCCGGCTATACCGGGCGGGAGAAACTGGAAATCGCGCGCCGCTATCTCGTCCGGCGACAACTGGAGGAGAACGGGCTCAAACCGGAGCAATGCGAATGGGAGGAAGAAGCGCTCGTGCGGGTGATCGACAACTACACTCACGAAGCCGGCGTGCGCGAACTCGAACGGCAGCTCGGCGCGGTCATTCGCGGCGTCGCGGCGGAGGTTGCGCGCGGCAAGACCGCACATGTGACGGTCACGCCGGAGGTGGTTGGCGAGATGCTCGGACCGGTGCGCTATATCCACGACACCAAACTGACTGCGAACAAACCGGGCATCGTGACCGGGCTCGCCTACACGCCCGCCGGGGGAGAAGTCCTGCACATCGAGGCGACTCGTTACCCCGGTAAAGGCAACGTTACGCTTACCGGCCAGATCGGAGAGGTGATGAAGGAATCCATGCAGGCCGCGCTCAGTCTCGTGCGCAGTCGCGACGGGCAGGTCGGCATCAAACCCGATGCCTTTCGCGATACGGACATTCATGTGCATGTCCCGGCCGGCGCGGTGCCAAAGGATGGACCATCGGCCGGCGTCGCGATGTTTACCGCGCTGGCTTCATTATTCAGCAACACACCAGTCCGTTCGGACGTGGCGATGACTGGTGAGATCACTCTGCGCGGGCTGGTGCTTCCAATTGGCGGCTTGAAGGAAAAAAGTCTGGCCGCAATGCGCGCTGGCATCACTACCGTCATCATCCCAAAGCAGAACGAAAAAGACCTGGTCGATATTCCGGAAGAAGCGAAACAGAAATTGCAATTCGTCCCGGTAGAAACGGTCGATGAAGTGCTGAAGACGGCGCTCGAACAACCGCCTTCGCCTTACGAAGGCTAGTCTTTCTGCTTGCGGTTTTGCGCCGGGCGACCTGAAACTCGCGCCGTGCGAAAATTGAAGCTGACGTTGGGCGTATTGATGATTGGGGCGCTCTTTGTCCCATTGAGTGAGTGCAGCCGTGGGGGAAAGGAGGCGGCCGCTCCGCCGCCAAAGACACTTGCCCAAAAAATATTCCCACACAGCAACGAGCAGACTGACTACGACTACGGCGCCACCCGCCTCGGCTTGTCTGAAAACGGCGCGTTGACATTGATCGCGTTCGGCTGGCCGCTGGTGCTCGCGCTGTGCAATCCGCGAGTTGCAGCAAAACGGCGCTCCTGGATTCTTTACACGGTCGAACTCCTGCTTTCCGCGGGGACGATCTACTGGATCTACGAGGTGACGCGGTTCGCCACAAGGCTCTGGGGCGCCTTCCTGGTTTTCGCCCTGGTCGCCGTGTATGCCTTCGCGGCGCTGCTCGATCTTTGGCGGAATCTTCACGGTCCTCCGGCTCGTAATTAATTTCTTGTCGTGCGGGTTGGACGGGCTAAAATTGGTGCCCCGAATGGGAATTCGCGGCGTGCGTCTCTGAACCGCCAGTTGGAACTCAGGCGCGTCCGCGGAAACCAAAGGATGCACAACTTCACCGACCATTTCGCTGCTGCTCACCTGCAATGGTCGCATCCTCTTCGCGCGCTGCTGCCTTCCTCCACTGTCGTTAGGCGCAGTCGTTTTCGCTCCTGGCCGTCCGTTATTTCCCGGCGATGAGCAAACCCGCAATGAAAAATCACCAAGGGGGGGACCCCCGCATTATGAGCGATAATCCAGCCGAGCTCAGTTTAGGCAATTTTTTGAGGAGCGAAGGGGGCGACCCGCTGCAGGCGCCGCCCAGTTTCACCCGATGGATGCAGGCGGGCGCCTGGGCGATCGAACTTTACGAGCCGGAGCTGCGCGCTCCCGCCGATCCGCGCACCACCATCACCTATGGCGGCAAGCCGCAATCGGTCATCAACCTCTGCTCCTACAATTATCTGGGGCTGGCCAATCATCCGGAGGTGATCGCCGCTGCGCACGACGCCCTCAGGACCCACGGCCTCGGCGCCTGCGGTTCGCCCATGCTCTCCGGCATGACCGATCTGCACCGCGACCTGGAACGCAAGCTTGCGCTCTTCCTCGGACGCGAGGATGCGATGCTTTTCAACAGCGGGTTTGGCGGCGCCCTCGGCACCATCTCCGGCCTGCTCCGCAAGACCGATGTCGCCGTGCTCGACAACCGCTCGCATCTCAGCCTGCGCGATGGCGCGACCCTCTCGCGCTGCCGATCGGAGAAATTCGAGCATAACGATCCCGCCTCGCTCGATGCCTCCCTCAGCCGGCACAAGGGAAAACGCCGGCTCGTGATTATCGAAGGCATCTATTCGATGGACGGCGACTTCGGGAATCTCCCCGAGCTGATCGCAGTGGCCGAATCGCATGGCGCGAGCGTCTTCATCGATGAAGCGCATTCCATCCTCGCCTGCGGTGAGCATGGCCGCGGCGCGGCGGAAAAGTTCGGAGTCGAGGATCGGGTTCCCCTCACCTACGGCACGTTCTCGAAGGCTTTCGGTTCCCTCGGCGGCTTTGTCGCGGGCTCGCGCGAGACGCTGCAATATCTCCGCTTCTACGCTCATCCTTATGTTTATTCCTGCGCCCTGCCCGCTGTCGTCGTGGCGGCGATATTGAAATCGCTCGAGATCGGCACGAGCGAGCCGCAACGGCGCCGGCAACTCTGGGAGAATGCCGATTATTTCCACCGGCAACTCCGCGGATTGGGCATCGACACGGGAAATTCAACGACCTACGTGATGCCAATCGTGATCGGCGATCGCGAGCGCATGTACCGCCTGGGTCATGAACTGCGCGGCCGCGGCTTGTGGGTCGCGCCGGTGGATTATCCGGCGGTCCCGCAGGATCGGATTTGCTTCCGTGCCTGCGTCACGTCCCGACACACCCGCGCCGATCTTGACGAAGCGCTCAATATTCTCGCGGACACCCTCGTTCCGGCGCAGATCGCGCAGCACGCTTAGGGGCGATCGAACCGTAATCTTTTCGTGCAGCAATCATTTTATCACTCGGAGCTGGGTCATCCGCATACCGGCCGGGCGCGCGCCATCATCAAAGCGCATCCCGAAGTCCGCCAACTGATGGGTCGTAATCCCTGGACGCTTCTGATCGCTCTCGCGGTCGTTAGTCTGCAAACCGGGCTTGCATTTGTTTTTGGAAAATTGGGCTTCGCTTATTGGTGGCTGAGTCTTCTCGTCGCTTACGGCGTGGGCGCTTTCGCCAATCATTCCATGTATGTGCTGATCCACGACGCCGTCCATAATCTCATCCTGCCGGGTAAGAGCTGGAACAAGATGATCGCGATTTTCGCCGATCTGCCGAACCTCGCGCCCGGCGCCATGGGGTTTCAGGTCTATCATCTAAAGCACCACTCCCACCAAGGCGATTACGAGTATGACGCCGACCTCGCTAACCAATGGGAGGCTGAACTGGTTGGGAACAGATGGTACGCCAAGGCGCTTTGGCTCCTGCTCTTTCCGATTGTGCAGTTGACCCGGCCACCGCGGATCAAAGCCTTTCGGATGTGGAACCGCTGGATTTTCGTCAACCTCGTCTGCGCCCTCGCCTATGACGCGGCCATCGTGTACTTCTGCGGCTGGGCCGGCTTATTTTACCTGCTCTGTTCCTTTTCGTTTTCCATCGGCCTGCACCCGGTCGGGGCGCGCTGGATTCAGGAGCATTATACGAACGATCCCGACCAGGAAACCTACAGTTATTACGGGCCGATCAACCGAATCTGCCTAAACATGGGATATCACAACGAGCATCACGATTTCCCGACCATCCCGTGGAATAATCTGCCCAGACTGCGGGCGCTCGCTCCAGAGTACTACGACACCTTGAAATATCACCGCTCCTGGAGCGGTCTCCTCTTCCAATTTATTTTCGATCCGGACTACACCCTGTTTTGCCGGGTCGAGCGGACGCGAGATCGCGAGATGGCTCCGGGCGCTGAGAAGCCTCGCGAAGCCCGCCTTCCGGAGTTGGCCTCACACAGTTAGGTCCCCAATTCTCGCCCTCGCCCATGCCAGCAGCCGTCGAGGGCACCTACAAAAATCGCGACGTCGAAGGGCTGCTCGACATCTATTTTTATCGTCGGGTCGGCTTCGCCCTCGCCCGCGTTTTCGCCCGGCTGCGCCTGACTCCGAACGGCGTGACGGTTCTGAATTTGATCACCGGACTCGCCGCCGGGCATCTCTACTACTATCCCAACCTGCGCCTGAATCTGTTCGGGATGGGCTTGCACATCCTTTCCAATGCCCTTGATAACGCGGACGGACAGCTCGCTCGCCTAACGAACACGGGAAGTCGGGCTGGCCGCATCCTCGACAGCCTTTCGGATCACATTGTCTTTGTCGGAATTTATCTGCACCTCGTCCTGCGCTGTCTCACCGTGGGCGCTTCTCCGACGATCTGGCTGCTCGCCTTTGCTGCCGGCTTGAGTCACGCCGTGCAGGGCGCTTTCGCCGATTATTTCCGCAACGCCTATCTATTTTTTGTCGCCGGTCGCTCGCGGGCAGAGGTTGATTCCTCGGTGAGGCTACGAGCCGAATACGAGCAACTCCTTTGGCGGCGCGAGCCCTGGCAGAAGTTTCTTCTTCGCACCTATCTGAATTTCACCCTCGGCCAGGAAAAGTTTTCGCCGAACCTGATGCGTCTGCGGGCTGCGGGCCGACGAGCTTTTCCTTCGACGATCCCGGAAGCATTTCAAGCCCGCTATCGCGCCGCAGCTCGGCCGCTCTTCAAGTGGATCGGGCTGCTGATGACGAATGCACGCATGCTGATCCTGTTTCTGGTTTTGATCCTGGATCACCCGGCCTGGTATTTCCTCGCGGAAGTGACGGTGTTAAATCTGGTCCTGGCCTATTGTCTCCTTCGGCAAAACCAGCTCTGCCACCTCTTCCTGCCGGAGGTCGAAAACCTTGCCTAACGACCTGCTGGCACTTCTTGGGCCCGGGCAAAAGTTTCGAGCGACCCGCCGTTGCTTGAGCCGCGGAAATCGAGCATGATATTGCGAATGCCGCAGCGCTTTGTCTCCAACAAGAACGAATCGGTCCGCATGTTCGAGAGCGATTTCATGGAGTTCTTTTCCCATGTGCATCCGGCGACACCGGTCGTGATTTACCTGCCGCTGATGAGCTACATGCTCTACCTCGCGGCGGTGCAACGCGCGGTGCCGCTGGGCATCGTGGCAGGCCTCTTCGTCGCCGGCATCCTGATCTGGAGCTTTGTCGAGTACACGATGCACCGCTGGGTTTTCCATTACCAACCGAAGAGCAAATGGGGCCAGTTCCTCCACTTCATGCTCCACGGCGTGCATCACGATTACCCGAACGACGCGAGCCGACTGGTTATGCCGCCGGTCGTGAGCATTCCGCTCGCGGTCATTTTCTACGCGCTCTTCGCTTTCCTTTTTGGCCGCTTCTCCCCGGCCGCTTTCGCCGGCCTGCTTGCCGGCTATCTCTTCTACGACACGCTGCACTACGCGACGCATCATTTTGCGATGAAACGCGGCGTCTGGCTGTGGCTGAAAAAATATCACATGCGGCACCACTACCAGGATGATGAGGTCGGCTACGGCGTGACTTCGCCGCTCTGGGATCTTGTTTTCGGAACGAGAGAAAAGACCGAAGCGCCGGAAACAATCGAGGCTCGGGTCGATCTCTGAGCGAACGGTCCAGTCAAGGTTTGATCAAGGTCACCAAGGTCGCTTCCAAAGCGGAGCGGGACGCGTTCATCAAATTCCCGTGGCGGATCTACAAGGACGATCCCGCCTGGGTGCCGCCGCTTCTGCTCGAACGAAAGGAATTTCTCGACCGGAAGAAGCATCCCTTTTTTGAACACGGCGACGCTGCGCTTTTTCTCGCCCGCGCCAACGGGGAAATCGTCGGGAGGATCATGGCGAGCGACGATCCAAACTATAACGCCTGTCATCGCAGCAACGTGGGCTGCTTCGGGCTTTTCGACTGTGTGAACGACCCCGCGGTGGCGGCCGCGCTCTTCGAGGCCGCAGCCAACTGGCTCCGCGACCAAAGGGCGTGACGAGATCATGGGCCCGATCGATTACTCGACCAATTACGTCTGCGGCCTGCTCGTCGAAGGCTTTAAATTCCCCCCGACCCTCCTGACCGCGCACAACCCACCCTACTACGCGGCGCTGATCGAAGGACTCGGGTTTAAGAAAGTGATGGACTTTTATGCCTGGTGGTTTGCGGAACCCGCCCGGGCCGCGACCCGCCTCCGCCGGCTCGCCGCCTCGTTCGAGAAACGTCACACGGCCACCATTCGTCAGGGCAACCTGAAAGATTTCCGCGCGGAGGCCGGGCGCCTCCGCGAAATCTACAACGACGCCTGGAAGGAAAACTGGGGTTTCGTCCCCTTTACGGAGAAGGAATTCGAATTCATGGCGAAAGAATTGAAGCAACTCGTCGTGCCGGAATTCACCCTGGTTGCGGAAGTCGGGGACGAGCCGGTCGGATTCATTCTTTGCGTCCCGGATATCAATGTCGCTTTCCGCAGGATCAATGGCCGCCTAACGAGTTGCGGTATCCCGATCGGCCTCGCCAAACTCCTCTACTACAAGAGCCGGCTCCGCACCGCGCGCCTGATAGCGCTCGGAGTCAAACCAAAGTATCGCCGCGGCGGCATCGCCGAGATGCTCGTCCTCAGGATTATCGAAGACGCCATGATCAAGCGCGGGTTCATCGGCGAGCTGAGCATGACGCTGGAGAACAATCATCTCATTAATCGCTTCCTCACCGCGATCGGCGCGGAGAAATACAAGACCTACCGGATTTACCAGCGCGGACTGGCCGGCAGCTTCGGCGAAGCGCAGATGTTGTAGCGGCGGTCTACGACCGACGAAGAGTGCAGGAGGTCGCCGAATGTGGATCGGCGGTCACAGACCGCCGCTACAATTACGCGGTTTCGAAATCGCGAATGCGCGCGGCGCCACCGCCCTGCATTCGCGCGACACGGCTGTTCAGCATGCCCGCGATCTCCCGCCCGGCGTATCGCAGCGGATGGTTCACGGCCAGCGACGTCTCTGCCGTGCAATAAACCCCGCAGCCCGCCTGACAGCTCTTCTTCTTGTTGTAGCTCAGCAGATCTTCCCGAGTGATATCGAGGAGGTTTCTCTCGGTTCGCACCTGACTGCAGAGCCAGAATTTTCCCCTCGATGAGACAAAAAAATATTTATAGCCCGCAACGCAGGTCCATTCGATCGGTTTCTGGAGGAGCATCTTTTTTTCGTAGGCAAAAAGATTCCAACTCGTGTGAATCTTCTCTCCGTTACGCTTCAGTTGCTCCTGCTTTTCGATAAAACGAAGAAGCGGTTCGTTCGCGTTGGGATCGCGCAAGGCGCGGTCGTGCACAAGATCGTCGTGGATGACGCGCGCATGAACCGGGATGCCCCGGTCGAGACAGGTGTCGATCACCTGTCCCATTTCATCGAGCGTCTCGTTGAAAAGAACGCCACTGACCTGCAGTTTGATTTTCGAATCGTTGAACCAGTCGAGCTTGTGCAGAATCGACTGCATCGACTTGCGGGTGCTCGCGATCGGCGTCATCCGATCGACGGAAATCTGCAGCTTGTCGAGGCCCGCTTCTTCCAAGTCGGCCAGAAGCTGCTTGCTCAAGAGAAAACCGTTGGTCGACATGCTGACCTGGCAAAAATCGATGGACTTTGCGTAACGAACCAGCCCGGCAATCTCCGGATGCTTGAGCGGTTCGCCCCCTTGAAAGCCGATCCGGGCGACACCCAGCGCACGGATATGGTCCATCCACTTCTTGAGATCGGCCACGTTCGGATTCGGAATCGAGTTATCGTATTCGTTGCAGTAATGGCAATCCAGGTTGCACTGCTCGGTCACGTAGAGGTGCGCGGCCCATGGCTTGGTATCGAAAACCCGAAGGGCCTGCTCGAAAGCGCTCATTGGTCCCTTATCGTCGTCGCAGCGACGGCGTCAAGCAATCAAGCGTCGGCCCGGGGTTTCAAACGCCCTCTTTTCTTCCCATGACCCGCACGACAAAGATGGCGCGCGGGACCTGGATCGCCGCCGTCACGGCCGCCCACCAGGCCATGATCTTGAAGGCTTGGACCGGAGTCTGAAACAGGACGCCAAGGGCGAATATCCAGACGTAAATATTTCGCCGGCCACCGAACAGCCTAACGATTCGATCGAAATCGCCGATTTCGTCGATTAACCGGCCAAAACGGCGAATCACGCTCAATTTGCCCAACCCGGCCACCGCCTCCGCGCCCAGCAATAGCAACAGATACCCGAAGGCAGCGGGAAGGCGACCGGAGCTTCGGAAATAGCAGGCCAGCGCAATCCACCAGGAAATTTCGAAGAGCGCGTCGAACCAATGTTCCAATTTCCCCGCCTTGGAGGTCTCGACTTTGATCCGAGCCTGCTTGCCATCGAGGCCATCGAGGATGCCGACCGCGAGCGCGAGTGTGATGCCCAACGCGAGATGTCCCGTGGCGAAAAGGAAGGTGACTGTCCATCCGACGATGTTGGAAAAGACCGTCAGCTGATTGGGCGTGATGGCCGTCTTGCAGAGATGCGAGACGAGCAAGTTTTCGATTGGAGCATGAACCAGCGCCGGAAAATCCTGCGCTCCCTTTTGCGCGGCTTCGATCAGCACCCGCTCCGCCGCCTTCGACTGGCTCGGCGCCGGTGACGGGAACCAGTAGGCTCGCAGCTCCCGGCGCATCTCGCCGGAATACCAGGCGCGCGAAGCAATATCCAAGGCGTCCATGCAACCCGCCTCGATATCATGGCGAAGCGCCTCATCCAGCGGAGCGACCTCTGCCACCGCCCAGCCCTTTGCCAAAAGGAACGCACCGCAGAAAAGTCCGCGGCTCGTCGATGGCGCGGAAGCAACCAACGACCGCCAGTTTGCCGGCGGCCCCGAGTCCACCAGCGCGGCGGCCGAGTCCTGCCCGTCGAGAAGCTGGAAGAGCCGGGAGTCGAAAACAGCATCGCCGCGAAGAACGAGCAGAAAAGGCGCATCGTTAGGCCAGGCCTCGACGATCTGCCTGAGCGTGACCGGACCGCTCGCCCGGCCCCGTATCTCGGTTAGGACCTGCGCACGATGCGGCGAAGGATTGGCGAGCTCTTTGGCGACTACCTCCGGTGCGGACGAAAGGACGATCGCTTTCTCGAGGCCGAGACGCTGCAATTGGCGCAGCAGACGTTCGAGCAGAGAAATGCCGCACAACTCGGTCAGCACGCCTGAACGGTCGGCGAGGATGATACATTGATGACGCACCGTCGTTTCCTGAACAATCTGCGCCCCCTTGGCAAGCCTCGCTCTTCTTGTCCGGCCCGCGAGTTCGTGTTACAGCCCGTGGTTCCACAGCGGAAACTCGTCCATGTCGCCAAGCCTCTTTTCCCGCTTCCGATACAGCCCCTTTCTGGCCCAGATGGTTGTGATCCGGCGGTGCAACCTGTCGTGCGGTTACTGCTCGGAGTTCGATAAGACGAGCGATCCGGTGCCGGTCGAGCTTCTGGAGAAACGGCTCGAAAAATTGAAGGAGCTCGGCACCTTCGGCATTTCTCTCACCGGCGGCGAGCCGACCTTGCATCCCGATCTTCCGCGCCTCATCCGCAAATGCCGGGAGCTCCGCTTTTTCCGCACCGGCATGATCTCGAATGGTTTTTTCCTCCGGCCGGAAATGATTCAGGCGTTAAACGAAGCGGGGCTGCAGGAGATGCAAATCTCGATCGACGGCGTGGCGCGCAATTCCACGACCGAGAAGGTGCTCGACAGTCTGAAGCCGCGCCTGCTCGCGCTCCGCGAACACGCTCGTTTCGCGGTCACGGTCAGCGGCGTGATCGGGGCGGCGCCTCCGGCAGAAGCCGAGGAAGTCGTGGCCTTCGCGCGCGAACTGGGATTCACGCCGCGGGTTCTGCTGGTGCACGACCAGCAGGGCCAGCTCAAGCTGAAGCTCGAAGAAGTAAAAGCGTTCCAGCGCATCGTCGATACGCTGCCGAAAAGCTGGGTGGATTTTTCGAGCTACCGCAAACGCCTTGTGCGGGATGGTTCGGCGCCGTTCAAATGCCGGGCCGGAAGCCGCTATCTTTACATCGATGAATTCGGCAATGTGAACTGGTGTTCGCAGACTCGCACTGTCTGGTCAAAACCGCTGATGGATTACACGCCCGCGGATCTCCGCGAGCAGTTTTACGCTTACAAATCCTGCAACGAAACCTGCACCCTGGGTTGTGCACGTTCATCCAGCCAGCTCGACAACTGGCGTGCCTGGAAAGACGGGACGCCGGCAAACGGTAGTGGCACTTAGCGATCGACGATTTTTGTGGGCGGTCCTCGGGATTGTCCTCCTCACGGTCGTGACCCGGCTGCCGGCGCTGCAGCATCCGCAGGCGATCGATGACGAGGAGACTTATTCCGTGGTGGCGAACGTCATCGTCGACGGAGGCCGGCCTTACGTCGATGCAATCGAGCGCAAGCCGCCGTTACTCTTCTGGACCTACGCGACCGTGGTCGAAGCGACCGGGAGATATAATTGGAAGGTCCTTCACGCCGTCGCCCTGGCATTGACGCTGGGCACGATGCTGGTCTGTATGTGATCGGCCGGGAGTTGTTCGATCGCTCCGCCGGGCCCATCGCCGCACTCTCCTCTACAGTGTGTTCCAACCCTGTGGCGAGCTGCGGGATCTGGCCTTCAATGGGGAACTGGTAATGAATCTTCCCGTGGTATGGGCGGGGGCGATCGGCTTTCATCGCAGCTCATCGCGTCTCCGGCCCGGATTCTTCCTCGCGGGTCTTCTTCGTCTTCTGTACAATTCTCATCTGCACGCCAGTCAGATATTCGAGACGATCGTGGAAGCGCTGACACGGCACCCGGATCTGCTCCCGGCGTTCGACTTTGTATCTCCGGCTCGGTTCGGTGTCCCTGATTCTGCTGAATCCGAACGCCGTCGACCAGGTTTTTGCAAAGGTGAGTGCAATTTACGAGGCGTGTTTATTCGAACGATTAGAAATCCCCAGACTGCTTGCGGCAGTTGCATCGCAGCGGTTAGCCGGCCGTATTAGTCCGCGGAGAACCGGGAGTCACGAACCGCCCGGCGACGACCAGACAACCCGTCGCACCTGAGATCCTGCGACTTCGCGGAAATGCGCTTCGGCCTGCGCGTGCATTTCCGCCGTATCCACGTCCTGCCACCAGGCGGCGCCGATATCGATCGCGCGAACCTTTCCGTCCTCGGCCATAAGCCGAACCCCGTCGGCCAGGCTGCAATCGCCATTTTTCTTCGCCCGGGTCAGATAATCGAAGAGGCTGTTTGGGCAGAGAAAGATTCCGGTGTCGATCGCATCGTAGTTCGCGAGCGCTTTGCCGAGCGCGGTCACACGATCCCCCGTCGTCTGCACTTTCATGGCATCATCCAAATCGAAGATCGCTTCGATTTTTCGATCGATCGCCAGGTTCAACTCGCTCGGATCAGCATTTTCCGCGACGCGCTCAAGAACCGAGGGATCGAAAAGATGATCGCCCATCGTGAGGAAGAATGGCTCGCTTGCTTTCCCTGCGGCGCAAAGAACGGAGATGCCGTTCTGTTTTTGCCACTCCGGATTCGGAATTGGATTCAAGCGCATGGGTGACGGGACCAGGGAACGCAATGCCTCGATAAGCGCGTCGCCATTTGCGCCGACCACGACGTGAAGATTTTGTACGCCGACTCTCTGCAGCGCATCGATGATGTAGGAAATGAGCGGACGCCCGAAAATCGACACGAGTGGCTTCGCCAACATTTCGCCAGAGGCGCGGAGGCGGGAGCCGGTTCCGGCCATCAGGACAACCGCATCGCTTATCGGTCGCATCATCTCGCCTCGGCCATCAGGTTCCTGATGGAATTTCAGGAGCGCCCGAGACTGATCCGCCGACGGCGAAGCTCTGTCCTCCAACTTTCCCGACCCCGGCTGCCTTACCTGGCAAATTTGCGGCGCAGCCACGCTAAACCGGCCACTCCGATGCTCATCAGCATCGCCGCCGACCCGGTCTCGGGGACCGACTGGGCGTTACGGTTGTAGTAAACCGCGTATGCCGCAACGTTGCCCACCATCGCAACCGGGGCTCGAGATAGGACACCGTCACCCAGAATGATGTCACCACCGCCAGGGGTACGCGTTTGGTCGGCCTGAACGAGATTCCCGTTCGTCATCGAGTAAACATAGTTTACGAGTGAATCTTCCGGATTCTTCCATCCCACCCGGCCACCATACCAGTAAAAGCTGCCCGGATAGGTCGTTACCCAGTTGTCCGGGGATCCGCCGCTTTCCACCGTGAACGGCGTCATGCGATTCGAAGAATCTGTAAAAGTAACCGTTAGACTCGTAGAGGAGTATTCGGTAAACGTGATTAAGGGCGTAGTTTGCCCGAGCACTGGATGGGTCGCCGCAGCAGCGACGAAGGCTGCCAGACTGAGGGCAAGCCATCTCCGGAGAGCACTCTTCTTGTAATGAATTCGTTCGCGCAAAGCTCGGTTATTCCTGTTGAAAATTGCCTTCAGTTAGAATTCCGGCTGCCGCAAATAAACACTCGCCGAACCGATCCGTCATGGCAACCATTGCCGAGATTGTCGGATACCGCTCTGCAAAAGCAAGCCAAATCGGCGCTCCAATTCCGGCTCTCCGGGGTCTCCGCACGACCTGCACTTGTTAGGCCCGGCGTGGGGCTGTCCTCATATTCCATAGTACCTCTTGAGACCCCAAATACAAACCCGCTGCGGGAGGAAACGAAAAATCAACGGAGCGATTTGGGCCTGGAAAACGTTGCCAACGGTGACGCGTGGCGGCGGGTCGGAGCTTTCAATCAATCGAAGAACACGGCGCGCGACCAAATCCGGAGGTGGCGCAGACTTCATGTTGCGATCGACCGCCTGCCAGGTCTTGTTCACCCGCGCATCGTCCGTCGCGGGCTTCACCATCGCGTCATTGAAACCGGTGTTGATATCGGCGGGCTGCAGATCCACCAGCCGGAGGTCGCCGTTTTTCAGCTCGAGTTGCACCGACATGGTGTAGGTGGCGAGCGCCGCTTTCGCCGCGTTATAAGCCGCCATGTATGGCACTGGCAGGCGGGCCGCAAGTGAACTGACGTTGATGACCAGCCCGCGCTCCTCTTCGCGCATCGCTTGCAGCGCCAGGTGCATCAATTCGATCTGGCCAAAAACAAGGACCTGAAAATACCGCGCCAATTCCTCAGGCGAAAGGGCTTCCGCCGGGCCGAAGTAGCCGCTTCCGGCATTGTTGATCACGACATCGAAATGTCCGGCTTCACGCCAGGCAGAGTGAAAGATTTCGCCTAACGAATCCCGATCCAACAAATCGAGAGCGATGCGACGCAGGCCGGGCAGCGCGGGGATGCGCTCGATCCTGCGCGCCGTCCCCCAGATCTCATCGCCGTTCGCACTCAGTGTCCCCGCAATTGCGAGCCCGATTCCGGAACTCGCACCGGTCAGAAAGATTCGCTTCATTTGCGCCGAAAGTGAAGCCGCCATTGCAGACCGAAGACGGCGAGGAAAACCAGCCCCGACGTAATTTGCCCCACGACCCCGTCGAGCAGCAATCGACACGGAATGGCGGGTGCCGCAGCGATCAGGGCCGCAAAGACGGGCGGCGCGATATTCCGCCACGGCTGCTCCCAGCCAAAAACCAAGTGCAGGGCGCGATGCCGCAGCACGCCGAGCAGGACGTAGGGAAGCAAAATTCCAAACGCTGCGCCGATCACGCCTAGTGAGTTGATCAACCAAAGATTCGCCAGGAAGCCGACCACCACCGCGATGGCAGAGTTGAGCAGGTTGAGGCCCGGCCGTTGCACCATGATCACGGTCTCGGCGAGACCGACGAAACAGTTTGTCCCGCAGGCAAGGGCAACGATATCGAGCCACAACGCACCTTGCCGGAACTCCGCGCCGTAGATACTCAGGATGAGTGAACCAGCCAGCGCCATCACAGCGAAAAGGGGAAGAAGAATCCAGAGCATCCATTGCGCAACGCGAGCGAAGGTGGCGGCAGCGTCCTGGTGGTTGCCTGCAACCGTCATGCCGGCAATCAACGGAGCGAAGATAGGATTGAAAGCATGGTTGACCTTGCGCAAACCGTTGGCCACTTCCACAACCGCCCCGTAAATGCCAACCGTCGATAGCGTCACCCCGGGGGCGCGCCCGACAAAACATCCGAGCATGATCACATCCAGCCTGAGGATCAAAGCGTTGATCAGATCGTAACCGCTGATCGAGGCGGAGTAACCCAGCAGACGTCGGGCCTCGGCGCGATACGAGATAATGCCGCGAGTTGAGGGTGCGGGACGAAAAAGCGACGACGCCAGGGTGAGCGCCACGATTCCGGATGCGCCCGTGCCGATGATGGCGGCGATGGGGGCGCCAAAAGTTTTCCATCCGAGCGCGACCGCGCCGAGAAACGCAAGCGTGGTGACGATCGGTTCGGTCATACCGCGCGACCAGATATCGTGTTTCATCACCTTCATCGCGCGCGAGACCGCAGTGCAGACGCGATACAGATTAACCCCCGGCATCGCGCAAAGCAGGACGGAAAGGACTCCCACCATCTGGGGATCGAGTCCGAACCGGTTCCCAGCAAGCCGCACGACAACTATGGCAAGGCTCGCCACGAGCGCGCTCTGCGCTACCGCGAGGAAAACCGCGAGATGAAAGAGCGCCCGACTCCGACCGCGTTCGCCAGCGACTTCCGACCGCGCAATGAAGGGAATGATCGCGTTGTCGAGCCCAAACATCCCGATCTTGCTCAGAATATCGGTCGTGGCCCAGGCGACAAGAAACACCCCTAACGATGCCGCGCCGAGCAGTCGCGCGATGAGGAAAGTGAAGACGCCACGAAAATTCGACGCGAGGAGCGCGATCGTGTTGAAGAACATGCCGCGCTTCAGCTCGGAGCCGGTCCGATCCGGACCTGCGCGCAATTCCGATGGCGGCAACTCCGTCGTTGTCATCACCGTATTCACGAAACAATGCCAACCCGGCCACGCGGATGGGTCGAGACAATTCGTCCGTCCTGCATCTCGTGAATCAAATCACACGCGCCGGCGATCCCGGGATTGTGCGTCACGAGAAGGAGCGCTTTTCCGCCGCGCACGACAACGTCTTGCAAAAGCTCGAAGGCACGCGTCGAACTCTTGGTGTCGAGATTGCCGGTCGGTTCATCCGCCAGAATGACGCGCGGATCGTTCGCCAGCGCGCGCGCCACCGCCACGCGCTGCTGTTCGCCGCCGGAAAGATGACGGCTTGGGCGGGAAAGCTTATTGCCGAGACCAACGGCTTCGAGCAGCTCGCCTGCCCGCGCACGCATCGCCTCCTCCGTCAGGCGTCCGAGGCGTCGCATCGGAATCATGACGTTTTCCTCCGCGGTGAAGTCCTCCATCAGAAAATGGAACTGAAAGATGAATCCGAGCAACTCGTTGCGCTTGCGTGAGAGTTCGTCATCCGAGAGCTGGGAGACGGGCTCCGATTCGATCGTGACCTGGCCGCGATCGGGCGGGTCGAGCAAACCAAGGACATAGAGCAGGGTGCTCTTGCCACAGCCCGACGGGCCGACGACCGCGTGGATCGTTCCCGCTTTGAGCTCGAGCGAAATACCACGCAGCGCATGTACGCGTTCCTCGCCCTCGCCGAGGTAGCGTTCGATCCCTTCGCAACCAAGGCAGACTTCGTTGGTCATACGCTCGATCCTCTCAGCGTCGCGACCGGTGGAAGCTGGCCCGCGCGATGGGCCGGCACCCAGCTGGCGATCGCAACCGCGATAGTCGCGAGGACCGTGGCCCAGAGGTAATGGTGCCAATCGGAAGCGACCGGAAAATAATCGGCGTAGAGGATGCCGCGCACGCGCAACGGAATATGGGAGACACCGATGACCGAGAGCCCTCCGATGATGCAGCCGATTACCGAACCGAGGCTCGCGATGAGCGCTCCCTGCCAGAGAAAAATCGCGCTGATGTCGCGCCGACTGTAGCCGATTGACCGCAGGATCGCGATCTCCCTGGTTTTCGAGAGCACCGTCATGGTGAGGACATTAAAAATCCCGAAGCCGGCGAGCAAAATGATCAGGGAAACGGTGATTCCGGTGGAGACTCGCAGGGTAAGAAGAAGCGCCAGATTTGATCGCTCGCGCTCCTGCCAACTACGCGCCTCGTGCTGAAAGAGCTGTTCGAAATGTTGCGCCAGGTCCGGCGCTGCATCGGGATCGCGCAACTTGTAAAGGATCATCGTCGCCGGATAGGGCTTGCGCAAAAGGCGCTGGGCGATTTTCAAGTGGCAATAGACGCGGGTGGAATCGACCGACCCGACACCGCCGCGGGCGATCGCGGCGACGGTGAAGCGCCAATACTCGCCGCTCGGGGAGAGCAGCTGAACCGTGTCGCCCACTTTGACCCCGAGCATCTCGGCCAGCGTCGAACCGACAATCACCGAGCTGGGATTGTTGCGAAAATCATCAAACTTCCCGGCGATGATCTGCCGGCCGATATCGGTCGTGCGCAGATGCAGGGCGGGATCGATCCCGAAGAGATCGATCGTGGCGGTCTCAAATTCAGCCCGCGCCGTGAGCGTGCCGCGCAGGACCGGCGCGCAGGCGACGACATTGGGAAAGCGCCGGCTGATGCGCATGATCTCGGAGGCGTTGGTGATGCCGTCGAAGTAGCGGCGGCGGGCCGCTTCCACATTGGCGTTTTTCGGCGCGACGTAAAGGTCGCCGTAACGCGGACTAAATTGCCCGCGCAACATGATGGCGCCACTGCTCCCGAGGGTGGAATCGATGAAATTTTTCGTGAAGCCCTGGGTCTGGGCCTGGGTGCAGATGAAAATCGCAACCCCGAATACGACCCCGCAAAGGCTGAGAATGAAGGCGCGTCTGCGATGAAAAAGAAAACGCAACGCGATATGGAGCGTCGGCGTCACCGGAGCTTTTCCTGCCGCACACTCTTGACCATGTGCTGCCGGACGAATTGTCCAGACCGGAGTTTATCCTGGTCCGAGACGACGACGTGGTCGCCTTCTTTCAGACCCTCGAGCACCTCGGAAAACTCGAGCGTGCGATAACCGACCTTGACTGTGCGCTTTTCCACCACGCCGTGTTTGACCTGCCAGACCTGGTCGACAAGGAGGGCGCTCGTCGGGACGAGGATCGCGTTGTCGTGCCGGCCGGTGATGATGTTCATTTCACCGGTCATGCCGGCGAGCAGGTTCTCGGGCGGATTCTTGAGGTCGAGTAGCACGGTGTAACGCTGCGTCTCGGGATCAGCTGCCGGAACGATCGAAGTGACGGTGGCGTTGAACTGTCGCTGGCGATAGGCGTACATTTGAAGGATCGCCGGCATCCCGACTTTCACTTCGCCGATATCTTCTTCGTTCACTTCGCCGCGGACGTAATTTTTCTTCGAAGAAACGGTGAGAAGTTCGTTGCCATCGCTGACGAACTCGCCGTCGATCGCTTTGATATCGGAAAGGATGCCGTCCATCGGAGCGCGGATTTCGAGGCGGCTCGTCAGGGCCTCGGCTTTTTTGACCGCGTCGCGCAGCGAATCGAGGTTGCGCTGGCGCTCGATCTTTTCGGTTGCCAGCAAATCACGCAGACGCTTGGCTTCGCTCTTTGCGTTCTCGTATTCGACTGCGGGGACGTTGCTCAGGGAGGTTAGTTTTTCCAGGCGTTGAACGTTCGCCTCCGCGACCTTGAGTGGTTCGGAGGAGGGCAGCTCCAGCCGGGCCTGTTCTTCCGCCGCCTGCAAGTCGGACTGCGCCTGCTTGAGCTGGCGGGCTGGTTGTCTCATCGGCGATTGTCGCGAGCAGCTCTCCCTTGGTGACACTTTTCCCGACCGCGCCGCGACCGTTAGCGACCGAATCGGCGAGCCGGATGAACCCATTGTTCTGCGCGCGGACATGCACGACGAAAACGGGTTCGATTCGCACCGTGCCGTAAACCGCCGAAATGGCTGTGCCCCGAACAACCTTCTCCACCTCGGCCACGGGCAGGGTAATGTAGTAAATAGCGCCGAGGATGACCGCCGCGATCGGCAAAACCGTCCAGAGCGTTCGCTTCGAAATCTTCAATGGCTCGAACTAATGTAGCTTTGCCGCCGTGTCGCCGGAAAACTGAAAGTAACGCCCGGTCACGCGATCCCACTCGGCCAGCGCCACTTTCTGCTCGTAAATCGCGCGGAGAATGCCGCGCCGGGTGACGAGGAGACTGTTTTCGGCCGTGCGGAAATCAAGCGCGGAAGCGAGACCCTGGGCGCGATTTTCCTGCACGGACGCGACGTTGCGCTCGGCTCCATCGACGGCCTGGGCCAACGACCGATAACGCGAGGCGATGGCCTGCAAATCATTTTGCAGCCGAGACAGGTCCCGCGGGATGCTCGCTTCCAGTTTTTGCACTTGCAGTTCATTCGTCTCGCGTACCGCGCGCTGGCGCAGGACGGCCCCGCCCACCCGACCGTTATCGATCACTCGCCAGGTGTAGGCCCCACCGGCGCGCACTTCGGAGGTGACCGTGTCGTTACTCGCCTGCGGAGAACCGCCGCTGTCCCGATGAATGCCGCTGACGGGAATGGCGTCGCCGCCCGCGATCCCATCGATCATGGGATAGTAGCCGGCTTCGATGATGCGCTGATCGTCGCGCGCCGCGCGCACCATCAACCGGGCCAGTTTCAAATCGGCTCGTTGCTGCAAGGCGCTGTTGACTTCATCCTGCCAGCGCAAATCGATCGCTTGAAAATCCAAACTCCCCTCCGGGACGGGAAGGGCGGCGCCGCGGCCGAGTGCGCTCCCCATGGCTGCAGCGAGTTGCAAGCACGCTGCGCCATAGGCGGCGTGCGCGGCCTCGATTTCCGGATCGAGTTCGCGAGCCTGCAGAGTGGCGGCGGTGAATTCGCCTCGCTCGCTCTTTCCCGCTTCGTAGCGCGCTTTTTCGCCTGCGACATTTTCATCGAGCCGTTCGCGCTGCGTCCGGCCTAACGACTCGAGGGAGCGATTGTAAAGCGCACTGTAGAAGGCCAGCCGCGCGTTTTGCAGTTCGGCCGCTACCGTTACGTTTAGCTGTTGTTGCGCGATAAGTAGCGCGGCGTCCCCGCGCCGGTAGGCGGCCGGGATTCCAGCGTTAAAGACCGGCTGCACAAACGCCCCGTAGGCGAGGGCAAATGGCTTGTTTGATGAGGAACCGGCGCGATAGCCACCCTGGTCGCCAATGATCCCGCCGATCAGAGCTTTTGGTAACGCGACGGAGCGCAGGACCAGACGTTGACCGGCGGCCGATTCCAAACCGGTCTTGGCCTGCAGGATGTGGGGGTTGTTTTTCAGCGTCTGCGCGAGCGCAGCCTCGAGCGTGACGGCCTGCGCGTTCGAAATTTGGCCGACGACGCCGAGCGCGAGAAAGAGCAGGCGACCCATTTTCATTTCGCCACCTCCGAGGTTTCGGGCGATCGAGCCGGGAAAGGCGCCGTCGCTTCCCCACGGCCATTCTTCCCTTCGCCAAACGACCCTGGATCGCCGCCGCAGGCTCGGTCGAGACGGGCAAGCGCGGCATTGTGCATATAGGTTGCGCTCAACCGCGTGCTGCGCGTCACGGTTAGATCGGAGGCTGCCTGGAGAACATCGAGCTGTGTTCCGAGACCGGCCGCGAGATTTGCGTTCGCGATCTGGAGCGATTCCTCAGCCGTCTGCACACTCTTCGTCTGGGACTCGAGCACGCGATCGGCCTGATCGAGATCGAGAAAAGCGCTTCGCACTTCTGCTGCGATCGTTAGGCGAAGCGCATCGCGCGTTCGCACCGCCGCTTTCCGTCGGGCCTCCGTTGCCTGCATTTTGCCACGGGTGGCGAAACCATCGAACAATGCCCAGGTAGCATTCAGACCGATGACGTAACCGTGATTGAATTCCTTGCCCAGGGTCGGGTCGCGCTCGTTGTAGATCTCGTAGCCGGTGAAAAAATCAACTCTCGGCCGGGTTGTGCTGCGATCGAGCCGGAGCTGCTGTTCCTCGATCGCAATGTCGGCTTCCGCGGCGCGCAACTCCGGACGGCGGCTGTCGGCTCGGGCGAGGCATTCGTTGAGGTCGGGATGACGCGGTTCGTAAACCAGTTCGCCGCTGACGGTAAAAAGCGGTTCGCCCGAGGGGGCGGTGTTTTTGCCTAACAATTCGCCGAGACGCAAAAAGGAATTTCGCAGATCCGTCCGGGCCTGAAACAACTCCGGTTCTTCGTTCGCCACCGATACCTCAGCGCGACCTACGTTCAATTCGCCGACCGTCCCGGCACTGAAGCGCTCGCGCTGCGTCTTGACCTGCTGCTGCAGGACGGCGACCGATTGTTCGCGCACATGGATCCGCTCGCGATTGAGGAGCAATTCGTAAAAGGCCAGCCGCACATCCATCGTGACACGATCAACCACTGCCCCCAGTTGTGCCTGCGCTTTGGCCAGCTTCAAGCGGCCGATGGCCGTGCGACTCGGGGTCGCGCCGCCGGAATAAAGCGACTGCACGACGCGAATGTTGGCGTTGTAATCCTCGGGACGCAGATTCGTGTTTCCCTGCTGTTCGCGCTGGCGATAAAGGCCGCTCGAGACCACCGCCGGCAGATAACCGGAGCGCGCCTCGACCAGTTCGCCGCGGGCCGCCTGCACATTTTCCTGCGCGATGGCAACGTCCGGATTGTGCGCGCGGGCGACGCGAATCGCCGCATCAATCGTGTAGCAGGGCGGTTCAGCCGACCTCGCAGAGATCATTGCCGAAAGAACCGAGCAGGCGATGCAAACGAGCAGACGCATTCGCTTTTTTCCGTGCCCGATCCTTATTTCGCAACAAAAATCCCGAAACCGATTGCGCGTCCTCGGGTCACCGCACGGGTGAATTTAGAATGCTAATTCTATGTTTACTTTACATCTTGCTCCGGACGGGCGACTACGGCAACCTACCGACTTTCAAGAGTCACAATGAGAAAAATCCGAATTGCCATCGTTGGTGTGGGGAACTGCGCCAGTTCGCTTGTCCAGGGGACCAGCTTTTATCGCGACGTGTCCACCAACGGTGCCGCCGTTGGGCTGATGCACAGTTTGATCGGCCCTTACCGGCCGAGCGACATCACGATTGTAGCCGCCTTTGATATCGACCGGCGCAAAGTCGGGCGCGACGTCAACCAGGCGATCTTCGCGCCACCCAATTGCACCAAGATTTTTTCCGCGGAGGTGCCGCCGACCGGCGCGATTGTCAAGATGGGCTGTGTCCTCGATGGTTACCCGGCGCACATGGACGGGGGCGATCCGATGCGGACCTTCCAACCGTTGAAGAAAGAATCGACTGCCGACCAGATCATCGAGGAATTGCGGGAATCGGGCGCGGAAATCATGGTCAACTATCTGCCCGTCGGCTCGGAGGAAGCGACGCGATTTTATGCCGCCTGCGCGCTCGAAGCCGGGCTCGCGTTCGTCAACAACATCCCGGTCTTCATCGCCAGCGACCCGGTTTGGGTGAAACGCTTTGAGGAAAAAAATCTTCCGCTTGTCGGCGACGACATCAAGGCGCAGCTCGGCGCAACCGTCCTTCATCGCACGATCGTCGACCTCTTCCGCAAACGCGGGGTGAAAGTGGAGCGCACCTATCAATTGAACACCGGCGGCAACACCGATTTTCTCAACATGCTTGATCGCGCCCGGCTCCAGTCGAAGAAGACTTCGAAGACCGAAGCCGTGCAGTCGGTCATCGGAAAGCGCCTGACGGAGGACAACATTCACATTGGCCCGAGCGACTACGTGCCGTGGCAAAACGATAACAAGATTTGTTTCATTCGAGTCGAGGGCCGGCTCTTTGGCGACGTGCCGATGGAGATCGACCTGAAACTTTCGGTCGAAGATTCGCCCAATTCCGCAGGCGTGGCGATCGATGCAATTCGCTGCTGCAAGCTCGCGTTAGATCGCGGTCAGAGCGGCGTCCTGCATTCCGCCTCCGCTTATTTCTCCAAGCATCCGCCGGTCCAGATGAGCGACGACGAAGCATATCGGCGGGTCGAGGAATACATCCGGGGCGAGCGCGACTCCTGAGGAATTTGCAGCGGCTGCTACGAAGCAGTGAACGCTGCATGGCTGGCCCTGCTGAGCTGGATCCGGAAAGCATTCCGCCGTTTGGCCTCGTCGCGGAGCAGGCGGCGAAGGTGGATCCCGAACTCGTCGTGCGCGACGACGAGCAGGCTCCGTCGCACCCCTAAATGCGGGAGGGGCCTTTGTGCCCCGATGGGATCGGTTCGGTCTGAAGCAATTTACCAGCTCGGAGTCATTGTGAAGCCCGCAATCAATCTACCTCCAGGGGCGATCTGCTGGATGCCATCCTTATTCTCGAAAGCGCGTTGCTCATGACGATCGGTCAAGCCCCAACAGGGTTCGACGCAAAGGAATGGACCGCCATCCGACCATAGAGTGAAATACGGAACTTCAGAAAAAGCGAGCGTAACACGCCGTCCACCAGGTAGATCTCGATAACTCAAAATACGACGCGGCACTTCGATAAATTCGAGAATAAACGAACCGGGAAGTTCCGCGCGTGCGAACGGCATCCTGCCTCCGGGGTGGTTGATCTCCGCCGTTTCGCCGTTGAGATAGTTCCCTGGAGAAAACCAGCGGCGGTAACGACCGGGCGGCATTTCCAACTGGAAGCTGTCGAAGCTCGTGGCGGCAAATCCCGGATGCAGTCCGAACTCGATGTGTGCTGTCAGCTCCGGTTCATTGTTCTGGAAGTGGAAGCGCACCTCCAGTTCGTCCCGGTGCAAAGTATAGCCGAGCGCAAGCGAAACTTGCAGCGGATACTCGATCGGTTCGATCTCGTTAGGCGAAATCCGGTAGGTTAGCGCAGCCCGCTCGCTTCCAAGGTCCGCGCTCACGTCCGAAAAAACTTTGTGACGCAGGAAACTGTGCGTCCCACCCCGGATCTCCTTTCCGCGGTAAAGACTGCGCTCGTCCTTCAAGCGATGGAGGAAGTACCCATCACGGTGGCGTGATTCCCCCACCCGCTCGCGGCTTTGCAGATGTCGTTGTCGCGATAGAGGAAGCCGATCCAATTTCCTTGCGCGCCGCGCCGCGCCAGACTAACGAGTTCCGCACCCAGCCGCGAGACGATAATGCGCAGGCCGCGCTCCTCGTCCGTCAGGACGTCGAGTAATCGCTCGCCGCGCATTTCTTCGCGATGCGAGAATTTCATTCGCTGCGATCATGGAACGGCCCTTCCCGGCGGTAAAGGCCATCCTTCGCCGCAGGATCACTGCTGGTCCGTTTTAGCGAGACTAACTTCCCCAATAATTACGGAAAGAGACCGCGCTGGTGCTTCGCATGCATGACGCGTTCGACGCCAATGGCCATCGCGGCGGTGCGATGCGAGACATTGTCCCTCTTGGCACGCCTGATCACCCGCGAAAAAGAACTCTCGAGGATACGGAAGAGTTTGTCGGTCACTTCCGTTTCTGTCCAGAGGAATGCCTGCAATCCTTGCACCCATTCGAAGTAGGAAACAATCACGCCGCCGGCATTGCAGAGCACATCGGGAATGACGAAGAGTTCGTCCCAGCGCTGGTTCAAAATCAAATCGGCTTCCGGCGTGGTCGGGCCGTTCGCGCCCTCGGCGAGAATACGGCATTTGATTTTAGCCGCGTTCTTTTCGTTGATCACCCGATCGACCGCGGCCGGGACGAGAATGTCGCACTCCATCTCGAGCATCGCGTTTGGGTCGATCCGGTCGCCCTGGTCGAAGGCGCGCAGGTTACCCTTTTTCTGGACATGCTGCTCGGCCGCTTTGACATCGATTCCCTTGGGATTGTAAAGCGCGGCCGTATGATCGCTGATCCCGACCACTTTCACCCCGGTCTTCAAGCCGAGCGAGAGCGCCGCCACCGAGCCGACATTGCCGAATCCCTGGATGATGGCGGTACATTTGTCCGCCTTCATTTTCAACAGGTCCATTGCGCGCTCGACGAGGTAAACGACCCCGCGACCTGTCGACTCCCGGCGCCCTACGGTGCCACCAATCGAAACAGGTTTGCCCGTAACAATTTCGTTTACGGCATAGCCCTGATAGACGGAATAGGTGTCCATGAACCAAGCCATCACCTGCTCGTTCGTGCCCATGTCGGGACCCATGATGTCGGTTTTCGGGCCGACAAAAGGAATCATTTCCTGCATGTAACGCCGGGAGACGGCCTCGAGTTCCCGATGTGAAAGCTTCGTCGGATCGCAAGCCACGCCGCCTTTGGCGCCGCCGTAGGGGAGATCGTTGAGCGCGCATTTCCAGCTCATCCACATGGCGAGAGCGGCCGTTTCACCCATCGAGAGTGTCGGCGCGAAGCGGGTGCCGCCCTTGGTTGGGCCGAGGGTGAGGTGATGCTGAACCCGGTAACCCTGGAAAGTTCTCGTTCTCCCATCGTCCATATGCACCGGCAGGGTGACGGCCATCGCGCGCTTTGGATACATCAGGCGGTCGCGATCGTTTTTATCGATGTTCAGGTAATCGGCGATGACCTGGAACTGGTCGCAGGCCATTTTGAAGACTTCGTCGTCGTATATCATAAAAGGCGGAACCGGAACGTTAGGGCAGGCCGGCGATTTGTGCAGTTGGTTTTTCCGCTTGGACCGCTGAGTCGTCAAATGCAAATCGCAGCGCTACCACGACCGACTGGCCAGAAGCGATCGACTGCTTTAGTCTCCGCCAACCTGCCATGGCGGAAACCAATTCCAGATTACGACCGGAGACCATTGCCGTTCATGCCGGCCGCAAGGTCGACTCGCTCACCGGCGCGGTCGCGGAACCGATTCATCTCTCGACCACCTTCCAGCGCGCCGAGAACGGCACTTTCCCGACCGGCTTCGATTATACGCGCACCAATAATCCGAATCGCGCCGCGCTCGAGCAGGCGCTCGCCCTCCTCGAGGGTGGCGCCGTCGCGGCGGCTTTTGCCTCCGGTGTTGCGGCGGCAATGGCCGTCATGCAGGCCCTCTCGCCTAACGATCATGTGATCGCGCCGCTCGAGGCATACTATGGCGTGCTCCGGCTATTGCGCGGTCTCTTCACGCGCTGGGGACTGGAGGTCGATTTCGTCGATATGACCGATCTCGCGACCGTGAAAAACACCCGGCGCAGCAACACGAAACTGATCTGGATCGAGACTCCTTCGAATCCAACCTTGAAGCTGACCGATATCGCAGCCGTGGGGGAGATCGCGCACGAGGGCGGCGCGCGTTTGGTTTGCGACAACACCTGGTCGCCGCTCATTCAACGCCCGTTCGCGTGCGGCGCGGACGTGGTCATGCATTCGACCACGAAGTATTTCGGCGGCCACAGCGACGTCCTGGGCGGCGCTCTGATCGTCCGGGAAGCGGACGATTTTTTCCAACGGGTGCGCGAGGTACAGACCGTTGGCGGTGCGGTGCCGGCGCCATTCGATTGCTGGCTGGTCCATCGCGGCATGCAAACGCTCCCCTGGCGAATGCGCGCGCATTGCGAGAATGCGCGGCAGGTTGCGGAATTCCTCGAATCGCATCCGCGCGTCGCGTGCGTGCATTACCCGGGGCTCGCTTCCCACCCGCAGCACACACTCGCCACGCGACAGATGAATTCGTTTGGCGGGATGCTGTCGTTCGAACGGAAAGGCGATCGCGCCGCCGCGATGGCTTTGCCCAACGGAATGAAAATCTTTACCCGCGCCACCAGCCTTGGCGGCGTGGAAAGTCTGATCGAGCACCGGCAATCGATCGAAGGCCCCGAGAGCCTGACGCCCGATACCCTTCTCCGCCTCTCGATCGGCCTCGAACACCCCGCCGACCTGATCGCCGATCTCGATCAGGCGCTGGCCGTGTAGCCGCGTCCGTGTCGAGCGCTGAGAAGAGACCTCCCGGTTGCTCTTACGCGACCGCCCGAGTCGCTCCTTGCGTCCGGCGCAGGCGCCGCTACAGCTTCAACTTCCGCCGCACCACGGTTACCACATCCTCCACTTCCGCCACGCGCAACAGATAGGCACACCCGAAAAATGCCCCGGCGCCGACAGCGATCGTGAACAGGACCTCTGCAATCAACCTCAGCTCTCCGCCCTTTGTCGGTTTGGGAAAGAAGATGTGTTGGGCGAAGAAGCAAATGGCTGCCAGAACCGCACCGGCGAGGGCGATCTTGCCTAACGTCGCCAGCATCGTGCCCGTCTCGAGCCGGCCGGTGTGACGCCGCATCATGGTGTAGAGCAGAAGAAAATTCGTCATCGCGACGAAGCTGGTGGAAAGCGCGAGCCCGCGATGACCGAGCCCAAGATGAAAAGTGAAAAACCAGTTCAGGCCGAAGTTCACCGCGATGGAAATGAGACTAACGATCATCGGGAGATGTCGTTTATCGAGGGCGTAAAAAGCCGGCGCGAGCACTTTCACCCCCGCATAGCCGGCCAGACCAAGCGCGTAAAAGCGCAAAGCCGCGGCCGTCTGCACGGTCGCCTCCGCCGTGAATCGTCCGTGTTGATAAATCAGCGCGATGATTGGCTCGGCGAGAATGATCAAGCCGATCGCGGACGGGATTGTGAGAAGCATGACGAGCCGCATGGAATGCGCGAGCGCACCGCGGAATTCCTGCGTGTTGCCCAGCGCCGCGCTCCGCGAAACCAGCGGGAGGGTGACGGTTGCGACGGCCACGCCGAAGACACCAAGGGGGAGTTGCATGAGGCGAAAAGCGATGTTGAGCCAGGTGATGGGACCATTGCCCAGCGTCGATGCGAAACCGCTGTTTACCGCCACATTTACCTGCACGGCACTGGCTGCGATCGTCGCCGGCGCCATCAACCCGAGAATGGTGCGCACACCGGGATCCCGCCAGTCGAAGTCGAATCTGAAACGAAATCCGACCCGCGAAGCGGAAGGAAATTGCACGAGCAACTGGAGCAATCCGCCAAGCAAAGTACCAATGGCGAGTCCGACCAGGCCGCGTTCGCCAAAGTGCGGATGCCGCCAATTCGGCTGCGGGTCGAGCCAATAGCAAAGCGCCACGCCGCCCACGATCGAGCCAATGTTGAAAAAGCTCGAAGCCAGCGCCGGAATGCCAAAAACATCTTTCGCATTCAGCATTCCCATGACGAGCGCGGCGAGTGAAACGAGAAGAATGAAGGGAAACATGATCCGGGTGAGTTGGATCGTGAGGGCCGCCTTTTCCGCCGGAAAACCAGGGGCAAGAACATCGATGACGAACGGCGCAAAGACGATTCCGAGGAGTGTGATCGCGCTCATGAAGACGAGGGTGAGAGTCGCGACCTTGCTCGCCAGCCGCCAGGCCGATCGATCGCCTTCAGTTGCGATCCGGCGCGAAAAAGTGGTGACGAATGCAGTCGAGAGTGCGCCTTCGGCAAAGAGATCACGCAGCATGTTGGGCGCGCGGAAGGCCGTCAGGTAGGCATCCATGTTGCGCGACGCGCCAAAGAGCGCGGCGATCACCATTTCGCGAATCAACCCGAGGACCCGGCTGCACATGACCGCCAGCCCAACGATGGTCGTCGCCTTGGTGCTGACGCGTTTGTCTTCCGCCATCGGTTATTTCACCGCGCGGTCGGGCACGAGAAAGCGTTGATAAATGAAAGAAGCGGCGATCAGAATAAGGGCCACGCTAACGAAAGCGCCGATCCGGTAAAGCTCGTTCAGGTCACTCAGGTCGTGCAGGAACAGTTTCAGCAGCGTCACGCCGAGGAGGGCGACGCCGGCATAACGAGCGGCGCGCTGCCTGATGCGCATCCCGACGATGATTAAACCAAGAGCGAAGAGCGCCCAGGCGATCGAGTAAGTCATGTCGCGAGCGAAATTGCCGGTGAAGGAAAAGGTCAGCGTCGGTCCGATCGAGAAATAATCGGCAATCTCGAGATTGAGCAGAAGGAAGCTGAGGATCACGCCTAACGAACCGAGCAAAGGCGGAGCGGCGCGTTCCGCGAGCGTCTCTTGCGGGCGTCCAAAAATCCTTGCCCCGATGAAAAGGCAGAAGCTCGTGATCCCGTAGGCGTAAAGATACCAGTTCCAAACCCGGACACCGGTCCGCTTGTGATAGTCGAAAATGGCGGGATTGAGCGCCAACCTGACAAAGGCGGCGCCCAGAAGCAGAACAGCTACCACCCGCAGGCCGCGATGCGGCAAGACGCGAAAGAGCGCGAGCATCGCCACCCCTTCCACCGCCCAGCCGAGCGTGATCCATTCGCGATCGAACTGCAGCGGGAAAATCAGACTAACGAAAAGCAAAAGCGCTCCCCCCTGCCAGGCAAGCCGTGCGTCGCCTGTCGCCGGATCGGCCCGATAGAGTTTGAGCAGCGCGATCACGCCGATCGTCGCCGGGATAATGAACGCGGCCGGCAGCAAGCCCATCCGGTCGTTAGGGAAAGCAGCCGTAATGGCGGAGTAAAAGAGCCAGAACTGGAGCGACTGCGCGATCGCACTGATCGCCCAGGCCGATGATTTTTCCTTTCGGGCCGAGCAAAACGGGAAGGCGACAAAGAGAATGAGGAAGAACCCGTACCAGGCGAGGGTCGGAATCGCCTCCGCCGGACGAAGCGCCGGCTCTGCCAGGTCAGCTCCAGCAGGCCCGCGCCGAGGAGCGCGGAGCCGGCCAGCCAGTCCGCTCGCCTAACGATTGCGGCGGCGAGCGAAATTCCGCTGAGAGCGAAAGCGACGAGAAAAATCGGCGTGGGGTTCGAAAGCTCGACCCGCTCGATCAGGATAATGAGCAGAATGAAAGGCGTGATCATGCCCGTGGCGGTGAAGGGCAGCAGCCCAGGGCGCCAGGCCGACGCCGGCGTGGTCGCCGCATGGAGCAGCGCGAAAATCACGATCACGGCGAGCGGTGCGTCCGAATGGCCCCCGATGTCCAAACAACGCGATCCACTCCGCGACCAGGGCGAAAGTTACCGCCCCAGCCCCGAGCGCGATCCCGCGATGGGCGCGACCGATTACGGGCAACGCCAGCAACCCGGCATCGGCGAGAAAGACGAAGCTGAAGAAAAAGAGCGGATGACTGGCGAGCGGCGGCTCGGCCGAAATCCAAAATGAAAAACCGAGAGCTATGAAACCGATAAGAGCGGCCGCGGCTGTCGTCCAATGGCCAGGCGGTCTCGATCGCCGTTACCGCGTTGAGGAAAAAGACGGCGAGAAAGAGCGCGTCAAATCCGAGAAAGATCCAAAAGGCGCGCCCCCCCGTCGAGGCCTCGAAGTATTCAAAAGCCCAGCCGAGTTGGGTCAGCGCCGTGCCGATGGCGGCGAGGAAGAGCAGATAATGCCAGCGCTGGCGGAGTGCGACTGCGGCTACGCCGAGATCAAGCAGCGCAATGTAAAGAAAGAGCGCGGGCGCGTTATCCGATCCGCTTGGAAGCAGGACCGGGGTGAGAAAACCGCCGAGCAATCCGAGAATGACGATGACCTGCGCCCCGAGGTTGACCGCGAGAAAGAAGGAAAAAAGCGTCACCGCCGACATGGCGAAGAATGCCGTCGTCAGGGAGATCAGGCCGTAGAAGGAATGCGCCGCGAAAAGATCGGCGTAGAGAATGACGATGCCGGTCGCGCAAAGGCTCTGCGCCGTAACGCGGTAATGGCCGCGCGCCAGCCGCCAGCCAAGCGCGATCAAACCAATCGCGAACGCTCCTCCCATTACGACTCGCGAAAACGGCGTGATGAGATTGTTCTCGAACGAGTATTTGACGAGAAAGACAACGCCAAGAAAAAGTGCGAGACCGCCGAGCCAGGCGAACAATTTCACCCCCATGAACGCCTCCCAATTGAAAGGAGTGGCAGTCGGCGGCAACGGAGGCGGAGTTGCCACGGGTAGCGGTGGCGGAACACTCCCAGCCGGAGGGACGAGCTTCCGCTCGTCCGGGACTCGCGGCGGCGAGTCCCTCTGTTCGGCCAGTAGCGGTGACGGCGGTATCGCCACCTTTTGCGGCACAGGCGGAGCCACTGGTTCGCGCTTCGACTCTTCGAGCGCCGCCACCCGCTCCGTCAAGGCATCGATCAGCCCGCGCAGTCGCTGCAGGCCCATCAACACCGGCACGATCAAAACGACGCCGAGGACGAGCAACAGGAAAAGCGCAAAGGTGATGAAGGGCAGCATGCCTAACGACGATTTCTCATAAACCGGTCGGGTGATCGAGAAATTCCCACGGCAATTTGAAATGTGCCGCCAGCTCTGCCGCAAGTGCTTTCACCCCAAATGTCTCGGTTGCATAATGGCCGCCAAGGAAAAGGTTGAGGCCGAGTTCTTCGGCCGCAACCGCCGCCCAATGCGGCGCTTCGCCCGTGATGAAGGTGTCTACTCCCGCTCCCGCCACGGCGTAAATCTCGCCGCCTGCGCCGCCCGTCACGATCCCGATGCATCTTGTTTCCATCGGACCGGCACCGATGCAACGGACCGGTCCGCCTAACGACTCCTCGAGCTTCGCGACCAACTCGTCACGCCGCAGGGTCGCTCCGGCCTTGCGGCCAATCGGTTCGCCTTTCAGCTCGAGAAACGGCTCGGGTCCTGTCCAAACCCAGGGCCTCCGCCAGGAGGACGTTGTTGCCGATCTTTGGATGTAGGTCGAGCGGCAGATGCGCGCTGTAGAGCGCAAGATTTTTTTCCATCGCCAACTTGAGCGCGCGATAGAGCGGCCCAGTCGCCGGCTGCAATCCGGCCCAGAATAAACCGTGGTGCACGAGGAGCAGGTCGATTCCCTGCTCGACCGCCATCTGGATGGTGCGGCCGGAGGCATCGACCGCGGCGCCAATCCTTGTCACCGCGCCCGCGTTCTCAATCTGCAACCCATTTAAGGCATGCGGATAGTCTTCGATCTCGGGCAGGCGCAACAATTCATCGGCATGGGAAACGATCTCGGCGAGCGAACTCATCCCGCTATTGTGCAGCTTCCCGGCCAATTTGAAGCCCAAAAACTTTCGACTCCTTATCGGGCCGCTCCGGAAACTGAACGCAGCCTTGACGAAGACGCCCTCGCTGCCCACGATAGGCAGCGGATGACACCTTTGGAATACACCGACGCACCAGACGTAGAATCAAGCGAACAACCGCTCCGGACGCCAACCGCGGCGAGCGGGTTGTTGGAAACCGCCGAAGGAAAGGCGAGCGACCTCGTGGCCGTAACGCTCAGCATCGTTCCAGGCCTTGGACACATCTACAAAGGTTACCGCATCATCGGCGTGTTGCTGATGTTTATCGGAACACCCTTGGCCGTCGGCGCCGCGCTCTTGATCGCCACCGGCACAGCCGGCTTCGGATTCTTCCTTCTCCCGATCTACTGGATCGCAGTCATGATCCACGTCTGGGCCATCCCCGACCAAGTCGCGCCGACAATTAGCGACGAAGGCGAGCAATACTGATCCAGGCGCGGCTCAGCGCACGAGCACCGCGTGGATCTCTTCCAGGATCTCGCGCAGCCCGTAGCGGAAATTCCATTCCGGATAATGCTGCCGGAATTTTCGTACGTCGCTGATCCACCAGATGTGGTCGCCGACCCGGTTGTTCTCGACGTATTCCCAGGAAAGTTTGCGGCCGCTGATTTCCTCGCAGAGCGCGATCGCCTCGAGCATCGAGCAATTGCAATGGCGGCTCCCGCCAATGTTGTAAACCTCCGCCACGCGCGGTGCCCTAACGAACGCGGCAAACGCCTTGACCAGGTCGAAGCTGTGAATGTTATCGCGCACCTGCTTCCCTTTGTAACCGAAAACGCGATAAGGCCGGCCGCTGACCGTGCACTTCATGAGGTAGGAGAGAAATCCGTGCAGCTCGGTCCCGGCATGCGCCGGACCCGTCAGGCAACCGCCACGAAAACAAGCGGTCGGCATTCCGAAATACCGCCCGTATTCCTGCACCAGCACATCGGCCGCGACCTTCGAAGCGCCGAAGAGTGAGTGCTTCGTCTGGTCAATGCTCATGCTCTCGGAGATGCCCGGCTCGTATTCGTGGTCCGGGTCGATTTCCCAGCGCAACTCCAGCTCGCGCAGCGGCAGGCGGTTCGGCGTGTCGCCGTAAACTTTGTTCGTTGAGGTAAAGACGAACGGCGTTTCCGGACAAAAGTTCCGCGCGGCCTCGAGCAGGTTGAGCGTGCCGTTGGCGTTAACCGCAAAATCCATCTGCGGATCGCGTGCCGCCCAATCGTGCGAAGGTTGCGCCGCGGTATGCACGATCGCCACCAGCCCTAGGCCGTGTCGCTTGAAAATCTCGTTCACGGCCACGGCATCGCGGATGTCGATCTCGTGATGCTCATAGCCGGGTACACTGGCGAGCAATGTGTCACGCGTTTCACGGGTCGAGGCTTCCTCGCCGAAGAACCGTTTGCGCAGGTCGTTGTCGATCCCAACCACCTGCAGTCCCTCGGCCGCAAACCGCCTGACCGTTTCCGAGCCGATCAAACCGGCCGAGCCGGTAACGAGAACGACGCGTGCCTTCGACATCTCGTCAGGCGCGCTGGCCGATCATCCAGGTCAGCTTGCCATTGGCCGGCGCGACAAGGGCGGCGGGGTATTCCGAAGCGCCGGCCAGGACGCGTTCCAGAAGCTCAGGATTCTTATCGCCACTGACTAGAAACAGGACCTGGCGCGACTGGTTGAGGAGCGGCAAGGTCATTGTTAGGCGCCAGGTGTTGAACTTCGGGACAAAATTCGCCACCACCCGCCGCACCTCCTCATGAAGCGCGGCCGTGCCGGGAAAAAGCGAGGCGGTGTGCCCGTCGTCACCCATCCCGAGCAGCGTCAGGTCGTGCCGGTAAATCATTTCGCCTCGCTGTGTTGCGAGGAGTGCAAGCGCGTCCTCGTATTCCTGAGCGGCGAGCGCAGGCTCGAACTCACCGCGCAGGCGCAGGATCGATTTTTCCGGGACGGCGGCGGGTGCAAAGAGCGACTCGTGCGCCATGCGGAAGTTGCTTTGTTCGTCGTCCAGCGGAACACAACGCTCGTCGCCGAAAGTGAAACGGACTTGTTCCCACGGCAGGTCGCGCGACAGCCTGGCGAACTCGGCATAGATCGGGCGCGGGGTATTGCCGCCGGAAAGCGCGATGCGAAATTCACCGCGCTCGGCCAGGGCGACACGGGCCTGCTCGAGAATAAATCCGGCGGCGTCCGCGACGAAATTGGAGGTGCGAATGATCTCAGGAGTCATTAGAAGTCGAAATGACCAAGCCCGAATGATGAAATCCGAAACAGGGATGAAACCCGAAGGGAGCCCGGGCATAACGAACGAAGCTTACAGAGTTTCGTCATTGGGGTTGGGGCTTGTTTCCGTCATTCGTCATTCGTGCTTCGTCATTTTCCTCAAATCGCGCAATGCGTGCGCCCGTGTTTCCGCAGGTACTGCTGATGATATTCCTCCGCGCGATAGAAAGTCGGCGATGGCTCGATTTGCGTCACGATTGGCCGCCGGAAACGCCCGCTATTATCCAATTCCGCCTTCTTCGCTTCAGCGGCGGCACGCTGTTCCGGCGAGTGATAGAAGACGACCGAGCGATACTGGGAGCCGAAATCGGGCCCCTGTCGATTGCGCGTCGTTGGGTCGTGATTGTTCCAGAACACATCGAGCAGTTGCTCGTAGCTCACCTGCGCCGGATCGAATTCCACTTCGACCACTTCCGCATGTCCGGTTTCGTCGCTGCAAACATCTTCATAAGTCGGGTTCTCGGTCTTGCCGCCGGCGTAGCCGCTCGTCGCCGAAGTTACGCCCTTGATGTTGCGAAACATTTCCTCGACTCCCCAAAAACAGCCCGCGCCAAAAGTCGCCTTCTCAGTGGTCATTGGGCAGCATGAAACGGGAACGCGAAGGGCGCAACCTGCGGGCGCCTCGCTACCATGGAGGGGCGAGACTCCGTCGTGCCAGAGGAGGGCGTCATCCCCAGCTCGACAGAGTCTCGCTCCACCCTTGCTTGGAACGAATCATCCAGAGCCAATGCGCGAGTTTTTCGATCTCTTCCACCCAGACCAGTTCACAGACGCCGTTGCCGGTGTCGGTGCGGCTGAGCGAGCTGCGCCAAATGCCGATCCCCGGGCCGGTCGCTTCCACGAGCAAGCCGCGGAGGTGAACGAGTCCGCCGGTCCGAAGCGATTTGCTTTGCGACTCGATCGCCGGGGTCGAGGGAATAAGATGCAGATTAGTGGCGTGCGAAACGATCTCGTTCGGATCGATCGGCGGCTGGTGCTGCCATTCGTACCAAAAGAAGCGCATGCTCTGGGTGATCTTCAGTTGATCGAGCACGGCCTGGTCCGACATCGGCCCTGACAAAAAAATAAGGTGGGCGGTACACGAGTGAAGCGCACTTACCCTCGGGGGCTTCGTCCCCGTTTTGTCTTGACGGCCATCGTCGGTTTTTTGTAGTCGAGAACGTTTCGTGTCGAAATTTTCTTATGATCATCTTTCTTAAAATCTTAAAGACCACGCTTTTCACTTGTCTGCTTTCGCCATTTTTAATTCCGATTGCGTCGGGCCAGACTGCGCCACACAAGCTGCTCCCGACCGAGCCGCTCGAAAGATACGATAACCCGCCTGCTCCCCCCGGCCGATCGAAGTTTCGCCGGGAATGCTATCGTCGTACGGGCCCTTCACGAGTTATCAGGTGAATGTCGATTCCAATGGCCATAACATCATCGGCGACGCCGCGAACGAGCCCTCTATCAGCGTCGATCCAACGAACCCCATCAAGATGTCAATCGGCTGGCGGCAGTTCAACAGCGTATCGTCCAACTTCCGGCAGGGCGGCTGGGGATACACAATCAACGGCGGCACGTCGTGGACTTTCCCAGGTGTTCTCGAAAATAACGTCTTCCGGAGCGATCCAGTGTTGAACTCTGATGACACGGGGAACTTTTTTTATCTCAGCCTCCTGCAATCATTTTGTGACGACATGTGGGGCTCGCTAAACAGCGGCCAATCCTGGACGCGCCTGCCACCCGAGGGAGGTGCGGGCGGAGGCGATAAGCAGTGGTTCACCATAGATAAGACCAACGGCATGGGGCATGGCTTTCAGTACCAGGCGTGGAGCACAGCCGCCACTTGCGGCGGCGGGCTATTCAGCCGGTCGACAGATGGTGGAGTCACCTGGATGAATCCGATCAGTATTCCCAACTCTCCCGTATGGGGAACACTCGACGTGGACACCAACGGCAATCTCTTTATCGGCGGTACGAATTTTGGAAGCCAGTTTTACTGCATTCGCTCGAGCAATGCACAGAATGGCGGCGTCACACCAAGCTTTGACCGAGTCACTACAGTCAACCTCGGCGGCAGCATAGAGTTCGGCGACACGATCAATCCGGACGGACTGGCCGGGCAGCTATTCCTGGCGGTGGACCGTTCGGGCACCGGCACAAACAATAATATCTACATGCTTGCGACCATCCAACCGACCGGTTTCTCGACCGGCACTGACGTCATGTTCGCGCGCAGCACAGACGGCGGACAAACTTTCAGCGCCCCTCGCCGAATCAATGACGACCCGATTAATCACAACAAATGGCACTGGTTCGGCACGTTGTCGGTAGCGCCCAATGGACGCATCGACTCTGTCTGGCTGGACACGCGCAACGCCGCGAACAATACCGACTCGCAGCTATTCTATTCTTTCAGCACAGACGGGGGCGTCACATGGTCGGCTAACGTCGCGGTGAGCAATTCGTTCAATCCCTTCCTCGGTTACCCTAATCAGAACAAGATGGGCGACTACATCACCATCGTGTCAGATAATACCGGAGGGAATGTCGCCTATAGCGCGACGTTTAATTTGGAAGAAGATATTTATTATGTCCGGGTCGCTCCTCCTACCTCTGTCCTCACTCTGTTGAGCGCGGCGTCACGCCTGACTCATGGTGGGGCGGGTACATTCGATATCGCGATGCCGCTCACCGGCACCTCCGGCGTGGAAGACCGCAGCGCGAGCAGCTACAACGCCGTCTTCACCTTTGATGGTGCGGTCACCTCTGGCGAAGTTCAGGTGGTTAGTGGCGCCGCCACCGTTGGTGCGATCTCCTTCAGTGGAAACAGCCTGACCGCTCAGCTCACTGGGGTGACGAGTGCTGAGGTGGTCACGCTGCGTGTGCAAAACATCAACGGCGACGGCCAGCAACATGGCGACGTTCCCTTTGGTTTCCTCACGGCCGATGTAAATGGCAATCGCAGGGTCGACAGACCGGACCAGCAACGGATTAAGACCGACAAAAATCAGGTGGTCAATGCCGGCAACTTCCGCGACGATATCAATCTGAGCGGCATAGTGGACAGGCCGGATCTGCAATCGGTGCAGACCAACCGGGGCCACTCGATCCCGTAACTCGAGAAAAGATATCGGGTCTTCGGGAGTTCGTCCGATCGTCATTCCTGGATGGGAGTAGGCGCTGGACTAATCTTTCTGCGAAGCAACCAGTCCATCGTAACCGGGCCAGCCATCGAAGCAGAGGACGCGGGTCGATCCGTCCCCGAATAATGGCCCGCAGGGGTAAGAGCAACCGTTAATGATTTCGGTATGGAGACCTCTCCCTGGCGCTCGAAGACGCGGGAGACGGGCTGCTTGAGCGTGCCCCGGCCGCGCCGCGGCCCCGGACTCGGCTGGTCCGACTATCCGCTTCCCTCTCCTCGGAATGCCCGGCGCTCGTTTATAAGCAAGCTGCAACCAGATGAGCAGCCGGAAGCGCTGGTCAAGGTTGTTGACCGTCCTGCGCTTGAGCTTCCACAACCCAGCCGTTTGGGTCGCCGTCAGATCAGTTATGCGGCGAGGTCGCCACAGCTGAGCGCAGTTCGTCAATATCGAAAGGCTTTAGGAGAATCGCATCCACGTCCATCCGCTCGTAGGCTTCGCGAATTTCGGGGGTGAGCTGTGCCGATAATACGATGATCTTGCCCGGAATGCTGCGTTTCCTGATCGCGTCGACCAATTCCAAGCCCGTGAGGTTTGGCATCTTTTGATCGACAATGATCGCATCGTAGCGCTCCGAACTTTCATCGAGTGTGGCGAGCGCGGCATAACCGTTCTCCACGCTGAGCACCTGGTAGCGTGGTCCGGCAAAGACTTGCCTCAACGAAAACGCAACGGCCGGTTCGTCGTCAACCGTCAGGATTCTGAGCGGTGCAGCCATAGTCCAACCTGAGAAAGCAGCAATGAGCATGCCGGGACCGGGCGGAAAGCCTTTCAATTAGCTTGTCCGTTGCGGCGACTGGCGACGCGTCGAGCACCGCTTGAGACGCCCCGCAGGCACGTGAAAAAAGGCACCCGCCGGGCGGAATCGAGGCCGGTTGCTGCCCGGTAGCCTTTCTCTATTTCCTTCTCGGCGGAGTCTTGAGGGCCGCGGCTGGCCCGTCCTTTTTCTGAACTGCAGGCATGATTTTCGCCTTCGTCCGTGCTGACTACTTCTGCTTCGCTTGCGGAGATTTGCCGCCTTGATGGGGTAGGTTTCGCTCGCAATCGAGGATGCCAGGGGATCGCCAAGGGTGTTTGGTGTTTCCACTTGTCCTGACCTTCTGTGCCATGGGCCGGGTGAATCTGGAAACCAATGGGGAGAGCGTCGTGGCGCTGCGAAACAACTTGGAGCCGGCTTCGGGACGAGCGAGTATTGCGGCACTATGGGAAACAGCCAGGGCAGAGATAACGTCAGGAAACGCGCCGCCCGGCGCAAAAAGAGCGAACGCCTCGCGGCCGAAAAGAAGAGCAAGACGAAGCCGAAAAAATAACGCCGAGCAGTCGTTGCCTAAAAGCGGAGCGAAATGCGAAAAAAGGATCCAGATGCTGTCCGGCGGGCCAGAGTGCTGGTGCTGGTGGATGAATCCAATGTTGGCAGTTCCGTCCGGACGGCGGGGCGCGGGCTCAATTGGTTAAGGTTGCGCGAGTTTCTTGCCGGACCCGAGACGGGGCGCGATCTGATCGAGATGGTCGTCTATGCCGGCTTGCCGCCGGCGATCCCGCTCTGGCAGGAGGAGCGGGAGAAGAAGAACAAGTTTGTCTATTGGCTGCGCTCAAATGGATTCATGGTCGTGACGAAAGATGGCGCGCCCGCCGAGGAAGGCCATTACAAGGCGAACGTGGATGTAACAATGGCGATCGACGCGCTCGAGTTATCCGTCGAGATGCAACCCGACGTGGTCATTCTTGTCACGGGTGATGCGGATTTCGCTTATCTCGCAACCAAGCTGCGCCGACGCGGAATCCGCGTGGAGGTGGCTTCGGTAACGCAAAACCTCGGGAGTGTGCTCAAGGCGGCAGCAAACGCTGTGATCGATCTTGCTCCGTTGCTCCGAACATTCGATCTGATGCCGGTTCCGGATTCGCCCAGGGCAGCGTCACGCCGAGGCTCTTGAAACTGAGCGGGACATGCTCGACAACGAGATCTTGTTTCGCCTTTTCGCGCCTCTTGGATTCCGGATAGACCGTGGTTTCCAGATCTGATTTGCCGCCGCAAAAGAAAACGATTGTCGGCCGCGACTGGGCGCGGCAATCTCCGGCCGTGCGCCGGAGTGTCTTGTTCGCGTTGCTTCTCCTATCTGGGCTCGGACTCTCCAGTGTCCATGCCACGACCAAGGGCCTAAGCCAGATCGTAACTCCCGACCTCCAGCCTGCGGGTGACTTATCGCTCAGCTTCCAGGTACAAAGCTTCCAAATCGCTAATCCCTATGAATTGCAGGCAGAGCTTGGCCTGAATCGGCTCATGGAGGTCGCGGTCTTCCAGGGGTTTCAACCCGAGGAGCAAATCTTTGGAACAGAGGTCGGTTTGCTGACCAAAGAGCCTTATCTCCTTTCAGTCGGCTTTATTAACTGGTCGCCGCATAGTGGGGTCGATCCGCAGCCATTCATTGAGGGCGGTTACTACACCGAACATAACAAGTTTATCGCCGGTCTGATCCATGCCGACGGCAAGGAAGAGGCGCTCCTGGGTTACGCCTACGACTTTAACCAGACGTGGCGGGCACAGGTCGATTTCCAGAGCGGGAGAGAGAACTCTTCCACAATCGGAGTGACCTGGAACATTACCCCGGATTTTCAGGTGAACCCAGCGATCTACTTTCCCAATTACCATCCGGGCCGGGTACTGGGTTATGCCGTTTTACTTATACATTTCACCTGTGGGGGAAGTCGCCCGCCGCCGGATCGACCGCGACATCGACCGGGCAATGACTCCGCCACCGGGATGACCTGACATCCACATTGTTGAAGCAGGAGGCAGCGAAGGAGCCCTTCGACCATTGGACAGAGCGAACATGCGAAACGTCTGGTTGCGCTGGGACCGGTCCTTCGTCCTTCGGTCCCTCCCGACAAGCCACAGGCACCACGGGATTTCCTTTTCCAGAAACTCGCCCCATACTCGGAGGGTGAATGCAGCGGATCGATCGATCGTTTTGATCGGCTTTATGGGCACCGGCAAATCGTCGGTTGGCCGACGACTCGCGCGGCTCCAGCGCTGGCCGCGCTTCGATACGGACGCGATCGTCGCCCGCGAACTGGGAATGCCGATCATGGAAATTATTGCGGTGCTCGGGGAAGAGCGATTCCGCGAGGAAGAGTCGGCGCTACTTGAGAAGCTCGATGCGACCCGACCTTCGATCGTCGTGACGGGTGGTGGTACGGTCCTGAGGCCGCGAAACATCGCCAGGCTCCGGGAACTCGGGACGGTCGTCTGTCTGACAGCGAATCTCACCACATTGAGTAAACGGCTGGCTCGGCGCTCCGATCGACCCCTTTTGCAGACGGAAAATCCCGCGGAGACGATTGAACTGCTGCTGCGCGAGCGGGAACCATCTTATCGAAGCGCAGCAGACTTCACGATCGACACTTCCTCGCTCAACCACGACGAAGTCGCCGCATCGATTCGGCAATCCCTTGCACTCGGCATCTGAAATAAAGGCCTTGCTTCATCGCCGGGCGCTCGAACTGGGTTTCGAGGATTGCCGAATCGCGACGGCCGCGAGCCTACGGCACACGGAAGCGTTTCGCGCCTGGCTGCAGGAGGGAGCAGCCGGCGAGATGGATTGGATGACGCGCACGGCAGAGAAGCGGTGCGATCCGCAAAAGGTGCTGCCAGGAGTGCGTTCGGTCGTGGCGCTGGCGATGAATTACTGGCAGGGCGACCAAGCGCGACGGCCAGAGGCGGACACTACGAACTCGGGCCGGATTGCCCGTTATGCATGGGGCGATGATTACCACGAGGTCATAGAGGCAAAGCTGCGGGAGTTGGATGCGTTCCTCGCCGCGGCTGGAGGGCAGCAAAGGTTTTATGTCGATACCGGCCCGGTGCTGGAGCGCGATTTCTCGGCCGAGGCCGGGATCGGCTGGCACGGGAAGAGCACGATGCTGCTCAGTCGCGAGTTGGGCACCTGGTTTTTTCTCGCGGAAATTTTCACTACCCTCGAGCTACCGGCCGATCCGCCGCAGGTGGCACGTTGCGGATCGTGCACTCGCTGTATCGACGCCTGCCCAACCGGCGCCATCACCACGCCTCATCAACTTGACGCGCGCCGCTGCATTTCCTACCTAACGATCGAGCTGAAAGGTAGCATTCCGCTCGAGTTCCGACCGTTGATCGGCGATCGTATTTACGGCTGCGACGATTGTCTCGACGCCTGCCCATGGAATCGCTTCGCAAAAGTTGCACGCGAGAGTGCCTTTGCCGCCAGTCCGGCGGTCGCGCACATGCACCTGCGCGATTTCCTCGCTCTCGATGACGGGCAATTCCGGGAAATGTTTCGGCGCTCGCCCATCAGGCGAACAAAGCGTCGCGGTTTTTTGAGAAATGTCTGCGTGGCCCTTGGCAACGTCGGCACGAAGGCGGATTTGCCCGCGCTCGCGGCCGCGGCCCGCGATCACGAGCCGTTGATTGTCGAGCATGCTCTCTGGGCGATCCAACAAATCCAATCGCGACTGGCGTCGGGGCCCCGCAAAAGCCGGCAATTCTCCCGGACCGCTAATCTCGAATGCTGAACGGGAAAAATTTGCATTGGTCTAAAGAGCCAGTAAAACCTGAGTTTCATCAATCGTCCGTCAATGCATCAAGCAGCCACCCCCGCCACTACTGTTCGTCGCAAGCGCAAGTCCCGCCGTAAACTTTATCTCGGCCTGGGAGTTGGGGGACTCATTCTGCTCCTCATCATCGGTTCCGTTATCTCTGCGAAGCGCGAACAACCGATCCCCATCACGACGGAGAAAGCAGCAAGGCGTACGATCGTCGAGACGGTTTCGGCTACGGGAAAAATCCAGCCCGAGACGGAAGTGAAAATTTCTCCCGAGGTCGCAGGCGAGATCATCGAGTTGCCGGTGGAGGATGGGAAGGAAGTGAAAAAAGGCGACATGCTGGTAAAGATTCGGCCCGACTCCTACAAAGCGCTTCTCGAGCAACAACAGGCCGCGATCAGTACCGCGAAGGCTGTCAGCGACCAACAAAAAGCGGCGGTGGAGAAGGCCGAAGTAGATCTGAAACAGGCGAAGGACCTTTTTGAGAAAAAACTCATCTCGCAGACCGAGATGACAACCGCGCAGACGACCTACGATGCGGCCAAGGCCATGTACCAATCAGGCCTGCACGGCATCGAGGGCGCGCAGGCGAGCTCAAGCCAGGCGCGGGATCAACTTTCCAAAACAACGATTTATTCGCCGCTCGACGGGGTCGTGACCGTGCTGAACAGCAAATTGGGCGAGCGGGTCGTGGCGACGAACCAGTTTGCCGGTACTGAAGTGATGCGCGTGGCCGATCTGACCCATATGCAGGCGGTCGTCGACGTAAACGAGAACGATGTCGTGAACGTAAAACTGGGCGATTCCGCCACGGTTTCGATCGATGCCTATGGCGACAGGCAATTCAAAGGCGCGGTCGAACAAATCGCCAATACCGGCAAAACCACCGGCACCGGTACGCAGGAGGAAGTAACCAATTTTGAAGTAAAAATCCGGCTTGATAACCACGAGATGCGGCTGCGGCCCGGCCTCAGTTGCACGGCAGAGATTCAGACTGCAATGGTGAAAGATGTGGTCTCGGTTCCGATCCAGAGCGTGACCATCCGCACCGGCGATACCAATCTCAGCCCGGAAGAGATCGAGCAGAAGAAGCAGCTGAAGGAAGCGAAGGAAAAAGCCGACAACAACGCCGACGTCCAAAACGAACGGCTCGCGAAACAGGCGGAGAAAGAAGAGCGCGAGAAGTTAAAAAAGGTGGTCTTCCTAAAAGACGGCAATAAAGCGAAGATGGTCGAGGTAACGACCGGGATCGCGGACGACGCGGATATCGAAATCAAGAGCGGCGTAAAACCGGGCAACGAAGTGATCTCCGGCAGTTACAGCGCAATCAGCCGCAAGCTCAAGAACGGCGCCAGAGTTGTGATGGAGAAGGCGGGAACGAAGTGACGGGGGTTCTGTGAATCGAGATTCGTGAACCGGGAATCGTTAGGCCGCCACGACTGTAAACGATACCCGAGCCACAAATCCCGGATCTCCATGCACGCCGGTCATTCCACCACATGAATCCGCGTCCCACTCGCGACCCCGGCCCGCTCGTGATCGACATCGAGAACATCACGAAGGAATACGTGATGGGCGAAGAAATCATCCATGCCCTGCGCGGGGTTACGCTCCAGATCCGGCGGAACGAGTATCTCGCCATCATGGGACCGAGCGGAAGCGGCAAGTCGACCCTCATGAACATGCTGGGTTGTCTCGATACGCCGAGTTCCGGACGCTACGAGTTCAACGGCAGGGATGTCTCGGAGATGGATGGCGATGAGCTGGCCGCCATCCGTAACCGTGAGATCGGTTTTGTTTTCCAGACCTTCAACCTCCTCCCCCGCTCCACCAGCCTGCGCAATGTCGAGCTGCCGCTAATTTACGCCGGGATTGATCCCGAAGAGCGGGAGGAACGCGCCGCCGCCGCGCTCACCGCGGTCGGCCTGGGCGACCGCCTTTCGCACAAGCCTAACGAACTCTCCGGCGGGCAGCGCCAGCGCGTCGCGATCGCGCGTGCGCTGGTCAACCATCCCTCGATCATCCTCGCCGATGAACCGACCGGGAACCTCGATTCCAAGACGGGCGAAGAAATCATGATGCTTTTCGAAAGACTGTATCGGCAGGGCAACACCGTAATCGTGGTCACCCATGAATCCGACGTCGCGCGTCATGCGCGCCGCAGCGTGCACCTGCGCGACGGAATCATCGAGAGCGATGAGACGACTGCGCCGGTTCTACCGCCGCTCGCAGTCGAGGTCTTGGACTGACGTCGTGAAGCGTTTCCTCTACGAACTGACGGAGAGCTGGAAAATCGCCGCCGCGCAGATGGCAGCGAACAAAACACGTTCTGTCCTGACCGCGCTCGGCGTCATCATCGGCATCGTAGCCGTGACTTTGATGGGCACCGCGATCAATGGCATCTCGACTGGCTTCGACAAGAGCATGTCGGTGATTGGGGACGACGTTCTTTACGTTCAGCAGCGGCCCTGGACGAGAATGAATGATTGGTGGAATTACCGGGACCGGAAAAAAATCCGGACCGAATTCGCGGATAAGATCAATCACGCGATCGCTGCGACGCCAAACTCCAATCTCATGATCGCCGTGCCGACGATGAGCCTGCTGCGCTCGGTAAAATCGGGCGATAACAACGTCGATAATGTCTACATCCTGGGCACGACGAGTGACTACCCGCTGATCTCGACGGTCGATTGCAACGAGGGCCGCTTTTTCAACGAACTCGAGTCGCGCGGCGGCGCGGAGGCATGCGTTGTCGGGTATGACGTGGCGGATGCGCTCTTCGCCGGCCGGAGCGCGCTCGAGAGCAAGGTCTTGATCAATGGCCATGCCTTCAAAGTGATCGGCACGCTCTCACGCCAGGGCACTTTCCTCGGGCTTTTCAGCCTGGATTCGATCGTGATCATCCCGCTGCCGGCATTCAAAAAATATTTCAGCGCGAAGAGTGAGGCCGACATCCGGGTGAAAGTGCGCGACAAAACCCACATGGTGGACGCGCGTGACGAGCTGACCGGGATCGTACGCCGGTTGCGCTCGCTCCGGCCGGAAAAGCGCGACGATTTCAGCATCAACGAGCAACAGGCTTTCAAGAGTACACTCGATGGAGTGAAGGCAACGATCGCAATTGCAGGACTTTTCATCACCGGTCTGTCGCTCTTCGTCGGTGCAATCGGGATCATGAACATCACCTTTGTGAGCGTGAAGGAACGCACGAAAGAGATCGGGACGCGCAAGGCGTTGGGCGCACGGCGGCGGACGATCCTCTTGCAATTTCTGATTGAATCGACCGCGCTCTGTCTGGTCGGCGGATTGATCGGGCTCACCCTCGCTTACCTGATGTGCTTTGGAATGGCGGCGGCCTTCCCATCGTTCCCGATTCGCTTTTCATTCGAGCTCGTGATCGCGAGCGTGATCGTCTCGGTCCTGACGGGGCTCGTCTCGGGGATTGCGCCAGCGTGGTCGGCCTCGCGGCTCGATCCGGTTACTGCGTTACGTTACGAGTAACTCGAACTCGACACTCCTCGCTTCATGCAATTCCGTGAGATTCTAACGATGGCTCTGGCGTCGGTCGGCGCCAATAAGCTGCGCTCCGCCCTCACCATGCTTGGGATCACGATTGGAGTATTTTCCGTCATCTCGGTCATGACCGCGATCGGTGCGATGCAGAACTCGATCGAGAACGGGCTCACTCTTTTTGGTTCCAATATTTTTCAATTTGCCAAGTATCCGGTGACGGTGAACGCGGGCGGCAGAGGATCGAAGAAATATGAGAACCGGCGCGACATCGATTATCGCCAGGCCCAACGTTACACGGAGCTAATGGAAGGCAACGCGGCCGAGGTTTGCCTGAAGGTATTCGATAACGGCAAGCAGGCCGTTTACAACGGGGTCAAGACCACGCCCAGTCTCACAATCGTGGGAACGAACAAGAGCTTCCTCGCGGCCAATGCCTACACCCTCGCCTATGGCCGCAACCTGAATGAGGAGGATGTCGCGCTCAGCCGCCGCGTTCTGGTGATTGGCCGCGCGATCGAGCAGCGGCTTTTTCCGCATGAATCGCCAATCGGCCGAGTGATCAAGCTGGCCGGGCATACTTTCACCGTCGTCGGCGTGATGGGCGAACGCGGCACCGCCTTCGGCATGAGCCAGGACGACATCGCGGCGATGCCGATCACGCGCTTCTTCGAGAACTTCGGCTCGGCCAACCGTACGATTAACATCGCAACCCAGTCCTTTTCCCAGATGGATTACAACCGCACCTTCGATCGGGGCGTCGGCGCGATGCGAATCGCGCGCGGCCTGCGGGCGGAGGAACCTAACGACTTCGAGATTTACACCAACGATTCGCTCAAGAGCGCCTTCGCTTCTGTTGCCGGGGTGATTCGCATCGGCGCTTTCGTCGTCAGCACGATCGCGCTCCTCGCCGCCGGGATCGGAATTATGAACATCATGCTGGTAAGCGTGACCGAGCGCACGAAGGAAATCGGGGTGCGCAAATCGATCGGGGCCCGCAATCGCGACATCCTGCGGCAGTTTTTAGCCGAAGCGGTTTTCATTTCCGAGGCCGGGGGCATTGTCGGCATCCTGCTCGGAGTGCTTGGGGGCGATCTGCTTGCGCTTTGGCTGAAAGTGAACCTTGTTTTCCCCTTCGGCTGGGCGATCGCGGGCCTGATCGTTTGCTCGGCCATCGGGATTGGATTTGGTCTTTACCCAGCCTACCGGGCGGCATCGCTCGACCCGATTGACGCTCTGCGCTACGAGTAAAATCGGCCGGTCCTGACCATTTCGCAGCGGCGGCACGCAACTTGCGAAGGCGTTGCTTTGACATGCGCGCCGCTTCCCCTATTCTCGGACGCCTTACGGGCGCCTAACGTGCCTTCATCGCCACCAACCACCACCTTGGAAAAACTCCCACTCGGCATTCTTTTGGTGGAGGAATACAGCGCACTGGCGGTCGCGATCGCTTCGGTCTTACGCAAGCTTGCGCCCCTTCACAGCGTGCGGGTGGCCGATGGCTTTGCCGAAGCGGAGACGCTGGCCGCGCAGATCCGACCGGACCTGTTCGTCCTCGATCTCGATCCCCCGCCCCTCGGCGAGATCGACTTTCTCAACAAGCTAAAAGCGCGCTATCCCGAGTCGCGCCTTCTCGTCATCGCGGCCGGGACTTCGCGGGAATTGCGCACTGAGCGCGGAACCGCGGGAGCCATTCAATTCATCGAGAAGCCGTTTGATCTCGCGGAATTCGGGGCCGCTGTCCAGGCGTTGGTCGGTCCATGGGGACCCGCGGGCAGCGTGCGCGGGACCCTCCGCGATCTCGGCCTCGTCGACATCGCCCAGGTGAAATGCATTGGGCTCAGTTCGGCCGTCGTGCGTACCGAAACGCGGGATGGCCGGACAGGCGAAATCTATTTTGAGAAGGGCCAGATTACACATGCGGCAACGGGCGCAAAAATCGGACTCGCAGCATTGGAGGAGATGTCCCACTGGCCGGGAGGAGAGTTTCAAGAAACGGAACTGACCGGGGAAGCGCCACGGACGATTAACATCCCCTGGCCAGTATTATTGCTGCCGATCGTTCGCCAAATTGCCAGACGCGAGAAACAGAACCTGTCAGGCGTGACTGCCGGGCAAAGCGCACCGAAGGCGAAGAACGGCCGCAAGATTCTCGTGATCGATGACACGGAGATGCTGCTCGTTTTCGTCGCCGACGTCCTCGCGACCGCGGACCAGACCTTGCAGATCATGACTGCACAGACCGGTACTGAAGGCCTTCGCCTGGCGGCCAGCGCACGACCCGATCTGGTGCTCCTCGATTACAGCCTCACCGACATGACGGGCGACAAAGTTTGCCGGGCCTTGCTTGAGAACGAATTTACGGCACAAATCCCCGTCCTCATGATGTCGGGACATCTGACCGAACTGGCGCGGACGGCAGAGGCCTACGGCAATGTGGTCGCCGCCCTGTCAAAGCCGTTTCTCTCCGGCGCGTTGATCCATGCAGTGGAGAAAGCGCTCGCGCGTGGGCCGCTGCCCAAAGTGCCGCTTTCCATGCCCAAGGCCCAACCGGTGCCTGTCCCCTCCCCACCGTTCACGGACATCCTCTCGCCACCATTGCCCAACGGGCACGATCCAGAGACCGATGGCTCACCGACGAAGGCGCCTCCATCGTCCGCGTCCGCGGAGGGGCCGGTCGCACCGGCACCAGAAAAAGTTTGGCCGATTGAACCACTGGCCAAAGCAGAGCCGCTCACTCACATTGCGACGGAGACAGCTGCTGCCGCGCCTCCAATTTCATCAGAACCGCCGCCGCTGCCGCCCATGCAACAAACTCCGAGACCGGAAAAGAGAGACGAACTATCAGCCACCTCTGCCAAGCAAGCGGAATTGAACGTGACGTTTTCGCTCGACGTTGCCGTGGTCGAATTGACGCCGCTGCTACGCTTGGACGCGATCCGTCTGGTGCCGTTCAACCGGACTGTCGCACTGCAAATTAGCGAGCCAAACGAACCGACGAGCGCGCGACTTGAAGCGAGTTTTCATCTCGGTCCATTGCGGCTTGGCGATGATGGAAGGATCGAATGCGCGCGCCTGACCCCGACCCGGCAGCCCGGCCGACCGTCGGCCGCGGCCAATTCGCTCGCAATCCAGTCGATTGGTTTCCAGCCCGGGAATTCGCACCGCAACCTGCAATTTGTAGCGGCGCCGCAGGAATCGATGCGCGTGCAACTGACGGTGCCGTTCGAATTCGTCCGAGTGGAACTCTCACCTCGATTTGAACTCGAGGCGGTCTTCGCGCGTGCCCGTGGCACACAGGTTCTCCTGCGCAACGGCGACGCGGGCCCAGGCGCGCTCTTCGAGCTGGCGGAGGTCGAGCTCGATGCCTCGGGCGAGTTGCGAGCGCTTCTCGTTAGGCCGATGACCTAGCGTTCGGCGGACGGAGCGGAGGGAGAAAGAGAAGGCCAGAACCAGAGGAGAACCAAGACCCCGAGCAAACACACATCGAGCACGAGGTGCCAGCTAAAACTGAGGTTGCCGCTAGCGCTGCCGAAACAGCCACACGCCACGTCAATCCCGCGCGCCTTCGCGCTTACCGTCGCGCCGATAAAGATCAACATCAGGCCGCTGGTGAGAAACAACGCCCCGGCGAAAAGGCGCTGAAAAATGAGCGCCAACCCGCAGAGCACCTCGAGCCATGGAAGATAAAAGGCGAGCCGCACGGCAACCGACCAGGGGAGGATCTGGTAATTGCTGATATCGGAAGCGAAGTGCAGCGGGTCGAGCAGCTTGAGGACGCCGGCGTAAACGAAGACGGCTCCGGCCAGGACGGCGAGCGTTCGCCTAACAATGGTGGGCCAGCCCGGCGTTCCGCTCGCGTGATTGCTCATTTCTGCTGTGCCTCCCATTCCTCCCAACCGCCGGACAAGACGTAGACGTTCGTCAGGCCAGCTTCCTTGCGCAGACGCTCCGCTACCTCGTGGCTCGCGTTGCACGTTTTCCGGCTACAATAGACGACGACTCTTCTCTCGGGCGACCAGGCCGTCAGCATCCCGCGCAGCAATTCGTTCCAGCGGTCCTCGTTCAGTTGCACCGCACCTGGAACATGGCCGCGCGCAAACTGCTCATCCGGGCGCGCGTCAACCCAGAGCACCGTGTCGCCCCACGCTTTCGCCTGGGCCAGGCTGACGGGCGCGGAATCGGCCGGCCGTTGCTCCCACGAGACACGACCGCGATAATACATCGCCTGGCCGATGGCAGGAAGAGATGCCAGCCCAATGAGCAGGAGAAGCTGTCGGACTAACGCCAGGCGCACGAGTTATTTCGGCGGCATGACCGCCCGACTATCGACGCGCACGTTTGCATAGTACATCTTGGGCGACTCTTTCGGGAAGTCCGGCTCTATTTTCAGCGCAGCGTTGATCGGCCGTCCACTTTCCGTCGGCCTCACGATGATGCGAAACTGCTTCTTGTCCAGATCAGGCACGACCTCGGTGGCGATCGATTTGTCGGTCGGGGTCACGGTCAGCGTATGGACTGGCACGTCCGGACCAAGCGTAACCGTGATGGTCTTCGGGTTAAGCACATCCTTGGCCGACCAGTAAATGAAAGCCGGCGTGACCTGGAGGAGCTGCGGGATCGTCGCCTTCAGAGTCAGAACCTTCGTCGGTTCGGTTTGGTCATCCGTCATGACGCTGATCGTTTTCGTCTGCACCCCGGAGCGATCACCAATGTTAAAGGTGGCTGTGATCTCACCGCTTTCGTTAGGCGCGACCACGTCTTTGGCCAGCGCAGCCGTCGTGCAACCACAGGAAGGATGCACGGAGGTAATCTTCACCGGTTTGTCACCAGTGTTCTTGTACTTGAAATGCGCCACCGCCGTCTTGTCGCTCAATGTTGGATGCAAGTCGACCTCGGTCGTGTCCCAGGTAAGGGCGGCGCTCGCCGAGCCAACGAGCGCGCAAATCAGACTGATGAGAGTGAGAACGGTACGAATTTTCATATTTTGTGGGCAGAATAGAAACCGAATCTCGGCTTTTCGCCACTAGAATCCGCGCTCAGTTTCGGTCGCTTGATTTCCGAAGCATCAGTTTACGGGGCGTAGTAATCCCTTACATACTCCGCGACGGCATCGTGCCAGTCACGCGGGACGTTGCCGGTGAGCCGTTCATATTTTTCGGTCCCGAGCACGCTGTAGACGGGACGGCGCGCAATGAAGTTTTTCATTTCCCCTAACGACAGAGCGCCGATGCCTTTCGCTTTCATCGCCACGCCAGACCGAAGGCAGCAGTTGAATGCCCATTGCGCATACTCCTGCCAGCTGCACGCGCCACGGTTCGCGAGATGAAGGACGCCGGTCGCGTCCGTCTCAAGCAAGGGGCGGAGCAGCCGCGCGATGTCGCGCGTGTAGGTCGGAGTCGAGAATTTGTCCGCCACCGCCGCGACCACTTCTTCACTCCGCGCCTTGTGCAGAATCGCATCGACGAAACTGGGGCGATCCGGCCCAAAGACCCATGAAACTCGGATGACGAGTGAACCCTCGTTCGCCTCCAGCACCTGTACCTCCCCGGCTCGTTTTGATTCGCCGTAAACGCTGATGGCAAAAACCGGATCCTCTTCCGCGTAGGGCACGCGTTTCTCACCATCGAAGACGTAGTCGGGTCCTGACATGGATGAACCGCGCTCCCTTCTCCCGGCAAATCTCCGCGAGCAGTCGCGGTGCTTCGGAATTTAACTGCATCGCCTCGGCGCGATGGTCCTCGCAGTAATCCACCTTCGTTAGGGCGGCCGCATTGATCAGGACATCGAATCGCCGGGGCCCGAGGGTGGCACGCAAGTCGTCCGGTCGCGCCAGATCGAGTTGCTCATGATTGAAGCCGGTCACGTTGCAATCGGCGGCATATTCGCGCGCCAGCGCCGCGCCCAGCCGCCCCCCGGCGCCCAGCACCACAACCTTCAACTTGGAATTCACAAGATCGAAAAAAGGAAGAAGAGTCGTGCTCATCAAACACAGGTAGTCCGCACAATCAAGGCACCATGAGACGCACCGCCGAACCCTGGCCGTTCGGCGCATGGGAATCTTCGTTAGGCTTGACAGTTGGCCCGGTAGTAGCTGAGTTTCCCTAACCATGCGCGCGATCTGGAAGGGCAGCATTAACTTTGGCCTCGTCTACATCCCGGTTTCGGTTTACCCGGCGACGCGGGAAGAGAAAATCAGTTTCCGGCAACTAAGGGCCTCCGACCTCAGCCCTATCCGGTACAAGAAAGTCGCCGAAGCCGATCAGAAAGAGGTCCCGGCCGATCAAATCGTGAAGGGCTTCGAGTACGAGAAGGGCAAATGGGTGACGCTCAAGGACGAGGATTTTGAGAAAGTGCAGATTGAATCGACCCATTCGATCGAGATCACCGACTTTGTCGATCAGGCGCAGATCAATCCGAAGTTTTATTACAAGCCATATTTCCTCGAGCCGCAAAAGGGTGGTGAAAAAGCCTATTCGCTCCTGCACAAGGCGCTCACGACTTCGGGCCGCGTCGGTGTCGCCAAGGTTGCAATCCAGAAACGCGAGTATCTCGCGGCGGTGAAGCCGGATGGACTTTTCCTCATTCTCGAACTGATGCATTTCGCCCAGGAAGTCCTTGAACCGTCCGCGCTCAATAGCGGCTCGGACCGGAACGTTTCCCCGCAGGAACTGAAAATGGCGACAGCCCTGATCGACGCGATGACGACGGATTGGGATCCGAAGAAATACAAGGATCAATACCAAACCGCGCTCATGCAGCTGATCGAAGAAAAAGCACAGAAACGCGCGCCGGCGGCCAAGCCGATGGCGCCGCGTGTTCAGCCTAACGTGATCGACATGGTCGCAGTCTTGCAACAAAGTCTGCAACGCGCCGGTGTGAAAAGGAAACAAGGCGGAAGGAACGGGCGCTCACCCTCCGCAAGGTCCACCGCGAGCCTCGTCAAACGGAGGCGCCGATCCGTCGCCGCCTAGGTTTCTTTCTTGCCCTAACGAGTTTAGGAGAATCTGCAGGCCGACTCGCTATTGGAGCTTGTAGATTCGACAGCCCAACGCCGGCACAACCGTCCTTCCTCGTCACGGTCGCGGTACAGTTGCCGGGGTCGGGGTGCTTTCAATGGCCGCTTCCAGTCGATTCGTCGGAGAAGACTGCTCGCCTCAATTTCGGCTTGCTGCTTGTCGACCAAACGTCTTCAGGAAACAGTCCCCTTTCCTCGGCCAGGGGCAGAAACGTCAGCATCGTAAGGCAGGGCGTCCCAACAAACAGGAAGTCAGATGGTCCCGCCTGGAGTCAACTCAAAAAGAAGCACCCCCGGCACCCAAAAACATATTCTAACCCTGCTATCGCTCGACTGTCAGGCGACAAGAGCCAAGTCGGATTCTTTCAACATCGTAATGCGGCAGTCATGATCGCGTGTTCCCACCGCACTTAGAGTCGGCGCTTCATCCGGTTTTGCAGTCGTCATTTCCGCAAGGTAAGGTGCCGCAGAAATTTGGCATTGCAGCCGGATAACCACCACACCATGCATATCCTGATTGTCGAAGACGAAAAAAAGATCGCGGCGTTCATCCGACGAGGTCTGACGGAAAATGGGTTCGTAGTGGACGTGGCGGAAGATGGCGAGCAGGGTCTCGAATATGCGCTGGCGCGGAAGATGGATCTCATCATTCTCGATGTTGTGCTCCCAAAGCGCGATGGCTGGTCGTTAATGACCGAGCTGCGCCGCGCCGGCCTGCAAACACCGGTTCTTTTCCTCACCGCGCGCGATAGCGTGCCAGACCGGGTGAAAGGATTTGATCTCGGGGCGGATGATTATCTCATTAAGCCCTTTCACTTCTCGGAGCTACTCGCCCGCGTGCGCTCCCTGCTGCGGCGAGCACCCGAGCGTCGCGAGGAGGCAATCACGGTGGGGGATCTGGAGATCGACCAGCGACGGCACAAGGTGACCCGGGCAGGAACGGCCCTGAACCTGACGCCGAAGGAATTCTCCCTCCTGCTTTTTCTCGCCTCGTCGGCCGGCGACATCGTCTCGCGCACCGAGATTGTCGAACAGGTGTGGGACATCAATTTCGATACTGGCACGAATGTTGTCGATGTTATGATGCGGCGTCTGCGGGCAAAAGTGGATGACCCTTTCGAGAGAAAGATGATTCAGACGATCCGCGGGGTCGGTTATGTTCTTAAAGCGGATTGACGCGCTCTTCGGCCACGACGGACGCGATAAACCGCGGTCGTGGTCGATCGTTTTTCGCCTCGCCCTCCTGTGTACCGTCGCGGCCGCGACCATGCTGCTCTTCGCCATGGGCGCGGCTTACTGGGTCGTCGTGCAACATGTCAATCACGACAACGATCGTTATCTGACCGATAAGCTCGCTGCCATCCGGGCCGACATCGCTGCGGATGCCGGGCCGAATTCGTTCAATCGCGAGCTGAGCATCATAAGGGCAGCTGACAAGACTTACGCGGTGCGAGTGCTCGACGAAGCGGGCAACGTCGTCGCGGAAAGTCCAAAGATGCGCGATGTCCTGCCGATCGACGTTTTCCCGCAGTCGGTTACGATGCGGGGGCAGCGTCCAATTACACTCATTTACCACGCTCGCGATCGCAATAGCTTCGCGCTCGTGACCTCCATCGCCGATATCGGAAAGCAGAGGCTGACCCTGCAGCTCGCTCAGGAACGAACCTACGACGAAAGATTCTCCGCCGGCTACGCCGCTTTGCTCACCGGAATGGTGGCTTGCGCTGTTGTGACTTGCGCGGGAGTTGTGTTTCTTGTGACCCGCCGCGTTTTGCGTCCTTTGCGAAATCTTGGGGAATCCATCAACCGCACCGGCGCGACGCGTCTGCACGAACGCGTTCCGATCGAGAGGTGGCCGGAGGAATTGCAACCGCTCGCAGTTGGCTACAACAAGATGCTCGCTCGCCTCGAGGATTCGTTCACCCGGCTCTCGCAGTTTTCCGCTGATCTTGCCCATGAACTACGCACACCGATCGCCATTCTGCGCGGGGAAGCCGAAGGCGTGCTGACCAAACTGCGCAGCGCCGAGGAATATCGCGAAGTCATCGAATCGAGCCTGGAAGAGTTGGGGCGTCTCTCTGGCATGATCGACAACCTGCTCTTCCTCGCACGAGCGGAAACCACCGGAACATTTCAAGTCAGTTCCTTCGATGGACGCGCGGCGATCGAAAAGCTCCGCGAATTCTACGAGTTGGTCGCGCAGGAGCAGGGCGTGGAGATCGAGTGTCACGGCGAAGGAAATGTCCATGCCGAGCCGGTTCTCTTCCGGCGAGCGCTGATCAATCTCATCACAAACGCGCTCCGTTTTACGCCCTCGGGCGGACATATCAGCGTCTCGCTGCAGCGCCGCGATGACGCCAGTGAAGTGGCGGTCGCTGACACGGGTTGCGGCATTTCTTCGCAGCATGTTCCGAAAGTGTTTAATCGTTTTTTTCGTGGCGACGCCCCGCGCACCGCGCAGGGCACGGGACTCGGCCTCTCGATCGTGAAATCAATCATGCAGATCCACGACGGCACCGTCTCAGTGCAAAGCGAGCTTGGGAGAGGAACGGTGATCACTCTCACCTTCCCTGACGCGAAAGAGATCGCCGCAACCGAACCCGCCCACACCGTAGAAGCGGCGATCGGCTGATCAGCCGAATTGTTGCCGGAAATGGATATTCCGGCTTTTTCGGGCATGATGCGAAGGTCTTTTCGCCCGATGAAACTCAAGACGCTCTCTGGCTCCCTCCTCTTTCTCCTCGGCTCGCAAACCCTCTTTGGTTATGCCTTGGAAGGCGAGTCCTGGACCCTCGATCGCACCGTTGTCATGCAGCTCTCGCTCGGTGCTCCACGCGCTTTGCTCGACGGCTTTGCCTCCTTCAACGAATCGGCCCAGGACGCGCTCAACGTCTGGAACCCTTACCTCGCGCATTTGCATCTGACCGCAGTTCCAGCGTCACCCGTTACCGCTACCTCAGGCGATGACGAAATGTCAGTGCTCTTTTCTTCAACCGTCTTTGGCGATAGGTTCGGGTCCGGAACGCTCGCGATTACATTGCTCAACTATCGCAACAGCGTGATGGAAGAGACCGACACCCTTTTCAATACGGCCTATACCTGGGATTCCTACCGCGGCCCGTTGCTGCCCAACGTCTTCGATTTTCACCGGGTCGCGATTCACGAGTTCGGACACACACTCGGCCTCGACCACCCTGATAAGGCGGGACAAAACGTCGTCGCAATTATGAATTCGCACATCAGCGAGATTGATACCGTACAACCCGACGACGTCGCGGGCGTGCAGTTCCTTTACAACAATGGCCCGGCCTACCAATCATCTGTTCCGGCGCCGGTTCTCGCGAACATTTCCACCCGTGGCTACATCGGCACGGGCGACAATGTCTTGATCGGCGGCTTCATTGTTCAAGGCACGGAACCCGCAACCGTGATCCTCCGCGCGGTCGGTTTCTCGCTTGCCGCCATCGGTATCACAAACGCGCTCATCGATCCGACGATCACGGTTTACGATGCCAACCAGCACCAGGTGGCGATGAACGACGACTGGGCTTTCACCGGCGCCGACGCCGAGAAAATCGGGAGCTATCATCTCGACCCGCCCAACAGCCGCGAATCCGCCCTTTATCTTACGCTGCAACCGGGCGCCTACACCGCGGTTGTGCAGGGGTATGCCGACGCACATACACCCCAGGCGACGGGTATTGGTTTGTTTGAACTCTACGATCTCCACACCACCGGCGGCCGCGCCGGCAACATCTCGACCCGCGGCCAGGTGCTTGGCGGCGATAACATTCTCATCGGTGGTTTTATCATCGGCGGGACCGACCCAAAGACGGTCATCGCCCGCGCCATCGGGCCGTCGTTAGTCGCGGCCGGCGTCGCCAATCCTCTCGCTGACCCGACGCTCGACTTGCGTGACAGCAACGGCGACCTGGTGCAATCGAACAACGATTGGCAGCAGGGACCCGATGCACAGACGATCAGCGACGACAACCTCGCGCCAACCAATCCGAAGGAATCGGCGCTCCTCGCGACCCTGAATCCCGGCGGTTACACCGCTCTCGTCAGCGGCGTGGGAGGTGTGACCGGCATCGCCCTGGTTGAAGTTTACGATACAAGCCCTGCTCCGTAGGCGCTCCGCCAGCGTAGGTGTTTCGCTCTGCGAAGCACGACCCTGCGCGTCGTCAAGGAGGTCCGCCGACCTTCCTGCCCCTGCGCCGATAACCCGGAGGTCTGAGCGGGACGGGTTTAGAGGCCGAGCTCCCGACCGCGAGCGCTGGCCGCTTCTACCGCGGCCGCCAAACCCGCCGCGGTCTCGCGCTTTTCCATCTCAGCCAGCCCGGCCGCAGTTGTCCCGCCAGGCGTGATGACCATCCGACGCAATTCCTCGGGCGAAAGCTCGCTTTCCAACGCCAGTTGCGCCGCGCCGCGCACCGTCTGGATGGCCAGGCCTAACGAAACCTTCGGCGGCAATCCGCAGCTCGTTCCCCCGGCCGCGAGCGCTTCGATCACCGTGTAGACAAACGCCGGACCGCTGCCCGCCAGCGCCGTGACCGGATCGATCTGCTCATCCTCCACTTCCGCAGCGAAACCGATCGCCGAAAAGATTTGCCGCGCTTGGGCAAAATCCTCCTCCGTCGTCCGTGCCCCGCGCGCCATCGCCGTGGCCGCCTGACACACCCCCGCCGGCGTATTGGTCATCGCGCGCATGAACCGCGCCCTTGCCTTCACCTCCATGCTCGCCAGACGAATCCCCGCTGCGAGCGAGATCACCAGCTTTCCCTCGATTGCGTCGGCAATTCCATTGATTACTTCCAGTACCACCCCCGGCTTTACACCGATCAGAATCACCTCCGCCTTCCCTGCGACCTCCGCGTTCTCCGCGGTGACCGCGACGCCCACTTCATCGCGCAGGACCTCGCGCAAAGCGTCGTTAGGTTCACTCACTAGAATCTCCGTCGCCGCGCAAAACTTCGTCCGAACGAGCCCGCGCACGACCGAGCCTGCCAGCTTGCCGCCGCCGATGAATCCGAGCCGATACCGCCTGTTGTTAGTTTGTAAACTCATGGGAAAAGCGGATATTAATCGATGGTAAGCGCTGGTGTAAATTTCGGTCTCGATCTTGCCGAGGAAATCAAGGCCCTCAAGCAGGAACGCAAGGCCGTTATCCTGGCGCACAACTACCAGGTGCCGGAAATTCAGGACGTGGCCGACTTCGTCGGCGACTCGTTAGGTTTGAGTTTTCAGGCAGCGAAGACCGATGCCGAGGTCATCCTTTTTTGCGGCGTCCACTTCATGGCCGAGACGGCGAAAATCCTCAACCCAGCCAAGAAAGTCATCCTCCCGGACCTCGATGCCGGCTGTTCGCTTTCGGAGTCGTGTCCGCCGGAAAAGCTGGCCCAGTTTCTCGCCCAACACTCCGACAAGAACTACTACGTTATCGCCTATATCAATTGCAGTGCGGGCGTCAAAGCTCTCTCCGACGTTATCTGCACGAGCGGCAACGCCGAGAAGATCGTGCGCGCCGCGCCGGTCGATCGCAACATTCTCTTCGTTCCCGATCAAAACCTCGGCGCGTGGGTCATCGAGCGCACCGGGCGCAAGATGGATTTGTGGCAGGGCAACTGTTACGTCCACATCGAGTTCACGGCACGCAGCATCGCCGCAATTCACGCCGAGTATCCGGGCGCACCGGTCGTCGCGCATCCCGAGTGCCCCTTCGCCGTGCGGCTGCTGGCCGACGAGGTTTGCTCGACGGAGAAGATGGTCACCTTTTGCAAGGAATCGTCCGCCAGGGAAGTCATCGTTGTGACCGAGGCCGGCATGCTGCACCGGCTGAAGAAGGAAATTCCGAACAAACTTTTCATCCCGGGCCCAACCGACCGTTGCGCCTGCGCCGAGTGTCGTTTCATGAAGATGAATACGCTTGAGAAGACGCATACCGCCCTCGTCAATCTCGAACCTGAGATCAACCTTTCCGGGCCCCTACGCCAGCGCGCGGAAGCTCCCATCCGGCGCATGCTCGAATTGAGCCGGTAGCTCGGCATAGCCTTCGGAAGCTCCAGAGCCGGAAACTCTGCGTTCTTCTCGATCGAGAATCGGTAGCCAGAGAAACACCGGTTGTCGATCTACCCGGCTCAATGTCAAATAGAGGAAAGACGCAAATCCGTTTCGCACAAATCACATTATTCTGACCGCGTAATGTCTCTTTGGAAAAACTTCCGCTATCGCCTCGAGCGGGGCGGCCTCGACTTGCTCGCCTGGTTCATCCCGCGGCTGTCGCGCCGGCACTGCGTGCAGCTCGGCCTCCTCCTCGGCGATCTCGCCTATGCGCTCGACGGCCGCGGACGGAGGGTGGCGCACGCGAATCTCGAATGCGCGTTCAGTGATCGCTACACGCCGGCGCAACGGCGCCAAATCGTTCGGGCTTCATACCGGAACTTCGGGCGGACGATGGTCGACCTTTTTTGGGCGAAGAACCTCACGCCTGCCAACTGCCGCGACTACCTGCGACTGGAAGGTTTCGAGGCGTTCCGCGAACGGCATGCGCGCAACCCGGGCGGTTCGATCGCGCTCTGCGTGCATCACGGCAATTGGGAGTGGGTCAGCCTCGGTCTCGGCTTCGCGGGACTGCCCGCGACCATTGTGGTGGAGAATTTCAAGAACCCGCTGCTGACCGAAATCTTCAAGGACCTGCGCGAGGTGAGCGGCCATACGATCATCCCGCAGCAAAAATCGATGCTTCGGTTGCTCAAGGCCGTGAAGCGCGGCGGCGCGACCGGCATGCTGCTTGACCTGAGTCTTCACCCGACGCAAGCCGCGACGATCATTGAAGGCTTCGGTCTCAAGCTGTGCGTGACTTTTCTCCACGCCATCCTGGCCCACCGCGTCGGTACCCTGCTCGTCCCGTTGGAGACCATCCCTTTGCCCGACGGCACCTGCCGCGTGATCGCCCATCCGCCGTTGGAATGGCCCGCAGGGGCGACGCCGAATGAGATCGCGCAGTTTTGCTGGGATTTTTTCGAGCGGATGATACGGGCCAATCCGCACATCTGGCTCTGGCCATACAAGCACTTTCGCTATCGCCCCAGAAACGCCATCCGGCCCTACCCGGCCTATGCCAATGACTCGCTGGAATTCGAGCAACTGCTGCAGGCCGCAAAAATTGAGCAGCCGGCACCTCTGTAATTATCAACTAGCCGAAACGGTGTCCGCGTTCCAGGTTTCCCCGGGCTTACTGTTTCTTGGGTGCAATTGCGGAGAGTCTCTTCGTTAATTCAGCGATCCTGCGCTCGGTAAACTTCATTTCCGCCGAGTTGGCTTCGTAAGGTGCGAGTGAGCCGCCTTCAGATTCGACCGCATTTTCCGCAGCTTTTCGGCGCGCGACCAGCCACGCTTCTTGCTCCCGTAGCAGCAACCGTCGCTCCGGCCCACTGAGTCTCTCAAAGAGACGCACGTAGATCGCGAATAGCTCCGCGTCCCTCAGATCGGCCAGACAGCGACTGAGCTGATTCATCCCCTGTTGAGCCTGCATTTCGGTCAGATCTTTCCCCAGCCATTCGGACGCTGCCGTTACGTCCGGCCGCCACTCTCGTGGTAGAATTGTTCCCTCGCGCTCGCCGGACTGCGCGGAAAGAGGAAAAACGACTGGAAGGATGCACAGCAGAAGCCAATGACGTTGAAACATAGGATATGTGGTTGGGTCTAACGAAAACAAGATCAGGTGCCGGGACCGGCGGCAAGGGTTGAAAGAAGTGGATTGGCCCAGCCCGCCGGGCAAGGTGCTTTAGCTTGCGCCGATGGCTAGGGCGACTTCTCGTAGTGCCGCATCAACTTGAAAAACCGAAGCGTGTCACGCACCGGGTGAATGCTGCTCACTTCATCGGAGTAGATCGTGCTGATCGGCACGGAGGCGATGCGGAAACCGGCCCGGCTCGCGATGATCAGCATCTCGGTCTCGTATTCGAATCGGCTGGTCCCGTCGAGGAGGTGGGGGGCCAGCGTCCGGTGGACCATGCGGTAACCGCATTGCGTGTCGGGCACTTCCTGCCCGCAGAGGCGACTGATGCGCCGGCTCATATAACGATTGACCGTCCGCCTAACGAACGGCATGTCGTGCACATTGTTCATGCGTGTGCCGACGAAGAGACCGGCCTGGGTTGCGGCGGCAGCGGCGAGAAAGCGACCGATCTCCTCCGGCAAATGCTGGCCGTCAGCGTCAAGCAGAAGGAAGAATTCAATCTCGGGACGCACCAGCCAGTGGCGCAATCCGGTCTTGATCGACTCCCCTTTCCCACGGTTCTCGGGATGAACGATAACTTCGGCGCCACCTTCGCGTGCGCGGGCCGCAGTCGCGTCAGTGGAGCCATCATCGATCACGACGACGCGATCGAGTTGCTTGCAAACCCGCTCCGCCACGCCGCGGACATGGACTTCCTCGTGATATGCCGCGATGACGGCCGCGACGTTGCTGCGATCGAGCGGCCGACTGAGTTGCGGCGCTCCGCTCTCCATTCCTAGCGAACGACGGGGTGAAAATCGGCCGCGTGATAAGAACTGCGGACGAGCGGACCCGAGGCAACGTGGGCAAAGCCTTTCCGGCGCGCGATGTCGCCGTAGAGAACGAACTGCTCGGGCGTGACATAACTAACGACCGGGAGATGGTTCGGCGTCGGGCGAAGATATTGGCCCAACGTCAAGACCTGGCAGCCGACTTCGCGCAGGTCGTCCATCGTCTGGAAAAGCTCCGGCTCGGTTTCGCCGAGGCCGAGCATGACGCCGCTTTTCGTCACCACCTCGGGCGAAAGCTCCTTGGCTCGCCGCAAGACCTGGAGCGAGGTGCGATACCGGGCGCGCGACCGAACGACCGGGGTGAGCCGCTCTACCGTCTCCATATTGTGATTGAAAATCTCGGGCGCGGCGTCGAGCACGAGCTGGATGCACCAATCCTGGGCATGAAAATCCGGCACGAGCACTTCGATGATAACGGAGGGATCCATCTCGCGAATGGCGCGAATGGTGCGCGCGAAATGTTCCGCGCCACCATCCTTGAGATCGTCGCGCGCGACAGCGGTAATGACGACGTGCCTGAGCTTCAAACGCCGAACTGCCTCGGCCACCCGCTGCGGTTCGTCCTCCTCGAGCGCGAAGGGTTTCGCCGTGCTCACGGCGCAGAATCCGCAGGCCCGCGTGCATCGTTCGCCGGCGATCATCATCGTCGCCGTGCCCTGACTCCAGCATTCCCAGCGATTAGGGCATTGCGCGCTTTCGCAAACCGTATGCAGCCGCAGATCGGAGATGAGAGCTTTGGTCGAGAAAAAGACGGGATTGGAAGGCAGCCGCACCTTGATCCAGGGCGGCTTATGCGCCTGGTGCAAGAGCGGGATCGATTTTGGCGCAGGACATTTTTCGCGAAGCGAGCGGAGGCTTAGAATTAAGTTTGGAAGGAAAGCTTGGCAACTCCCATTCACGAGCGTCGGTGGAAGCGGTGAAGAATGATTGCTTCCGGCGGGCAATTCTGACTATGATGCGGCGAAAGGTTTCGCAACGAAATTCGACCAAGACAGGAGTTATACCATGGAAGGACAAGATAACGAAATCGACCGACCGACAGCAGAACGGCGCAATCGACGAAAGCGGCAATGTCGATCGTATCCGCAACATTCTTTTCGGCTCGCAGATGCGCGATTATGACGGCCGCTTCCAGAAAATGGAGGAACGCCTGACGCGCGAAGCGGGCGAGCTGCGGAGCGATCTGCAACGCCAGCTCCAGGCGCTCGAGGCTTCATGAAAGGCGAGGTGGAATCGATGACCAACCGCGTTAAAACCGAGCAGTCGGAGCGTGGCCAGGCCTTCGAGCACCTCGCGCGTCAGATGGCGGAAACGGCGCGCGGCCTGGAGTTGAAGATCAGCAATCTCGATAGCCAGGCGGCCAGGGACATTCGCGAACTGCGCGAGCAACTACTCGAGCAGTCGAAAGCATTGAGCGCGGAGCTGAAGGAAAAGCACGATCAGCCTGAAGGGCCAGCTCGATCACGAAGCCGGGCCAGATCCGTGACGCCATGACCGGACGCGAAGCGCTCGCCGAGATGTTGAGCGAAGTTGCGCTCCGCTTGAAAAAAGAATTCCGCGTCCCAGGCGCGTCGTAAAAGATGCACCCACGGATGCGGAGCCCGCAGCCGCGAAAACCGCACGATGATCTGGCGGAATTGCGTCGGCTTCTTATCCATCAGGAGCGGGAGGAATTGCGTGGGCTGCAGGAGCGGCTCGACGACAAAGAGCAGCGGGCGCACGAAGTCGCGGAAATCCTCCCGGAAGCGGTCACCCTCAGCGGCGATCGGAGTGAAGAGCTGACACGTGCGCTGCGCCCGGCGGTCGAGGGATCGGTCCGCGAATCGATCAGGAAAAACGTCCGCAGTTTCTGATCGACGCGCTTCATCCGATTATCGGCTCGGTCGTTCGACGATCGATCGCCGAGAGCCTGCGCAACCTGCTGCAAACGCTCAATCAATCGCTGGAGCAAAGCCTTTCCTGGCAGGGACTGAAGTGGCGTTTGAGGCGCTCCGGACCGGACGTAGCTTCGCGGAGAGTCGTCATGCTGCGCAGCCTCGTTTACCGGGTCGAGCAGATCTTTCTCATCCATCGCGAGACGAGCCTTTCGCTGCTCCATCTCAGCGCCGATGCTATCGCAACCCAGGACTCCGACATGGTCGCGGGCATGCTAAGCGCGATCCAGGATTTCGCGCGCGACTCATTCAAGACCGGGAACGACGAAGGGCTGGACGAATTTCGCATCAGCGATTTGCAGGTCTGGATTGCGCCTGGACGCCACGCCTATCTCGCGGCTGTGATCCGCGGAAATCCGCCGCGCGAACTGCGCACTTGCCTCGATGATGCGATCGACCGCATTCATATCCTGCGCGGCTCGGACCTGGCGGAGTTTGATGGCGACGCCGCCAGCTTTGAATCGCTTCGGCCCGAAGTGGAGCCCTGTTTGCGAGCGCAGTTTCAGCCAAGGAAAACCTCCGGCGACCAAGCGGCGCGCCTGGTTCGCGCTCGCCCTCGGAGCGGGCCTGATTGTCGCCGCTCTCATCGTCGGAGTGCAGCGCGAACGGCATTGGCAGGATTTCGTCAGGCGACTGAACGCGGCGCCGGGCATCGCCGTCACGCAGGCGGAAAACCATTGGTTCACGCGCTCGCAGGTCGCCGGCCTGCGCGATCCGGCCGTAGCCGACCCCGCCGCGCTCGCCCGGGCTGCCGGGGTCAATCCCGATCGGCTTCGCTTCGAGTGGAAGGATTACCTCGCGCTCGACGATGCCAGTGTGCTGCAGCGTTTCGAGCATCGTTTCGGAAAACCGGCCGGACCAATCTTAGCCTAACGAATGGCAGGCTTGACGATCAGCGGCCAGGCCCCCTATGAATGGCTGACCCGGGTGCGCGTGCCGAAGGCATGCAGTCGCCTGGCGTCACCTCGATCGATGAAAACACCGTTACCGTCACCTACGATCCCGAGCGTTCGCTCGCGGCAGATTCCGCCACGCCTTTCCCTTGCCGTCGGGCGTAATGGCCCGAGTGGAAAACGGAACGCTGCAGCTTTCCGGCACCGCGCCCTACGAATGGCTCGCTCCGGTCCGCACCGGCGCCACCAAACTCCCCGGGATCAGCAAGATTTCCGAAGAACATCTGCAGATTGCCTACGACCCTAGACTAGTGCTCCAGCGTTTTGCCGATCGCTTTAATCTGCCCGACTCGGTTAACGCCAGCGTGAAGAACGGCGTGCTTGTCCTCGCCGGCGAAGCGCCGCACGCCTGGCTGATGCGGGTGCGGCGCGGCGCGCCGACCAGGTGCCGGGAATCAGGACGATTGACGAACAGAACTTGACCGATCTCGACCAGCGTACGTTCCAGCAATCGAAGTCGGTCATCGAAAGCGCGTTTGTCTATTTCCTTGTCAACAAAGACAACTTCGCAACCGAAGGTTTCGCCGCCCTCTCGCGTTTGCCGGACGAAATTCGCCGCTGTCTCAGTGCGGCGAGCCGCCTTGGGCTCGAAGTCCAGATCGAGGTGCGCGGTTACGCCGACTGCGGTCGGAAGCGAAGCAGAAGAATCTCGAACTGAGCCAAGCGCGGGCGGACGCGGTGCGCGATTTTCTGGTCAAGTGCGGCTTCGAGCCGTCGCTCTTCAAGGCCATGGGCATGGGCGCGCCGCCGGTCACGGGCGAGGCGACTCCGGAGCAGTCGGAACGTCGCGTGGCGCTCAAAGTCGGGCCCAGGTCATGATCCAGAAAAAGATCTGCCTCCTCGGGACTTCCGGTGTGGGCAAGACGAGCCTCGTTGCGCAGTTCGTGCGACAGCATTTTTTCCGACAAGTACCTCACGACCGTCGGAGTAAAGATCGACAAGAAGACCGTCCGGTCGATGGGACCGGAGGTCACGCTCGTCGATCTGGGATCTGGCAGGCGACGACGATTTCCAGCGTCTGCAAACCTCCTATTTGCGCGGCACGAGCGGCTACCTGATGGTGGCGGACGGGACGCGGCGTGTCACGCTCGAGCAGGTCGCTCGAACTGCAGAAAAGGGTGGCAGAGCAACCTCGGCGCTGCTCCTTTCATTCTTGCCCTGAACAAATCCGACCTCTCTCCGCAATGGGAAGTGGAGGAAGCGCGAATCAGCGCGCTCCAGGCGGAGAATTTTGCCGTGATCAAGACAAGCGCGAAGGAAGGCGCCGGCGTGGAGGAAGCGTTCGCGCAACTGGCCCGGCGCATGATTACGCCGGCCTAACGAAATGCCCATCTCCGCCTCGCCCGCTCAAGCCGTGCTCGAAGCGCTCGGCTTTGTCCTTTTCACGCGCCAGGAATCCGGCGCGCTGCGATTGTCAGGCCACCTGCCCGCCTGGCTGGCCGCGCTTTGGCCGGAGCTCGAAAACAACGAGCATCTCCTGCCGCTGGCCGAGGCTTCGCCCTTCCTCGAGAACTTCCTCATCGACGCCGAGGAATGTTGGAAAAAAAGCGGCGCCGATCGCGCCAAATCCGGACCGTGGATCGAGCAGAATGACGACGGCGTGGAAGTGCAACTCGAAGCAACGGCGATGACCGCCGCCGGACAACCAGTCCTACTCATCGAGCGGTTGGGCGAAGCGTTCGAAGCGAAAAAGACGGTCCTGCAACGTGCGCGCGAAACTGTCATCGCCCATCAGCGGCTGAATTCCGAAATTCAAAAAAAGGAAATCCTGCTCCATTGCGTGGCGGACGATATGACTGCCGCGCTGGCCAACGTCATCACCTCGCTGCGACTGATTGAACTGGAAGATAATGGCCCGCGCACCAAGTTGCTCCTCGGGCTCGCCGCCCGCGCGACGCAGGAACAACAAACGCTGATCCATCGCATTCTCGGGGTTTTCGAAGAAGAATTACGCGCCGTATATGGCGCCGGTGGCGAAACAGAGGCCGATGCGGATTGGAGCGTTGTCCTGCAGTCAAGCACTTGATTCCATTTCGCCGCTCTTCGAGGAGAAAGATGTCCGCCTCCATGCGCCTGTTCCTGCCGCAAGTATCATGGTTCGGATCGATCCCACCCAGCTCGGGCGCGTGGTCGTGAATCTTCTCGAGAACGCGCTGGAACGAAGCGCATCGGGCGCGACGGTCATCGTTAGGGCCGAGGAGGAAACAGAGGCTTTGCTCGTTTCCTTTCAGGATAACGGACCGGCCATGGCGCCGGAAGTTTGTGAGGATCTGTTCGGGAAGTGGGATCTAGGGACTGCTGCGCCAACCTCCGCCTTGCGCATCCATTTCTGTCGCATCGTGATCGAAAACGCCGGCGGCGAAATGGGCTGCACTTCCCTCCCCGAGAGCGGGCACCGCTTTTGGATTCGCCTTACGAAAAACGATGTGATGGCATGAAGACGTTGGTCCTGATCGACAACGACGCGCTTTCCCGCGCCCTCCTTTCCCAATGCCTGACCGGCCAGGGCTGGCGTGTTCTCGAAGCGGAGGATGGCGAAACCGGCATGGAACTGGTCGCGAAAAACCGACCCGGCGCGGTGATCTGCGATCTGCGCACACCGAAGCGCAACGGCTTCAAGATTTGCCGGATGATTCGCGAACAGCCGCAACTGAAATCAACCCGGGTCGTCCTCACCGGGGTGAGCCGTTTCGCCAATGACCGCGATACCGCCTATGCCTCGGGCGCGGACGCATATCTCGCGAAACCGATCGTCCCGGCCGAACTGCTCAGTGCACTCGATCAATGTCGCGATCAGGAAATAACTCAAACCGAGCCCACGCCGGTCGTGACCGGACCGACGCGCATTCGGTTCTGGGGCGTGCGCGGATCGATCCCTACGCCCGGTCTGCGAGACCGCGATGTTTGGCGGCAATACCTCCTGCATCGAAGTCCGAGTCGGCGAGCAACTCATCGTCCTCGACGCCGGCTCGGGCATTCGGGCGCTCGGGCAATCGCTCATGCGCGAGTTTCGCGACAAGCCGCTCCGCCTCACGATGCTGGTCACCCATACGCATTGGGACCACATTCAGGGATTCCCGTTCTTCATGCCGGCCTACAACCCAAAGGTCGAGGTCCGCATCGTCGGCTACGAAGGTGCGGTCCACGGATTGCGCGGTGCGCTGTTCGAGCAAATGCAGAGCGCATTTTTTCCCGTCGGACTCAATCAAATGGCGAGCCACGTCACCTTCGAGGAGCGGAGCGATATGGAATTTGAAATCGGCGCGGTCAAGGTGCGTAGCATGTTTGCCAATCATCCCGGCATTTGCCTCGGTTACCGGCTTTCCACTCCGCAAGGCGATATCGTCTACATGCCCGACCACGAGGCCTACGAACGGCATGAGATCGAACGGCAAAAATTAGCCGGCGAAACCTCTCGGCCAAGCCTCGATTACGCGCGGTTGCAGGATGCAAAAGTGATCGAATTCATCCGCGACGCCGACATCGTGATCGGCGACACGCAATACGACAACGCCGAATATCCGACCCGCCTCGGCTGGGGCCACACTTGCGCGGACGACGCGGTCGAGCTCGCCATCCGTGCCGGCGTGAAACACCTCTTTTTGTTTCATCACGATCCGGATCATCACGATGACAAGGTGGCCGCGATGATGCGGGAGGCGGAGACGCGGGTGGCCGCCGCGGGTTCGAGCATGATCGTGAGCGCGGCCCGCGAAGGCGACGAGTTCGTCCTCGAATAACTCCTTGGGAACGGATTGCCGTTCGGGCTCTAATCCGTCCGCAAGGCCTTCATCGGGCTGACGCGGGTGGCGCGTTGCGCGGGGAAATAACAGGCGAGCAGCGCGGCCGCCGCCAACAACACACTTGAAACGGTCAGCGCAACGGGATCGGCCGGACTCACCTGATAGAGCATTTGCGCAAGCACCCGGCCGACGCCGAGCGCGAGTAACACACCCACCCCGAGCGCAAGCGCCGTCTGGAGCGCTCCCTGTTTCATGATCAGGGTGAAGACGTCGCTGCGGTTTGCGCCCAGCGCCATGCGAATTCCGATCTCGTGCGTCCGCCGGGCAACGGCATACGCTTTCACGCCATAAACTCCGACCACCGCGAGGAGCAACGCGATGCCGCCGAAAATGCCGAAGAGAACCGCTCCGAAACGCACCGCCCAAAGTCCGACGTTCTTTTCTACGATGTTGGCGAAGGGTTCGATCCGCAGGATCGGCATTGTCGGATCGACTTCGCGCAGCGTCTGGCGCACGGTCGGAATCATCGCGCTGACCGCGGCCCGATCGTCTCGCGCCAGGCGCACCTGCAGGAACACGCCGCCACTGTAAGCCTGCGCCAGCGGCGCAAAAACCCGGCGCGGCACATCGTCCCCGAGCACCTCGTGGCGGTGTTCGCTCACGATTCCGACGATCGTGAAGTCGTTAGGCGAACCGTCACTCGGCGGAAGCGTGTAGCGCAGATGCTGACCGAGGGCGTCGCCCTTCGGGAAAAGTTTTTTCGCCATCGTCTCATCGATGATCAAGACCGGCGGCGTGTTCTTGTTTTCCGCTTCCTGATCAGTGAAATCCCGACCGCGCAGGAGACGAACCCCGATTGCGTCAAACCAGCCCGGAGTGACTGCGGTGAACAATCCGCTCGCGCCCGGTTCCGGGGCATTCGGATCCGTCTTCGTCACCGCAGACTCGTCCAATCGCATGACGCGCCGGGCATTGGTCAGGTTCCCGTAGGGCAGCATCGTCGACAGGGCGGCGGCGCGCACACCCGGCAGTGCGCGGACTCGATGGAGGGCTGTAAACATCGTCTGCCGCGCCGCCACTTCGTCTTCGTGTCTCAAGGTAAAGTCCATCTCCGCCGAGATGCCGCCCTGGCGATCGAACCCCGGGTTCAATCCGCCAGCCTTGAGCGCACCGCGAAAGAATAACCCGGCGCTGAAAAGCAGGATGAGCGAGAGCGCGATTTGCGCCATTACGAGCAAATGTCGCGCGGCAAAGAAACGGTTGAGCCGCCCGGCATGGGCCGGCTCGCCGATCTGCTGCTTCAAGTCATTTACCAGGTCGGCGCGCGAGGCCTTCAACGCCGGACCGAGGCTGAAGAGCAGGGTCGCAATGAGGCAGATCAGAAACGTGACTGCGAGGACTGTCACATCCGGTCGCAGATGCACGACGATGGAAAAGTTCATCGAACCAAAAAGGTTGGCTAACGAACCGAGCAGAACGTCGTTGCTCCAGAGACTGATGAACAAACCGAGCGCCCCGCCGGCGAGGGCGAGGAGCATTCCTTCACACAAGAGTTGCCTGACGATTCGCCAGCGGCTGGCTCCGAGCGCCAGACGCAGGGCTATTTCCTTGACGCGATTGGCACCGCGCGCGAGCAGCATGTTCGCCAGGTTGAGGCAGGCAATAAGCAGAACCGACCCCGCCATTGCGAGGAGCAGGGTTCCGATGAGCCCGACCGGTCCGTCATCCGATGGTGTGGTGCTGATGCTGAAACGCGAGGGCGTCTGGATTTGCAATTCGCGAGCGCCGGTGGAATCAGGCGGCTGGATTACAGTCAGCCGTTTGGCGAGCGCGGAAAGCCGCGCTTTTGTTGCGTCGATCGTTAGGCCGGGACGCATCCGCGCGACCAGGTTGAGCGTGTAATTCTTCGGCGCAGCCAGATCCATCTTCCCAACCGCGTCGCTAAAGGCCGACCCGAGTTGTGAGTAAACACCCAGCGGCAACCAGAGATCGGGCGCGAGCAGGGCATTCGTGCCGGCAAAGCCATCCGGCGTCACTCCGATCAGGGTGTAGGTCTGGCCATTCACGATCAGCGGTTTCCCGATCAAATCGGCCCGGCCACCGAGTTTCTTCCAATACGGGTAGCTCGCGACGACGACCGGGACGTTGGCATCGGGCCGGCATTCGGCCTCATTGTAAAAGCGGCCCGCGACCGGTTTCACGCCCATAAGCGAAAAGAAATTCGACGAGGTGAGGAAAATGAAACTCCGCCGCATCCCTTCCTCGCGTCCGATCCCGGCGAGGGCAAATGCCTCTGCCGCGACATCCGTAAAAACGTCGCTGTTCTCCCTCAGCGTGCTGAATTCGTTGTAGGAAAACGGACGGTAATCGTGCGCCGCGCCTTGCCGCGCGGTGAAAACGTTGACCACCTCATCCGCCCGCAAGGGGACGACCGGGCGCAACATCACGCCGTTAACTAGCGCGAAAACGGCCGAGTTAACGCCAATGGCGAGTGCGAGAGTAAAGATCGCGATGGCGGTGAAGCCCGGCGTCTTGATCAGCTGTCGGAAAGCGAACTTGAAGTCCTGTATCATCGCCAGTGAGATGCCGCTCACGTCTACTTTGGATTCAGGAATTTTCCGGCGGTCGAAGACTGATCGCCGTTCAAGATTCCAGCTCGGCGAGCGTCGTTTCCAAATCGCGCAGACGCGGCTGCAGGTTTTTGTCTACCGCGTGCTGGTTGAGGATCCATATCCCCACGAAGAGTATGATTCCGACTCCCCAGAAAACGAGGGTGGCGACAAGTCCGCGCTCCCATTGTCTGCGATCGATGAAGACAAGAGAGATACTGAGCGCGATTGGCGCCAGATACCACCAGTGAACGGAGCGCAGAAGGCCGATCTGGTGCCGCACGCTGGCGATCGAATCGCGTAAATACTCGACCAGACTGACATTCGGTTCCGGCCTCGCTCGTTTCCGGCGCAAAACCGTCACGTAGGCCATGGGCAGACAGGCAATCAGCGCGGCAAGCAAAACCAGCCAGCGGATTGTCTCATGACAAAACGCGGCGTAAAAGAAATAGCCCGCCACCACAATCGTGGCGATCCATTCCCTGCGTGTCGCGCCAGAAGATAGTGTGCTCGAAGCGCTCGCTGGCCTGCGCCACCTTCCAGACCCCCTCCGGCGAAACCGGAGTGGTCCCTGCCGTTTGCTGCGCCCAGATTTTTTTTGGTTCGTCGTTAGTCATATCATGCTTCCTCCTTCAAGCGTTCGGCCAGCTCGCGTTTCAGCCGGAGCAGACGGACGCCTACATTGCTTTCTGTGAGGCCGGAGATCTCCGCAATTTCGCGATAGGTCCGGTCATCGAGATATAAAAGGAGAAGGGCGCGATCGGCCGGACGCAGCGCGCGCATCGCCGCGTAAAGCATTTCCAGCCGCGGATCGTTTGTCGCAGTGTCGTTAGGCTGCAGGTCGGGCAGGCTGATCGATTCAAAAAAGAGCCGACGCCGCTTCTCCGCCCGTTGCCAGGTCATTGCGGTGTTTAGACAGACGCGATAGATCCAGGTCGAGATCTTCGCCTGGGCCGAGAAGCTCTCGATCGAGCGCCAAATCTGCAGATACATCTGCTGCCGGAGATCGCGCTGATCCTCCGGATTCGCGGCGAATGAGCGCGCCACTTTTACGGGAATACCACCGTGCTCCCGCAACCAGTCGGCGAAGACGCCTGACCCACTGATGCCGGCCTTCCCTGCAATTCCCGCGGGATGCGTCATTTGCGAGAGTTCATCCTTTACCCATATCAGTTGCCGAAGATTCCGATTTCTTACATCCAACTGAACTTCTTTGCAGTTGCGCCCGTGACGACGCGCCGGAGCTTAAAAATTGCCATGGGTATTCCAGTCCAAAATCTTCATATCGGTATGCAGGTCCGCCATCCGCGCTACGGCGTTGGGACGGTTAAGGCGCTGACCGAACACACCGCTGACATCTCGTTTGACGATGCACCGCGGACGGTCGATCCCTCGACGAGCGATGTGACCGCGGCCGAGCCAACCGCCAACCTAACGGAAATGCACATGCCGCTTTCCGCCCTGATTCGCGAGACGGCGCAAGCGATGATAGATGCACTCGGTCTCGAGAAAGCAGACGAGTTCGTGGAGGGATTAGCGGTGCGCTGGCGGCAAGGCACGCTTGTTTTGCGACCGGCCGACGCGTCGTTGCAGGCGAAGGAGGTGCCGCTCGAAACCTTCTTTCACAAGATCGTGATGATCCGCAACAACCTGCGGGTGCTGGAGCAGAAAGTGAATGCGAATGAAAAGCTGAGCGACGCTGACAAGGTCGAGCTGCAACAATACATAACCCGCTGCTACGGCTCGCTCACGACCTTCAACGTCCTCTTCAAGAGCAAGGAAGACCAGTTCGGAAGTTAGGCTTCCATTCTAGGTTCCGAGCACGATCGTCTTGGCATTCATGAATTCGCGCATCCCTAACGAACCCAGTTCGCGCCCGTAACCTGATCGTTTCACTCCGCCAAAAGGCAGCCGCGGATCCGACGCCACCAGCGCGTTGATGAAAACCATCCCGCACTCCAGCTCATTCAAGAAAAATTCCTGCTCCGCTTTGTCGTTCGTCCAGACGCTCGCTCCGAGGCCGAATTCACTCTCGTTCGCCAGCCCGACCGCCGCCGCTGCATCCGCCACTCGAAAGAGCAACGCCACCGGCCCAAACACCTCCTCGCAATAAGCCGGCGCCTCCTTTGGAATCTCCGCCAGCACGGTCGCCGGATAAAAATTCCCCTTCCCTTCGATCGGCTCTCCTCCTACGAGTAATTTTGCGCCGACTGCGACCGACTTCTGCACCTGCTCATGCACCCCGTCGCGGATCAGCGGCGTTGCAAGCGGTCCGATTTCCGTCGCCTGGTCGAGCGGATCGCCCACCTTCAACGCCTTCATCCGGGCGACAAACTGCCGCACGAACTTATCGTAGATCGAATCCGCGATCAGGAATCGTTTACCCGCAATGCAGGATTGACCGTTGTTCTGGGTCCGCGCTTTCACCGCTGTCGTTAAAGCAACCTCCAGGGCGGCGCTCGGCATCACGATGAAGGGATCGCTCCCACCCAATTCCAGGACGCATTTCTTCAGCGCGCGCCCCGCGGTCGCCGCCACTGCGCTTCCGGCCCGGTCGCTCCCGGTCAGTGTCACCGCCCGTACCCGGCGATCCTCGATGGTCGCTGCGACCTGACCTGCTTCGATGAGCAACGTTTGAAAAGTCCCGGGCGGCGCGCCCGCGCGACGCCAGATGTCCTCGATCGCAAGCGCGCACTGCGGCACATTCGCGGCGTGCTTGAGCAGGCCGACGTTGCCCGCCATCAAGGCCGGCGCCGCGAAACGGAAGACCTGCCAAAACGGAAAATTCCACGGCATGATCGCCAGCACCGCGCCGAGCGGTTGCCAGCGGACGGAGCTGCACGCGGCCGCCGTCTGGATCGTGTCCTCCTCGATAAAACGCGCGCCATTCTCCGCATAATAGCGACAGGCGGAGGCGCACTTTCGCACCTCATCCCGGGCTGCACCGATCGGTTTGCCCATCTCGAGAGTGATGGTGCGTGCGAAGGCGTCCGCCTCCTGCTGAAGGAGGTCGGCTGCGGTAACCAGGATTGCCCCGCGCTCTTCGAAGGAGCTGGCGCGGTAGAAACGAAACGCGCTCTCTGCCGCTGCCAGCTTGTTCTCAATCTCCTCCTGCGTCAGCGCGGCAAACTCACGCAGCATCTCTCCGGTTGCCGGATTAATCGATGCTATTGCCATCCTTTAGTGAACAGCCAAACAACTACAGAACAAGCATGCAATCGCCGTAGCTGTAGAAGCGATAGCGTTCGCGCACCGCCTCCGCGTAGGCACGCAGAATGAACTCCCGCCCGGCGAAAGCCGCGACCAGCATGAGCAGCGTCGAACGCGGCAGATGAAAATTCGTCAGCAATCGATCGACCGCCCGGAATACATAAGGCGGATGAATGAAGATGTCGGTCGCGCTGGATTGCGCGACCAGCCGCCCCTCGCGCCGCACGGCTGCTTCGAGAACGCGGACGGAACGTCGTGCCAACAGCAAGGATCCGCTCCGCACGATTGATCGCCTCCGCCGCCTCGGGTGTGATCGCGAAACGTTCGGAATGCATCCGATGCTCCGCGATGGAATCGCCCTGCACCGGCCGAAATGTGCCGGTGCCAATGTGCAGGGTAATGAAGGTGTGCGCTAAACGAGACAGGATCTCGGGAGTAAAATGCAAACCTGCAGTCGGCGCCGCCACCGCGCCTGGCTCTCTGGCGAAGACCGTTTGATAGCGTTTCGCGTCCTCCGCATCCGCGGCACGATGCAGATAAGGTGGGAGGGGAATCTGGCCTCCGCGATAAGGATCGATCGTGCTCTCAAACCGGACGATTCGTTCGCCCTCGGCGCGGATGTCCGTCACGCGTCCGGTTACACCGTTGAGCGATACCATTGCCCCCGGGCGCATCCTGCGGCCGGGTTTGACGAGACACTGCCACGTTTGCCGATCAATTTGCTCGAGGAACAGAAATTCAATCGCGCCGTCATCGGAAAAATGTCGCGCCGGAAGAACGCGCGTGTCGTTGAGCACGAGCAGATCGCCTGGCCGGATAAATTCCGGCAGTTCGGCAAACCGTCGATGCGCGATCGTCTGGCGCGCCCGGTCGACCACCATCATGCGCGCGTCTCCGCGATGAGGGGGCGGTCGCTGCGCGATCAGTTCATCGGGAAGCACGTAATCGTAATCGCTCAGCCGCTCGCTCATGCGTGGCAAGGTAGCGCAAGCTTTCAGCTTGCTCGCAAAGCAATCCGCAAGCTGGAAGCTTGCGCTACCCCGCTGCAGCAGACTAACACGAGATATGGACGATTTTGGCGAAGCCATCGACATCGCGCTCGGCGGCCTTGATCGCATTCGGCGCGAGAACGATCATCCGCCCCGGGCAAGCCGCGCGGCGCTCGCGCGACTCCGGGAAGTTCCGCCAATCGTTAGGGCGGACAAAGCTGAGCAGCTTGCTCCGTTGCGCGAGCGCGTAGCGGTTTGCGTGCAATGTCCGCACCTCGCTTCCTCCCGCACCCAGACTGTTTTCGGCGTCGGCAATCCCGAGGCCGAGTTGATGTTCATCGGCGAAGCGCCGGGCGCGGATGAAGATCGACAAGGCGAACCGTTTGTCGGTCGCGCCGGACAACTGCTGACCAAGATCATTGCGGCGATGGGCTTTACTCGGGATGAAGTTTATATCGCGAACGTTTTGAAATGCCGGCCCAACATGCCACCGGGCGCGCCCGGCAATCGCCCGCCCACCCCAAAAGAAATGGCAACCTGTCTCCCCTATCTGACGGAACAGATCGAAATTATCGGACCGAAGGTGCTGGTCGCGCTCGGTGCGACGGCGGTCGAGGGCTTGTTAGGCCGGCGCGAGCCGATGGGGAAAATGCGGGGGCGCTGGCATTCCTACGGCGAAACGCCGCTCATGATCACGTTTCACCCCTCGTATCTGCTCCGGAACCAGAGCAACACGGAGAAGCGTAAGGTTTGGGAAGACATGCTGCTGGTCCTCGAACGCCTCGGGCGGTCGATCTCGGAGAAGCAGCGAAATTATTTTCGTTAGGCAGACGCGGGTCGCAGCATTTCCCGGGAATCCGCCACCTGGTGCTCTCTTCTTCGCTTACCTCACGACCCAGAGATTGCAGGGGATCACGTCGGTCACCCACGAGATCTGAGTTGAGAGATTGGGTTCGGGCTTCGTCTCCATGGGAACGACGAGCAGATCCGCCTCGACCGCCTGGACGAAATTGGAGGCGCCGAAGCCGGTGCTACCGCGGATGCAACGCGCCTCAATCGGAACCTTCGTCTCCCCCGCCGCGAGAACGAATTCCTGGAGCGCAATTTCTTCTTCCTCCAAAGTGCGGGCCGTTCCCTTGCCACCCCGGCTGCGCCGCGCAGCGCGCGCTTTATCGAAGCTGGTGTAGCTGCGAATGACGTAGAGCCGTTCGCAATTTTCCTTCTCGGCCAGGCGCAAAGCGCGGCGCAGCGCACCTTGTGCAGCGTCCGAATATTCCGCCATGAAAACAATGTGACGGAGCGGCTTCGGCTCGACCTCGGGCTTGGTGAAGAGCATCACCGAACAGGTTGCTTCGCGCACCAGGCGCCGGGCCACGTTGCCGAGGAACTGGCGATGGACTGCTTCCTTTTCCAACGCACCCGCAACCAGGAGTTCGGCTTTTAGTTTGCCAGCGGCGGAGAGAATCGCACTCGCCGGGTCGCCTTGTTCATAGTGCACCACCGAATCCGGTGGCAGCTTCAACCGCCCGATTGCCTCGGCAAACTTTGCCGTCGTCTCTTCGCTCTTTTTCCCGACGTAGATGATTCGTAGCTCGGCTTCAAAACGATCGCGAATGCGCTTGGCCTCGGCCAGGACCTTGTAAAAACGCGGGGAAAAGGTCGAGGCCACCGCGATGATTCGATAGGGAGGTTCGCTCATGTCGTGGCGATTACTGTGGAACACCGCGGGCAGAGGGCAACGGGAAAGGAGCGAAGCAACAACTCGAGGAACTGCAAAACGTGGTGCTGAAAATCCTCGGCGCTTCAAGCTTTGCAACTCCCCTTTCCATCTGCGAATTTCCGCCACATGCGACGCGCGATTTATCCCGGCAGCTTCGATCCGGTCACGAATGGTCATGTGGATGTCATCGCACGGGCGCGGAGTCTTTTTGACGAAGTAATCGTCGCCGTGGCCTACAACGACCAGAAGCAACCTTTTTTCACGCTCGAAGAGCGGCTCGATTTTCTTCACAAGGTAACGGTACCGTTCGACGGGGTAAGGATTGCGCCGCTCGATGGTTTGCTGGTCGAGTTCGCCGTGCAGCAGGGCGCCCATGCGGTTGTGCGTGGCCTGCGTGCGGTCTCCGATTTCGAGTTCGAATTCCAGATGGCGCTGATGAATCGTAAATTGGAAGCGACCGTGGAAACGATCTTTCTTATGCCGAAGGAAGAGTACAGCTACCTGAGTTCGCGGATCGTGAAGGAGATCGCACGACTGGGCGGCAACGTAGGAAAATTCGTTCCACCGTGCGTGGTGGAAAGTTTTGCGAGGAAACTGGGCCGATGAACACCGAAAGGTTTCGCGAGTGAAAATTCATTTGCGCCAGATCCCGGCACAGGGACTCCACCTGGAAGGTGAAGAGGAATGTCCGATTCCGCAGATCGATCCCGGCGAGGTGCATTGCGCAGGTTCGCTGCGCTACGCGCTCGATGTCGGGATTTCGGAGGGAGCGCTCTGGGCCAACGGCCATCTGACGCAGCCCGTTGAACTGCGCTGCGTGCGTTGCCTGGAGCCGTTTCCCTTCGACATCAGAGTGGAGGATTTCACCGTGCATACCGATTTGACCGGGCCGGAAGAGATCGATCTCACACCCTTCATGCGGGAGGACATCCTGCTAAATCTTCCCGCGTACCCGCATTGCGACCGTGAAGGCGGCCGCGTTTGTCCGGTGCCAGTGACGCCGGCCGGCGAGGAAGATGGCCGCGTACTCGAAGCGCGCCCGCCGGACTGGAGCGCGCTGGACAAGCTAAAGGTCCGAGATTCGTGAAACGTGAAGCGAGGCCCGCTGGATTGTTTTGGCGATTCACGAATCGCCCATTCCGCCAGTTGTTTTTCTTCGATTTGCTGCTTACCTAGACCGCTCTTATGGGAGTCCCAAAACGCAAAACCTCAAAGATGCGGCTGCGCACGCGCAAGGCTTCGCATCGCTGGCAGGCGCCGCAGCTCAATAAATGTCCGCAGTGCGGCAGCACGGTGCCTTCGCACACAGCCTGCCCTTCCTGCGGATACTATAAGGGCCGGCAGATCCTGACGGTGGAAGGGGGTTAATCTGCCCAATATGGCGAGGGCCTTTGCGCCCCGATCTTCGCTTCCCGAATGATCCGGCCCGGCCTTCCCTTCGCCGCACAAAGGCCGCTCCCACATTCAAGGATTTTCGTTTTGCATTCGCCCGCTGAAAATCGCAGATTGGCGCCTCGATGAAAATCGCTCTGGACGCCATGGGTGGCGATTTCGGGCCGCCGAATCTCGTCGGCGGCGCAGTCCTCGCGCTGCGTGAGTATCAGCAGATCGACAAACTTTTCCTCGTCGGCGACACCCCGCAGATCGAGGCGGTGCTGAAGAAGCAGAACTGCAACGATCGTCGCATTGAGATCGTCCATACCACCCAGGTCGTCGCGATGACCGACGGCGCGGTCGAATCCGTCCGGCGGAAAAAAGATTCATCCGTCAGCCGTGCGGTCGATCTGGTGAAGAAGGGCGAGGCGGCCGCCATCGTGAGCGCGGGACACACCGGCGCCGCAGTCGCCGCGACGACGATCAAACTGCGCACTCTCCCAGGAATCGATCGACCCGGCATCGCCGCCATCATTCCCTCGGAAACTAATATTTTTGTCCTGATCGATGCCGGCGCGAACAGCGACGCTCGGCCGGAACACCTCTTGCAATATGGAATCATGGGCTCCGTCTACTCGCGCCACGTCCTCGGCTACAAGAATCCTTCGATCGGTCTGATGTCGATCGGCGGAGAGGACGTCAAGGGCACTGACCTGACGAAAGAGGTCTTCAAGATGTTAAAGCGCAGCGCCCTTAATTTCCGGGGCAACGTTGAGGGACACGACCTTTTCGTCCATCCCGTCGAGGTCGTGGTATGCGACGGCTTTGTCGGCAACGTCATTCTCAAGACCTGCGAGTCAGTCGGCGACGCGATTTTCAAGTGGCTCAAGCACGAGCTGGTCAAAAGCAAGATGCGGATGGCAGGCGCCTACCTGGCACAGAATGCGTTTCGCGCGATCCGGAAAAAAATAAGTTACGAGGAATACGGTGGTTCGCCTCTCCTCGGCGTGAACGGCATCTGCATCATCGCGCACGGCTCGAGCACGCCGCTCGCGATCAAGAATGCCCTGCGCGTAGCCGGCGAGTCGATTGAACAGCAGGTGAATCCACATATCGTCGAGGAAGTCCGTCGCTATAATGAAACGAACGCCCCGCTCGAGCCCGCGATCCGCTAAGCCACGGCGCACCGTCTCCATCATTGGCACCGGAAGTTATGTGCCGCAGAGAGTCCTGACGAACGACGACCTCTCGAAAATCGTCGAGACCGACGACGAGTGGATCACCACTCGAACCGGGATTAAGGAACGCCGGATCGCGGCGAAGAACGAATTTACCAGCGACATGGGCGCGAAGGCCGCGCTCGCCGCGATGGAGCAGGCCGGCATTACCGGCGAGGAGATCGATCTCATCCTGGTCGCGACCGCCACGCCCGACATGGTTTTTCCCGCAACCGCCTGTTTCGTCCAAACCAAGATTGGCGCCAGGCGAGCCGCCTGTCTCGACATCTCGGCGGCCTGCGCCGGCTTCCTTTTTGCGGTCGAGATCGCGCAGCAATTCATCACCTGCCACACCTACGATACCGTTCTTGTGATCGGAGCAGAGAAACTGAGCTCGATCACCGATTGGACGGAGCGCAACACCTGTGTGCTCTTCGGCGACGGCGCCGGCGCGGCCATCCTGCGCCATCGCGACGGCGGCAGCCACGGCCTCATCAGCACACACATCGCCAGCGACGGAAATTTCGCCGACATCCTCTGGATGCCCGGGGGAGGCTCGCGCCTTCCGATCACCCGCGAGAACGCGGACGATCACCTGCAGACGATCAAAATGTCGGGCAAGGAAGTCTACAAACAGGCCGTCATCGCAATGGTCGACGCCGCCAGAAAGGCGCTCGAGAAGGCCGGCCTAACGATGGACGACATTGCCTGCTTTATTCCACATCAGGCAAACGTTCGGATCATCGAGGCGATCGCCGACCGGTTGAAAATCCCGCTCGATAGATTTTTTGTGAATCTCGATCGTTACGGCAACACCTCGGCCGCAGCTGTCGCCATCGCCCTTGACGAAGCGAATCGCAGCGGCCGGATCAAGCCGGGCGATTACGTGCTCATGGTCGTCTTCGGCGGTGGGCTGACCTGGGCCGGCTCGGTCATCGAATGGTAGCGCGAGCTTGCTGCTTGCTCAGAAAATAACTCGCAAGCCGGAAGCTTGCGCTACCTTCTGTGATGCTGATCGACACTCATGCGCACCTCGATTACCCGGATTTTGCAATCGATTTTGACGCCGTCCTCGCACGGGCGACCGAAGCCGGCGTCACTCGCATCCTCACCATCGGAACGTCAATCGACAGCAGCCGGCGTGCGGTCGAATTGGCCGAGAAGTATCCGAACGTCTTTGCAGTGATCGGGGTTCATCCCAACAACGCCGAGGAGGTGGGTGAGGATGTGATCACGCCCCTGCGCGAGTTGGCGAAAAGTCCGCGCGTCGCAGCCATTGGCGAAACGGGGCTGGACTATCATCATCTGCCGAGCGCAACCGTGGCGCGGGAAAATAAGACGCAGGTGATCGACGCGTTGCAGGCCGAAACGGACGACGAGATCGAAGGCGGCATTCACGATGGCGCGCTCAAGAGCAAGCAGGCGAGCCTGTTTCAGCAGCAGCTCGATCTCGCGGTGGAACTGAAATTGAACGTGGTCATTCATCAGCGCGACGCATGGGACGACACGCTCGAGGTGATGCGCCAATACGGCCGCACCGTGAGCGGCGTTTTCCACTGCTTCGGCGGGACGAAAGAGGAAGCGGAGGAAGTCATCGCGCTTGGCCACCTCGTTTCCTTCACCGGCATCGTCACGTTCAAAAACGGTGCCAGCGTTCGCGAGGTCGCTGCCTCCCTGGCGTTGGGTGAATTCATGGTCGAGACCGATTGCCCCTATCTCGCGCCGGTGCCGTTCCGCGGAAAACGCTGCGAGCCCGCTCACACCCGGTTGGTCGCGGAGAGCATCGCGGCCGCCCGTGGCGTGAGCCTGGAGGAAGTGGCGCGGGCGACGACCCGAACTGCGGAAGAATTTTTCCGGTTGGGAGCATGAGGGTTTGTCCGGGTTCTGTCGTCCGATTTCTCGGTGCCATCGCTCTCATTTCATTAGGTGCCGCCTGCGCTTCGCGGGATCTGCGGCATCAGGTCATCATCAGCATCCCTGAACAACGGATGGCGTTGCTCGAAGATGGCGCACCGGTCGCCACCTACCCGGTTTCGACCTCGAAGTTCGGACTGGGTGATTTGCCGGGAACCAGCTGGACGCCGCTCGGCCGACTCGAGATTGCGAAGAAAATTGGCAACGGCGCGCCGAGCGGCGAGGCTTTCAAGGATCGACGGCCAACAGGCGAAATCGTTCCGCCCGATGCGCCAGGTCGCGACATTATCGTCACCCGTATCCTCTGGCTCAGCGGCGAAGAACCGCAGAACGCGCGCGCTTATTCCCGCTACATTTACATCCACGGCACGCCCGAGGAGCGGAACATTGGATTGCCGGTCAGCTACGGTTGCGTGCGGATGCGCTCGCGGGATGTCATCGAACTTTTCAACATTGTCGGCACGGGGGCGCAGGTAAGAATCGAGAACGCGCCGCTCGAATCGCTCGTGCCGGGGATAACGCCGGTCGAAGACCGTTTCGTCGCGACGCACAACTTTGCTCCCACGCAGATCCGCTAGGGCCTAGCGCCTAACGAAAATCATGGCAGCTGCCCGAGGCGCTGCTGCACGGTCGGTTTCGACAATAATTCCATGTCGGCATCAACCATGATCTCGACCAGTTCGCGAAAGCGCACTTTCGGTTCCCAATCGAGAATCCTTTTCGCCTTGCCCGCGTCGCCGATCAAGATGTCCACCTCCGCCGGACGCTCGTAGCGCTCGTCGTGCTTCACGTATTTTTTCCAGTCAAGATCGGCCCGTCCGAAAGCGATCTCGAGGAATTCGCGGATACTGTGGGTCTCGTTCGTCGCCAGGACGAAATCGTCCCCCTCATCGTGCTGCAGGATCCGCCACATCCCCTCGACATATTCCGGAGCGTAACCCCAATCGCGTTTCGCATCGAGATTGCCGAGAAAAAGCTCGTGCTGCAGCCCGTGCTTGATGGCCGCGACCGCGCGGGTGATTTTGCGTGTGACGAAGGTCTCACCACGGCGCGGGCTCTCGTGATTGAAGAGGATGCCGTTGCTCGCGCAAAGGCCGTAGCTTTCGCGATAATTCACCGTCGCCCAATAGGCGAAGACTTTCGCCACACCATACGGACTGCGCGGCCAGAATGGCGTCGTCTCCGTCTGCGGCACTGCCTGCACTTTGCCGAACATTTCACTGCTCGATGCCTGGTAAAAGCGTGAGCGGATGCCCGTCTCCCGAATCGCCTCCAGGATGCGAATCGTGCCGACGCCTGTGACATCCGCGGTGTATTCGGGAATGTCGAAGCTGACACGGACGTGGCTTTGCGCCGCGAGATGATAAATTTCGTCCGGTTTCAGATCGTAGAGCAGCTTCACGAGATTCACCGAATCGGCCAGGTCGCCATAGTGCAGAAACAGGCGTACGCCGTTGATGTGCGGGTCGGCGTAAAGATGATCGATGCGGGCCGTGTTGAACGTGCTGGCGCGGCGAATAATGCCGTGCAATTCGTAGTCCTTCGCCAGCAGGAGATCAGCCAGGTAGCTGCCATCCTGCCCGGTGATGCCGGTAATCAATGCCCGTTTCATCGCGAAGCCCTCGCTCTAGCGCATTCCGGAGAGCGCGGCAAACATTTTACCCGGTTGTGACTGAGGAGGTCGCGAGGGTCGTCTGCTGAATGGCGATCAGGTCGGCGACTCCCCTTTCGCCTAACGAAAGCATTTCCAAGAGCTGCGCATGTGAAAATGTCGCCTCCTCGCCCGCGCCCTGCACCTCGACCAGGGCGCCGTCTTCCGTCGCGACGAGATTGAAATCGACGGTCGCTGCTTTGTCTTCCTCGTAATCCAGATCGAGCAACGCGACCTCGTCGATCACACCCACGCTAACCGCCGCGACGAGCTTCTTGATCGGAGATTCGGAGATTTTTTCCTCTTCCACTAGCCGCCGACAGGCGAGCGAGAGAGCGACACTCGCGCCGGTGATCGCAGCTGTGCGCGTCCCGCCGTCGGCTTGCAGCACGTCGCAATCCACCCAAATGGTGCGCGGCCCCAGCTTCTCCAAGTCGACCACCGCCCGCATCGAACGGCCGATCAATCGCTGGATCTCGCTGCTCCGTCCGTCGAGCCGGCCTTTGGAAATGTCGCGCGGCTTTCGTGTCAACGTTGAATAGGGCAGCATCGCATACTCGGCTGTCAGCCAGCCACCTGTCACGCGCTGCTCTTTCATCCAACGCGGCACGGTTTCCTCGATCGTCACTCCGCAAAGGACCCGCGTGCTACCCATCGAAACCAGCACCGATCCGTTCGCATGCGGCGCGATGCCAGACTCGAAACCTACATGGCCGCAACTGGTCCGGCCGGCGGTCGTGGAGACGATTCATCCGGCCAAACTAAACGAAGTAGAGGCGGACGCGCTATCGCGAAAATTCGACTGTCGCAAGGTCCCGAGGTTCGCGCCCGATGCCGCGATTCCTCGTCCGGAACCCGCGGGATGGAGTCGACACAAAGATTTTTCCAAAAAAACGCCTTTCACAGTTGACGAGCCGGCGGGTGTCGCTTATTTTCGTAATCCCGCTGGAAGCGGAGCTTCACCAGTCGAGAGACCGAGGAAGCTTGGTTCTCGCAATTTTTGGGACTGCAAATTGGAACTCAATTTTGTCCCGGCATGATGAACGCCGCCAGCGGGACGTGAATTATCGTCGGCGCCAGAGTTGAGTTTTTTGTCGCCCGGAAGCTGCGCAGGATCGCTGGTTCTTTGAAATCTACATACAGGGTAGTAAATACAACTTTTTAGAGCTGAGTCTGAATCTTAATATAGCTCCGGTCCTCGGATCGGAGCGGAGAGTTTCAGTTATCAAAGATCTCTGGTCCCGCAGTCGCGGGACCGGAACAGATTGATCAAGCTACAAAGAGCACATAATGGATGCCTTGGTGCCAATAGGCGATGAAGGACGTGGCTAACTGCGATAAGCCCCGGAGAGCGGTAAACACGCTTTGACCCGGGGATTTCCGAATGGGATAACCTGAGTGGGATAATACCTGCTCGAGTTCCTGTGAATACATAGCAGGAACATCGCGACACCCGGTGAAGTGAAACATCTCAGTAACCGGAGGAAAAGAAAGCGAAAGCGATTCCGTCAGTAGTGGCGAGCGAAAGCGGAAGAGACCAAACCACCAGCTTGCTGGTGGGGTTGTAGGAGCCCGATGTGGTAGTGCAACGATTAGATGAAGCGAATGGAAAATCGCTCCAAAGAGGGTGACAGGCCCGTAATCGAAAATCCGCGCACGCCTAGGGATTTCCTGAGTAATACGATGCACGTGAAACTTCGTATGAATCCACGCCGACCACGGCGTAAGTCTAAATACTAATTGGCGACCGATAGTGAACAAGTACCGCGAGGGAAAGGTGAAAAGAACCGCTGTGAGCGGAGTGAAATAGTACCCTGAAATTATGTGCTTACAAGGTGTCAAAGCCGGGCAACCGGTGATGGCGTGCCTTTTGCTTAATGAGTCTGCGAGTTAGTGTCAGTGGCGAGCCTAAGGCGTTCTGCGCCGGAGGCGAAGCGAAAGCGAGTCCGAAATGGGCGACCATAGTCGCTGGCACTAGACCCGAAGCCGAGGTGATCTACCCATGAGCAGGTTGAAGGTTGCTTAACCGCAACTGAAGGACCGAACCCGTGAAGGTTGAAAACTTCTGGGATGACTTGTGGGTAGGAGCGAAAGACTAATCAAACCCGGTGATAGCTGGTTCTCCCCGAAATAGCTTGAGGGCTAGCCTCGTGTGCTGACCTGCGGAGGTAGAGCACTGGATGAACTAGAGCCCATACCAGGGTATCGAATTCAATCAAACTCCGAATGCCGCAGGGTGTAACACGGGAGTCAGTGCGTGAGGGATAAGCTTCACGCGCGAGAGGCAAACATGCCAGACCAGCAGCTAAGGTGCCCAAATACCGTTCAGTGGAAAGGATGTGAGGTTGCTTAGACAGTGAGGATGTTGGCTTAGAGGCAGCCATCATTTAAACAGTGCGTAATAGCTGACTCATCGAGCGATCTCGCGCCGATAATGATTGGCGATAAGCGGTATACCGAAGCTCTGGAAGACGTTCTGGTTCGCCAGAACGGATTGGTAGGGGAGCGTTCTAGCGACATTGAAGCAGAAGCGAAAGCAACGGTGGAGTTTCTAGAAGTGAGAATGCAGACATGAGTAGCGACAAGCCAGGTTAAATTCCTGGCCGCCGTAAACCCAAGGTTTCCTGGGGAAGGTTCGTCCTCCCAGGGTTAGTCGGGACCTAAGTCGAGGCCGAAGGGCGTAGACGATGGAAAGCAGGTTCAATATTCCTGCACCGGCTGTGGTTAAGTTTAGTTGTGACATATGAGTAGAGACAGTCCGTCGATTGAAAGTGACGGTCCCGCAAGGGGACGCTGAGGCCTCTGGCCAAGGCGGATCTGTTAAAACTTGTATCAAGAAAAGCAATTAAATGTTTCCACGGTTGCCCGTACCGTAATCCGACACAGGTGGGTGGGTAGAGTATACCCAGGCGCGTGAGTGAAACCTCGTTAAGGAACTCGGCAATCTAGCCCCGTAACTTCGGAAGAAGGGGTACCTCCAGCAATGGGGGTCGCAGTGAAATGGGTCAACCGACTGTTTAACAAAAACACAGCACTCTGCCAAGTCGTTAAGACGACGTATAGGGTGTGACACGTGACCAATGCGGAAAGATTACGGTAAGCGGTTAGAGCGCAAGCTCGAAGCTGCGAGCCCAAGTCCCCGTGAATGTCGGCCGTAACTATAACGGTCCTAAGGTAGCGAAATTCCTTGTCGGGTAAGTTCCGACCTGCACGAATCGTGTAACGAGTTGACCGCTGTCTCAACGAGGAGCTCAGCGAAGTTGTAGTGGCGGTGAAGATGCCGCCTACCCGCAGTAGGACGGAAAGACCCTATGCACCTTTACTACACGCTGTTACTGTTGTTTCGATTTTGATGCTTAGCGTAAGTGGAAGGCTTTGATTGCGTACCTTTTGGGGTGCGATGAGCCGCCAATGAAACACCACCCTTCGGAATTGGAACAACTAACCTTTGCCCGTGAAACCGGGAAAGGAACACTGGCAGCCGGCTAGTTTTACTGGGGCGGTATCCTCCCAAAGAGTAACGGAGGAGTACGAAGGTTGGCTCAACCTGGTTGGCAATCAGGTGTCGAGTATATGGATAGAAGCCAGCTTAACTGTGAGACACACACGTCGAGCAGGTACGAAAGTAGGTCCAAGTGATCCGGTGGTTGAATGTGGAATTGCCATCGCTCAACGGACAAAAGGTACGCTAGGGATAACAGGCTGATCCTGCCCAAGAGCTCATATCGACGGCAGGGTTTGGCACCTCGATGTCGGCTCATCACATCCTGGGGCTGGAGAAGGTCCCAAGGGTCCGGCTGTTCGCCGGTTAAAGTGGTACGCGAGCTGGGTTCAGAACGTCGCGAGACAGTTCGGTCCTTATCCACTGTGGGCGCAGGAGAATTGAGGGGTTCAGACCTTAGTACGAGAGGACCGGGTCTGACGAACCGCTGGTGTTCCAGTTGTCGTGTCAACGGCAGTGCTGGGTAGCTATGTTCGGAAAGGATAAGCGCTGAAAGCATCTAAGCGCCAAGCCTATCCCAAGATGAGTTCTCCCTGAAGAGTCGTGGTAGACCACCACGTTGATAGGTCACTGGTGTAAGTGCAGTAATGTATTGAGCTAAGTGATACTAATAACTCGTTCGGCTTGGTCATTTACTTTTCTATTAACCCGCCGCGTCGGTTTAAAATCCGACACGGTGGCAAATAGAGGGGAATGACTTTAAACAAAACGAAGCCTAATCTGTTGGAAAGCTTCCTGTATGTAGATTTCAGAGAATCAGTGTTCTTTGAAACGTGAATCGTTAAATTGTGAATCAGCCATTTGGCCAGTCACAAGTTACCGAAATCACGCGCCAGAAATCTGCTCCGAGGCTATCGGGGCAGCTTTCTGGTGACCGTAGCGCAGTGGCCCCACCCGTTCCCATTCCGAACACGGAAGTGAAACGCTGCAGCCCCGATGGTAGTGCATCTATAGGTTGTGCGAGAGTAGGACGTTGCCAGAACTTACGCCCGGCATCTTGGAAACAAGGTGCCGGGCTTTTCATTTGCTCGCACCCCAGAATCCGGTTTGGATCCGGCCTCGAACCTGGCGCAAAGTTGCCTGCGCGCCTTCTTGGCGGTCGGTGAAGGCGTGGCCGTTGGTGTCGGTGTCGGCTTGGGCACGAGCAAATCGGCCCGATTCTTCTCCAGTTGTTCGACGCTAAACTTTGCGATGAGAAATAGACGCCCCTCAAATCCTTGTTCCTTCGCCAGTTTCTTTTCCAAGGCCTCCCGCTTGGTCTGGAATTCCTTATCCAACTTCGTCTTTTCTTCCGCCTTTTCTTCCTTGGTGGACGCACGCGTCGTTGGAATGCTCGCGCTTACAACAACCGTAAGTGGGTAGTGTTCGTCCATCTCTTTGCCGACTTTGAGCACATAGGTAAAACCATCCTCAGTCATGACGGTGAAGGTTGTCGGCTTGTCCAAGCCCGTTGTCTCAGGTTTTGCGTCAGGTGCCAGCACGTCGACAAAGGACGAGATGCTGCCGATCGCGCTCGCGAGCTGCTTCGCCTTGGATTGATCCAGTTGCTCCTCCGATGTTGGCGTCGGCCAATTTCCACTCAGACGATTCCCGGATCACGTTCGAGCGTCCAGTTCATTGCCGGGCTCGTCCCCGCGCACGCGATCGAGATCGGCTTCTCGATCTTGATAAAGTCGCGATCCAGCCAGCGTTCGGGCTTGTCATCGACCTGGGCAAAGGCATCGGTGACGAGGCTAACCCGGTGCGACCCGTCCTCCGGCATTACGTATCGCCCCGCAGGAAAGCTTCGCGCCTGAGCGAAGGATTGGTCCGACTCGCGCAGATATTTCTTCCCGATAAGAAGAGCGGCGAGAGCGCTTCCCCTTCGCATCTTTGAAATCGACCAGGGTGCCGCTATTCGATCCGTGACCCGGTTCCAGAAGATCAAGTCGACCGAGCTGCGAAGGGCCTATTTTCACTTCCTGCACCGGCTTCAACTCCCACACCTTGCGAATGAAAGTCCCAATCATCTCGAAGTTCGCCGGATAATCTGCCCGCTCCGCCACGACCCATTTGTCACCCTTTTTCAACAAATCCACTTGCCCACCGGGCTGGGTGATTGTGATCCTGGGCCACGTCGTTGATTGGCAGGTGAACGACCTTATCGGGCAGATGACCAATGCTGCTCTGCCACGAATTCGTGCTGCGCCTTACCAGCAGCAGAGCCGCGGCCCCGAACACAACGACAAGCAGGACGAGGATCGCCAGTTGAGTGCGCTTCATTGGGCTCGCATGTGCCTGCGTCTCAGGAGTGCCAGGCCCAGACCTGAGAGCGCGACGACCGCGGGCATGGCCGCGATGTTCAGCCATTCGACACGCGTCTCGAGTGAGTCGATCTCAGCCCTGACCTGTTTGCGGACTGTCTTGAGCTGCGCTTTCACGTCGATCTCCTTCTTCTGGAAATTCGCCAACTCTTTCTGTTGCTCGGGCGAAAGGATGAAGCGCTGCCCGTTTTCCTTACCCTTTTGCAGCTCATTCATTTTGCGCTGTGTTTCGGCCAGGCTCCCTTCCAGTTCCTTGATCTTGCTGCGGTAATTCGCCTCTGCATAGGCTTGAATTTTCTTTACCACTGTGAAGGGCCTTTCACGCGAGGCGCGACTGCGCACGGCGATGAGGTTGCTGTCTCCGCTCAGTTGTTCCACGATGCCTTGCGCAAAGCTGAGGTTCCCATTGGTCGGGAGGAACCAATGCTGGCCAAAAGCATTCCGCACCTCGCGAATCGCGATCGGATCCTGAATCATGTCGGTATCCCCCACTAGAACGACGGTGGTATCCGTGGTTGATTCCTTCAACGCAAGAGCGGGCTTTTCCTCTTTCTCATTCTTTTTCTCGTCTGGTTTCGCTTCGCCCTTTGGTTTACCCGCCGGGAAGGCGGTTTTGAATTTTCCCGTCAAGCGAACGGCAAGCGGGAACTCCTTCCCCGAGGGATTGAAATTGCCCGCAATCGATTCGCCGCCGAACTGCGCCATCATCCCATCCACCAGCTCCGAGTCAGTAGATGACTTGATGAGCACCGTTTCTTTCAATCCTGGCGCCGGCGTGCCCGAGAATGTGCCCGCCATTGCCATCACCACGTTATCCGCGTTCGCAGTTACGATATCGTTCTTATTCATCGCCTTCTCGGTGAGGGCCAGAATCGCCGGAGCCCGCCCCTGCCGGGTGCGCGCGACGTAATTCATGTCCGCAACCACCTTGCGCGTGTCGAAGGAAATGCCCCACGCCTTCAGCAGCTTGTCCAGATCGGACGCACTCCCCATCGCGCCCAATTCCTGCCCGCTCCGGTCCAAGACCGCCTTGGGATCGAGAAAAGCAAGCAGTCGGCCGCCCCGAAGCACGAATTGATCGATCGCAAACTGGGTCGCGTCGGTAATCCCTCGCGGATGAATGACAACGAGCACGCGCACGTCATCCGGGATTTTGTCGGCCGTGATCGGGACCTCCTTGACGTCAAAGTCGCGTTTTAGCTCGGTAATAAAAGCCCATGGCTCCTCGCCTCGTTGCCCCATCTGCATCAGGTTGGGCATTCCCAAGATCGGTAGCGGACTCGTGACCCCAATCGTCGGTTTCTTCGTTGCGGAAACCCGTGCGATCGCGCGCGAGATATCGTACTCGAGCAGTCGTTCACGGTCTGGCGTCAGGAACGGGATCGCTTGTTTCTGATCGAGCATCGTGACGCTGAGCCCAAGATAAATTCGCTCTCCGTTGGGCAGCTGCTCACCCTGGACGCCGTCGAGACGGGCCGAATCTTCAGCTTCGGAATCCGGCTCGGGATCGAGCTTCTGAATTTCAATCAATCCCTTGGATGCCTGCCGATATTCGCCCAGCAGGTCATCTACCTGTTGAGCATAGGTCTTGAGAGAAACCGGCATGTCGGTCGCGCGTTGCGAAACGTAAAATCGGATCTGCACCGGCGTATCCAACTTCGCCAGGATCGCTCTCGTCCCGGCGAAAGCGTATAAGCCTTCTCCTGCGGTGAGGTCGATCCGTTCTTTGAAATGCGCCGCGATAAAATTAACCGCGACGAGAACGATGAACATCGCGATCACGCCTGCGGCCGAGAACAAAGTAACTTGAAAAGATTTCTTTTCATCGCCAGATCACATTCCCTCAGCCGGCGCGGTGACTGCGGAAGATAACGCTCGTGGTAAAAAGCGAGAACCCGATGACCGAAAGGAAAAAGAGAATATCGCGCGAATCGATCACGCCTTTGCGAATGCTCTCGAAATGCGTCATGACGCTGAAGGCCGAGACCGCCTGGACCAGCCAGGGATTGACCCATTGCACGAGCAGATTTGTCACCGGCGAATAACCGACGAGAACAAGAAAAAGGCAGATCACGACCGAAAGAATGAAACTCACGACCTGATTGCGCGTCAGGGCCGAAGTCATCGCCGAGATCGAGAAGTAAGCGCCGGCGAGCAGAAGACTCCCGATGTAACCGGCGACGATCACGCCATTGTCGGGATGCCCAAGATAATTGACCGTGATCACGATCGGAAACGTCAGGACGAAAGCGAGAGCCACCACCGCCAAGCGGCGATAAATTTTCCCACGATTGCCTGCCACGGCGTGATCGGCATGGTGAGCAACAATTCCATCGTACCGAGACGACGCTCCTCCGACCACATGCGCATCCCGATTGCCGGGACGAGAAAAAGATAAAGCCACGGATGCCAGGCGAAAAAGGGCTCCAGGTTCGCCTCCCCGCGCTCGAAAAATCCCGACACCATGAAGGTGAAAAACCCCACCAGGAGGAGAAAGATGACGATAAAAACGTAGGCGATGGGCGACTCGAAATAACCGACGAGTTCGCGCTTCGCAATCGTCACAATGTGCGCGTAGCGCGCCGGCCGGTCTGGGCACGGCTTCCTCAGCGTCCGCGGTTCGCGTTGCGGTCAGGGTGACCTCTGTCATGGCGTTCGCTTCGTGTCGGGCAGGGTGATAGTGCGAAAGACCTCGTCGAGCCGCCCTTCCTCGGTATGCAATTCTTCCAGCGCCCAGCGCTCGCCGGCCGCCAACTCGCCGATCGTGCGTGCGAGATCGTGCGCCGCTGCGCGATCCTGTCGGGTAGACGCGCAGGGTCAGCGGCAATTCAGCAAGCGTCACGACCCGCTCTGCCATCGCGAGCTGAGACAACTTTTGCGCGATGGTTGCGTCGCCGTTCGCGAATTGCACCCGGACGGCGCCCGCATATTGCGAACGGAGCTTGAGCTCCGCCGGCGTTCCGTTGGCCACGATCTGCCCGCGATCGATGATGATGGCGCGCGAACAAACCGCCTCGACTTCCTCCAGAATGTGTGTCGAAAAAATGATCGCCTTCCGTTCCCCCATCCGGCGGATCAACGTCCGTACTTCGTGCTTCTGATTGGGATCAAGCCCCTCGGTCGGCTCGTCGAGAATCAGGACCTCGGGATCGTGAATGATCGATTGCGCGAAACACGTCCGATGCCGATATCCTTTTGAAAGGGTCTCGACCGTCTGATGCGCCACCGAATCGAGAAAACACATCTCGATCGCCCGCGCCACCGCGGCCTTCTTCGCCTCGCCTCTCAGTCCGCGCAGCTCCGCGACGAAGTGAAGAAAACTTTGCACCGTCATCTCGGCGTAGGCCGGCGCGCTTTCCGGCAGGTAACCGATCAGCTGTTTGGCCCGGAGCGGCTCTTCCACGACGTCGAAGCCGCCAACCGAGACCTCGCCCTCCGTCGGCGGAATGAACCCGGTGATCATCCGCATCGTGGTTGACTTGCCGGCACCGTTAGGCCCGAGGAATCCCAACACTTCGCCCTTCTCCACTGTGAACGAGACGCCGTTCACAGCCCTCTTGGGCCCAAAAAATTTCTTCAAGTCCTGAACTCGGATCATGCAGAAAAAAACCGTCCGGCAACCTCGGCCGGGAAAAGAACAGACAACCGACCTCGCCTAACGTTCAACGATTTTTTCTTGTTACCCGGTCGTGGTTTCCAACCTTGCCGCGCAAGTCGGAGCAGACCTCGGCCAAATAAACTGGCAATTCGCGCCCACCAATTTGATGCTTCGCTCAGTGGCCGAAACGCTTACCCCGATGATGCAACAGTACCGGCGCCTTCGTGCGAGCGTGCCGGCGGATACTCTCTTGCTTTTTCGGCTCGGCGATTTTTACGAACTTTTTTTTGAAGACGCAAAAGAAGCCTCCGGTCTGCTCAATCTCGCGCTGACCAGGCGCAATGACGTCCCGATGTGCGGGATGCCCTATCATGCTGCGCAAGGCTACATCGCCAAGCTCATTACCGCAGGGAGGCGGGTCGCGATCTGCGACCAGACGAGCGAACCGCAGCAAGGAAAACTGGTTACGCGCGATATCACACAGATCATCAGTGCCGGGACGGTGAGTGATCTTGACCTCCTGGAATCGAAGCGCGCGAATTATCTTGGTGCGGTCTTCATCGACGACGGCATTTTCGGTTTTGCCTACGCCGATCTCAGCACCGGCGAATTTCGCCTCATGCAAGTGGCGGATTCGCGCGGTCTGCTCGATGAACTGGCGCGAGTCGCACCGTCCGAGTTGCTGATCAGCGACCGCCAGGGAAATGAGTTCAGCGAATTCGAGCGCGCGTTGCCCTACGACCATTATGCGTTCCTGCCGGAAAACGCGCGCTTCACCCTCTGTGAGCATTTCAAAGTGAAATCCCTCGACGGCTTTGGCTGCTCCGACCTTCCGCAGGCCATTGCCGCAGCGGGCGCGATTGTTCATTATCTCAAGCACCAGCTGCGGAGAAACATCGATCACCTCACCTCGCTCCGTTGCGACACGCCCGCCGATCACGTTCTGCTTGATGCCGCGACTCAGGCCAATCTCGAACTGGTCAGCTCGCGTGGTGTCCGCGATACCAGCCTGCTCGCCGTGCTCGATCGCACTGTCACACCAATGGGCGGACGGCGTTTGCGGCAATGGATTTTACAACCAATCCGCGATCTAAACGAATTGCACTCCCGGCAACAATTCATTGCCGATCTTCTTCAGGAGTCCGATCTGCTTGCATCGCTACGAGACGCTCTGAAGGGAATTCGCGACTTGGAACGCGCTTCCGGTCGGCTCAGCCAGGCCTCGGGGAACGCGCGTGATCTCGTCGCGCTGAAGACATCACTTCGACAGATGCCCGCCCTCAGGCAGGAGTTGCAAAGACTTCTGGACCGGCTGGCATTTGGCGCGAACCGCCCTAACGATTCCGCCTCGACCGAGTTGCTCGCCCAACGTCTGCAAAACGATCTGCATGAGATGCCGGAGCTGGCAGCCAAGCTGGGTAATGCACTCCTCGATGATCCCCCACTCGCTCTCAAGGACGGCGGCATCTTCCGCGACGGCTTCGATCCGCAGCTCGATGAACTGCGCAAGGCGTCGCGCGACGGAAAGAATTGGATCACCGAGCTGCAGGAAAGGGAGATCGTCAGCACCGGGATCAAGTCGCTCAAGATTCGCTTCAATTCCGTCTTCGGCTACTTCATCGAGATCACGAAGTCGAATCTGGCCAGCGTGCCGGCGCATTACACGCGCAAGCAAACCACCGTCGGCGGCGAGCGTTTTATCACCCCCGAGCTGAAAGAGGTGGAAGCGAAAATCCTCGGGGCGGATGAACGCGCGCGGCATCTCGAATATCAGCTTTTCCAGACGCTGCGTGACGAAACGCTGGGCGAACTGGCGCCCATCCAGCAAACGGCCAGCGCGCTCGCGACTCTCGACGTCATCTGTTCGCTCGCCGAAACCGCTCGGCTTTTCCACTATTGCCGGCCGGAGCTCGACGACTCACTGCGCCTGCTTCTGAAGGATGCGCGTCACCCGGTGCTCGATCAAAATCTTGCCGAAGAAAAGTTCGTGCCTAACGACACCGATCTCGACGGCGAAAAACTGCGCCTTGCCATCATCACCGGACCGAACATGGCCGGAAAATCCACCTACATCCGGCAGGTGGCGCTGATCGTCCTGATGGCGCAGATCGGCAGTTTCGTGCCCGCGGCGAGCGCGGAGATCGGGTTGGTTGATCGCATTTTCACCCGGGTCGGCGCAAATGACGATCTCTCCCGCGGCCAGTCCACTTTCATGGTGGAGATGAACGAGACGGCCAACATCGTGAACAACGCCACCGAGCGCAGCCTTGTCATTCTCGACGAAATCGGCCGCGGCACCTCCACCTTCGACGGACTCTCGATTGCCTGGAGCGTGGCGGAATTTCTGCACGACAAGATTAAAGCACGCACGCTTTTTGCCACGCATTATCACGAGCTGACGAAGCTCGCCGCCGAACGCAGCGGCGTCGCAAACTTCAACGTCGCCGTGCGCGAATGGAATGAGCAGATCATTTTCCTGCGCAAAATCGTTCCCGGCGGAGCTGATAAGAGCTACGGCATTCAAGTGGCCCGGCTGGCCGGCTTGCCGCAGGAAATATTGAATCGCGCGAAAGATATTTTGTCTCACTTGGAAAAGCCAAATGGCGCAACCGAAGAGAAGCGCGTCGAGCGGAAAAAGCGATCACGCCGGATCCCACCGCAAGGCGGGAAACCACAGTTGGATCTGTTCTAGCCGGCGAAACCTCGGCACGATTTTTTCGCCTGACGAGTCAGGACGTGGCTGTGTATAACTAACGATTGTAACCATGGCGGTAAAGCATGAGAAGGACTTGAGCGAGCAGTCGCGCGGCTATTGGCTCAAGGCCATGGCTGCGATCGAGCGGCGCAATTTCGGTTATGCGATCGAGCTTCTACAAAACCTCCTCAAGCAGGAACCGGAATTCCTCACCGGCCGCCAAATGCTGCGCCGGGCAGAAGTGACCCGGGTCAAGAGCGAGAAGAAGCGCTTCTTTAATATCTCGACCGCTCCGCTCGCGGTCATGAAAGCGCAGCGCGAGCTAAAGAAGGATCCGCGCAAGACGATCGAGTTGGTCGAAAAAGTTCTCGAAACCGCACCATACAACTCGCAGGCCAACATGCTCCTGAAGGATGCGGCAATAGCGGCCGATTATCCGGAGATGGCGATTTTCGCGCTTGAAACCCTGCTCGAGAACGAACCCAGGGACGTCAAGCTCCTGCATGAGCTTGGTCGCCTTTATCATCAGTACGATCAGAGCGACGAGGCCGTCGAAGTTTACAATCGGATCTCAGAGATTGATCCTCTCGACCTCAATGCGGTCAAGCTGGGCAAAGACGCTTCAGCGCGCGCTTCGATGAAAAAAGGCGGTTGGACCGAAGCGGAGAGCTATCGCGATTTGATCAAGGATAAGGAAGCGGCTGTCACGCTCGAGCAGCAAAGTCGAATGCGACTCAGCGACGAATCCCTCGAACAACAGATCAACGAAATCTTCGCCCGACACGAGGCGGAGCCGCAGAACGTGGATCTTGCAAAGCGGCTCGGTCTTCTGCACGACCAAAAGGACGACCTCGAGGGTGCGATTGCCTGGTATCAATACGCCGTCGCCCTAACGAATAGACATGATCCAGGCCTGGCCCGCAAAGTAGCCGATCTGCAGATGCGACAGCTCGACCGCCAAGTCCGGGACGACGAGCAATATCTCGCCAGGCACGGGCCGGATGATCCGGAGTTTGCCGCCAGGATGGCGCAGCTCGCAGCGATCAGGAAAAAGCGGGCCGAAACCTTGATCGACGATGCGCGCAAGCGCGTTGATCGCAGTCCGACCGATCTGCAATTACGCTACGAACTGGGCGAGCAGCTTACCAACGCCGGTCAGTATCGCGATGCACTCCCGGAATTGCAGCGCGCTCGCCAAAACCCGAGTGTCCGGCTCAAGGCGATGAACCTGCTCGGCCGCTGTTATCGCGAACTCGGCATGCTCGACCTTGCGGCCAAGCAACTGGATGATGCCGCGCGCGAAATGGCGGTGATGGATTCGGTCAAAAAGGAAATCGTCTACAACCTCGGCCTGGTTTACGAGCAGATGGGCGACGCCGGCAAGTATATCGACGCGATGAAAAAAATTTACGAGACCGACTACGGTTATCGCGATGTCGCGCAGCGGGTGGAGAGTTCCTACGGCGCGGGCGTAGAAGAAAACTAAATTGCGCCTCGCAGCGTTGCAGACTCATCCCATTTCATCCCGAAAATCGGATTTTCACGTCCAACCCAGCGGGGTTTCACGAAACTTATTTGTCGGCATGCCCGGCAGACCAAGTCAATCAACCTCAAACAAGCCAACTATGAAGAAACATATCCGATTCACATCATCACTCGCGATCGCCGCGCTTCTTGCCGCCGGCCTCAGCTTTGTCGCCAGCGTGAAGGCAGCCGACGAGACCAAGATGCAGTCCGAGTCCAAGCTGAGCGCGAACGACAAGAAATTCGTGAAAAAAGCCTACAAAGGCGGATTGGAACAAGTCGAGCTCGCGAAGATCGCGAACGAGAAAGCCAAAAATGAGGCGACCAAGGCGGTCGCCGAACGCATGATTACTGATCATACCAAGGCGAACGAAGAGTTGCTGAACATCGCCAAAGAGGAAGACCTTGACCTCTCGAAGGTGCACGTCAAACCGGCGAACCTCTCAGGGCCCGACTTCGACAAGGAATACCTCACCCTGCTGAAGACAGACCACGAGAAAGACATCGCCATGTTCGAGAAAGAAGCCAACGATCCGGAGACAAATGAGGACTCAGACGTGAGAGCCTTCGCAAAGAAAATGCTCCCGACGCTGAAAGAGCATCTCCAAATGGTGGAGGATGCGCTGGCCAAGGAGAAGTAGCGCGCTCCTGCATCGATTCGCAGATGCGGCGTCTTCGCACGAGGCGCCGCATTTTTCTTTTGCGAAGGCGAAGAATGGCGTGATGGAGTGTTGCCATGTCGCCTCTCCATCACTGCACTCCAACACCCCGTCATCCCATCGTTAGGCAATGAAGTTTTTCAAGTCGCTCATTCAAAAATTTGCGGGCAAACCAGTCGATTGGGATGAACTCGAGGAGATGCTCATCCGCAGCGACCTCGGCGTTCCGATGAGCCTGCGGATCGTGGAGGCGCTCCAAAAGCGAGCCCTCACTCAAACGATCACGGCCCAGGATGTGGTGGAAGTCGCCCGCGAAGAAATCCTGCGCGTCCTCCCAATTCAACCGGCGCCAATTCGTCCCCTGCCGGCAAAGCCGAAGGCGATCTTGATCGTAGGGGTGAACGGCACAGGCAAGACGACTTCGACCGCCAAGCTCGCCTCCTACTTCCAGCGCAACCGCCACACCGTGCTGCTCGCAGCGGCCGACACCTTCCGCGCCGCGGCCATCGAGCAGCTCGCCATCTGGGCCGACCGCCTGAAGATCGAAATGATCCGCGGGCAATACAACGCCGATCCCGCGGCGCTTTGCTACGAGGCCTACCAATCCGCCGAGCGGCGCGACATCGAGTTCCTGCTTTGTGACACGGCCGGACGACTCCACACCAAGATGAACCTCATGGCAGAGCTGGAAAAAATTAAGCGCTCGCTCGCGAAGCATGATCCACAGGCGCCGCACGAACGCTTGCTCGTGGTCGACGCCACGACCGGGAGCAACGCGCTCGCGCAGGCGCGCGAGTTCCACGCCGCGGTCGATCTCACCGGCCTCATCGTCACCAAGCTCGACGGCAGTGGCAAGGGCGGCGTTGTCATCGCGATCCAGCACGAGCTTGGCATTCCCACCCGTTTCGTCGGCACGGGTGAGAAACTGGAGGATTTCGCGGCCTTCGATTCGCGCTCGTTTGTCGAAAACCTGTTGTAACCTGAATCGGCGAACCGCGCCTAACACGGTCCGGCAGGCCGTGCGTGGCTGGGCTTTCGATTCGCTGCATCGCAATCGTGGTCGGTTGGGAACGAGCTGGATGAGTCTCGGTTCCCACTGGCACGACAAGGAATCGATCCACAAGTCCCGCCCTTTGCGTGAACGCAAGGAGAGAATTAGTTGTCTATCAAGGTATGAAATTATCATATGCCTTGCTCATCACGGCGATTGGATGCGGTGTCGCGGCTGGCACAGTCCGGGCGGGAAGCGATGAAGTAGTGCCCAAGGCGTCGTCGCAGGCGGCCGCCAACGCGTGCCTGGTCATCAGGCGGGCGGCGAATTTCGGCAACTGGCAGCACTTCAACATCTATATTGATGGTACCCGGGTGGCCAATCTCGGCTATGGGGAGACCTACCGTGGGCTGGTACCACCTGGAGATCATTTGATCAGGATCAAGCAAATGCCACACTGGAACGGTGCGTATCCATATTCCGAGCAACGGATCAGAGTGGTGCAGGACCGACCTAATGTGTTCACCGCGACCTGGACGGATGCAGGCACGAGGATTTCGCTCCTGTAACCCTAAAGGCAGCACAGAGTCGAGATCGGCTTCGCCCCAAAAACGGCTGCGGTGCATGCGGTTTCGACTATCAAATCCGATTCACGCATTTCGCGCGGACGGCGCATTCGTCCTCACGGTTGGGAACCGCTTTGGAGGCATCGCAATCGGTAGCTACGAGAGGTGGCCAAGTCCGTTGCGGTAAAAAACGCATCCAGCAGACAGGACGCGCGTGATCGCCGGGCTTGAATCGTCTCGGGCTGCAGACGTTTCAGCCAATCACTCTCCGAGCAAATACTTGTGAGATGGCTCTTCCATTCCGATCAATTCCGCTGATTCTTTTCCCCGGTGATTCCGACGACGAAGGAAAGCGCGGCCGCGGCTATGGGCGATCCGCCGCTGGTGAAGACGGGCCTGGCTGGATTCTTTGCCAAGTTCGCTGTGCTGAAGAGCGCACGACGCGAGCTGTGGCTCACGTTCCTGATCAAGTTTCTCATCTACACCGCCTACTCGATCACGAACAAGACGATGGTGCTGTGGCTTTCACGGGATCTCGGCTACAGCGATCAGGCGGCCGGGGCATTGGTCGGCTGGGTTTGGGCGCCGGCCATGACCGTATTTACGTTGCTCGCCGGCTCACTCACCGATGCGATCGGTTTGCGCCGGACGTTTTTCCTCGGGGTCACGATTTGCACCTTCGCCCGCAGCGTGATGGTCGTGACCACGATTCCGTCGCTGGCGCTGATTTGCGGTGTGCTTCCACTCGCGGTGGGCGAGGCGCTCGGGACGCCAGTGCTCTTGGCGGCGACGCGGATTTATTCGACCACCCAGCAACGCTCGATCGCGTTCTCGATCATCTACATGGTGATGAACATCGGCTACGTCGCGGCCGGATGGATTTTTGACTATGTCCGGCAATTGGATCTGCGGATCCGCGTTTTTGGGTTCCAACCAACCACGCACGAACAGCTCTTTTTCGTCAGTCTTACGATCGAGATCCTGATTTTTCCCGCTATTTACTTTCTCCGGCGCGGAGAGGAGGAGAAAGCGCGGGAGGCCCGGATGATTGCGGCAACATCCGGCTTCTGGCAACGCATCGCCGAGACGGTCCGCCAAAGCGCGGTCGATACCGCTCAGCTCTTTAGACGTCTCGTCGGGCAGTCTGCTTTCGCTCGCATCCTCGCCTTCTTTCTGCTGATCGGATTTCTCAAAGCCATCTTCCTGCAGATGGATTATGTCTTTCCGAAGTTTGGTGATCGTGTGCTGGGCCTCAATGCGCCGGTCGGCAAGCTGGCAAACATCAATGCCATTCTCATCATCGTGCTCGTGCCCACGATTGGGGCGCTGACGCAACGCTTCGCCGCTTATCGCATGGTCGTGATCGGTGGTGCCATTTGTGCGACCGGGGTTTTCATCATGGCATTGCCGCCCCTGTGGTTCGGGCCTTTGGCGAATGGCCCGTTTGGGCAATGGCTCGGGCACGGTTATCTCGGGCTCGAGGGAAGCATCAATCCCTATTACGTCATGACGGCGCTATATCTGACGGTCTTTTCCGTCGGCGAAGCTTTTTATTCGCCGCGCGTCTACGAGTACGCGGCCGCCATCGCGCCGGCAGGCCAGGAAGCCTCCTACGGCGCGCTGGCTTATCTTCCGTTTCTCATCGGTAAGCTGCTCGTCGGCACGGCCGGTTGGATCCTCGCGGCTTTCTGTCCAGCGGAAGGGCCGCGCCGTCCCGCCATGATGTGGCTTATCTTCGCGCTCGCGGCCTCGGTTGCGCCTGTCGGGCTGCTGCTTTTCAGTCGCTACATCCGGGTGCCGGAAGCCGGTCGATCGGATGCCGCCTAGCCATTCGGAGCGAGCGTGTGCCCGTTGTCACGGAATAAAGGGGGCGTAACTTCGTCCGTACGGCCGATGAACGAAACCTCACTTTATCGAGAAGCCGTCAAGCAACGGCGTAACCTCTCCGCGATTGGGGCCAGCGCGGCGGTCCTTCTTCTCATCGCCGGCACCTCGCTTTACATTGGCCGCGCCGGTGACGCGAAGGACATCGCCTTAAATGCCTCCACCGCGCCTTCCGCAACCGCCCAGCCGGCGGCAAATTCCAACGACAGAAAAACAACTCAAACGAAAACCATGTCCGACGCCGAATTGCGAAAGAAACTCACAGCGGAACAGTATTACGTCACCCGCGAAAACGGGACCGAACCGCCCTTCCACAACGCCTATTGGAACAACCATAAACAGGGCATCTACGTCGACGTTATCAGCGGCGAACCGCTCTTCGCTTCGACCGACAAATTCGAGAGCGGCACCGGTTGGCCGAGCTTCACCAAGCCGATCGACCCGTCGCACGTTGTTCAGAAGACCGATAAGAACGCTCTTCATGGAACGAACGGAAGTCCGCTCCAAGGAGGGCGACGCGCACCTCGGCCACGTCTTTGACGACGGACCCGCGCCGACTGGTCTGCGCTATTGCGTCAACTCCGCCGCGTTGCGTTTCATCCCGCGCGAAAAAATGCAGGAGGAAGGCTACGGCAAGTATCTTTATCTCTTCGACGGGAAAAAATAGCGGCTAACGGAGTTTTTCAGCCTGCGTCGGGGTTCCGGTTATTACTTGATGTGGCTCCTCCCATCCGAGGCTGTCACGGACTTCGATTACTTGTTGAGGCGGTGATGAAAGTTCCTTTCTCTCTTGGCACGGTCGGTCATTTCGGTCTGGCGGTGCGCGACCCAAAGAAGAGCGCGAGGTGGTTCGAACGGGCCTTCGGCTTGACGAAGCAGTTCGAGTTCGAGAACGGCATTGCAGTCGGGAACGACAATGTCACCATCGCCTTGCACACGGGGAAACCTGTGCCGCAGACGCTTGGCCACATGTCGTTTCACCTTCCCGACATGGCGACCCTCCGCAAGGCACTCAAACACCTTCAAAGCATCGAAGCTGATTTGGAGGATCCGGGAGACGAAATCGGCCCGGAAGCACCTGGTTCTCCGCATATGGGACTCTGGGTTCACGACCCCGACGGTTACCGCTGGGAGCTCTCGGTCCAAGGCGACGGAGAATAGCTTCTCTCGAAGCTTGAATCACCAGCCAGCTGAGAAAAAATACATCGCAACAAACGCGACGATCAGGATAAGGGCAACAATCCACCAGAGCGACTTGATTGCGACTGCCTTCAGAGACGATCCAAATTCCTGTTGGACGAACTCCGCATAGTTGAAGTCCTCATCCGGCAGGTCAACACCGTCAATCCGATCGGCGTCGTCCTTCCAGCCTGAGTTGTGATCCGCTCCACACTCGGGACAAGCCAACGCCCCGGGCGGAACATCCTCACCGCAAACCGGACATACCTGAGGCGCTTCGAACGGAGTCGTCTTCTTTGTGGCCAATGGTTAATTTCGGCTTAGATCTGAGAACAACGCAATCCGGATAGGGCCGGTGGCAAAAGACGGCGAAGTTGTTAAGACAACCAGCCGGTAGCGAGAAGCCATTCGTCAATTGCGATCGGCGTGTTTGCAGCCGAAAGGCTGCAGACACGCCGTATTGCTTTTCCGAAACGACTGAGCGAATCCCACTTTGGGCGCGTCTTTGCGAATTGCAGCAAGGTGGCTGGAGCTTCCCCCAGAACCTGAATGGACGCTGAACGCTTTTAACGGTCAGGCTTGCGCCGCGTGCTTCGAGGCCCGCGCCACACGCGCATTCTTCGCAGGTCTCTGCCGAAGGATGAGTGGATTAGGCCGAAGTGCATGCCCCGTCACGAGCGCAACCGAGCCATCCCAGACCCTGACCGCCATAATGGACACGGCGGCAAATGGCAGCGCAATAAGCCAAAAAACGGCGGCGGCAGCTGTCAGAACCGGCTCGATCAGAAGCGCCTTCGCTCCGGAAAGTTCGGGGCTGAGGGCAGAGTCGGAAAAGATGGTCGTTGTCATGGCGGTTCTCGGTATTTGTGATGGTCTCTGATTCGATCGTCACCCAGTTTTTTGAGCAGATCACATGCCGCCGAACACAGAGAGGTCGTCGATCGCCGGACTTTCTCCTTTTGCGCGGAGCGTTAGTTCGTCGACCACAGGATTGAATCGCCCAGCGGGCGGTTGTGACCACCGCCCCTGTCAAGGGTCCCTGCACCGAAATGCACCTATCAAGACGCAATCACGGTCCCGCCAGACACAGATCGCGTCGCTCCTTCATGAGCTTTCCGAGTCCCTCGGCGCCCGGCGCTATTGGCAGGCGGATCGACGGTTTAGATTCACGGCAAACAACTTGTCTCGACCAGCTTCAACGTGCCCACGAATATGGACAGAGGCAGTTGCACGCTCGAGGTGGTCGCAAACGGCATCCCGTCTCCGGCGGTCATGATCACAGCACCGTGCGCTGATCCGTCTCCGGCGGTCATGATCACAGCACCGTGCGCTGATCTGCCAAGATCAAATAACTCGCGCCGACCGCTCCCCGATTTCGCATCGACAACCGCAGTCCGCGCAGACACAGTTTGGCGCGTGAAATGGATGAACAAAATCGCCAGCGTTTTGCAAAAGTATTCCCAGGCTGAATGCTATACACTCCCTTCGGCCCTTAGAACCTCCGCTCTCCGGCTTCTTCCTCTGCTCCATGTTTTCCGACGCTGAGCTCCGCCAGTTGCGTACGCTCAAGACGCCCGTTGGCATCCAGCGCTTCCTCGACGCGATGCCGTATCACCTCGCGCCCACCGCCTGGTCGCCGCGCGTCGTCCTGCGCGAACGCACCGCCCATTGTCTGGAGGGTGCGATCTTCGCCGCCGCTGCACTGCGCGTGCTCGGCTATCCGCCGCTATTGCTCGACCTGGAAGCGGATCAAGACACCGACCATGTCCTCGCCATTTTCAAAGAGCGTGGGCATTGGGGCGCGGTGGCAAAATCGAACTTCACCGGCTGCAGATATCGTGAGCCGGTCTACCGGACGTTGCGCGAACTGGCCCTGAGCTATTTCCACATCTACTTCAACCTGCGCGCCGAACGCACCTTGCGTCGCTACTCACGTCCGGTAAACCTGACGCGGTTCGATCGCGACAGCTGGATGACATCGGAGAAGAACATCTGGTTTGTGCCAAATCATCTCTGCGACATCCCGCACACACCGCTCCTTCGTCCGGCCCAACGGAAAAGCCTCACGCGCGTCGATCCTCGCACCATAGAGGGCGAAATGGTTGGGCATCGACGGAAAATTGGTGCGCCGCTGCCGCGCATCCTGCGAGGAAGCTAGCATCCCCACGTTTACGGTTGGATCTCGAATCAGGACGGCAGCAAAAAAGGCGGACCAGCGAATTTTCTCTACTACGCAGCTGGCAGTGAAGATGAACTGACCGAGGTATTCGGCGAGATCACGGCGAATTGAACTGCGGCACGGTGGAATGCCATCTTCCCCTCCCGGGGCCCAGGTATTGGTTGCTCGATCCAATTTCAGCGATCTGGCGCAAGTACAATTTTCCCAAACGCGCCCGGCTCCAGGACCGTGCGATGCGCCTGCGGCGCTTCCGCCAGCGGCAGTTCCTGACCGATGACCGGGCGCAGCGTCCCGTTCTCCAAGCCGGCGACGAGCGCCGCGTGAATGCTCGCCAACTCGGCTGGCGGCGTGTTTGGCAGCACCATCCCGCGGATGTCGGCATCGCGCGACATCGTCTCTCGCGCGTCAATTTCCACCCGGCCCCGGTTTCCAATCACCACCACGCGTCCGCGCGGCGCAAGGATTGTGAGGTCCTTCCCCAGATTTGCATTGGCGAGCATTTCCAGGATCACGTCCACGCCCCGTCCGGACGTTGCCTTCATAATCTGCGCCAGATAGTCCATCGCGTGATGATCGAATACCTCGTGCGCACCTTGCTCGCGCACCAGTTCGCGTCCACGCTCGCTGCCCGCAGTCCCGAGCGCGCGCAGTCCATGTGCCCGCGCCAGCTGCACCGCCGCCGTCCCAACGCCGCCGCTCGCGCCGTGCACCAGGACCGTTTCGTTAGGCCGCGCTGCCGCTCGCTGGAACAGCCCCCGGTAGGCCGTTGCGTAAGGTGTGCCCATCGCCGCGCCCTGGGCGAAGGAAGCATTTTCCGGCAACCGATGCAGTTGGGCCGGGCTGCAAAGCGCATACTCAGCGTAGGTCCCGCTGCTTGATCCGGCGATGTAGACCCGATCTCCCGGCCGACTTTCGGTTATACCTTCGCCCACCTCCTCGACCACGCCTGCGCCATCATTACCCGGCGTGAAAGGCAGCGCCGGCTTCCTCGCATACGTCCCGGCACGTATGTAAGTTTCGACCGGATTGACACCCACCGCGTGGACCCTCACGAGCACGTGACCAGGGCCGGGCTGTAACCGCGGCACCTCGACTAATTTCATCACCTCCGGCTCGCCAAACTTTTCCACCCGGATCGCTTTCATCGCCTGCATTCTGCTTTGCCGATCCGCTTTCGCAAATCCGAAACTCTCCTCCGCCTTCGGCGTTGACGGAAATAGGGAACAGGAATCGAGGCAACTTTAACAAGGAGCGTTTGTGCCCCCGATTCGTCCCCTTGGTGGGTCCGGCAGCCGTGCCTGTGCTCCGACCGATTTACTTGATACGGGCTCGATCGGCAACGACAACATCCCGTCCAAGTGCATGTGAGGGGTGATCGGAGAATGTGACAGGGCTGGTTGGGCTAAACGGAACAACAGCTGGCTCCACCGTCTGGGAGCGTTTGTGCTCACCAGACCACCGGTCGACAGTTGTCGGGGCGCTTTGAATCCAAACCTGAAGCATTGCTGCCCCGAGAAACGCAAGGAGCAGCGCACAGGTCGAAATGAACATTACCCGGCGGCGGCGCCGTGGCGGATCTTCGAAGCGCAAGGGGGGCGCCGCCGCCTCATACTTTAGCAGAGGGAATAGTTCATCGATCGTTTGCCACCTCGCTTCGCCCTTTGGTTTGCAAGCCTGTCGACCGCTGAACTGCCCTGCGCGGTAGAGCCGGGAGATTTCCCGGTAGTTCAGCGGACAATGAAAGCCGCGCGCCTTCACGTCGTAGAGATCCATTCACCCTGCCAGAGCAGAATGGATGCCGATGCGACTTTGCTGGATCACTGGCTCAAAGGATGGGATGATCGAGCTTGGGCGGGGCGCATTTCGCCTCGAATTGTCGGGCTCCTTATTGCTGCTTTTCTGCCGTCAATTGCTGAACGCCTCCAAAAGTCTCAGTGCGATTACGACGCAGTAATGGAGTGCATTCGGGATGGAAAGCCCGGCCGATCACCTGATTGTTCATTCGAAAAGGTTCTACCTTGAACCTTGGCTGGTTCTGGACTCGTCGACCCTGTGGCTGCTTGTGCTGCCTTTCGCCGGGCCGGTTTGAGCCGGCACGCTTCTGGCCAGGCGTACCGACTCGTATTGCTGAGAAACAGCGTTCCGTGAGCCGTGTCGGGAAGGCTGTGCCTAGCCACAGAGCACCAGAGAGGGTTGGGGAAGCTGTGGCCCTCCATCTTTGACGAATCATTTCCGGGCTATCCCTTCCTGATCTTCGCAAGTGGTTTCTTCCCGCCCGCTGGTTGAAAAGCCCGGATTGACGAGCCCGACGCAACATTGAGATCTAAATCGAGTCTCGCGCGCTCCATCCATGGGTCTTCGTTCAGGCACTTGTACACGGCTCAAAATTGATGAAAGTCCTCCCTTTTTCAGCGATTTCGCTCGGCACTTCCGCCGCAGGTTACGGGTCTATGACATGTTATTCCCTGCTTATTCGCCGACTGACAGACCAGCGGGACCAGTTGCAAATCATGAAATCAGTCCTCTGGCCCGGCGTTTCGGTTTCAACCGCGACACAATTCGCAATGATCTTGTCCCTGGCGGGAATGGATTACGCGGGCACGGCACGACATAGACGAAGCCCGCAGGGTGAGCGAGTGCGCGAGCGAATCAATCGAACCTGCGCGTGGAACTATAATGAAGCGTGTCAGCAGGCGGCACGTTGAACCATGTCCCCGGCGGGAATCGAACCCACATTTAAGGTTTAGGAAACCCTCGTTCTATCCGTTGAACTACGGGGACGAATTACGATTTTTCTTGGCTTGTGTCACCCGTTTGTATCACCCTGCCCTCTGCGATGAAAAAAAAAGCGGGTTCATAACGTGAAACAGCGTTTCAAACAGGTTGCGCCGAATCTCTATCGCGATTCAGCCGGGCGTTATTATCTGCTCGTCAAAAAGAGCGGCAAACAGTTTCGCCGCAGTCTAAAAACAACTGACTGCAGCGTTGCGAAACGACGGTTGCGTGAATTCCTAGACCAAGCAGGTCAGCCTTTCTACGGACGGAACGAGCAGTTCGATCCGCTTCGATGAACTCGCGCAACGATGGCTCGCATCCAAGACGACCGAGTTGAAAGCGATCCTTCAGCGTATCGCCGTGCATAGCGCTGTGAAAGCAGATCAGTCCATTTCTTCAACGGCCGTCTGGTGCGAGCGATCGGTGCGACTGAGATAGAATCCTGGAAGATTAATCGTGGCGCCACCTTTCAGCTCGCACGCTGGAATATTGATGTCGAAACGCTCAAACAGATTTTCGCTTATGCTCAAAGATACTTTCCGGATCGTCTTGGATAATCCTGTCGCGGCCACTGAAGCGGAAAAAAGAGCCGAAAGCCAGCCATCGTCATTCCATCAAAAGAACAGTTTCGAGCGCTGCTTAACCAGCTGCGATCGGGTCATCGCTCTACGGGAGAAGCGGCGCGATCTTGTTGAATTCCTTGCTTACTCGGGCTGTCGGCGTGGCAGAAGCTATGCCAAGTGCAGTGGCGCGATGTTAATTTGATCGAATTTAACGCTGCTAATCACTGGCGGCGAGGGTGGCACGAAGAATTCGGAAGCCCGGACAATTCCTCTATTTGTCTCCGTTCGCGTCGACTAATACAAAGCATTTGCGCTCGGACGCCCGGCGCTTCTGATGATGAGACCATATTATTCGAGATCGACAACGCGCACTTGCAGTTGCTGAGAGCGTGTAAACAACTCGGCTTGCCTCGTTTTGGTCATCATACGATGCGGCATTTCTTTTGTTCGAATGCGATTGAGGCCGGTTGTGACTTTAAGGTGATCGCTGGCTGGTTAGGCCATAAAGACGGCGGCGTATCTCGTTGCGATGACCTACGGGCACCTGCGGCAGCGAGCACAGTGCCGCAATGGCTAAACGAATCACGTTTGATGCTGGGGGCGAACGGCATTACCTGATAACGTCCGGTGAAAGCTTGGAGCGTAACCGTCGACTGAAGTCAGCAAGAGTTCTGGCTGTCCGTCTTGGATGAGTTGGACGACCCGAAGCTAGATTTCTTAATCTCGATGCTTAGCGGAATTAGCGGAGAGTACGCCTAACTGGGTTACAAAACTAGCGGCGGAGCTAATGACGATGTTAATCGCCGCCGAGTTCAGATGCGCGTGGGTGTTAGACCGACGCCGGAGAAAATCGGGCGCTCTTCATTGGTAAACTCTATCTTGCCGCTTATGGATTGCATAATGTGTCAGATGTCGCGAACTCGCCCGCTAACGCTCGTTTCCTGGCTGCTCTAAACTTCGCGAAACCACTCTTGGCGGGTTTCGATGGCGTCGCGGCGATGAACGAAATGGCGAAACGCAGACCCTTCGCTCAAGCGGCGTTGGCCAAGGTCATGTCACCGATTCTAGCTCGGCCGCCGGACAAGCGATGCCGCTTTCTTCGCGTCGTTCACACGAGGCATACAGGCTGCAGAATATGTCGAACGAACCGAGACTCGCTAACTGCCTCCGAAAAAAACACGGATGAACACGCTCGGCGGTTCTACGGAGTGACGCTCATGAACTGGCGTAAATTCGATATCCTGCAGAACATTCTAAGGAGGCATATGATCTACCTTGTAAAGCTACTCTCGCGTGGAGCTCGTTGGTCACGATCCAGAAAGAATCAGGAGGATGTTCGGACGGCTAGGCAAGCAATTCGCGTCCTCCTGGTCGTCCGAATGCAGTAGCTAAATCGGCACAGCCCCTGCATTAGGCGTGTTGCTGTAAGTTGAGACGCAGGCCGCAGCTGTCGAGCGCATGAATGAACAACGTATCTTTTTCGAAGCTCCGAAGCTCGCGCTTACTCGCGTCGAAGCTGCCGATGCTCTCAGTGTTAGTCCGGCGACTTTAGATCGCCTTGTTAAACGCGGCCTGATTCATCCCTCTCGGGCGACTGGTCGGCCTCTGTTTTCGATTGCAGAGATCGAAAGGTTTCTGCGCGAAACAGCAACTCCTATCGGCGTATGAGCGAACCAGGAGTTGTTTATGAAGAGGTTCGGGTGCCGGGTTGCGCCGCGTCAGCGGCGCACCCGGCCCTTCCTTGTCTTAAGAAGGATAACTGCATCCGCAATGGCAGATATCGAGCTGTTTTCCGATCGCAAGCGAATAATTCATCTTTACATCTTGAAGTTCGGAGCGTGAACGTTGCGAGCATCTAACCGTTACTGCTGCATCCGAATGTTTAGAGGCAGCGTCGGTTTTCAGGAGAAATGGCATTCCTATCAATCGAACGCTCTCAAGAAAATATTTCCAACCGGAATGTGGACGCGTGAACGTCAACCGCGAACTGGCAATTGGCAGCACTCATTGCCTAGTCAATGTCGGCTGGGATATCAAGACAAACTTTCCATTCGCAGAGGTGGCGTCAGGGTGTTACGTAAACGTCGACCGAAGACCTAAGAGAATTATGGAGGTATTACGTGAGCATCCGAAACGCATGGATTAGGTCGTGTAGAGCTTCTTCCGCTCAAATACAGCGGGGGCGCCTGTCCCGCTATTTCACAAAGTACCTATCACCAGGCTTTCCGCTCCGATAAATCTGCGGTGAGGAAAGATGTCGATTATTCGGTGTGTGGGGAGCGTGACGTTTCGTTCACCCTCGTTTCACCTTTCTCTCATCGCGTATAATTCAGAAAAGAAAGCTATGGCTCGCAGAAGTGTTAGTGGCTACACGATTCAGCTCAGCTGAAGCTAATGCTCGGTCCGCATTGGTGGTTTCATTTTGGAAAAGCGCTGTGCGAAGTCATATTGCCCAACGAGTTTTATATGGTTGGACCGCCGGGGAGAAAAAGATGGGACGAGCTGGGGTTGAACGCGTGTGCGCGGGATTGTGCTAAATGGCCGGGTGAGCATTTGGGGGATCTGGCACAGCAATCTCGTTTCGCCTTGTTCTGGGAAATAGGGGCACGCCTATACGGGAGGCGACGGGGACGAGCAACCGACTTCGCCGTCGGCCTGATGGCGGCACCTGAGCAGAAGGAACCAGCTCCAGCAATCCTCAGCTGTTGTTGGCTATCGAGGCGTCGTCGAAACACTGTTCCCTCTAGCTTTTTTCGGTTACACCTTTGTTGGGCAATGCCAAAAAGGTGTTCAGTTGCTACCGTTGCAATTCATAACAACAATCGGCTAACATGCCCGGCCGCGAGTTTTGAGTAAGTGCCTATGTGAACTATTCTTATAAATCTTGCCGCGGGGATCGGATAAGAGAGCCCGGTTGGTAAAATCCTGCTGCAACAGATTGTCGTCGGTGCAAAGTAACCCACATTTCAAACGGTGCTAAGGCGATAATATGTTCATCATCGGACCGGCATACGCCCGCACTTTTTAGCGTGACTGCCAACTGATCGATTGGGCGGTCGGGCCACACCTTTGCACGTCCTGCTTGATCCAGGCGAGGACATATAACATTACTTTGCGTATTCGTTGATATTCACGTCGCAGCTGTCCGCCGTAGTGGATACAGCAACGTCCTCCGCGAACAGCTGCGAAGATCTCCTTGTACGTCGGGTTGTTGGGGTCAAAAAAATTGCCAACAATGTTTGCGTCTACAATCAGGCACATTAGCTAACGCGATTAAAAGATCTATTTCCTCTTGTAAGAAGAAATCGCGATACGAGTCGGGGGATTTTTGTAGATTGCCTTCGCTATCCAATGTAATTTCAAATACCTTGGTATCAGTGTAGGCTTATGAAAAAAGAGGATTAGAACATCCGAAGATGGCAACACGCCCTTCGCGACTTCGAGCCGAATTCGATCGATCAAATAGTCGCTGTGGGTCTCGATTACGAACTGTTTCTTCGCCTTGTCCGACCAAGTTGGAAAAGAAAGAGCCCATCGCCGCTTGCGCGCGCGGTGAAGGTGAACTTCTGGTTGCTGAAGTAATAGGCGTGGCGCAGTTGAGCTCAATACGCTTTGCACAATGATCGGGAGTGATTGGCTTACACCGTCAGCCGACAATCTCTTCAAATTGAATGACGGACCAGCGATTCTGACGTTAATTTGAAACGGACTACCAATCTGATGCCCCAGGCGTTTAGCGATTAGGTCTTTGTAAAGTCCAGAGTCAGAGCCAAATGCTCGCAAACTCGCAATCAGAGCTTCGTGCTCGTCGGTTTTGTTCGTATCCTCAAGAATCTTCGCCAGAACGAACGGTATGTGATCGCCGGCGGGTCATATTTTTCGCTGATCAGATCGTAGGTCCGTTTTGGTGTGGAGCGGATCGGTGAAATCGAACTAGATGGGATCACGGAGACCCTCAGCTGTCGGGAAAGTTCGAAAGCGCGATCGAGTATACCCTTCGACTGCGTCCACAGAGCCCTGTTTTCGTCAGGTAATGAACGAAAAAGCGTGACGGGTAATGAATCAGCTGCGAGAAGGCTAGGTCTACCATGTCTTGACCAAATTCAATGTCTTGCGATTTGCCTTTGCAGCAGAGTGAGCCGCGCAATCTTCCATCGCTCCAGTCCATTACGAACTTATCCTCTGGCGTCGTAATTTCGAATGAGCACAGTTTTGTCTCGCCGCGGTGTGGGAGCGTACTTGGCGAGTGTCAGATTCTACATTGGAGTTACCGACGACAATGATAGGCCGATGCCAAAACGTTTGCTCTGCCCGCCTTCCCTCCTTTGTAGTGGCGATGGAATTGTAGCCGCCAAGATCATAAGGATCTTTATTTAGTGAAGGCGCACCGGGAAACGTTCGCAGATCTGAGACAGCCGAGAGTAACGCGAGAAAGGTTGATTTCCCCGAGCTATTTTCGCCTACCAACAATGTGAGTGGGTATCTTTATTCTAGATGGTATGCTTTTTTTCGCAAACGATCTGACGTTTTCGATTAGGACGTTCATGGCGTTTCGCGTGGTGGTTCAGCTTTACGAGTATGCGCCCGCGGGATTGGCCCGCGCAGTTCTCATTCCGATGTGCCTCACCGTTAGGCTAAGAGATCCTCATTGACATTCAAAAGCCGACTACGGTCGCAGGCGCCCCCGCCTTACCAGTCAACACCGGAGGTGGAGATAAGTTTTTGTGTCACCCGTTGTGTCACCCCACCAACAAATTTGCGCGCTGCAGATAATTACACACGCGAAACTATAAGCAATATACTGTGTGTGCGTTTGCGATGCCATATACCCGATGAGGTGTGCCAAAGGATTGGATTCGCCTTTAGGAAACCCTCGTTCTATCCGTTGAACTACGGGGACGTTGTTCGGCGGCCTTCATGACCCAAGGCGGCGAACTTCAACACTCCAAGCGCTCGAATAATCTTCTAGTTTGTCCATTCTGCACCCGAATTCTTCCACGAAGACAATCGTTAGCAACTGAGTGAAGCAGATCGCATCAAAACAATATCTGAATGGACTTGTCACAGTGATTGGGCAATCGGCCCTGAAACGACCGTACGCAATCGCGGCCCGGATGGCTCCGATCCGACGTTGGAGTCTGGCTAGGTGCCTTGCTCCTGTCTTGAAAGCGAAGCTGCGCAAAAAAAAGGCCACACAGGGATTTCAGTAGGATTCCGGTTCCGATTCTTTATGTGACCCGTCATTGCCCGCTGCAAGCACCGCGAGAATTGTTTTGGTAAGGTTTTTCATTTTCTGGGTCCTGATTCAATTACTCACTTTACAATCGGATTTCCTCGTGGAGGAGCCGCTTGCTTTGCCACTTAGGGAGTAGATTGTATGCCATCGAAATTATCTATCTCTCGGGTGTCATTCAGCCATATACTTTAAGGTTCGTTCATTATTAGCGAGCCGCGGCGGATTCGGCGGAATCGCAAAGATTCTCAACGATTTTGAGAGGGACCGGCTCGGAAATCCGACAGTTTCTCAAAAAAATCACGGATGCGTCGAGGCGGCCAGCGCTCGTTTTGCCTCGGCTGCCAAAGGGTCTTTCAGACCATGCGCCAAGGCTTGGTCCAAGGTCTGGCGTCCGGCTAATTTTTCGTTCGCCGCCAGTTGGGATACGCCCAGATAGTAGAGGCCGGTGGCGTCCAGCGGCTTGTTTCGCGCGCTTTCCTGTAGGAGCTGGATCGCGTGGGTGTAGTCCTTTTTTTGATAATTGAGTTGACCGAGCAATTGCGCCATTTCTGGATCGTCGGGCAGCGCTTTCCTCGCTCTTGCAGCAAGATCGAGTGCTTCCGCGCTGTGAGCAGGATCGTCGGCGTAAATAAGCGCCAGTCGCTTTTGTGCCGGGGCGAAATCGGGAAATCGCTCCAAAACTTGCCGGTATTGATCGGTCGCGGCGGCTCTGTTGCCAGTTTGAAGGTTGAGGCCGGCCGCGGCCATCAATGCCGGGACGTATTTCGGATCCGTTTTCAACTTGTCGTCGATCTCCGCCTTCGCGCTGCCGAGAGATGCGGGGTTTCCCTCCTCCAAGGCGGTCAAGGCAAGGAACGACTTCGCGTCATCGGCGTTCTCGGGAGTGGGCGATGCCTTGAGGCTTCGCTCCATCGCCTCGCGGGCCGCGTCCACTTTGCCGAGGCCGTAAGCCGCCCAGGCAAGGTCATGCAGAACCTTCGGATCGGAGTCGAGCTGGCGGGAGCTTTCTTGGAGAAGGTTGTAAGCCCAAGAATAATCACCGGTGTCGAATGCGACCCGGCCCAAAACAGCCGTCGTTTGCGGATCGTCTGGGGCAAGAGTCCGCGCCGTCTTGGCATTGAAAAGCGCCTTTTCCTTGTTCGGGACGGGTCCACTGTAAATCTGGGCCAGTTTGAGCGCAGCGGAAGCGAGCTTGGGATTGAGCTTGAGCGCGGCTTCGTAGCCGGCGGCAGCTTTGGTCCAGTCGTTCTGGCGCTCATACGCTTCCGCAAGACGCATCCGGGCGATGAGATCATTCGGTTCCTTCTGGAGCAACTGTTCCAGTTGGTCGGCGGTCAGCGAGCTGGTCGCACCGGACCCATCGCCGAGCAAGGCGAGCCGGCTCTGGGCTTCAGCCTTGTTGGGAAAATCTCCAGGCGCGCCGATCGCTTTTTGGAAGGCGGCACGGGCCCCGTCGGTCTGCGCCATCATGTAGTGCGCCATGCCGAGGTGGTATTGAACTTCAGGGTTGGCTCCGAGCTTGCCCGCGCTTTCCTGCAACAGGGTGAGCGCCTGCGGATAATAGCCTCGTTTGTAGGCTGCCCAGCCCAGGGTATCGGCGACGGCCGCGTTACCGGGATCCAGGGTATGTGCCTTCTGCGCCAATTCATACGCTTTGTCCGGCTGGTGAAGCAGTTCGGCGTAGAGATAGGAAAGATTGTTGAGAGCCGGAACAAAGTTTGGATTGAGCGCGAGCAGCTTCTCGTAGACCTCGCGAGCCTTAACGTGATCCTTTTGCTTCTCCCGAATGGACGCCAGGGTCATCAATGCACTTTGGTTTTGCGGCGATTTCGAAAGGGCCGCCTCGATTTCGCGTGCCGCGTCCGGCAGCCGGTTCGTGGCCAGATAGCTCGCGACCAGCATGTCATAGGCCGGTCCGGAATTCGGGTCCAGCTGGAGTGCCCTCTTCAGGACCACTTCCGCCTCCTTCCACTGCGCCTGAGCGACGCGCACGCGGCCTTCCAGAATGAAGGATGCCGCGCGATCGGGATGTTTCTTCAATTGCTCCTGCACCCGCTGCGTAGCCGCCGCAAAATCCTTGGCTTTGAGGTCGAGATTAACGAGCTGCTCGACTGCCAGTAGATTGTCGGGCGATAAATCGAGGACCTTCTCGAAGGATTTACGGGCATCCTCCATTTTGTTCTGCTGCAATTGGACCAGCCCCAGGAAAAAATACGGATCCGGCCCGTTAGGCGTCACCTTGATCTGTTCGCGAAAGATATTGGCTGCGTCATCCAGCCGGCCTGTCGCGCGGTAAGCATCGGCAAGGAGGAATTGCGCTGGTTTAAGGCTGGGATTTTTCTTGAGCAATTTCCCCAGCGCGCTGACGGCCGCTGGGGCGTGACCGGTTCCAATGTTCAGTTGGGCGCGCAGCAGAATCGCTTCGGTGTAGTTGGGATTGGCAGCCAGCGCCTGATCCAGTGCGGTGGCGGCTTGGGTTGGCTTGTTATCCTGCAGATAAGCCTCGGCCAGCCGGTATTTCGCCTGGGGCAACCCCGGGAAGGCCTTGTCGAGTTTGTCCAGCTCCGTCATCGCCTTTTGCTTCTCCCGCCGGGCAAGCCAGACGTCGCTTTGAAGCAAGCGCGCATCGATGTTTTCGGGATCGCGCGAAAGGACGTTCTCCAAGTCGCTCAACGCCTGATCGTATTTCTTCTCGGAAAAGGCCATCCGCCCGAGCAAATTCCAAGCAGGCAGATAATCGGGTGCCTTTGCGGTGAGACTTTTTAGGGAAGCGACGGCTGCTTCTCCAGCCCCCGCCTGCCTTTGATATTCGGCATAAGTCATCCGAATGTCGGAACGGAGGGGAGCCAGTTCGGCCGCGGTCTTGAGTTCCTCGGCCGCGCCTTTCGAATCCTTCTGGAACAGACAGAGAATTCCCTTGGCCTGATGGGCTTCGGGCGATTTAGGGGCAAGCGCGAGGGCTCTAGAGATCGCCTCTTTCGCGGCAGGCAGATCTCCCTTGCGCAAAGCAAGGTTGGCGTTGGCCAATTGGTAGGACGCCGTTTCTTTGTTCGGGAATTTCTCGACCACCTGCTCCGCAGCACTGATGAGTTCCGGGGCGCGAGCCATCTCGGTGAGTAAGACCAATGCTTCCCCGTTGTTGGGTGACTGCTCCAACACCGCAAGTACTTCCTTCCTTGCTGCCGCAAATTGTCCAATGACAACGTAAACCCGGGTCAGTCGCAATCGATTATCCAAGTCCTTGGGCGCGAGTTCCTCGGCTTTTTTGAGGAAGGCTGCGGCGCGCAATGGAGCGCCTTCCTCCAGCCAAATCTGCCCGAGGCGCGCGAAGGCGGTGGCATTGCGCTGATCGAGTTGCAGGACCTTCATGTATTCGATCCTGGCCTTATCATAGGTGCCGGCTTTGAAATCCTCCGCGCCCTGCGCAAGATAACGATTTTTTCTCGCCTCCCGCGTACACCCAGGCAGGGACGTTGCCAGGAGGAGAATCACACCATAAAAGAAACAAGAACGGAGAGTAACATTCATCGTGGTAAAGTAGTTGAGTTTGGCGCGGAATTCGGGTCGAAAAATAGGTCTTGGATCTGGGCGAGAGAACCCGGTCTTTCCAGCGACGTCCCGAGACTTGAATGTCCGCGCTGATCTTATCACTCGTTCAACTTTGCCGAAGGAGTAGTCTCTCGTCGCGGAAGGTCAACTCAATTCTGTCGGCGTCGATCGGCCGGGGATCGCGAAAAACGCGCATGATGCGATTTGGCGATTGTCGTGCAGTGCACATGTGAATCGATTTGCTTGCAAGTCTCACTGGATTACAGAATTGAACGTTATGGAAGTTCCGGGGCCGATCTGAGATCAACTTCCACCAAGGCTGGCGGCGCACCTTGCGTCTACTGATCCTTGGCCCAATCACGTGGGATCCCGAGTCTTTCCATCAGTTCGTAGAAGGTCGGACGACTAATGCCTAGTTCGAGTGCCGCTGCAGTGATCTTCCCGGCGTTGCGTCGCAGCGCCTGCTCCACCAGCTCCTTCTCCACCTCTTCTCGAGCCTCGCGCAAAGTCGAAAGAGGGAGCGGTTCGAGACCGTCCAGTTCCAGATCTGCCACTGTCACGCGCTTGCCACTTGCCATTATGACGGCCCGTTGGATCCGGTTTTGCAGCTCGCGGACGTTACCTGGCCAGGCGTGGCGATTGATCACGCGCAGCGTTTCCGGAGTAAAAACCAGCCCGGATTTGCTGTTTCGAACCGAATATCGCTGCAGAAACTCGGTTGCCAGAAGGCCAATATCATCACCCCGTGCCTTCAGCGGTGGCAGCGCGAGCACAACAACAGCCAAACGATACGTACAGGTCCTCGCGAAACCTTCCTTCGGCGACAGCCTGTTTCAGATTCAAATTTGTGGCCGCCACCACGCGGGTATTGATCTTGATCTCCTGGCGACCACCCACTCTTTGGAAGGTCTGATCCTGGAGAAACCGAAGCAGTTTCACTTGAACCGGCAGCGGAAGATCGCCGATCTCATCGAGAAAAAGTGTGCCGCCGGCCGCAGTTTCGATCAACCCTTTGCGCTGCATGTGCGCGCCGGTAAATGCGCCCTTCTCGTGGCCGAAGAGTTCGCTTTCGAGCAGGTTTTCGGGAATTGCATTACAATTGATCGGGACAAACGGGCCTTTTTTGCTCGGACTGCGGCGGTGGATGGCGAGGGCTGCCATTTCCTTGCCAGTCCCGCTCTCGCCCAGGATAAGAACGGGTGCAGTCGACACGGCCACCTTGCGGATGAAGGAGAAAACCGCTTGCATTTGGGGACTCGATCCCAGCATCTCCTCAAAATCTCGCGGACGGCGTCCGGTTTGGAGTTCCTGGTATTCGCGCTCCAGACCGACGACCCGCAGACAGCGTCGAATGAGAATTTTTAGCTCCTCGACCTCGACTGGTTTGCACAGGAAATCGTAGGCGCCCAGGCCAACCGCGCTGAGGGCGTTAGCCTTTTCACCCTGGCCGGTAATAATGACGACCTTGGCGTCCGGATCCAACGCCAGAACGCCGCGCAACACCTCCATCCCTTCCTCCGGTGAGTTCGGATGCGGAGGCAGTCCGAGATCCAACATCGTAAGGGAAGGACGCTCCGCCCGAAATGTGGTTAGCGCGTTGGGACGATCCTCGGCCAGAAGAATTTCATAGTCGTCGGCCAGCGCCCATTTCATTTGGGTCCGGATCGCTTCGTCGTCATCCACGATGAGCAAGCGGTGTTTCATGAATCTGCTTTGAGGATCGGGAGAGCGACGCGAAAAGTGGAACCCCTTTCCGATTCACTTTTAACCCGAATACTTCCCCGATGCGCCTGGACGATGGCCTTTGCCTGAAACATTCCGATGCCAATCCCCTTGTTCTTGGTCGTGCGAAACGGCCGGAACAAAGAGTGACGGAGGAATTCATCACTCATCCCGCAACCATTGTCGGCCACCGTCAAGATGGCTTCGTTCTCGTTGTGATCGGTCGCGATTACGATCCGGCCCGTGCCATTGACGGCATCGCGGGCGTTCAAGAGCAGATTGTTAATCACACTCTGGAGCTGCTCGCGATCCCCCATCAGAGGCGGCACTGGGACGAGGCGCATCTCTACCTCCGCTCCCAAAGCGCCGTTGAAGCCGGCCAGCGTTTCCTCGATCAATTGGTTGAGGTCCAGCTCGACCGGCCGAATCTCGAACTTGCCACGGAGAAGGCTCAGTCTCTCGATCAGAGAATTGATCCGCTCCACCGTTCCTGCGATGCCGCGTAAGGCATCGGCACGAAAAGCCGCGTCGTCAAAATGAAGCGGCAAATTCTGCAAGGTAAGATTGAGACCGGAGGCCGCGTTCTTCAGGTCATGGACAAAAAAAGCCGACAACGTCTGGAAAGCCTCCAACTCCTTGGCGCACAGATTCTCCTCCGCCAGCCGGAGATTCAGAAGGCTTGCGGCCAGTTGGTCGCCGATGCATTTCAGCAATTCAAACTCTTCCCCCGTATACGACAAGCCCCCTACCCGATCGGCAACTACGACCAGACCGAGCCAGTGATTGCTCGAGAGCAAGGGAACCGCGATTCGATTTCCGCCTTCATGAAACTCGCTGGGGTTCGACTGTCTCAAAGTCTTCGCCCACGGCTCGGGCGCTCCCTCGAGATCGAAGGGAATCGAATGCTGGCGCAAACTCTCGATCTCTATTCCATGGTCCTCGGCCAACGCCTGAAACTCGCCTTTCTCTTCCCGCGATTTTGAAGTCGAAGCGCCGATTACGATTTGATCTCCGTCATCTTTAACCAGCCAGATGGTGACAGATAAGGCGCCGAACGTTTCGCAAAACAGCTTTGCCGCCGCGCCGCACAAACTGCTTTCATCAGAAGCGTTCGAGATCCGCTCCGTAAACAAGGTCCAGACCTTTCGAAAATCATGTTGCGGCCGCCGGAAATGTCGGCTGACAAAACGGCCGCTTTCTTGTCGCACTCGGTCGGAGAGGAGAAGCATTCCCAGGCCGGCAAGCGCAAGCAACGCGAGAAAAGCCTGCGCCCGGAAATGTCGGACTCCACCCATTGCAGCCACGATCTGAGCCAGGAGACCGACCAGAAACAGATAACCGCCGGCGATCAGGACGGTGATTGAACCGCGCAATATCGCGTGCGACGGATAGATGTCGATCTCCGCAAAGCCGCTCCTCAAATAACCGACCGTCATCAGACCGCAGCCGATGATGAGCGAAATCATTTCGACTTGAATCAAAGAGACGTCCTGGGTCGAAAAAAGCAGGGCTTGGCTCGTGGTATAGATTCGGGTACCGAAAATGACCCCCAACCCCATGACAAGGAACTTGATCCGCCAGCGCATCATGCCAACCGCCGCGCGAAAGGTCTTTTCCAGGTTCGAAAGGACCAGCACGACCGCGACCAAAACGATCGCGTTCAAAAGCCGGGCTGGCTGACCAAACATGATCCACGCCTGGCCGGAATCTGCGTGCGCGAGGCTGAGAAGCTCCCTCCAAAAACCGACCGCTATTCCGACCGGCAAGACAAACGCAGTCAGCAATGGAAACCGCCACTTGATCAGAAATTCGCGATAATTTCCACGGGCGTATGTTAGGCTGAAGCACAGCCAGAAACCGGGCAGAAACGATTTTGCAATAATAGCGAGGCGCTGCCAAAAGATGGCCTCGGGAGCGGAAACGGAATCGAGGCTCAGTTGGGAAAACGCTGCTATTGTCGCAAGAGCGAACATCCCCGCGGCAAAACTCCAACTCGCCACTGACCACCACTTGCGGACCAAGGCCGCCGTGACCAGCGACCCGCAGAGAATGATAGCGACGAGGGCCAAAATAGAGTCAGATGTCACGGATCAGAAGGAGTGTAACGGGACGGGCACGATGCCAGCGACCAGTCTCGGCGATCCAGATGCAGAAGTGGCAAAAATTGATCGGTCGATCTTCGAATTGGCGAACCAGATGTATTGCCAGCGCCCGTCAGAACATGCTTTCAGGAACATAGATCACGTCCCCGTTCCTCACATAGACCGCGCGCGTCGCCTGCCCTTGCAGCGTTGATTTCAAATCAAGGGTCTGCGTCGTCTGCTGACCATTGCTGGTCCGAATGAGGTGAACATCCTTCAGGTTGCCAAATTCATTCACCCCACCAGCCTCCATGATCGCTTGAAAAACCGTCGTGGGACGATCAAAAAAAAGTTTCCCTGGTTTTTGCACCGCTCCTGAAACCACCACGGGAATCACCGTGCTGTCCAAAGTGACGACCACTTCCGAGCTTTCCAGCTGAGGCTTGTAGCGGTCGGTAAGCTCCGCTTGGAGGCTCGTGATGGACTTTCCTGCCGCCTCGACTTGACCAATCATTGGCAGATTGATTTTGCCATCGGTCTGAATTTTTTGCGACTGATTCAGATCCGGGTCGCCCGGGAAAGTCAGTTTCACTACATCGCCCGGAACTAGCGAGACCGGTGCGGAAGCGCTGGCCCGCTCCCCAACGTCAGAGCGAGGGGGAGGAGTCTGACAACCGCTAGCGACGACAAGAGCAAGCAAAAAAACGCCGACGACAAGATAGAAAAGATCAGAGCCGTGCGGGCAATGAGCAGGGAATTGATTCCCGAACCTCGTCGTATCTCGATTTGCGGTTGCCGGGATTGTGGTGGTGTGGGTATTGGGTTGTAACATAACTAGCCTCCCTCGCGAAAGAATTGAGCGATCATGGGTCTATTAGGCACGAGCTGTCTAGCAGAAACTTTTGGAACAGGAAAATGGGCGGCAGAGACAACTTGGAGCTCTTGCGCGGCGGAAGGCCCTGACCGGGGCAAAATCATCGCGCCCCAAGGTTGCAAACCAAAAAAACGGCGCGCAGGCGCAAATTGTCGGAGTTTCTTACAATTGTCGCAGGATCATGGTTTTGACCCGAAGGCGTTGAACTATTTTAAACTGGCTTAGTATCAGTCTCTTACGTCGTGAACTCGCAATAGAGGATTGTATTGGCATAAACATTGCTGAATTCAGCGCGGATATTTATGAACATTATGAATAAGAAAAAATTGCTCCTCGTTCTCGTCATCGGCATTGCCTCCCTGGCGGCCTTTTTGCCAAATGCTTCGGCTCTGACCATGCAGGCCACGATGAATTACGGCAGTCGTCATTCCGGTAACGGCGGCGAATTCAACGCTTCGTCACCAGATTTTGTCCCCGCCACGATGGGCTATGCGGCGGCGACAACCTATGGCGGGGGCTTCGAAACCTTCTGCGTAGAAAGCAATGAGTATTTCAACCCCGGCTCCACGTACTATTATGCAATCAGCCAGGGCGCGATCAATGGCGGAATCTCTGGTGGCAACCCTGATCCCATCTCCAAGGGAACGGCCTGGCTCTATCTGAACTTCGCCCAGGGTACGCTTGCCGGCTACAACTACACCCCGGGTGCCGGCGGCAATGCCAGTGCGGCAGCCCTTCAGGCGACGATCTGGTGGCTGGAAGGTGAAGGCGCTAATCCTAACAATACTTTTAGTACCCTCGTCATGGGTCTCACAGGTTATTCGGACGACAACAACGGCTATTACGGCGTGGGCGTTCTCAACCTGTGGGGTGACAGGGCTCATAACCAATTCGCTCAAGATCAGCTGATCCTTATCCCCAATGTACCGGACGGCGGAACGACTGCCATGTTGCTCGGCTTGGGATTGCTCGGTCTCTTCCTGTTTAACCGGAAAATAAGTCGGCGCCAGGCTGCCGCGGCGTAAAGGCGCTTTCGACGAAATCTCATCCCCGCCTTGGGGCGACATACTTGTTCGACGCCTCCTGTGAAAGCCGGGGGCGTCGCACTGTATGCAACCGCCCCTCCCAGAGGCAGAGACAGTGCCAACGCGTGGCTGGACTCGCTTACAGTGCTGGGTTCATCAACCGTTGTTCCGACGGAGCAAACGCTTCGTGTACCGCCACGGGCATCTCACGAGGACGCAAGACGTTTCTTTGGCGTTTTTGACATTGGAAAGGCGCTCCCGGAAACAAAATTGGCCGGATTTAGTCGGATCGTAAAGCTCGGCGACAGTTGAAAGTGGCCTCTTTCGGCGACGTCACGAATAGAGAGCGCGAGGACGCATTCGCTCTCCGGATCTTTCGGTTTGTGCAGCGAAACGCATTGGATGAAGCGTCAATTCAATTGGCCCGCAATGCCAGCCTCTGGAGGCGCGACGCTTTTCGTCCAGCCGCCCTCTCCCCGGCGCAGCCACCAAAGCAGAAGAAAGAGCGGGATCAGCGAAAGGACAAAAAATAACGGGCCGCCGCGGCGGTGAATGGGGCTGTTAATCATCTGGGGGCCAACGTGGACACAAAGCCATCCAATGACAAAGACTCGAAAACCGTTCCGCAGAATCCCGAGCGGAATCACAAATGCGACCAGGATGGCACGTCGCCAGGAAGTTCGCAGAAAAAGATTGGAGGCGACGAGGCTTGTGACCAGGAGAATCCAACTCGACCGAATGCCACTGCACTCCTGAGCTACCTGGATGGCAATGTTCGGCAATTGAAAAGAAGTCCCGTCTCGGAGAAATGTCATACCGGAGGCAAGGAAGAACTGATTGGCCGCTTCGGCGGAGGCCAGCTGGGAGGCCGTTTCCAATCCGTCTACCATCGCGTCCGGCATCGGAATTAGGAAGAAGAGGAAAGCGACCGGAAAAGTTGCCGCGGCCATCCAGCTTCGGCCAAGAAAAAGAAATCCACCGGCCACCAGGAAACAGAGAAACGCCAGGGTCATCACGCCAAGATAATCGTTTTCGCTCAGTGGCTGAATCGGAGTGCCTGGGAGGCAGGCAACCAGGAGGGCGGCGAGACCCGCGATCGCCGCGACGAGACCCAAGCTGACAGACGTGGAGTAATCCTTCGGGAGCTGGTCCCGCCTGATGTAGATCAAATAACCCGAGAGAAACGGGATCAATAGGATGTAAGAATGAAGCTGGCTGTGGGCGACATGGATTGCCAACGCCAAAAGGGTCGGCGCGAACGCCAGGATGAGGAGGCCAAAGCACACCGCTCCAGCAACCCTGCGCGATCGTTGCGTTGTATTCGACCCAGCCATAGGGGCGACCGCTTTCTTTACCGGTTGGGATGGATTCATTTGGTTAAGGGGGACAGATAGCCGAGGGCTGAGCGCGGACGACAGGGGGTGCGAGTCTCACGCCTTCCAAACTCTGCCAGGAGCAACCTTCACGGTTGCCATGGCGTTGCGGGTATCAACAATCAGCGGCGCCCAGTCGGCCAGGTCCTGGTAATTGATGCTGGCATGGTTGGTTGCGATCAAAACGAGATCAAAACTCTGAACTGTTGCGCTGTCCCACGCGACCGATTCCTTGCCCGCCCAATGCGAATGGTCTCGGGTCGGCCCGATCACCGGCACATAGGTATCGTGATATTCCACCACGGCGCCGCGGGCGCTCAAAAGGTCCATCAGGACATAACTGGGCGACTCGCGTTCATCATCAACGTTTGGCTTGTAGGCGAGGCCGAGAATCAGGATTCGGGAAGAATTGAGAGGCTTGCGCTGGGAGTTGAGCGCTTCAGCAACCCGCTGGACCACGTGCTCAGGCATGGAGGTATTGATCTCGCCAGCCAGCTCGATGAACCGGGTGTTCTGGCCATACTCACGGGCTTTCCAGGTGAGGTAGAACGGATCGATCGGGATACAATGACCGCCGAGGCCGGGCCCGGGGTAAAACGGCATGAACCCGAACGGCTTGGTTTTGGCCGCCTCGATCACCTCCCAAATATCGATCCCCATCGCCTCGTAAACCAGCTTTAGCTCGTTCACGAGTGCAATGTTCACGCTCCGGAAAATGTTCTCGAGCAGCTTGGTCGCCTCCGCGACCCGACAGGATGAAACCGGGACCACCGTATCGACTGCCTGGCCGTAGAGCGCCACCGCGCGTTCCAGGCAGGCCGGCGTGTAACCACCAACCACTTTTGGCACCGTCTTGACCCTGCTTTTGTCATTTCCCGGATCCTCACGCTCCGGCGAAAACGCGAGATGAAAATCAACGCCGGCTTTCATCTTGGAACCTGCCTCGAGAACCTCTCGCAGATCTTCATCCGTCGTTCCCGGGTAAGTGGTGGATTCGAGCACCACCAGTGCTCCCTGCTGCAGATACGGCGCAATCGACCGGCCGGTCTGCAGGACGTAGGAAATATCCGGCTCCCGGTTCTTGTTCAACGGCGTGGGAACACAAATGATGACTGTCTCCACCTCTTTGATTCGAGAAAAATCCGTTGTCGCGGAAAACTTCCCCGCCCCAAGGAGCTCAACAATGGCGGAGGCTTCGATATGCTTGATGTAGCTTCTCCCCTGCTCCAAAAGTTGCACCTTTTGAGAAGTCAACGTTGATCCCCATTACGGTCGCACACGAGCCAGCGAATTGCAGGGAGAGCGGCAAACCGACGTAACCAAGACCTACAATGGCGATCTTCATGCTGATTACCAGAGTTAGCTAAATAGCTGCCAGATCAATCGGTTTCACAGCGACGATCATCTCCATCGGACTTTCTGTGCCCTTGAGTTCCGGTTGTCACGCAAATCCTTATTATCATGATTCCGGCTGTTCGGCCAGGCGACGGAGCAAACCTGCGGCAGATAGCCGATCGGCGGCATGTTTCACCGCGGCAAAAGGTATCTTTGCCCGCTCGGCGATATCGAGGAGTGAAAAGTCGCCATCGGATAAATTCAACACCCAAAGCATTGCCATGATGTCGTCCTGCGAGCCGTCGTAGAGGCCACGTCTTCCCAGTTGCGGCTCTCCGCGAGGACTAAGGTTAAGATATCTCGCGTCGTGCTCGAGCACATCGATGATCGCGCAAAGCGTCTCAAACGACCCGTTCAGCGCTTCAGCGGTAATGAAATCCATATTATCGTCGCTCGTGTGGTACTGCTCGTAACGTCCGTTCGGCGTCCGCATCAGAGCGCCAACTGGGAGCTTGAAGCCAGGCGAATTATACTGCCGCTCGTCATAGCCATAAGGGATAAACTCTTCCACGGATTGCGGAACTCCGGAGTGCCTTAAGACATGTTCGGCGACTCGGTCGATGAGAGCGTCCCCGAGGCGCGTTTTCTTGTAGGTGAACGCGCCGGGATCGCCCAGGCAGCTCAGCACCAGACCATGCCGAATGCGGCTTGAGTCGCTCAACGCCAGCCACGTGATCGAGCCGATGGTTCCTGGAATGAATAGAAAGCGGTAACTGAGGCGCGGCTGCGAATTGAGCAGCCGTTTCGCGAGTTGGACCGCAAGACCAATGCCAGACAGGTTGTCATTGGCCATGTATGGATGACAGCAATGCGTTGAGACAAGGACTTCGTCCTGGCGTGAACCGGGAATGAGCAGTTCACCATAGGTTAATGCCCCCGGCTCGATCGAGCTATCGATGCAAACCTCAAACGGACCTTCACCGAGTTGATCACGTTGCTCCTGGCTCAGACAGAACCCCCACGTCTCGCAGTAATACGACGTTCGGTATGGGATGGCCATGGGACGGCTGGGAAGCGAGTGCAGGTGCGGTTCCAACTCGGCGCGCGTCATCATGACCTTGACCGGAACGCTGTAGTTGACCACATGCAAAGGACACGCCTGAAAGTCGATCAGCCGATCGCCCTTGGAATTCTTGATGCAGGCATCGCGAATATTCCACTCTTTCGGCACCGTCCAATCCAGAACGGGCGTGCCGGAAGGAACCTCGTGGAGTTCGAGCGGGATTTCGCGCTTGATGATTTGCAAGGTTTGACGCAGACCGTCTCCCGTAATGCTTCGGCAGATCGGTTGTAGCTCCCGGGCCAGCGCAAGGATCGCCTCGCCTGTTCCGGCAGCTGAAGGTTTTGCCTCAGAGACGCTCGTCATCGAAAGTCCGGCCAGGTTCGGTCGCGCTCGCTCATGATCGGATTGGGGAAGGGCCATGTGATCCCGAATGCCGGATCATCCCACCGAGCGCCACGAGCACACTCCGGCGCGAAGAACTCCGACATCTGGTAGAAAACTTCGGTCTCATCCACGAGAGTCTGAAGACCATGTCCAAAACCCTTTGGGATATAGAGCATTCGTCCATTGCCAGCCGTGAGTTCGACCGCGACATGCTGCAAGTAGGTCGGCGAATCTGGACGCAAGTCTACGATGACGTTATGGATCGCTCCGCGGGTAACACGCACAAGTTTGTCTTCGGCTTTTGGGGGAGTCTGCCAATGCACACCTCGCAACGTGCCTTTGTGGCGACTGAGGCTGATACTGCACTGCGCCACATGCGGATTGAGGTCTTTGGCACGAAACTCTTCGACACAGAACACTCGGGCAAAAAAACCACGGACATCCTCCCTTCGATCCTGATCAATCAGATAAGCGCCGGCCAATCTGGTTTCGGTGAAGACCATCTGAGTCC